>NZ_CP066370.1:2924220-4386330 GCF_016406325.1 Shewanella putrefaciens | reverse complement strand
TTAGTTATCCCCAAAAGATCATCAAAAAGAGGTGTATTCTATAGCGAGATCTCAAGGATCGCTATCCTTAAAAAATATTTATCCCCAGCAAGATCATTCTATGTGGATATCCTCGATCACCTAAGATCAAAAACGATCCTTTTATTCAACATTTCACGCAAATCCTGCTTTATTAAGCGATCCACATTGATCTATAATGGCGCCCCTTTGATCTCGTTGAAGATCCCCTACACTACTATATGTAGTGTCCATACACAGAGTTATCCACATCTTATGGTGTATAGTGGGGATGGATCTAAAGCTACACTGGCAGAAATAACCCACTTACCGACTTTCGTTGTTGACGGGACCAAGTAAAGTGATTACAATTCGGCCTCTTTTTTGCCCTTACCTCTATACCAGAGATAAGGAATGTTCACTAATAACAAAGACGGATTGCCATCATGAGTAAACGTACTTTTCAACCTAGCAACCTGAAGCGCAAGCGTTCTCACGGCTTCCGCGCTCGTATGGCTACTGTAGGCGGCCGTAAGGTGCTTGCACGTCGTCGTGCGAAAGGTCGCGCTCGTTTATCTGCTTAATAAGTGGATAACTAGTTGACTAGCTATACCTTTACGCGGGAGTTGCGTTTGCTAACTCCCGCGCAATTTAAATCTGTATTCTCCAACCCCATCAAAGCATCTTCTGCTGAAATTACCTTGCTCGCTATTCCTAATTCGGAGCAACATCCGCGTCTGGGCCTTACTGTGGCTAAACGCTACGTAAAGCGTGCTAATCAACGTAATCGCATTAAGCGTATCATCAGAGATAGTTTTCGTTTAAATCAGCACGATATTCCTCATCTTGATATTGTCGTGCTTGTCAGAAATGGCGTGATGGAAATGGAAAACGCAGAGATCAACAAATTGATAGAAAAGCTATGGCGCAAACTCAGTCGCCGCTACAATGGCTAGCGACCACGTTAATTCGTGGCTATCAAATCTTCATTAGCCCTATACTGGGCCCTCGTTGTCGTTTCAATCCCACTTGCTCTCATTACGCCATTGAAGCAATAAAAGTGCACGGAACCGCGAAAGGTTGTTGGTTTGCATTGAAACGCATATTAAAATGTCACCCTTTACATCCCGGCGGTAGCGATCCCGTCCCCCCTAAAAATGACAGGTGTAATAAATAGGCTATGGAATCTCAACGCAATATATTGCTCATAGGACTACTGTTTGTCAGCTTTTTGCTGTGGCAACAGTGGCAAGCAGACAAAGCTCCTAAACCCGTTGCAACAGAATCGTCCTTAGTGGCGAATGTGGCTAGCACTCACAGTGCCGATGTTCCAGAAGCTGATACAGGTGTACCAGCAGCAGTAGCTGCGAGTAAAAATCTTATCACAGTAAAAACTGATCAGCTTGATGTACAAATCAACCCTGTAGGTGGCGACATCGTCTTTGCTGCACTAGTTTCACACAAAATGGAACAAGGTAAAGAGCAACCTTTTGTATTGCTTGAGCAGACAAAAGATTACACTTATATCGCCCAAAGCGGTTTGATCGGTCGTGATGGTATCGATAGCAGCGCCAACGGTCGTGCAGCATTCACAACCTCTGCAACTGAATTCACATTAGCCGAAGGCCAAGACACCTTAGAAGTGCCATTAACCTACGTAGCCGATAATGGCGTAACTTACACTAAAGTTTTTGTTTTCCATCGCGGTAAGTTCAACGTAGATGTTGACTATAAAATCAACAACACTTCAGCAGCACCGCTGCAAGTTCAGATGTACGGTCAGATTAAACAAACAATCAAGCCATCTGAAAGCAGTATGATGATGCCTACCTACCGTGGTGGTGCGTTCTCAACAAATGATGTGCGCTACGAGAAATACAACTTTGATGACATGGCCAAAAGCAACCTGAACCAAGCCACTTTAGGCGGTTGGGCAGCCATGTTACAGCACTATTTCGTTTCAGCTTGGGTGCCCCCCGCAACTGACAGTAACACTATTTTTTCAAGTGTCAGTGCTGGCGGTTTAGCGAATATTGGTTTCCGCGGTGCGGTATACGATATCGCACCTGGTGCTAGCCAAGAAATTAGCTCACAGTTCTATGTTGGTCCTAAAGATCAAGCGGCACTATCCGCCATTTCAGAAACCTTGAACCTTGTAGTTGATTACGGTTTCCTATGGTGGTTAGCGGTACCAATCCACTGGTTATTGATGTTCTATCAATCATTTGTGGGTAACTGGGGTGTAGCAATTATCCTGATCACCTTAACCGTTCGTGGTTTACTGTTCCCGCTAACAAAAGCGCAGTACACCTCAATGGCTAAGATGCGCAATCTGCAACCTAAACTTGCCGACTTAAAAGAACGTTTTGGTGATGACCGTCAGAAGATGGGTCAAGCTATGATGGAACTGTATAAGAAAGAAAAAGTTAACCCCATGGGTGGCTGTTTACCTATTATTTTACAGATGCCAATCTTCATTGCCTTGTACTGGGTATTGCTAGAAAGTTTCGAACTACGTCACGCTCCCTTTATGTTATGGATCCACGATTTATCGGTACAAGATCCTTACTACATACTGCCGTTGCTGATGGGCGTATCTATGTTCATCATGCAGAAAATGCAACCTATCGCACCGACGATGGATCCAATGCAAGTGAAGATGATGCAATGGATGCCAGTAATCTTTACCGTATTCTTCCTGTGGTTCCCATCAGGTCTAGTACTATACTGGTTAGTGGGTAACATTGTTGCCATCATCCAGCAGAAGATTATTTATGCAGGTCTTGAGAAAAAAGGCTTAAAATAAGCCCTACCTTTAGCAAAGCATAAAGTGAAAATGACACTAAAGGCGGCTTAATTAGCCGCCTTTTCCTTTACAGGGTATTGGTAAATATTAGTTTGGTGGGTATTTCCGTGACAACTGACACTATCGTGGCTCAAGCCACCGCACCCGGACGTGGCGGCGTTGGCATCATTCGAATTTCAGGTGACAAGGCAACTGATGTTGCCATGGCAGTTTTAGGTCATTTACCTAAAACCCGATATGCCGATTATTGTGATTTTAAAAATGCAACAGGCCAAGTAATAGACCAAGGCATAGCGCTATTTTTTAAGGGGCCAAACTCCTTTACCGGTGAAGACGTATTGGAATTGCAAGGCCACGGCGGCCAAATAGTCCTCGACATGCTGATCAAACGCGTATTGGAAGTTGAAGGTATTCGTATCGCCAAACCCGGTGAATTTAGCGAACAAGCTTTTATGAATGATAAGCTCGACTTAACCCAAGCCGAGGCTATTGCCGATCTTATCGATGCCACCAGCGAGCAGGCCGCCAAAAGCGCACTACAATCGCTGCAGGGTGAGTTTTCTAAGGAAGTCCATGAGCTGGTGGATCAAGTCACGAACCTACGTTTATACGTTGAAGCCGCAATTGATTTCCCCGATGAAGAAGTCGACTTTTTAAGTGATGGCAAAATTGCCAATGCACTCTATAAAATCATCGACAAACTCAGCACCGTACAAGCTAGTGCTAAACAAGGTTCTATCATTCGTGAAGGCATGAAAGTGGTGATTGCCGGCCGCCCTAATGCCGGAAAATCCAGTTTATTAAATGCGTTAGCAGGTAAAGAATCGGCGATTGTCACCGAAATAGCCGGTACTACTCGCGATGTACTACGTGAACATATCCATTTAGATGGTATGCCATTGCATATTATCGATACAGCAGGCCTGCGTGATACCACTGATACCGTTGAACAAATTGGTATCGAGCGCGCTTGGAATGAAATCAACAGCGCCGATCGCGTGTTATTTATGGTCGATGGCACCACCACGGATGCTGTCGATCCCCATGATATTTGGCCAGATTTTATCAATCGACTGCCCGCTAATTTAGGGGTAACCGTAATCCGCAATAAAGCCGATCTTACCGGTGAAAACCTCGATATGACGGAAGAAAAAGGTTATAGCGTTTACCGGATCTCAGCCAAAACAGGGCTCGGTGTTGATGAGTTAAAACTGCACTTAAAGTCACTTATGGGCTACCAAAGTAACTTAGAAGGTGGATTTATCGCACGCCGCCGTCATCTTGAGGCCTTAGATGTAGCCGCAAGCCACCTTCAATTAGGTAAAGAGCAATTAGAGGTTTACCTCGCAGGAGAGCTATTAGCGGAAGAGCTCAGAATGGCACAAATCGCCCTATCTGAAATCACAGGCCGTTTTACCTCAGACGATCTATTGGGCAAAATTTTTAGCTCATTCTGTATCGGGAAGTAAAAGAGTAAAACGCATCAAACCAAATCAAATCAAATCAAATCAACATTATGATGTTAAAATAATTTTATTTGGTGGGAAGTGATTTGAAGGGTTTTGTCGATTCTTGCGCCACGTGTGCTCCGAAGATAAATTCTGGAGCACATATGGCGCACAAGATGATAAAAACCAATGAAAATCAATATACATAAACGAGAACCAGATAAGAATGGCCTGCGCCCCATCAGGCTGTGTACTATTACGGCTCAAGAGCTCAGAAATGCTCATATGAGACGTTAAACCTGTTCCTCTCTAACAAGCCAAAAAACGCAGTTGCGCGCGAACACAACAAAACCACATTACAAAAAGCAGAAGCCATTCGTGCCAAGCGTCTGCTGGAAATGGGATCAACCAAGAATGGTTTAGACGACCGTCAAAATCTTATTAGTCGATACTGGATTAAAGTTCATATTTAACAGGTTATCAGCCACTGCATCTGAGTGTTTTCGCTGTGTAGTCACCTTAAAGCGCGTCGCTGATAACCTTGCTCTAGCACCATCAAGACGGCTTCATCTTTAAATGCCTGCGGATAACTCTTATGTGATTTTTCAGACTCATATAGACCTCTTAATTTATTGACCATACAGTCTCAAAATTAAGTGTCCGATGGGATTAATGATTACCTTCTGCTTTATAAAAAAAGCATGGAGGCAATAAAACGCAAGAGGCTTAGTAAAATTATTATTTTAAATCAATAAGTTGCACCAAAAACACAAACTTCAAAATAGTTAATGAACGGAAACAGAAACTATTTATCCCACTGACTTAATAGATAATGGCCTGTAATATCTGAATTTTCTAGATTAAACAGAGCACATTATCAACTTGAAGGACAGAGCTAGCCTTAAAGAAAGATTATTTAACACAGTTACACAATGTAGCCCTTGCTAACGTGAATCATACGTAGATAAATAACTAAGCACGCTACCTTATTGTAGATTTAATGGTTTTTAAACTTGCCTTAACAGGCCAAGACAGAACGAATATTGTTCCTCCATGGCCCGATGGATGGCAGACCACGTGGCCGCAGTGAGCTTCAGCAATTGTCTTAACCACTGCGAGACCGAGTCCACTGCCACCACTTTTTCGAGAGCGAGACGGATCAACTCGGCGAAATGCCTCGAATATGTAGCTTGCTGCTTCATCAGGGATACCGGGGCCTTCATCTTCTACGGTTAGATAACAACTTGCTCCCACGCTGTAAAGTCTTACAGTCAAAGTGCCAGGATCAGCATGCTGGCGTGCATTTTCCAGCAGCGCCATCAGCGCCTGACGTATTCGTATAGCATCACAGTAAACTTTAAGTCTTGTATCGAGTTCCTGCTTCAGTATAAGTCCCTTAGCGTCTAACACCGCAGCGAAAGTCTCAATCACCGCACTAAGTTCCTCGGCTAAACAGACCTCATCCCGCTGTAACTCTAGATGACCACTGTCATTAAGGCTCAGCACTCGTAAATCTTCGATCAGGTGATTAAGGCCTTCAACCTGGCGTAACAGTCCCTCGAAGAGCTCACTGCTAGGGCTAAAAACACCTTCCGCTAATCCCTGCAACCGACCACGCAGAATGGTGACAGGGGTACGAAGTTCGTGAGCGATTGCCGCGTTCCAAAACTCCCGTTCGCGGGTCATATACTCTAGGCGCTCGGCCATAGCATTAAAGTCACTCACCAGTTGCGCCGTCTCCCCCATCGCATGTTGGTCCATTCGCGCACGCGCGTTGAGCTTGCCTTGGGCGACTTCGCGTAGGCTATATGCCACAGAGTTCAGTGGTGTAAGAATGCGCCGTGACAGGCGAATGGCAACAAATAACGCTATCCCCAACGCGGCTATGATAGTGCAAACTATCCATAGCATCTCCATCTGAGAAGGCATCCAGGTTTCAGATATACTGCCTGGCAGGTAGGCCACCGCAATGGCATAGAATACATAGGAGCCAAACACTGACAGGAAAATGATGCCTAACGTCATTACCGCTAGGGACTGGATAATTTGCCTGCGCAAACCCGGTGTTTGCCTCATACTTCACCACCAAAGCGATAGCCAACCCCCCAGACACTGAGCGGCACTCCTTGAATATCGAGGGCTTCAAGCTTTTTACGCAGCTTACTGATATGGCTGTCTACAGTGCGTTCCTGAGTATCGCCCTCAGGCAAGCAATTAATTAACAGCTCCTCACGGCTAAAAGCACGTTTCGGTGTACGCATCAAGCAAGCGAGCAGTTTGAACTCGGTCAAGGTCAGATCCAGTGCCTGCTGCTGACCGTTACAGATTACGCTAGCCTCGTGGCTGTCTAAGTCGATTTGGAACTGGCCGACGCGCAACATTTGGGTATTTATAGGCGTGTTAGTGCGGGCGCGTCGCAGTACCGCCTGCACCCTAGCCACCACCTCGGCGGGATTGAATGGTTTAACCACGTAGTCGTCAGCACCGAGGCGTAACCCCATTAATTTATCGATATCCTGATCAAGCGCGGTGAGCATGATCACTGGCGTGTCACCACGGGAGCGAATTTCATTCAGTACATTCCAGCCATCGAGATTCGGCATCTGTACATCGAGCAATAATAGATCTGGCTTAAATGTTTGGTGCATAGCTAGCGCTTGGTGACCATCGATAGCATGTTGAGTTCGCAGCCCACTGCGCTGCAAATAAGCAATAAGGATATCGGCAATCTCTGCTTCATCCTCTGCAATTAATACCAGTGCCGAAGTCATAGAACTTACGGACGCATTGAGATTAGACATGGATTGCCCCAACGTTAAAATGGTTGAACTTTATCACCCCCTCCATACATTCTCCACAATGTCTCGAATAATTCGCAATAGTGACTCGTCATAATTCAGCATTAGTTCTCTAGCGTTTGATAAAACGCCATTAGTGAGATCGCTGTACATTGAGGAGAGTAGATTATGTACATCAAACAGCGGCACTTAAGCTTTGTGTTAGTAGTAGCAATTGCCGTGTTGGGATTGGTAGGTTGTGATTCAGCGGTACAGGATGAAGAGACAACTGCTCCGGTTCAAGTGTCAGTGATGACACTAAAGAACGAAGAACTATTGGTGACTAAAGATCTGCCCGGTCGTGTCGCTGCGGTTCGCAGCGCTGAGATCCGCGCGCAAATTAGCGGCATAGTGCAAGGTCGTCTCTTCGAACAGGGCGCCGAGATAACATCTGGCACTGTGCTGTTCCAAATAAATCCAGCACCATTTAAAGCGGATGTCGATATTGCTGCGGCAGCGTTACTGCGTGCCGAAGCGGTATGGGTTCGGGCTCGTCAAGAAGCCGATCGCTTGGCCTCTTTGATACAAACCGAGGCCGTCAGCCAACAAATGTATGACGATGCTATTTCCCAGCGCGATCAGGCTGCCGCGGATGTAGCCCAAACCAAAGCGACGCTGGCACGGCGTCAGTTAGATCTACAGTTTGCCAGCGTCGAGGCACCAATCTCCGGACGTATAGATGAAGCATTAGTGAGTGAAGGTGCATTGGTCTCACCGACCGATACCACACCCATGGCGAGGATCCAACAAATCGACCAAGTGTACGTTGATGTACGTTTGCCAGCATCAATGTTGAAGGCGATGCGTCAGCAGGCCAACTCTGGAGCCCCGGAGTTGGCTGTTGAGATCCTTAGCAGTAGTGGCGAGCCTCTTGGCATGCAAGGGCATATCTTATTTTCCGGCATTCAAGTAGATGCAGGTACTGGCGATGTACTGCTGCGCGTACTGGTAGATAACCCGCAGCATCGTCTGTTGCCCGGTCTCTTTGTAAAAGCTCGCATTCCACAAGCTTACTATCCTACGACGCTGAACGTGCCTCAGCAGGCAGCGACTCGCAAGGCTGGTCAATCACAAGTGTGGGTGCTTGATGGGCAAGCTAAAGTGCAACCAGTGGCCGTTAAGGTCGATGAATTGGTGGCAGGTCGCTATCACGTAATATCCGGCCTAACCGCTGGTCAGAAGATAGTTGTTGAAGGCATAGAACGCCTAAGCCCTGCGGCGCAGGTCGTCGCGCGCCCTTGGCAACCTACTACTGCTAATCAGCAACTTAGCGCCGTCGTGCGCTAAATTTGGAGAAGTCGCCATGCCGCAGTTTTTCATCAATCGCCCAGTATTTGCTTGGGTGATAGCCTTATTTATCGTACTGATTGGCGTCATCGCCATTCCACAATTACCCATATCCCGCTACCCATCAGTGGCACCTGTGTCGGTGAGCATTTATGCCGCTTATCCAGGAGCCACGCCACAGACACTTAATGACTCTGTAGTAAGCCTAGTCGAGCGCGAATTGTCGGGAGTGAAGAATTTACTGTACTTCGAATCATCAGTTGACAGCTCGGGCAGTGCACAAATAACCGCCACCTTTAAACCGGGCACGAATGCTGAAATGGCCCAAGTGGACGTGCAAAACCGCATTAAGGCTGTCGAACCACGCCTACCTCAAGTTGTACGGCAGAGCGGTCTGCAGGTTGAATCGGCCGCTTCAAGCTTTTTGATGATGATTGGTATGACCTCACCTAACGGCCAATTCGACGAAATCGCGCTAAACGACTATTTGGCGCGCAATATTGTCGAGGAGCTGCGTCGAATCGACGGTGTTGGTCGCGTGCAATTATTCGGTGCCGAGCAAGCCATGCGCGTCTGGGTCGACCCGAATAAACTCACCGCCTATGGCCTGACAATGAACGACCTTGCTACAGCTATCGAGCAGCAGAACGCACAAATAGCCCCAGGGCGACTCGGTGATGAACCTGTCTTACAGGGACAACGACTGACGGTCCCCCTAACAGTGCAAGGACAACTCAGCATACCCGAGGAGTTCGCTGCTATCGTCCTACGTGCCGGTGCCGATGGCGCAAAATTGGTTCTCGGTGATGTGGCTCGGGTCGAGCTTGGCGCTCAGTCCTATGGATTTTCTAACCGTGAAAATGGTGTGGCGGCGACCAGTGCTGCTATCCAACTCTCGCCAGGAGCCAACGCTGTACGCACAGCTTCTGCAGTACGTGAACGTCTAGCCGAACTGGCGCTGAGTATGCCTGCTGGCATGAACTACTCAGTGCCATTCGATACCGCCCCCTTCGTCAAAGTGTCTATCGAAAAAGTAATCTATACCCTGTTTGAAGCTATGGCGCTGGTATTTATGGTGATGTTCCTGTTCCTGCAGAACCTGCGCTACACACTTATACCAGCTATCGTCGCGCCCATAGCACTACTCGGTACCTTCGCGGTGATGTTACTGGCAGGCTTCTCAATCAACTCGCTGACCATGTTCGGCATGGTGCTGGCCATTGGCATTATTGTTGACGATGCTATTGTGGTGGTGGAAAACGTTGAGCGACTGATGGCTACCCAAGGACTGTCGCCGCGAGAGGCAACCTCACAGGCGATGAAGGAAATTACCGGCGCGGTGATCGGTATCACGCTAGTGCTGACCGCAGTATTCATCCCCATGGCCTTCGGTAGCGGCTCGGTGGGAGTGATCTACCAACAATTCACATTGTCGATGGCGGTGTCTATTCTGTTTTCGGCCTTCCTCGCCCTGACCCTAACGCCAGCACTATGCGCCACGCTACTGCGCCCAGTTAGTGCTAATCACCATCAAAAAGGCGGTTTCTTCGGTGCATTCAACCGGAGGTTCGAGCGCCTCACCGCAGGCTACAGTGAACGCGTAGCACGATTGGTTGGACGCAGTGGACGTATGATGGCGGCATTTGCCGTACTCTGCATGGTGCTGATCCTCGCTGCTGGGCAATTGCCGTCGTCCTTTCTACCAGAAGAGGATCAAGGCTATTTCATGACCTCCATCCAATTACCCACAGGCGCTACTAGCGAGCGCACGCTGGATGTGGTCAAAGCCTACGAGGCGCACGTCGCATCGCGCCCAACGCTGGATGCAAATATGGTAGTGCTGGGCTTTAGCTTTGCAGGCTCCGGCCCCAATGCAGCCATGGCCTTCACTATGCTCAAAGATTGGGATCAGCGTAATGGTGCTACGGCTGCCGAAGAAGCGGCACTGGCGCAGCAAGCTATGGCTGATAACGTTGAAGGCACAGTGATGAGCCTGATGCCACCAGCCATCGACGAGCTGGGCACATCCTCCGGTTTCACTCTGTTCCTGCAGGATAGAGCTAACCGGGGCGAGGCTGCATTGATAGCTGCACAGACACAATTGCTGGCACTGGCTGCGCAGAGCGAGGTGGTCAGCGATGTCTACCCAGATGGCCTACCGCCCGGTGAGAGCATTAGCCTGAATATCAATAGGTCAAAAGCCGAGGCTATGGGTCTGTCCTTCGCCGCGGTCAGCAGCACACTTTCGGCGGCCATGGGATCACTGTATGTCAATGATTTCCCAAATAATGGACGTATGCAGCAGGTCATACTGCAGGCCGACGCTACGGCACGAATGCAATTGGACGACGTGCTCAGCCTGCGCGTGCGTAATTCAAGTGGTGGCATGGTGCCTCTACGGGAAGTAGTGACGGCTGAATGGAAAGAGTCACCACAGCAAATGATGCGCTTTCAGGGCTTCCCTGCTATGCGTATTTCCGGCGGCGCGGCAGCAGGCGTTTCCAGCGGCGCAGCGATGGCAGAGATGGAACGCTTAGTGGCGCAGTTGCCACAAGGGTTCGCGATAGCTTGGACGGGGGCATCATTGCAAGAGCGCCAATCGACGGCGCAGGCACCGTTGCTAATGTTGCTGTCCGCTCTAGTAGTATTTCTGGTACTCGCTGCGTTGTACGAAAGCTGGTCGATCCCACTTTCGGTGATGTTGGTCGTGCCGCTGGGTCTGCTGGGCGCGGTAACGGCAGTAATATTGCGTGATATGCCTAACGATGTGTTCTTCAAGGTGGGAATGATCACCATCATCGGCCTATCGGCAAAAAACGCTATCCTCATCGTCGAATTCGCCCGCCAACTGCACGCCGAGGGCCATACGCTGATAGACGCTGCAGTGACCGCTGCACGCCTGCGTCTGCGTCCAATTTTGATGACGTCACTGGCATTTACTCTCGGAGTGGTGCCCTTAATGCTTGCGAGCGGCGCCAGCGCCGAAACTCAGCATGCTATAGGTACTGGCGTATTCGGTGGCATGCTCAGTGGCACCTTGCTGGCAATATTCTTCGTACCGGCATTTTTTGTCTTTGTCATCGGCAGACAAGAGCGTTTGAGTGCCTGGCTAGGAAGACGTAATCATTCCAAAACGGCCAAAGGATAAACACCTATACTGAGTGAAGACTCCTACGATCCCCACTGAACAGTAATAAGCTAGCCCTAACAACGGCTGGCTTACTACTATCATGTAGTGGCGCAACCAAACAATAATAAATATTTTTATATCTAGAACTGAATATTGCCACTTATTAGCTAAATTAAGATTCAACTTGGCGATAGTGATCTTGCATCTGGTAGGATCTGGCATAAAGCGCAAATATCAATGCCGCCAAGATGGCAAAACCTGCGAAGAAAAACATCTGAAAAGCAGTAATGCTGATCCCTGTTTGAGCTATTTGTTCAGTGACCGCCGGACTTTTTACACTAACATTAGCAAGTAATACCCATAAGTTACCGACAGTAACCGACAAAGTCCAAAAACTCATAATAGTACCTTTCATAGCCTTTGGGGCTTGGCTATAGGCAAATTCTAATCCAGTAGCAGAAACTAATACCTCGCCAAATGTTAGAAGAGCATAAGGTAAAATTTGCCAAAAAATAGAGAGCACCGATCCTCCATCCATGACTAATTGAATGCTCCCTACCACAATCCAACTTAAACCAGTGATCGCGATACCCGCCCCCATTTTACGCAGTGCAGTTAACTTTATCCCCATACGCTCAATAGCTGGATATAGCACAAAATTATTAAATGGGATCAGTAACATGACTAATAATGGATTCAATGCTTGCATCATCGCAGGTTCAAACCATTGCGGTTTAGACATATCATTGGCCTGCAAAATCCAAGTTGAAGCCTTTTGATCAAACAAAGACCAAAATGGCGTAACTAAAGCAAATAGCACTAAAATACGTAACACCGAGCGCACACCATCAACCGCAATATCAGGATGTATCCCTCTGGCACGCTCAAGTTGCAACGAAGCACCAACACCCGTGAATCCCATCAGTAGTACAAGCGCACTACATAAACCTGCAACAATCCCCAGTGTTGGAATATTCACTAAAGCATAGGCAGCAGAAATACACCCAATTAACGCTAAAACTAGCCCCACATTCGCTTGGCCAGCCACTTTAGTCAGTAATGCAGTGCGAATAACAGGTAAGAAACCATGGGGATTTTTAGGTTCGGGTGGCATATGCACATAACGCTTGCGACCTAACCAGAAGAATACTGTAGCGATGAACATCAATATTCCTGGGATCCCAAATGCAACAGCAGCCCCATAGTTTTTTAATAGAAGCGGCATAGATAATGAGGCAAAAAAGGATCCAAAATTAATCGTAAAATAAAACATATCAAACGCTTTTTGTGCTAATGATTTGTTCGTTTGATCAAACTGATCACCCATAAAGGAAGAAACTAAGGGTTTAATACCACCCGACCCTAATGCGATCAAAAATAATCCCGTATAAAACCCTTGAATACTGTGTTCAAAGATGGCCAAAAAAGCATGACCAACACAATAAAGTAAACTCAACCACAGAATCGTGTTGTACTTACCGAAAAAACGATCCGCAATCCAGCCTCCTAGTAGCGGAAAAAAATAGACCCCTATAACAAATGAATGGAATACATCCTTAGCGACTGCCCCACGAAGATCTTCAGGGATAGACAGCAACAGCGCAGTCATCAGGAATGGTGTTAGAATATTTCTCATACCGTAAAAGCTAAAACGCTCGCAAGCTTCACTGGCAATAATGTAAGGGATTTGACGTGGCCACTGTGGCGCATGAACAGGAGTTGTCATCGATTGTCCTATTATAATTGTTATAAAAACTGTCAGGTTATGAATTTAAAGCGAGAATATGCAGCAAAGAATACTAACAGACCAGATGTTAGCTGTGCCAAATTTATCCAAAAAACGGAAAAAATCCTAAGCAAGTACAGTATCAAATACTAGATATTTAATGATCAAGAGAGTTGTAATAATGACAAACATAGCAATATTAGTAGGAACAACATTAGGTGGCAGTGAATATATTGCCGATGAAATGATGTCTCAATTAGAAGCATTAGGGCATCAAGTTAGCCTTTATCTCTCCCCTAATTTGAGTGAATTAGATTCTAAACATCTTTGGATCATCGTTTGTTCGACCCATGGAGCAGGCGATCTACCTGACAATATTCAACCATTTTGCTCTGAAATAATGCTCCACACCCCTGATCTTAGCCATATACAATTTGCTTTATGTGCTATTGGTGACTCAAGTTATGACACCTTCTGCCAAGGCCCAGAAAAACTGATCTACGCTATAGAAAGCTGTGGTGGAAAAGCATTTGTGGATAAGATCCAGATCGATGTACAGCAAGATCCCGTTCCAGAAGACCCAGCCCTCGCATGGTTAAGCCAATGGCAAGATATAATTTAAGATCAAATTTTGATTATATTCAGAATAACACACAGTTTAGATCATATTTATCCACATATTAATCATTTAATGTATAAATATGTGGATAAGCTATTATTTAGATCTGATCAACCTCTGTGCTATTCACAAAGGGATCAGCTTAAAGATCCTCCTTGTGGATAAGTAGTCGATCTATCCCCATGTTATATGAGGTTAGATCGCTAGCAGATCACAGGATCGCGATCTCGTTATATTATGATTTATATAGCTAATTAGGCTTATGCACAGAAAACTGCGATCCTAATAGTAAACATAATAAGAAGATCTATATAAAGATCTTAAGATCTATTAGTCCGGATCAATTCGATCTTTCAACGTAAAATGATCATTCACCTAGCTCAAAGCAAATGCTAAAATACTCGGCTCGTGTTTAGTCTCTTAAGTTATTAAAGGTTGTGTCATGCATTTTCATGAACGGTTTGATGTTATTGTTGTTGGTGGTGGTCATGCCGGAACTGAAGCCGCATTAGCAGCTGCAAGAATGGGCTCAAAAACATTATTGCTAACGCATAATATTGATACGTTAGGACAAATGTCATGTAACCCAGCAATTGGTGGTATCGGTAAAGGTCATTTAGTAAAAGAAATAGATGCTTTAGGCGGTGCAATGGCGATCGCAACCGACTATGCTGGGATCCAATTTCGTACCTTAAACTCAAGCAAAGGCCCCGCCGTTAGAGCGACACGAGCTCAAGCTGACCGTGCTTTATATCGTCAAAAAATCCAAAATATACTGCAAAATCAAGCTAATTTACGGATATTTCAACAAGCTGTAGATGATTTGATTGTCGAAAACGATCGTGTTGTTGGTGTTGTTACTCAAATGGGTTTAGCCTTTGAATCACCAGCAATAGTGTTGACAACTGGTACCTTTTTAAGCGGAAAAATCCACATAGGTCTAGAAAACTACAGTGGAGGTCGTGCAGGCGATCCACCTGCGATAGCCTTAGCAAATCGTTTACGTGAATTACCTATTCGTGTTGGTCGTTTAAAAACCGGCACTCCACCACGTATTGATGCAAATACTATTGATTTTTCGCAAATGGCAGAACAAAAAGGTGATTCTCCATTACCCGTAATGTCATTTATGGGGGATGTAAGCCATCACCCTAAACAAATTTCTTGCTGGATCACTCATACCAATGAAAAAACCCATGAAATTATTCGTGGTGGTTTAGACAGAAGTCCTATGTATTCAGGTGTTATTGAAGGTATTGGTCCACGTTATTGCCCTTCAATTGAAGATAAAATTCATCGTTTTTCAGATAAATCTTCACATCAGATCTTTATCGAACCAGAAGGGCTAAATACGACAGAAATCTACCCTAACGGGATTTCGACCAGCCTCCCCTTTGATGTACAGTTGAATTTAGTTCGCTCAATCAAAGGGATGGAAAATGCAGAAATTGTCCGTCCAGGATATGCAATCGAATATGATTATTTTGATCCACGAGATCTTAAAAACTCATTAGAAACAAAAACGATCAATGGTTTATTTTTCGCTGGTCAAATTAATGGCACAACGGGATATGAAGAAGCCGCTGCTCAAGGCCTATTAGCAGGGATGAACGCTTCATTGCAGGTTCAGGGCAAAGATGCTTGGTGCCCACGCCGTGACGAAGCGTATCTTGGGGTGCTAGTTGATGATCTATCGACTCTAGGGACCAAAGAACCGTACCGCATGTTTACTAGCCGTGCGGAATACCGTTTGTTACTCCGTGAAGATAACGCTGATATTCGCTTAACGGCAAAAGGTCGTGAATTAGGTTTAGTGGATGACACTCGCTGGGCGGCATTTAGTGAAAAATTAGAGTCGATTGAACTTGAATTACAACGTTTACGTGCTCAATGGGTGCATCCAAATTCACCTTTGATCCATGCATTAAACCCACACTTGAATACGCCGATCTCTCGCGAAGCGTCATTTGAAGAATTACTGCGTCGTCCAGAAATGGATTACAGCAAGTTGATGCAGATCGAAGGTTTTGGTCCAGGACTTGAAGATCCACTGGCCGCTGAACAAGTACAAATCCAAGTAAAATACTCTGGTTATATTCAGCGTCAGCAAGAAGAGATCAATAAAGCCGTACGTAATGAAAACACAGGTTTACCATTACACCTTGATTATAAAGAAGTTCCTGGTTTATCAAATGAAGTTATCGCTAAATTGAATAGCCATAAACCTGAAACGATAGGTCAAGCATCAAGGATCTCTGGAGTCACTCCAGCAGCAATTTCAATTTTACTTGTGCATCTTAAAAAGCGTGGCTTATTACGTAAGAGCGCGTAAAAGCTAGCTTAATCGATAGTTTGGTCGCAGAAGGGAAGCATTCAGGCTTCCCTTCGACGTTTCAGGGCTTCATAATAGCCTTCGAATTTATAATCGTATTTTTGTTGAGGTTGCTTAGTGTTATCAGCCCAGTTAGAGGCTTATTTAGCCGAAATTAATCTGTCCGCTACAGCGGAGCAGAAAAAACAACTAATTGATTTTGTTGGCATGCTCAACAAGTGGAATAAAGCCTACAATCTGACATCTGTGAGAGATCCTGAGGCTATGCTTGTCCGTCATATTATGGATAGCTTAGTCGTATCAAAGCATTTACAGGGGGAACGCTTTATCGATGTTGGTACTGGCCCTGGTTTACCTGGTATTCCTTTAGCGATTATGAATCCAAATAAAACCTTTGTGTTGCTCGATAGCTTAGGAAAACGTATTCGTTTTCAAAAACAAGTGGCCTTTGAATTAGGGATCCGCAATATCAGTTCAGTTGAAAGCCGTGTCGAAGCCTATCAAGCTGAACAACAATTTGATGGTGTACTGAGCCGCGCTTTTGCATCCATTCAAGATATGCTGAGTTGGTGTCATCATTTACCTGCTGAGAATGGGCTGTTTTATGCGTTAAAAGGCCAATTGAACGACGAAGAATTGCAACAAATGCCCAGCGGATTTGTTATTAAAGAAATCATCGAACTTAAAGTACCAAAACTCGATGAACAGCGTCATTTATTAAAGATTATCAAAGAATAACAGGCTTAAAGTTCCTCCTATTGTGTGGATTTTTAAGTAGGCAATAAACCAGAATTTACATACAGGGTGATATTGTGGGTAAAGTAATTGCCGTGGCTAACCAGAAAGGTGGCGTAGGAAAAACAACTACTTGCGTTAACTTGGCTGCTTCATTAGCTGCAACAAAACGCAAAGTGCTACTGATAGATCTCGATCCACAAGGTAATGCCACAATGGGCAGTGGTGTCGATAAGTACGATGTCGAAAATACAGCTTATGAACTCTTGGTTGAAGATAAGCCATTTGATGAGATCGTAGTCAAAAATACCGCGGGTAAATATGATCTTATTGCCAGTAATGGCGATGTGACGGCTGCTGAAATTAAACTAATGGAGTTTTTTGCCCGTGAGATCCGTTTACGTAATGCTTTGGCACCGATAAAAGATCAATATGATTATATCTTCATCGATTGTCCCCCTTCATTGAATATGCTGACTGTTAATGCGATGTCTGCCGCAGATTCAGTGCTAGTGCCAATGCAGTGTGAATATTTTGCGCTCGAAGGCTTAACTGCACTTATCGATACCATAACCAAATTAGCCGCTTTTGTTAATCCAGGTTTGGGTATAGAAGGGATTTTGCGCACTATGTACGATCCCCGTAATCGATTATCTAATGATGTGTCAGATCAGCTAAAACAACATTTTGGGGATAAAGTATATCGCACCGTGATCCCTCGTAATGTGAGGCTGGCAGAAGCACCAAGTTTTGGCGCGCCAGCGATGTATTACGATAAATCCAGCGCAGGTGCTAAGGCATATCTTGCACTCGCAGGTGAGATGATCCGCCGCTCAGAACAGAAAAATCAGGCTAAGCAAGCGTAAAGGATAACCATGACGTTAAAGAAAAGAGGGTTAGGTAAAGGGTTAGATGCCCTGCTGAGTAACAGTCATGCTGCCAGTAAAAAGCACACAGATGAAATGGCTGTTATTGATAAAAATGAAGAACTTATACATCTTGATCTCGACCTGTTGCAGCCTGGGAAGTATCAGCCGCGTAAGGATATGTCCCCTGAGGCATTAGAAGAGTTAGCTCATTCCATACGTAATCAAGGTATTATCCAGCCTATTGTTGTACGTCAAGTGAATGATACCCAATATGAGATCATTGCAGGTGAACGCCGCTGGCGCGCATCACAACTTGCTGGTATTGATAAAATTCCTTGTATTGTTAAGCAAGTGCTTGATGAAGCTGCAATTGCTATCGCTCTTATTGAAAATATTCAACGAGAAGATCTTAATGCCATGGAAGAAGCCATTGCATTACAACGTTTAATGCAAGAATTTGAACTGACTCACCAACAGGTTGCCGATGTTGTGGGAAAATCCAGAGCGAGTGTATCTAATTTGTTGCGTTTAAATGGCTTAAATGAGCCAGTAAAGCGTTTACTCGAGTATGGCGATATCGATATGGGTCATGCTCGCGCCTTGTTAGCAATTGAGGGTGAAGAACAAACAAATTTAGCAAGATTAGTAGCAGCTAAGGAATTAACCGTTCGCGAAACTGAACGATTGATTAACCAAACCTTAAATCCGCCTAAACAAGCCGAAACTACGACTAAAGATCAAGATGTTTGTCGTTTAGAGCAGCAGTTAATTGAAAGATTAGGTGCCAAAGTTTCTATTGCTCACAGCAGTAAGGGCAAAGGTAAAATTGTAATTAACTATCAGAATCTGGCTGAATTAGACGGAATTCTTAGCAAAATTCATTAAGGTCTGTAGATTAACAGTTTTTAATGTAAATTTGTGACAAATGTTAATTTTACATTTTGGCTGTTTAGACGCTATATCACGTTAAAAGTGTTGTTTTTCCTTATCTCAAAGTTGCAATGAAGGCGTGAAAAGGTATACTTTCGCAAGCTTTTTGTGCATCGACAAAAATACGGATATTTGTCATCCGGTCATCGAAACAAAAAGTATAAATGCGGAGAGGATGAATTGAGTAAGGTTTTAGCGCGTCGTGGCCAGTGGTCAGCCTATAAATTGGTGTTGATGCAGGCGGCGGTCGCTGGGGGTGCTTCAATTCTCTTTTTCGCTGTGTGGGGAGTTCAGTTTGGCTATTCTGCATTAGCAGGTGGTTCAATCGCTGTACTCCCTAATTTTGTATTCGCAACCTTTGCTTTCTCTCATATGGGGGCAAGTTCATCGGGAAAAGTTGTTAAATCATTTTTCCTGGGGGAAGCGGTAAAGTTGCTGTTAACTATAGTATTGTTTGGACTTGTATTCAGTACGTTAGATGTAGATTTTACATCTTTGTTTGTCTGTTATGCATTAAGCCTCATAGTACCTTTTACAGCCTCTTTATATTTCAAGCAAAATTAAGTGAG
This sequence comes from Shewanella putrefaciens, assembly GCF_016406325.1. Taxonomy (NCBI): domain Bacteria; kingdom Pseudomonadati; phylum Pseudomonadota; class Gammaproteobacteria; order Alteromonadales; family Shewanellaceae; genus Shewanella; species Shewanella putrefaciens. The sequence goes on along the minus strand of NZ_CP066370.1, from coordinate 4,367,045 downwards.
ATTAATCATGGCGACAACTGGTGAAGCCTTAAATGCTTCTGAGTACATCCAGCATCACCTGACTAATGCGAAAATGTGCTCTACTGATGGTGGAGTTGCTTTTAATCATGCATGTCAAGATGCTGGATTTTGGACTTGGCACATTGACTCACTTTTATTTTCAGTAGGCCTTGGGGTTCTGTTTTTATGGTTGTTTTATAAAACAGGACAAAAAGCAACGGCTGGTGTTCCAGGTAAACTTCAATGTTTTGTTGAAATGTGCGTGGAAGGTGTTGATAAGATAGCAAAAGAATCATTTCATGGTAAAAATGTTGTCATCGCACCATTAGCTCTTACGATTTTCATTTGGGTTTTCCTGATGAATTTCATGGATCTAATACCTGTTGATTTTATTCCCGAAGCTGCAAACAGATTTTTAGGTGTTCCTTATCTAAAAGTTGTGCCAACAACTGACCTCAATGTCACTCTCGGTTTATCTTTGAGTGTATTTGTGTTGATTGTTTTCTACAGCATTAAAGCTAAGGGAATTGGTGGCTTCACTAAGGAGCTAACCTTGCAACCTTTCAATCATTGGTCATTGATTCCTGTAAACTTTATTTTGGAATCAGTAACCTTGATTGCGAAGCCTATTTCTTTAGCGCTTCGTCTGTTTGGTAACCTGTATGCGGGTGAGTTGATCTTTATTCTGATAGCACTAATGCCTTGGTGGGCTCAGTTCGCACTTTCTGTGCCTTGGGCAATTTTCCACATTTTGATCATTGTGTTACAGGCCTTTATTTTCATGATGCTTACGATTGTTTACCTAAGCATGGCGCATGAAGAACATTAATTTTATTAAAAAATTTGATATAAATTGGAGATAACATGGAAACGGTAATTAGTTTTACGGCAATCGCTGTTGCTATCATGATTGGTTTAGCTGCACTAGGTACTGCTATTGGTTTTGCTATCTTAGGTGGTAAATTCTTAGAAGCTTCAGCTCGTCAACCTGAATTGGCTCCAGCTTTACAAATTAAAATGTTTATCGTTGCTGGTCTGCTCGATGCGATTTCTATGATCGCAGTGGGTGTTGCACTATTCTTCGTATTTGCTAACCCATTCTTAGCTCAACTTGGCTAATTTTGCACCCTGTAAGGAGTTGTCGTTATGAGTATTAACGCTACCCTGCTAGGCCAGGCAATTTCTTTTGCGCTGTTCGTGTGGTTCTGCATTAAATTTGTGTGGCCACCGTTGATGAATGCAATCGAAGAGCGCCAGAAGAAAATTGCTGATGGTCTAGCTGATGCTGGTCGTGCAGCAAAAGATCTTGAATTGGCACAAGCGAAAGCAACCGAGCAACTAAAAGAAGCCAAGGTAACTGCTAACGAAATTATTGAGCAAGCGAATAAACGCAAAGCTCAAATAGTCGAAGAAGCAAAAGCTGAAGCCGATGCTGAGCGTGCAAAAATTATCGCTCAGGGTAAAGCTGAAATTGAGAATGAACGTAGTCGCGTAAAAGATGACTTGCGTAAGCAAGTAGCTGCTCTGGCTGTTTTAGGTGCAGAAAGAATTCTTGAGCGTTCGATTGATCAAGCCGCCCACAGTGACATAGTTGATAAACTAGTCGCTGAAATTTGATAAGGGAGTAGAGTCATGGCTGAATTAACTACCATCGCTCGCCCTTACGCAAAAGCAGCTTTTGACTTTGCTATTGAACACAATGCAGTGGATAACTGGGCTGAAATGCTCACGTTTGCCGCGCTGGTAAGTGAAAACGAAACCATGCAGCCCCTGCTTAATGGCGCTTTAGCCAATACAAAACTTGCTGCACTTTTTATTAATGTGTGTGGTGAGCAAATCAATAAGCAAGGTCAAAACTTGATAAAGGTAATGGCTGAAAACGGTCGCTTGAGTGTTCTACCTACGGTATCGAAATTATTTTCAGATTTCCGTAATGAGTGGGCAAAAGAAGTTGAAGCTAATGTGGTTTCGGCAACTGAGCTTAGCTTAGAACAACAGCAGCATATTAGTGTTTCTCTAGAGAAACGTCTCGCACGCAAAGTTAAGCTGAATTGCAGCACGGACACCGCGCTTATCGCCGGTGCAATTATTCAGGTGGGTGATCTGGTCATTGATGGCTCGGTCCGCGGTAAATTATCGCGCCTGTCTGATACGCTGCAGTCGTAATTGGGAGTTTGAGCATGCAACTGAATTCCACTGAAATCAGCGATCTGATTAAGCAGCGGATCGAGCAGTTCGAAGTCGTTAGCGAATCTCGTAACGAAGGTACTATCGTTGCGGTAAGTGACGGCATCATCCGCATCCACGGCCTAGCCGATGTGATGCAAGGTGAAATGATCGAACTGCCTGGTAACCGTTTTGCAATCGCGTTGAACCTTGAACGTGATTCTGTCGGTGCCGTAGTAATGGGTCCTTATGCTGATTTAGCAGAAGGCGTAAAAGTTAAAACGACTGGCCGTATTCTGGAAGTTCCAGTAGGCCGTGGTTTGCTAGGCCGTGTCGTTAACACTCTGGGTGAGCCAATTGACGGTAAAGGACCTATCGATAACGATGGTTTCTCTCCTGTTGAAGTGATTGCACCTGGTGTTATTGAGCGCCAATCAGTATCACAACCTGTTCAAACGGGTTATAAAGCCGTTGACGCTATGATCCCTATTGGTCGTGGTCAACGTGAATTGATCATCGGTGACCGTCAAACTGGTAAAACAGCGATGGCGATCGATGCAATTATCAACCAAAAAGATTCTGGCATTAAGTGTGTGTACGTTGCGATTGGCCAAAAAGCCTCTACTATCGCCAACGTAGTGCGCAAGCTAGAAGAACATGGTGCGTTAGCTAATACTATTGTTGTGGTTGCAACGGCTTCTGAAGCTGCAGCGCTGCAATTCTTAGCACCATATTCTGGTTGTTCTATGGGTGAATACTTCCGTGATCGTGGTGAAGATGCTTTGATCGTATACGATGACCTGTCTAAGCAAGCTGTTGCTTACCGTCAGATCTCGTTACTACTGAAGCGCCCACCTGGTCGTGAAGCTTACCCTGGTGACGTATTCTATCTACACTCTCGTTTACTTGAACGTGCTTCACGCGTAAACGAAATCTATGTAGAAAAGTTCACTAAAGGTGCAGTAACGGGCAAAACCGGTTCTTTAACCGCGTTGCCAATTATTGAAACTCAAGCGGGTGACGTATCTGCATTCGTACCGACCAACGTAATTTCTATTACAGACGGTCAGATCTTCCTTGAGACTGATCTGTTTAACTCAGGCCTACGTCCTGCAGTTAACCCAGGTATTTCTGTTTCTCGTGTTGGTGGTGCGGCTCAGACTAAGATCATCAAGAAACTGTCTGGTGGTATTCGTACCGCACTAGCACAGTATCGTGAACTTGCTGCGTTCTCACAGTTTGCATCTGATCTTGACGATGCAACTCGTGCTCAGCTAGAGCATGGTGTGCGTGTTACCGAACTGATGAAGCAAAAGCAATATGCTCCGATGAGTGTAGCCGCTCAGTCTGTGTCTATTTTCGCAGCTGAAAAAGGTTATCTGAAGAGTGTTGAGCTGAAGAAGGTCGGTGATTTCGAAGCCGCTCTGCTCTCGTTCATGAACAGCGAGCATGCTGCTTTAATGAAGCTTATTAACGAAACTGGCGATTATAACGCTGAGATCGAAGCTGAATTAAAAGCTGGCCTCGACAAGTTCGTAGCAACCCAAACCTGGTAACAATGATAGAGGTGTCTTAAGACACCTCAGGTCCAGATTGGAGAGTAGAGATGGCCGGCGCTAAAGAGATTAAAACCAAGATCGCGAGTGTTAAAAACACTCAAAAGATCACGTCCGCCATGGAAATGGTGGCAGCCAGCAAAATGCGCAGAGCGCAGGAACGTATGGCTGCGAGCCGTCCATATGCGGAAAGCATGCGTAAGGTGATCGGTCACGTTGCGCAAGGTTCTCTCGAATACAAACACCCCTATTTAGAGGTGCGAGAGGCTAAGCGGGTTGGTTACATTGTTGTCGCAACCGACCGTGGCCTTTGTGGTGGTCTAAACGTTAACCTATTTAAAAAGGTTCTTTTAGATCTGAAAAACTGGAAAGAGCAAGGTGCAGAAGTTGAATTTTGCCCAATTGGCGCTCGTAGTGTGCAGTTTTTCAAAAGCTTCGGTGGCACTATGCCTGCTCATGCATCAGGTTTAGGTGATGCTCCTAGCATCGCTGATCTGATCGGAACAGTGCGTGTGATGCTTAAAGCTTACAACGAAGGCAAACTGGATCGTCTGTTTATTGTGTTTAATAAATTTGTTAACACTATGACTCAGGCTCCTGTGATCGAGCAGCTGCTACCTTTGCCTAAATCAGAAGAAGTGGCTAATAAACATCCTTGGGATTACATCTACGAACCTGATCCAAAAGTACTTTTGGATACGCTGTTGGTTCGCTATATAGAATCACAAGTATATCAAGGTGTTGTTGAAAACATTGCCTCTGAACAAGCTGCCCGTATGGTGGCGATGAAAGCGGCAACGGACAACGCTGGTGAGCTGATCAACGACTTGCAATTGGTATATAACAAGGCTCGTCAGGCTGCTATTACGCAGGAACTGTCGGAAATTGTTTCAGGTGCCTCTGCGGTTTAGGTTAGGTAACGAATACAAGTTTTAGAGGATTTATCATGAGCACAGGTACTGTTGTCCAAGTAATTGGCGCGGTTGTGGACGTAGAGTTTCCGCAAGATGCCGTACCTCAGGTATATGACGCTCTGAAGATCACAGGTGAAGGCGCCTGTAATGGTTTGGTGCTGGAAGTTCAGCAACAGCTAGGCGGTGGTGTAGTTCGTACTATCGCTATGGGTTCTTCTGATGGTCTGCGTCGTGGTCTTGAGGTTGTTAACTCAGGTTCACCTATTTCTGTTCCTGTTGGTACCGCCACGCTTGGCCGTATCATGAACGTATTAGGTGAGCCTATTGATGAAGCGGGTCCAATCGGTGAAGAAGAGCGTTATGTTATTCACCGTGCAGCACCTTCATATGAAGATCAATCGAACACTACTGAACTGTTAGAGACAGGTATCAAGGTTATTGACCTTGTTTGTCCATTCGCTAAGGGTGGTAAAGTAGGTCTGTTCGGTGGTGCGGGTGTTGGTAAAACAGTTAACATGATGGAACTGATTAACAACATCGCTAAAGCTCACTCGGGTCTTTCGGTGTTCGCCGGTGTGGGTGAACGTACTCGTGAAGGTAACGACTTCTACTACGAGATGAAAGATTCTGGCGTTCTCGACAAAGTGGCCATGGTTTATGGTCAGATGAACGAGCCACCAGGAAACCGTTTACGCGTAGCACTGTCAGGTCTGACAATGGCTGAGAAGTTCCGTGACGAAGGTCGTGACGTATTGTTGTTCGTTGACAACATCTACCGTTATACCTTAGCCGGTACTGAAGTATCTGCACTGTTAGGCCGTATGCCTTCTGCGGTAGGTTATCAACCAACATTGGCTGAAGAAATGGGCGTTCTGCAAGAGCGTATTACTTCAACTAAGACGGGTTCTATTACCTCTGTACAAGCGGTATACGTACCAGCGGATGACTTGACTGACCCATCACCAGCAACAACCTTCGCTCACTTAGATGCGACTGTTGTACTGTCTCGTCAAATTGCTTCTCTGGGTATTTACCCAGCGGTTGACCCATTGGATTCGACTTCACGTCAATTAGATCCATTGGTTGTTGGCCAAGAGCATTATGATGTTGCTAACGGTGTACAAACGGTATTGCAACGTTACAAAGAGCTGAAAGACATTATTGCGATTTTGGGTATGGATGAATTGTCAGATGATGACAAGACCACTGTATTCCGTGCTCGTAAGATTGAGCGTTTCTTGTCTCAGCCTTTCTTCGTAGCAGAAGTCTTTACAGGTTCTCCTGGTAAGTACGTTTCTCTTAAAAACACTATCCGTGGCTTTAAGGGTATTCTGAATGGTGAGTTTGATCATCTGCCAGAACAAGCGTTCTATATGGTTGGTTCTATCGATGAAGTCATCGAAAAAGCCAACAAAAAGAAATAACTAAGTATTTTACTTAGTTTTTTAAGGAGAACCGGATGGCAGCCATGACAGTACATCTTGATATTGTAAGTGCAGAAAACAGCATTTTTAAAGGTCGAGTAGCATGTCTACAAGTGACTGGTGTTGAAGGGGAATTAGGTATTTTACCTGGTCACGCCCCTCTGCTGACCACTATCAAACCTGGCATGGCGCGCATCATCAAGCAAGATGGCAGTGAAGAGGTTATTTATCTTTCAGGCGGTTTTCTGGAAGTGCAGCCCAATTCTATTGCCGTTCTCGCGGATGTCGTAATGCGTGCCGATGAAATTGATGAGCAGGCAGCATTAGAAGCAAAACGCCGTGCAGAAGCCCATATGGCCGATGCAGGTGCTGATTTTGATTATGGTGCAGCTATGGTTGAGTTAGCGAAAGCAATGGCTCAATTACGTGTTGTTGAAACCATCAAGAAAAACATTGCCAGATAAGGTTATTGTTTATGAAAAAAGGCGACCATAGGGTCGCCTTTTTGTTTCTAAAATCGGGATAGATTGGCATTTGTGTATGTCTTTGATTGATTAGCATCGCTATCCGCTTCGCTTTTCGATGGGCTTTCCGCTAAAATTGCGCCACAAAATCGACGGTAATTTTTTCACCCTCTTGGAATTTGTTCAAGGATATGGCAATGGCATTAAATGTAGTGATCTTAGCGGCAGGTAAAGGAACTCGGATGCGCTCAGATCTTCCTAAAGTATTACATCCTATAGCCCATAAAAGCATGGTACAGCATGTGATTGATACAGCACATAGCATTGGCAGTGATGCGATTCAATTGGTGTACGGCTACGGTGCCGACAAACTACAAGCCAGCTTAGGTGAACAACAACTTAATTGGGTATTACAAGCTGAGCAATTGGGTACAGGTCATGCGGTTGCACAGGCTAGTCCATATATCGCCGACAACGATACTGTACTGATTCTTTACGGTGATGTGCCGTTGATCCAAGCATCGACTCTTGAAGCATTACTCGCCGCTCGTCCTGAAAATGGTGTTGCTATTTTGACAGTTAACCTTGCTAATCCAACAGGTTATGGTCGTATTGTTCGTGAGCAAGGAAAAGTGGTAGGTATTATTGAGCAAAAAGATGCTAACCCAGAGCAGTTGCTGATCAACGAAATCAATACTGGCATCATGGCAGTTCCAGGTAAACAACTTAAAACTTGGTTGAGCCGTTTATCGAACAATAATGCTCAAGGCGAATACTATCTAACGGATATTATTGCTATGGCGCACGCTGATGGCGTTGCTATTGATACTGCTCAGCCACAATCGGCCATTGAAGTGGAAGGCGCCAATAATCGCGTGCAATTAGCGCAACTTGAACGTGCTTACCAAGCTCGTGAAGCCGAAAAACTGATGTTGGCGGGGGCGAACCTTCGCGATCCACATCGCATTGATATCCGCGGTGAAGTCACCGTCGGTATGGATGTAATGATCGATATTAACGTGATATTCGAAGGCAAAGTTATTCTTGGTAGTAACGTCACTATTGGCGCTGGTGCAATATTGATTGATTGTGAGATTGCCGATGGCGCCGAGATTAAGCCTTACTCTATTATCGAAGGGGCTAAACTGGGTGTTGCTGCCAGTGCTGGCCCATTTGCCCGTTTACGCCCGGGAGCAGAACTTAAGCAAGATGCCCATATCGGCAACTTTGTTGAAGTCAAAAAAGCGATTATTGGTGTAGGTTCTAAAGCTGGGCACTTAGCCTATTTAGGTGATGCTATTATTGGTGATGGCGTTAATATTGGCGCTGGTACTATTACCTGTAACTATGATGGCGCTAATAAGCATTTAACCGTGATTGAAGATAATGTCTTTGTCGGCAGTGATACTCAGTTGGTGGCACCTGTGACTATCGGTAAAGGTGCTACTTTAGGGGCCGGTTCAACGATTACCCGTGATGTGGGTGAGAATGAGTTAGTGATCACTCGTGTAAAACAAAAGCATCTCTTGGATTGGAAGCGCCCCGTTAAAATAAAAAAGTGAATCTAACTTCGTAACATTAAAAACTAAAAGCGGCTCTGTGCCGCTTTTGTCTTTACAGATATTCAAGATTAAGCATTAAAAACCTTTTTATTAAGAAATGCTTAATAATTAAGGTTTAATTAACATTTGTATGCTATGTGCAACTTGTTGGTTTTTAAGCTAATTTGATCGGTATCACACTCAATTGTAAATTCATGTAAAGAAGATAAAATAAAAACACTTCTCATTTATATTGCCAGCAATTCTAAGACTAAAGATTTATTCGAGGTGTTGGCAATGGTATTTAAATATTCAATCGTAGGTCTTGCTGTTGGCGCAGCATTAATGGCTATGCCTGTTTTAGCTGATGATGCAACAGATGCCAATATTGAACGTATTAAAGTCACTGGCCGTACTTTTAACGACTATAAAGTGGGTTCTGCATCGGGTGCTATGCGTGGTGATATCAACTTAATGGATACTCCACAGTCCGTTAATGTTATCCCCGATTTTGTTACAGATGAACAGTTAGCCACTAACCTCGCTGAAGTCTTAGTCAACGACTCAAGCGTAACTGCTGGTACAACGCGTTGGAACCGCCAAGTCTTTAGTATCCGTGGTTTCGAGATTGATTCCGGTAATGGTTATCTTATCAATGGCCATCAGCAGTGGTCTCACTATGTACAACCTATTGAAACCCTACAGCAAGTTGAGGTGTTAAAAGGCCCTTCTAGCATGCTTTATGGTCAGTCTGGTCCTGGTGGTTTAGTGAATATGGTCACTAAAAAGCCTACCTATGACTCCATGTTGGATCTTGGTTTTGATACCGATGGCTACGGCTCAACCCGCGCACAATTAGACGCTGGTGGCAGCTTAAATGATGCTCAAAGTATTCGTTACCGTGGTGTGTTAGTGAAACAAGACACTAAATACTGGCGTGAGTATTCGACCACTGAAGAAAACCAAGAGCGTGACCGTTGGTTAGGTTACCTAAACCTAGAGTTTGATGTCAGCGACGATGTTACTCTGTCGGTTAAATACGATCATACCCAAGATAAAGCGGGTATTGATGCTGGTGGTTGGCTAGATGCTCAAGGTAATGTGATAGGTGGACGTAAAACCGTTTGGGATGCGCCATGGGCCTTTACTGATAATACGATTTCAAATTTAGGTGCCGATATTACTTGGCAAATGACTGACGATTGGAAAGTTAAAGTAGGTTATAACGATCAACAATTTGACCGTCAACGTTTCGATTCTGCGCCTGTTTATACGGCAGATCCTTTCACAAATGGTTATCGGATCAGCCCATTTGATCGTTACGATGATTGGCAACATAAAACGGCTTTTGTGGACTTTACAGGTGAGTTTTCTTTAGCAGGTATGGAGCATCAATTCCTTATTGGTGCTAACTACTTAGACTATTTCTACCAACAGCAAATTAAGCGTGGTACAGCACAAACCGTTATTCCTGGGCAAGTGGTGATTAAGCCAGAGCTTGATTACCATCAAGGAAACTTGAGTATTCCAAGTGAATACAAATATTACGGTTTCTATCTGCAGGATTTAATGACCTTAAATGAACAATGGAAATTGCTTGCTGGTGTGCGTTATGACGAGCAGAAGAAAGATGGTGTAGGCGGCAACAGTTATGCTGTATCGCCTAAGTTTGGGGTGATCTACTCACCAATGAGCAATGGTAGTATTTACGTTAACTATTCAAAAAGCTTCGCACCAAAAGGTTCTGTCACCAGTTCTGAAGATGTTAATGAAGGCGATAACCTTAAGCCTGAGTATGGAACTCAATATGAATTAGGGACTAAGTGGGAGTTATTTAATGATAGCTTACTATTAACTGCTGCTGTGTTTGATATTACGGTTTCAAACGTTGTCATTGAACTTGACAGCCCTATACCGAGTAAAAAAACAATGACAACCCAAGGTGGTGAGCAACATCACCGTGGCTTTGAAATTGGTGCCCAAGGTCAGTTAGGTGATAGCTGGTTTGTGACTTCATCTATGATGTATTTAGATGCGGAATATAATACTGGTGCAGGCAAAATCGGTGGCAAGAGCTTAGATGGTAAAACCCCTATTGATGCTCCTGAGTGGTCAGCCAATATTTGGACTCGCTATGAAGTGACAGACAACTTTGCGATGAACTTTGGTGCTATCTATGTCGGAGAGCGTTTTGCTGATGATGTAAATACTATCACCAAAGATGGCTATGTACGTTTTGATATCGGTGCGGCCTACACTATGGATATCATGGGTAAAGATGTGAGCCTTCGCGCCAACGTCAGAAACCTCTTTGATACTGAGTACCTAGACGGTGGCAGTGATAGAATGGTCACTATCGGCCAAGACCGTAACTTCAGTGTTGCTGTTGAAGCTAAGTTCTAATACTTATTAGGATTTTTAATCTATTTAAAGCAGTTTATCCCTAAAGGATAAACTGCTTTTTTATTGGTTGGTTTTTAAGTTCACAATTTTAAATTAATTAAAATGACTCGTGATCATGCGAAAGAGTGCTTCGTATGACTAGCAAAAAAGTTTCGTTTCACTATAATGCACCTTTCGAATCGAAACTTAACTGAAAGGTTTTATGAATAAACGAAACACACAGCAGCGTCGCCACAGCATAATCACCATATTGAACGAACAGGGTGAAGTGAGCGTTGATGAACTGTCGTTACGTTTTGAAACCTCAGAAGTGACGATTCGTAAGGATCTCGCCGCGCTTGAGAAAACGGGTTTATTATTGCGCCGTTACGGTGGCGCCGTGGCGATTCCAGACGAAGTCACTCAACAGTTCTCTGCCAAGATCGCGCCTAATAAACTTTCTATTGCGAAAACTGCCGCGCAGCTGATTAAAGATCACAATCGCATCATTATAGATAGTGGCACTACGACGTCAGGTTTGATTGAACAGTTGAACGATAAGCGTGGGCTGGTGGTCATGACGAATGCGCTGCACCTTGCCAATGCCATCCATGAACTCGAAAACGAGCCAACTTTATTGATGACCGGTGGGACTTGGGACCCGCATTCTGAATCCTTTCAAGGCCAAGTCGCCGAGCAAGTGCTGCGTTCCTATAACTTCGACCAACTGTTTATTGGTGCCGATGGTATCGATCTTGAACGCGGGACCACCACCTTTAACGAGTTAACAGGCCTAAGTAAAGTGATGGCCGAAGTTTCCCGCGAAGTGATCGTTATGGTCGATTCTGACAAAATCGGCAAGCGGATCCCTAACTTAGAGTTACCGTGGGCCAAGGTCAGTGTGTTGGTCACCGACTCACGTATCGACGAGAGTGCGTTAAAACAAATTTCAGATCAGGGCGTGCGAGTCATGCTAGCGCCCTACGCTCAATAGACAAAATAGCTTAACAACTTCATTTTAATTTATAGGTAAAGACTATGTGTGGAATCGTAGGCGCCGTGGCGCAAAGGGATGTGGCTGAAATTCTGGTAGAAGGCTTACGCCGTTTAGAATATCGTGGATATGACTCTGCAGGTGTTGCGGTTATTCACAATGGTGAACTGAGTCGCACGCGCCGCGTGGGTAAAGTACAAGAGTTGTCGGCTGCGCTTGAAACGGATCCATTAGTGGGCGGAACTGGTATTGCGCACACTCGCTGGGCGACCCATGGTGAGCCGAGTGAGCGTAATGCTCATCCGCATTTATCGGAAGGTGATATTGCCGTGGTGCACAACGGTATTATCGAAAACCACAATAAACTGCGCGAAATGCTTAAAGGTTTAGGTTACAACTTTAGCTCAGATACCGACACCGAAGTGATTTGTCACTTAGTGCACCATGAGCTGAAAACCCATAGTACTCTGCTTGGTGCCGTACAAGCCACAGTGAAACAACTTGAAGGCGCCTATGGCACAGTGGTAATCGATCGTCGTGACAGTGATCGTATGGTTGTGGCTCGCTCTGGTAGTCCATTGGTGATTGGTTTTGGTCTAGGTGAAAACTTTGTCGCCTCAGATCAACTCGCCTTATTACCTGTCACTCGTTCATTTGCTTTCCTAGAAGAAGGTGATGTGGCCGAAGTGACCCGTCGCAGCGTGAGTATTTTCGACCTAAACGGTAATGCCGTTGAGCGTGAAGTCAAAGAATCTGAAATTACCCACGATGCCGGTGACAAAGGCGAATATCGCCACTATATGCTTAAAGAAATTTACGAGCAGCCATTGGCACTGACGCGCACAATTGAAGGTCGTATTGCTAATAAGCAAGTGCTAGACACGGCTTTTGGTGACAACGCTGCTGAGTTTTTAAAAGATATCAAACATGTGCAAATCATCGCCTGTGGTACTAGTTACCATGCGGGCATGGCGGCTCGTTACTGGTTAGAAGATTGGGCTGGTGTGTCTTGTAACGTCGAAATTGCCTCTGAATTCCGTTATCGCAAGTCGCACTTATTCCCAAATAGCCTGTTGGTGACGATTTCACAATCGGGTGAAACCGCCGATACCTTAGCGGCCATGCGCTTAGCGAAAGAAATGGGTTACAAAGCCACATTGACGATTTGTAATGCGCCAGGTTCATCATTGGTTCGCGAATCTGACATGGCTTACATGATGAAAGCGGGCGCAGAGATTGGCGTGGCATCGACTAAAGCTTTCACTGTACAGCTTGCTGGCTTATTAATGTTGACTGCGGTGATCGGTCGTCACAATGGCATGTCTGATCAAATGCAGGCCCAAATTACTCAAAGCCTACAATCTATGCCAGCAAAAGTGGAACAAGCTTTAGGTTTAGATGCTGCGATTGCTGAACTGGCTGAAGATTTTGCCGATAAACACCATGCATTATTCCTTGGCCGTGGCGATCAATATCCGATTGCGATGGAAGGCGCGTTAAAGCTGAAAGAGATTTCTTATATTCATGCTGAAGCTTATGCCTCTGGCGAATTAAAACACGGCCCACTAGCGCTTATCGATGCCGATATGCCAGTGATTGTCGTTGCGCCAAACAATGAATTGCTCGAAAAACTGAAATCGAATGTTGAAGAAGTGCGTGCCCGTGGCGGCTTAATGTATGTGTTTGCCGATGTAGATGCCGAGTTCGAGTCGGATGACACGATGAAAGTGATCCCTGTGCCACACTGTGACATCTTTATGGCGCCACTGATCTACACTATTCCTTTACAGCTATTGTCGTACCATGTTGCATTAATCAAAGGTACCGACGTGGATCAACCACGTAACTTGGCAAAATCTGTAACAGTAGAATAAATAGAGATATTTAAATGAAAACCGCCTTTATTGGCGGTTTTTTTATATAGAGTTCACGACAAAATGACGATAACTTACAGTAATAGCAAATGCTGGTGACTTAGCTTGCTATGCTGGAATGGTTTCTAGCTCGTGCTGCTTTTTTGCCTCAATGCGTTTCCACACTTTGTCATGGAAGTAAAATACAACAGTGTTAACCGCGGGTTCTACTAAGGCCACTGCGCCACCGACGAGCACACTGCCAGTTAATAAATAGGTTACGGTAAAAGCGACGCTAAAATGCAGTACGGCAAACGTGAGTGTCTTAGTCATGATCTTGTCCTCTAAATAGGCTCCCAGCGGGAATATTTAGATGATAACAATTCTCATTAAAAATAAAAGCTGTGTTTTCAGATTAGTTTAAACGGTTTTATCTATTTATCCGTTGTAAAAAACATAAAGCCCTCACGATGGAGGGCTTTGAGCATTTAAACGTAAATTAATACGATTCTAAAATTAGTAGTGCCAAGGGAAGGCTGAAAAATCTTGATCGCGTTTTTCGAGGAAGGCATCACGCCCTTCCTGTGCTTCGGCGCTCGCATAGGCTAAACGCGTTGCTTCACCGGCAAATAATTGCTGACCAACCATACCATCATCGGTCATGTTAAAGCCGTATTTAAGCATACGCATAGCCGTAGGTGATTTAGAATTAATCTCTTTCGCCCACATCAATGCTTCGGTTTCTAGCTCGGCGTGGGGGACGGACTTATTGACCATCCCCATGGCAAAGGCTTCATCGGCACTGTAGTTAAAACCGCAGAAGAAGATTTCTCTGGCGCGTTTTTGGCCGATCATCTTGGCGAGATAAGCACTGCCATAACCTGAGTCGAAGCTCGCAACATCGGGATCGGTTTGTTTAAATATTGCGTGTTCTTTCGAGGCTAAGGTTAAGTCGCACACTACGTGTAAACTATGGCCGCCACCCACCGCCCAACCTGGCACAACGGCGATGACCACTTTAGGCATAAAGCGGATAAGGCGTTGCACTTCTAATATATGTAAGCGGCCCATTCTGGCTTGATCGGCTTTACCTTCTTCGGCGCCTTCATATTTATAGCCATCTTTGCCGCGAATACGTTGATCGCCACCGGAAGAAAAGGAATATTGACCTTTAGCTGAGGGACCATTGCCTGTGAGTAATACACAACCTACATCAGACCATTGACGTGCATGGTCGAGTGCAATGTAAAGCTCATCGACGGTTTTGGGCCTAAAGGCATTAAGGCATTCGGGACGATTGATAGCAATACGCACTGTGCCGTGTGCTTTGGCTCTGTGGTAGGTAATGTCGTCAAAATTAAATCCACTGACTTCATCCCATAAAGTGGGATCAAAAATGTCTGATACTTGTTGGGTCATGGTACTTGGCCTATGTCTGTCGGGTCTCAAAGGCTAGGTGGAATCATATAAGGTCAATCAACTAAGCATAAAGCTTAGTGTTATATGGCAAAATTCCCTTTTAACCCGAGGAAAGTGATTAGAGATGATCGCAAATATAAAGCAGATTGTCTCGGCTGAAAACAGGATGTTCTGGTGCTTTTGTACCACAGTAGGTTTTCTTAAAGTCTGCTATGGCGTCTGGGGTGAAGGGTATTTTGTTAAACTCTTCAAGTTCTGGCGCCGATAAGCGCTCTACGATTTCCTTTCTCGCTTTTGCTAATTGTTGATCGATTTTAATGATTTGTGTCCCAGAGATGGATTGCGCTTTATTCTTCACGTCTTTAATTATCGTTTGTACCTCTGCAATTGGTGCATCTAATTTGTCTGTTTCTGTGTAGAGGTAATATAATGCGCCTGCAAGTAATGCGAGTATGATCCAACCTTTCATCTTTTAGTCCAACATAAGTGAATAACCATTAATTATATGGGTATAATAAGCCCGTTTTCGTCCAATATTAAAGCAGTAAAAGGCTGTCAAGATGAGCACAGAATCTAATAACAAGGACTATTCGAAAACCAATCGAATTAAGATTCACCAGCCAGATGCGAGTAAAGCTGATCGCTTTAACCCTCGCAACCGGATTTATGTCCGAGCCATCGACGGATTGTGGACTTCTTTGCGCCGCCGTATGGGGTGGATTGCAATGTTATTCTTCCTGATACTCCCGTGGATCCCGTGGGGAAATCGCCAAGCCGTATGGTTTAACTTAGGTGAGCAAAAGTTCCACGTATTCGGCTTAACCATTTGGCCTCAGGATCTTACCTTACTCGCCGCCCTCTTTATGATAGCTGCTTTTGCTCTTTTCTTTGTGACAACTTACCTTGGCCGAGTTTGGTGTGGTTATACATGCCCCCAGACAGTATGGACTTTTATGTTCATTTGGTTTGAGGAAAAACTCGAGGGTGCGCGTAATAAGCGTATAAAGCTCGATCAAATGCCATGGAGTTTCGATAAAATTTGGCGAAAAGTGGCTAAACATACAGCTTGGATACTGCTTTCTTTCGTCACTGCGATGACCTTTGTGTCTTATTTTGTACCGAGCCGCGAGGTTTATCTCGACGTATTTACCCTTAATGCTTCTGGTGGCATCTATTTCTGGGTCGTGTTTTTTACACTTGCCACCTACGGGAATGCTGGCTGGATGCGTGAAATCATGTGTATTCACATGTGTCCATATGCTCGTTTCCAAGCCGCTATGTTTGATAAGAATACATTTATTGTTGGTTACGATACTAAACGTGGTGAAACTCGTGGCCCGCGTTCACGTAAAGCCGATCCGAAAGAAATAGGCTTAGGCGACTGTATTGATTGCGATCTCTGTGTGCAGGTGTGCCCAACAGGAATCGATATTCGTAATGGTTTACAGTATGAATGTATTAACTGTGGTGCTTGTATCGATGCTTGTGATCAAACGATGGAGCGTATGGGTTATCCATTAGGGCTTATTAGTTACACCACGGAAAACAAGCTTGAAGGTATAAAAGAGAAAGTGCTAAGGCCCAAGTTAATCGGATACGGTGTTGTGCTGGTGGTTATGATACTGGTATTCATCTACGCCAGTGCAACTATTGCGCCTGTGCGTATGGATATTATCCGTGATCGTAATCAGTTATATAGAGAAAATAACCAAGGGCTGATTGAAAATACATTCACCCTTAAGATCCTCAACAAAACGGAAGAAGCACACGAATACACTATGAGTGTCGAAGGCTTAAACAACTATAAATGGTATGGCCCAAACTCAGTTACCATTGCGGCGGGCGAGGTATTTACATTACCTATTAGCGTTGGAGTCGACCCAGTAGAGTTAGCTCGTTCAGTGACGAATATTGAAATTAAAGTGAAAACGCATATTAACGGTGAAGAAGTAGAAGTTAAGCAAGAATCTCGTTTCTTCAGCCCTTAGTATCCATTGTTCATTCTTGATGTATTAGATAGTTGAGTTTCGTTACATCAGGAAATAAACCTTAAAAAGGGACTTTATAGTCCCTTTTTTATTCGCTTCGTTCGATAAATAGCCGTCTAAATGCCTTGTTGCCATTTTATTTTAAAAAGCACTTGCAGAAAAAGTTTCGCTCCCTATAATGCGCATCCACTGACACGGCAGACAGCGTTAAGCAGCCTGATATGACGGTTCATCAATGAGTTTACTGATTGATGAGTGTTGAGAAAGTTTGCAAAAACTCCTTGACGCGAAACGGGAAATGCGTAGAATACGCAGCCCTAGCCAACTGGTAGCGTTCGGCGCTCAGTGTGGTACTCGCCTTCTCTTATGAGGTTGAGTTGCTCTTTAACAAGATAAAACAAGAAATCTGTGTGGACACTCACAGGTGTTGAGTTAATCGAAACTGCTTAACCTTAGGGTTGGCAGTCAAAAATTTAAATCAATGTAACAATGAGTGTTCATAGCAATATGTACAGTTTGTTTCAGTGCTTCTTTTATAAGGAGTGCGAGAAACAAAAAATCAGAATTCATTGAGCAGCTGAAGTCGTAAGACGGAAGCAACAAAACTTTAATTGAAGAGTTTGATCATGGCTCAGATTGAACGCTGGCGGCAGGCCTAACACATGCAAGTCGAGCGGCAGCACAAGGGAGTTTACTTCTGAGGTGGCGAGCGGCGGACGGGTGAGTAATGCCTAGGGATCTGCCCAGTCGAGGGGGATAACAGTTGGAAACGACTGCTAATACCGCATACGCCCTACGGGGGAAAGGAGGGGACCTTCGGGCCTTCCGCGATTGGATGAACCTAGGTGGGATTAGCTAGTTGGTGAGGTAATGGCTCACCAAGGCGACGATCCCTAGCTGTTCTGAGAGGATGATCAGCCACACTGGGACTGAGACACGGCCCAGACTCCTACGGGAGGCAGCAGTGGGGAATATTGCACAATGGGGGAAACCCTGATGCAGCCATGCCGCGTGTGTGAAGAAGGCCTTCGGGTTGTAAAGCACTTTCAGTAGGGAGGAAAGGGTGTAGTTTAATACGCTATATCTGTGACGTTACCTACAGAAGAAGGACCGGCTAACTCCGTGCCAGCAGCCGCGGTAATACGGAGGGTCCGAGCGTTAATCGGAATTACTGGGCGTAAAGCGTGCGCAGGCGGTTTGTTAAGCGAGATGTGAAAGCCCTGGGCTCAACCTAGGAATAGCATTTCGAACTGGCGAACTAGAGTCTTGTAGAGGGGGGTAGAATTCCAGGTGTAGCGGTGAAATGCGTAGAGATCTGGAGGAATACCGGTGGCGAAGGCGGCCCCCTGGACAAAGACTGACGCTCATGCACGAAAGCGTGGGGAGCAAACAGGATTAGATACCCTGGTAGTCCACGCCGTAAACGATGTCTACTCGGAGTTTGGTGTCTTGAACACTGGGCTCTCAAGCTAACGCATTAAGTAGACCGCCTGGGGAGTACGGCCGCAAGGTTAAAACTCAAATGAATTGACGGGGGCCCGCACAAGCGGTGGAGCATGTGGTTTAATTCGATGCAACGCGAAGAACCTTACCTACTCTTGACATCCACAGAACTTTCCAGAGATGGATTGGTGCCTTCGGGAACTGTGAGACAGGTGCTGCATGGCTGTCGTCAGCTCGTGTTGTGAAATGTTGGGTTAAGTCCCGCAACGAGCGCAACCCCTATCCTTATTTGCCAGCACGTAATGGTGGGAACTCTAGGGAGACTGCCGGTGATAAACCGGAGGAAGGTGGGGACGACGTCAAGTCATCATGGCCCTTACGAGTAGGGCTACACACGTGCTACAATGGCGAGTACAGAGGGTTGCAAAGCCGCGAGGTGGAGCTAATCTCACAAAGCTCGTCGTAGTCCGGATTGGAGTCTGCAACTCGACTCCATGAAGTCGGAATCGCTAGTAATCGTGGATCAGAATGCCACGGTGAATACGTTCCCGGGCCTTGTACACACCGCCCGTCACACCATGGGAGTGGGCTGCAAAAGAAGTGGGTAGCTTAACCTTCGGGGGGGCGCTCACCACTTTGTGGTTCATGACTGGGGTGAAGTCGTAACAAGGTAGCCCTAGGGGAACCTGGGGCTGGATCACCTCCTTACCTATACGACTAACTTAATGTTTGCTGAGTGTTCACACAGATTGCTTGTTTATCCTGTCTTAGGACGGGTAGAGCGAAACATCCCTCTAGCAGGTCGATGTAGTTCTTTAACAATTTGGAAAGCTGATAGTAATTAATGGCATGAGTCTGTCATGTGATTAATTACAAAAAGTTTAATGCGAAAGCATTGAACATTGAGTTCTCAAACACTTTATTAAGTGTCTTGAATATTCAAGTCTAAGGCGCGTCCACTTCTTTGGTCAGAAGTGAGACAAGTAAAACCAAGCTGGTCGCAATACAATTCGATATGTGTTTTTTCTTATTTCGATAAGATAAGCGCAGCCAATCGCTTGTTAGGCAAGGCCGTAAGTTGAATGACGAATGAGTGTAGCAGCGCTACATGATTGAGGAATGAGACTTGCAACGCCGCATAACAAGAGGAGTGGCAAGCGAAAAAGAAACCTATCTGGGTTGTATGGTTAAGCGACTAAGCGTATACGGTGGATGCCTTGGCAGTCAGAGGCGATGAAGGACGTAGTAACTTGCGAAAAGCGTTGGCGAGCTAGTAACAAGCATTTGAGCTAACGATGTCCGAATGGGGGAACCCGGCCGCATAAGCGGTCATCATGTAGTGAATACATAGCTACATGAGGCGAACGAGGGGAACTGAAACATCTAAGTACCCTTAGGAAAAGAAATCAACCGAGATTCCCCTAGTAGCGGCGAGCGAACGGGGATTAGCCCTTAAGTCTATGGGGTGTTAGTGGAATGGTCTGGAAAGTCCAGCGGCACAGGGTGATAGCCCCGTACACGAAAACTAACCGTAGATGAAAACGAGTAAGGCGGGACACGTGACATCCTGTTTGAATATGGGGGGACCATCCTCCAAGGCTAAATACTCCTGACTGACCGATAGTGAACCAGTACCGTGAGGGAAAGGCGAAAAGAACCCCTGTGAGGGGAGTGAAATAGAACCTGAAACCGTATACGTACAAGCAGTGGGAGCGGTTCTTGAGACCGTGACTGCGTACCTTTTGTATAATGGGTCAGCGACTTACATTTTGTAGCGAGGTTAAGCGAATAGCGGAGCCGTAGGGAAACCGAGTGTTAACTGCGCGTTTAGTTGCAAGGTGTAGACCCGAAACCCGGTGATCTAGCCATGGGCAGGTTGAAGGTTGAGTAACATCAACTGGAGGACCGAACCGACTAATGTTGAAAAATTAGCGGATGACTTGTGGCTGGGGGTGAAAGGCCAATCAAACCGGGAGATATCTGGTTCTCCTCGAAAGCTATTTAGGTAGCGCCTCGAGCGAATACCATTGGGGGTAGAGCACTGTTAAGGCTAGGGGGTCATCCCGACTTACCAACCCTTTGCAAACTCCGAATACCAATGAGTACTACTCGGGAGACAGACGGCGGGTGCTAACGTCCGTCGTCAAAAGGGAAACAACCCAGACCGTCAGCTAAGGTCCCAAAGTGTATGTTAAGTGGGAAACGATGTGGGAAGGCTTAGACAGCTAGGATGTTGGCTTAGAAGCAGCCATCATTTAAAGAAAGCGTAATAGCTCACTAGTCGAGTCGGCCTGCGCGGAAGATGTAACGGGGCTAAACATACCACCGAAGCTACGGGTGCAGCCCATTAGGGTTGCGCGGTAGAGGAGCGTTCTGTAAGCCGTTGAAGGTGAAGGGGTAACCCACGCTGGAGGTATCAGAAGTGCGAATGCTGACATGAGTAACGATAAAGGGGGTGAAAAACCCCCTCGCCGAAAGACCAAGGGTTCCTGTCCAACGTTAATCGGGGCAGGGTGAGTCGACCCCTAAGGTGAGGCCGAAAGGCGTAATCGATGGGAAACAGATTAATATTTCTGTACTTCCGCTAACTGCGATGGAGAGACGGAGAAGGCTAGGCTAGCGCGGCGTTGGTAGTCCGCGTTTAAGGTGGTAGGTGGGTGACTTAGGCAAATCCGGGTTGCTATACACTGAGAGCTGATGACGAGGTCCTAAGGGACTGAAGTAGTTGATGCCATGCTTCCAGGAAAATCTTCTAAGCTTCAGGTTAGCGGGAATCGTACCCCAAACCGACACAGGTGGTCGGGTAGAGAATACCAAGGCGCTTGAGAGAACTCGGCTGAAGGAACTAGGCAAAATGGTACCGTAACTTCGGGAGAAGGTACGCTCCTGTTGGTGATGAGACTTGCTCTCTAAGCTGACGGGAGTCGCAGATACCAGGTGGCTGCAACTGTTTATCAAAAACACAGCACTGTGCAAACTCGCAAGAGGAAGTATACGGTGTGACGCCTGCCCGGTGCCGGAAGGTTAATTGATTGGGTTATCGCAAGAGAAGCTCATGATCGAAGCCCCGGTAAACGGCGGCCGTAACTATAACGGTCCTAAGGTAGCGAAATTCCTTGTCGGGTAAGTTCCGACCTGCACGAATGGCGTAATGATG
Organism: Shewanella putrefaciens; assembly: GCF_016406325.1. NCBI lineage: Bacteria > Pseudomonadati > Pseudomonadota > Gammaproteobacteria > Alteromonadales > Shewanellaceae > Shewanella > Shewanella putrefaciens. Next base: position 4,345,744 of record NZ_CP066370.1, on the reverse strand, counting down.
GCCACGCTGTCTCCAGCCGAGACTCAGTGAAGTTGAAATTGCGGTGAAGATGCCGTATACCCGCGGCTAGACGGAAAGACCCCGTGAACCTTTACTATAGCTTGGCACTGAACATTGAACCTACATGTGTAGGATAGGTGGGAGACTATGAAGTTGGGACGCTAGTCCTGATGGAGTCGTCCTTGAAATACCACCCTTGTAGTTTTGATGTTCTAACCTAGACCCCTAATCGGGGTTAGGGACAGTGCCTGGTGGGTAGTTTGACTGGGGCGGTCTCCTCCCAAAGAGTAACGGAGGAGCACGAAGGTTGGCTAAGTACGGTCGGACATCGTACGGTTAGTGCAATGGCATAAGCCAGCTTAACTGCGAGACATACACGTCGAGCAGGTACGAAAGTAGGTCATAGTGATCCGGTGGTTCTGAATGGAAGGGCCATCGCTCAACGGATAAAAGGTACTCCGGGGATAACAGGCTGATACCGCCCAAGAGTTCATATCGACGGCGGTGTTTGGCACCTCGATGTCGGCTCATCACATCCTGGGGCTGAAGTCGGTCCCAAGGGTATGGCTGTTCGCCATTTAAAGTGGTACGCGAGCTGGGTTCAGAACGTCGTGAGACAGTTCGGTCCCTATCTGCCGTGGGCGTTGGATGATTGAGGGGAGTTGCTCCTAGTACGAGAGGACCGGAGTGAACGAACCGCTGGTGTTCGGGTTGTCATGCCAATGGCATTGCCCGGTAGCTACGTTCGGAATCGATAACCGCTGAAAGCATCTAAGCGGGAAGCGAGCCCCAAGATGAGTCATCCCTTGGACTATAAGTCCACTAAAGAGCCGTTCGAGACTAGGACGTTGATAGGCATGGTGTGTAAGCGTTGTGAGGCGTTGAGCTAACATGTACTAATGACTCGAGAGGCTTAACCATACAACCCAGATGGGTTTTACTGCAAAGTGAGCTTAGACAGAATATAAACACTTAATGAAGTGTGGACTCAAAAAACAATCAGTTTTCCGAATTATTAAATAAGATAAGAGCAGGTTTTAGTTCCTAGAATCTAGCAGCACGCAGTGCGCTCTCGAGTCTTGTTTAAAACCAAATATGCTTGGTGACAATAGCATTGTGGAACCACCTGATCCCATCCCGAACTCAGAAGTGAAACGCAATCGCGCCGATGGTAGTGTGGGGTCTCCCCATGTGAGAGTAGGTCATCGCCAAGCGCCTAATTTAGCTTAACGTGCAAACGTTAGACTAAAGGAGCGGTAGTTCAGTTGGTTAGAATACCGGCCTGTCACGCCGGGGGTCGCGGGTTCGAGTCCCGTCCGCTCCGCCAACATTAAGAGATAAGCCTCATCGAAAGATGAGGCTTTTTTCGTTTTGCTAATATGACTCTACAATCTTTTTATCTAGGATTGTGTAGTCAGCCATTTGAGCCAATTATTAACATGGTTTCTTTCACTAATAGAATGGCTCTTGTGCGCGACTTGGCAGTATTGAGTTGTAACACTTATCTCGGACAAATTAAGCGGTATAATCCCTTATGTCTTTCATGAGTAACAAAAATGAATTGTCGTCTTGGTTGTGGTGCTTGCTGTATTGCACCTTCAATTAGCAGTGTTATTCCGGGTATGCCTAATGGCAAAGCTGCAGGAGAGCGCTGTGTTCAACTCAGTGATGATAATTTATGTTTGATTTTCGGCTCGCCAGCTCGTCCCGCCGTTTGTAGTGATTTTGATGCATCCCTGGATGCATGTGGTAATACAAATGAAGAGGCGTTTTGGTTGATCACTAACCTTGAATCTCAGACTTCTCATTAGGTTTATCGCTGACAGGTGAATTATGCAGTTAACACGCTATACCGATTTTGGCGTTCGTACACTTATGTATTTGGCTGTTCAGCCCGATAGGACGACGCTGTTTAGAATTGCTGAAATTACCCAGGTATTTGATTTATCACCTAATCATGTTTCTAAAATTGTGCATCATCTCGGTAAGCTAGGCTATTTAGAAACCATTCGAGGAAAAATGGGTGGCTTTCGTCTCGGCAAGCCAGCTTGCGAGATCAACTTAGGCCAATTAGTGCGAGTTCTTGAAAATTCATTAGCACCAATTGACTGTAGTAAACCTTACTGCCGGTTTACACCAGCCTGTAAGCTTAAAGGCGTCTTGGCGCATGCGGTTGATGCTTATTTAAATGTGCTCGATCAATATAGTTTGCAAGATATAGTCAGTAATCGTGATGAGCTGTTAGTTTTGCTGCCGGATTTGTCTATTTCTGTTTTACAGTTGGATTAGTCTATTTTCCTGAGCTATATCAATAGGCAATAAATCTGATACGGGTACCAGATCTATTCCTTCTGCTTCAAGTAGTGGTAAATTCGCTTGTAAGAAGCGAATGGTTTCAGGATACGGATGAGCTATTATCACTAGGCTTCCTTGCATGTGTGCATTGCTAATCATGAGATTAAATTGCTTTTCAAGGGCTTTTTTACTGACGTTGTTATCGAGAAAGAGTTGGCGTTTCAAACTTGGGATACCTAATTGATCTGCTTTCTCTCCCGCTTTAGAAAATGGTGTAGTCATACTATCCACAAAATACAGTTGATTCTGCTTTAGGCATTCCATAACCCAAAGCATGTGTGAATCGAGTTGTGTTAATAAACTCCCCATATGGTTATTTGCACCCTTAGCAAAAGGGATATTTGCAATCGCACTCGATACGTTAGCGCGGATCTCTGCTTCATCCATACCCTTGGTTAAGCCTCCGGGACCTAATGCTTTACCGTTAATAGCTTGCATAGGTAAATGCAGCATTATTTCATGCCCTTTACTGTGACCCACTTTTGCGAGATTTTCACCTAGAGGCGTATGAGGTAACACTGAAAGAGTTACTGTGTGAGGCAGTGACAATACTGCTTTATCTGTTTGACGATAGCCTATGTCATCGATGATCAGTGCAATTTTAGTCGCGTAAGATGGCGCAACATATAAGATGAAGACAATAAAGATATAAAATAAACGCACTGTTTCTGCTTATTCGTCATGGTGTTGTATCCAAGCTATAGCAGAGTTGACTATATAGTCATGGGCAACATCGCTTGGAGTTGAGTTGGCGTCGATTATAGCCATATTCTCTTTGTTTGAGCTAGTTTCGGGGTTGACTTTCACATCTGGTACTATGCCAATCTCGTGGATATTTCCACCTTTTGGCGTGTTGTATTGGGCTATTGTCAGTTTTACAGCGTTGCCATCGTTTAGTATTGGGATCAAACTTTGGACGGTTCCTTTACCAAAACTGGTTTCACCTAATAGCTTAGCGCGACCATTTTCTTGCAATGCGGCTGCAAGCACTTCGGCTGCAGAGGCTGAACCTTTGTTGATCAACACTAATATTGGCACTTTGTTGAACATTGTTTGAGGTGAAGCGTAGTAGTCTGAATTCGCATCAAAAAATCGCCCAGAAGTTGAGACGATACGGCCCTTAGCGAGGAAGATATCCGCAATTTTTATTGCTTGGTCGAGTAGCCCTCCGGGATTATTACGCAAATCGAGAATAAGCCCTGTCAACTCTGTGCTTTGCCATTGGCTTAGTGAATGCAACACATCTTTGGTGGAGTTTTCTTGAAAGCTACTGAGTCTAATGTAGCCAATATTGCCTTTTAGCAGTGTGCTACTCACAGATTGCATAGTGATCATGCTAGGTCTGAGTGAAACCTTAAACTCTGTACTATCGTTTAGATGTTTTAGTGTTAAATCAATCGGTTGATTACGTAGGCTGTGCTGTTTTATTTCTGCAAGAATATCGGAGAGATTCGCTTCAGTTGATAGAGTATTATTGAGTTTGATAATAGTGTCCCCAGCTCTTATCCCCGCTTTTTCTGCGGGGGAATTAGCGAAGGGCGCTATGATACTGATCTGATTTTTATTGCTGGCGACTTCAAACCCAAAACCAAAGTACTCACCTCGGTTGGCATCTTTTAAATCGAGGAATTCTTGGTGATTTAAAAAGCTAGAGTAAGGATCTAAATGTTCAAAAATTCCCTTGATGGCCGCTTGGACCAATTCTTCCTTTGAAACGGTTTTAACATAATAAGTTTCAACTGTTTCAATAACATCCTGTAGCAATGGATAGTCAAAATTATTTAAAGAAGATTTTGTATTCTCTTTACTGGATAGGCTAATAGACAGGCCTAGTACTAGGCCTAATCCAACACAACCAATGTCGCGGAACACATGTTTCATAGCCGCCCCCTATTGTTAGGGCAGCCATGTTAGCGACAGTATTTCGCTGGATCGACGGCTTGCCCTTTATGCCTTATTTCAAAGTATAGGCCAGGCTCGGTTTGTCCACCCGAACGTCCGACTAAAGCAATTGCGTCGCCACTTTTTACCATGTCACCAGGGCTTTTTAGTAGTGTTTGTGCATGGCCGTAAAGACTCATATAGCCCTTACCGTGGTCGATGACCATCACCATACCAAACCCCTTTAACCAATCGGCATAGATGACTTTTCCTCCTGAAATTGCATGTATATTTTGTCCTTCAGGTGCCGATAGCATAGTGCCTTTCCACACTACTTGCCCTGAACGTGGGCTGCCAAAGCTGGCACTGACTCGGCCTTTGGTCGGCCATTTCAGCTTACCTCCCTGTTTGCCAAAACCTTCCATTGATGGACTGTCTTTCATGGCACGTAGTGCTTGTTCTACCACGCGTTTTAAGCTGGCTTCCTCAATTTGTAGTTGTTCAAGTTCAGCGCCCTTAGTGTTGAGGGTACGTTGCAATTCATTGAGGGTGAGTTGGCGCTGACTTTGTTCCTGGCTTAAGCGCTTAGACTGAACTTGTTGCTCTGCTATCAACTTAGTGAGCTGCTGCTGTTTACTGATCTGTGAAGCCTTGATGTCATCAAGTTCGGTAAGAGTCTGTTTTAATTCGTTTATCGACTTCATTCGAGCTTTGTTCAGGTATTGATAATAAGCCAGCATTCGCTCAATAGTGGCAGGACTTTGTTGATTTAGCATCATCTTGGTGTAATCGTGATTGCCTGCTAAATAGGCGCTAGAAAGCTGTTTTGAAAGTGTTTTTTGCTGGCTAATTTTCAGTGTTTCTAACTCATCTTGGCGTTGTTTTAGCTCTGCGAGTTTATTGTCTATTTGTTTTAAACTATTTTTTGTGTTGTTTACTTTTTTTGCCGCGGCAGCAATGGCTTCTTCATCACTTCGCAGTAATGAAAGTAATTTTTCTCGTTGTTTACTGGTGCTTTTTAGTGCGCTTTGTTGTTGGTTTATTTGCGCTTGGATTGATTTCAACTCGGACTGACGCTTCTGTAAGTCAGAAGCGTTGGCCGAGAAAGATAACATCATAAAGCCAGCAATAATGCTGGCTTTCACAAGGAGTCGAGTACTCACTAGGTAACAATTACTCTTTAATGTGGATTAAGGGTTTGCCCGTCATCTCTGCAGGAATAGTTTCACCAATTAACTGCAAGATGGTCGGTGCGACATCGCTGAGTTTACCACCTTTATCTATAGTCGCATCGCGTCCAACAAAGATAAAAGGCACCAGTTCACTGGTGTGGGCAGTATGGGCTTGACCTGTGGTTTCGTCAGTCATTTGCTCTGCGTTACCGTGGTCGGCGGTAATAATACATTCACCACCCACTTTAGCCAGTGCTTCGACAACGCGGCCAATACAAGTATCAACCGCTTCACAGGCTTTGACTGCGGCATCGAAGTTACCCGTGTGGCCAACCATATCGCCATTGGGGTAGTTACAGATGATCACATCGTATTTTGTTGATTCAATTGCTGCAACTAACTTATCGGTCAGCTCGGTTGAACTCATCTCTGGTTGTAGATCGTAAGTTGCCACTTTAGGTGAATTGATTAGGATGCGATCTTCGCCCTCAAATGGTTCTTCTTTACCGCCGTTGAAGAAGAAAGTGACATGGGCATACTTTTCTGTTTCAGAGATCCGTAGCTGAGTACGACCACGATTTTGCAGTACTTCACCTAAAGTATTCACTAAGTTTTCGGATGGATAAGCGATAGGTGCCGTTATGTCGCCAGCGTACTCAGTGAGGGTGACAAAGTGCATTTTAGGCACAACTGCGCGTTCGAAACCATCGAAGTCTGGGTGAATAAAGCTACGGGTGATTTGGCGGGCGCGGTCAGCGCGGAAGTTCATAAATATTAGTGCGTCGCCATCCTGTAGTGTTGCTACTTTACCATGGACATCGGTAATGGCCGATGAAGACACAAACTCATCGTTTTCATCACGGGCATATGCGGCTTCTAACGCCGTCACAGCGTTATCGTATTGGAATTTAGCCTTACCTTGGGTGATTAACTCATAGGCTTGGGATACACGATCCCAACGGTTATCACGGTCCATTGCAAAGTAACGGCCTATGATTGATGCGACACGGCCATGGCCTAATGTAGTAAACAGATCATCAAAATGACTCAAGCTAGCTTTAGCGCTGCGGGGTGGTGTGTCACGGCCATCTAAGAACGCGTGTAAATAGACCTTGGTTGCACCGCGTGCAACGGCCATGCGGCACATGGCTTCGATATGCTCTTCATGGCTATGTACACCACCGGGAGAAAGTAAGCCCATAATGTGTACTGCGCCGCCAGCATTAATTGCCGAATCAACGGCATCGCACAGGGCTGGGTTTGTCTCAAACTCATGGTCGCTAATCGCTTTACTGATGCGAGTAAGCTCTTGATAGACAATGCGGCCAGAGCCTAAATTGATATGGCCTACTTCAGAGTTGCCCATTTGACCATCGGGCAAACCTACATCTAAGCCTGAGCCAGAAATCAAACCGTGGGGATATTGAGCGTTGAGTCGGTCGAGTACTGGTGTTTTGGCGTGAAAAATCGCGTTCATGTGCGTGTTTTCACGGTAGCCCCAGCCATCGAGGATCAACAGCGCGATCGGACGTTTAGTTATCGTCATGGTGATACCTTTAAGTTTTGAAGAAGCGGTAGAAATCTGAAATTGGTTAAATATTACTACGTAAGCAGGGTACGAAAAAGCGCTTTACCTAGATTAAGGTCATCGAATCGTTAATTAGGCAGAATATTGGCGAATGGTCGGATAATCGCTTTGCTACAAGGTTCAAACTGTGTTCTCTAACTGTGACTAAACTGCTGCAATCTGCCAAGGCAATGGGTATACTCTGTGCCCTTATTGAATTTTCGCCATTTATACGGGCTGTAATCATGCAAGAATATATCGAATTTTTTAAAGCTCACTCTATGTTAAGTCTTGCTTGGGTGGGATTATTTGTTGTACTCGTGATAAGTGTCATCAAATCGAGCTTTTCGAAAATCAAAAATATTAGTCATCAAGAGTTAACCATTATGGTGAACAGACAGGATGCCAAAGTGGTTGATGTGCGTTCAAGCGATGAGTTCCGTAAGGGCCATATTGTTGATGCACTTAACGTTACGCTCGCGGATATCAAAAATAATCAGACTTCGGCACTTGAAAAGTTTAAAGCCAGTCCCATTATACTTGTATGCAATGCTGGCATGACCTCGTCTCAAGCGGCTCAGCTTTTAAGTAAACAGGGTTTTGAAAATCTGTATAACTTAAAAGGTGGTATGGGTGAATGGCAGGCAGCTAATATGCCTGTTTCAAAAAGCAAAAGATAAGTTGTCGGCGGCAGTTATGATTTGTGCTACAAAGGCCATCTTGCCATGGTAGCAATAGGAGTCATCATTGTTTGGCATACTGATCCTGTGGTCGCTAAGGGCTTTAATTAAGTTTTGAAAGATGCACTTTAGGGTTAAATATTGGGATGGCACTGGGATCTAAGATTGGCCTTAAGTCGCAAAGCCCGAGCTAAATAGACATATAAGCCAGCCTTCAACGAAAAGCTGGCATAACATTGATAGGATAGGTAGGAAATTATGGCTGAAGTAGCAAACAACGAACAACAAGCCCCACAATTCAACATCCAACGTGTTTACACGAAAGATGTGTCTTTTGAAACACCTAACAGCCCAGCGGTATTCCAAAAAGAATGGAATCCAGAAGTGAAGTTAGATTTAGATACACGCAGTGCTAAATTAGCTGATGATGTGTATGAAGTGGTTCTGTCTTTGACTGTAACTGCACAAAATGGCGGCGAAACCGCATTCCTGTGTGAAGTACAACAGGCGGGTATCTTCTCTATTTCTGGTTTAACTGAGCCACAATTGGCGCACTCCTTAGGTGCATACTGCCCTAACATTCTATTCCCATATGCTCGCGAAGCGGTAGGCAGCTTAGTAGGTCGTGGTACTTTCCCACAACTGAATCTTGCACCTGTAAACTTTGATGCTTTGTTCGCGCAATATGTGCAACAACGTCAAGCCGCTGCGACTGCCCCCGCAGCCGAAGAAGCAAACGCTTAATTACATGAAAAACTCTGCCGATATCACGGTATTAGGGGCGGGCTCATATGGCACCGCCCTTGCCATTTCTTTAGCCAGCAATGGTCATAAGACCTTGTTGTGGGGACACGATCCTGTCCACATGCAAACGCTCGCACAAGACAAGTGCAACCAAGCTTTTTTGCCTGATATTGCGTTTCCAGACTGTTTACAGATCGAAGCCGATTTAGCCAAAGCCTTAGCCGCCAGTAACAATGTGTTAGTGGTCGTGCCAAGCCATGTGTTTGGTACTGTGCTTGAGCAAGCGAAACCGTTATTGCGTAGCGATGCGCGTATCGTGTGGGCAACTAAAGGACTTGAGCCTGAAACGGGACGTTTACTGCAAGATGTAGCCCGTGATGTATTGGGCGAACAATATCCGCTAGCGGTATTATCTGGGCCAACCTTTGCTAAAGAACTTGCTATGGGTTTACCTACGGCGATTTCGGTTGCAGGAACCTGTCCACAGTTTACTGAAGATTTAGTGGAATTGCTGCACAGCCCAAAACGCTTGCGGGTTTACGCCAATGATGACTTTACGGGGTTGCAACTTGGCGGCGCGGTAAAGAACGTGATCGCCATTGGTGCAGGTATGTCTGACGGCATTGGCTTTGGTGCTAATGCTAGAACGGCCTTAATCACCCGTGGTCTAGTCGAACTAACGCGCTTAGGCGAAGCCCTTGGCGCCAGTACAGCTACTTTTATGGGCATGGCTGGGTTAGGCGACTTAGTGTTGACCTGTACCGACAACCAATCCCGTAACCGCCGCTTTGGTTTAGCCTTAGGTAAAGGCTGTGATGTGATGACTGCACAGGCTGAGATCGGCCAAGTGGTTGAAGGTTATCGCAATACTAAAGAAGTGTTTACTCTGGCGAAACGCCTTGGTGTTGAAATGCCGATCACTGAGCAGATTTACCAAGTTTTGTATCAAGGTAAATCACCGGTTGATGCCGCAAAAGAACTGCTCGGCAGAGAGAAAAAATCAGAAACGCCAACCCAGTAAGTGTATTTATTACGAGGTAATAGCGGTTCGTCGAAAGGGTGCTAAAATAGCGCCCTTTTTTATGCACGGACTTCTGGTGTGCAAGATGTATCCCCGGTCACCAGGGTCCTTGATGTTCCTGACATCAGACGGGCATTTCCTCCATCCTTGGAGGTCAGATGGTGAAAGAGGGGATTTATGTCCGATCGCCATAGCCTTTATCCATAAAGGGTTGATGATGAAAGAGGGGTTGTGGCTTGCCAATTGCAATCAATTTATCGACTGGAGTACGAGTGTGAAACATCATGATGTGATTATTATCGGAGCCGGTGCCGCGGGATTGATGTGTGCAGCAACAGCGGGTTACCGAGGCCGTGATGTACTCGTACTCGATAACGCCAAGCAAGCGGGGCGTAAAATCCTCATTAGCGGTGGCGGCCGTTGTAACTTCACTAACCTTAAAGTTGAGCCCGCTAACTTTATCTGTAGCAATCCGCACTTTGTAAAATCGGCACTTGCGCGTTATCCCTCACTGCAGTTTATCGAACTGGTTGAGCGCCACGGCATTGAATACCACGAGCGCGATCATGGCCAGCTATTCTGTAATGACTCGGCCAAAGAAATTGTCACTATGCTGCTGACTGAATGCGAATGGGCAGGTGTGAGTATAAAGCTGCGCACCGATATTCTGGCCGTTAAAAAGACCGAAGTTGGGCGCTTTGAGCTTAACACTTCTAATGGCGAGTTAAGTTGCGATTCATTGGTGGTTGCTACTGGCGGCTTATCTATGCCCAAACTCGGCGCCACGCCTTATGGTTATCAACTGGCCGAGCAATTTGGCCTCAAAGTATTACCAACCCACGCAGGGCTAGTACCTTTTACCTGGCACAGTGAAGATAAAATTCGTTTCGAGCCCTTATCGGGCATAGCCGTACCTAGCCGCATTACCGCCAAAGACGGCACTAGCTTTAGTGAAGCTCTGCTATTCACCCATCGCGGCTTATCTGGCCCCGCGATTTTGCAGATTTCCAACTATTGGAAAGCGGGCGAAACCATAGAGATAAATCTATTACCCAATATGGATTTGGCGCAGACGCTAGAGCAACAATTGGCAGCACATCCAAAGCAGAGTCTACGTAATACCTTAAGCCAGTGGTTACCTAAGCGGCTGGTGGAAGTGTTATTCGATGAGGCGTTATTAAACAAAGCCTTAAATCAGCTTATGCATGCAGAGCGCGCTAAGCTGGTCGACGATCTGCACCGCTGGACAGTATTAATGAATGGCACCGAAGGCTACCGCACCGCCGAAGTGACGTTAGGCGGTGTGGATACCCATGAACTCTCCTCCAAAACCATGGAAGCTAGCAAAGTGCCTGGACTCTACTTTATCGGTGAAGTGATGGATGTAAGTGGTTGGTTAGGCGGGTTTAATTTCCAATGGTCTTGGGCCTCCGGCGTTGCAGCAGGGCAAGTAGTGTAAAAATCAGCTTTCTCGGCTTGTGACAAAAACAGAGCAATTTAGGGCTAATGGAAAAGTCTGGTATTTATGTGCGTTATTGACTCACAGGAATATGGTATGTTGTAAAATACCTACCAGCTAGCTCGGTTTTATGAACTTTCATCGCTATTTTGTTGAGTGTTTTATAAGCAGGCCTACTGTCAAGTAGATGAAATATGACTTCTTTATGTCCTAGTTCTCTCGCCCAACAAATCAGCGTTTTGAAAATAGATATACCAAACCCCCAAAATCTCTTAGCGATAACAATCGCTAATTCAAAGCCATTATCATCTGGTTGAATTCCGCACCAACCAGCTAACATCCCATCTATATAAACGGCACGTATACGACAACCATTTGTTGCATCGAGCTTAATTTTATCCTCCATCCATACTCTAACGCTGGTGGCATCAAAATATGGATGTTCTATCAGATGTATTCTTAGAGAGTCTTCATTGATAATAGATATGAAATCTTCAGGCTTTACTTGATCAAAAAATAGATATTCAATTTTACTCATGTTGTGATACTTCCTACCTACCTCGGTTTCACTTGATAGGTAAACTTAACCTATCAGCTTCTGGCATGATTTGATTTTGGCATATGGCGATATTGGCCCATTTTTCTTTTGTTATTCTACTATTGGGCCTGTGTAAAGGAGCTCACTATCAGTGCTTAAGCATATAGTGAGCACTCCTATTTTCACAATGTAATGGTTTGTTGATACATCAACATTATTGTTCTGTATTCTTTTACTCAGTCAAGAAGGTTTAGAGTTTGATGATATTGCTGACAACAGAGATAGCGTCTTCACCTTCAGTTACCCAATCGCCAATTTGGTTTCTGCATAGCGTAATTTTTTCACTCTTGGGTTGGCAAGGAAGTAGGCCAGCATCAGTGGGCCTAGACGTCCCATATACATCATAAAGATAATGATCCCTAGGCCCATATCTGAAAGACTCCCTGTTAAACCGCGTGATAAACCGACAGTGCCCAGTGCTGAAACCGCTTCAAATACAATATCGACTAGCGGCGCTTTTTCAGTTAACACTAAAGCAAAAATAGCGAGCCAAGTGACGCCAATGGAGATCATGGTAAGGGCTAAGGCCTTACTAATGGTGTCTTTGGGAATTTCCCGCTTAAACACGTAGACAGCTTCATCACGGCGCAAGTAGCCATAAGTTGCCAAAATCAACACCATAAAAGTGACTACCTTAATCCCGCTGGCGGTACTGAGAGAGCCACCGCCGATAAACATCAATACCAGCATAAGTAGTGTTGAGCCATCTTCGAGCTGGTCAATGGCTAAGGTATTAAAGCCAGCAGTGCGAGGGGTAACGGCTTGAAACCAAGAGGCTAACCATTTACCGAGTTCGCTTAAGGGCGCGAGAGTATTGGGGTTGTTGTACTCAATCAGGTAAATAGCAATCACTGCTACGGCATTGATCAGTATGGTGCCTGTAATCATCATTCGGCTGTAGACGGTCAATTTCGACCAACATTTATTGCGGCGAAGGTCAATCCAGACTGAAAACCCTAAACCGCCAATAATAAATAAACCTGTGATGGTGAGGTTAATTACAGGATCGGCCACATAGGGCATTAAGCTGTCGGCACTGAGGGCAAAACCTGCGTTATTAAAGGCGCTAATCGTATAGAAAAAACCGTGGAATAAGCTGGTTTGCCAACCGAGTTCATGGCTCCAATGCACTGATAAAATCAACATGCCTATGGCTTCTACCAAGAGCGAAAACAGTAATACGGCCTTAGCAGTCGAGACTAATGTTGAAGTATCGGTTTGATTAAAAGCCTCTTTTGCGACGGTTTGCTGTAAAAAGCCAATCTTACCGCCAAGGGCGATAAGGGTAACAATCGCAAAGGTCATCAGCCCCAGCCCGCCGCATTGGATTAATAGCGCGATGACGATTTGGCCAAATGGCGTAAATACTGTCCCTGTGTCGACAACGACTAGCCCAGTCACTGTGACCGCCGAGGTTGCAGTGAAAAGACTTTGTAACCAAGTAATAGGGACTTCGGTTGCTATTGGCAGTTTCAGTAAGCAAGTACCAAGGATGATCAGTAGTGCAAAGCTCACGCTTAAAATAAAGGGTGGCGCACCGAACAGTTTTCTATCCGACCTTGGATGATGTTCTATTGCCATGATGGAGGGATGCCATTGAACCACCTTACACCAACCTTGGTGCGAGATATTTAAGCTCGCTACGGCTACCACATAGCAACAATGCATCGTTAGCTTGCAACACAAAACTACCATCGATCTTGCTAAATACCGCTAAATCACGTTTAACCATAATGGCTGCAACTTTACCTTTAGGGTTGCGCTTTATATTGGTTAATTCATCACTAAAACCATCTTGAACTGAGCCAAGAAGTTGGGCAACGGTGGTTTTATCTAGGTGGGGTTTAATATGAATTTCAACAATATATAGTCCATCACCAATGGCGAGAAAGTTATTGACCATAGGATAATTGAGCGACTGAGCGACACGTATCCCCATTTCTTCTTCAGGGTGAATGATGCGTGCAACGCCGAGTTTTGACACGATAGTGTGATGCGCTTTAGTGCTAGCCTTGACCCAAATGGTTTGCACACCCAGATTCTTAAGCGCCAAGGTGCATAGTAGGCTGGATTGCATATCCTCACCGATAGCGACAAGTACGGCTTCGCTGTTGTTGAGGTCAAGCTCACGCAGCGATGCCTCATCGGAACAGTCGCAAATCACGGCTTCAGTTAGGTTCTCTACATATTTTTCAACCATTTTAGGGTCACTGTCGACTCCTGTGACCGTGTGGCCTAAGTGGATCAATTCAAGGCTGGCTGCAACGCCAAATCGCCCTAAACCAATAACGGTAAAATGCGCCATACAAATATCCTTTTATGTTTGCTTTTGTGATGATGAGAACGCTTACTGCTGATTGATGTCTGTTAAGCGGTAACCTAAACCCGCTTCTGTTTTAATCAGTTGCTGCTCGTTATTGTCATTGAGTTTTTTGCGTAACTGGCTGACTAAAATCCGCAGATAGTGACTGTCTTCTTGATGGGTTTCGCCCCAAATTTTTTGCAGTAATACAGTTTGCTTGACTAACTGACCAGGGTGAGACATTAAGGTCTCCATCAGGGCGAATTCCTTTTTGGTCAAAGCGATTTCTTGCTTATTGATCCAAAGCTGGTGGGTGCTTTTTTGTAGCTTAAGTGTGGCAAAGTGCAGCACATCACTTAAAGATGACTCGTCCACTAAATCGCGGACTAATACTTTGATACGGGCAATTAATTCTCTTATCCCAAAAGGCTTGCTGAGATAGTCATTGGCGCCAGCGTCTAATAGGCGAATTTTCTCTTCCTCTTGATCGCGGGCAGTTAACACCAATACGGGGATTTTGTCGTTTCGCCTTAGGGTTTGTAGTAGCTCAATACCATCACCATCCGGTAATCCAAGGTCGAGTATCAATATGTGTGGTTGCTGTCCCCGATATTGGGCAAGGGCTGTGGTTATGGATGATGCGCCAATATATTCAAAGCCTTCTGCTTCTAAGGATATTCGCATAAATGTGTGGATTTGCGCTTCATCATCCACCACTAACACTTTGTAGGCCATTTATTCACAGTCCTTTTTTATCGGCAAAGCAATACGAATAAGGCTGCCCTTAGTGACAGGTTCGGCGCTGATTTGGCCTTGGTGTGCGGTAATAATTCCTTTCGCAACAGCCAAACCTAGACCAGCACCACCATCCGTTGATGGATGTTGGCGATAAAAAAGTTCAAAAATGGCTTCCATATCTGCGGTGGCTATACCGCAGCCTTGATCTTGGATATCCAATCTCAACATATTTTCATACCGATAAACCTTAACGGTGACTTTTTCATCTTGTGGTGAGTAGCGCAATGCATTGTCCAGTACATTAAAAATAGCTTGCTCAATCAATGAACTGCATATCATCACTGTGGGTAGCTCGGATTCACTCTTGATAACAATGCGTGGTTGTGTGGCCGGAAAACGGGCAATAGCTTGGTGTAACACATGAGTAATAGAGTCTTCATTCAAACTAAACTTGAGTGCGCCATGCTGTAATTTAGTGGCCTGTAATAGATTTTCGATATATTGGTGCAGACGGTGGCTTTCTGCCGCAGCGCTGTCAATTAGCTCATCTTTTTGGGATGGGCTCAGCTTAGGCATATATTCTTTTAGCGTAGTTAAAGTGCCAATAATGGTGGCGAGTGGAGTACGTAAATCGTGGGAGACCGACAGCAAAATACTATTACGTAACTGGGCTTGTTCAAGCGCATCTTGCTGACGCCGATAAAGTTCCGCCAGTTTGCTGGTGGTGAGCGCTACTAAGAGAAATACGGCTAAGTTAAGAATATCCTCAAGATTAAACATCTGTAGCGAATAGCGCGGTGTGGTAAATAAAAAGTTATAACTTGCCGCTTCATACACTGCAGTAAAATAGGCGTAATGGGCATTACATTGTAGGGCGACAACCACCACAGCGAGTTGCAAAATCAGTAACACGGCGATGGTTGAGCCTGAGAGCAAATCAATAAAAAAACTGCTGAAAATGGCGATGACTAACACAACGAAGGTGAATGAAGATGGATGTGAACGCCAGTATTGAGTCATAGGTACGGCTATGGATGAAGTCATAAAAAAGAAAGAAGCATTAAAAATGTTGTCCGTACTCTAACAAAGGCATTTTAAGATAGCGCGTAAAAAATCCGTAAAATTTAGTCGATTGTTAGTGGCTTAGCTTGCGATTAACTCGAGGGGATTGAACTTACTCATATCAAGCTATAGGCGAATGATAAGGCTTACTGCGTAGACATCTGCTGTAAGCCTCACCTTAGGCGCTGGTTTAATGCTAAAGCGTCATTGATTCCTTGATTACCACGGAATGGGTGGTGGGACTAAACGCTCACCATTGTAGCCGGGAACGACGGCAAAGCGTGGGGAGTGTGCTTCCCACTCGGCTTGAGCTTTCGCTATTTCCTCTTTGCTATGGCCGACAAAGTTCCACCAAATACTAACAGGATCGGCCAGTGGTGCCCCGCCAATCAGCAGTATGCGACAACCTGCTTCGAGTTCAACTGTAATGGTCTCACGTAACATACCGAGATACGCGAGATCATTATTATCGAAGCTTTCATCCTCGATCTGGAAGCGGCCTTCGAGTGGCATTAGGGCATATTCGAAACTGGGATCAAGGCGCAGCGTGAGTTTAGTGCTATTAACAGCATAAATATCCATGGCGACAATGGGTGAAAAGTGTAATGTGGGTGCCTGTTTATGCTGCCAAGTGCCAATCAGTAAGGTGAAGTCAACGCCTGCCTCGTGCCAAGTCGGGAGTTCGGGATAGTGATCGAATCTTGGGGTTGTGTCTTTATGCTCAAGCGGCAGGGCAATCCATAACTGCGCTGCGTGCATAGTGCTTTTGCCTTTAACAGATTCCTCCGTGTGTGCGATACCATGTCCTGCCGTCATTAGGTTGACTTGCTTGGGGCGGATCACTTGGGCGCTGCCGAGACTATCTCTGTGCATAATTTCGCCTTCGAGCATCCAAGTAAATGTTTGCAGTCCAATATGTGGATGCTGGCCGACATTCAATAAGGGGCCGTCGGTGACTGGGCCAATATGGTCGAGGAAGCACCAAGGGCCGATAAGACGGCGGTCTTTTTGTGGAATCGCCCGCGCGACGGGAATACCGCCAACATCACTGATTTTTGCGGCGATTCGTTGGACTTGAATCCGACCATTTTCAATGGGACATTCCCTTGGACCACCAAAAAATTGCGCTTGTTGCTCATTCATATTGGTTCCTTACTCTTTTGCTATGGACACTGAGTGAGTGTTTGTCTGAAATGATGACTAGGTTTCAGATTCTATCTTGCATTCGAGCTGAAGGTTTTAGCTTCGGGCATTCTGGGTGATTTTGCAAATTACCGCCCAAATTGACGTTGATCACTTTATTATTTGAACTATCACGCCAATCATTTGCACTTTTACGCCAAACCTGCTTTTCCCCTTGTAACTTCAAATGTTAATGCGTTAAATTGCGCCGCAAATAACCCTAACCATTGGTTAACAAAGGAATCATGATGAAAAAGAGTGTAATAGCATTATCGGTATTGGCTTCTATTTCCAACGCTACTTGGGCAAATAGTTTTGATGCTCGCAAAGATGCGATGGGTGGAGTAGGTGTCGCGAGTGCCCACTATAGTGCCGCCACCCCCGTCAATCCTGCACTAGTCGCTAAATATAATGAGAGTGATGATTTCTCATTCGTATTGCCTTCTATTGGTGCTCAAGGTACGGATAAGGACAAGTTGATCGACAATATAGATAATATCAAAGATGCCTATGATGCATTTCGTATTGGGGCGAATAGTGCCACAGCGAATAAATTAGCCAGTGAATTGGCTGCGGTAGATGGCAAGCTCGCTATGGTGAATGTTGGTGTAAATGTCCAAGTTGCTGTACCTAATAAATTGGTTAGTTTAGGTTTTATGGCAAATGGTTATGCGTCAGCTATGGTTGGTGCTGATGTTGCTCAAAGCGATCTTGACTATCTGCAAGATGTGATTGATGGCACCAGCGCCGCAGATCCTTCCCGTTCATTGAACTCCCAAGCCCTAGGTGTTGTTGCACTGGTTCAGGACTATGGCGTGGCGTTGGCACATCAATTTGAACTCATGGATATGCCCTTATATGTAGGGGTAACAACTAAAGTGCAAAAAGTTGAAACCTACAACTACAGTGCCACTATCACTGACTATGATGATTCTGACCTCAGTGATGACCAATATCGTTCTAGCGACTCAGGCTTTAATGCTGACCTCGGTTTGGCGCTTGATGCTGGCAATATGACCTACGGTTTAGCGGTACGAAATCTGGTGAGCAGGGATGTTGATACTGCAACGGTGAATGGCGTTACATACACTTACCAAATTTCACCTGTGGCAACCCTTGCTGCGGCCTATCGTACGGATTGGTTAACGGCGGTCATCGAGTTAGATGTTAATAAAAGCAAAGCATGGCTTGGGAAGGATGAATCCATGTTCGCTGCTGTAGAAGAATCTCAATTTGCAGCAGTAGGCGTAGAGTTTAATGCCTTTGATTGGGCACAGCTTCGCGCAGGATTCCGCTCTGACATTGCCGGTGAACAACCCGATCTTTTCACCGCAGGTTTTGGATTATCGCCATGGAGTGTATTCCACCTCGATTTAGCAGGACAAGTCGGTTCAGATAAAGCCGTTGGTGCCGCTTTGACTATGAGCTACACCTTCTAATCTAGCGAAAACTTGAAGGCCATCAAAAAGATGGCCTTCATCAAAAAGTCTGCTCTGTGAGTTATTGGGTGCTTCAAACTCAGATAGGCTGAGGTTATAGTATTTAAGCCTTTGATATCTAGAATTGACCTGATAAAAACGTCAAATTAGGTTAAGGTAAAACCCGCCTGTAATGAGTAGCGTTTTATGAAGATATTATTGATCGTTATCTTAGCCTTAGGTCTTGGCGCTTGTGCTAGCGCGCCAGAACCTAAGCCTGTGGTAAAGCAAGTTGAGCCTGTTTCTGTTTGGGATGATAGTAATATTGCAGAGCTACACTCCGAGTGGCGCGGTGTTCCCTATCGTTTAGGTGGTGGCACTAAAAAAGGGATTGATTGCTCCGCCTTTGTGTCTGTCGCATACCAAAAAATGTTAGGGATGGTGTTACCACGCACAGTTGAAGAGCAACAAACACTGGGTAGGCCTGTACCTAGGGATCAACTTCGTCGGGGTGACTTAGTTTTTTTCAAAACAGGTTGGAGCACCCATCATGTTGGCATTTATGTGGGGGATGATAATTTCCTCCATGTTTCCACTAGCCAAGGGGTGAAAATTTCCAGCTTACTTAATAGCTATTGGGCCTCTAAATATTGGAATGCGCGGCGGATTTAACCACAATGCTGCCTGTCACTACCATAGTGGCCTTTTTAATGAGATGAATTAAAAGCATTAATTACGCTATTTTTCATCGACTAAGCATATTTACAAGCTCGGTTTTATATAAACTTTTTGCCCAGATACTGCCTGCGCGAGACAAGTCACGTTTTAGCCCCACTTTTATTGCGCATTTATGCTATTTTAGCTGCGACTTATGGTCTAGAGATTTAGCCTTCAACTGTGCTTAGCTCTAGCGTCTATGCTTTTTCAATCTTGTTTATTTCAACACCATTGGGGATATCCTATGAGTAAAGCAAAAATCGGTATAGTGACGGTAAGCGATCGCGCCAGCGCGGGAATTTATGAGGATATTTCTGGCAAGGCGATTATCGACACGCTTAACGATTACCTGACTAGCGAGTGGGAGCCGATTTATCAAGTGATCCCCGATGAGCAGGATGTGATTGAAGCCACGCTCATCAAGATGGCCGATGAGCAAGATTGCTGTTTGATTGTGACCACGGGTGGCACAGGCCCTGCTAAACGCGACGTTACGCCAGAAGCCACAGAAGCTGTATGCGATCGCATGATGCCAGGCTTTGGCGAGTTGATGCGTGCTGAGTCATTAAAATTTGTGCCCACTGCCATTTTATCCCGCCAAACCGCAGGCTTACGGGGTGATTCTTTGATCGTGAACTTGCCCGGCAAACCCAAATCGATTCGTGAATGTTTAGATGCCGTGTTCCCAGCTATTCCTTACTGCATCGACTTGATGGAAGGCCCGTATTTAGAGTGCAACGAAGCCGTGATCAAGCCGTTCAGGCCTAAGGCTAAGTAATCTTGCTATTGAGCCTGTAAAAACAAAAGCCACCGCATATTGAGTGGCTTTATTGTTTTTGGAGCTTAGGATTTATAACTGACTAATCTGCTGCTTTAGCTCGTATTCAGATTCAGTGACTATTTTTTCCAGTACTTGTACTCGCTCAATAAGCACTTGGTTTTGCAGACTTAACTGAGTCACTTTATCTTCTAGTTGCTTGTCGCCAGTGGGATTGACGCCAAGTTGGCGCGCCTTCAAATAGTGCTTAAACATTTCTGTAGCACTGAAGCCTATAATGAAGGTGACCATAATCACCATTAAGATATATTCTTTTTCCATAATAACCTCCAGTTTTTATTGAGATTTTTAATTTTTGAACGAGAGATAACCCGTTCCAAAGTTTATCGAGAAAAGCACCTTACAAACCGAAGATGACCTTTTCACTCTTGAGCGATCTTTCCATACCAAAGGCGAGTAATATCGCAATGGCGAGGGTGCCTAAGGTCGACACCAGTAATTGCAGCATGGGCAAGTCTTTACCTTTGATAAAGTCCATCAATGCTTGTTGCTGGCCAGAGACGGGCAACCATTGCAGCATATCTGGCGCTATGTTGTAGCTGGCGGCCATTGATAATGCTAAGGGCACAAATAGCACTATAGTGAGATAGGACTGGGCTTCTTTAAAGGTTTTTGCCATAAAAGACACGAACAATTGCAGGCATGCGGCCATCAAAGCGACGGGGATGCCGACGATTAACATTAAGGCGATAAATTCGCTGGTGATATTGACGCTAAAGCCTAATTCCTGCCATGGCACAAAGGTGTAGGCGATTTTAGACACCAGCAAGATCAGCACTAAACCGAGCAGGGCAAATAGGCCAACAGCGATGATCTTAGAGAGCACTAATTGGCGCGTGGTCAGTGGATGGCTAAGTAACAAAGCCAGAGAGTTACGCTCACGCTCGCCGGCGCTGGTATCTATGGCAAGGTTCATCCCCGAGATAAATACCGAGTAAATCATAGTAAAAATAGCGATACCTAAGATCATCCCGCCTTTAGAATCAGGTGTGGCTTGATCTTGCACATTCACTTTTAGTGGCTGTACCACACGCGGGTCGATACCGCGAGCGATTAAACGTAGGCTACCCATTTCGGCGCTGTAGGCTTGTAATTGTTTCTCTAAGCGGCGAATGGAGTTCTGTAATTTTTCCTCCGAATTATCGGCCACGATAGTAATTTCGGCGGCTTTGCCTTGATTCATTTGCTCGGCATAGTCGGTGCTGATGATAAGCTCTATGGCTTTCAGATCCTTAGCGCCAACGTCACCTTGAGTAATGCCCTTGTTGGATAAAAACCTCACTAGATCAGGTGCGTTATCTGGGTTGGTGATAGTGATTTTAAGATCATCAGGGCTGGTTAATTGGCCAATTAACACCATAAACAGGCCACACATGATCAGCGGTGTGCCAATGGCGTAATAAAGTCCCGCCATCACAGAACGCTTATCGCGAGCGGCATCGATAAGTTCCTTACGAACCATAGCGATTATTTTATTCATGCTGTTATTCCTTTATCCATGAGCATATCTATCTGAGTTTGTACATCATTGATACTGCTTACATTGTTGTAAGTTTGAGTCATCATGCTGCGATTCCTTCATCCGTGCCGATAAGTTGAATAAAGGCTTCTTCGAGCGAGTCTTTGCCTGTTTGGATGCAAAGTTCAGTTGGGCTGCCAATGGCAACAACTCTACCTTGGGCCATGACGATGACTTGGTCGCATAATGCAGCTACCTCTTGCATCACATGGCTAGAGAACAGCACGCAATGTCCTTGATTTTTTAGGTCGATAAGAATATCGCGCAGTAAGCGAGTGCTCATTACATCTAATCCACGGGTCGGTTCGTCGAGGATAATATTGCTGGGGCAGTGGACAATTGCCTGTGCAAGTGCTGTTTTCATCCTTTGCCCTTGGGAGAAGCCTTTGCAACGGCGATCGCTAATATCTTCGAGGCGTAATTTTGCAATCACTTGGCTGGTGGCCTCTTTAGCTTCGCGGGCTGATAAGCCGCTCAACTCGGCAAAATAGCGAATGTATTCCCGTGGTGTTAAGCGCTCATACAGACCAAAAGGATCGGGAAATAACCCGAGCTGTTGTTTCGCGCCGATAGGATCGATGGTGACATCGATGCCTTCAATTTCAGCTTTACCGTTATCGGGTTTTAGTAAGCCAAAGATAGTGCGTAAACAGGTGGTTTTGCCTGCACCATTGGGGCCGAGTAATCCTGTGATTTGGCCATTTTGTGCGACAAAACTTAAGTCATTAAGCGCCTGCACTTCTCCTATGCGCTTGGAAAGATTGGATACTTTAATCATGGCTTACTCCTTGGCCCCAGTGCTGGCGTTATTATTTGTTGTGGTGGTTTTTGTGCTGGTCGCATTAAGCGGCTCGACTGAGCTGGCATTTAAATAAAAGCTGCGGCGCACATCTTTGTTTAAACATTCGCCGTCGAGGTCGTTTATTGAGCCCGTACGAACTAAATCCGCCACCAATCCATTGGCACAGGATTGATAAGCGACACCGTGGGTGGCATAGGGAGCGATAAAGTGTTTGGCGTTAGTGAGTTTTTCCATGGCTAACTCGCCCCAACTAGGCGGTGTGGCGGGGTCGATTTCACCGGATAAAAGTAAGGTTGGAATATTGCTGCTAATGGGTTCGCTAAAGCTGTTATCTACCGCGGGGACTTTCCAGATTGCACAGGTTTTTTCCATTGAGTCCAACATGGTTTGACCAACATAAGAGCTTGCTGCTTTTTCTCGCATAGCAGGCGTGATGCGATGGATATCTTCACCGCAAACCACAGAGGTGTGCATGCCCATTGCTATGCCAGCGTTATCAACTGTGAGGGCATATAACCCCAGAAGTGGTTGAAAATGATTGTTTGCAGCTTGATGGATTGCGTGGGGCACAAGGGCGCGCACATTGGTTTGATACAGTGCCATACGGATGGCTCCGTAAAATTTTCCGCGTGTTATGATGAGTTGGTTTTTTTCCCCTGTGACGGGATCGAACACATTTTCTGTGATTGCTCCCTTCGCCAGAGTGTTTGCTACCTGTTCAAATTCGGCCTTAAGTTGTGGAAACTGCTGTTTGCAGGCGGTATTTTCTTGGCAATCTTTAAACAGTAATTCAAAACCACGATCAATTGCCGAGCCTATCTCTAACACGCTTTGCTGCATGGGCACTACACCATCTAAGGTGACTGTGGCTAGCTGCTCTGGATACAAACGCATATAAAGCTGCGCCATGCGAGTACCGTAGGAGATGCCGTAGATATGCAGTTTTTTATAACCTAAGTGCGCTCGCACAGCTTCAAAATCTTTGACTGCGTTAAGGCTGCCATACTGGCTAACATCGGCATCGATTTTATCTAAGCATTTTTGTGTTTCAGCACTAGGATCGATACTGTCATCATCTAAGGAGAGTGGATTAGCGCTTTCATCACAGGTCAATAGATTGGAACGGCCAGTTCCCCGTTGGTCTATCAGTAGAATATCCCGTTGTTGACGGACCTTACTCAGCATGGCATCAAAACCCGCTGCGTTATCTATGGCCGACTGTCCTGGGCCGCCAGCAATGGCTAGTAAGGCTTCTTCATGGTTGGCATTTTTCACCGCGGGCAATACCACGTAATGTACTTGGATCTGTTTGCCATCGGGTTTGTTAGGGTTTTCGGGTACGGTCACAAAGCCGCAATTTAAACGATCGGATACGCCTTCCACATAACAGGTATTGCTCTTGCTCGCCGCTTGTATATCTTGGTTTTTTACCTCATTCGCCCAAGTTGCTGTACTTGTTATTGCCAGTATGAGTGCGCTTATGCTTAAGCGCTTTTGGCTTAAGCTCCATGTGCTTAACATGGCGCTATAGCATGTAGCCTTGGTGCTATGCCATGGTCGCGTTGGCGAAAGGGGCTGAGCTGTTTTGCTTAACTTCCTGTGTGTCATGCTATCTATCATGAGCGCTTTCCTTTTTGCATTTCAGGACGAATGTGTTAATTTAAATACCAGTGTATCGGTGTATCAATGTATTAATACAGTGTGTAAAGGCTAATGTTAGAACTTTTAAATGTCAACCCCAGTAGTGGCGAACCCATCTATAAACAATTACACGAGCAAATCGTGCGCTTAATTGTGGGTGGTCAACTGCAAGTGGAAGACGTATTACCCTCTGTACGCCAAATTGCCGAGCATTTAGCCGTAAATCCCATGACCGTTTCCAGGGCGATTCAACAACTTGTCGATCAAGGTTGGCTCGAACGCCGCCGTGGTCAAGCGACAAAAGTCGCGTTGCGAACAGAAACAATGGCATCGGGTATCAGTCTGCTCGAACCCCAGCTCGATGCCTTGTTATCACAGGCAAAACAGTTAGGCGTCAGCTTGCCTGAGTTGCAGCAACTGCTGAACGAACGCTGGCAAGATTAGAAAGTAACGTATCGATAAATAGAATAAAAAGGATGAAATTCGATGGACCAAGAGCGCACGCCAATTCTTGAATTTAACCAAGTCAATAAAGTCTTTCGCGGTAAAAATGCGAGTGAAAAGTGGGCGCTTAAGGATTTATCATTAACCTTGTCAGCGGGAATGGTGGTGGGGTTACTAGGGCAAAATGGAGCGGGTAAATCGACTCTGATGCGCTGTGCATTGGGTATTTTAACGCCGGATGCTGGCAGCATTACGACCTTAGGTGAAGCACCAAACGATTTAAGCTCACAGGCAAAGGAGCGTATAGGTTATGTACCGCAGCAACCCTTTGGTTATGAAGGTTTTACCATTGAGCGAGCCCTCGACTTACACCGCAGTTTTTACCCTAATTGGGATATGCAATTAGAGCAAGATTGGTTGGTACGTTTCGAGTTAGATGTGACCCAACAGGTGCAGCGTTTATCGGTTGGGCAAAGGCAATCGCTAGCCTTGATTATGGCGATGGCCTATCGCCCCGAGTTGTTGATCCTCGATGAGCCCGTCGCCAGTCTCGACCCTATAGTTCGGCGCAAGTTTATGGTCGATTTGTTCGATCTCGCCCTCGAATCTGGTTCTGCCGTACTGTTTTCATCCCATATCACCTCAGATATAGAGCGAGTTGCTAGCCATGTGGCGCTGATTAAACAGGGCGAGTTAGTGCTGTTTAAGGAAATCGATGCTCTGCGAGAAGAAGTGCGTTTGTTAACACTCGCTCCTGAAACTATTTTGCCCGAGCCAATTACCGTGCTGAGCCGTGTAGGTGACTCTGTGCTGGTGGATTTAGGTGAGCACTGCGCGCCAATAGCGGGCGTGTTAAAGAATGAAGCCTTAAACCTTGAGCAACTATTTATGGAGCTACACAGATGAGTGCGGCGCACCATAAGCAGATACAAGTCGCGAAGGGCAAAAGAACGAGTCAGCGAATGCATCCTTTTATGGGTATATTGCGCCTTTGGTGCTTTGATATCGGCAGTATTAGTTTTTTGGGAACGGGTTTGCTGAGTCTTGTGTTGGGTGGTGTAGCGGGTTGGTTCGGTCAAAAGGACAGCTTGGAATTATTCCTATCGATGGGAGTTGTGTCAGTCTCCGCGGCAATTGCATGGCAATTTATCCGTTTAATGGCGAGTGAATGCTCACAACTGATACCAAATTACAGGCGGAATATTTTTATCCAAAGTGGGCTGATCCTAAGTAGTGTAATTGGCATCCTCTTGATTTTATGTGTTAGTTTTGGGTTTGTTGCAAGTCTGCCGATCTTAGTGTTGGCGCTGGTCATCAGTTTAGGGTTTATCGGGTTATGTTTATTGGCCGCGCAATGGTTTTATGCCGCATTTTTATTATTCATGTTAATGCCATTTATCTCCTTGATTGAACGTCATATTCCACTATGGCTAAGTTTGAGTGTATTGCTGATTATGGGCATTGTTATTATCTATCAATGTCGTACTTTACCTTGGCGTGGTAATGCGAGGGTCGTGTATCTTAATGGTCTTGAAATGGGCTGGTTTTGGCTACCCAATCTGCAATCCATGCGCATCTTGAGCCGTTTTGAGCGTTATCTGCATCCAACCAATTTTTTTATTGGCCCTATGCTCACCATTCTATTGTTATTATTGCCTATTTTTACCTTAGGGCTTGGGGCGTTATCACTGCAATTGCAGTGGGATTTTCCAATATTATTACTTTTGGCGCAGTTTAGTGTGATTAGTTGTTCGCTAGTACATTGGAGCCGCGTGCAACGCTCACGGGCAACAGAGACCCTGTTATTAATGCCGGGATTTAACGGTCGTCAAGGGCTTATCAATGCTTTTTACCATGGGCAGCAGCGGTTACTGAATGTGATTGCAGGTATGATCTTTGTCTGTAGCTTGTTGCTTGGGGGGATTAACGGCGATGTGAGTTTGCTATTGGTCGCTCACCTGACGTTGAGTACTTACTGCGCTTGCGCCTTGATACTCGGTTTTGGCTGTATGTGTCGGCGAGTTTTACATGTCACACTGACAATGATGATAGTGGCGGGGCATTCCCTGTGGGTGTCTATCAGTCTTGCCTCTTTACGGGGTGGTAGTAATCTAACTGATTGGTTGTTATGGGATATACTCTTATCGCTTGTGGCACAAGTGGTGCTGGTTTGGGGTAAGAAAACCCTCTGGAAAAGCGATATTATGGGAGCGAATTGACGTTTATAGATTAAATGTTGTTCGCTCTGATAAGCGAGTAAAACGAGGGGTGGCATACCGTAAAAGGCGATTTACAGCGTGATTTGGGCGACATTTGCATAACATTAGAGCAAAAACTCTTAGTTTTTGGCTTGCCTTCAGGTAGAATGCTGCAAAAGCGGTACACTTGTAAGCTAAAAAGGTGAGTCTCTTATGTCTCTCGAACAATATCATGTAATTCAACTTTTACGGCAGCAAAGCGCGTCCTTAAAGGATGCCATCGCGCTGGAAGGTTTTGAAATGGCTGCTCCTTGGCATCAGGTGAGCTGGCAAGCATTTGATCATACTAGTAGTAAAATTGCACAGGTGTTGATCGAGCTTGGCGTACAAGTGCAAGACCGTTGTGTCATCCTGTCGCAAAACTGCCCGCAGTGGACTTGTGCCGATATAGGTACACTTAAGAGTCGCGCCATTGTGGTGCCGATTTATCCTACCAGTACTATAGAGCAAGCGAGTTTTATCGTTAACGATGCCGCTGCCAAAGTAATTTTTGTCGACGACGCTAAGCAATACGCCATGGCGTGTGAGTTGCAGACAATTTGCCCAAGCCTTGAGCATGTGATTGTTTTCGATTCGAGCGTGACACTCGTTGCCGATAAAGACAATCAACACTGGCATTTAGATACGTTACTCGCTGGCGGCTATACGCAAGAAGCAGAGCTAAACCAGCGTTTAGAGGCTGCAAATCTCGATGATTTACTGACGTTAATTTATACCTCTGGCACCACGGGCGATCCTAAAGGCGTAATGCTGGATTACCGTAATATGGCGTCTACCATACGTCAGCATGATCAAAAACTGGCGTTTAGCTCTGGGGATGTGTCTTTGGCATTTTTGCCATTGAGCCATGTATTTGAGCGCAGTTGGAGCTTCTACGTGTTGTGTCGTGGTGGCCATAACGTGTATCTGCAAAACACGCAAAGAGTAAAAGAGGCAATCAGCGCCGTGCGCCCGCATACCTTATGTGTCGTGCCGCGTTTTCTCGAAAAAGTGTACAGTGCAGTGCAAGACAAAGTGGCTAAATCCCCCGAAAGCCGTAAAAAAATGTTTGCTTGGGCGATGCGTGTGGGTGAGCGTCAGTTCGAAGTCGGACAGCGCCGTGCGAAGGGAAGCTTATGGTTATCTCTGCAATGGCAACTGGCAAATAAGCTGGTTTACAGCAAGCTACAGGCTGTACTGGGTGGACGTTTGAAATTTATGCCCTGTGGTGGTGCCGCATTAGATCTCAATGTCGGCTCTTTCTTCCATGCTATTGGTATTCCTGTACTTTGTGGTTACGGCATGACAGAAACCAACGCGACTGTGACCTGTAATACCTTAGATAATCGTGTGCCAGGTTCTAATGGTCAACCACTGCTTGAAACCGAAATCAAGCTAGGTAAGGATGATGAGATTTTAGTTCGCGGTGCCACTGTGATGCGTGGTTATTACAATCGCCCCGAAGACACTGCCGCTGCATTTGAAGATGGTTGGTTAAAAACCGGTGATGCAGGGTGTTTTGATGCGAACGGTAATTTATTTATTACCGATCGTATTAAAGAATTGATGAAAACCTCTAACGGCAAATATATTGCGCCACAAAGAGTGGAAGGTACCGTTGGACGTTGTCCATTTATCGAACAAGTGGCGATTATTGCCGATGCTCGCAACTATGTGACGGCTTTGATTGTACCTGCGTTTGAGTCTTTGGAAGCTTGGGCGAAAGAAAAGGGACTGAAGTACGAATCATCCCTAGAATTGCTACGCCATAGCCATGTGGTTGAGCATTTTGAGCAGCGTCTTAAGCAATTGCAGCATGAATTGGCGGGGTTTGAGCAGATTAAAAAGTTCACTCTGTTGCCTGAAGCATTTTCAATGGAAGCAGGTTTAATCACCCCAACGCTCAAGCTGCGGCGCAAGATGATTTACCATAAATACGCCCATGAAATTAATGCTATGTATAGTAATTGATTGTTAAAACAATGATCTAATAAGGCCGCCTTCGCGGCCTTTTTTATCTCTGCTACTTCCTGAATAACGTATCTTAGCTTAAAATCCGCTCCGTTTACTGGTGCGCATGAGGCGCGAGGCGTCGGGATAAAAGGTGTAGTTAAATGGAACTTTCGATTCGTAGTTTATTCGCTGCAGTGAGTGCGGTGTTGTTATCTCTTTTGACTGTCATTCCTGTGGCTGACGCTGAGGATTACGACAAAATTGTCCATGGTCCAGTCGATTTACCTAACGGGCAATGGCTTAATTTCTATCAAAAAGATCATAAAGTATGGAGTGAAATGCTCTACGGTGATGCGCCCGGCGTGCGTGTTGATGATTATGGTGCTGCTGAAATCGTAGCGGTTTTTTATCTCGATTTTGATAAAGGCGGCACCAAAGAAGTGGTTGTCATGCTCAGGGATGCCGATGGTCAGCATTTACGGGGCTATGGTTTTGAAGGGGATGAGCTCACAAAACTCCCTCGCCTACAGATTGTGCTTGATGAAGTGGCACCAACCTTAACCTCGTTTACCGTGGGTAGCGTTCGTAAAGTGTTAAGCCAAATTCCTCCGCAACAATACCGTATGACCTATGATGTTGAGGCGGTTGAAGATCCCGCCATTAAAGCGATTGTCGATGGTTCTACTAAGCTCAAGCCGACCTTAGTGGGTTATCGTAATTCCGAAGGTTCACCCGTCGATGTGAAGACAGCCGTCGAATATAAATTACGTTATCCACTCACTCGTAAAGATAAAGATGCCCAAGGCAATGAGCGCCAATATAGCTTAGTGACCACCTTTGACCGCAGTGGATATAGTGAAGAAGACGCTAGCTTTGTATTAGTGAGCGTGGCCTTTGAGGCCGATGACTTTGATTGGCTTAAAAGTGGTGGTGCCGTGATCCCTAAAACAGGCCCATCCTACGATTTTATGAGCATGGGCATGGGTAGCACTTGGGCCGGGCTTGCCAGTGAAAGTCATTATGCCCAAGGTGTGCTCGATGGCCCGTATGCAGCCTACGATGGTCGCAATGGTAGCGTGGTTTACTCTGGTAACTACAAACAGGGCAAAAAAGTCGGTAAGTGGATGGAGACAGAGAACCAAGCCATTTATTGGGAAGGTGAATATCTTGACGGTAAAAAGCAAGGTAAATGGATTGCACAGTCGATGTTTGATGAGGCCGATAGCTTTGGTTTTGCCCATTACAATCAGGATGTGCTCGACGGCCCCTACGAAGTCTATGAACCCGATTATGACTCCAGTACGGAAGGCGATAAGCGATTAGTGGCAAAAGGTATTTATCTTAATGGCGTAAAAGATGGCGAGTGGCTTGAGGCTGATGGCAGCAAAGGCCAATATCAAAAGGGTGTCAAACAAGGTCCTTGGGTCGATAAAGTGACGAGCGGACATTTCCGTGATCAAGTAGGCGAAGGTGCCTATCTTGCAGGAAAACGTACTGGCCCTTGGGTATTTAAAGCCGAAGATGGGACTCGTACCGAAGTGAGCTATGTCAATGGCTTACGTCAAGGAGAGTCTAGATCATTCGACAAAAATAATCTGATGTTTAATGTCCGCCATTATGAACAAGGCCGCCTTAATGGTCAGAGTATTTGGTATTCAAGTCCGAATGTCGTGGTGGATATCGCTAACTACCGCCAAGGAGAGTTTGATGGTCAGCAAATGCGCTTTAATCCCCAGAACGGTGAACTGACTGAACTCACGAGTTATCAATTTAATGAAGCGGTGACGCTTAAGCCTTCGCACGATGAATGTATTATGCGTGAAAATCCCTACTCAGATGATTGTGAAGGGGTGATCAATGGCAAAAATGAAGCCTCTTCATCGATAAAACACGGTGAACAGCGTGAATATTATAGCAGCGGCACCTTGTATAAATTGGCTTATTACACCAATGGCGCTGTAGATAAAGAATATCAGTTTGATTCCAATGGCCGTTTATTAAATTTAAAAACGTACAAAGCGGGTAAGGAATACGGCCCAAGTATCAGTTATTCCACTGATGGTGGTTACTCACTCTCCCGATATGGTCACCAAGTGAATAACCGTGTCTCTGGCCCCCATTACAGTTTCTATCCCAATGGGCAATTAAGAAGCCTGTGGAACTACTGCCAGCAAGAAGGCGAAACCTGGAACGGTGAACCTTATTTCTGGGATAACGCCATTGCGCGCTGCGGTATACAGCGCGAGTACTTTGATAATGGTGCCGTGAGTTGTATTGAAGATCTCGATAGCAATTATGCCGTTGATAAAGTGTGTTACGACATGAATGGCAAGATAGCGAATGAAATGCTGCGTATCGATGAGCAGCATGTGATCCACAAGCGCTACATTAACGGTGTCATCTATTCCGAAGAGCCGGGTTTTGCCGATTACTCACATATCACTAAAGGCCGTAAGATTTATCACTTAGAGAACCCAAAAACTCATGGGGTGTATAAGTCTTATAAAAATGGCAAGTTAGAATACGAGAAAATATATGATATGGGTAAGGCTGGATGCCTTAAAAAGTACGATGCTAACGGCAAGCAAACCCCAGAAACGGCGAGTTGTCAGTTTTAAAATGCTAGGTTTGGGCTAGTGGCTAGAACCTGTTTGGCTTAGGATAATGGATGAGTTTGGTGGTTGGTTTCATTGCGATAATTACCACGCTCTTCCATTCATAAAATAATAAAAAGGAAGTTTGCATGTCAGCCACAGAATACAGTCTCGAAATCAATCCAAGATTTACTGAAACTGACGGCCTAGGTCATATCAACAACACTGTTATCCCCGTATGGTGCGAAGCGGCGCGCACGCCAATCTTTGAGATTTTTAATCCTGAGCTGGATTTACATCAGTGGAACTTAATCGTAGCGGGGTTTACCGTGACCTTTATCGCGCCGACTTACTATGGCAAGAGTGTCACAGTAAAAACCTATGTCAGCCGTATCGGTAATAGCAGCTTCGAGCTGACCCAAACCTGTTGGCAAGCGGGCAACAAGACCGCCGAAGTGAAAACCACACTCGTACATTACGATTACAGCAGTGAAAAAAGCCGCCCGATTCCTGAAGATATCCGCGAAATGCTCGCTAATCTGAGTGGTGAAAGCGCTTAGTCTGCTTACTCTTTCGGTCAGCGTAATTGCAATTGCGCTGCTGAAGGGTTAATTTGTCGACCCGCTAACTGTGATGCAGATCACTTATCTGTATTGCTTAATTTTTATCGGTTCGGATTAACCATGAGATTCTATTTTACCCGCATGCGATCGAAGGACATTTGTCCACCAAGACAGCCACTTAAAAAGATTGTGTGGTCATGGATTGGGGCTTTCTGTGGCATTTACTTGGTCGCGAGTCTCGCAAATTATATGAGTGAAAACCTCGTCGACACTATGTTTGTCATTGGCTCGTTTGGTGCGTCGGCTGTGCTGGTGTACGGTGCACCGCTGGCGGAGTTTTCTCAGCCGCGTAACTTGATTGGTGGCAGTGTGTTATCGGCCTTAATTGGGGTCGCAGTGTACCAAGTGTGTGGCGATTATGTGGTGCTGGCGAGCGCCTTAGCGGTATCCCTGTCTATCGCATTCATGTACCTGACTCGTACTCTTCATCCACCGGACGGTGCAACGACATTGATTGCCGTGATTGGCGGTGAAAACGTGCATCAACTCGGCTTTCTTTACGCGTTAATGCCAGTGTTCCTCGGCTCAGTATTGCTCTTACTGGTCGCGCTGGTGGTCAATAATCTCTCCACCGATCCCAAGCGCCATTACCCTGTTTATTGGATTTAGTTTTTCAAAAACTTCTGCACATACCAGCAACTGGCTTGGATAGCCAAATCTTGGCTTTTGGCCCACTTTAAGCCGTGGCGCACTAAGCGTTCGGCAAGGCCTTTACCGCGCAGCTCGTTGGGGACAAAGGTGCGGCTAAAATCGATATTCTTGCCAGATAATCGGTATTCCAAGACGGCTTCATAGCCGTCGACAGGGATAATAAAACGCTGTTTATCCTGTTGATGTTCAATGGCTATCTCGATATTTTCGTTATCTGACATACATGCTTCCCTCAAGGTATGGCCTAAAGTGTGCTGGCAATTTATCTATGGGCTCGGATAGCTTAAAGCTTAAGCGACTTCGTGCTGTTTGAGAATCGCCAGCAGTTCTGCCGGTAACTCGGCCTTTTTGCCCGTTTTAAAGTTAAACATTACGGCGACTGAAGTGCCTAACGTCGTTACTGCCTGCTGCTGTTTACTAAAAGCCTGATAATGCATGGTAAATCTATCGCTGTGAATATCGCTAATGCTGACACTTACCAATAAAGTATCGGGGAAAGTCACTGGGCGTTTATAGCGAGCCTGATTTTCACTGATTACGGGGCCAATGCCTGATTTATAAAGGCTATCTAGTGGGAAGAGGCGATTAAAAAAGTCGATACGTGCCGTTTCAAAATAGCGGAAATACACCACATTATTCACGTGTTGCAGGGCATCCATTTCGCCCCAAGCGACGGGGATTTCGGTGACTATAGGATGCTGTGCGAGAAACTTTTCCATTGCATTATCCATTGTAAAAACATTAGTTGAAACGCTCGTTTAAGAAGGCCAGACTAGCAGTATAAGGAGCGAGCGACAAGCCTAAAACTGTGGACATTCGAGCGATAACATAAGGAGTGGGGTGTGATTAAACAAGTGGGAAATACCCTTATTCAGCCAAAACACAGAGCGTCCTGCCATTGTGGTGCCGTGGTATTGGAGTTGTCATTACCTAATGGCATCGAAAATCCACGCCGTTGCGATTGTTCTATCTGCCGCCGTAAAGGTGCAATTGTTGGCTCAGTGCCGCTAGCGGGGATTAAGATCCTCAAGGGTGAGGATGCGCTGAAGCTCTATGAATTCAATACCAAAACCGCTAAGCATTACTTCTGCTCCAACTGCGGTATTTACACCCATCACCAACGGCGTTCTAATCCCCATGAATATGGCTATAACATAGGTTGCCTAGAAGGAGTAAACCCATTTGAATTGGAAAATGTGCCCACTAATGATGGTGTTAACCATCCTGCGGATCGTTAGATTATGAACATAGGTCGGTTTATGCTGGCTTTCCTGCTGCACTTAATGGCATGTTTGTCGCTAAAACCGTATTTTCCGAGCAGAAGTTAAGTGTCGTATAGTTAATCCTGAGTCAGGTTTATCGATTTGCAAAAGTGACCATAAGGCCGCTTTGATTTCCTCTCTCAAGTTCATTTTAATTGGATTTAAACTGGCGTTTGGGTGTTGCAGGGCTTTCATTCGACTCTAAACAGAACCTTCAACTTTGGCTAGCGATAGCCAAAGTTATCAATGTACCGAGATTGAGTGATGCCGTTGCCATCACAGTGGCAAATGTTGTCCGTCTTACTATTTCAATGGAATGTAAAATAATAATGAATTTAATTGGTTACATTGGGTCTACTCGCCAATACTTGCGAAAGCTCAGCTTACCATCACTGAGTGAAATCCGTTTAGGTTTGGGAAAGCTATGGCGTCATTTATCCCAAGGGTTGTCTAGGTTATCTTTTGCGCAAAAGTTGTATCTTATTGCTTTGATACTGGCTTTTAGTAGTGATGCAATGGGAGTGGTCGCTGTGATTGCCGTAATCGCTATGGCTATCGAGTTCTGGCCAGTGTTTGAGCGAGTTTGGCACAGCCTAGCGGGTAAGGCGGTTTTGTTGCTGTTTTATGCCATTATTGCCAACTTTGCTTTGGGCTGGTCTGGCGCGATAGTCAACGAAGTGGTCGGGGTATCGGCAAGCGACTTAGATTACACCCATAACTTAGCGATTTTACTCTATATGCCCGCTTGGTTTTTGATGGTGAGCGCTATTGTGCTGTTGGCATTGCAGTTAATTATACCTATCTACCTAGTCTTAATCTTTTTGCTTAAACCTTTAGGTGTCAAATCGTTACAGCTCACCTCGCATACCTCATTCCGTAAAACGACTTTTTTGATCCGTATCGTGTTGGCGTCTGTGGTGCTGTACCACTTGAGTCTGTTAATTGATTTAGAAACCCGTATTCAAACCTCATTTGGTGATTTGGTCACGACAACCCAACAGGCTTCTGAGCATGCACCCTCCGAGCCAAAATCGGTGAGGATTCCGGATGCGACCGATGTGCTGACGGTGCCGATTGCAGAGTTGACTCAAGCGGCCCTTGATACCCAAGACGATAAACAGACCAGCGAACAGATGGCAAGTAACGCCGAAGACCTTAAAGAAGAGGAGGAACGTAAGAAAGCCTATGCGTCGGTGCGCACTCAATATCAGCATTTAGTACGGCAATGGCTAGCGACATTCGCTTTTACACTTGAAGCCAATAGTCGCTCACGTTGTGAAAAGCCTGCCGGGTCGAATGTGATCGAATTAAATGATTACGAAATTTTGCAGATCACACCCGATAAAAGCGCCGACTATGGCTATCGTTTTGAAGTGAAACGGTGTATCTCAGCGGCGTTTCCGCTGGCAGGGAAGGATATTGGTTTAGGCGAATAAAAAGCGACCACAAGGTCGCTTTCATTTTATAGGCTAAATCAGCTTTGGTTGAATTAGTCGATTATTGTGTTATTAAAAATCGTGTTATTCAATCAGTAGTTCGTCGAAACTACTGATTTTATGGAACTCACCGGTGCGTTGTTTGCTGTCGCGAACCATTTGGCAGGTCATCATTCCCGCAGCGTCGGCAGCTTTTAATTCTTCAATCACATCAGAGACAAACAGTACTTGTTTAGGGCTTAAGCTGATGGTGTTGAGAATATTGCAGTAAGCTTGCTTATCTAGCTTATTGCCTGTACGGGTATCAAAATGACCGTTAAACATCTCGGTTAAATCACCGCCGTCACTGTGGCTAAATAACAACTTTTGGGCGTCGACAGAGCCTGATGAAAAGCTGTAAATACGCAGATTTTGTGCGCTAAAACGCTTCACCGCTTCAATAAAGTCAGGGAAGATATGGCCCTTAAATTCACCGTGGGCATAGCCTTGCTTCCAAATTAACCCTTGTAGGGTTTTAAGCGGTGTGGCTTTACGGTCTTCATTAACCCATTGTTGCAGGATTTCAGTTACACGCGCTAGGTCAGCCTCTGGCTCTAGGGCGATATCTTTAGTGTCACAAATACAGTTTTCAA
The DNA here is from genome assembly GCF_016406325.1 of Shewanella putrefaciens. Classification (NCBI taxonomy): domain Bacteria; kingdom Pseudomonadati; phylum Pseudomonadota; class Gammaproteobacteria; order Alteromonadales; family Shewanellaceae; genus Shewanella; species Shewanella putrefaciens. The sequence goes on along the minus strand of NZ_CP066370.1, from coordinate 4,310,216 downwards.
CCAATACATTGTGTTGGTTCTGTTCTAAAAAGTCTGGCAAGGCTTTGACAGAATAGGGGAATAGTACATCTTGGATAAAGTTTAGGTCTGTCGTGGTGCCTGCTGTGTCTACGACTATGGCTCTGATACCCATAATGTTTTGATACTCCACAATATGTTGGCTTGAAAATGCAACCCTGATCCTAAGCGTTATTGGTTAAGTTGGCTAGTCTATTTCGCCCAAATGGGTGGCTAGATTGTGGGTAGTATCACTAATTGATGTGTTGAGAATTTGATTAATCTAGTAATTTTAATTGCTTACTGGTTTACTTCGCTGAAAACACTAGCTTAATGCAGAGTTTGATCTTGTTTTTTCAAGCAAAGTTTGTTGTCAGCATAAGACTATGGTCTTAATAGCTAAGGGAAATTTAGACTGTTATTGTAGCTAGAGTCAGTTTTATCCCCATATCTTCTATGTTGTGATTTTTAGGGGATGTGAGAAGTGTATTTCCCTTGTAAGTAGAGAGATGTTAAATGAAATATTTACCCGCACTTGGCTTTGGCGCGCTATTGGCAGTATTGAGTTTTACGAGTTTTGCTTTAGTGGCCAGTGCTGGTTATATGCTCGATCTTCTTAAGGCGATACCCAATATTACTGATAATAATTTTGCCTACCTTTGGCTTGCGGCGCACGATGCTAGCTTATTGATTTTATTATCAGGTCTTGTGCTTTATTGTTATCATCGGTTTTTTCCTCGACTGCCTTACGATTGGTTTGCTGCCGTATTTATCCAAATGCCACTCGGCTTAGCTGTTTTAGTTTTGGATGGCATTTCCTTAAATCTACTTTCCTTTAAAGGGTTTGCGCTAACGCTGACCACCTTTACTGCCTCCTTTGGAGTATTGATCATTTTTTGGTTGCTTCAGCGTAGTGTTAAGCGCAAGCATACGAATAATGCTTAATTTAGAGAATATAGCGTAGGCGTAGTGCCGTTTGTTCTACAGGAGTGAGTGCTAACCACTGTTCCCGAATGTCCACCGCCTCCTTTGGATAATCGGTGATGAGTACATCCGCTCCCAACGCTAACATACGTAGCATTTGCCGTGGATTATTCACCGTCCAGACATGGATTTGCTTGCCGCCTTTATGTGCACGTGCAATAAATTTTTCATTAGCCATTGCCTGATTTACGGCTAAAAATTGTGTATTTGCCCTGCTAGGATCGCCGATTGATTGGGTGACAATAAGGCCCGTACGGATAGAGGGATCGAGCCGTTGCACTTCTTCTATTGCCCTCGCTTCGAGCGAAGTAATGACCACTTGCTGTGTCATTTGCTCTTGTTGTAACAGGCTAACCACAGCCTGAGCCAAGCTGGGATCCGCTTGGTTATATTTAAGCTCAATATTTAAACCAATTTTATTGCGTGCTTCATTAAGCATCTGCGCCAGTGTCGGAACGAATTCCCCCGCAAAGGCTACACTGTGCCAGCGACCGACATCTAACCTTTGCATCTCTGTTACCGTGAGGTTGGCAACTCGCCGAGGATCGCCCGCTATACGCATTAAATCAGCATCATGCAGTACCACTAATGTACCATCAGCCGCAGTTTGCACATCGATTTCAGCATAATCGGCCTTTTCTGCAATGGCTAAACGTAAAGCCGCGAGAGTATTTTCTGGCGCCCTAGCTGCGCCAGCACGGTGGGCCGTAATCAGGATTTCATCCCGTTGTGGCTCAGTGTTGAGAGCATATATCCCCAAGCCAAACATGATTAAAAAAGTGCCGACCAACACCCCGCTTATCGTATAAACCGACAGTTCGGACGTTCTTTTTACCGTTTGTCGCCCAAGGCGTTCTAACCCTGCGGGTTTTTCCCCTAGCTGGCGGTACAGCAGTAAAATGATAAAGGCTTCCCCAAACATGCCGAGTAAGGACCATGCCGCACTGAGCATTAGGATTAATGCGGAAACAAAGGCCAAAATGGCTAATTCAGCCGAAAGTGTTAATGAAACCTTGTCGAGTAAGATGTCGGCTCCCCATGAAATAAGCAATATTAAGGGATAAACTAAAGCGCCAATCCTTAGCCACCAACCCGCCGCATGCCACATAATTCTACGTTCATTTCCGGCACTTAATTGCCAACTACGCTTAAGTGCGTTGAGCACGCTAATCGTCTCACTCACAATAATGGTCAGCGAAAAAGCAGTTCTTGCCCATAAATACAGCGCAATAAGGGCATAAATTAATGCCAATACAAGGATACTTGTTAGCGCGAAATACCATTCTATCGGTTTGTAATAAAGGTAGTAGTTGATGTCATGCCCTTGTAAAAATAGGCTAAAAGCCAAATAACCACACCCGATAAAAGGTACACTCAGTAGCAGTAAACAAGCGGCGTAGGTACTCCCGAGACGGATAAAAATAGGTAAACGCCCAGCCGCAAAAATAAGCGCCCGCACAGGGCCGATGGGAATGTCGTATAAGCCTGATGCAGCAAGTATCGTGACGCCCGCCCGTTGAGTGAAAAATACCGAAAAGCTGCTAAAGAGCGTGATGACCATAAATAACAGGCCATAGGGCGACATGGCAAAAGCCATAAGGTCGTAATTGGTGATCGTAACATTGCCTGTTTGGGCGATAAGATGGCGCAATAACCAGCTAAAAGCAGGTACGATAAGCCCCGCCGAAACCAAGGTAAATAGCAGTTCAAATTCAATCAGTTTTCTACCGCGGAGCCGAATCACCGCAAGGGTGTCACGCCAGTAATTGTGCTCGGGATAAAGCATGCAGCTTCCTTATTTGCGCCAGAGAGGAGGGTAATTTAGCAGCGTTTCAGGTTTAAGGTTAGTCATCGAATTTATTACCTTGGGTAAGATGATGATTTATGCCTGTCTGTTGCTTTCGGTGGCGTGCTTTGTAAAACAGATAATTACACTCAATAGTGTATGCCATATAGGGGGGCGAACCTTTATAATCCTGATGGATGTATGGATAACAGGTTGATAGGGACAATGAGTAAGTTTTTTGGGGTACTGATGGCATTTTCATTACTGGCTGTGTTGATTGTGCTAAATTCTACGGGAGTGATAATCCATATCCCAACATCTCGAGTTTTGAATAATATTGCACATATTGTCTCCCCTTTGCTGCTGGTGATTTCTATTGTTGTTGCCAATATTGTGGGTATCGGGATCTTTATCTATTTCAAACATTGGGTATATGTGGTTGTGAGCACGCTGATGGTAATACCTTCTATTTTGTTTTTATGGTTGATTTTTAATATGTTTTAGCTAGTTGCTTTTAAAAATGTTGATAGGTAAGTCATCGATATTTGCAACCGATTGCTAAATCTCCCAAGATGAAACCGTTAATTCGGCGCGAAAAATGAGTGCTAGCTCAAAGGTTTGTGCATTCGTGGTGGATTGGGATGATATTTGCTGAACTTCGGTGGTACAGGATTATCAGAGGATTAAGCAAGCCTCTGATTTTTATGTTAGCCAAGGAGTTATTGATGAGAAATCCCGTACTTTCAAGCCTTGTTCTTGCCCTGTTTTTGGGGGCTCCACTGGCGAATGCCAATATAGAATCGATCGAAAATCTTCAGGGTATTCGTGCATTACAACAGCAAGCGCCGCAGTTATTAAGTTCAGGTTTACCAAATGAGCAGCAATTTTCACTGCTTAAACAAGCGGGTGTGGATGTGGTGATCAACTTGATGCCGGATAGCAGTAAAGATGCCCACCCTGATGAAGGTAAACTCGTGACTCAGGCCGGAATGGACTATGTGTATATTCCCGTGGATTGGCAAAATCCAAAGGTCGAAGATGTCGAAGCCTTCTTTGCTGCTATGGATCAGCATAAGGGGAAAGATGTGTTAGTGCATTGTCTCGCTAATTATCGAGCCTCAGCGTTTGCTTATTTATATCAGTTAAAACAAGGCCAAAATCCCAACATGGCACAGACCATGGCGCCATGGAATGATGAGTTAGCGATTTACCCTAAATGGCAAGCGTTACTTACGGAAGTGAGTGCTAAATACGGGCATTGATCCTTGGCTACACGCCCTATAATGTGATGGCGCTAATTCGAGGAAGAATGGAATAGCGCCAAAACATAATTTTTTGTCATCTAACAAGCATTGACATTTAAAGGAAAAATATCAGTGGATATAACACCATTTCTTGGTAGGCCTGAATCAGTAACGGGCTGGATAGATAAATGTATTTCTAATCGAGGTCTCGGATATTGGCTTGTTTATGAGGACACTTCACAGAATGATGATATTCAACTCACGACAACTTTATTACCGATAGTGGGTAATACCAATAACTTTTCGGATCAAGAATTTGATGAGTTTGAAAATAGCCTGTTTAAAAGTGGCTATTGTTACTTCTTGAATATGGATCAAATCGAAGATGTCATTGACAACTACACAATGCAAAAAGCGCAATGGACGGATAGCGAATTACTTGAAGCTATTCTTTTTTATTTTGAGCGAGATGCGTTTATTTGCCTCTAAAGCGTTAATGAGTGTATAGGTAAGGTGACGCATGAGCATTACGGAACGGAATAAAGCTCCGATTTATAATGTTGCATCGTCATAATCGTTTAACGCTAGTCGATATAGTTGACACAATCAACCAATCTCGGTATTGTTGACACTGTCAACTATGTCGAGAGTTCAATATGTCCTTATCACTCGGTGAAACTTTGCACAGGTTGGTGCATGCCTACAAAAAGCAATTACGGGCGGATATTAATGCACAAGAGATTAATTTACCTGTCACCCATATCCGTGCCTTAAAGGGCATTTGCCGTAATCCTGAATCGACGGCTCAATCTATTGCCCTACGTATGCAGCGGGATAAAGCACAAATTACCCGTGTTCTTAATGAGCTACAGCAGAGTGGGCTGATCACTAAAATCGATAATCCCAAGGATGGTCGTAGCCAGTTGCTTAGGCCAACGACAGAAGGGGAAAAGTTGATGACTCAAATAAATGCTGCAGAACGGCAAACTGTCGCACATATCACTCAAGCACTCAGCCCCGATGACATCAACACATTTATTCGGCTTGCCAACATCATTAGCGATAGTGTTGATAACCCTGAGTGTTGACCGTGCCTATGGTAGTACACAAAGCCAGAGCTACAGGGCTGAATAACAGGCGCTAGATTGGAAACTCAATTGGATAAAATGATGAATAAACCTGCACCACGTGAGCTAGAAGTGATCCGCTCGACTTATATCACTCCGCATATGTTACGCATCACCTTAGGCGGTGCGGGATTGGCTGGATTTCCTGCCGATCAAGAGAGTGCCTATATCAAGTTGTTATTCCCACAAGCGGGTGAGCGTCCATTAATGCGAACTTACACTATCCGTCAGCAACGCGATGATGAAATCGATGTGGATTTTGTGCTGCACGATACTGACGGTCCCGCATCGAGTTGGGCGAAAACGGCGCAGGTGGGCGAACTCATTCAAATTGGCGGACCCGGACTTAAAAAACTGATCAACTTTGAGGCGGATTGGTTTTTACTCGCAGGTGATATGACAGCCTTACCCGCCATTAGCGTGAATCTGGCAAAATTACCAAACAATGCAGTGGGTTACGCTGTGATTGAAGTGCTAAGTGAAGCAGATATTCAACCTTTAGTGCATCCTGAACATGTCGAGCTGCATTGGGTGATCAATCCTGAGGCCGATCCCGAAGGCCGTCCTTTGGTCGAGCGAATTGCCCAATTACCTTGGCTTGCTGGCGAGCCAGCCGTATGGATTGCCTGTGAATTTAATAGCATGCGCGCGTTAAGAAGGCACTTTAAGCAAGCGCATTCATTGCCTAAGAGTCATTTTTATACCTCGAGCTATTGGAAAATAGGCTGTAATGAGAGCGAGCATAAGCTAGTAAAACAAGAAGATGAACAGTTAGAAAATGGGGCCAGTGCTTAAATCTAGATAAGATCGCCAAGTTTGATTTAGCGACCTTATCTAACCTTTCGCTTATGCCGTTTTTGCTGCTGATGCACCTATTATTGATGCACTTATGCTACTGGTGAACTAGCTTGCCATTCTTCACTACATCTTTGCAGGGATTGACGCCATAGCTGTAGGCCAACTGCGCAGGCGTGGCGATATCCCACAGACAAAAATCGGCTTGTTTGCCAACGACTAAACTGCCGACGTTATCTTCAATTCCGAGTGCTTTGGCGGCATTTAAGGTGAGTCCTGTTAGGGCTTCTTCTGGCGTTAAACGGAACAAGGTGCAGCCCATATTCAGCATCAACAGGGTTGAGCAAATGGGGGATGAACCTGGGTTGAAATCGCTGGCGAGCACCATAGGTACGCCGTATTGGCGCAGTAAATCAATAGGCGGTTTTTGGGTTTCCCGCAAAAAGTAAAAGGCGCCCGGCAGCAGTACGGCGCAGGTGCCGCTTTCACTTAAGGCTTTTACGCCTGCCTCATCTAAATATTCGATATGATCCACAGACTTAGCACCAAGACGTGCGGCCAGTGCGCTGCCGCCCATATTGGTTAACTGCTCGGCATGGAGCTTAATCTCTAAGCCCGCCGCTTTGGCTGCGCTGAGTACCCGTTCGGTTTGCTCAAGGTTAAAGGCGATATTCTCGCAGAACACATCCACTGCATCGGCAAGATTTTCGGCGATCACTGCGGGTAGCATCTTATTGATAATTAAGTCGACATAGCCGTCGCTATTGTCTTTATATTCTGGCGGAATCGCATGGGCGCCAAGGAATGTGGTCTTTACATCTACATGGTGATGCTTGCCGAGCTCGCGGGAGACACGGAGGATTTTCAATTCAGTTTCAGTATCTAAGCCGTAACCCGATTTGATCTCAACCGTAGTCACCCCTTCTTTGGCTAGCGCGTTTAAACGCTGACGGCCGAGTTCAAATAATTCTGCTTCATCCGCTTCGCGGCAAGCTTTAACGGTTGAAATAATGCCGCCACCTGCACGAGCAATGTCTTCGTAACTGGCGCCCTGTAGGCGTAACTCAAATTCATTGGCGCGATTACCGGCAAAGATTAAGTGAGTGTGGGCGTCAATTAATCCTGGGGTGATCCAACCGCCTTTGCCCCTGTAAACGGGAATTGACAAAACATCGAAGGCGGGCAGTTCGCTGCGGGGGCCAAGCCAAGCAATTTTGCCATCTTTTACTGCGATGGCCGCGTTGGTGATCGCACCATAAGGTGCTGATACGGAAGGGTCCATTGTGGCTAAGTTAACGTCTATCCAAACCTGATCCCAAGACATGTATTCCCCTCGCTGTGCTGGCAGATGTTAACCAAGTGATTAACGGTTTATTAAATTTATGTGAGCTGGCTTGTATTTACTTGTATATACAAGCTAGGATTGTAGCCGCAATTTTGACCGTTTGAAAGTGGCATGACAGGCCAGTGCTTAGGTTGCCTTAGCAAGAGTCACTTTAACAAGAGTCGCTTTCACAATGGCCACTGTAACAAGAAGCTGAATTTAAGAGGAAATATTTTGGCTACTCCTAAGTTTGCAGAAATTAAGCAATACATTATCTCCTCTATCGAGTCGGGTGAGTGGGAAGAGCATGCTCGCGTGCCTTCTGAGAATCAGCTTGCCGATTTGTTTACCTGCAGCCGAATGACGGCGCGACGTGCGCTAACCGAGCTGACGGATAGCGGTGTGCTTGAGCGTTCTCAAGGGCTAGGCACCTTTGTCGCTGGGTGTAAATCCCAGTCGTCTATGTTGGCGATCCGCAATATTGCCGATGAGATAAAAGACCGCGGTCATGGCTATAGCGTGCAGCAATGGGTGTTAGAGCAAGTTGTGGCGAGTACGAGTATCGCTATTTCCCTTGGACTTGAGCACGGTGCGACGGTATTCCATTCGATCTTAGTGCATTGCGAGCAGGGCTTACCGTTGCAAGTCGAAGAGCGTTATGTGAATCCCGAGTTAGTGCCCGATTATTTATTGCAGGATTTTACCCTGCAGACACCCCACGAATATTTGTCCCAAGTGGCACCGCTGACCGAGGCGCATCACACGATTGAAGCGATTATCGCCAGTGAAGAATTACAGCAAAGGCTCGAAATCCCCGCCACTGAGCCCTGTTTACAGATTTTACGCCGCACTTGGTCACGCCAAGGCGTCGTGAGTTTCGCAAAATTAGTTCATCCAGGTAGCCGTTTTAAACTCGGCGGCCACTTAACCTTTAGCAAGTAACGCCAGTGGCGTTATTAACAGATGTAAATCAGTAATTTTAATAGCTGTACCCTTATAAGTTAAAAGATAAAAACGATAGTGCTAACCCATATTAGCGGCTTAGCGAATACGAGTTAGCACCACAGGTTGAAAGAGGAAAATTCAATGGATAAGCGCCACGACCCAAGCCGCCGTATTATTGCACCGCATGGCACACAATTAAGCTGTAAGAGTTGGCTCACAGAAGCGCCAATGCGCATGTTAATGAACAACTTACATCCCGATGTGGCCGAGCGCCCAGAAGACTTAGTCGTCTACGGCGGTATTGGCCGCGCCGCCCGCGATTGGGACTGTTACGACAAAATCATCGAAGTCCTACAGCGCCTCGAAGACGACGAAACCTTATTAGTGCAATCGGGCAAACCTGTGGGCGTATTTCGCACCCATGCGGATGCACCGCGCGTATTGATTGCTAACTCAAACCTAGTGCCACATTGGGCGAACTGGGAGCATTTCAACGAGTTAGATAAGCTCGGTTTGGCTATGTACGGCCAGATGACGGCCGGTTCTTGGATCTATATCGGCACTCAAGGCATAGTCCAAGGCACTTACGAGACCTTTGTGTCGGTCGCAAAACAGCACTTTGAGGGTATCTCTAAAGGCAAATGGATCCTCACCGGCGGGTTAGGCGGCATGGGCGGCGCACAAACGCTGGCAGGCACTATGGCTGGCTTCTCGGTGTTAGCCTGTGAAGTCGACGAAACCCGCATTGATTTCCGTTTGCGTACTCGCTATGTCGACAAAAAAGCCACTTCGCTCGATGAAGCATTAGCCATGATTGAAGCAGCGAACCAAGCTGGCAAGCCAGTATCAGTGGGCTTATTAGCTAACGCCGCCGATGTGTTTGCTGAATTAGTTAAACGTGGCGTTACTCCTGATGTGGTGACCGACCAAACTTCGGCCCATGATCCATTAAACGGTTATCTGCCGCAGGGCTGGACTATGGCTGAGGCTGCGGCCATGCGTAAAACCGACGAAGCTGCTGTGATTAAGGCGGCGAAAGCCTCGATGGCGGTGCAAGTACAAGCCATGCTCGACCTGCAAACCGCGGGTGCAGCCACGCTCGATTACGGTAACAACATTCGCCAAATGGCGTTTGAAATGGGCGTTGAAAATGCCTTCGATTTCCCTGGTTTTGTACCTGCTTATATTCGCCCACTGTTCTGTGAAGGCATTGGCCCGTTCCGCTGGGTGGCGTTATCTGGCGATCCCGAAGATATCTACAAAACCGACGCTAAAGTCAAAGAACTGATCCCAGATAATCCACACCTACACAATTGGTTAGACATGGCGCGCGAGCGTATCGCCTTCCAAGGTTTGCCAGCGCGTATTTGCTGGGTTGGCTTAAAAGATCGCGCTCGCTTGGCATTAGCCTTTAACGAAATGGTTAAAAACTGTGAGTTGTCGGCGCCCGTGGTAATTGGCCGTGATCACTTAGATTCTGGCTCAGTGGCCAGCCCGAACCGCGAAACCGAATCTATGCTGGACGGCTCAGATGCGGTATCCGATTGGCCATTATTGAATGCACTACTCAACACCGCCAGCGGCGCAACTTGGGTATCTTTACACCACGGCGGCGGCGTCGGTATGGGCTTTAGCCAACATTCGGGTGTGGTCATTGTGTGCGACGGCACAGATGCGGCGGCAAAACGGGTTGGCCGTGTGCTGTGGAACGACCCTGCGACAGGCGTGATGCGCCATGCCGATGCGGGCTACGAGATTGCGAAAAACTGCGCCAAGGAGCAGGGCCTCGATTTACCTATGCAAGACTAGCCGATGCTAACGACTCAATAACAATAATAACTAAAAGCTTGGAGCTAAAAATATGAAATCTGTGAACCACTTAGTGTTAACGCCGGGCAGCTTGAGCCTAGCGCAATTGCGCGAAATCAGCCGTCATAAGTTGACACTGGAACTCGCACCAGAGGCCATTACTGATATCAACACCAGTGCGCAAATCGTGCAAAAAGTGTTGGATGAAGGCCGCACCGTTTATGGCATCAACACGGGCTTTGGCTTGTTGGCCAATACCAAGATAGCGCCCGAAGATCTGCAATTGCTGCAACGTTCTATCGTGTTGTCACATGCCGCTGGCACGGGGCAATACATGCAAGATGCCACAGTGCGCTTGATGATGGTGTTAAAAATCAACTCATTAAGTCGTGGTTTTTCAGGCATTCGTTTAGAAGTGATTAACTTCTTAATCAGTTTAGTGAACGCCGAAGTGTATCCCTGCGTGCCAGAAAAAGGTTCAGTCGGCGCCTCGGGTGACTTAGCGCCACTGGCGCACATGTGTTTGCCTATGCTGGGCGAAGGCGAGATGAGCTATCGAGGAGAGTTAATTTCCGCTGCCGAAGGTTTAGAAATCGCCGGCCTTAAGCCAATCGATTTAGCGGCCAAAGAAGGGCTAGCTTTGCTTAACGGCACACAAGCCTCAACCGCGCTGGCGCTGGAAGGGTTATTCCACGCCGAAGACTTGTTCGCAGCAAGTTCAGTGATCGGTGCCATGAGCGTCGAAGCCGCTATGGGCAGCCGTAGCCCGTTCGATCCTCGCATCCATGCGGCGCGTGGTCAGAAAGGTCAAATCGATTCGGCCATGGTCTTCCGTCATCTACTGGGTGAAGAGTCTGAGATAAGCTTAAGTCATGTTAACTGTGAAAAGGTGCAAGATCCTTACTCACTGCGCTGTCAGCCACAGGTGTTGGGTGCTTGTTTGACCCAAATTCGTCACGCGGCCGAGGTGTTAGGCACAGAGGCCAATGGCGTAACCGATAATCCACTGGTGTTCCAAGACACGGGCGATATCATTTCGGGCGGTAACTTCCACGCCGAACCCGTGGCGATGGCGGCGGATAATCTGGCTATTGCGATTGCCGAACTGGGCTCCATTGCCGAGCGTCGTATTGCACTGCTAATCGATTCTAGCCTGTCGAAACTGCCGCCTTTCCTGGTGAAAAACGGTGGCGTTAACTCAGGCTTTATGATCGCCCAAGTGACGGCGGCGGCATTGGCGTCCGAGAACAAAACCTACGCTCATCCGGCATCAGTTGACAGTTTGCCAACATCGGCTAACCAAGAAGATCACGTCTCTATGGCGACCTTTGCGGCCCGCCGCTTGCGCGATATGAGCGAAAATACCCGTGGTGTACTGGCAATTGAATTGTTAGCGGCGGCTCAGGGTTTAGATTTCCGCGCTCCTTTAGCGCCAAGTACCGCAGTGGCTAAGGCTAAAGCCGAATTGCGTGAAGTCGTCGCTTATTACGATAAAGACAGATACTTCGCACCAGATATCGAAGCGGCAACGGACTTGTTGTATACCGCCAGCTTTAATGGCTATTTACCGGCTGGCACCTTACCGAGTTTATAGGATCTCTGAGCACGAGAACGAAAAGGCACAGGTTTATGACCTGTGCCTTTTTGCTGAACGCTGTATATAAAAATCAACAATAACAGCGCAATTGCGGTTGTTCGCTGAGTTTCTAAACTTGCAATTTAAGCTCTTATTTGACCCGTTCCAGAAACTAAGTATTTTTCAGCAGTTAAGGACTCGAGCCCCATAGGGCCATAGGCATGTAATTTAGTGGTAGCTATGCCGATTTCTGCGCCGAGGCCAAGTTCGCTTCCATCTGAGAAGCGGGATGAGGCATTTACCATCACCACTGATGCGTCGATTGAGCGTTGAAATTTGGCAGCGGTGACCTCATTGTTGGTACAAATCACTTCCGTATGGTGGCTACCAAATCGGGCGATATGCTTGGCGGCGGCATCAAAGTCTTCAACCTGCCTAATCGCAATTTCTAAATCCAAATACTCTTGACCAAAATCTTCCTCCGCCATAGCAGTGCATGCCTCAAAATAAGCTGCAGCTTTGGAGCAAGCATTGATTTTTACTTGATGCTCAGCCAGTGCCTTGGCTACTTTGGGTAGAAATTGTGGCGCAATATCTTGATGCACCAGCAAGGCTTCGAGTGCATTGCAAACACCAGTGCGCTGGGTTTTGCCATTGAGTAGCAAATCCAACGCCATAGTTTGATCGGCATCCTTATCGATATATAAGTGACACACGCCTTTAAAGTGTTGAATAACCGGAATACTGCTGTTTTCTGTCACATAGTTAATAAGGCCTTCACCACCGCGGGGGATGATCACATCAATAAATTCGCGCTGCTGCATAAGTTCTAGCATCAGTGCGCGATCGGGATCGGGCACCACGCTAATCAAGGCCTTGGGTAAACCGTATTGGGCTAACACATTTTGCAAAATCGTTGCGATAACCTTGCTAGTGTGCAGGGCTTCCTTTCCGCCACGCAGGATCACGGCATTGCCGGATTTAAAGCAAAGGGCACCCGCATCGGCGGTGACATTAGGGCGTGCCTCGTAAATCATGCAAACTACCCCTAATGGAACGCGCATTTTGCTGATGGATAAGCCATTGGGGCGTTGGCCTATATAACGCTCATTACCGATAGGGTCAGGCAATGCGGCAATGGTTTCAATACCTTGCGCCATAGCCTCGACTCGTGCTGGGTTGAGTGTTAAACGGTCTAGCATGGCAGGGCTGATATTGTCAGCCGTGGCTCTCTGTAGATCGATTAAATTAGCGCTTTGGATTTCATAGGATTTCTCTCGAATCGAGCGCGCCATATCCAGTAATACAGTATTTTTTAGGTGCTCATCGAGCAAGGCGAGTGTAAGTGCTGCCTTGGCGGCATCTTCAGATAAGTTTTTGATTAAAGTCATATTTACTCCAATTATGTTTACTCGGCTTATGTTTATTCGAGAATAGCGATGTTTTTCTCGGAAATGATCGGTCCAGTCTTTTGCTGAAATTCATTGGCAAACTGTCGATCTTCTTGCTCTGTAATAAAATTGAGTAGGCAACTGCTGTAATTGGATTTAGCTTTAGCCAGTTTAGTGCCATCGTCTTTGCGCACTAGAATGGTGTCACCTACTGAGAAATCCCCTTTTACTTCAACCACATCATCACTGGTAAACTGTTCGCTGTGCACATCGAGTGCGACATTAAAATGGTTTTCGACTATGACTTCACCTTGGGCTTGTGAAGTGTGTTTCATCCAATGTAAATGTTCTTGCATGGGTTTTTCGTCAGGGATGAACAAGGTGCCAGGGTTTTGGCCTTTAAGCAGTTGGCTGAAGGAATCCGCAACAAAGCCATTGATAATAAAGGTCTCAATTCCATGGGAAATGGCTTTTTCTGCCGCTTGGATTTTCGTTCGCATGCCACCAGTACCCACGTTACTGCTCGCACCACCCGCCATGGCATAGATGTCGGCATTAATCTCCGTGACCTGTTTAATCAACTCGGCATTGGGATTTTCATGGGGATTTTGAGTATACAGCCCGTTTACATCTGAACAAATAATCAGCGTATCAGCATCGGCCGCTGCGGCAACCATGGCCGAAAGATTGTCATTATCACCGACTTTGAGTTTGTCCGCGGTAACTGCATCATTTTCGTTAATAATTGGCATCAGCCCATGTTCAAGCAAACAGAAAATCGTTTCTTTAATGCTGATATAGCGCTCGCGATTACGAAGGTCGCCATGGGTGAGTAAGAGTTGTGCGGTGGGGAAGTCAAACAGTTTATTCCATGTGGCCATCATATCGGCTTGACCTGCTGCAGCCATGGCTTTTTTCACTGTGACACTCGGATTCGCTTCAACATTAAAGTGATGCCATCCCGCGGCGACTGAGCCCGAAGAGACCAAGACAACTTGGATCCCTTGGGCACGACAATAGGTAATGAATTGGGCTATACCGAGTAAGTAGTGGCTGCTACAACCTTGTTTGTGGGGCGCGATTAACGCGCTCCCCACTTTTACAACAATGCGTTTTCGAGGGGAGTTTGTCATCATGCTCCTTATCCTTCTTCGGCTAAAACACGGCCCGCCTTGTGGAACATCTTAGTGGTTTTTGCACTAGGTTCAGTATCAAGAAAGCTCACTAGCCAAATGACCGCGCTACTGACGATAAATCCGGGGATCATTTCATACACTATGCTAGTTAATGCTTTACCATCGGCAAGCACGGGGGCGTAAATCCAAAATAGTACTGTAAGTGCACCTGAAACGATTCCCGCAATGGCCGCTTTATGGGTTAGGTTCGCTTTATATAAGCTAAATAACACGAGTGGACCAAAGGCAGCGCCGAATCCTGCCCAAGCATTACTGACCAGCGAAAGAATACTGTTAGAGCGATCAAGCGCTAAAAGTGTTGCCACAATACCCACACCAGCCACGCCGTAACGGCCCATTTTCACCATGTCTTTTTCGCTTGACTCTTTTTTCGATACCACCTGATAAATATCTTCTGTCAGCGAACTCGATGACACCAATAACTGCGATGAAATCGTGCTCATAATCGCAGCAAGAATAGCCGCCAATAGGAAGCCACTGATCAGGGGATGGAATAATAATTCAGAGAACACAATAAAGATGGTTTCGGGATCGTTAAGTTTCATGCCAAATTTATTGGCATAAGCAATGCCGACCAGTCCCGTCGCCAGAGCACCAACAATGGTGACTGTCATCCAACTGATACCTATGCGTCTTGCCATTTTAATATCCGCCACTGAACGTATCGCCATAAAGCGCACGATAATATGTGGTTGGCCGAAATAACCTAACCCCCAGGATAGGCTTGATATAAGCCCTAGGAAGGTGACGTTTTGCATTGCATCGCTAAAATGCGGAATTGACTGATAGGCAAAGTTCATCATCCTATCGGCGCTGGTAAATTCTTGATAAGCAACTACAGGCACTAAGACTAAGGCAACAAACATAATGCAACCTTGCACAAAGTCGGTCAGGCTTACGGCTAAAAAGCCCCCAAGCAGAGTATAAGAAACCACTACGCTGAGTGTGACGACTAGGCCAATGTTATAATTTAGGCCGAAAGCTGATTCAAATAACTTACCTCCCGCAACTAATCCTGCGGAGGTGTATAAGGTAAAAAAGATCACTATGATCACTGCGGCGATAATACGGATACTACTGTTTGCATTACCAAAGCGTTTCGCAAAAAACTCAGGAATCGTAAGGGCATTATTTGCGACTTCAGTGTAAACCCGCAATTTAGGCGCCACCACCAAATAATTGATTAGAGCACCAATCAATAATCCGAGGGCGATGTAAATGGTTTCAAAACCCACTAGAAACATTGCACCCGGAAGACCCATAAGCATCCAGCCACTCATGTCCGATGCGCCAGCCGAGAGTGCAGTGACCTGCGGACTCACTTTACGGCCACCTAAAATATAGCCTGACACATCGCTGGTGGATTTACGGTAGGCAAATAAACCAATAGCGAGCATGGCAATAAAATAAATACCTAAGGACACGTAAGAGAGGGAATTCATCGATTATTTTCCTCCTAACGCTTTGTTATTTTGAATAAAGCTCGGTTTCAAAATGACAAAGAGATAGGTGCTTAAAATGGCGAATAAACACATAAACTGCATTAATTCCTTAAGGTGAGTGCGGGCCGAACCTATGGCCTGTGAGATGGGATTTTCATCCACTGTTTTTGTCGATGACATAATATTTCCTTGGTTTATTGGGATTAAAACAGATGGGGACAGCACTTTATTTTGTTAGTACTCTAACTATATTAAGGCATTTTGGGGTGAAAATTCAACTTAAAATGACTTTTTGCTGAGTATAGCGGTTGAGGGTTGCTTAATTTATGGTCTAAAAATAATTTGACCACTGATTAATTTTGGCTGATATTGAAATGTATAATTAAGCTTTGACCATCTGTACTCAGGTCAGGGGTATTGAAGCAAAAAACGGATTAGACTGAGTCTAATCCGTTGGTATGAAATCGATTACGTAAAGGCTCTTAAGTTTAAGGCACTAAGGTTTAAGGCTTAGCCGCGTTCCGAGTATTCCTTAGATTCCTTTGCCCTATGGCTTTTAGCGCATAGTACGGGCTTACTTACACGTGTTTGGTTAGGAAAAACTCTGCAAAGTCTTGCTACGTATGGGTGAGTGATGAAATTTAGACTTTTCCAGAAAAGTGGCAAAATACCGGCATTTTTGATGTCCTCCTTATAAATAGATAGAGTTTTTTCAGGACCTGAGAGGATTATCTTTGATGTGTAGTAAAAGATATTTATTCCCCAACTGTAACCTGTAGGAGAGTAATAAAGTCTCATACTAGACAAGCCTGTAACCCAGTTCTTACCGCTTCAGAGTTAACACTATCAGAAATAAAGATTCATACTGGCCGCAGCACTCCCCGATCCGAGCCACAACTGAGTATTAAAGCATCATACTAGCTGTAACTCAGATTGGTCGGATAGGCGACACCTGTTACCAAGTGCCGCCCTCCTAAGAACCGTACGTGCAACTTTCACTGCATACGGCTCAAGCCTCCACTAAGGCGTATTACGTTACCCAGCAATCTACATGGCAGTTAAAACAGGCTCAAACCATGAGTAACGACTTTCCTTTTTCAACCTCCTTTTCGCCAAGTAATCTTGGTATTGAGGATCAAATGGTGTCGCTTCGCTCCTGATTTTCACATGTCTTTTGATAGGCGTTTTAGCTATTTGAACCAAGTTGTAGTGGCAATCCATGTTGGCAATTTTCTGCCATCCATGAAACTGCCAACCACCAGTCCTGTTCATAAAGTATTTTCGCCTGACCCAGTCTTTTGATTTTGTCGGATGACGCCTGACTGACCATCGCCACAGCAACCAGAATATCTGGTGACTCAGATAACAAAAAGTACGCTTTGCCACGCAATGGCGATAATAATTCGCCCAGCCTTGCAGTTTGGGATTTAATAACTTTATAAGGTCATTAACTGGCAAAGTTGCATGCTGCTTAATGAGTTTGCGCAGATTGCCCACGAATGAAAGGACGTTGTCCTTGCTTGGTTTGATGAGCAGTTTTCCTTTATATTTCCTGAGATTAAAACCAAGGAAATGGAAACCATCATCAATGTGAGTGATCTGCGTTTTCTCTTCAGAAAGTGTCAATCCTCTTTCTTCCAAAAATTCAATAAGCCGTGGCTTTATTTCCTTAACGAGTACATCTTTCGATGTCGCAGTTATCACGAAGTCATCGGCATAACCAATGAAGTTGACTCTATCGCCTGTTTTGCTTGCGGATTCCTTAACAAGCTTTTCTAGGCCTGCAAGAGTAACCAGCATAAGCGTTGGAGATATGACTCCACCTTGTGGCGTACCTTCAGCTGTGCGGTAGAACACGCCCTTATCGATATAACCTGAGTTCAACCACTGCTTGAGCATTCGTTTATCTATCTGAATGTTTTGAATTAACCATTCATGCCCAATTTTGTCGAAGCACGCTTTAATATCGCCTTCCAAAACCCAGCACCCTGAGTGCTTAAAGCGCAAACATTTAAAGCATTGTGCAATCGCGTCAGCTGTGCTGCGATTAGGACGAAAACCGTAGCTGTTAGGATCTGCAACCGTTTCCGCAATCGGCGCCAAAGCAAGTAAATGTAACGCCTGTTGCGCCCTATCTACCATGCAGGGTATGCCGAGAGGCCTTAATTTACCGTTCTTTTTGGGGATATAAATGCGTCGAAGTGGTTTAGCTCGATAGCCTTTTCGACTCAGTTGTTCTACTGCGGTCATTCGACGAGCATCTGTGTTCCAGATAACACCATCGACACCAGGGGTTTTACTGCCTTTACTTAGATACACGCGCTTAACCGCAAGCAATTTGGCTGAGCGGGAGTGTGTTAGAATCCACTGTAACGCTTTGGCTTTACTGTGTTTTCCCTCTTTGACTGCTTTTGCAATGCGCATTTGAAGCTTTAAAACGTGCGCCTCAACGGACTTCCAATCTATGGATTGCCACTGGGTGCGGTTAGGAGAGGCACTAACTCCTAATGGAGTTATCATTTGCGTTTTCCCTTAATTAAGTTCTTCAAATCATCTTGCAACGGGAGACCAGCTGGAAGTGGGCTCACTTTCGTGCCAGACATAGTCTGTATCTGCATCATTACAATGCAGCCTTGGCTTTCTCCAGCCTCCTTTACCTGCATACCCATCGGTAATCTTCGCAGATTACTTTCCCCTGAGGGAGATATACAGGCTTCCCCTGTTCCGTATGTCGCGTAAAATATCAGGTTAGATGCCCACTCTAGTGCGGAGAGTACATCGATCACGAAAGAGCACTGTCCAACCTCTTTCCGACTCTCATTGCCGTTTTGGCCACAGCGTATTAACCACTTCCGCTGCTTCATCGTATAACGCACCTTACATGGATTCACATACGTTCATCATACTGATTCCCTAGCACTCACCCGATTTGTGGTTATCAGGAGGACCATCCTCTCACGATTCAGTTCCCGTCCAGCTTGATGCCAGAGCTTCGTTACATTGTCGGATTCGCTGCTTTATTCAGAATCCTAGGGTCATCTGGTGATACAGATGGTTCACTCTTGTCGTGGTGAACAACGCTTCATACGACCTCTGGTAGCACGGACATCTCCGAGTTAGATTTTTAGCTCGAATTAGTGAGTTTCGAATTAAAATTTCTATGGGTAACGCCTCTTTTGACTATAAACCAATCAACGCTCGATATAACTAGTCGCAATGGGCATAACAGGCGCATATATTGGAATGAATCAGTTCTCTGAAGATTTGATTCATCTTAAGGAAAAAACTGCCCCAGAATAGCCGCAAACGGGGCGCTAGGACGGGTTCTAGCGGTTGGCGTGAATCAGTGCTGACCTAGACTGATTCACGGGCACGATTTGTGGCTGAAAATAGCAATAAATGAGAGCATAACATTTCATATTTGGTGGCCAAATTCAGCGTGCCACAACACATTCACATTGAAAAATATGATATTTTTAGTCGTCTTTGTTTAAGGATTATTAATCCCATGGTTTGCTGATGTGAAGTAATATAAGCGCATCGTTACGTTGACCACCTAACGTCTGAATTAACCGACAGGCGCGGCTTTATTGCGCCAGTTCGTGTTGAATGATGGATTCGGTTACGAATTATTACTCATATTTCCGTACTCGAATTACCACGGTGTTGTTTTCTACCGTGGCCACGGAAATAACTCCATTTGCATGGAGTCGAATCCTTTCCGTGGCACCAATGCCTGGATAAGCCTCTGCACTTTGAAAATCACCAAACAAAGCCACCGATCTAACAAGAGGGTGTAGGGATTTTTCATTTTTATTTGCAAAGTCAAAAACAGCAGATGAATAAATGCAAATCGCCAATGATCCTGCGGCATGTCCGAAAAGTTTGGCTGATTCTTTTAAAGGGCGATGAAACGCGCCAATAATAAGACCAATAATGTATAAAATGAAAGTGAAAACACCGACGAGAATTGATACAACTATCGACCATGCAGGGATATAAAACAGAAAAGTAATGAAGCTAACCGACATTTCAAAATCTTGGGGTGGAAGACCTAATGCCGAGGCTACAACGTTTCTAGCAAGTATTGCAGAAAGCAAAATAACGAAAAGGTGAAGGATAACAATAAGCGTCCTGCCGACAGGGTGCTCCCAAACCTTTTTTACCGTTGGCCAGCACCAGATCGAAAAACCGATGGCAAATGCCAGCGACGTAAGGAATAGCAAACTCTGATGCATGCCTTTAAATGTAGGAAAGGCAATTACCACAAACATGAAGATAACGATAAAGATAAAGCCCACCAGATGAGCTTGATAGGCGGGTTGCATGTTGCTTATTCGTTGGAAAAAATTGCGCACGAGAGTTACCTAATATTTGTATGCAGCGCATGCGCACATATTTGGAAAACGCGCATGGATATTTAACATTAAGCCTTGCTAAATCAAAACTATTGATTGATAAATACTCTACCAAATTAGTGCTGTATAAACGAGCGCTAAGTCAGCGCACAGCACAATGGATGGAGTCTGCGCGTGAATCAGTCTAGCTAAGTCTGATTCACTGTAACGATGTTTGCAATCCCTCATGGTCAGGTCTTACTTTTGGGTACCCATTACTTTATGTATCTCAAATTATCAGATAACAAAGGGCTGATCTTCGAGCCGTGGCACACTTAGGGGCATAAACGTTTTAGAAAAGGCAGTGTATGAAGAGTCAATAAATAAAGACCAGAGAACGATGCTCTGGCCTATCAGTTTTTCTACAGTAAGAACGTGTGTAGGTGGGTTTTCTACATTAACCCCTCATAGTAACAAATTCCTCTGCCCCAGTTGGGTGGATAGCAACAACTGCATCAAAATCGGCTTTAGTTGCACCCATTTTGAGTGCTACACCGAAGCCTTGAAGAATTTCATCCATGCCAAAACCGATACCGTGAATACCGACGACTTTTTCATCCTTACCAGCGCAAACTAACTTCATTTTGCAGGCTTGGCGGTGGCTTGTAACTGCCGTATACATTGAGGTAAAGGTCGATGTATATACTTTGACGTTATCATCGCCGTATTGCGTACGCGCTTCGGGTTCAGTCAGGCCCATAGTACCGATTGGCGGGTGGCTGAAAACCACTGTTGGGATAAGACTGTAATCCATTTTGGCATCTGTCATACCGTTAAATAAACGCTCGGATAACAAACGCCCCGCTTTTACCGCAACAGGAGTCAACTCTACGCCGCCAGCCATAATATCGCCGACACAGTAAATTCCTTTGTGGGTGGTATTTTGCTGGGCGTCAGTGATGACGTAGCCTTTGGAATCTAATTGCACGTCGGTGTTTTCTAAGCCGATATTTGCAGTGGCTGGCGAGCGGCCAATCGCCCAAATGAGGCAATCTACTGTGATGCTTTCACCGTTTTCTAAACTTAATGTCAGGCTGTCATCGGCATTTTTAACGACGGCTTTTGGCACGCTATGGGTATGCAGTGTCGGACCGTCAGTTGCCATGGCATCGACGAGAGCATCGACCAATATAGGGTCAAAATTACGCAGCGGCGCATGTTTACGCACTAATAAGTGGGTTTCACTACCCAGAGCGTGTAAAACGCCAGCGACTTCAACAGCGATATAACCCGCACCAATTACGGCAACGCGTTTAGGTTGCTCACGTAGGGCAAAGAAACCATCGGAATCGATACCATATTCCGCGCCGGGAATATTTGGAATGGTCGGTGCGCCGCCAGTGGCGATAAGAATATGATCTGCAGTGTAATATTCACCGTTCACTTCAATGGTGTTGCCATCCACAAAGCGGCCATAGCCATTTAGTAAAGTGACTTTATTGTTCGCAAACCCACGGCCATAAGCATCGTGAATGCGACCGATATAAGCTTCGCGGTTATTAACGAGCGTGTTCCAGTCAAACTTGTTCACTGTAACGTCGAACCCGTAATCTTTAGCGTAGAGGTTCATCGCTTCTGCAATGTGGGCACCATACCACATGACTTTTTTAGGAACACAACCCACGTTGACACAAGTTCCGCCAACTTGCTTCGCTTCAATAAGTAGAACCTTTGCACCGCGCATTGCAGCACGATTTGCTGAGGCGATACCGCCACTACCTGCGCCGAGGCAAATATAGTCAAAATGTTGAGCCATGAGTTTCTCCGTCTTACTTCAAGGATGAGATGCTTTACAGCAGAAGATCATTGTAGGGTGGTTTGTGATTACAGACTAGTCTATTCACAAGGCTGAGGTATTTGCATAAAGCCCCTAAAGTGCATAAAAGTTAGCGTGTGATGGTTTCTCGGCGATATTGGCAACGTGAATAATCGTTTTGGTTAGGCCCTTCTGCTCCGCACTTGAGACACTGCCATTCCTTTTGGCGAGCGGATAGTTCATCAAGTTGATATTGTGCTGGTTTATTCTGTTTGCTACTGCTTAGTGCTTCGAGTTGTTGCATTCGCTTATCAAGCCAGCGACAGTTTGGATCATTAGCAACCTGTGCTCGGCTGGTGAGCTGTTGCTTGCGATTGAGCTTTTTACTTTTAGTTTTTTTTGACGGGGCGTTCGTTTGGCTTTTTTGCGTTTCAGCGAGCGAGACGGTTGGAGTTGAATACTCTAACGCACTTTGCCGTTGGTTCGGTATATGGATAGGTTGGCCATTATTATCGAGTAAGGTACCTAGCGGTAATTGTGGATTTTTGGGCGGTTGAGATAAAGTCTCTAAAGTTAGCTCTGGTTCACCTGTTTGGCGGGCTTGAACGGGATGGGTTACCACAAATAACATGGCTGAAGCTAAAAAAAATATTGAACGAATAATATCGAAATAATGCGCTAACATTCCCTGTTCCTCTGCTTCATCGTGATGATTGACACACGTCGCTCCGTCGACATGTTGAGTTTAGTTAGCAGATACTTTTTTGCCAAGGGATGGGCATCATATTGGGCGATATAGGTTGATAAGAACCTAAAATGTCATTGTCACATGGATACCAGCATAGGTTTGATCCTGTGAGCCAGTATCACCATTTTCCGCCATTTCTTGCTCAATATCGTTCTGGGCTATGCTGTGACTTATATGGCCACTTAGATTGATCTCGGATGTGATTTGATAGCTTGCTTCTAGGCCAAGTTGAAGATGGTTTCTTCCATTATGTTTTTCAGTTCTATATTTAAAATCAAAACCTTGAGTGATATATGGTGTGAGAGTGAATTGGTCAGTGATATTCCAATAACTGTGTAAACTCACTTCAACAAAAGAACCTTCAGCCTCCGTGGAGTAAACATAACTTACCGAAGGTATTAACCAAGGTGTCGCGGTATAGGCGAGTTCACCGAAAAGCTCATTATCTTGGCAAAGGTTGTCGCTAAACCCTTCAATTCGTTGATAACCCAAATTCGCTTCTAATTGCTCAACCACGTTGAGGGTATATTCAAAGCCAATATTCCACTCGGTATAGGTTTGGCTATCACCACGCCCCACTAAGGCGTAGGTCGTTAGATTATTATATTGGATTGAAGCATTTGCCCAATAAATGCCACCATGTTTTAAATTGTCACGCCCCTGTGAGATATATTTGCTATCCCACCCAAGGTCGAGTGTGAGCGCCAAAGGTGCAGCATCTTGATTGGGCTGTTGTTGACTTGAGATACTTTCCGTCTGGATTAGGCTTTCATTTGCCAATACCGTTTGGTTTAAGCAGAGCACCCCTAAAGTGCAAAGTATGTGAGAAAAGATCACCGTGGGTGTTGCCATATACCAGCCAGTTTAAGTTGTAGTTAGATGATAGGAGAGTTTTAACGCGTTTGAATTTGAGTGTTAATGAGAATGGATTAGGTTTGCGATCAAGTCGTCAAGTTCACTTAAGTAAATTAGATGTAAATATTAATTGAGAACTAGTTCACTTTTTTTATGTGTAATTACCGCTAGCGCCTTCGTCGAAGGAGGCAATCGATATTCTCGCCTTGATAAATAGGGTATTAGCCCTTATTTATACCCAAATAACCTCAAGATCCTGAAACTGGCATCTTGAAGATACCCTATACAGATTGTTGAGGAGTCAATATGAGCAACCCTTTGCTTAGCGGCGCAAAATTACCACTTTTTTCACAGATAAAACCGGAACATATTCAAGTCGCTGTTGAGCATGCTATTGCTCAGTGCCGCGCTAAGATTGATGAAGTGCTGCAGAATCAAGGTCCTTTTACGTGGGACAACTTGGTCGCACCATTAGAACAGGTTGACGATGAACTAAGCCAAATTTGGTCGCCCGTTTCTCATATGAATTCAGTGACTAGCACAGATGAGTGGCGTGCCGCCCATGATGCTTGTTTACCACTTTTATCGGAATACGGCACTTACGTTGGCCAACACCAAGGTTTGTATCAAGCCTATAAAGCACTGCGAGCCTCCAATGAATTTGCGCAATTGAGCCAAGCGCAGCAGATGGTGATAGAGCACAGCCTACGCGACTTTGAACTATCAGGCATTGGCTTAGATGACACGCAAAAGGTGCGTTACGGCGAAATTGTAAAACGTCTTTCTGAACTCACCAGTGGCTTTTCGAATCAATTACTGGATGCGACGCAAGCTTGGACTAAGTTGATCACAGATGAAGCCGAGCTTGCTGGTTTGCCTGAGTCTGCCAAAGCCGCCGCTAAAGCAATGGCGCAGGCACGTGAGCTAGAAGGTTGGTTATTCACCTTAGATTTCCCTTCTTATTTACCTGTCATGACTTACAGTGAAAATCGCAGTCTTCGGGAAGAATGCTATCGTGCGTTTGTCACTCGCGCTTCGGATCAAGGTCCCAATGCCGGCGAGTTTGATAACAGCCCGCTGATGGACGAAATTCTTGCTTTGCGCCACGAACTCGCATTGTTACTCGGTTTTGACAGTTTTGCTGACAAATCTCTGGCGACGAAAATGGCTGAAACGCCGGCGCAGGTGATGGCATTTTTAAATGAGTTAGCGCTGCGCTCAAAAGATCAAGCCAAGGCCGAATTAGCCGAGTTAAAAGCATTTGCCGAGGCCGAATATGGCGTGACTGAAATGGCCTCTTGGGACTTAAGCTTCTATGCCGAGAAGTTACAACAGCATAAGTATGAGATTTCACAGGAAATCCTGCGCCCATATTTCCCCGAGGATAAAGTGCTCTCGGGCTTGTTTTACACTGTATCGCGTTTGTTTGGCCTTAAGATTGTCGAGCAAAAAGATTTTGACCGTTGGCATAACGACGTGCGTTTCTTCGATATTTTCGACGAAACTGACGAACATAGAGGCAGTTTCTACCTCGATTTATATGCCCGCACGGGTAAGCGCGGCGGTGCTTGGATGGATGATTGCCGTGTGCGCCGTCAAACCGCCAATGGATTACAAAAGCCAGTGGCATATTTGACCTGTAACTTTAATGGTCCGGTCGATGGTAAACCTGCACTATTCACCCACGATGAAGTGACGACCCTGTTCCACGAATTTGGCCATGGTATCCACCATATGCTGACCAAAATCGATGTTGCAGGCGTGTCGGGTATCAATGGTGTGCCTTGGGATGCGGTCGAATTACCAAGTCAATTTATGGAGAACTGGTGCTGGCAGGAAGAAGCCCTAGCCGAAATTTCTGGTCACTTCGAAACGGGTGAACCATTACCTAAAGCCTTGTTAGATAAAATGCTCGCGGCGAAAAACTTCCAGTCTGGCATGATGATGCTGCGCCAACTCGAGTTCTCATTGTTCGATTTTAGAATGCACCACGAATACGACCCCGCTAAAGGCGCGCGTATTCAAGAAACCTTAGACGAAGTACGTCGTCAGGTGGCCGTATTAACACCACCGGACTTTAACCGTTTCCAACATGGTTTTGCCCATATTTTTGCGGGCGGTTATGCCGCAGGTTATTACAGCTATAAATGGGCTGAAGTATTATCAGCAGATGCGTTTTCCCGCTTCGAAGAGGAAGGTATTTTTAACCCTGAAACGGGTCGTCGCTTCCTGCACAATATCCTCGAAATGGGAGGTTCTGCCGAACCTATGGATTTGTTCAAACAGTTTATGGGGCGCGAACCGAATATCGATGCCCTGTTAAGACATTCAGGCATTGCTGCATAAGTAATTGTGAGTTTTGATAAATCAGCCCATTTTAATGGGATGATTATCTGAGGGTATTTAGCTTAATCGAACGATAAAAAGACGCCTTAGTGCGTCTTTTTTGTGATCTGATTCACGCTTGCCCTGTGGTATGACCTCTGTTAGCCTGTGGCTCTTATTTCAAGGGCGACTCGTTATGAATTTGTATTTTCGTTTGTTTTGGTTGTTATTTTGGCGTACGCGCCATTGTCGTAAGATCGATTTTCTAGGCACAAGTCGTATCACTTATCGTGCTTTACCGAGCGATTGTGACATCAATTTCCATCTGACTAACTCCCGCTATCCCGCATTTATGGATCTGGCGCGGACCTATATGCTCGCCGAGATGGGTCTACTGAAACGCTTCTTAAAGTTGAAGTGGATGCCGATAGTCAACGCCGCCGAATTTACCTATATTCGCGATATCAAGCCGCTAAAAACCTTTGAAATTGAAACCAAAGTTGTTGGTTGGGATGAAAAGTATTTTTATATCGAACAGCGCTTTGTGAGCGAACGTGGCCTGCATTGTATCGTGCATGTACGCGGCGTGTTTGTGTGCAAAGGTAAGCAGGTGCCGCTCGATGTATTAGTGAAAGAGGCGGGTTATACCGATCCTGCACCTGAGTTGCCGCCAGAAGTGGTGAAGTGGAAAGCGTTTTTGCAGTTAAAAAAAGAACGTAATATGTGATCCGATGGAGGCATGACTTATTTCACTAAGGTATGCCTCTGACTCCTGTTGTTTCCTCCATTTCTGCCTGTAACACTTCTTCCTGTACTAACATCCAAGCGCCGCGCAGTTGTGCCTGCTGCCAGTAGCGAACCACGTCATCTAAATCCAACAAGTTTAAATGTTGGAAGCTATAGCTTAAACAAGGAATTAGGGCGCAATCGGCTAAAGTAAAACTGTCGCCACAGACCCAATGATGTTGTGTGAGTTGCGCGTCTAAGCGTTGAAACTGTGTCAGTAGTTGCTTCTCTAATTGTTTGATTTCGAATTCATTACTGTCTTCTATATGCTTTAACTTTTCTAATTGAAATAATGGGTTGTTAATATCATTGTCTATGATGCGATCGAACAAACGTACCTGTAAGTTGCGTTGTGGTTCTGGTGGCAGAAGTTGGGTACTGTTATTAAAATGCCTATCTAAGTACTCGATAATAATGCTGGATTCAGGGATGAGTTGGCCATCTTGGGTTTTAAGCAATGGTAATTTTGCGGGTGGATAAAATTGATGAAATGCTTTGCGTGATAGTGGATCGCCTAAGTCGGTAATGCGCGGGTAAAAATTAGCTTGTTTTTCATAGAGTGCAATCAACACTTTCTGTGAATAACGAGATAAAGGATGATAAAAAAGCTCCATAGGTTTTCACCCCAACTCCAGTGTTCTACTGACGTTATGATTTAACTTTAGTCGCAATCGAGACTTTTGTTCATTAATTTCCATATAGGGCTAACGAGAAGCCATATCTTAAAACTGGAGCAAATGCTCTAAATGCAAGTGTGTTAACAATTATGGGTTACATTAACGCGTGAAAGTGAGATCAAGATGGAGTTTAAGTGTTTTAAATAGCCAATATGGCCTTGATTTATCTTGAGGTGTGTAAGCAATTGGGGGTTTTATAGAAGCATTATTTGTGGGAATCTGAGTTTCATTTAATGGAGTATAAATAATGATTTCAGATTTGCCCTGAATTAGGGTAAACACTAAAATGGCAGGTCCGAAGGTTGTTGTTTTAGTGAGAGTATCTATTTCTGCTGATCAAACCTCAGATGTTTTCTAATGTCACTGTTAAGCCGCTAGCGAATCTCTGGTTTTAACAGTGCCGTAATGTAGAACAAATTTGCAACATTCTAGATATAGAGTAGGCTGATTAAGTGTTATACCTTGTATATATCTAACAATCTTATCCATAGTTAGCATACATTTTAAATGGAATAACAACTAAGTGAATTTAGTATGGCCGCCAGTGTAAATATTTGCATTAGTTTACACTTTTGTTCGGTTATCTTCCTTGTTGATCCCTATAGGTTATGCGATAAGTAACAGCTTTTATTTTGGTTATAATTACGATCGTGTCAGCACAAATAAGTGTACTGGTGTGTAGGTCGTTAATATTTGAAGGAGTTCTCATGCGGCAGACAATTAAACTTGCCTCAGTTATAAGCGTGGCGTTATGGATGGCAGCTTGCAGCCCTCAAGAAGAGACAGCTCAAACAGGGGCTGGGCCGCAGAGCATGGAAGTGGGAATTCTCAATGTTGTCGCTAAGCCTCAGGTTATCCAAGTGGAGTTACCGGGTCGCAGTAAAGCGTTCCTCGAGGCCGAAGTTCGCCCGCAGGTAAATGGTATTATCACTAAGCGTAGCTTCGTAGAGGGCGGCAATGTGAAGCAGGGCGAGTCTTTATATCAAATAGACTCAGCGACATACAAAGCGGCACTCGTCAGTGCGAATGCAGATTTAGCCAGAGCGAATGCGAGTCTAGCATCGGCGAAAGCTAAAGCGGCTCGTTATCAGCAATTAGTGAAAACGAATGCGATCAGTAAGCAAGATTTCGACGAAGCCGAAGCTGCATACAAAGAGGCATTGGCCAGTGTCACTGTGGCTGAAGCCGCAATCAATACGGCTAAGATTAACCTGCAATATACAGAAGTATTAGCACCAATTTCTGGCCGTATCGGTAAGTCGAGTGTCACAGCAGGTGCGTTGGTGACAGCGAACCAAAGCCAAACCTTAGCAACGATTCAACAGCTTGATCCAATCAATGTGGATATCGCGCAATCGAGTGCACAACTATTGCGCCTTAAAGCTAAGCTAAAACAAGGTAAGTTACAGGCTGCGGATAATGCTGATGTACAGTTGGTATTGGAAGACGGTACAACCTATGGTCATTTAGGTAAGTTGCAATTTGCTGAAGTCAGTGTGGATGAGAACACTGGCTCCGTTATTCTGCGCGCCGAGTTTCCAAACCCTGATGGTATCTTGTTACCCGGTATGTATGTTCGCGCAGTGCTAAATGCTGGTACTGATCCTCAAGCTATTCTAGTTCCACAAAAAGCCATTAGCCGTAACTCTAAAGGTGAAGCTGTGGCTATGGTTGTGAATGATCAAGGTGTTGTTGAAGCAAAAACGGTGACAACAGCAGAGGCTATTGGTCACGAGTGGCGTATTACTGAAGGGCTTTCAGTCGGTGATAAGTTGATTGTGGAAGGCTTACAAAAAATTCGCCCCGGAGCGCCAGTCACTCCCAAAGTTATTTCTGAAACGCAAGCACAATAGGGCATAGCTATGGCACGTTTTTTTATTGATCGCCCCATCTTTGCGTGGGTGATCGCCTTAATTATTATGTTGGCGGGGATCCTATCAATCCGTTCTCTGCCAGTGTCTCAATATCCGAGCATTGCTCCTCCAACTGTGGTGATCAGTGCTAACTACCCCGGCGCTTCGGCTAAGATTGTTGAGGACTCAGTCACTCAGGTTATTGAGCAGCGGATGACGGGGATCGACCATCTGCGCTATATCACTTCAACCAGTGATAGTTTTGGTAACGCGTCTATTACCCTAACCTTTAACGCAGAAGCCGATGCCGACATTGCACAGGTTCAGGTTCAAAACAAGTTGCAAGGGGCGATGACGCTGCTGCCACAGGAAGTGCAATCACAGGGCGTTAATGTTAACAAATCCAGCTCTGGCTTCTTATTGGTTTTAGGCTTCGTGTCAACGGATGGTTCACTGGATAAGAGTGATATCGCTGACTATGTAGGTTCTAACGTACAAGATCCTATGAGCCGTGTTTCTGGTGTGGGTGAGATTCAGATATTCGGCGCTCAATACGCGATGCGTATATGGTTAGATCCGCTAAAACTAACCCAATACAATTTGACTAGCTTGGATGTTGTCGCGGCTATTCGCGCTCAAAACGCACAGGTTTCTGCGGGCCAACTGGGTGGTACGCCATCGGTTGCTGGTCAAGAGCTAAATGCGACAGTATCAGCCCAAAGCCGTTTACAAACACCAGAAGAATTCCGCAAGATTATTCTTAAATCTGATACTTCTGGCGCGAACGTTTTCTTGGGTGATGTTGCTAGAGTTGAGTTAGGTTCTGAAAGTTATTCCGTTGTGTCCCTATACAATGGTAAGCCTGCAACAGGTCTAGCGATTAAACTCGCGACGGGGGCAAATGCTCTCGATACTGCAGAAGCTGTCCGAGCTAAAATCGCTGAGATGAAACCTTTCTTCCCACAAGGGTTGGAAGTCGTTTATCCCTATGACACTACACCTTTTGTTGAAAAATCCATTGAAGGCGTTGTACACACATTGTTAGAAGCCGTTGTACTGGTGTTTCTCATCATGTACCTCTTCTTGCAAAATTTCCGTGCAACTTTGATCCCAACGATTGCTGTTCCTGTGGTATTGCTGGGTACCTTCGCTATATTGTCGGCAACGGGGTTCTCGATCAATACGCTCACTATGTTTGCTATGGTGCTGGCGATCGGTTTGCTGGTAGACGACGCGATTGTGGTGGTGGAGAACGTCGAGCGGGTGATGTCGGAGGAAGGACTCAGTCCGCTTGAGGCGACTCGTAAATCGATGGATCAAATCACCGGCGCCTTGGTTGGTATCGGTTTGACGCTATCTGCGGTATTTGTCCCTATGGCATTTATGTCTGGCTCAACAGGGGTGATTTATCGTCAGTTCTCAATCACTATCGTGTCGGCGATGGCGTTGTCTGTATTGGTGGCTTTGATTTTAACGCCAGCACTTTGTGCGACCATGCTCAAGCCACTCAAGAAGGGTCACGGCCATATTGAAACGGGATTCTTCGGTTGGTTTAACCGTGGTTTTGATCGATTAACCAACCGTTATGAGTCGAGTGTGGCGGGTATCATCAAGCGTGGCTTTAGGGTCATGATGATTTACGTTGCACTGGTTGTTGCCGTCGGTTGGATCTTCATGCGTATGCCAACCGCTTTCTTGCCAGATGAAGACCAAGGGATTTTGTTTACGCAGGCCATTTTACCGACAAACTCAACTCAAGAAAGTACCTTAAAAGTCTTAGAGAAAGTGTCTGATCACTTTATGGCTGAAGAGGGTGTGAGATCAGTATTTAGCGTGGCGGGCTTTAGTTTTGCGGGTCAAGGGCAAAATATGGGTATCGCTTTCGTGGGGCTGAAGGATTGGTCTGAGCGTACGGCTCCTGGTGCTGATGTTCAATCCATTGCGGGTCGTGCTATGGGCGTATTCAGTCAAATGAAGGACGCGTTTGTCTTCGCTTTCGTACCGCCTGCGGTGATTGAGTTAGGTACGGCTAACGGTTTTGATATGTTCTTACAGGATAAGAATGGTCAAGGCCATGAGAAATTAGTGGCTGCACGTAACCAGCTATTAGGTATGGCGGCACAGAATCCTAATCTAGTGGGCGTACGTCCTAATGGTCAGGAAGATGCGCCAATTTACCAATTGCATATAGATCACGCTAAGTTAAGCGCGCTCGGCATTGAAATCGCTAATGTTAACAGTGTGCTTGCAACGGCTTGGGGTGGTTCATATGTGAACGACTTTATTGACCGTGGCCGTGTTAAAAAGGTTTATGTACAAGGTGATGCTCAGTACCGTATGCAACCGGGTGATTTAGACACTTGGTATGTACGCAATAATAAAGGTGACATGGTGCCATTCTCTGCTTTCGCTATGGGTACGTGGGAGTATGGCTCTCCACGCCTAGAACGCTTTAATGGTTTGCCAGCGATGAATATTCAAGGTGCTACAGTTCCAGGATTTAGTACTGGTGCTGCCATGGATATTATGGAAGATCTGGTCAAGCAGTTGCCTCCTGGCTTTGGCATTGAGTGGAACGGTTTATCCTACGAAGAGCGTTTGTCGGGTAACCAAGCACCTGCGTTATATGCACTGTCAATCTTAGTGGTATTCCTCGTACTTGCTGCTCTTTATGAAAGCTGGTCGGTACCCTTTGCCGTTGTGCTGGTGGTGCCGTTGGGGATTATTGGTGCATTGTTAGCGATGAATGGTCGTGGTTTACCAAACGACGTATTCTTCCAAGTAGGTCTACTTACAACGGTTGGCTTAGCGACTAAGAACGCAATCTTGATTGTGGAGTTTGCTAAAGAGTACTACGAAAAAGGCGCTGGTTTAGTGGAGGCGACGCTTCATGCGGTTCGCGTTCGTCTGCGTCCGATTTTGATGACGTCCTTAGCCTTTGGTTTGGGTGTTGTGCCATTAGCGATCAGTACTGGCGTCGGTTCTGGTAGCCAAAACGCCATCGGTACTGGTGTTCTTGGTGGTATGATGAGCTCGACCTTCTTAGGTATCTTCTTCGTGCCCTTATTCTTCGTTATTGTTGAGCGTATCTTCAGTAAGCGAGAGAGAAAAGCGAAAGACGAAAAGCCGACATCGGCGGAGTAATCTAACGTCTTACTTAATCAAAGCCCTGTATTCGCAGGGCTTTTTTTGGGGATAAGAAAGGTTATCGTTGCAAAAATGGATAGCCGCCTTGAATTAATTTGGGCATATTGGACGAGTAAAGGAGCATGTGATGTCGGAAGTGGATAACGTAAAGCCGGATAAGTTAGCCAAATTAGAGGCTTCTCTCGCGAGGGGGAAGTGGTATTTCATCTTGGTGATTGGTGTGCTGTATTGGGGGAGTGTGACGTCACTTTTAGTGGCGGGGTTTCAATACTTCACCTCAGAGATTTCATTTTGGCAGACACTAAAAGTCGCGCTGTATATTTATCCCGTGAGTGGTGTGCTATTTGGCTGGACGCTATGGATGCAGTTAAATCACAGAAGAGATAAACTGCGCGGCAAATCTCGTCCATAATCAATGCACATCGTTGGTTTAGGAGTCAAATCGTGTCATCGGTTAGCAGCCTTATCACTAAGCAATTTGTCGTAGCCATCATTTGCCATGGTATCGCTATTGGTATTTTGGCCTATGGAGCATATGAGTTTTATCTTGAGCAGCTTGTCGTCCCCGAACTTACCCGTAGTCTCGCCGTGGCGGTATTTTTTATCGGCATGGGGCTCGAACCCAATGTGTTTTTTACTCCGTTAAGTCAGGTCATGATCCAAGTCGACGATAAATCGCCTAAGGCGAAATTACAGACGCTGGTGTTCAACCTTGGGGTTTTCTTGCTGATTTGTAGCTTTTTAATGGAATGGTTGTACGACTAATTCATTAAATCCGCCCATTAAAAGGGGCGTCGAGATCTGTTGCGACGCCCTAATAAACCTAGCGAAAGTTAAACCCGCGCTTAAGGCGTGTAGTAAGTTGCCGCGCCAGGTCCTACAGGCAGACCAAAACCAAATACCCACAGGAAGAAAAACGCCGTCCAGCCCACGAAAAACACTAAAGTGTAAGGCAGCATAGTGGCAATTAGCGTACCTATGCCTAAGTTCTTTTGATAACGACAGGCCACCGCAAGGATTAATCCAAAGTAACTCATCATAGGCGTGACTAAGTTTGTTACCGAATCGCCAATACGATATGCCGCTTGGATCGTTTCTGGCGCATAACCGACCAGCATTAACATAGGCACAAAAATTGGGGCGGTAATAGCCCACTGCGCCGAGGCGCTGCCAAGCATCAAGTTGATAAATCCACACAGCATAATAAAGAACAGGAATAGGATTGGGCCTGTTAGTCCAATGGATTGCAGTGCATCGGCACCTAATACTGCGAGTACAGCACCTAAATTACTCCAGTTAAAGAAGGCGACAAATTGCGCCGCAAAAAAGACAAGGACGATATAGAGGCCCATAGTGCTCATGCTGTGAGACATGGCATTGATCACATCCCGATCATTGTTAATGCTACCGACGACTTTACCGTAGACAAAACCCGGAATGGCAAAGCAGATAAAGATAAAGGCAACGATCCCCTTGAGAAAGGGTGAGCCTGAAACTAAACCCGTGTCAGGATGGCGCAGTGGCGCCCCTTCTGGCACAACTAAAAGTGCCAACATTATTGCCAATATCAGTACCGATAGTCCTGCCCATTTTAAGCCACGCTTCTCAATGGCACTCACCGATTCCATCGATTGCAGAACCGTTTCATCTGCATCATCATCTTGGTATTTTCCTAGCTTAGGCTCGACGATTTTTTCGGTGACGAAGGCGCCAAGGAAGGTAATCACAAACGTCGAAACAAACATAAAATACCAATTGACCTCGGGGCCAACGCTATAGTCTGGATCAATCATACGCGCTGCGGCTTCTGTTATACCTGATAGTAAAGGGTCAACGGTTCCGAGTAATAAATTAGCGCTGTAACCCCCAGAAACCCCCGCAAAGGCAGCGGCTAAACCTGCAAGGGGATGGCGCCCCAATGAATGAAAAATCATCGCGGCCATAGGGATGAGCACCACATAGCCAAGCTCGGCTGCCGTGTTAGACATAATTCCTGCAAATACGATAGTGACAGTCACCAGTCGCTTTGATGCCCCCATGACTAAGGCGCGCATTGCCGCGGATAATAAGCCCGAGCGTTCCGCAATCCCTACGCCCAGTAATGCGACAAGTACCGTGCCGAGCGGCGTAAAACCGGTGAAGTTTGTGACTAAATTCGACACTATCATACGCAAGCCTTCTGCATTCATTAGGCTTACTACATGGATCAGACCATCAGCACTGCGGCCATGGGATCCCACAGGTCTTGGGTCGGCAACCGTGAGTTCAAAGTAACCTGCAATCCCAGAAATAAGAATCACGGCAACACAGAAAAGGGCAAACAGGGTAATAGGATGGGGCAGTAAATTACCTAATCGCTCGACAATATTGAGGAAACGCACAAACCACCCGCTATGGCTAATGTCACTATTGGGTAGAGGGTTTTTGGGAGTCTTTGGGGTGAATTTATCGTCGGCGCTCAAACTATCGTCCTTCCTTTATATGAACCTTTGCCAATCGTATTCTCGTTAGCGCAAAAACAGGCCTTAAGCGCAGATAACTGAATGACATAGCTAAAATGAATATGATTGTGTATGAAAGCTAAGGCAAAAGTTAAAAAATGGTTGGGAAGTATGATTGTTAAGTTTTAATTGAAACTTAAATGGTGTAGCGAGGGTAACAGGGAAAACTCAGGATAAAAAAATGGACTCTCGAGGAGTCCAGTATTCACGAGCAAAATGGTTGCTCTAACGTTGTGCATTTTTACTATAGACCATTTTTGCTGTATTGGAGCTGAATCGTTAGTCTCTGGTGTTTATGGTTGATTTTGGGTCTTTTGAGGAAAAGTTGAACATTGAATTTGGCATATTACGATTTTTAAGACCTAACACTGTGCTTTAGATGAAATTCTTATTCATTTGTGATTAGCTGTACCCATTAGAATAAAAAAGACTAAGGATGGAAGATGGATAAATTTCTTTTAGGGTTATCGCTCGTTTTTATCGTGGCTTACCTTTGGTATGTTAGCCTAGTCAAAAAACGGAATACTGCACTTGAAGCTCTGTCGGGTATCGATGCACAGCTTATCAGCCGCAATGAATTTATATACAGGGTCCTTGAAATTGCGGGCCAACATAAACATGATGAGCTGTTATTTAAAGAAATTAATGAGTTACTGACAACCTCTGCTTCCGCTTATCGCATGTTTGATCCTCAAGAAGTGAAAGTACATTTTATTAATGCAGAGCAGTTGAATCATAAAATGGCTAAGTTAGTCGCCAATATTGATGATTATCCCGATCTGAAATCCGATAATACTATGCTGGAGGCGATACAAAACTATAGCGAAGCTGAGTCTGATATCGCGAATGCCAGCCGTTTTTACAACTTAGCAGTATCTGAATTGAATACAGCGGTTGAAATCTTCCCCGGTTCGATTATTGCCTCAATGGCGAGTATTAAGGTTATGCCTCTCTTTGAACTGATTGAGGTTCCCAAGGTTCCTATGGATGCTGTTGATTATCTATAAGGCTTTAAAGGGATGCTCAAATCGAAGCCATGTTTATACTAAAATTTGCAGTGTAAACCTTCAGAACCATAATGCTTTGCTATTATTGAGTAACTGATTCTTAAGAATGTATAGGCTCTTGATGCACCGTACTGATATACAGTTATCGGCATTGTTTAAATGGCCTAGTAACTTATGGTTGTTAGGAATATGCCTGTTGCTGCTTTCGAGTGCAGTGATGGCGAATAATGCACAGGATGCCTATTCAAAACCTCGAATCGTGGCACGTTATTCTGAGACGGGAATCCTCAGCCGCGAAGGGCAAGAGAAGTTTAAAGTATATCAATATCAACAAGCTAATGGTGTTACTGTATTTTCCGATAAGGCACCCAGTAATAACCAATACCAAATTTTATTGTACGAGTGTTTTGCCTGCCGCCCGGACTCGAACATTGATTGGAATGCCATTCGTTTATTTAGCGCAAATTATGATGCATTAATCGCTCAAGCCGCCCATAAACATCAGTTAGAACCTGCGTTAATTCGCGCCGTGATCCATGCTGAATCGGCTTTTAATTCCCGCGCTGTATCACGTAGTGGCGCTATGGGATTAATGCAATTAATGCCAGAAACAGCGAAAGAAATGGGCGTTATAAATGCATTTTTGCCTGAAGAAAATATTTTGGGTGGCAGTAAATATTTAGCACAAATGCTAAAGCAATTTAATGGCGATATTGCCTTAGCCTGTGCAGCCTATAATGCGGGACCAACAACTGTGACACAGTATAATGGCATTCCGCCCTATCCTGAGACTCAAGCCTATGTTGAGCGGGTACAAATTTTATTGAAGCGCTATCGTGAACAAAACCGAGCCTAGGAATATGACTGTGCATTTATACCAATCGTATTAAATATCTGTTCATTCAGCGGGAGTTCAACGCGCTTTAGACAAGGCGAAGGCTTGAAGGCATAGTGGTGCTCTGTCGAAAGCCTTGAACGCAGTATAAAGCGCGTTGCAACCCGCCCTTCGGGAGCCACACAGGCATCCCACTCCCGTGTTGCATTGACTTAAAAGGGAATGACCATTTCTGCGTCAATGCGCCTTGGATTGAGATGCCTGTGAGGCTCTGAACTGATTAGATATTTAATGTGATTGGTATTATTGCAGGCAGCGGACTAACGGCCATCGCTGCCATCGATTTTTACTCGCCCACTTCCCATTTTACGGTGACATTCCCGCCAGCTTGACCGAGTGTTTTACCTAAGTAATTCATTAATTCTGTTGCAATTTCATCTAATTGCCATGGTGGATTAATGATCCACAATCCTGCGGCTGTCATGCCAAACTCATTCGAATCGGGTTTAATTGCTTGCTCTATTCTCAGTTGGCGCTTAATGCCGCTGTTGGCGAGGCGCGATAACATACCTTCGGTTTGAGCACGATTCACAACTGGATACCACAGCATAAAAACTCCCGTAGCAAAGCGTTTGTGGGCTTTGATCAGCGTTTCAGCGACATCTTGGTAGTCGGTTTTCATCTCATAACTTGGGTCGATTAATACCAGTGCACGGCGCTCTAGGGGAGGAACAGCGGCAATAAGCCCTTTTAGTCCATCACCCTTAATGACTTTGACTTGCCTATCTTCACAGAAATAATCATCCAGTAAAACATAGTCCGTACTGTGTAACTCATGCAGTACCATGCGATCTTTTGGGCCAAGTGCCATATCGATAATGGCAGGGGAGCCGGGGTAAAAGTTGAGTTCTTCCGGGTTGTCTTCATTAAAGTGGCGTACAGCCTCAACATAATCTTGTAAGGCTTTAGGTAAATCGCTTTTATCCCAGAGTTTGGCTACGCCGTCGAGATACTCTCCGGTTTTCTGTGCAAACTCATCACTTAAAGCATAACCCCCCGCGCCTGCATGGGTATCGATATACACGAGTGGCTTGTCTTTCTTGTGCATCAACTGCAAGGTTTGCAGCAAGATAGCGTGCTTTAGCACATCGGCATAATTGCCTGCATGATAACCATGGCGGTAACTTAACATGGGGGGATCCTAGTAATTTGCAAATGTAGCAAAGAGAGGCAAACGGCAGTGACCAATTATACCTGCGATGATCATAACCTCAAGATTTTGATATTCTTATCTTGGTATTACTTGGCTCTAGAGAGAATTTAAGGCTTTAGTTGGCACTTTTTTTATCAGGGAACCAGTGCATGGGAGTTTGCATTTGAAAGGTTTTCAGCCAAAGATTGGCTGGGGCGGGTTTTCCAAATAAATAACCTTGAAATTGCTTACAGCCTAAAGCGGTGAGTTGCGACAGTTGGGCCTCAGTTTCAATCCCCTCGGCAATGACGTTCAATTTTAAACTCTTTGCTAATAGGATAGCCGCATTCACAATTTGGGTATGGCGCTCGCTAATCCCAAGTTGGCTGATAAAGTAGCGATCGATTTTAATCGTATCTGCGCTGATATCGATAAGTTGGCTCAATGACGCATGCCCAGTACCAAAATCATCAATTGCGATAGATACACCCATTCGTGCAAGGGTGTTAAGACGGCGCCCAGTTTCTTTATAGGTTGAAAACACAGATGTTTCGGTGATTTCAATTTCTAATAATGGGATAAGCTCAGGGTGATTCATATAGGTCTGTATCAGCACCTTAAAGAATCGATCCGACAGAATATCCTGTCCTGATAGGTTGAAAGCAATCTTCACCGGCGGCACATTTTTAGGCCAAGAACGGATCAACTGTAGTAATTGTCGGAACACTTTTATGGCAAAGATAGCCTGTAGTTGGGATGACTCAATAATGGGGATAAATGTATTGGGCATTATCATTGTGCCATCTTCGTCGAACATTCTGGCAAGAGCTTCAAAACTTATAATATGGCCGTTAGCCATCACCTGAGGTTGTAGCCACATTTCGAGGCGGTTGTATTTTAGGGCGTCTCGGATCCTTGCTTTTTGTGATGATGCTTCGAGTAAATTATTGATAAGGCCAATGTAATACACCATAACAGGGCTTGCTTGAGTCGTTTGTTTTATAGCAATTAAGCATTGTTCTGCAGCTTGCTGTGGTGAGGCTTTTGTGCCTGAACTGCAACCAACACGGCATTCGAGATGGTATTCAACTTGTTGTTCTTGTTTAAGTTGTAAGTTGGTCGGAATACGTTCACGCAATTGTTGAGCGAGATTTTCAGGGGAAATGAGCGGCAAACTGGTAAATTCAAGTGCGAAGGAGGCTCCCCTAAAGCGGTATATTTTTGCATGTTGGCCAAAACGATGTTTTAGCTCATTTGCAAAGGTTTTGAGCAGGGCATCTCCTATTTGAATGCCGAACGCGGCATTAATTTGGCTAAGGTTATCAATTTTGACAATCGCAACAGTCATTTTTTGATGGATAACACTCGGCGCAGGGTTATACCAATGATTTTCGTTTGGCAGACTGGTGACTAAGTCATAAAAATGTGTGCTGATATGGTGTTTTTTAAGTCGGCTTAATTCAATTGCATGATTTGCCTGTTCGGTAACATCAT
Source organism: Shewanella putrefaciens (assembly GCF_016406325.1). Lineage (NCBI taxonomy): Bacteria > Pseudomonadati > Pseudomonadota > Gammaproteobacteria > Alteromonadales > Shewanellaceae > Shewanella > Shewanella putrefaciens. The sequence continues at coordinate 4,271,027 of NZ_CP066370.1, read as the reverse complement.
GGCAGTGAAACAGTAAAGTATCGTGATGCTGTAATGAGGCTTTTTGTAGTAAGTATTTGGCTTTAGGGTTGTTTTTTAAATGTGTAGGGAAAGATGCTGCAAACAAATTGATGGGAGTATCTTCCGCCAGTTCAAAAATATCAGATAGTCGAGTCTGGTTTACCCTGACATCGTTGGCGATATTTTTTGCTGCATCATTTAGGTTGAGAATCAGCCCATCTTCATTACAAAAGAAAGAGGCCGTGCCATTATTTTCAAATATTTCAGTGTATTGCTCTAGTGTGTGTTGCAGTGCCTCATGGTGCTTAATCATCTGCTGCGAATGAATTTTTTGAGTTTTTAATAGCCGCATTGCCGACAAAGGAATACAGATATTAAAAAACGTAAACAGCAAGCCATTTAGGTAGGCATGGGTTGCAGGCATACTGATATCAATATCGATAATCGTCGGGAGGTTACGATTTTGCAGTAGCAGTAAAAAGGGTAATACATTGAAAAACATCATTATGATGGCAGCTTTTGCCCCAAAGAGAAAAAGTGCCATCAGAGGTAGGGTATATAAAAAAATAATGCCTGCTTGCGACAAATTAAAATCAGGAACAAACAACAAGATGCATATGCAGGCTGCGACAACCATAGCCAACAGGCTGATTGAACTGAGCATCAAATATCGGCGGGTGAACCACAAAGCAGAGATCAGCACACTCAAAAAGCTGACGGTGATAATAATGACAAAGCTAAGATTTAGCTGATAGGCCATTAAAGAACTGTGCAGCACAATGCTGGTGGTTAAGATGGCACCACTGAGCAAAATAATCCGTAGTAAGCTGGTTTTTAATAATTCTCTATCAGGATTTAAGAAATCTTGCTCCCTGATAAATAAAAAACCTTTAAGCCATTGAAACAAAAAATATCCTTATCCCATACGGAAATCACACCAGCTAGTGGGACATAACATATAACATAAATCATGGTATTGTTATACAAATAGATTTATATCTTTGTAAATTAAAGTGTTACATATTAATGCTTGTTTGAGTTTGATGTTTTAACCCCTAACTTAAATCGCACATTGCGAGGAAGTGCCCTACTTGCCCAAGTGTTCATCAATCAAATTATTAGGCATAATGACGGCCATTTTATTGGTTAGAAGACAGCCTGTGACTCCGATTTTTTTTAATCAGCAATACCCAACACTGGTGGACATATGTGCGCGCTGGCAACTGATTTATGATGCCAATGCCCCTTTCGAATTGCGTTTTGAATCGGACAGCTTAACGCTACATAAGCGCGATGAGCCTAAACTCGATGGCATATTAGTCGATTTTGTCACTGGCGCCGTTGCTCATCGTCGCAAATTTGGTGGTGGCCGCGGACAATCTATCGCTAAGGCGGTTGGCTTAAAGCAAGGGGTAACACCAAGTGTGGTTGATGGTACAGCGGGTTTAGGGCGAGATGCATTTGTACTTGCCAGCTTAGGTTGTACTGTGACTATGGTCGAGCGTCATCCTGTCGTGGCTGCCTTGTTAGAGGACGGGTTACGGCGCGCCTATCAAGACGCTGAAATCGGCGATTGGATGCATGAGCGGATGCAGCTATTTCATGGTTCAAGCCTTGAAGCCTTATCAAAACTGGAACAAGAGGTGGATGTGGTTTACCTCGATCCTATGTATCCCCACCGTGATAAGTCGGCACTCGTTAAAAAGGAAATGCGGGTATTTCAATCTTTAGTGGGCGCCGATTTAGATGCCGATGGTTTGCTCGCTCCCGCTTTAGCATTAGCAACTAAACGTGTCGTCGTTAAGCGCCCTGATTATGCCGAAGATTTGGATGGGGTGAAGCCTAGTATGGTTATCGACACGAAAAAAAATCGCTTCGATGTTTATGTAAAAGCCGCAATGAAATAGATAAAAAGCTATTGCCCCAAAGTCGTGGGGCTTCATCCTCCACCCGACCAAGGAGGACTGTTTGTCCTATCAAAAACGTCCATGTTAAATAGCCAGTTCGATATCCTTATCTCGCGCTCAAAACGGCCGCAGGCCCTTCGCCCTTGGATGTTCCAAGACGCCCCTATGAAGTTGAAAGCTCCTTGTGCTCATTGACAAATTTTCTATCGCTTCCGAACTCACGCAATTTGTCTATTCGTCATTAAAAGTCTTTAAAAAGGTGCGTTCTATCCACCCATTTATCCTTCAACGTAATAGATACCAATCAAAACATAGGACTAAAATTCTGCAAATTAAGGTCAATAATCAGTCGAAAGTGAGCTTAAAAGAATGAGAAAGCTAAAACGATATCAAGTGATTACCCCTCAAACTGTATAAAAAACCGCTACCGCAAAAAAGCAAACTCCTATAGCATTATTTATACCCACTTACATGGATGTGGCAGCGGCCATATTTAAGATTGAGTCAACAAGCGATTTATGCCCTGCAAACAGCGCAGCGCATAAATACTAAGACGTTATGTTACTACGGAGTTTAATGCATGGATGTTGGTCAATTTAAGCTATCTAAGAAGTTTATGATGATTATGCTTTTCTCATTGGTAGCTTTTGGGCTTTACTCATCTCTAGATTTAGTCGTAAGGGTTGGAGACTTTAATTCTGTTATGGAGCTAAGTCGCCCACTAGATACAAGGCCAGAAAAACACACTGAAAATTTAGAAGTTCTAAAAGCGCGTATTCAGCTTCTTGAAACACAATTAGAAGCACAAAGCTCATATCAAACAATGACTCAAAAAATAGAGAGTCGAGTTTGGATTCTTTATGCCATATTTCAATTTATGTTTATCTTGCTCATTTATAATTTCTTTATATCAAAAGAAAAACTTAGTAATTCAAACGTAACCTAACAAGGATTTTAAAGTCTGACTCGTAATAGCTTGCTTGGTTCCACTTTGTTTCACATTTTAGCAAGCTATTAATCGTCGCTTAAAACGGCGTTATTTCATAGAAATTTTAATCCAATACTCACTAATTAGATCTAAAAGTCTAACTAAGAAATGTCCAATTATTTGCTACTAAATAGTCAATTAGAGAAAGCCAATGAAATTATCCGACTCGCAAGACGAACTTAAAAAAAGACTGGAACAGTCGATTGATATCATCACACCGCGCCGAGCGTTGGAGGTGATGTTGGCGTTTTATGGCGAACAGCGTTTTGATGATGTGGAGATTGATGAAGATGGTGACATGTTGTTGTACGAGTGGGGTATTTGCAACTCTCGTCAATTTTCGCTAAGTGTCACAAGACAATTTATCATCACCGATGAAGATGAGCCTTATCAGTTACACCTTAGACTGTACTTTCCCTTAACCGATGCACTGCGACAGCTTAACGGCGGTAATGAATGGTGCCATTCGCCAGATGAGTTGCCCGTATTCAGGCAATCGATTGAGTCTTCAGCCCCCTTCAGGGCACTTATCGATGATCAGCCGTTAAAGGTGGAATTGTACTTCGAGCAGTGTTGATCCTTGTGTTGTGAACATCACTCGAATGACCGTTTTTAGCCGGTTGAAAGGGCATATATATTTTAAGTATGTGCGTTTCAGTTGGTATAAAAGTGAGTGCATAATAAAAACTGATATGAGATCCATATATGCAACAAGCAGCGCTGTATTCAATGCTCAATGCGTCCGGTTTTTCGGTTCAGGTCTTTGAAGATTACCCATCGTTCTTCGGTAATTGGCGCATCATATTAAAGCGCGGGCAACACACCTATGAAGTGGTGAGTGATAACCGAGAAGGCTGGTTATCACTATGGCGATTATTAAGCGACCAAGGGCAAAAGTTGTTTGAAATTGAATCAACACGGCTTACGCAAGAGCAGCAGCTAACTCAGATTGCTCAATGGTTGGAAGCGGTTAACCATATAGATCTCAATATGTAATCGGAGGGAGATATTTCCTATCTTCTATATAGGTTTAGCAAGAGTTAGTCAGGATACCTATCCACTCCTTTTAGTAAGTCAGCTTTGTGGCGTTTCTTTGAGAGAAGATGAAAAATATTCCTCCTATTATCTCATTCCGCATTTAGAAAGTTACGTCAGAAAAGGAGCAGAATGAGATGCGGAATATTTACATTCAATAATCAACCATATTGTTTAAATTTGCTTATGGATAATAAAAGCGCTGCAATTGCAGCGCTTTTCAATCTTAACCTCGGCAATCTACTGGCAGATATTCATCGGGAATACCGTTACTGCTGCAGAGCCAAGTGATATTGTTTTGTTCATCGACTTGAGGTGAGAGGTATACCTCATAATCTTGGTAATCCCCGAGCGCTTCGCCCCCAACAAAACCCACTATGCCATCTGTGTATAGGTTAAATGTTTCCAGTTGTTCGTCCGTTAACCCAAGCACTTCTAATTCCGTTGGCCAAGCTTTATTGGTTTGATAATAGCGGGTTAAGGTGTCAGTGATGGGGATTAATGATTGATGTCTTTGCTCTATATGCGCCATTGCTAATGATGCATCGGGAACGGTGAGCATCAATGTTGGTGTATCGTTTGGCGTATCGTAGCTTATGCTCGCTCCCATTTTTTCTTGATAGTCTTTATAGGCCGGAACGGCAATCGCCGCCGCAACGCCAATAATCGCAGCCAAGATAATCAATCCACCACCCGTTGTACCTAAGCGTGGCATAAAGATGCTAAATACATAAGCCCATGCACTGCGAGAAGGCGCCACATAATCTTTGCCCTGCGCCTTGGCTTGGACTCTTGCCATACGTTTAGTTAACCAAGGATAGCTGCCATTAAGCTCGTGTAATGACATCCAAAAACCGCTCGATTCTTGGGTTTGGCGAATATATTGGTCTATATTCATACGCTTCCATTGCTCGACGCCTGCGGCTAATACAGCAACCGCATTGGTGGCAGAACGTAAGCTGTTGCAGCAACGTAACCCGTGGAGATCGCAGGTATATTCACAGGCGCGAGAATAAGCCGCACCCACTAAAGGTAACCAAGTGGCGAAGACTAAGAAGGGCGCTTTACCTATATGATTGCGGCGAATATGGCCTAGCTCGTGGCCGATATAGAAGTTGAGCGCATCTTTATCGGACTCAAGTGCATCTACAATCGATGAAAATAGCACTATATAGTTGCGGCCGAGAAAGCGAGTCGCCAGCGCATTGAGCATGCCGTCGGCGGCGAGTAGGTAGGCCCTTGGTGGTTCTTTTATTTCTAAGCGTTCGCAGCAGGCTAAATATTGTTTATGTAAATCAGGGAATTGCTCTGCGTTGATCTCAACAGCGGTGCCTTTTAAGTAGCTGATAAAGGCGGAATGGCTAAAGAGATAGATAATGAAAAACGCCAATACATAAAGCAGCGCGGCACCTAGAGTGCCTATGATCAATCCAGCCCAGACGAGTCCTGAAATAATGGCTAATATGGTGAACAGTGATTTTTCCTTCGAGTAAACAGTATCGGCCATTTGGATGGGATTATCGTTCCCTGTGGTCATAACGTGTTCCATGTTGATCCTTTTCCTAGTGAAGTGACAAGCGGCGTGAAAATAGTCAATTTCACTAGGAAATTCAACCACTATCGCGCGCAAAGCAAAAAATTAACCGTTTTGTCATTCAGTTTAATCAATCATGCATAAATTATAGTAGGTCAATTTCGTCAGGATTTTGTGGCTTTTTAGCGCTAAAGTGTCCGATTATGCAGGCGGACATCGGTTGGTAAGTGGCTCTTAGTCCTGGGCATTTTCCTCGCCGCGCACTAGAATTAGGTGTTTCCGCAACAGATCGGCTGTTGGGGTAGCTATGGCAAGCGTTGAAACAAGCCACAGAAATACAAAGGAATTGATATGGCCAAGTTAACAAATAAGATGATAAGTAATCGATTGGGTTTCAAATGGTACTGTGCCGCAGGCGTGATGGTTAGCGCGTTAAGTGCAGGAGCAATGGCGGCTAACGCGCCTTCTTTTGACTGCACGAAAGTGAATGCTGGCAGTATTGAAGACATGGTCTGTAAGGATGCGGGGCTGAACCAACTCGATAATCAGTTAGCTAAGGTTTATAGCCAAGCACTTGAAAAAGCAAAGAATGAACAGCCTCCTACTTTAAAAGCGATGCAACGTGGTTGGGTGAAAGGGCGTAATGAATGCTGGAAGAGCGACGATAAACACGCGTGTATTCAATCTAGCTATCAAACGCGCATTGCCGAGCTACAGGCACAATATCGTTTAGTTGAAATGACGGGACCTGTGTCTTATGCCTGTGACGGCAGTCCTGCTAATGAATTGGTCGTGACTTATTTTAAAACCGAGCCAGCTACCCTGATTGCCGAACGCGGCGATCAAACCTCGCTGATGTTTGTACAACCCAGTGGTAGTGGTGCTAAATATCAGGGCAGAAATGAGAGCTTATGGGAGCATCAAGGTGAGGCAAAAGTAGTTTGGGGCTACGACACGCCGGAAATGACCTGTAAACTGGTAACCAAATAGCGTTAATTGAAGGTTGGCATGAAACAAGCTCTAGTGCATATCGCCTTAGTCGTCAGAGATTACGATGAGGCAATTGATTTTTACGTGAATAAATTAAAATTTGAACTGGTGGAAGACAGTTATCAGGCCGAGCAGGATAAGCGCTGGGTGGTGGTAGCGCCGCCAGGCTCTAAGGGCGCATCTATCTTGCTCGCGCGAGCGTCTAAACCTGAGCAGTTCGATTTTATCGGTAACCAAGCGGGAGGTCGGGTATTTTTATTTTTAAATACCGATGATTTTTGGCGTGACTATCAACGTATGGTTGCCGATGGGATTCATTTTATCCGCGAGCCGCAGGAACAGGATTACGGTACGGTAGCTGTGTTTGAAGATCTCTACGGGAATCTTTGGGATTTGCTGCAACTTAATGTGCAGCATCCCATGGCGCAAAGACTCGCCTATCAGAGTTAACGTGAGTTGATTTCGGTTATTTTGAGATCGATTAACTGCTTTTGCCACAGGGCTTTATCTATACCCTTAACCCAGATAATACTGCTCTTACGCTGTTCACCTTTACGAAGATAGGTTTCTGGCATGCGGAAAATGGCTTCCCATACTTCGAGTTTATCGGTTTTGAGCAAAGTACCATTATCAGCAAAGAAACGAGCTTCGACCTCGACTAAAGTAACGTGTTCATTGCTAGTACTGGCCAGTTCGAAGGTGAGTCCAAGTTTATCACCTTTCCATTGGCTGTCAGTAAAGCTGACTTTAATACCGTCTTTAGCGGTTGTGCCTAGCAGTTCTGGTTTAGCCATTGCAGTCGCGGTCAGTGTTGTGACTGGCACGGATACCGCTGACGTTGTCGTTAGGCTCGTGGCGCTGTTAATGGTAGTCGATGCGTTGACAACGGTTTCAGTCGCCAAAACATTCGGTGCAGTTTGAGTTTCTGTGAGTACATATTCCCAAGTAAAATCATCTTTTAGTCTGACTTGAGCGCCATTTTCAAGGGTAACTCTTGCTACATCGGCCGCAATTACTGATGAGGAGAGCAGTAGCCATGAACTAAGGGCGCTAAAGCGAAGTAAAGTGTGCATTGGTTTCTGGTTCCGATATCCGTTTGAGTCAATATTGTGGACTAACATAGTTTATTTACCCCGCATCAGTCACTGACTAAGTTGTGTTTTGCTGAAGAAAATTGACTTTGCTAAGTGCTTAATGATGAAAAATCTAATGGCTTTTTAGTTTAGTCCGCCTGAACATTTTAAGTATTGATGAACTATTTTTACGATTCGCCGGTCTTATCTTCAGGTCATTGGCGAGTGATCTCAGCTTTTATTTTAATTATCAAATAATAAGGTGAAAACAATCCGGTTTTTTAAGTTATCGACTAGGCAAACAGGCAACCTATGGGGCGTGATGGTGTTTACCATTTTGACCTTGTTCTGTTTGACTCAAAACAGTGGAATACTTAATTTGCTGCTCAAGGAGTCGAGCGTGCAGGCGATGTCGGCTACGTCTTTTTCGAGTGTAGCTGCAAGCGCCAACTCAGCCGTTAACACTGGCTCAACTTCAAGCAGTATGGCTAGCAATGCTGACGCCCAATTGCTAGGTGCTGAGTTGGTCAAAAGTAAGCCTAAAAAATGTGAATTGTCTGAGAAATTGATCCGGATCTGTATCGATGCTCCAAGTACCATTCCATTACTTATCCTGTTGTTCCTACTTCCGTTACTTCCCCGCGCCTCCAGCGTGATAACTCTGCTACCTATACCCAGTTATCAAGCGAAGCCTAGGCGAATACATCTCACATTCTGCCGTTTTCAAGAATAGAAATAGCGTATTTATCCACTCTTGAATTAAGCCTGCTATCACGCTGATGTTTCTTAAGCCGTTACTCTATTTGTCACTAGAGCATGGTTAAGAAGCAAAGTAAGCCTTTACACGGCATAACAAACAGTTAATGCCTATTTTGGGAACAAAATGAGTATATTAAAATCCATATTTACCAAATTCTGGATACTCGCCTTGATAGTGACGAGTCCGTCGCTAATGGCCGCATCGACGGGCTGGTTGGTTAATGATAATCACCCGCCAGCCAAAGTACGTTTTATGCTGACGGGCGAAGTTGATCCCGCAACGAATACTTTGCCCGCTGTGCTTGAAGTACAACTTGAGGGTGATTGGAAAACCTATTGGCGCAGTCCTGGGGAAGGCGGTATCGCGCCGACGATAAAATGGGATGGCTCACACAATCTACAGCAAGTGGATTGGAGATGGCCAGCGCCAGAGGAATTCTCATTATTGGGGTTACAAACCTTTGGTTACAAAGGCAATACCACCTTTCCATTAACCCTAAAAGTCGATGATATCGCTGCCCCAACTCAGTTGCGTGGCAAAGTGACCTTGTCGACCTGTACCACTATCTGTGTTCTGACGGATTATCTGATTAGTCTTGATTTCACTCCCAATGCGCTGCAAGCAGATACCGATGCCATGTTGGCTTACAACAAGGCCGTGTCGCTTGTGCCACAAAAAGTGCTGACCCAAGAGGGCCAAAATCCTGCCATGACCATGGGTTGGGATGCCGCTAAAGGTCAACTTGAAGTCAGACTTAATGATGCCAATTGGCAGCAACCCACGGTGATTATCGATGGTGAGCCGGATACCACATTTAAGCTAGTGAGCTTAAAGCCAAGCGAAAGTGAAGCAAATGGCCAGCAGTTGATTGGTATTTTTACTGGTCAAAGCTGGTTGGGTGAGCCTGAAGTTTTGGGTAAATCGCTGAACATGACTGTCGCCGATAGCGAGCGGGCGTTGGAATACAGCGCCGAAGTTAAGCCTGTGGTGATTACCCAAGAAGGTACCTCGATATTTGGTATGATTTTGTTAGCACTTATCGGTGGTTTGATCTTAAACGTTATGCCCTGCGTGTTACCAGTACTCGGCATAAAGCTCAGCTCAGTGGTGGCCGCGCCTGATCTGAAGCGTAATCAAATTCGCCAACAGTTCATCGCATCGGCGTTGGGGATATTGGCCTCATTCTGGTTATTGGCTGGCTTTATCTTAATGCTTAAGCTCACGGGTCAAGCGATAGGCTGGGGAGTACAGTTCCAAAACCCTTGGTTTATCGGCTTTATGGCGCTGGTGACCACAGTGTTTGCCTTCAATATGTTAGGTGTATTTGAGATTAACTTACCCTCTAACGTGCAAACCAAGTTAGCGACAACGGGCGGTAATAATAACAGCGGTCATTTTTTACAGGGTATGTTTGCGACGCTGCTGGCGACACCGTGCAGTGCACCATTTTTGGGTACTGCGGTCGCCTTCGCTTTGGGCGCCGATGTACTGAGCTTGTTTGCCATCTTCACTGCGTTGGCCGTGGGTATGGCGTTCCCTTGGTTGATTGTGGCGGCATTTCCGCAGGTGGCGGGTTATTTCCCTAAACCCGGTCGCTGGATGAATACAGTCAAAGTGTTTTTCTCCGGCATGTTGCTCCTCACCAGTTTATGGCTCATTAGCTTGTTGGCTAGCTTTATCGATATGCTGTACCTGTGGCCATTAGCGGCTTTCATTACACTGATATTTATGGTGTTTATGGCTAAAAAATATGGTGCGATTGCCATTGTGAGCTGCTTAGGTATCGGTATTTTACTGTCGGCGGTTATTGCCTTTATGACGCTGAATCAGTGGGCTAAACCTTTACCTGCGGATCTTGCTTGGACGCCATTGGATCAAGCATTGATTAATCAGCAGGTCGCTCAGGGCAAGACAGTATTTGTCGATGTGACTGCCGATTGGTGTATCACTTGTAAGGCCAATAAAGTTGGTGTGATCTTGCAAGACCCTGTTTATAGCCTGTTGCAACAGCCGCATATTGTGCCGATGAAGGGCGATTGGACTACGCCTTCTGAGCCTATTACTCACTACCTGCAAAGCCATAATCGTTTCGGGGTGCCATTCAACGTGGTTTACGGCCCGGGTGCACCGCAGGGGATTGAGCTGCCGGAAATTCTATCGACTGACCTTGTGCTTGCTGCGATTGAGCAGGCATCAGCATCCCCTGAAAGTCATCCGTAGTGGCAGGGAAATAACGCTAACGACCAGCCTCACTCGGTAATCACTGGTGAGCTAGCCAAGTGAAACTTAACAAATACTCAGGTCAGGGATAACCCTGACCTAAAAATGGAAACGTATTATGAAACAGATGATTACAGTAAAAAAAGAAACGGAATCAATGCAGGGAAATCAAATTATTGGCACCACACTTATGTCGAAATTTAGCCTTTTATTCAAACATCGTCAGTTGCAGATGTTTGCCATATCGGGAGTGGCCATGGCAATGCTGGTGGTCTCTTTGCCTTCGCTGAGCACGGCTGCCCATGCCAAGGACAGCAGTTTATCGGCGGCGCAGCAGCAAGAAGTGCGAGCCATCATTAAAGATGCCTTGATTAATGATCCGGACCTAATGAGAGAAGCGATTCTTGCGTGGCAAGCTAGGGAGCAACAGGGCGCAGATGCCGCAATGCAGGCTAGCTTAGCGAGTCATCATCAAGCCATGTATGAAACCAAAAGTGACCCATGGAAGGGGGCTGCAACGCCTGAGATATCTATGGTGTATTTCACCGATCTTAACTGTCCATACTGTAAGAAAATCGAACCTTCGCTGAACAAGTTGATTGAGGAGTTTCCGCAGTTAAAGATCATAGTCAAAATGGTGCCGCTGCAGGGCGAAGGCTCCAAAATGGCGGTCGATTTTGCCCAAACGGTTTGGTTAAACGAGCCTGAAAAGTATCTCAAAGTGAAGGATATGTTGATGTCGAGTCCGCGTGGACTCGATGCCGCCGCCATCGCTAAGGTCGCTAAGCTGACGGACACCGAGCGTTGGGTGGGCAATATAGATGAACGCGTTGCTAAAATGGTCGATGACAATATTAATTTAATGAATGATTTAGGTATAGGTGGCACCCCAAGTATGATAGTGGCCGATACGCTTATTCCCGGATTAGTGCCTTACGAAGAGTTAAAAGCACAGCTTGAAGCCGCGATTGCCGCCAAAGATAAGACGCAGAAAATCCGTCAAGATGCAGCCAAAGGAAACTGAAAATATGAACGCCGAACAGGTTTCAATATCTTTACCTAAACGCATATTGGGCTGGATTAAACAGCTAGCACTTTGGCTGTTAATCGTCCTTGTATTGACCAGCGTGATGGACATCTGGCGCGGCAAAGATATCCCGCGGGATAATTTGCCGCCGTTACAAGGAATGACTTTGACCGGGGTTGAGGTTGATATCGCAAAACTTAGTCAAGATCAGGCAGTATTAGTGTACTTTTGGGGCACTTGGTGCCCTGTGTGTAATTATGTCAGCCCAGCGGTGAGTCAAATGTCGGCCTATTACCCTGTGGTCACGGTTGCCATGAGTTCGGGTGAGGATGATAAACTGAGAAAATATCTTCAACATCAGGGTTATGGCTTTGACACTATTAATGATAGTGACAGTAAGATTGCCCGTGATTGGTCATTACAGGCAACGCCAACCATTATGATCGTTAAAGAAGGTGAGTTAAAACACTACACGACAGGCTTTACTAGCCTGCCCGGTATGTGGTGGCGAATGCTCCTTGCTTAAACGGAACCAGCAAACATATCGCATTGAGTGAAAGGGGATTAAGTATGCAAATTAAGCCAGTGATTTTGGGATTAGTGACAGGTGTAGCATTCAGCTTACCAGTCTTTGCTGATGATGTACCCCAACGCGGCTGTGCCGCCAAGTTAGAGGCCATTAGCCAGCAAATTGAGCATGCTAAAACGGCGGGTAATACATATAAAGTAGCAGGGCTTGAAAAAGCCTATAAAGAAGTCATGACCCATTGTAATGACGATAAGCTATATGCTGAGCGATTGGCAAAAATACAGGCGTTGGAAGCGAAGTTAGTCGAACGTCAAAATGAACTGACTCAAACGGTAAAAGAAGGCCGGCCGATGGATAAAGTCAGTAAAAAACAGGCTAAGGTTGCTGAAGTTGAGGCTGAGCTTGCCAAGGCTAGGGAAGAATTGGAACGCTAAGTTTCTATCGCTGTGAGAGCGAAATTATTCTAAATAATGTGTTGTTAATTTTTTAAAGAGTAATGTGCTTTCACTAAGGTATTAATCGAACTGAGCTTGGAGATACCTTAGTAACGGCTATTGTGTTAACCCAGTTAGGAGTGAAACTGTGGATCAAGAAATAAGGCTCGAAATTTCTAAGTGGCTAGCGGGCTTTGGAATTGATAGCCAACCCTCTGATGGAATGTCTACCACCATCATCATTTTTGCTTGTTTACTCTTGGCGGGAATCGCCTATTTCATTGTTCGGCGTGTCGTTATTCGAGCCGTTAATATGGTGATCCAACGTTCTAAGGTGACTTGGGATGATGTTTTTATGCGTCATAAAGTGCTTGAAAAGCTGGCGATGGTAGTGCCTGCCATAGTGCTTAATTTATTGATCCCTATAGCCTTAACGGAACATCCATTATTAAGTGGTCTGGTTGACCGACTATTGAGTATTTGGTTAGTGGTACTGATGATCCGCGCCATTTATGCTGCTTTAGATGCGGTTGATGAAATATCAGATGTGAACCTAGTTGGACGACGTCTCCCTGTTAAAAGTTTTGTGCAGTTAACTAAGCTGTTTTTGTTCTTTGTTGGGATTATTGTTTCTATCTCAATCTTGGCTGATCAGTCACCTGTGTACTTCCTCAGCGGCTTAGGTGTGGCAACGGGTTTTGTGATGCTGGTGTTTCGCGACACTATTCTAGGTTTTGTGGCGGGTATTCAGTTGGCGGCAAACCGAATGGTGAGCAAGGGCGACTGGATCCAGATGGACAAGTACGGTGCCGATGGCGCAGTCGAAGAGGTCTCGTTAACCACTGTCAAAGTGCGCAACTGGGACAAAACCATCACTATGATCCCCGCATACGCGTTAGTCTCGGATGCGTTTCGTAACTGGCGTGGTATGTCTGAGTCGGGTGGCCGTAGGATTAAGCGTGCGGTAAATATCGATATCAATAGTATTAAGTTTTTGACTGAGGATGATCGGAATCGCCTCAGTAAAATCAACTGCTTGAAAGAATATTTTCCTGCAAAAATTAATGAAATCCGCGAGTCAAATGCTAAGGTTTCTGACCTTGATATGATAGTGAATGGACGGCATTTAACAAATGTCGGGACTTTCCGTGCTTATTTACAGGAATATTTGCAACGTCACGATAAAGTGCATAAGGATATGACCTTGATGGTGCGCCAGTTAGCGCCGACGACCGAGGGATTGCCTATTGAGATTTATATCTTTACTAACGATACCCGCTGGGCATTTTATGAGGCAATCCAAGCCGACATATTTGACCATATTTTTGCGGTATTGCCTGAGTTTGGTTTGCAGGCCTTCCAAGCGCCGACAGGCAATGATATCCGCAGTCTAAAATCGGTTAAGGTCGAGGGTTAGTCTCGACTGATCAGAATCACGGCGAGGGTTAAAAATACTCCGCCGCTGGTTCTGTCAAACCAATGGAGTTTGTTACTTGCCCTAAGCGTTGGTGCAAGTACGTTTGCCATACTGGCGTAAATCATCACAAATCCAAAATCCACTACGGCCCATGTAAGTGCTAATAGGGTCAGTTGTGGCACTTGCGGCGCGGAGATATCAATAAATTGCGGAAACAATGCGGCAAAAAACAGTAAATCTTTTGGATTGCTTATTCCCACAAGAAAAGCCTGTTTGTAGAGTTGTTTAGGTGTCCCTTTACCTTTTAATTGGCTGACTTCAATGGGGGCCGCATGGCTTTTCGTCAGTAGCAGTTTAATACCTAAAAATACTAAATAGGCAGCACCACACCATTTGAGTAAGGTAAAGCCATAGTCTGAAGCGCTGATAACGGCACCTAATCCTGCAGCAGAGGCCATCATCAAAATTAAAGCCGCACTCACACTGCCAAGACCTGTAGCTATACTGCGTATTTTGCCGAAATGGATCCCATGTGACATAGACAACATAGCGATAGGTCCGGGCGAAATGCCAATCAATACAATGGCAAAAAGATAGAGTAACCAAGTGTCGGGGTGCATATATGTCGCTCTAAATTGAATTAATGTTTATCGCTCGCCACAAAATCAGGGATCACCTTAGGATGGCGACCTTTAATGGTGCGGTAGAAGCTCAAAATATCCTGCATATCGGTTGTGATATCGCCACAGGGCTGCAATGGCGTCCGTATAATGACAGTGCGGCGACTAAAGTCTAGCCCTACAGGAGTAATAGGTACCCCAGCTTTGCTGGCAATATGGTAGAAACCGCACTTCCAACGCGTTACGGGGCTGCGGGTACCTTCGGGGGCGAGTGCCAGTTTGTAATCGGCTTTAGATTCAAAAAGTTGTACGGCAGTATCGACTAAATTATTATTTTTACGCCTATCTACTGGGCTGCCGCCTATGGCGCGAAAGAACCAGCCCCAAGGTGGGATAAAGAGTTGATGTTTACCGAGAAAGTGAATTCGAGTTCCTAAGGCGCCACGGGCTAAAACCCCTACTATAAAATCCCAGTTACTGGTGTGTGGCGCAACGATGACGATGTATTTAGCACAGTCAGGGAGTTGCCCTTCTATTTGCCAACCTGAAATGTTGAGTAGCCAGCGGCAAAGTATGGTAAACATAGTGAGATACTCAGAGTAGAAAAATTAATAATATCATCAGCATTTTAGCTTATGGTATGAGCGAGGCAAGATAGTCTAGACTAATTTGGCTATAGTACTTGATTGTGGGGGGACGATACGATGTTGAAAAAAGGGCGATTAAACATGCTTGTGTTGCAGCGTGTTTTGGCGACGCTTTTACTCTTAGTGACTTGCCATGTAAATGCGGTACCAACGGATGACATCACCCAAATGCTCAAAGGCCAAGAAGATGCGTGGAATCGTGGTGATCTTAACGCCTATATGCAAGGCTATTGGAAAAATGAGCAATTACGTTTTGTTTCAAATGGAAAATTTAGCTATGGCTGGGAGGCAACCCTTGCTGCTTATAAAAAGAATTATCCCAATAAAGAAGCGTTGGGCGAGCTTAAGTTCACCATCAAAGAAATCAAAATGTTAAGTAATTATGCCGCCATGGTTGTGGGACGTTGGGATCTACGCCGTGCAAAGGATGCCCCTTCAGGCGTATTTACCTTGTTGGTTGAAAAAATAGAGGATCGCTGGGTGATTACCATGGATCACAGCTCTGACTAAGTTCTGCTCTAACTGCCTGTATTCGTTGTGACGGGTAACATGAAGTGAAAATCCTGCTGCCCAAGTTGCCTACCTTTGCCATCGTATCTCACTTCGGTGAAATGCATGCTGCCTTGAACATCTTCTAGTAAAACGCTGGTGGAGCGAGTTCCATAATCGGGATGGCGAATATAAATTGCCGCTAAACGTCGCTCCCATTCGAGCCCAATTCCTGTGTTGGGTAATTCGTTATCCAATGGTTGGGAATCATCTTTCATCAGTTGGAGTAGAGCGGGTATCTCTATACTTTGCGATTGATTGATCAATGCCTCTAATGCCTGCTGTCCCTTTGCCATTTTGGGCCAAATATCATCGAGTGCTCCATTGCTAATGGCATGAAATCCATCGGATAGTTTTATAGTTTGCTTATTTAGGCTGTTAAAACAATACAGATGTACACCTTGCCCAAAAACCAAGTTGAAGGGCTGATAATTATCACTATGCTCGGCAAGCCAATTAGGACAAATCAGTGAACCAGAGCTGAGTGCCTTAGTAATCAGTTCTCCACGACTACGCATCGCTTCAGGACTCTTTTGTGGCACTCGTAAATTAGTGACTCCAGCAACTTGTCCTTGTTTATTGACGCCAAACCAAGTGCCGCCAGCCTGCATATCTTTACCTGCCAGAATATTATGGTCTGGTGACCAATAATGGGCGGGGGCCGTTGGCCTATGGTGAAACTCATCACGGTTAGCGCAGATGATGAGGGGGTACTGAGGATGGGCGTTGATAGCCACAAATAGTATGCACATAACAGGCTAAATTAATCTCAATGTTGGATTAACTTAGCCTGTCTACTCACAAATGAACAGTATTAGTGGTGGTGTGAGTCTTTATCCGCCTTGCTATGCCCATGTGAATGAGTATGAGATTGATTTTTTACTGGCGGGTGTCCATGGCTGTGCTCGTTATGTGCATGCCCATGTTGATGTGATTCTGCTTTACCCAACATAAGACGACGTAAAAACTGGCGAGGGCCTAAACGTAATAAACTCGCAGCAAAAAGCGCGGAGAGTATCAGCAGTGCCAATATGTTGATTATTTCCGGTAGCGTGACAAGCGAAAACCACACAGGTAAACGCATCGAGGCAATTAAGGCTATCGCAATAAGAGATAGCAATACGCCTCTTTGCTGCCAAGTCATCAATTTAAGCTGAGCAATATTAAGCACCGGCGCCGCAATGAGTGGCAGAATAATCGCCAGCGGACTCCAGCCACTGTAAGCAAGCGCTAAGGCTAATACGGCAGCACCTAAGTTACAGAAACGCATAGGTAAAAAAACCAATAACAGCACTATGAGTTGTAGTACAGGGTGGTTTAAGGGGACTGATGGATGACCGATAAGATTCACTAGCACTAAGCTCAGTAGGATCCATGGCGCGCTACGATCGACTAAGTGCGCAAAACCAAAATGCAGCGCACGATGGGGTAATTGAGAGTGTGGATCGGTTATTTGAACCTGAGCATAGCTTAAATACACGCTCAGAATCAAAGTGACAACTAATTGAAATAAAGCAAACCAAGGTCCGAGTAGTAGGAAAGTAATAACCAAGGCTTCAGGTCCCGCTAAGCGTTGGAACCAGCGTCGAGTTAAGCAGTTATCCTGAGGCGTTAGGCCAAATTTAAATCGAACTGCTGCCGCTGTATAACTCAGTAGAAGTATGGGGGCAAGTATTAGCAACCAAGGTATTAGCTGCTCTGTGCTGTGATCATGGTGGGCATGTTGATGGCCACCAGTATCCATCAACAGCAATGCCATTAATAAAGCTATCCCTAATAAGCTGCCAATACCTGCTTGGTATTCATATTTGCCTTGTTTATCGGTTTCATGCTGACCATGGGGTTGATGTAATACAACATGTAAAATTGAACCTGTTACAAATGCTTGTAAATAAACAGTTTTATCTATGCTTGTGTGTGATAAAAGCTGTTCGCTGGCAAAATAGCCTATGCCAGTGAATACCATAATGGCGGCAAAGATAACGAGCGTCCAACGGATACCAAGATGGGGTTTAAGTATCCACCAAACGGCAAACCCCACAGGGAGCCGATGGAGTATAACGCCCAACGCTAGCAGAATGGAGTTACCTTCCTGCTGTGCCAACACCATTGCACTACCATCAGTCATGGTATGTAGCAATAAGCCGCTAATACCAAGGAAAAGGGCGAAATTATGGGTGATTTCAGAGTAACGATGAAATAATCGTTCACTGGCTGTTGGCCCCCAAAGCCCGAGGATAACAAAGACGATCGCGAGAATGCCACCATGCTCAAGTAGTTCTGGCAAGATATGGATGAGCACCAACCCGCCCAAAGAGACAAATATAAAGCCATCGAGTCCCTTCTGTAGACCGCTACCCGATGAAAAATAGCGATAAAACAGTGGCCCGATTAAGAGTGCAAGACAACTAGCGAGAAGATAGAGCATGGAGTCCACAATATTTATTGAAAAAACGCCGTAGTATAGCAGTTGTTATGTAAATGAGCAGTGACTTGTTGGTAATTTACCAAACTGACGTACCAATGATATTTGTGTCAATGTCGTGGAGATTTTACTCGGTTTACCCATCTATAAATATCCAGGACTCTGCGGGAGTTTAAAGCGTTTTACCCTGTGGTTAAGCGCGGCGCCGGGACGGAGCATATAGCGCACCCCTTGCATCAACTCAAGAGGTGGCAGCATTCAGCCATTGATGTGTGCTGAATTGAAGTACCTAGGCGCGCTGAAACGCGTATCTTGGGATTGTTGGGTATAGGGCGTAAATTTTCATACCCGTGTCGAGAAAAGGTTATACAATATGGGCTTATGTTGGCTTGGGCATTGATAAAGTTAAATGGATATATTTTCTGCTGCGGTAATGTTATTTCTGATTATGGACCCTCTCGGGAATTTGCCGATTTTCGCCTCGATTCTACGTCATATCGAGCCTAAAAAACGTCGTAAAGTATTGATCCGCGAGCTACTCTTCGCTTTAGTTATCATGCTCGCCTTCCTCTATGCAGGCGAAGCTATCTTAAGTTTCCTCAATTTACGCTCCGAGTCCGTGAGTATTGCTGGCGGGATTATTTTGTTCCTGATTGCAATTAAAATGATTTTCCCTCAACCCGGTGGTGTTGTGGGGTTAGCTGCAGGTGAAGAGCCTTTTATTGTGCCAATGGCGATCCCCTTGATGGCGGGGCCATCTATCTTAGCCGCACTTATTTTACTCGCCCATACCGATGGCTCTCGTATGGGGGATTGGACGATTGCCTTAGTGTCGGCTTGGGCTGCAAGTGCGGTTATCTTGATGTTTTATAAGCTCTTCACCCGTATGTTGGGGGAGAAGGGTTTAACTGCCGTCGAGCGTCTTATGGGTATGGTGCTCGTGATGATATCGGTGCAAATGTTCCTCGATGGTGTTTCAAATTATATGAAAACGACGGGATAAATAGCATTCAAGTTATCTAAAATGAATAAAGCCGTATTAGCTTAAGGTTAATGCGGCTTTTTTCTTACCGAATATAGGCATTAGCTGAATATCTGCTGACAAAACAAAAAATGCTGCATACAGACAAATGTATCAAAGTTGTTACTCTTGCGGTGTCCTGATAATGTCAATCTTTCTGTATACAAACCATAACGCACCAGAATTTATACTAGATTATAAAGAAGGATGTATTTGCCATCGGATCGGTGTTTTTGTGTTAGCAAGCAGTGTGACAAGGGGCCGGTTTTTATGAGAGGTAAATTAAAAATGCGAAGCATAAAAGACATCACAGCATTTGTGCTGATGCTGGCATTGATGAGCGGCGCCAGTATTGCTGCACCAAATCATACCCCTGCTGATGCAGGGGTGATTAATAAGGAGCGAATCTTATATTGGCTAATTGAGCGCGGTGAGGTTTCTGTTGACGCGAGTAAAAGTGTCAAACAGGCTGCGGTTGAGGCTTATATTCATCGTGCTACCCTAGCTCAACCTAAGGCCCCTCGTATTGAGGTTGAAGCCGAGCATGCTCGTTTACAACAGTCCAAATCATCCAAGTTGATGCGTTCCCCTGCGCAGCGTTTAGTCGCCGATGCTGATGTCACAAAAACGGTGAAAGTATTAGCCGTTCTGATTGATTTTCCAAACCTAAAATATAATAACAATGGCTTAAAAACGGGTGATACAGAGATGTTCTACCCGAGTTATCCTGTCTCTCACTATAAGGATTTGCTCTTTTCTACCTCGGGATTTAAAGGTCCACAGGGGCAGGCTTTTGATTCGGGGTACCAGTATTATCAAGCGGTTTCAGGTAAAACCTTCTTCTTCACTGGCGATGTAAAAGGTTGGTATACCGCGAGTCAAAATGCGGAATATTATGGTGCTAATGATGCACAAACCGACAGTGATGCCAATGTAACTGACCTCATTAAGGAGGCTGTATCCCAAGCGGTTGCGGATATGTCGGCGGCTGAATTAGCCAGTTATGATGTTGAAGATCCTTACGATTTAAATAATAACGGCAACTTAGATGAACCTGATGGCATTATCGATCATGTGATGATTTTTCACTCCAGCATTGGTGAAGAAGCTGGCGGTGGAAAGCTGGGGGCCAATGCTATCTGGTCCCACCGATATTTTGTTGACCAAAGGACTCGCGGTTATGCCATTCCGAATTCAACGAAGAAATTGTTTGGCTACACTATTCAGCCAATTGATGCGGGAACTGGAGTGTGTACCCACGAGTTTGGCCATGATTTAGGTTTACCCGATGAATACGATACTTCGTCAAATACCAATAAAGATGGCTCGCCTGTAGGCTTATGGTCTTTGATGTCGGGTGGCAGTTGGGCTGGCAGTATTGCGGGTGCCCAACCGAGTGGTTTTAGCCCTTATGCTCGCTCTTACCTACAGGAAAAATACAAAGGAAAGTGGTTAAATGAGCGTGAAATAACCCTAGCGAGTATTCCTAAGTCTGGGATGGAGTTGACCTTAAATGAGGCGGTTAACCATCAAGCCGTGAATCAAATTTCTATTCCACTTCCTGCTGCGCCTATTCCTTTTAAGGCTCCCTATCAAGGCAGTTACCAGTATTATTCTGGCCAAGGAAATATGCTAAATAACAGTATGAGCTTTGCTGTTAATTTACCTACAGTAACAAGCGATAAACTCACTTTAACGATGAAAGCGAGTTGGAGCATGGAACCTGATTATGACTATATGCAGGTAAAAGTAAGAGGTACAGCAATTCCGGGTAATTATACAAAGTCGGTTAACGCGATGAATAGCGCTCGCCATATCATTACGGGCGAATCGTCAGCAATTCCTCAGGCGGAGGGTAACGATGCTTGGGTTACCTTAGAATATGATTTATCCGGCTTTTCTGGTACAGCAGTTCCTATTGAAATCAACTATGTGACCGATGAGTATGCCTCAGAGTCGGGGGTGACTATCGATAATATCAGCATTAAGCAGAACACCACTGAACTCTATGCTGATAACGCTGAAGTTGCGGGTAAAGTGACATTAAACGGTTATAGTCGTATCCAAGATGCGCGTCCTGGCGCACCATCGCGTTATCTTATGCAATTACGTAGCCATAATGGGGTCGATGCAGGCTTGAGAGTGGCGGGCTTTGATCCAGGCGTATTGTTATGGTTAGAGAACTTAAGCTATTACGACAATAATGTGTCTGCTCATCCTGGGTATAGTTTGATTGGTGTTATTGATGCCGACCAAAATATGATCGGTACTCGCTCTACCGATGAGCAAATCCGCGATGCAGCTTTTAGCACTGTGAGACAAACAGCGTTTGCGGGGGATAGCCATCTTAATGCCGTAAGCCTATTCGATGACAGTTTAGATTACAGTGCGCCCCTGCAACCTCAGTCAGGTATGGTGTTGCAGAAACTAGGCCTAACGATGGAGGTTTTATCCCAAGCCAGCAATAACAGTACTGCGGTTGTTCGCTTAGCCAATGCGAACTCCGCTGTGATAGTGCCATTAACGGTCAGTTTTACTAAAACAGTGAATCAGTTAGCCGTCAACTTTGTCAGTAATACTCAAGGTGCTGTAGGTGCAGTAACCTACGCTTGGGATTTTGGCGATGGCACCACAAGTACAGCGGCAGCGCCAACCCACACCTATACGGCGGCTGGGACTTACACAGTGACACTCACAGTAACAGATACACAAAATACAACAGCCAGTAGCAGTTCAACGGTAACAGTTACCGCGTCTGTCACGCCGCCAGTAACACCTCCGAGTAGTGAAGGTTCTGGTGGAGGTGGTGGTAGTTTAGGTTGGTTAAGTCTTGCTTTCCTTGGTTTATTTGCTTGGCGTCGTCAGTTACATGCTTACTAAGAACCAGATGAAAAATGCCTCTATTTAGAGGCATTTTTCTGCATTGTGATTAAGAATTAACGCAAGATAAAAGTGATCACTGGCAAATTGCTCGCTCGGCCGCAGGTAAAAATATTTCACTGACGATCATCTCATCCTGGCCGTGGTGAAAATAGCGACGGCGTCCCCACAGGAGATGTTCAACCCTTTGATCTAAACTTGCAGCTAAGTGTGCAAGACGACTACCTGTATCAAAGCTGGCGACTTCTATTCTGCCGGGGATAAAGTTATCTTGGCTAAAGAGTAATTCGCCAAGGGGACGAGAACCCAAACCGAGAAAATCCGCTTCTCGTTCAGACAGCAAAGAGAGTGGGATTAAGGTTCTGGCAAACACCCAAGGAACATTATCAAGGCATAGCAATACTTCACGAACCCAAACAGAGCCTTGCTGAGGATATTCATCTTTGAAGGGGGCGAGTTGGCCTTCACCGAGGACTTTGACTTCAAACTGATTGCAGCAGGTTTTGAGTTTTTTTGTCAGGCTGCCTGGGGCGAGTAACCACTCTTTTAGCGGTGACGGGGGAAGTTTATCGGTACGATCAGCACAAAACCATTGAATAGATTCACCATAGGGGAAGCTTAAGCTAGTCACATTCATTAAATACTCGTTACAATATAGGCAAACGTCGGCAGTCTACCATGTCGCGGCGCGAGCAGATAGATTGGGAAGTTTCTTCCATTGACCACACTTGTTAGGGAGCTATAAACCACGATGAAAAAATTACTAACAGCCTGCCTGATGGTGTTTGGTGTTGTTTTCAGTGTCTATGCCGCTGATGAGAAAGAAACGCCTCCCGCAACGCCGCCTGTGGCTAACTATGCTTACTATGGTTTTGATCCCGAGATTGTGACCAATTATATTTCCAATCGTAAAAAGCTCGGTTTTGTGAAGATCAGTGTTGAGTTAATGGTTAAAAATCCGGAAGACTTACTGATCCTTCAGCGCCATGATCCATTACTGCGCGCTGCGCTTGTCGAGATACTTGGAAATCAATCGGAAGAGAAAGTTAAATCCTTAATCGGTCGAGAAGAGATCCGCCGTGAGTGCTTTGATATGTTGAATAATCTCATTATTAAAGAATCGGGTAAGTCTATTATTTTAAACTTGTTATTTACTTCTTATCTCTACGATTAATCTCGTCATATTAGCGTAAGGGCCGAGTCAGTATCGGCCCTATGTATTGAGTTGTTATGCCAAAACCTCCTCGTTCTACTCAGATACTATCCTGTAATGCGCCTAACGGTAAGCCTAAAACTCAACATCCGAGTGCTCGAGCTAAGGTGAAAAGGACTCCCGTTAACACACGTTCAATCGCTGAGATAAAAAAAGCACTACATCCACGCAATGTCCATATTAATGGCTATGATTTTAACGCTCTGATCAAAGCATTTCCTCGACTTAATGCCTTTGTGCGACCAACATCATTTGGTGGATTATCCATAGATTTTGCGGATCCAGAGGCGGTTAAAACCCTGAATACTGCGCTACTTAAACATCATTATGGGATTGATTTTTGGGATATCCCTAAAGGCGCGCTATGTCCTCCTATTCCCGGTAGAGTGGATTATCTACACTATTTGGCAGATCTTTTAGCTGAAGGAGATCACCACTTAGTTATGGATCGTGTTTCTGTACTCGATATTGGTACTGGCGCGAATGGTATTTACCCTATTTTGGGCTGCCAAGTTTATGGTTGGCATTTTGTGGCATCGGATATCAATTCGATTTCTTTAGCGAATGTCCAAGGGATCATTGCACAAAATCCTGTATTACACGGCCGTTTAAATTTAAGATTGCAGGGCGATGAAAGCGCGATATTTAAGGGCGTTATTCAGCCTCAAGAACGCTTCGAGTTAACCCTCTGTAATCCACCTTTTCACGCTTCTTTAGCCGAAGCGGCAGAAGGAAGCCTGCGTAAAGTCCGTAATCTGCAACTTAATCGCGGTCGTACAGCCAAACCTGTGGCTAAACTGAATTTTGGGGGACAGGGGGCAGAACTCTGGTGCCAAGGCGGTGAGCCGCAGTTTTTAGCCACAATGATCGATGAGAGCCAAGCATTTGCCGATCAATGTTTGTGGTTTACGAGTCTGGTCTCTAAGAAGGAAAATTTGAAACCATGCTATCAAGCATTAGCGAAATTGGCCGTAGATACAGTCAAAACCATAGAAATGCAGCAAGGCAATAAAATGACGCGGATTTTAGCATGGAGCTTTCAGTCGGCAGCTAAACGTAAAATCTGGCGCAATGCGCATTTATCAGATTAATTGAATATAAAAGGTAGGTGTCATTGACGCCTACCTTGGTATTAAGCTATTGGTTTTCTTCTTTATGATCGCGGCGAAATAATGCCCATTCTTCAATAGTGTCACCGATAGGTAAGGTGCTTATTTACGACCTAATATGCGCAAAATTCGTAAGAATAGGTTGATGATATCCATATATAAAGCCGCGGCACTATCAATGGCATTATCTATGGTCTTGGGGATTTGATTCGCCCGTCCCCAGTCGTAACCGATATAACCGCAGAAAATAAGCACGACTATCCAATCTAAAATACCGTGGTGAGTATTAAAGATAAATATTTCAATCAGTTCAACCACGATAACGAGCAGTAGTGCTATGGTGAGTGCGCCAGCAATTTTTTGGAAAAAGGCGGGGAAAAGTGTACCTAAGCACATCATCGCTACGGTCACTAGCCCCGTTATTCTGATGGCTTCCGTGACTAACTCTGGATCATATTGACTCACTACCATATTGATAATTAAGCCAAAGGGGACGACTACAAAGTTATAGCCAATAAAGCTTACGACGGGGTTACTCGATTTTTGAAATAGATAAATCCCAAAGAAACAGGAGGCAAAATAGCCGATAAAGAAAATCCAAGGGTTAATACTTGCAATCGTGTTGGGATCAATATTAGTGACCATCCAATAGTTAACTGCAAATCCCCAAACGAGCGTTAGGCCTATCACTAGGTTATAAAGCCCCGCGCCTATGATAGTGTCGTTTGTCGTGCTACGGTCAAAAACGCTATTTTGTGAATCCATATGATCCTTTATATCCTTATAATTTATCGCTGTATAAAGCGAAGTTAATCTAAAACCACTACGGCTGTTATTGGCAAATCTTACAATGGGGTTGTTTGGGCAGTTTCATTTCGCGAAATTCCATGGTCATTGCATCGATCATTAAAATACGCCCTGCCAGTGTCTTACCCATTCCGGTTATGACTTTAATGGCTTCAACCGCTTGTAAGCAACCGATCATCCCCACTACAGGGGCGAGAATTCCTGATTCAACACAGCTTAATTGCTGCTCGCCAAATAGGGCGCTAAAACAATGATAACAAGGGGTTTCAACCTGATAATCAAACACAGTTACCATGCCTTCCATACGGATAGCCGCGGCAGAAATTAAGGGCACTTTATGCTTAAAACAACAGAGATTAAGCTGCTCACGCACGCTAACATTATCGGTACAATCGAGCACTATATTGTGGTCGGCGATAAGCGCATCAAATTCGTGGTCATCTAACACAGCATTGATAGTGTTGATTGCTACATGGGGATTTAACTGGCTTAGTGTTTGTTTTGCTGACGCCACTTTGGGCTGACCAATATTAGCGTCTTGATGTAACACTTGGCGTTGTAGGTTGGAGAGTTCAACCGTATCAAAATCCACAAGTGTGAGTTCGCCAATGCCCGCAACTGTCAGGTATTGGCTGGCGGCGCAGCCCAAGCCACCCGCGCCTATCATAAGTACTTTGGCCTGTTTTAAGCGTTCTTGACCGTCGATATCCATCGCTTTGATGGAGATCTGACGGCTATATCTTAAAAGTTCGCTGTCGCTGAGGATATCGACTTGATCATTCATATTACGCTAATCCTAGCAAAGCACTGTGTTAAAAGGTTCTACTGTTACTTTAGAACCTGCGGGAGTATCACCTTGGGATTGCTCTAATATTACAAAACAGTTCGCGAGGCTCATGGAGGTCAGCATGCCAGAACCTTGGCTGCCCGTAATGGCGACTTCAAGTTCTCCTTGGGTGTTACGGCTTAACACTCCCCGTTGATATTCAACTCGGCCAGGATGTTTACGCACTGGCGTTGTCAGTATTGCATCCAACATCAAAGGCGTTACAGGGGTTAATCCCTGCATCTTGTTCAGTATGGGCCACACTAACTTATAAAAAGTCACCATTGAAGAAACGGGATTACCCGGTAAACCACAGAATACGGCCTTACCTATACGCCCCATTGCAAAGGGTTTACCCGGTTTAATCGCGAGTTTCCAAAAGGTAATTTGGCCTTCTTCATCGAGAATTTGTTTAGTAAAGTCGGCTTCGCCCACGGATACGCCACCCGAGGTCAGTACCATATCGGCTTGGCTGGCTGCGGTACGAAACGCTTGGCGAATCGCTTCAGGATCATCGGCTATCACGCCTAAATCAATCCATTCCACATTTGCCCTGCTGAGCAAACCTTGAATAGAGTAACGGTTAGAGTCGTAAATTTGACCGGGAGCAAGCTCACTGCCGACGGGACGTAATTCATCTCCCGTTGAGAAAAAGGCAACCTTTAACTGGCGATAAACCCGCACTTGGCTCACGCCAATCGTGGCTAATACGCCTAACTCTGCCGCCCCAATTTGAGTTCCTGCGGTGAGTACTTTGGTGCCTTGGGTGAGTTCTTCACCTTTGCAGCGTACATTTGCCCCTTTGCCTTTGGGGTGATTAATGAGGATAAGTTCACCTTGAACTTCCGTTTCTTCCTGCATCTGTACTGTGTCATAACCCACAGGCACGGGCGCACCTGTCATAATACGCACACAAGTGTTTGCTTTGGCTTTACCTTCAAAACCATGGCCCGCAAACGCGCTACCTATGAGTCGCAATGAGGTGCGATTGGTTTGTGTATTTAAGTCGGCAAAACGAAAGGCATAACCGTCCATCGAGGAGTTATCGAAGGGGGGTAAGTCAATACAAGAGGCCAGATCTTCGGCCAATACTCTACCAAGTGCGTGGGGCAATGGTACGACTTCGGTGTCTGACACAGGACTCACTTGTTCGAGCAAAAGAGGAATGGCCTGATCGGGATGCATAAGGCTAGGTTGCGAACAAGGATCGGCTTTTACGGACATCGGGTCTTCCTTAAATGCAATGGTTGTCTAGGACAACGCGAAATGAGTTTTCACCTGAGTAGGGTTGTCTATTATGCCATGGTGATCTGCGATGGCTATGATCTGTATACCTGTTTCTGTGATAGGACTGTCAGTTTTTACTGCCGATTTAAAGGTAAATCGCAGCTTATTTGAATACCAAACCATAGGGCTGAACACGAGTCTATGAACAAATGAAAATCATTTTTATCAAAGAATCATTAACTTAGATAAGTATGAAAGGTAAATTTTGTTGCTTTTATTGGCCCCCTTAATGACAATGTGACCCTATGATTCAGTTCGAGCGCAAAAGAGGGTTTACTATGCTGTCAGCAGCCATGATCGACAAGTTGAATGAACAAATTAATATGGAGTTCTTTTCCTCAAACTTATACCTGCAAATGAGTGCATGGTGTGAGGATCAAGGGTTTGAAGGTGCAGCTAAGTTTATGCGTGAGCATGCCGATGAAGAAATGGGCCATATGCGTCGTCTGTTCACCTATGTGAGTGAAACCGGTGGTTTGCCTTTATTAGGGGCTATCGAAGCGCCACAGTCGCAATTTTCATCTTTGCTAGCCTTGTTCGAGTTGACCTATGAACATGAACAGTTGATCACTCGCCAAATCAATGCATTAGCCCATGCAGCATTTGCTAACCAAGATTACTCAACCTTTAATTTCCTACAATGGTATGTCGCTGAGCAGCACGAAGAAGAGAAACTGTTCAAGTCGATTGTCGATAAAATCCGTTTAGTAGGCGAAGATGGTAAAGCGTTGTTCTTTATTGATAAAGACTTAGCAAAGCTTGCCTCAAAGGGCGGTGAAAGCATTATGAATGGTCAGAGCCAACCACAGGCTTAACATTCTATGTAAAAAACAAAAAAGCAGCCTAGGCTGCTTTTTTGTTTTTAGGCGTTTTACGCTTAGAAATTACTGCATTCAGCTTCACCATCGGAATCGAGTCGTATCTGGTACTTTTGTTTGAGTAATGGTGTGACGTCATCGAAAGGCAGTGGCTTAGAAATTAAATAGCCTTGGGCGAAATCACAGCCTAAGTCTTTTAGGAAATTCCATTGTGCTGGGGTTTCTATCCCTTCGGCGACGAGTTTCATTTCAAGACTTTGGCCCATCATCACAATCGCTTTGACTAAGTTGGCATTTGAAGTGCTTTCGAGGGCATGTTCTACAAAACTGCGGTCAATTTTTATGACAGAAATAGGATATTTCTTCAAATAACTGAGGGATGAATAGCCTGTACCAAAATCATCGATATAAATCTGTGAGCCTAGCTGACGAATAGCATTGAGGGTACTGAGGCAGTGGCTGGCATCGCCCATCAGCATACTTTCAGTGATCTCAATATGAACATTTCTCGGATTAATATGGTGGCGATTGAAGCATTCTTGCAGCACCTGATCAAAGCTCATTCCGCGCGTATTGATGCATTGCCGGCCAGAAACATTGATAGCAACATTGATATTTAAGCCGCTTTTCTGCCATTGCCTAAGATCACTCATGGCTTGATTGAGCACCCATTCCCCCATAGGTTCAATGAGTCCTGTTTCTTCGGCAATCCCGATAAAATGATCTGGCGGTATTAATCCCAAATCGGGATCTTGCCAACGGATAAGTGCCTCAACACTGCAGACTTGGCCTGTTTTCATATCCACAATCGGTTGATAATGCAAGGCAAACTCATTTTGTGCCACTGCGCGGCGAAGGCGTTGTTCCAGTTCCATGCGGGCAAACATGGCTTGGTTCATTCCCGAGGTAAAATATTTAAAGTTATTTCGCCCTGCGTCTTTGGCTTGATACATTGCCATTTCGGTATTGCGGGTGAGGGAGCTCACATCAAGGCCATCCTCTGGGTAGACCCCAATACCAAAGCTGGCGGAGATTTGGATCTCTCGCTCGTTCAGACTAAAAGGCGTGGCTAAGGTTTCGATAATGCGCGTAGCCATATGCTCAATGGCAAGTTCATTAGTGAGGCGTGGCAGAATAAGCACAAACTCATCGCCGCCGATCCGCGCAATAAAATCGTTTTGGCCACCGATGCTTTCTAAGCGTTTGGCGACATCCTGAAGCAGCAAATCCCCCGTGGCATGACCCTGCACATCGTTGATGTATTTGAACTGATCTAAGTCAATTAGTAGGATGGCCAGTTTGCGTGAATCGTGTTGAGCCAGTTGGATTTCGTGCTGTAGTCGTTCGTTAAACAGTTTGCGATTGGGTAGGCCTGTTAAGCTATCAAAGTTGGCTTGATACCAGAGGTCCTGCTCATATTGCTTACGCTTGCTGATATCCATAAATAAACCAATATGCTGGATGATCTCTCCTTGTTCATTCTTGACAACTGTGATGGCAAGATACTCGGGATACACCTCTCCATCTTTACGCTTATTCCAGATTTCACCTTCCCATTTCCCTTCTTTTTGAAGCGATTGCCACATAGCGGTATAAAAATGTGGCTGATGGCGTTTAGCGCTTAGTATTGATGGGTTGTGGCCTTTAATTTCATTTAAGGTATAACCCGTTATCTGGGTGAAGGCGGGATTAATCAGTTCAATATGGTTTTCAGCATCTGTGACCACTATGCCTTCGGCGGAATAATTAAACACGGCTGCGGCTCGGCTTAGCGCATGGCTTGCCTTTTGACGTTCGCTAATCATGCGGTTCATGGCGCGGGCCATTCGGGCGAGTTCATCTGAACCTGAAATATTGATATTAATATTGAGTGTGGGATCCGCCGCCATTTGCTGCATCCCATTGGCAATTCTGGTTATTTTTTCCATAAAATTGCTAATAATTTTGCGGCCAAGCCAGAGCGTTATTGTCGCGGTTAAAAATGCCGAGAATAAATAGAGTCCGAGTAAGGTCAAGGCTTTCGTTTTTAAGTACTCACTCTGTAGCGCCATAGATTGAGTCATTTCTTTGCTGATGGCGTGTAATTTGTTGATGCGATCCGTTGTCAGTTTCCACCAGAGTTGACTTGTGACTGGATGAGGCGGCATTAACAGTTTACCCATTGCTTCGTTTAGCTGTGCCTTTTTGATATTCATAAGCCCGTTGATATCTTCAAGAGGGCGTTGCTGCTGTTTAAGCTCGTGCAACTTATCCATATAAAATGCGTATTGTTCTATCGTGTTTTCAACCACATTTACTGGGGTGGCTAATTCGGGTAGATGACGAATTTCATGATTCAATTCAGCTAAATTGAGTCGGATGATGGATAGCGCGGCATTAAATTTTTGTCGTGCAGCATCTGTACCTGTAAGTCGGTAATCTTGAAAGCTATCGATTAAACCACCATAACCTAAATGAGCATTGATCGTTTTGGCTAGGGTACTAATGCGTAGCTGTTGCTCAATCTGTTGGCTGATTTTTAAGATTTGCAGGCTTTCGGGAGAGGTTTGAACCTGATGAATAAGGGACTGTTTGGTTGATATGGATGCATTACTGGCGTGTAAAATTGCTTGGCCGTATTCATAGATAACAGTACTTATTGTACGGTAATCAGTGATATTGAGTTCTTTTGATAACAGCATTTGATTGATCACATTGCGCTCTTTTACTGCCAATTCCTGCACAGTGATCAGATTCAATAAATCAGTGTAAGCACGAGATTGATTAATATCGTTAGTTTGCAACTGTAACAGTTGGAGTAGTTGCAATAATTGCTTATTGAGTTGGAAATAGAGCTCAGTCAACGCTTGTGGTTGTTTATCTGATACACCTTGACGAGCCGATGCTAAGTTATGACTTGAAAGTGCAATAGCGTCTCGTTGTGCTTGTAATTGCTCTGATGCTGGTTGAGCACCCGTGAGTGCATCAATTAAGGTCGCGAATGATGTGCTAGTGAGAAGATGAGTTAAAGCCTTCTTGGTGTTAGTTTGCTGTTGCTGCAGTTCCGTTTCATCGGATGGTGTTGCCGCTTGGCTGCCATTGACGCTAAGACTATATTCGTTTTGCAATTGATATAGTAAATCAGTTACTTGTGCCGTTGTTTGTATTGCTAGATGACTATGATCCGCGGCGCGGTATTCTTTAGCCAGAACGTACATTCGGGTTAATACGAAAAAGCCCATCATCAATAGGGGAAGCAAAGAAAACAGAATCAGTTTTTGCTTCAAACTGAGATGATGTAGCGTTGATGGCATACAAGCTTACTCCTACCCATTTGCCTAGTTGGAGATATAAAAAATCAAGGCAATTGCCTTGATACTGAGTTAAATGGTGAAAAAAATGAGCCTAGGCACAGGGTGACGATTTTTAACATAGACCCGAACAGCCCGCGACCTTTAGTTTATGGATATCTAATCTAGGTCACGAAATTAAGCAAATTGTTATATATTGGTCTAAGCAATTATTTTTATTGACGTATTTCCCCTATCAAACAATTGGATTGTTTGTCTGTGATATTGAGCAGTATTTGAGCGTTAGCGATGTTAGCTGACTCACTAGGCGGTAAAGCCGAATATCAATTGCATACTTATCGTGGTGGTCCGTGACGATGTTGACCTTATGGGTAATGCTATCGAGCCCCAGTTTTGGGATATCTTATCTAGCGTATAGAAAGAAAAAGGACGCCCTTGAAAAAGGCGTCCTTAATATACGGTGACGACTGCTTAATGTGTTACTAAAACTTGATTTAGCCTACATTTGCGAGCAGCGATTTACGGTAAAGAACAATATCTTCAATCGTTAGCACAGGTATATCGTGCTGGGCACCAAAGGCAATAATTTCAGGTAAACGTGCCATTGTGCCGTCTGGATTAGTGACTTCACATAATACGCCAGCGGGCTTTAAACCCGCGAGTTGCATTAAATCAATCGTGCCTTCTGTGTGACCGCGGCGAGTCAACACACCACCGGGCTGGGCGCGCAGTGGATACACATGGCCAGGACGCGCCAAATCACTTGGCTTAGCGCCATCGGCAATCGCCGCTTTGATGGTGGTCACGCGGTCAGCAGCAGAAACGCCAGTCGTTACACCGACTTTTGCCTCAATGCTCACAGTAAACGCAGTACCATATTGGCTTGAGTTGTTTTCCACCATAGGCGGTAACTCAAGGGCTTTGACTTTTTCGTCCGGTAAACACAAACAAACGATGCCACTACATTCACGAATAAGCATGGCCATTTGAGCGTTAGTCAGCGTCTGGGCAGCGAAAATTAAGTCGCCTTCGTTTTCTCTATCTTCATCATCGACAACTAACACACCTTGGCCTTGACGCAGGGCATTAAGACCGGCTTCAACACGTTCGATAGCAGTACCAAAAGGAGCAAGTAAAGACTGATTCATGGTTAATATCCTTAAAAAATACGACATTGGAATATCCAGAATCAGGGCGTGCAGGAATACAACTTAACCAAACCTAATGGCTCAATTTTGCTGTAGCAATATCACTTCACTGGGTGAAGTTATTGCAAAACATGAGGCTAACACTGTGCGATACTGAGCATGTTTATACATGGGTGCCGCAAAGTGCCGTCTTACATTCTCTTCCATCCGGACTCAGCACTGTTGCCATTAAGGTCACAGTCCATTACCGTCGGCTCTGGAATATCAGATTTGCACTCGGCAAACACTGAGGCACCAGATCTGCTGACCCCGAAGTATTTCGGGCGCTCGCGGGCTTTGAGCCACACTAAGTCACCATCACTTAGCCGTTACTCATTTACCGCCGGTGGGGAGTTTCACCCCGCCCTGAGAATTTGCTTTTAAGCCGTTTAGGCTAAAAAACGCAGTTATGTTGCTCTTATTTAACCCGAATGGCAACTTCTGGCGTTCAATGTTTGCGCTAGTGCACACCTCACCACTATCATACTAATTTATTTGCCGTCGCACTCATCGACGGTCGTTATGGACGTCACAAGGACGTATAAATGCGATCTCTGCTACTCACTTTAGGTATTACCATGTTGCTATCTGGTTGTTCGACTCAAAAAGGGCAAATTCCTGCCCCGATTGCTGAAAAAATTCCCCATGTGATGACCTTGCATGGTGTCACGCGTACCGATGATTACTATTGGCTACGTGACGATGAACGCAAAGATCCTAAAGTGTTAGCCTATCTCAACGCTGAGAATCGCTATACCGCGGCTTATTTCAAACCCTTAAAGCCACTGCAAGATGGCCTTTATAAAGAGTTAACCGAGCGTTTAGTTGCCGATGAGTCGAGCGTGCCGTACCAATGGCACCAGCATAGCTATTACCGTCGATATCAAGAGGGCAGCGAATATCCGCTGATCAGCCGTAAGGGTGCCGATGGTGTAGAACAAGTGATGCTCGATGTTAACGAGCGAGCTAAGGGTCATGAGTTTTATGGTTTAGGTGGCGCGAGTGTCAGCCCAGATGAAACCATGCTGGCCTTTGGTGAAGATGTGCTCAGTCGCCGCGTGTACCACATTTATTTTAAAGACTTGGCCTCGGGCGATATGATCACCGATGTGCTTGAAAATACAGAAGGTCGAGTGGTTTGGGGTAACGATAATCGGCATGTGTTCTATATTGCGAAAGATCTTAAGACCTTACTCGGCTATCAAGTTTATCGCCATGAATTAGGCACGCCACAATCACGGGATATTTTGGTTTATGAAGAGCAAGACGATTCATATTACCTTTCTCTCGGTAAAACCTTAGATGAGTCGCAGATTGTACTGTTCCATGAAAATACCACTACCAGTGAAGTCTCTGTGCTGGATGCCAATGATCCTTTAGGGTTATTTAAGCCTGTACTACCAAGAGAAGAAGGCCATGAATATAGCGTGTCTAAGTTGGGGGATACCTATTACATTCTCACCAACTGGCAGGCGACTAACTTTCGTTTAATGAAAGTTGCCATCAAAGATGCGGCAGATAAATCCAAGTGGCAAGAAGTGGTAGCCCATAACCCTAATGCACGGATTGAAGATGACTTAGTGCTTAAGGATTACTTGATTATTCAAACCCGTGAAAATGGCCTAACACGCATCAAAGTGATGCCTTTCAATGGTCAAAAGCCCTTTGAACTGAGTTTTGATGAACCCGCCTATGTGCTTGGGTTAGATGTTAACGCTCAGCAAGATAGCGACAAGTTACGTGTTTTCTACTCCAGCCTTACCACGCCAGAGGCGATTTATGAGTACCATTTAACCAATCCCGATAGACGCGATCTGCTCAAGCAGGAACAAGTGCTTGGTGGTTTTGATGCCAGCCAATACCGCGCCGAGCGCTTGTTTGTGACCGTCCGTGATGGTGCCAAGGTGCCAGTGTCCTTGGTTTATCGTAAAGATAAGTTTAAGAAAGACGGTACTAACCCTCTGTATCAATATGGTTATGGATCTTATGGTTACACCGTTGAACCTGATTTTTCTTCATCGGTTATTAGTCTGCTCGACCGCGGCTTTGTGTATGCCATCGCCCATGTGCGTGGTAGCGAAATGTTAGGTCGCCCTTGGTACGATGCAGGTAAATTACTGAATAAAAAGAATACCTTTAATGATTTTATTGACGTAACAACGGCGTTAACCGAGCAAGGTTATGGCGATAAAAATAAAGTCGTTGCCTCTGGCGGCAGTGCGGGCGGGTTATTAATGGGCGCGATTGCCAATATGGCACCGGAAAAGTACTTTGCCATTGCAGCGCATGTGCCTTTTGTGGATGTGGTAACGACCATGCTCGATGAGTCGATTCCGCTCACCACTAATGAGTACGACGAGTGGGGTAATCCTAACGAGAAAACTTATTTTGATTACATGCTGAGTTACTCGCCCTATGACAACGTGGCCGACCATGAGTATCCCCATCTGCTAGTCACAACGGGTTTGCATGATTCACAAGTGCAATATTTTGAACCCGCTAAGTGGGTCGCTAAGCTGCGTGATGTGCAAAATAAATGGTACAAGTTTGACGATAAGGTGTTGTTATTGGATGTGAATATGGATGCTGGCCACGGTGGTAAGAGTGGCCGTTATCGCCAGTACCAAGACACAGCCCAAGAATATGCCTTCTTCTTAAACCTGCTGGGCATAATTAAGTAGGCGCCAACAGGTGACTGATTTAGCCATTGAGACAGCAAATCCAGATCACTTGGCTAGCTCTGAGCAAAGGGCTAGCCAAGCTCAAGCTGTTACTTCAGACCAAGGCGCTACGTCAGAGATAGTGCAAGTATCGATGTGGTATCTGTATCTGATCCGCTGCGCCAATGGACACTTGTACACCGGCATTACCACCGATGTCGCACGGCGCTTTAAGGAACATCAATCCAATGGCCCCAAGGCGGCAAAATACCTGCGCGGTAAAGGGCCATTAACCCTGATGTATCAAGAACAAGTCGGCACCCACAGCGATGCCCTAAAGCGTGAAATCGCGGTTAAAAAACTGAGTCGTACTCAGAAATTGGCGTTGATTGAAAGTGGGCGTGAAACTGCTTAACAGTCTGTTTTTTCGTCATTCCGGCAATAATGTTGAGCGGAAATCGAGATCTTATAAATGCCGATGAAATGATTAAGCAGTGCCATTCCAGTGACACGCAGCAAGTACGTCCTTGTATGCTCGACCGTTACATCCATGTCACGGACGGTCACTTCCATGCCAGTGCTTAATCCCATTAACTACAGAGTATTCTGTTAGCCTGCACATATCCCGATTCTGTCGTCAGGAGCAAAGTTTAACTGTGAGTATCTCAATAAACTAACAACCAAGCCAGTGCTACGAGGGGAACAAAGCTTAGCGCACGAACAAGTCGCGGCATTTCAAGGGCTGACACATTGGTGTTATCTATTAATAGCCAAATAGAGCAGCTAAAAGAAGAGTTGAAATAGCGTTGGATCGTTTAATGTCGTTTTTTATGATGGTGTATTTATTGAAATACTGATAAATTTGTTTTATTTCAAGTGATTAAATATGTGCACTTGTACTTGTTTAATGAGGTTAACGCGTATGCGCACTAAGACGTTATGTTTCCAAGGAAATTGTGCGCCATATATGCTTTTCAAAAAATGTGTATTTATAATTTCTCTTTCAATAATATCTGTCTCATGTGCGCCTGTAGTTCGTGATTACTACAAGCCAATATATAGCGAAGGAGTTACACACAGTAATGGCTGTGGAGGTTCTGGTCCTACGGATAACATATCAATACAGCTTAGTGGGGGAGTTGAGCTAGAAGTATCTAGCTCTAGTTCAGCAAAAAATGAGAGATTTAAGAGTTTTCATTTTGCAGCTTCAATTATTGCTCCATCTGGAACATACTTTCAATTTGAGAGCGATGAAATTGTAATTGCTGACAATACAACAAACAAAACATGGAATGTAAAGATAGCTGAATTAATTACACGGGCAGAGAACATTCCAAATGCTAATTCTGATGAGTCAACTAATAATGGGTATCTCAGTGTAATTCCTATATCAAAGATAACTGGTAATACCTTTTTTGGCTATAACACATTATTTGGTAAAAAGTATTTTAATTCTGGTGCATCAATAAGTATTTTTTCAAGCGATATTGAGTATAAATTGGAAGATTACTCTGTCCAGTTACCATCCATTATTATAAATGGTAAAAAATACATTATTGAACCTATAAGATTTTTACATGTGCGAAGCATAGGGATAGACCCGCTAAATTGTTAATGTTATATGTTTTACCAGCATCGAACCAAGTTTAAACGAGACACCCATTGTTAAATTTTCTTACAGGAATGGTAGATCTGGCAAAACTCTTGTGGGATTTACAGCCTGCACCGAGAATAAGAGCTGAGCCAACCAAAATTACAGTGTCAATTAAACAGAATAGTTGCATGATGAACCCCAGCTTCTTGGAGCAAGCCTTGGTTGCTGGATTTAAATCAAAGGCTAAATCCTAACCATTCATGCGGACTTCCTGATCTAAAAAGCAAGATAAACCTTAAGGTAATGAAGATGATAAACGCGATCCTACACCAGAAGAAAAAGAAATTATTAGGGACTTTGAAACGAGGGAGAATTGATGAAAATTAATGAATTATTTTTTGAAGGTGAAGAAGTGTTTATGTATGTTAATCATACATTTGATGCAAATGACTTGGATGATTATATGCGCGGATTTCATAACATATCGATATCTATGAGAGATGAAACTTTAAATGGTCAAGAAGTAGTAAAGGTTTGCTTTGGTGATCTCGTAGATGCTAATAAATTGAGATTGGCATTAGATGAATACTTTAGTAGCTGAAAAGAAAAGGTAGAGAAAAATAGAGGATTAAATGCAGCGGATGGCACTGTCTATCAAATCAGTCTGACCTGTGCAGGGGAGGAGTGAGAGCTTACGGAAGAGGGTAGAGTTTATTGAGATACCCATTGTTAAAGTACGTTACAGGAGTAGTCGAACAGGAAAAACTCATTTGAGATTAAAAGTTTGCACTGAGGAAACAGAAGTTCATCTCCTCCGCGAAGTTGATGAAGGGTGTCGAAAAAAATAGATTTGACTATGGGGCTACATAAACAACTATCCTAGATAGTTGCAGCACTATAAAATTTAACAAAGGATGTCTCGTTAAACTGTCGATAAACCCGTTTTAATTTAGAAAGATTTATTTGAGGAGCCACAATGAGACTAAGCCTTAAAGTTTCTTCTTGGGTGACTGTAATTATTGTGGTGCTGCCGCTAATAAGTTTTGCAATTTATGATCTTTTTTACTTTCAGCCTCACCGTGTAGAAATAACTCGACTCATCCAAGTTGCTACTCCGGAAGAATCAGTGCCTCCAGCCATAATCGTGCAGCTCGTTCGTATATCCACTGGCGAAAATCTTGATTGGCTTGCTACAAGGTTGATTATTGATAATTTAAATATCCGCCATAAAACCGAATCAATGACTTATTGGCATATTAAGTCATTTCTGTGGCTGCAGTTGGTCAGGATTCACCTTACAGAGCAAGAGCAATTAACTCTTTATTTGGCACAAGCGTATACTGGCAAAGATTCAAAAGGCTTTTCCTACGCATCCCATGCACTTTTCAATAAGCCTTTATCGGGATTAAATGTGGAAGAGGTGGCCACAATAGCTGCTCTTCCACATGCTCCTAGTATCTTTGCAAAACACCCAAATCTACTCACAAAACGCCGTGAATATCTGCTTTCTCAGTTGGATAAAAGCTTCTAGTCTGCTGTGCTGTTGAGTAGAAATATCAGTTTAAACGAGACACCCATTGTTAAATTTTATTACGGGAATGGTAGAGCTGGCAAAACTCTTGTGGGATTAACAGCCTACACAGAGTTTAACTAGACACCCACTGTTAAATTTTGTGAATGATGCAATAAAAGTCACACAAGCACAGGACTGCCACATCTTTTTGTTAGCTCGGTTTCACACAGTCTCCTTGTCCTTCGGTGCGAAGAATAACGCGCTGCATATTCGAAGTGTTATTCCAACAAATCTAAAAATTGAATCCGTATCGCTTCCGTACAATTTGCGCTGTGGTTGTTTAAGCTTTATACTCCAATTCATTACGGATCTTTTCCGTACGATAGGAGGTTTTATGGCGACTGCAAGACTTGATATCCGTTTGGATGAAGAAATCAAAGCTAAGGCTGAGAAAGCATCCGCTTTGCTCGGGTTAAAAAGCTTAACTGAATACGTTGTTCGCTTAATGGACGAAGATGCAACTCAGGTGATAGCTGAGCATGAAAGCGTTACGGTTAAAGCAGATGTATTCGACCAATTCATAATGGCTTGTGATGAGGCTAAGGTTCCGAATAAGGCATTGCGTGAAGCGGCTGCATTTACTAAAAATGGTGAGTTTAAGTGAGTTATTCCAAAATTTTCAAAGAATTGGATAAATCACTACACGATAGAGTATCATTTGACTGTGGCGAAGCAGAGTTAAACGATTTTATCCAAACTCAAGCAGCAAAACATATGCAAGCAGGTATTAGCCGTACAATGGTTTTACCTGCTGCTATGCCATTGCCCAATCAAAAATATCCAATTTGCTCATTTTATACTATCGCACCAAGTTCAATTTGCCGTGATACCTTGCCGCAAGCTATTGGCAAAAAGTTACCACGCTATCCCATTCCGGTCTTTCTGCTTGCTCAACTTGCGGTTCATAAAGAGTTTCATGGCAGTGGGTTAGGTAAAGCTAGCTTAATCAAAGCACTAGAATATCTGTGGGAAATTAACGCTCACATGAGAGCTTATGCCATTGTTGTCGATTGCTTAACTGACCAAGCTGAATCATTCTACGCAAAATATGGTTTCGAGGTTCTTTGTGAAATCAACGGTCGTGTCAGAATGTTTATTCCAATGAAAACAGTCGGTCAGTTATTCACTTAGCTACAAGCTCCCACCTTGCCTGTTGTGCAAAAGTTTAATAAGGCCCATTGTTAAATTTTGCTGCGCTAAGCTATTGATCGTGCCTAACTTGCTTAAAGAGATATACCTGCTGAGATAGTTAGCTCGGCATTGGCATTACACTTGGGCGTAGTTTCAGGCTAACAGAATACGGTTTAGCTCGCGGAATTAAGTACTACCATGGAAGTGATCGTTGGCGGCGAGTCACTGGAATGGCAGTGCTTAATAGCTTAACGATTAACTTTCACAATAAATCAAATAGTTAAGTTTTAGTCGTCACCGAAGACTGGTCTGCATTGGGGTTAGAGACGTAAGAATCGAGAGTTAAAAAATGCCACTTACACAGATCTTTTCGTGCTCTCGAACTACATGTCCGGTCTTTTTCTATGCTTAATTTACAATCCCTGGTAGAGCTTCTCTCAAAAGTTCCAACTCCTTTTTGTTTGCTTTAATCCAAATTTTTTTCAGGTTTGGCATCGAAGTCAAAATATCGATAGTTTCTTTAGTCTTAATGACATTTGTTTCAACTAGATATAACGCAAAAATATTTTTATTTCCACGCAATGCGTCAATACTGGATAACTGTGGATTCCCGCTAAGGTCTAAAATTTTTACGCTATCAAGCGTTGAAATTATAGAGAAAAAATCTAACTTTTGACATTTATTTAATGATAAGTAACTTAATCTATGGGTGTTTCCGGTAATTTCAGAGAGTTTGCTTGCATGGGACACACTTAATGATTCCACTGAATCTGAGCATAAATTAATTGACTCTAATGAACGAACTATGGAGCAGTTTAATGAAATTGCGACATCAACATTATCACTTAATTAAAATTGGGTTGTTGAATTCTGATGATTTATTCTGTCACGCTATCCCTTTACTCATGCTTATTTGAGCTGACTAAAGCTTTAAAGCGAAGGTCACTCTTGCTCAGCGGCGCGAGTGCTTCGGCTTTGGTGAGATAGTGTATTGTGATGTGGATAGCGTCTTGATGGTGACTAAACTCCCTAAAAATGCGTTTTGCAATCAGCAGATTCAATTGATGTGCAGCTAATGAAGCATGCTCATGCTTTATCTGTAAAATAACCTCTTCTAGG
Organism: Shewanella putrefaciens; assembly: GCF_016406325.1. Taxonomy (NCBI): domain Bacteria; kingdom Pseudomonadati; phylum Pseudomonadota; class Gammaproteobacteria; order Alteromonadales; family Shewanellaceae; genus Shewanella; species Shewanella putrefaciens. The sequence continues at coordinate 4,230,357 of NZ_CP066370.1, read as the reverse complement.
GAGATAGGGGGAATTTCTTCCAGGGTTATAAGAAAGGCTTTTGCGACAGTTCTGGCGTGTGAAAAATAGTCTGAGTGCGCATCTAAGGCGTAAATATGCTTGAAAATGTGTATGGCTAGGGCTTTATTGCCATTGTGATACAAAGATTCGCCATCAAAACAAATATCCCCAAGTCCTTCCATTATCTGTCGGGGATTATCCGATAGGGAAAGCAATTCAATTGCTTTTTGGTATTCCGAAAACTGATCCATATTCTCGACCTTATTGGCAATACTGTGTGGCTTTTCGACTGTAGAGGTGGAAAGGCTGACTATCTTAGCAAATCCGAGGGATTAAAGGCTAATCATCTCAAACTTCAGCTTAATTGCAGCATAAAAAAATGCCGCTACCAGGGAGTCGCGGCAAAATTGCATTAACTGCAAAGGGTGGGTAGAAGACTGACATCTTGGTTGGGAACCGTTGCAACATCAGCCTCTACGCCGGGAAGAGGGTAAAAGCTTTGGGAGTAGAAGGCTAAACTGCGCTCTATTTCATGCTTACTGGGCCATCGATTTTGTCGAAGTTAACATTGCCAGAGCCTGCGGCTAAGATAGTTAAGCCTTTAGTGTTAACGACATTAATATCACCTGAGCCATCAGTGATGGTCACCGCACCTAGCACATTTGCAACGGCTATGCTTCCTGAACCATCATCGATAACAATATTGCCTTGAATATCAGTAACCTTAATGGCGCCAGAACCATCGACAATAGCGAGATTGCCGCTAATTTGGCTGACGTCAATATCACCTGATCCATCATCAATACTGACATTGTGACCACCGTTGATAATGAGTTCGCCTGAACCGTCTTTCACATTAATATCGGCGGTCATTTTGCTGATCAATATGGCGCCTGAGCCGTCATCAATATCCAGTGTTAAATGTGCTGGCACTTGCAGTTTTATATCCATATAAGATGAGTTGTTAGTAAAACTGCTTTGCTCAAAAGTCGCTTTGAGCCTGGCTTTATTGGCCTTTTTCTCAAGGGTGAGAATGATTTTGCTGTCATCATTAGTATAAATATCGGCGATGAGTTTAATTTGGCTAAGGCCTTCTACACCGATGATCTCTAAGTTACCCGCGCCAGTTTCAGCAATCAGCCCTTGCAAGTCTTGGCTATCAAGCGTGAGTTCGCGTTGCTGGTGGTCTAAATCGGGCATGCCCGCGGCGTTGACATTAATAATGCAGCCAGTGAGTGATACACCTGCGGTAAAAACCAATATAAAGGCGAGGATGAATATAAATGGACGTAGCGGCATGTTAGCTTCCTTGTTTATCGGGCTCTCTATTTTCGGCGGAGAGTGACCTATCTTGTGATAGGCAACGCATTGCATAGCCTATGCCAATATTTATATTTACTTATAATCAATGGCTTGAGTGTAAAGTGTCCGATGTTCGCTGTGCGGACATGTCCGCCACATGAGCGAATTACTCATAGATTAGTGAAATTGCTCATTTATTAAGTTAGTTTGAGTGCTAACCTCATGCTGAGCAAAAATGCAAAAGAACATCGACATACGAGAAGGGATACAAATGGATTATTTAACGACAAATAAGACCGCTTGGGATGCGCGCACTCGGGTACATTTAACCTCTGATTTTTATGATGTTGAAGGCTTTTTGAACGGCAACACATCATTAAGGGAAATCGAGCTTAATGAGCTTGCGGTTGCAGGCAAAAGTTTGCTGCATCTGCAATGTCATTTTGGCTTAGATACCCTATCGTGGGCGCGAATGGGCGCTAAGGTTACAGGCGTTGATTTATCAGAGGTCGCGATTGTTGAAGCGCAAAAGTTGGCACAACGGACACAGTTGGCCGCCGAGTTTATTTGTAGCGATGTCTACAGTGTGGCGAGCAAGGTTGAGCCTCACGATATTGTGTTTACCTCCTATGGTGCGATTGTGTGGCTACCGGATTTAACGCTTTGGGCACAGACCATTGCACGCTGCTTAAAACCCGGCGGACAGTTTTATATGGCCGAGTTCCATCCTGCACAGCAGTTGTTTGATGGTTATAGCTATTTTAATCGGGGTGAGCCAGATATTGAGCAAGAAGGCACCTATACCGAAAATGCCGGTGACGATCAGCAAACCTTAATGTGCTGGTCACACAGTTTATCCGAAGTGATCAATGCCTTATTGCAGGCGGGCTTGGAGTTAGCGTTTTTCCACGAATTTGATTTTAGCCCCTATAACTGTTTCGCTGGATTAGAAGCACAAACCGATGGCCGTTATGTGTTAACACACCAAGGGCAGAATGTGCCCTTGGTGTATAGCATCAGTGCGCGTAAACCTGCTTAATCCTTAGCATTGTTGATGGCTAAGATTAACGGCTGCGGTAAACTGGATACTTAAGGTATTGGTTATCGTAGTAGGGGCTGCGCTCATAGAACCAACGCAGACGTGCGTCGGGATCGGCGGCAAACTCTGGATTGGTCAGTGCTTTGTCGAACTCTGCCTGCAACTTAGGATCTTCTTTCAGCATTTTTGCTGCCAATGGCTCTACCGCATAATCTTCAATATATTCAGTGCGGGTAAAGATAGGATTAAAAAAGCCCCATTGCAGTAATGAGTCAGGTGATTGAGGTTCAAGCAATAACACCGCTAAATCACCTAAAGGTTGATCTGTGCTAACTTTAATGGTGCCTTCGGGCAAAACCGTGGTGAGTTTAGTTAACTCCGACACCACTTTTACCGTTTGACGACCTTCAAAATCCTTAGCACTAAACACTGGATGACTCAGTTGGTATTGCTGTAATTTCAACTCAGTGGGCTTTTTGAGTGCCGTCATGCGAATGCCATGTAGGTTCAGTCGATCAATGACCTGTGTCCACTGGGCAGGGATATAGTAAGCACTCGGGCGGGTGACCTTAAGATCGGGCACGGTTTCTGCCATCACAGGTAAGTTAGGGTAGAGTTTAGGTTCACCCGTCCAGCGCACGACATCGGCGCCACTGATGGGGCTTTTTTCAAGCTTGTAGTCTATGCCTTTAAAATCCCAACCTTTTTCTAATGGTGCTGATTTCCATGTGAGGGTGATCAGCGGTGAAGCGCGATATTTATCTTCCTGAATCGCGCTTTTCAGTTTAGTCGCTTGTTCACCAACGGTTTTTAGGGTTTGTTCTAGCATCACATAAGTGCCTAACACCCGTTGCTTAAAGGGTTTTAGGCTATGGTTTTCAACCAGAATGGTGGGTAAATGGCGTGCATCACCATAACCATTTGAAAAGCGTGGGCTTGGATTCCACAGCGACATACCTTTAGTGATATCGGCATTATCCACAGCAAAAATTAGCTGCCCAGGAATATGCCCTTGCTCGGTTAATGCCGCTTCAATGGCTGGTCTGTAGCTGTTTTCGAGCCAGCGGTAGCTGGCGGGGCTTAAGCCTTGGGCAAGGTTATAACCAAAAGTGACATCGTACTGATAGTCGATGCCATCGGTAACATGCACGTCGATATACAAATCAGGCTGCCAGACATTGATTGCGCGCAGCATATGTTGCATTTCCAAGGTATCGGCCTTGGCATAATCGCGGTTAAGGTTGAGATTATTCGTCGTAGTTCGCCAGCCCATATTCACTGGGCCACGTTGATTTACGCGATTAAATTCACCGCTGCGCTCATGGGCATCAACACTAAATATTGGCACAAACAGCAGGTTGGCTTTTTCGAGCAGGTCGCTTTTGTTGCCTTTGACTATATCCCGCAGCAACATCATACCCGCATCTTTACCATCGATTTCTCCCGCATGAATACCGGCTTGTACGAGAATCGTTGGCTTAGTATTTTGCTTAAGGCTTGCTGATTCACTTATCCCTTCACTGCTGGCGATATACATCCAAATATCGCGCCCTTGAGGGCTTTTACCTAAGCTTACTTTTTGTAAACTAGTGGTTTCAGCCGCCAATCTGTCGAGCCAAAGGATAGTGTCATCGTAACTTGGGCTTTCAATACCATTGCTTTGTTCAAATGGGGTAGCCCATTCGTTATCAATGCTTAGCATCAGTGCTTCGCTGGCACCATGCCATGTGATACTCGGCGGCAAAATAGCATCATTGACAAAGGTCTTGGCGCGCTCAGGGATAGGTGCTGGCAGAGTTCCTTCGGTGGCTCCGGCAGTATTTGCGGCCACATTTTCCTGAGTTTCTATTGTTTGTGTATTCTCAATGGCCTTTAAAGGGACGACTTCTTGGGGAGCCGAAGTGACAATGGTTTCAGGAATGACAGTGTTAACCTCATTGGCAAAGCTGACATGATTGGCTGATAGGCAGGCAATGGCGATAACGGAGAGGGAAAATAAGCGCATGAAAAAGCCCATAAATCGAATTTTTATTAGGACGGTATCTTTTCATTAAACCCCCAGTGAATGCAAGGCCAACCAAGGGTTTATCTAAGGTTTAGCGCATTAGGAGAGTCATGCGCCAAGACCGATCCAATTTAGATTCTAATATTTAATTGTTAATTGCACAGGTTGACTCTAATTGCTTTTAGCGGGCGGCTTGTTGTAGGCGCTATCGATAATACTGATATCTTCATATAGCGCTTCTACCGCGATGGCGAGTTGGTAAATAAGCCAGCTATAACCTGTAAGTGCAAATCCTTGTGGCGCTTGGTGTGATAAAGGCGTGATATCGGGAGAAGCCATTCCACTTGCCATCGGCAATGTCAGTTGTAACCTCTGTTGTAGTTGCAACTCTAGGTGTTCAGGTAATGTGGGTAACTGCGGTGTGTTACCTGCAATAAACTCAGCTAATTGTTGTAGGTAGAGCGCGAGCTCTGCGGCAATGCTATTGATTTGGTGGTAAGCGTCTTTATCTTCTTCCTGCCAGCGGGTTAAGGGCAAGAGTTCAAGTAAAGTGATTAAACGCACTTGTTTGTTGGCTAATTGCGCCAATAACACCTTGTGTTTTTTGAGGGTTTTACTTTCCCATTCTAAGGAGAAAAATAACTTCTTTTGGGTGAGCACGGCTTTCATTGCGGCTTCGAGTTCGGTGCGAAAATCTAAGCTATGGTTGGCGGGTGCCTTTAAATGTTTGGTCAACACATTTGCCATATTTTCAATGGCATGAGTGAGTTGCGATCGCCAATCTTGCTTGGCTTGGATAGGGAAAATAAACAGAGAGACTAAAATAGCAATTACACAACCAGAGAGAATATTGGCGGTGCGCCATAGGGCTTCGGAAGTATCATGGTTGGCATCACCCACAACAATAATGATGGTAAATCCTGCCACTAAATAGGCATAGCTATAACGTCCTGCTGAGATAAAACAGATAAGACTCACCGCCAAGATAAGTAGACTCATCATTAGCCAATAGCTATCAACTGTTGCAACTAACATCACTCCATAAGCTGAGCCTAAACAGGTTCCAATGGCCCGCTGTAAGGATTTTTCTATTGCGCCGCCGACCTGCGGTAAGCTCATCATAATGATCACTATCGTGACCATGCTCCAAATAAAATGCGGTGGCGCCCAAATGGCATTAATGGTGACAGCAATCAGCAGTGCTAAGCCCAGTTTGAGGGCGTGGATAGAGCGAAAATGGCGATAGATAAAGTCGGCAAAGGGTGTGGCTGGGGCAAATACAGACATAATACAAAACTCCTTTGTCACTTTAATTTGAGCCTAGTATCGCAGAAAAGTATGGTCAACAGCGGTTATGTGGCGATAAGAAATGTAAATTGCGAGATTTAGCAGCTTGAGTTTAGTCGTGGTGATGTGAGGGATCACATTGAGGCTGAGATATTTGAATTAAGTCGTTTTGACTCGCGCCTGTTTAATCAGCATAAGAGCTTGAATAAGCACTGCTTATTCAAGCCCGTATTCTACGTTAGCTAAAGCACGTTAGCTAAAGCTGCGCCCGTTATCTGCTTCAACTTCGCCCTCAGTATATTTATCCATGACTAAGGCACATGCCGCGTCACCTGTGATATTGAGCGCGGTGCGGATCATGTCAAACACTCTGTCTAAGGCAAATAGCAAAGGTAAGCCATCGATAGGAATGCCGGCGGCTAATAGCACTGCCACCACTAAGAAGGATGGGCCCGGCACACCTGCTTGACCTATTGCGCCTAAAGTGGAGGTAAAAATAATCGCAGCATAGGCGGTTATCGACAGGTCGACGTTATACATTTGGGCGAAAAACATGGCCACTAAACCATAATAAATCGCATTACCGCTCATATTAATGGTGGCACCTAAGGGCAGTACAAAGGCTGTTGTTGCCTTAGAGACTTTAAGATCTACCTCGCAGGTTTCCATATTCACAGGCAGAGTTGCCATTGAGGAGGCGGTTGATAATGCCATTACCTGAGGTTTTTTCATGGCCGAAATAAACTGTAATGCAGACACTCTTGAGAAGAGTTGCACGACTAACGGGAAGAAGATAAAACCGTAGATCAAAATTGCTGCCACAAACACAGCGAATAACTTAAATACCACTTCTAGGGCATCGAAACCGAAGGTGCCTACAGAGTCAGCCATCAAACCAAATACACCAATAGGCGCAATGATCATCACGCAGTTAATCATCCATACAAAGGCATCAACAACGGTATTTAGCGCGGCCAAAATCGGTTTAGCTCCATCACCTTTAACCTTAGTGAGCGCAATACCGAAGAAGATACTAAAGACTAGGATTTGTAAGATGTTACCGCCGTTCAGCGACTCAAACACATTGGTTGGGATCATGCCGATAAAGGTATCCATTACCCCTGGTAATGCGCCTTGCTCCTTAGTGACTTCCATCAAACCTGTGCTGCTGTGGGCAGTAAAATCAACCCCAGCACCGGGCTTAAATAGATTACCCATCACGAGAGCGAGCACCACAGCAAAGCCTGAAGTCACAATAAAGAAACCGAATGTGCCAACGCCAATCTTACCCGCCGATGGGCTATCACCTAAACTGGCGGCGCCGCTAATGATAGAAACTAACACCAATGGGATGACGAGCATTTTGACTAAGTGGATAAAAATGGTACCCAGTGGTGCAAACACGCTCGCACTGTCGCCCATGATAAAACCCACTAGTGCGCCTAACATCATGGCAATAACCACTTGCACACCAATATTGCCCAATAAACTCTTGTTTTTCACTATGGCTAAACTCCGCTGTTGCCGTGATTTTTTGTGTCATACCCAGACGGTTGAACTTGATGATTCAACCTTAGCGATAAAGGCGCATTCTGTGTTAAAGGTTCGCTTTGTATTAAAGGCAAACCTCCCGACACTCTTTTTTTGTACGACTAAAGTACCATAACTGGAACGTTTCGGTTTGTGAAACATTACCTGTGTTGGTTTTAAAATAACCAACATTTACATCAAACCAGCCTTAAATAAATAATGTGCAATTTTTGGCGGTTAAAAATTGCAATAGTTTATTTTGAGCTAATATTTTAGCGGATGGATTACAGAATGCGAATTTTGCAGTGTTTTAAACTGCTACCTTTTAATCTTAATCAGAAACACCATAAATGGCTTCTTACTTGGTGAGCAACACTTGTTAGAGTGAAGGTCAATTGCATTAACTCACCTTAGCTTATTGAATATATTACTCTGCAAAACCAGCAATGATTTTCTTTCCTTTTTCCCCACCCCAATGATCCGCTAGAAGGTATTGGGGCGTTACGACATGAGTGGAGGGGATAAAGGTCAATTTATAAAATACCTCCTCCCCCTCACAAACTTCGTAATATACCGAATAGAGTTCATCATTAAGTGGTAAATAAATCTTAAATTTTTCAGCGGCTGATGCGACTTCCAGTTGATCTTTGTCAACGACATAAAAAGGGGCAAGGATGCAGCGTTGGCAAGCTGGGTCCATCTTGAACTCATGGCATATAGACAAAATAACATTTGCCCCAAATGCGCCCTCCACAATAGGATCAAATAATAAATAATCTCTATGCAGAAGTGCGCCTTGGGTAATATTGCCACGCCCCCATTGACTCAAATCTTCATTAAACTCCCTAGAGCGCACAATAATCTGACTATGTGAGATTAAGAGATCCACTGTCTGGGTACTATCCACTTGCATAATGAACCTCAAATTATGGTAAAGCAGGGAAAGTGAGTGAACTGCCGATACCTAACGGTAAGCCTAATGCCCAATATCCCAGCAAGAAACCGCTCCATAGCAATAGAAAACTGATTGAAAACGGTAACATGAGCGCCACTAGGGTACCTATGCCCGATTCCTTAACGTATTTTTGGCAGAACACCACAATCAATGGAAAGTAAGGCATTAGCGGTGTGATGATATTGGTTGATGAATCGCCCACTCGATAAGCGGCTTGAGTCAAATCGGGTGATACGCCTAGTTCCATTAACATTGGCACCATAATGGCACCAATAAGCGCCCATTTCGCCGATGCGGAGCCCACTAATAGATTGACTAACGCGGTGAGAAATACAATGCCGACTAGCGTAACCCCCATAGGAAGGGCTAACTCTTTTAACGCCAATGCGCCTTTAATCGCCATTAACGCCCCTAAATTGGATTGGCCGAAAGCATAAATAAATTGCGCACAGAAAAAGGCCATAACGATGTAATAACCCATGCCACTCATGGATTTGCTCATACCTTGAATAATGGCTCTGTGATTATTAGCCGTACCTGCGGCATAGCCATAAACTATGCCGGGGATGAGGAAGAACACAAAAATAATCGCCACAATTGACCGCATTAAAGGCGCTGAAGCACTGGTGAGTGCCCCGTCTTCACCACGCCAAGCGGAGTGATCTCCGTAGGCGGTTAATACTAGGGCTAAAGCACAAAACAACATGGAAGCCATGGCAAATCTCAGTCCGCGGCGCTCATGGGGCTGAAGTTCATCTAGAGTTGGGAGTGTCGCTGGATCGCCATTCACTGTAGTGTTTTTCAGGCGTGGTTCGATGATTTTATCGGTAATGAACCAGCCAACTAAGATAATTAAGAGGGCTGACGCTGAGGTAAAGAAGATGTTATTCAGTGGGTTAATGGTGAGATCTGCGGCAGCGGGATCGGCCGATAATCTTGCCGCCGCTTGCGTTAACCCCGCTAACATAGGATCAAGACTCGATGGCACACCAACCGTTGCCGAAAAACCACCTGATACGCCCGCAAACGCCGCGGCAATCCCCGCCAAGGGATGACGGCCTGCGGCATAAAAAATCACCGCACCGAGCGGGATAACGAGCACATAACCTGCATCCACTGCAACATGGCTCAGAATTCCCACGGCGATCAGTACCGGAGTCAGCAACATTTTTGGGGTAACAGATAAAATGGAACGCAGCCCAGCATTAATAAAGCCCGTATGCTCAGCAACACCAAGGCCGAGCATAGCAACCAGCACAACACCTAGCGGCGGGAAGGTCACAAAGGTCGACACCATCGTTGATGTAAAAGCGGTTAATGCCGCGCCATCTAACATATTGACAATTTGAATGGGGTTGCCACTACGGGGATCGATCTCATCAAAACTGACGCCAGATAACCACCAAGAGATCAGCCAGACCAAGCCTAAAAACATGGCAAATAATACGGCGGGATCTGGAAGTTTATTTCCTACAGTTTCTACCGTATTGAGAAATCGCTGAAATCCGGTGGCAGATTTATGATTAACCATATGGGCGCCTTATTGCTCTAAATAATGATGGTTGATATTCGTTCTAAATAAGAAACCGTGATTAGTTACTTTAGGTTTTAGGTTTCGTTAATAGTATTAATGCTTAAAGTTTAGAGTGTTACAGCATTAATGCTATTGCTAATTTAGTGCGGCTACATTATCACGATTGTATCTTCATGGTCTATGGTGGTTAGGATTGGCAATTAAGTAGGTAAATTATCTTAGAAGTTTATTTTATTGTTAGCGAATACGGCTGTCATTACCGTGTCATCCGTTCGACTTATATTCTGGCTTCGATTTGATGAATATAAAGAGGTTATTCGTGCGTAAAGTGATCAAGCTTAATATGGTTTTATTGTCTTCTCTAATGGTGTTATCTGGTTGTAATTCAGACTCAGAAGACACTCACCCGACACCTATTGAACCCACGGGGCGTTGGTTAAAGGGTGACTTGCATGTGCATACCGCTGTTTCGCAGGATGCCCGCGAAACCCAGTCTGATATTTTGAAGTGGGCGTTTGATGACTTCAATTTAGACTATGTCGCATTATCCAATCACATGCGCGATAACAGCCAAGATAATGATGATAATGATTTGGGTGGGTTACTTTTTTACGATGCACTTGTTCAGTATGAAAATCCTGGCCTTAAGGCCTCTATGTCTAAATACGCCGGCAAACTGGCCTACTCGAGTTTCGAGTGGGATATGCCTACCCATGAGCATTTTAATATCGGTATTCTCGGCGATGAGTCTGAAGTTCTTGCGGCGATTAAGACGTTCGAATATCGATTTAGTAGTAAAAATAGTATTGAAGACTTTAATGCTAAAGATGTTGCCGCTTGGGAGGCTGCGGGTGACACCCGTCAAAATCAGACTCACCAAGATGCCATCGCTGCCTTGACGTGGCTAGAGACTCACTATCCTGATAGTAGCTATGGCATGTTAAATCATCCTCGTCGCTATTTAACCAGCTATACCATTAAAGATGTCAGGGAGTTGAATGATGCAGCACCCAATGTGTTCTTTTTAGTTGAAGGTTTGGTTGGTGGACAATTTAGCGGTAATCGGGGTGATTATGCTGAGCGCAGTAGCGGTGTCTATGGCGGAGTCGATCCTGTGGTAGCGCAAGTCGGCGGTTGGTGGGATGCGTTGTTAGGTGAAGGTCGCCAGATATGGAATATGGGTAATTCTGATATCCACTTTAAAACGCGCCCACCTTATGCAAGCAGCTATTATCCCGGTGAATATGCTAAAAGTTATACTTGGGTCGATGGTAATGATACTAAAGCCCTCTTGGACGGTTTGCGTTCTGGGAATAGCTTTTCAGTATTTGGTGATCTGATCGATGCCTTGGATTTTAGGCTTGAAAGTAGTCATCATAGCGCCACTATGGGGCAAACTTTGGTGGCGAAAGCGGGAGATAAGTTAACTCTGACTATTCGCTTTAAAAGCCCCACAATGAATAATAAAGAATCAGATATCGGTAATGAAATTTATGCGGGAGTTAACCCTGGTGTGCATCATATCGACTTGATTGCGGGTAATGTGGGGCCGCGTGCTGAAGCGGGGACAACGGCATATGAAAAGGAAACTAACGATTCAACCTTAGTGGTTAAGACTTTTACCAGTGCTGATTGGCAAAAAGATGCCGATGGATACTACAGCATGAGTTACAGCTTTATTGCTGATAAGCATCAATATTTCCGTTTACGTGGTACTAATCTAGATTACAACCAAGCTAATCTCACGGAAAAAGGCAATCCCTTAAAGTCTGCTGTGATTAATAAAGAAGATGATGAATCTGTTCAGGCTTGGTATAACAAAATTAATGACCGTAACTATGATGACCTGTGGTTTTATTCCAATCCTGTGTTTGTCAATACGGGCAAATAAGCCTCTTTAACGGTGATTAAATCACCTGAGTGGGATCATAAAAATCCCCCCAAGCGATAATCACTTGGGGGATTTTTATTAGCGATATACCGTTATTAACTTATTGGTGCAGCTTCTTTCTTTAACTGACGAGAGTAAATTAATAGATAAAGTGCGGGCAGCACAAAGAGCGACAGGATTGGCGCTGTGACCATACCACCGACCATAGGTGCGGCGATTTTTTGCATCACATCGTTACCCGAACCCGCGCCCCACATAATGGGCAGTAGGCCAAAAAAGATAGTGGCGACTGTCATCGCTTTGGGGCGAATACGCATAACAGCACCTTCAATTAAAGCTTCTTTGAGATCGGTAACTGTATGGTAGTTATTCTTCTCTTGCCTGTGCTTAATCGCATTATTAAGGTAAATCAGCATGATTACCCCAAACTCCGCGGCAACGCCCGCCAACGCAATCATACCGACTGCGACGGCGACTGAGATGTTGTAATCCAGTAGATACAATAGCCAAGTGCTGCCGACCAGCGCGAATGGGAGGCTGAGCATGATAATACTCGCCTGCAAAGTAGAGCCAAATGTCATCATCAACAGGATGAATATCACACCTAAGGCCATAGGGATCACTTGCTTCAGTTTTGCATCTACCCGTTGCATATATTCATACTGGCCTGCGAAGGTATAGCTGTAGCGCGGGGGCACTTTAAGTTCGGCAGTTAATGCTTGCTTTGCGGTAGTAATGTATTCACCGATAGACGTGCCTTCAATATCGATAAACACCCAAGAGATTAAGCGACCATTTTCACTGGTGAGCATAGGGGCGCCATCGGTGATTTCGATATCCGCTAAATTTCGCAGTGGCAGGTAATTTCCCGATTTAGTGATCACCGGGAGTTCACGTAGCTTCTCGATATTATCGCGTAGCTCACGGGGATAACGTAGGTTGATGGGATAACGCTCAGCCCCTTGTACTGATTCACCAATATCCATACCGCCAATGGCGTAACGTACTACATCTTGAATATCCTGCAATGACATACCGTAACGTGCAGCCACATCGAGTTTTGGGGTGATATCGATATAACGCCCGCCGCCACTGCGTTCGGCATAGGCCGACTTAGTGTGTGGCACTCTACTGAGAATGGCCTCTATTTCTGCTCCTAGGCTTTGTAGTTCGTTCACATCGGCGCCGGTGATCTTAATGCCAACGGGGGTTTTTATCCCAGTCGAGAGCATATCGATACGGGTTTTGATGGGTTGAACCCAAGCATTCGTGATACCCGGCACTTTCACCGTTTGTTGCAGTTGAGCGATGATGCCATCTAAGGTCATACCCTCGCGCCATTCTTCATGGGGTTTAAGCATGATGGTGGTTTCGAGCATAGTTAACGGCGCGGGATCGGTCGCAGTCTCGGCGCGGCCCACCTTACCAAATACGCGGGCGACTTCGGGGACGGTTTTAATCAAACGATCGGTTTGCTGTAACACTTCGGCGGCTTTGCCCGCACTGAGTCCTGGTAACGCGGTTGGCATGTAGAGTAAATCGCCTTCTTCTAACTCGGGCATAAACTCACTGCCCATGCGCGTCATAGGATACCAAGCGCTGACTAAGGCAATCAACGCTAATGCTAAGGTGATTTTAGGGAACCTAAGTACCAGATTAAGCGATGGCTTATATAAAGCGATCAGCACGCGACTGATGGGATTTTTATGCTCACTCGGAATTTTTCCCCGAATAAAATAGCCCATTAAGACTGGCACTAATGTGATTGCTAATAATGCGGAAGCGGCCATTGCAAAGGATTTGGTATAGGCCAGAGGTGCAAATAAACGGCCTTCCTGTGCTTCGAGTGCAAACACAGGTACAAAACTTAAGGTGATAATAATTAAAGAGAAAAATAGTGCAGGGCCAACCTCAATCGAGGCTTCGGTGACGATCCGCCAGTGTTCTTTGGTATCGGGTTCTCGGTTGTGTTCTGTGTGAAACTGCTCCAAATGTTTGTGCAGGTTTTCAATCATCACAATTGCGCCGTCCACCACCGCGCCTATGGCAATCGCGATACCCCCAAGACTCATAATGTTGGCGTTAACCCCCATCTTATTCATTACGATAAAGGCAATCAGGATTGAAAGCGGCAGGGTGATGATGGCGACGAGAGTCGAGCGTGCATGCAGTAAAAACAGTAGGCAGACCAGCCCTACGACCAGCATCTCTTCGACAACTTTGCTGAACAGGTTATCAACGGAATTAAGGATTAATTGGGATCTGTCGTAGGTGGGGATGATTTCAACCCCATCGGGTAAACCAGCTTTCAGTTCTTCAAGCTTAGCTTTTACGGCATCAATCGTGGATAAAGCATTTTCGCCGTAGCGCATCACAATAATGCCGCCTACGACTTCACCTTCACCATCGAGTTCGGCTATACCGCGGCGTGAGGCCGGGCCTTTGCGCACGGTGGCGACATCCTTGAGTAATAGACCTGTGCCTGAAGGGCTGGTGATGCCTAATGGAATTTCGCGGAAATCCTCAAGGGTTTGACGATACCCTTTGGCGCGCACCATATACTCGGCTTCAGCCATTTCGATGACCGAGCCACCCGCTTCGCTATTAGATTTTTCTATCGCATCTTTAATGCTGGCGATATCCAGTTTATAGATCGCCATTTTGTCGGGTTCGAGCACAATCTGATAGGTCTGCTCCATGCCACCGACGGTTGCGACTTCAGACACGCCAGCCACGCTTTGTAGCTCTAATTTAAGATACCAGTCCTGCAGGCTTTTGAGCTGTGATAAATCTAAACTGCCGGAGCGATCGACCAACGCATATTCAAACACCCAACCCACACCTGAGGCATCGGGGCCAAGGGACGGTTGTACGCCTTGGGGTAAACGGCTACTGATCTGACTTAAGTATTCTAATACCCGTGAGCGCGCCCAGTAGATATCTGTGCCATCTTCGAAAATCACATAGACATAGGAGTCGCCGAACATGGAATAGCCACGTACCGTTTTGGCACCGGGTACAGCTAACATGGCCGTAGATAAAGGATAAGTGACTTGTTCTTCTACCAATTTAGGCGCTTGCCCAGGATAGGACGTTTTAATAATCACTTGCACATCCGACAGATCGGGCAAGGCATCGAGTGGCGTTTTACGCAACTCTTGTACGCCCCAGACAGTGATCATGATGGCAATGATCAACACCATAAGTCGTTGTCTGATGGAGGCTTCGATAATGTACTTTAACATGATGCGCTCCTAGTGCTGATGACCGCTGCTTAAACGCATTAAACTGCCCTTGAGGCTGGCTTCGGAGTCGAGTAAAAATTGCCCTGAGATCACCACGCGCTCGCCCTCGGTTAAGCCCGAGACAATCTCAGCTTTACCCTGACTCATCATGCCGACGGTCACGACTTTAGCGGCAAAACTATTGTCGTCTTGTTTGACTATCACGCGATTCTCTTTACCCGTTTGGATTAAGGCTTCCTGTGGGATTACTAGCGTGTCTTTATTGGGGCCGCCAAAAAGCGAGACCTTAGCGAGGGTTTTAGGTCTAAGGGAAACATGGGTGTTATTGAGCACAACACGCACTCGCAAGCTACGCGTGACAGGATCAAGTTCCGGATAGATATAATCTATAGTGCCTTTTATCCCGCTTAAGTTCATGGCGGGCACAGCCACTTCAGCCTGTTGGCCTTTGACTATCCAGCTTTGTTCATTTTCAAACACATCGGCTATGACCCATACCTTAGAGAGATCGACTAACGACATCACTTCGGTGGATGGCTCAATATACATACCATCGCGGATAGACAGTGTTTCGACTACACCATCCTGTTGTGCATAAAAGGGTACCCGATATTGGGTTTGGCGCGAGTCGGCTAATTGCTTGATTTGTTGCTCGGTAAATCCTAAAAATGACAGTCTTAAGCCTGCTCTACGAACAAGATCCTGATATCTCTGATTGCCTGCTGTTTTGGCGGTATCTAAGGCGAGTAAATAATCATCCTGAGCATTGACTAAATCGGGTGAATAGATTTCATAGAGTAGCTGCCCTTTTTTGACTGTGTCTCCCATGGACTTTACCATCAGTTTTTCAACCCAACCCGTTACTCGAGCATGGATATGCGTTATTTGGCTTTCATCGTAATCCACTTGTCCAACGGTTTCGACAAATTTCCACAGTGTGTCGCGTTCAACCTTGGCGACTTTGAGTGCCAGCGCTTGCTGCATACTGCCGGAAACATTGATATTGATTTCTTGGGTATTGCCGCCCGTTTCGACTTTTTCTAAATTCATACCGCAGATAGGGCACGTACCGGGCACATCGCTGATGATGTGGGCATGCATAGGGCAAATGTATTTAGTTGTTGTTTCTTCGCTGGTTTTTTTAACGAGATTGTTAGCCTTAGGGGTTGGTGTGTCGAACACTTGACTTGCCGCTTTCGTGGTCGAGGTGTGCGCATGGTCTGTCGCTAAGTGATCTGTATGTTGATGTTCAGCATGTGGATCTGCTGAATTGGTATCGGTGCCTTCCTTTTCAACTAAAAACATATTGCACTTAGGGCAGCGACCGGGTTCATGGCTGAGCACTTCCGGATGCATTGGACAAGTGTAAGTTTTTACTTGGTTTAGTTCGGTACTTTTCGGTGAATGATCTGTGGTCCCAGCTGTACCCGATGCGAAAACCTTTTCACTCGATAGTTGAGCATGGCTTAACGGTAATCCCAGCAGTAAGCTGCTTAGGATTAGTACGGCATTGGGTGCCTGCTTTTTTACGGTTTTAAATGGATTCATATGCCTCATCTCCAGCAAAGCTTAGTGGTGTTTGTGGGCGTTTTTCACCGCACCTTCAGCTGGTTTTGCTTCTGCTGCCTTTGGTTCTAAGTTCATACCACATTGAGGGCAAGTGTCCTCTTTGCCGCCTGTCACGTCAGGGTGCATAGGGCAAACATGGGTATGGGCTTGTTCCTGTGGATTGGCATTGCCGTGATGATGTTCGTGCGGCGTGGTCGTCGCAAATGAGTTTGTGCTCATTACCAATAATGCAATTAAGACAAGATTAGTTAATATTTTCATATAGTTCACTCCATCGGATTTACGGCCGAATATAAGCGCATCACATGATAATGAACGTCAGCATTCTTGGTGGTTAACATGCCAAGATTGATGATTGCTCAGTTATACAAGTTGCAGTGCTTGGATGCCTAGGTTGACGATAAGGCACCACAATAAACGGCGAAATTGGGTGTTAGCTGTGGGCTAACCGAATTCTCGTTTTAGCTTAACTTTTACTCAGGGCTGATCAGCCCATTTAGGGCAAAGTAGGGCTAGGCTATCGGTGGTTTAAAGGCCGAAGACAAAGAGATAGAGTGGAAATGAGGCATAGGAGTGGCCATTGCAGTATCGCTTATGCTCACACTTGGCCAGAGGTGTGGGCTGAATAGAGTGCCAGCAACTGAAATCGTCAAACAATGACCACAATCATTTGAGCATGATGTGGTGCCATCACAGCAATGCTGTTGTTCGCCGGGAAGCGTTTCATCGTTACAGCAATCCGCGTTGGCGATTGAATGGGCGTCAGAAGTGTTCTCTGTGTTCATTTGCATCATTGCAGCATGATCCATTCCGTGGCTTGGCATCTTATGGTTCATCGCACTCATATCCATAGTGTGTGGCACCATGGCGTGACCATTAGACACGACACTTTGCCCGACGAGTGCGAGTAAAGTGAAGATGACAAATAGATAACGACTAAGAGTTTGATGCATAAGTATTCCAAATAATGAACGGCTCGATTCTAGCACAGCGGGATTCTGCTGCAATGCGTTAACTCACATTTCAGGGAATGACAAGACCTCATATTTATCTCAATGAGATACCCATTGGCTATCAATGGAGAACAGTTTTGCCAACATTGATATTGGTTTATGTCGTATCAGGGTATCAACAAAGTGTGCCATCGATCACAATTTCACATTATGAAAATAACTTTGTAAAAAGGTAGGTTTGTTTTTGCAAATATTCGATAACTTGCGATTGTTTGATGATTGCATTAGCTTTAGTTGAAGTGCATAAATGCTCTGCTATAGGTCTGTTTTGACCAATTATTGTCCTGATAGTTAGAGCTAGGTCTCATTTTGCGCTTTTAAGTTTAATTTAATCGATAGATTTAGGCTTAGAATCAAATTTCTAATAAGTGAAATAGCATAAACTAGACTTATAAAAACTAATTTTGGCAATTTTGGAGATAGAGTAATGAACTGGCGTGCACTATTTAAACCTAGCGCAAAATATTCAATTCTGGCGCTGATGGTCGTCGGTATTGTTATCGGCGTAGTGGGTTATTTCGCAACCCAACAAACCTTACATGCGACAAGTACGGATCAGTTCTGTATGTCCTGTCACAGCAACCATTCACTTAAGGATGAAGTTCTTGCATCTGCCCATGGTGGTGGTCGTGCGGGTGTGACCGTTCAATGTCAAGACTGTCATTTACCACATGGTCCTGTAGATTATTTGATCAAAAAAATCATTGTATCTAAAGACTTATATGGTTTCTTAACGATTGATGGCTTTAACACTCAAGCTTGGTTAGATGAAAACCGTAAAGAGCAAGCCGATCTAGCACTTAAGTATTTCCGCAGTAATGACTCCGCTAACTGTCAACACTGCCATACTCGCATTTATGAAAACCAGCCAGAAACTATGAAGCCTATGGCTGTCAGAATGCACACTAATAACTTTAAGAAAGATCCAGAAGCCAGAAAAACCTGTGTTGACTGCCATAAAGGTGTAGCTCACCCATATCCAAAAGGATAA
Organism: Shewanella putrefaciens; assembly: GCF_016406325.1. Classification (NCBI taxonomy): domain Bacteria; kingdom Pseudomonadati; phylum Pseudomonadota; class Gammaproteobacteria; order Alteromonadales; family Shewanellaceae; genus Shewanella; species Shewanella putrefaciens. The sequence continues at coordinate 4,211,996 of NZ_CP066370.1, read as the reverse complement.
TAGGTTTTTAGCGATTCATACTTGAACTAAAAAGCCCTCTTTTGAGGGCTTTTTGCTGTCTGGAGCTAATTGAGTTAACTCGCTTGAGCCATCACTCGCTGACGATAAACTAACAGGCTAAAAATCCCGAAGATAAAGACTTGCAGATAGTCTGTTTTACGAAGTGGCAGTAAGTTCTTAAACAGCATATGGAAGATGGCCACTTGAAAGCAGTGCATCATGCAGGTAATGCCAAAAATAATATTTAAAACAATGGCGACATTACCGTCAAATGGCATGATGAGGTTATAGAACATCATCAGCCAAGCCACTAATGTAATCGTTTTGCCTAAGTTAATCAGCAAGGACATGGTTTTCCTCTTTTATCTCTGCAGTGTCTGCTTGTTGGTATTGATATAAACGGTAGCTCACTTGCCCTGCATTCTTTTCTTTTAAGGCATGCCAGCGGGAAGGGATGGCGAGTTGCGTTAATTCAGACTCGATTTCGACATAAATCAAGGCACCATCATTGAGCCAACCTTGAGTATCTAGCAATTGAATCGTCTTTTCTGCCAATCCCTTACGAAAGGGGGGATCGATAAACACGACATCGAAACCTTGCGCACAGCCCTTTTGCAACACCACTAGAGTGTCAGCGTTGAGCACTTCGGCCTTATCGCATTTAAGGGTTTGGAGATTTTCTCTCAATTGTATGGCTGCGCCGCGTTGTAACTCGATAATTTTGGCAAAACTGGCATAGCGAGATAAGGCTTCAAGGGCTAAGGCGCCGCTGCCGCCGAAACAATCGAGTACACGTGCATTGACTATGTCATTGGCCAGCCAGTTAAAGAGTGTTTCGCGAACTCTGTCAGTCGTTGGGCGTAAACCTTCGAGATCTTGGATAGGTAGACGACGCGAGCGCCATTGGCCTGCAATGATCCGCACTTGTCCACTGCCGGGTTTATTTTTGGCGGTTTGACCCTTGGTCACATTATTTTTGACCGTTCGATGATTAACCAAAGTGCACCCGTGATTTTGCCTGAAGAAAGAAAGTGGTAGACTGTGCCACCTTAATAAAGGCCGCTATTTTATATCAAAGTCTCACTAAAAGGTGAGAAGGCTAAGTGAGCTTAGCTAATTGCCGACTTTTTGGGCGTAATTGCTAAGGCAATCTGGTATAACATCAGGGTCTTATTCAAAATTCAATATTGCAGTAGAGCGTTGGAATCACACATGGCAAAGAAAGGTTTTTTCTCTTGGTTTCGTAAAGATAAGTCACAAGATGAGGTCGTCGCAGAAACGCCAGTTGTTACTCCAACACAAGATGATGCAACAGAGCGTTTAGCACAGCAGGAACAAGCTGAAGTGCAACAGGCTATAGAGGTCGAAGCTCACGCTCATGCTGAAAAACAGGCTGCGGAACAATTAACTGCCGAACAAGCACAGGTAAAAGCCGAAGCAGAGCAGTTTGCCCTAGAGCACGCTCGAATTGAAGCGCTGGACTTCGCTAAACAGCAAGCCGAAGCAACACGTTTGGCCACAGAACAACTCAGGGCCGAAAAGCATGCAGCTGAGGCCTTAGCCGTCGCACAGTTAGCAGCAGAGCAACGCATCGTAGAACAATTGGCAGCACAGCAGTTAGCGGCCGAGAAAGCCGCTGCAGAGCAACTAGCTCAAGCTGAAACTGCACAAGCTGTTGAGCCCGCGGCCGAATTACAGCCAGAGCCGCAGGAAAGACCCGTTAAGGAAGGATTATTTGCTCGCCTGAAACGCGGCTTGATGCGTACCAGCGAGAATATTGGCAGTGGTTTTATCGGCCTATTTCGCGGCAAGAAAATTGACGATGATCTGTTTGAAGAACTCGAAGAACAATTATTAATCGCCGACGTTGGCGTCGAAACTACCACTCGATTAATCAATAAGTTGACTGAACATGCCTCACGTAAGCAGCTTAAAGATGCTGAGGCACTATATGATTTACTGCGTGATGAGTTGCAAAAAACACTCGATCCCGTCGCTATTCCGTTAGTGCCCAATAATGCCAATGGCCCATTTGTTATCTTAATGGTTGGCGTCAATGGTGTGGGTAAAACTACTACTATCGGTAAGTTGGCTAAACAATATCAAAGCCAAGGTAAGTCTGTGATGTTAGCCGCCGGTGATACCTTCCGCGCGGCAGCTGTTGAGCAATTACAGGTTTGGGGACAACGCAACGATATTACCGTCGTCGCCCAGCATACAGGAGCAGACAGTGCCTCTGTATTGTTCGATGCACTGCAAGCCGCTAAAGCGCGTAAAGTCGATGTGTTGATTGCCGACACAGCGGGTCGCTTACAAAATAAAGCCCATTTGATGGAAGAACTAAAGAAAGTGGTGCGGGTGATGAAGAAGCTCGATCCAGAAGCGCCGCACGAGGTCATGCTAACACTGGATGCGAGTACAGGCCAAAATGCGATAAGCCAAGCAAAGTTATTCCAAGAAGCCGTAGGTGTTACAGGGCTTACTATCAGTAAGTTAGATGGAACCGCAAAGGGTGGTGTGGTATTTGCGATTGCCGACAAGTTTAATATTCCGATCCGTTACATCGGTGTCGGTGAGCAAATTGATGATTTGCGGACTTTTAATTCAAAAGAATTTATCGATGCCTTGTTCACTCAAGAAAAAGCGGATAGCTAATTTATGATTGATTTTCAGCAGGTCAGTAAGATTTATCCTGGCGGCCAGATGGCGCTGGAAGATGTGAATTTTCATCTACAACAAGGTGAAATGGCATTTTTAACCGGCCATTCTGGTGCGGGTAAAAGTACGCTGTTGAAATTAATCACGGTTATCGAAAGGGCGACAACGGGGCGCGTAGCGATTAACGGCCATGATATTGCCAAAATTAGTGCGAAGCATGTGCCTTATTTACGTCGCAATATCGGGATGATTTTTCAAAGCCATCATCTGTTGATGGACCGTAGCGTGTTCGACAACGTGGCCTTACCGCTGGTGATAGAAGGTTTCTCCCATGGCGAAATTCGTAAGCGCGTTGCTGGAGCGCTCGACATGGTCGGTTTATATGGTAAAGAGCGGCATAACCCGATTATGTTGTCCGGCGGTGAACAGCAACGTGTAGGTATCGCCCGTGCGATTGTAAACAAGCCACCATTGCTACTTGCCGATGAACCTACAGGCAACTTAGATCCTAAATTATCGATGGATATTCTCCGTCTATTTGAAACCTTCAATGACGCGGGCACGAGCGTGTTAATCGCCACCCATGATCTGGGACTGATTGCACGAATGAAGTACCGCACTTTCACCCTAAAACAAGGTCGAATGTTAGGCTCACAGGAACTTCACCACAGCGTACATACTCGCAGTAAACCGACTGTTAAAGGTGATGGCCAATGAGCAATACAGCTAAATTAACGCGCAGTAAGTTACCGCTTTCTGGTCGGATAGTGATGTTTTTTATTCGCCATGTGCAGCAGGCAATGGCGAGTATGGGCGAACTGTGGCGTAATCCTGTATCTTCGGTAATGACCATGGCGGTGCTGGGTGTAAGCTTAAGTTTGCCCGCTGCGCTGCAGGTTTTAGTCAAGAATGCTGAAACGATTACAAGTTCATGGAACAGTGCCGCGGAGATATCATTATTTATTGATGAAAACCGCAGTGACCAAACGATTCAAAGTTTGCTGACACGTATTCGTCTTTATTCTGAGGTGGACAAAGTCCAGTACATCGATCGCAACCAAGCGTTAGAGGAGTTTCAGCGTCTATCAGGCTTTGGTGAAGCGCTGGCCTATCTTGATAAAAACCCTCTGCCAGCAGTGATAACGGTAACCCCCACACCGAGATACTCCACGCCTATAGGTGCACGTGAGCTATTAACTAAGTTAGAGCGCGAACCTGAAATTAGCTTTGGACGTTTAGATATTGAATGGCTTGAGCGTTTACAGGCGGTAGTGCGTTTGCTTGAGCGCACTGTGATGGCGATTGCGGCTTTACTGGTATTGGCTGTTGTGCTGGTCATAGGCAACACAATTCGTCTAGCGATTATGAACCGCCGTACCGAAATAGAAGTGATGAAATTAGTGGGGGCAACCGAGTCTTTTATCCAAAGACCCTTCCTTTATACTGGTATTTGGTATGGGGTGATTGGTGGAATATTAGCTTGGATTATCATTAATTTACTTGTTTTGTATCTTGACTCCGCCCTTGCTGAGTTATTGGGTTTGTACGGTAGTCAACTTGAAATGAAATCACTCACTTTATTAGAGTTACTACAATTGGTGGGGTTAGCATCCTTCCTAGGCTGGTTGGGTTCGTATTTATCCGTCAGACAACACCTACGGGCAATAGAACCCTCTTAGTTCATTAGCATTAAAGTGAATAGGTAAAACCTTTACGATGAACTTTTGTTCACTTGCAATGTCTATTCAACGGGGTTAAAAGTAACGCCTTAGATGAGCAGAAGTAACCCCCAAGACGAGCCAAGGTTGACATACTCTGTCAATTAGCCGATAGTTCGTCAGCCTATTCTTGAGGTGTTTTGCTATAATCCAAGATGGCAATCGACTTATATTTGATAAGTATTTGGTAAGAAAAGTAGGAGCGCGAATGACCTTTCAAACGCAATCAATGGCACTGACAGTCCCACAGGGCAGTAGTAGTCTAGAGGCTTATATCCATTCAGTGACTAGCATCAGTATGCTGGACGCTGAGGCTGAGTATGAGTTAGCCAAGCGTTTGCAGGAAACGGGTGATCTGCAAGCAGCGAAGCAACTGATTATGTCGCATTTACGCTTTGTTGTGCATGTTGCAAAAGGCTATTCAGGTTACGGTCTGCCACAGGCGGATTTGATCCAAGAAGGCAATATCGGTCTAATGAAAGCAGTAAAACGCTTCGACCCCGATGTTGGCGTACGTCTGGTGTCCTTTGCTGTGCACTGGATCAAAGCAGAAATTCATGAATATGTGCTGAAAAACTGGCGCATTGTTAAAGTCGCCACCACGAAAGCACAACGTAAGTTGTTCTTTAACATCCGTAAAGCGAAAAAACGCTTAGGTTGGTTTAGCGATGAAGAAGTCACTATGGTGGCTGAAAATTTAGGTGTATCTAAAGCTGATGTGACCGAAATGGAATCACGTATGGCAGCCCAAGATCCCGCGTTTGATTTGACCAGTGATAATGATGACGAACAGGATTTTGCCCCAGTTCATTATCTTGAAGATCATTCGTCAGATTTAGCCGAAAACATCGAAAACGACAACTGGGAATCCAATGCCCAAGGTCGTTTATTATCGGCCATCAAAACCTTAGACGAACGTAGCCAGCATATTCTGCGCGCCCGTTGGTTAGATGACGATAAAACCACCCTGCAAGAATTGGCAGAAACCTATCAAGTCTCGGCTGAGCGTATTCGCCAGTTAGAGAAAAACGCCATGAACAAGCTTAAGGCCTGTATGGAAGCCTAACTAGGTTGCGTTTTATTTCGATGTTAGAAACAAAAAACCTGCTTCGGCAGGTTTTTTTATGGGAAAAAGAATAGATTTAATCGCGCCATTTAAAGTGAATTTCGCTATAGCTATAAAGCTCAATTGTATTGAAACGTACGCGACTATGGCTGATTTCACCACGAGACATCGGATTTGTCCTACATTTAGAGCCGTTATAAATAGTTAATATATGGCTAACTTTTGAGCCTCAATTCGTAAAGTTATTTTCGATGTTTATTATCGAACGGTTTGTTCCTCCGCATTTTGAGTATTGCCTTAAGCAAGTTGATATAGACATTGAACATGGAAGGTTTGGCCGGGTGGCGATGGATTGTGTCTAAGGAAAGCTTCTAAGTTAGAAGGAATGCCTGCCAATTTACGATAGATACTCAATATGCGGCTTTTTATTGTTTAAAAAAGGTGGGAAGTTATGTTCTCAATGATCACTAAGTTAGCCCTATCATCAGAATCTGGTTGGGGTACTGCATTTCGTGTCAATGGGGGCGTCGAAGTATGTCAGCAGAGCTTGTTTTGGTTAGTTTGCAAGGGTATCGCTTTTGAACCCGAGGACTTAAAGCTTAGTTATGTATTGGGAACTGAGGTCATTCTATGCCAATTTGAGACGAGAGTTTTAATTGAGTTGCTTAAAAAAAATAACATTCATTATTTTCAAGACGATAGCCAAGTACGATGGTTGCTGCCCCGCAATGTCTCAACAATCTTCTATGCGCAGTGGAAGAATAGTATAGCGGTTGATCTTAACCAAACTTGTGCTGACTACTGTTTTGTTTAACGCTTATTCTTGCCATGACATTTTTATATGAATGAGTAGTGTTTTAAACTAGATAAGTGTGATTAGTTAGTTATAAATTTTTAATCTATCAATAAGTACATTTATTGCCAGTAAATATACTTCAGAACATCCATTCTTGGTCGATAGTTAGGAGGTGTCCTACAAATCGAAATGGGTGATGAGATGTTAAAGGTATCGTTATTCGGCGTAACTACAGTCATGTTGAGCGCGGTGATAAGCTGTAACGTAATAGCAAAAACTGAGTTTAGAACTCTTTCTTTTCAAGGTGAGATAGCAGAACCAAGTTGCTACTCCGATCTATCTACCATTTCTTGTTATGACCAAAATTTTAATCAATTTCTTACCCAAGTTATACAGCCTAAGATATTGCCGAACGCTATGTATAGTGGCGAAAAACGTGTTTTATCAACTCAGTTCAAACAAATTAATAATCTAGTATTTAGCCGAAAAAATGAGAATGAAGTTATTCTTGCTCTTCATTATAATTGAGGCACAATTTTGTTATAAATAATGGCGGTTTCATTTTTTGAAATCGCTTTTTCATTTTTATCTTTAGTATATTTATTGTCAGAAATTTCCTACAAGATCGCAAGCCTGGTCCTATATGTAATTCTTGGTGTTGTTGCTATTGTGTGCTCAGCTTTGATGAGCCATAACCTTAATATTTCTATATAGTGATAACAGTAGGATGTCTGATGAAAAAATTAACGCTATCTATTTTAGTTTTAGGTGCATTGTTTGGTACTAGTGTTCAAGCGAATAATACCATTACTTTTTTGGGTGAAGTATCGGACCAAACTTGTGAAGTGGCGATTAACGGAAATGCGGCTAATCCCAGTGTCTTGCTACCAACTGTTTCTACGGCTCAACTTGCCACTGCAGGCTCTGTTGCTGGTGAAACACCTTTTACCATTTCAGTCAGTGGTTGTACTGTCAATGCAACGCAAGCTTTACCTATTAAAACTGTATTTTTGGGTAACAATGTCACAACTGCAGGTAACTTAGGTAATACTGGTACAGCAACGAATGTAGCATTACAGCTTCTTGATTCAGTTGGTGGAACGGAAATCAATTTAACAGCAGGAAGTGCTGTTGATGGATTAAATGTTGCTGCAGGTGCAGACTCTGCCTCCCATGATTTTGCTGTGCAGTATATTTCTGAAACTGGCAGTGCAACAGCAGGTCGTGTGATTAGCTCTGTCCAATATGCAGTTTCTTATCTTTAATATACGATAAATTATGATTATTCGCTCACCCAGCCCATGGGTGAGCGCTGCTGCTTTTTGGGGCTTCTATGATTTTGTCTAGCTTACTTCTTCGTTTAATATTTTTGACTCTACTCATGATCGGTTTTTCAGTTAATGCGAGTGTGGTCATGACCAATACGCGAGTCATTTATCCTAGTGATGCTAAAGAGCGCAGTGTTCAGTTGACCAATAACGATGCTTTTCCAAATGTTGTTCAGGTCTGGACTGATATTAATAACCCTGAGTCGACACCTGAGTATGCTGACGGCCCATTTTTGGCCTTACCCGCTATTTTTAGAATAGAGCCTAAGCGAGGGCAGTTAATTCGCTTAATTTATAGCGGTGGTGAGCTGCCAAAAGACCGTGAGAGTGTATTTTATCTTAATTTTCTACAGATACCTCCATTATCGAAAGAAAATGCTGGTGAAAATCAGATGCTAGTGATGCTCAAAAATAGAGTGAAAATATTTTATCGGCCTGTAGAGATTGAATCTAATCCAGATGATGTGGCAAAAGAGATTGCCTTTGATGTTCAGTATGCTGATGCTGGAATTCACCTTGATGTGAAAAATAATGCGGCTTTTTTTGCCTCTTTTGTTGAGGCAAAAATTAAGTCTGGTAAACAAGAGTTAATCATCCCTATTACTATGCTTGAACCTAAGTCTAATCAATTGATAGACATTCAGAATCAGCAGTTTGTCATTACATATCCAATGACAATTGAATTCACTTTAGTAAATGATTACGGCGGATTTGTAAAAAGTGAATATGTCATTGCATCTGAACATCATTGATAAGATTGATTATGAAAAAATCCATGCGTTTGATGAGCCAAATTTACTCTTTGCTATTATTGATTGGTGTGATCTTTTGCATGTCTTCATCGTTGATGGCTGATGACTTACAGGATTTCACATTTGATGATAGCCTATTACTTGGTGGTGGTTATGGCGATAGTTATCTTTCTCGCTTTAACTCGACTGCGGAAACTATTCCAGGTCAATACCAAGTTGATATCTATATAAATGGTACTTACTTAAATAGGGAAATTATTAATTTTATTAAAGTTGACTCCCAAGGAGTTGTGCCTTGTCTCGACCTTAATTTCTGGAAGAAGTCGAATGTAACTGCAATATACATAAACGAAGATGCACTATTGCAGGCAGAATGTGCCGCCCCTGATACTGTGGTCAAGGGGGTATCGACGCAATTTGATGCCGAGAAATTAAGATTAGGTATTGCGATCCCACAAGCTTATTTACGGCAGATTCCGCGTGGCTATGTTGATCCTTCATCTTGGAGTGAGGGAGAAAATGCTGGATTTATCAGTTACAACAGTAACTACTATCAAACTAATAGCCGCAGTGCTGGCAGCGATATGCGTGCCATTTATACGGGCCTTAATTCAGGTGTCAATTTAGGATTATGGCGCCTGAGAAATCAATCGAGTTATCAGTACAACGATGTTGGCCAAAATACTCAAGAAAGTTTCAATTCTATTAGAACTTATATCACCAGAGCCTTGCCGGATATGCAGAGCGAACTCTTGCTTGGTGATGCCTACACTCGAGGAAATATTTTCGGTAATTTAGCTTTTACCGGCGTACAGTTGCTGACAGATAATCGCATGTTACCAGAATCGCAGCGTGGTTATGCACCTGTCGTCAGGGGACTCGCTAACTCAACCGCAAGCGTAGTGATTAAGCAAAATGGTGTGAGTATTTATCAAACCACAGTAGCGGCGGGGCCTTTTGTTATTAATGACTTATTTCCCACAAGTTATGAGGGGGATTTGTTAGTTGAAATTAGTGAAGCCGATGGAAAGGTCTCTAGTTTTACTGTGCCATTCAGTGCTGTGCCTGGCTCGTTGCGTGAAGGAAGTTTCCAGTACGGGTTATCATTTGGTGAAGTAGATCAAGCAGAGTCTGGTGGGTACTTTGTAGATTTAATTTCTGAATATGGTTTGAGTAATATGCTGACGCTAAATAGCGGTGGGCGTGTCGGAGATGATTATTTTGCTTTGAGTCTAGGGACTGTATTAGGTACAGAATGGGGGGCTCTGGGGTTAACCGCAGTACATTCTATGTCTCGTATTTCTCAGTCTTCAGCATTAAATGAGTGGAAAAATGGCTGGCGTGTTGGACTTAATTATAGCCATTCGTTCGATTCGGGGACATCAGTGGCACTTGCTGGATATCACTACTCTACAGAGTCATTTCGGGAGTTGAATGATGTTTTAGGTTTGAGGAGGGCATTGGAGGGTGGGAATATTTTTGAATCGGAGACCTACCGTCAGCGGTCTGAAATGAGTTTGAGTGTGAATCAGAGCTTAGATGACTTTGGCTTTGTGTATTTGAGTGGGTCTAAACGCCAATACCGTGATGGGCGCGATGATGACGATCAACTACAGTTCGGTTATACGGTGGGTATTGGTCGTGTGAATATAGGGCTCACTTTTTCACGTCAATATACCAGTCAAGTTCCGCTGCAGAATGGGTTTAGTGGTCAGCTATTAACTGAAATGAGCGGTTATTCCTCTGATAGGGTGAAGGAAGATCTTGTCAGTCTCACCGTGTCTATTCCATTTGGTCGTCGCCAGTCAAACATGCTTAGCAGTGGGTTTAGTCATTCATCTAGGGGCAATGAGCAGTATAATCTAGGACTCGCAGGCACTGTGGATGATGATAATACTTGGACATATGGCCTGAACGCTTCATTGCAGCGGCAGGATAGTTCGAGCGAAAGTGTCAGTGTCAATACGCAAAAGCGCTTTAGCCAAGCGACGTTATCGGGTAACTATTCTATTTCTGATACTTATCAGCAGGTTGGTGCTGGGTTGAGTGGTGCTGCAGTGGTGCATTCTGGCGGCATAACATTAAGCCAAAACCTCAGTGATACTTTTGCGATTGTTCAAGCAGAGGGAGCTTCTGGCGCAAAAGTGACCAATAATTGGGGCACTGAGATTGATGGCTTGGGATATGCGATTATCCCATCTTTGACGCCTTATCGTTCTAATAGTGTGACACTTGACAGTGGGTCTATGCTCAGCAGCATAGAGCTTATTGATACACAACAGCAAGTTGCGCCCTATGCTGGTTCTATCGTTAAGATAAAATTCGAGACTAGACACGGGATCGCCGTCGTCTTCATGACTCAGCAAGCCAACGGCGGCGTTATCCCTATTGGCGCCGAAGTACTGGACGAAGATGGGGTTGTATTGGGCATGGTCGGGCAGGCAGGTATGGCTTATGTCAGAGCTCCTAAACCGAGTGGTCAGTTGACCGTAAATTGGGGAAATAAGTCCGATCAACAATGTCACTTTAACTATGCTCTTGAAAACAGTCGTGATAATACTTTATTAAGAATGCCCGCGCTATGTGAGCGGGTTAATTGAGATAAAAACTATGATTGAGTTCAACCTAGGTCGGCTATTAGTCGTGTTTGTGTTTACCACTTTAGTCTGCGCTCAAGCGATGGGGACTTGTCATCGCATATCAACAGCCACAACAAATCCGGCAGATTTTTATTATGTCGCACCTGACTATGGCAAAACAGCGGTATGGCATGGTAGCTATGATGCTAATAGGGGCATGCTTAATCTACCTATTATCAATGTTACCGATGAAAGTTTTCAACCTAATGGCACCTTATTGGGATCGAGTGTTGTGCCCTTCAGTACCTATGGGCAGACTGGCGGGTATGATCCTGAACAGGTACTTTTTCGTTGTGACGCTGTGGATGAAAACCAATTGAATGAGATCTACTCAGTAAACGCTGATAATGCTTATGGTGGCATGTATGAAGATGGCACGGCTTATGGTATCGATAAGGGATATGCCACTTACCATCGAAATGTTGTGATCAGGGTTAAGAATAATTCGACTGGTCAGTATTTTTCACGTTTGTGGCAATATCGACCGCTGCGTGGATTAGACCGTGATGCACAGGGGCGGATCTTAGTGAAGGCGAAAAATTTTACAGATGTCACTATAGAGTTGTTCCAGATTGGAAAAGTGAGAGGTGTTGAGCAAACAACCGTCTATAGCTATAACCAACCAGCAGCTTATATTGCTTTTGGTGGGCCAGGCCTTGCCTATCCTACGGAAGGGGTTGACCATATTAGTCATTATCCAGGCTGGTATGCGAATTGGCCTGGGAATATCAGCTTATATCAACAGTTGTATACGCGAAGGGCTGGAGGTTGTGCGGTAATGAATGTCACGCCTTATGTGTTGTTCCCTACTGTGACTATCGCGGAATTAAACAGCGGCGTTACCCGAGAAGCTGACATTCAGATTAATTATCGTTGCCAACAGCATGCTGATATCAATGGCCCCGCAGTAAATGCGAACGCTATTGCTTTTAAAATTGAGAGTAATAATTATCAGATAGCGAGACAGTTGGGATTTGCTACTCAGGACGCCGTGACATATTTAGTCAGTAATGCCTATGGTACCAATACTGTTGCCAGTGGTGTGGGGGTAAAGCTACAACGCAATGATGGTGTGATTCAACCCTTTTTAAATTTTGATTATAGAACCAGCCTAGACTCACAATATAATGCATGGAAAGACGGTTGGCGGCCATTACAGGGCAATAGAACTGGTATTGTCGGTACGAGTTATCAATATATGGATAATTACAGAGTTGTTTTTGGCAAGTTGCCAGGAATGAGTCCAACTGCAGGAAAATTTTATGCAAAAGCGGAAGTGCTTATTCGGGTTCAGTAGTTTAGTTTTATGGCTCCTTATGTTGCAAACCGCGCTGGCTGGTGTAGTTGCCGATCGTAGTCGAATTATTTTTGCGGCTTCCGACCGGGAACAAGGGTTGTCACTGGTGAATATTAATGACTACCCAGTGATGGTGCAGCTGTGGGTGGATGACGGCGATCCAGACTCTGGCCCTGAAACGGCAAATGCGCCAATTTTGCCCTATCCTGGCTTGTTGCAAATTGCCCCAAAGGAGCGCAAGCACATAAATCTGCTTAATATTGCGGAGCAGAAACCTGAAAAACAAGAACAGTTATACTGGCTGAATGTATACGAAGTTCCACCCACCCCCGCCAAAAATATTGATGAAACTGAAGGGCAACTGTTGATTGTCGCTTTACGTACTCAAATGAAGGTTTTTGTGCGGCCCAATAAGCTAGCTATTGATGTTTTAGACTTAGCAAAGTGGCAGTCATTTATATTGAAAGACAATATGTTATCAATAGAGAATAAGTCACCTTACTATGTGACCTATCAGAACCTCAGTTTGAGTTTTAAAGGGAGGGATTATGCTATTTTTCAAGGAATGCTAGCCCCTTATTCCGCAGAAACTGTGACTATCACTGAGAGTGAGTTAATTGGTCAGCTTGGGCTGATCCTAAAGGCCGAGTACATAGACGATGAAGGAAACGCTCAGCCGCTTGCTTTGACAGTGAATTGAACATAAGGCTCTGTTTACAACAGGGCCTTATGTGTTTTATACAGCGTGACTTGAAGCTATTTATTTGAGGCTGTTTGGGTATAAGAGATCACTTCTGCCTCGAGTGAAGTAATAGCCTGAGATACGGCTTCAACATAAGCATTCAGCTGCTGATGGTTCGCATTTTCTAGCATTTCACAGGCAGACATGAGTTTCTGTGCATCGATAATTCTTGCTGCCCCCTTGATCTTATGAGCAAGATCTTTGATGGAACTGCAATCATTATTCTCTAGGGCTACAAACAGTGACTGCAAGTCACTTTGATTGCTTTTAAGGAGTTCTTTAAGCAATTTATCGACTAGCTCCGCATTATTACCAGTGAGTTTTTCTACTGCGTCAGCAGCAAAATGTGTCGCGGTTATGGTCGCTTTTTCAGGGGTAAACCGTTTAATCATACTCTCTAGCTCCATTAGGCTGATGGGTTTGAATAAACAGTCGTCCATCCCAGCAACTAAACAGGCATCCTTGGCTTCTTTTTGAGCGTTAGCGGTATAGCCAATGACGATAGCATGTGCGTGACGTTTGCGTTCGAATTGTCGAATTTTTTGGCAGAGTTCATAACCGTTCATTTCTGGCATATTACAGTCGGTGATCACCACTGGGTATTTTTTGCTTTTGAACATGTCTAAGGCCGTCAAACCATTTTCTGCCTCATCAACACTATGGCCTAAATATTTAAGCTGTTGGGCTAATAACAAGCGATTTGCAGGATGATCGTCAACAATTAAGATATCTATGGGGGTACACTCATGTGACTCTGTAAATAGTGGCGAAGAACTATTGACGATCTCGGTTTCTAGTTGGGTAAGTGTTAATTCCATTCTAACTTGAGTTCCTTGATACAATTTGCTTTTAAGGATCAAACTTCCACCCATCATTTCACACAGAGAGCGGCTAATCATGAGCCCAAGCCCCGTACCGCCATGGGTATTATGAGTGCCATGAGCTTGGCTGAAGGGGCTAAATAGCTTCTCTTGATCATCTTCCGAAATGCCAATACCTGTATCCGTGACAGTAAATAGAATGGTGTGCGTGGTATTGGTGACATTTTCTGATTGAATTTCTACTTTTACTCCGCCGCTATCAGTAAATTTAATAGCGTTGCCAATTAAATTTGACAGTATTTGCTTAATCCTCATAGGGTCAACGAGTACATCATTAGTAATAGTAGGATCAAAATCTAACTGCAAAGTGATTCCTTTTTGTCTAGCCAACCCATCAAAGACCCTCACAACAGAGGTTGTAATTGCCTTAAGATTGGTCCTAATCGGCGAAAGCGACAGTTGACCTGCTTCAATACGAGCTATATCTAAGATATCTCCAATAAGTTCAAGTAGATCATTGGCTGAATCATAGGCAACTTTGATTGAATTTAAATCAAACTGCTGTGAGTTTGTGCGTTGTAATACCAGTTCTAACATGCCGATGATGGCATTCATAGGTGTTCGAATTTCATGGCTCATAGTCGCTAAGAAAGTACTTTTGGCTTGACTTGCACTATCTGCAACTTCCTTTGCATGTTCTAATTCTTCAATAAGCTTGACTCTGTCACTCACATCTATCCAACCACCAATAATCCCTTCAACATTTCCTGCTTCATCACCATATGATTTGAACCAGTGATAAATATTATATTTATCCCCATTTATGTGAAGTTCTCTATCTTTGAAAACGGCAATACCATCTTCTAAGGCCTGTATATATTCTTTATCTACAATTGGGGCCTCTGGTGACCGACTGGCTCCTTCTATTGTGCTTTTATATAGCAAATCCTTACGTGATGCTTTAAAAGCATTAAGGTAGCTCTCGTTACACATAGTCAGTTCACGTTGCTTATTTCTTACATAAATAGGATGAGGTATGGCATCAACGATAGACTGCATGAATTGCAGTTGCTGGTTTAGTTCTTTTTTAGCCAGTAATCGTTTTCGATAATGAGTTCGGGTGTAAAAAGCCCAAATAATGGAGACTAAAATCATTATCGTTGAGGCAATTACAACAGTGTAAATTGTGTATTTATAATCTTTCCAACTTTGGCGTGCAGGTAGAGCATTACGGCGCCAGCGATTCTCTGCCATTTGCAATTCGTCAGGAGGAATAACTGCTAATGTTTTATTTAGTATGCTCTTAAGTAATGCGTTCGAGCCTGCCATTCCAAATGCTACAGACGCTCTTGGTATTTCATCTATGATCTTACTTACTTCTAACGTATCGCTGAAATAACTGTTTACATAAAAATCAGCTAAAACTAGAGGAGCAATAGTCGCTTTTGTAGCTCCAGTCGCTATATCATTCATGGCTTCAATATAATTGTCTGCAATTGTGATGTCGGCGTTAGTATTTATTTTTCTAAGTATATTGTTGTTAAATATACCATCTGGTACGACAATTGCGTTAATATCTGGAGTAAGTGTATATTTTTGTGTAACTAACACATAGGGAGAATTAGAAAACTCTTTCGTAAAAACAATATTTTTGTCAATATCTTCAGTGGGAGAGTATATTGTCATCATGGCTTTATGGTTGAGAACAGAACTAATTTGTTCTGAAAATCGATTATTAACAACATAATCAAACTTTAGTCCTGAATACATTTGTATAAGTTCTAGTACCTCAACACCAAATCCATTGGCATTATGTGTATCGTCAAGATATGTTAGTGGTGCTGCGTACTTATTAATTGCTACTGTTATGCTGGGGTTATTTTGTAACCAAGCTTTCTCTTCTGCGGTAAAAGAAGGGAGTTCCGAGGTAAAAGGAATAGTACTTCCTCCACCACTCCAGCGCTTTCTAATCAACTTTCTTTGTTCGAGTGAAATATTGTTAATAGATTTGTTAATTATATCTATTAATGCCTTATTCTGTTCTGTTGCAGCAAAAGCGCTACCATGGGAATTTAAAGATAGGTGAGTATCCAGTTTGAGTCTTCCAGGGAAGCTATTGTTTATTAGATAGTTAGCTGATACTTGATCAACTATCACGACATCAACCTGCTTAAGTGCTGCCGCAGCAACTGCAGCTTGTCTGGAGGAAAATTTGAGTAATTTTCTGTTGGGATAAATGTCTGTAATTGCCTCATCTGGTAGGTACTCATAGGCCATGGACATTGATTTAATCTGTTCATGCTCACCTAAGTTAGCATTTTTGAATATAGATGGTTTATCAATAGTATAGGGAGTACTTAAAATAAGCCCATGCATCTGCTCGAATTTATTGGCAGTAGTAATTAGATCAACCTCTCCATTGAGCGCTGCAGTAATTGCTTTCTCCCGAGAGATATAACGATGAATATTGATTTCAATATTAAGCATTTTAGCAATAATATATATATAGTCGGCACTAATTCCTTTGTAAATTTTTTGTTCACCATTAACAGTCATGTCAAATGGTGGATAATCGGGAGCAGATATTCCTATATTTAGGACTCTATATTTTTCGAGCGTACTTATCTCATCTGGTGAGAGGTTTATTAGTAGCAAAGGCTTTTCAGAATACCCAATTAGATCATAATTAGTAAATTTACTTTCATGTGCTGCTGAGTATGTTGAACTTAGGGTTAATATAAAAATGAACATAAATTTTTTCATATTAAGCTTTGCCTTTTTGCGATCTCAATTATATCAACTAAGTTTTTTTGCATTTAACTTATCAAGCAATCTGGTTTTATATGTACTAATGGTTTTGTTACTTAGCAGCATGCGTTCAGCTATCTCTTTATTGGATAAACCAATCGCTAAATGTTGCAATACCACCATTTCGCGAGTTGAAAGCTTTTTTACGAGTTCGGCCTCATCTTGATTCGATTTTGAAATCATATTGTTATTGCTTATTATCGGGAAGTAGGAATGACCAGTGATAATTGCTTTTAGAGCACCAGTAACCTCATTCATGTCTTTTTGTTTAGAGACAAATCCTGATGCTCCAGCTTGAATGCAACGAGAAATAAAATGTTCAGAAGGCTGTGCCGTTAGCACTAAAATTGGAGGACACTTAGATAGCTTTCTTGATCTTTCTATCACTTCCAAGCCATCTAATTGTGGAATGCCAATATCGAGAATCACTGCATCAGGTGAAAGAGCCTTCATAAGCTTCAAGGCATCAACACCATTATTGGTTTCAGCTATAACTTCAAAGCCACTTTGTTCTAGAATGATCTTTAGTGCCAAAACAACAACGGGATGATCATCGACTATTAATACTTTTCTTTTCATTCATGTAACTCCGTAACTATTGAGTACAGATTTTATCCTTTGTAAAGCATTCGTGTGAAATAAAACTAACTGATTAAGACTTTTCCTACATACTTTTCAGCAATTTCTTTTAAATAATAGTCGTAAAATAATGGAAGTTAGATGAATTTGAGCATAGTAATTCTCTTTTTTTTAAATTCATAAACATCTGTGTGTATTTGTATCATGGGTTCTGAACATTGAGTTGTTTAAATTATAGCGGACTATCAATATCTTGGTTTTACAGCTTTCTACCGCGAGAATATAAAAATCATTTATTTATTCAAACTTTTAATTTTAAAGGGTATTTAATGAGTAAGGTTAGAGTGATTGTCTTAGAAGACCACCCCTTTCAACGTGCAGTGCTTGAGCATAATCTTGCATCTCTTGCGAATATAGAGGTGTTTGCATTCGGTTCAGCCCAAGATGCACTAACTTGGCTTGATGTTCATAATAGTGCTGATATTGTTATATGTGACTTAATGATGGCAGGTACTGATGGCTTATCATTTTTGCGTAAAGCAAAAGCAAAATATGATATAGCTTCTGTTGCCTTATTTAGTTGTATTGATAAAGAGCTGCGACGAGCTGTATCACAAATGATAAAAATGCTTAATTTTGAGTATCTTGGCGATTTAAGCAAAAGTCCTTCTGTTGATAATCTACAAAGTATGCTGGATAAATTTGTCTATTCTCGAGCTCAAAAGAGAAAAGTGATATCGACTCCACGGGTTGAGATTAGGCCGAAAGATTTTACATTAGCTGATTTTCAGTTGGCACTTGATCAACATCAATTTGTCGGTTTTTATCAACCTAAATTCAATGTTGCTAACTTTAATTTGGCTGGTGTTGAAGTTTTAGCTCGGTGGATTCATCCAGAACTTGGTACTCTCAATCCTGCCGCGTTTATTGAGCCATTAATTACCTATGGCCTGCTCGACGAGTTGTTTTTACAATTATTTGAACAAGGTTGCCAATTACAACAAGAGTTATTGGAGCAAGAACAGCAAATCTCACTCGCTTATAATCTTGATATTTCACAACTTAATTCCACAAAATTAGTTTATCGTATTGTTGATATAGTGAAGAGGTTTAATATTCATCCAAGGTCTATCACGCTTGAGATAACTGAAACGGGCTTACTTTCGGCGCCAGCTGTTAACATGGAAAACCTAATCCGGCTCCGGATGCAAGGCTTTGAACTTGCTATAGATGATTTTGGTGCAGCCCATTCTTCTTTAGCGCGATTATGCGAATTGCCATTCTCTCAAATAAAGTTAGATAGCTGTTTTGTTAGAGAATTAGGTGTTGAGCCTAGGTGTCAAGCTGCGATTTCGAGTGTTATTGCTTTATCTCAAGCACTTAATATGGAATTAGTGATAGAAGGTATCGAAACAAACTCGCAATTAGTATTATTGCAACAGCTTGGTTGTACTATAGGGCAGGGGTTTTGTTTTTCTCGTCCCATTGATGAACAAACATTTATTCAACGTTTTTTCCCAGCAAGTTCACAGCAGAGGGAACCACAGTAGATCTATTTTGAGTTATTAGTGGTTAGATTGTTTTCCTATGCTATTAACTATAGATTTTCTATTCACCTTTAGCCCCATTTGTTCACTATCTTCAGGCCATGGGTAATAGTGGCGTGGGCGTTTGAAGCGGGCAATTTTGTCGGCGAGAAAGGGTTCGAGTTCAGTTGCGATTGTGGTCATATCTTCGGTGATTTTTCCGCGTACAATCGCAGCGGGGAGATGGCCAAATTGTGCGTCAGGCTCAGCAAAGACGATAGCATCGTCAATGAGAGGATGTTGTTTTAGTGCCGCTTCAATTTCTTCTGGCTGAATGTTCTCACCGCCACAGATAAACATATTATCGACGCGGCCAAGGATATGCAGATTACCATTGGCATCGCACTCGCCCCTGTCTTTGGTATAAAACCAACCCGCTTTATCAACGCACTTTTGTATTCCATCCGCAGTGAGATAGCCCATAAACAGGCATTCACCGCGCACCCAAATCACACCGTCTGCTATTTTAAGCTCACGTTTGGGGAGTAGTTTGCCACTGCTGCCGTCACTTAAGGCCGAGCCTGTGGTGATCTGCGAGCCCATTTCTGTCATGCCATAACTGGTAAAACTCGCAATATTGCGCAATTTAAGCTGGTTGAGTAAATCTGTCGAAATAGCGCCGCCGCCGAGTAGCAATGCTTTGATACTTTCAAGCTTCCCATTTTCGTCACTCAGTAGCTTGATAAGTTGTGCGGGCACTAAAGAAACATGGGTGAGTTTATCACGCGTTATCTGCTGATTTAGGCTGATAACGGGATCTGGCATGGCTACACTGGCACCAACTAAGGCACAGCGATTCAGGATGGCAAGGCCACCGATATGAAATAACGGTAGAGAGAGTAACCAAGCGTCTCCCTTTTCTAAAGGGATGACACAGCGCGCACCTTCGGCATTGGCAATATGATTGGCTAAGCAATGCACCGCCGCTTTAGGAAAACCACTTGAGCCAGAGGTTAAAATCACATTGCTTGGGCGCGTAAAATCTATTGATTTTGCGGACTGAGTACTCAGAAGATTAAACTGCAGTTCTAAGGGGCTACAATGTCGCAATGCGGAGTCAGGTGTTGGGCTCCAATAATAGTCCACTTGATGGGTATCAATGAGTGCTTGTACTTGCGTGGTGGGGAAGCGTGGCGAAATTGGGAAAAATATCGCACCAATATCGATACAGGCCCAATATAGGCAGATCATTTCAAGGTTATTAATAGAAATACAGGCAACGGGATTGCCTTCCTTTATACCCAATGCCGTTAATTGCTCGCCAAGGGCGATAACCTGTTGGCTTAGCGTCTGATAATTGATGCCTTGTCCAGCTAGCGTGATGGCTGTTTGTTGTGGAAAATCCCTTGCTGCTTGGTGTAAGGGGGATATGGCGGTAAGGGGAAATAACACGCTACTCCCCCTTCGCTTCTGCCAATTCATTATCGGTATTGGTTTTTGCGTGGGTAGTATGCTGCGCGATAAGTTCAAGCTGTGAGAGTGTTAGGCATTGGGTTTTACCCGATGACACGATTAAATCTTGGCTAAAGGCGTTTAAGGTATCCAGACCCGGGGTTTCATCGGGTGTGAGGATTGTCGCTAAATGTGCTAAATCACGGATACCTAAACTGCTTTCAAGGCTGGAGCTTAAAATGCAACGCACGCCATGGTTTTGTGCGATATCGATTAACTGAGATAGTTTTTCGAGGCTACCGAGTAACATTGGCTTAATAATGATTGCCGCGAGTCCCTTATACATCTCAAATTGATATTCAGGATCATTTAGCGATTCATCCAAGGCAAAGGGCAGCCCTATGGCTTGATAAAATGCAGGGTTATCCCGTGGGTTATGGCAAGGTTCTTCGATATATTCGATAGCCTCTAATGGCAAGCAGGCGGCAAATGTGATGGCTTGTTCCAAGCTAAAACCGCGGTTTGCATCCAAACGTAATTTGATGTCCGGCCGTGTACTTAAAATACCATAAATTAAACTTAGCTCATCTTCGATAGAGGTCTGTGCGACTTTGACTTTTACGGAGCGAACATCCTTGCCCAGATGGGCAATTTTTTTCGCAAGCAGAGCCTTACTCGCATCGGTTGGATGATAAATCAAAGGCACAGTGCTGTTTTGCGGCCTTACCGTCGCGAGTTTTCCCATTAATTTAGCATGCAGCAGACTTAAGCCGAATGCTAATGAGGGATAAGGCGTTTGCTCGGAAAAGTCGATAAGTTTATCGATGTGTTGCCCACAAAGCTGAGGTAATAACGCTGTTAATGCACTTCGTACTTGGGCGAGGTTTTCGCGGCTAAATCCTAAAATATCGTGCTGCTCAATATCAATACCTGAGAGCGGGGCAATGTCCACTTCAACCTGTGTATCTCTATCGTTAGCACTGGCAAAGGCTTGCAAGACTAACCCTGCTCTGTGATCGATTCGTTGCTTACCAACGGGGAGTAATACCTCAAGTGGTAGTCGATATTGATACAAGCTAAGCGAAGTTAAGATCATAGGTTTCCTACATTTTTATTCGGTAAATTACCCTAGCAAGGCCACGATTTTTGAGATTAATGCAGCGGGTGCCATTTGGTGTATGTTGTGTCCTGCGCCGTGAATGCTATGGAGGAGAATAGGCGCTTGCTGTTGCCATTTTTCGGCAATGGCCGAAAATTTACTATCTTCAGTGCCCGCAAAAAAATGGCATTCGCAGGTTAATTGTGAAGGGACATTCCACAGGGATGCTTGCTTGGCAAGTGAAGTCGCAAGATAGATCTGTTGTAGTTTTTGTTTGGGGTGTTGATCTAATGCTTTTGTGCGTAAATCAATCAGACTTTGGCGTTTGGTTGTGCTCATATCGGCGAAAACCGCCTGTTGGTACCACAAGGCCAGAAACTCTTTGCTACTTAACCTCATTAAACGATCTGCCCACAGTGCATCATTACTGGCTCTGGTGGTTTTTTCTTCCAGATCATCTAGCCCCGGATGACAGGATTCGAGGGTTAAGCTCAGTAACCTTTGTGGGTAAGTATTGGCAAGGTGAAGAGCAATACGGCCACCGAGAGAATAGCCATAAAGGTGGAATTGACCTATATGGAGCCCATCAAGGTGTGCGATCACATTTTCCACACATTGGCTAAATCCCTCCAACTCGGTTGGCGCTAACTCGTCTTGATTATCACCATGGCCTGGCAGATCCACACAAATGCAATGAAAGTGCTGACTTAGCACTGGCATTAACGGCAACCAGTCAGCCTTAGTACCTAAAAAACCGTGTAGTAATACTAAGACCGGTAGTGATGTTTCACCGTAACGGGCCATGGTTGGCATTAGCTTTGTTTCACCCACAGGTTGAGCTCAGCAATTTGGTCACTGGCTTGTGTTTGGCTGACATTGACTTCAATGATCGAAGCCCCTTGAAAATCTAGCGCTTCATTATAGCTATCTTGAAAATCAGCTAAATTATCTACTTGATTATAGGGCAGATTAAACATGGCTGCGGCGTAACCAAATTCTAAGCCGTGGCTGAGTCGATAGTAGTCATTGCGCACTTGTTCATTAGGAACAGGCAGCAGATTGAAGATATTGCCGCCATCATTATTGAGGATCACGATCACTAATGGGCTAGCTAAGCTTTTGGCAATAGCCAGCGAGTTAAGGTCATGCAATTGGGATAAATCGCCAATGATCAAACTTGTAGGTTTACCTTCATGGGCTGCAAGGCCACAAGCCGTTGCCAGTAAACCGTCAATGCCCGAGGCGCCGCGGTTAGTATAAGTGGTGGCAGTGCAGCAACTGACTGGGGCATACATGTCGTATAAGCGAACGGGCAGACTATTGCCGATAAACAGTTGTTGTTCTAGTGGACGAGTATTTGCAATAGCGCGTACAACCTGCGCCTCGCCAAATTCCCCGTGATCGATATTGCGAACAAATAAGTTATGTAGTTCATCATTATAGGTAATGAGGGTATTGGCCCAGTTCGCGGAGGAAGACCGATACCAATTTAATGCTGTAAATTGTGCGGCATTGGCATGCCAAACATGCTTGGCATTATGGCTAGGGTCGAGTCGGTTTTGCTCTGGCAACACTTGCCAGTAACTGTGCCAGTGCTGCTCTGCTAAATAACTTATTAAGCGTTTTGATAATAAACGGCCACCAAATACGAGTACACGATCCGCTTCTTGTAATAGATTACGCGCCTTTGGATGTTGTAATAGTTGGTCAATATTTCCGATGGCAGCGGGGTGCTGGCGCAATTGTGATTGGGCATCCGTGAGTAGAGGCCAACCAATTTTTTGCGATAGGGCAATGAGCTGTTGTGGATCTTGTTCAGGGGTTAATGTGCCAGCAACAATGACCCCCTTTCCATGGACGAAACGCATTATTGCATCGTCACTAGGGTTGCTTACCTGCTTATATTTACCGTATTGAGTATAAGGCCGCGACAATTGCAGCCAAGTTTGCAAGGGTTTGAGGTAGGGCGATTCGGTATCGAGAATAGGGGCGCCTAGCTCACTTGGGTACAAAGGTTCACGGTACATGCAGTTGATATGCACAGGACGAGTCTGATTTGCCACCGCTTCATCAATGGTGGTGAGTAATGCCTGTGGTGCAATGTGTGCATCGGGTGTTGGCAAGTTAATTTGCTTGGCGTAATGAGCAAAAATACCGGGCTGAACTATGGCTTGGTTTGCGCCACAGTCGAGCAATTCTGGCGGGCGATCACCACTCAAGACGATTAAAGGTACATGGGTGAGCCAAGCTTCAACGATTGCAGGATATAAGTTGGCGACAGCAGTACCTGAGGTGGTGATAATAGCGACGGGAGCTCGGCTTGCTTTAGCAAGACCTAAGGCCATAAAACCTAATCCACGTTCATCAAAATGCAGGTGGCGTTTCAGCTTTGTTTGTTGGGCAGCAGCAAGGGTTAAAGGAGTTGAACGTGAGCCCGGCGCCATACACACATGTTGCACCCCAATGCGTGCAAGTTCCTCAAGAATAAGTGCGCCCCAAATAAGATTGAGTGTGGCTGTATTTTCGGTCCGCATAACTGAATCTATTAGGATAAAGATGGGCTTAGTGTAACGCGTTTACGCCGCAAGATGTATGCTTGGTTTAACAAATCTTGGGCGCATAAATGGTGGAAGTGTGCGAAAAGCTTAGGCATAGGTAACCCTATCACCTCTGATGTCGGTGGTTTACCAATTGACAGTGTTTCATTATCGCTAGGCTAAATAATACGATCGACGATTTTTTGAATTTCTCCACTTAACCATTTTAGATCCTCATTGATGGCATTGGGCTGATTTTTTTGTACTAAAAAAATCGTTGGTGCTTCGGTATCTGCATAGAGACGTTCAGCTTCGTATTGCGATAGTTGGCAAGTATGCAGTTCAGGAATATCGCTCACCATTTCGTAGACTATCCGATAGGGCAATAAAGATACGGCATTACTTTCACCTAGATACTCAAACAAACTTGAAATACTCGTTATGGTAATTTCAGTATTGAGTTTTATACCATTAGTGATGCAAAACTCTTGGTATGGACTCAATTTGGTGCTGGGATTGCCAAGATCGGTATTGACATAGGGATATTCAGCAATGGTTTCTAAGGTGATTTCCCGTTTAAAAATAGGATGATGCCTGCTAGCAATTAGGTAGAGTTTATCCATGCGGTGCAATTCAGTCGTTAGCAGTTTATCGCCGAAGGCAGCGACATCGGCAGCGCTTTTATTACAACAAATACCTAACGTGATATCACCATTAATAATGTCCTGAGTGGTATGCATAGACCAAGGGTTAATATTAATGTGCATAGGTTTTTGCTCTTCTTTAATCGCCTGCATTAAGGCTTTAGGAAAGGCATAGGCAATTAATCCTGGCGCAGCAATTTCAACATGCGTTTTTACTTGGCGAGTATTTGCCATTCTGGCTTTTTGAAACTTATCGGTACACTCAATAGCTTCTTTTGCAATTGGATATAAATGAGTAGCAAACTCATTTGGAAATAAGCCGTATTTACGCCGAATAAAGAGTTCGTCACCAAAAATTTCCCGTAGATTTTTAAGGCTACGACTGATTTTAGGCGCTGGAATATCAAGAGCCTTCGATACATAGGTTGCTGACTTGTTCTCATATAACGAAACAAGTATTTTTAAACTCAGAATATCGAGGCCATCCATGTTACTAATATGCATTTTTTATATTCCTTAATATTGAGTAAATACTTAAAGTGCAGACTAATTATGCTGTTAATTAATAAATTTAATGTGAAACTAATCCCAAGTTTAGGATCTAGAGTTTATCTATGTGTATCAAAGGCTTTTTATTTTGTTTTTTATATTTAAAAGGCGATTTTTAATAAAATTTGAAATTTCAAAAAATGATATTCACGCAATCAAAATCTAATAATTGAATTATCAAATATCAATATCTGCATTTAAGATTTGCATAATTTTGCAATGTGATCGGTTGTGTAAATCATTGTTTATATTTAAATTGTTATTTGCAAGTGTGATACTGGTCAATAAAAGTTAAGTGTTTTCAAATAATACTGAAGTTGCTTTAAATGAGATAACAAAAATATAAATTAGTTTTTGGAGGCGTGTATGAATACTTCAGTCATTCTCAGCTATGCGTTTATGTACTTCGTACTATTCGTAGCAGTACCATTCGTGTTTGTGATGTTTGTCATGACTTGCATTAAGTTTTTTAGAGCAGATCCTGATGAAGCCGCACACCATGAAATGAAACTTAAACCAGTGCTGTTTGATAAACAAAGCTTCAATTTTTTTAAATCATTAAAAACTGTTGTTGAAGGTAAATACGATGTTTGTTGTAACGTACCATTAGACACAGTATTTGAGATGGATCACCATGATGCGGAATTAAATCATGAATGCCGACTCGATTATGTATTAATTGACCATGATTCATCTGAAGTGAAAATGGTGATCAGTGATTTTGGTAAAGAGACCAACTCACCACTGAAAAAATTGTTTAGCAAGTTCAATATCAATTTCATTGAAATGAACCCGCATAAACAGTGGGATACTCAGAGTCTTAAGCAAGCCTTAGCTGTGTGATCTTGACCGTCGGGTTCGGACCTATCCGAACCCTGACTCCTTCTTTACCTTCCTACGGATAAATGTGAGGACTTCCTATGTCCAAAAGACAATGGCTGTGGTCGTTACGCTTAGGTGCTGCGACATTGCTTTTAAGCTTTTCTGCAATGAGTGCTGAGCCAGCCAATCAAATTAACAGTGATGCTTGCATGAAGTGTCACAAGCGTAACGGTCAAATGTTAGGGCATCATGGCCAAGATGCGATGAAAATGACCTGTTCTTCCTGCCACGGCGAAAAGGGCGACCACCCTAAAAAACCAAATGATTTGGTGGTCTTCGGTATGCAAGACGCGTCGGATATGACGGTTCAACTTGGTGCGTGTCAGAAGTGCCATACCAAGAAAAAGCTCGGTGAAGCAGATTGGACACATAACGTGCACGCGAAAAAAGTGCCTTGTGCTGCCTGCCATAAATTACATAGTCCAACGGATCCAATGGCGCAGATGACGCTAAAGGTTCGCAGTGAGCTATGTAGCAGTTGCCACACTGGCAAGCAGGAGTAAAGTTATGGAAAATTCAAAAAGAAGATTTCTTAAAGGTACCTGTGCTTTATTAGCGGGTGCATCTGGCGCCTCACTTCTCGCCACTGTGAATGCATCAGGCAGTGTTAAAGCTGAAGCTGATGTGAAATATGCACTTATCCATGATGAAACTAAGTGCATTGGCTGCCAAGCATGTGAAGTGGCCTGCCGTGAAGTGAATAATGTGCCTGAAGGTGTTTCTAGGATTGAAATAAAAAGAGAAGGTCCTTTTGGCGAATACCCTAATCAGTTTTATCACTTTAGCCGCAAGTCTTGTCAACATTGTGAAGATGCACCCTGTGTGAATGTTTGCCCAACGGGAGCAGCGTTTATTGATAAAGAAACGGGCATTGTTTCTGTTGATGCTTGGAAGTGCGTAGGTTGCCAATATTGTATTGCGGCTTGTCCTTATCAAGTGCGTTTTATCCATCCTGTCACCCGTGCTGCGGATAAGTGTGATTTCTGCCGTGAAACGAACTTGGCTCAAGGTAAACAGCCTGCTTGTGTTGCTGCTTGTCCAACAAAAGCACTCGTGTTCGGTAATTTAAAAGATCCGACGTCAGAGGTTGTTCAAGTGCTGCGGTCTAATCCAACCCAACGCGCTAAGGTTGATCTCGGAACGCGACCTAAACTGTTCCGTATCGTTGCAAAATCAGGGGAGGTGACATTATGAGCGCACTGCATTTTGATACCTTAGTCTGGCATTGGCCGATTGCGATTTACTTGTTTTTAGCCGGTGTTTCAGCGGGTGCTATGTTCTTCGCTGTACTGTTAAAACATTTTGTACTTAAACATAACGCCTATCAGTCAGGTTTTGTGCAAGCTGCCTGTATTGTGGCTCCCGTTGCTGTCATGGCCGGGTTAGGTATTTTGGTCATTGATTTAACTAAACCGCTCGATTTTTGGAAGATTTTAGTGTTTTACAACCCTAAATCTGTCATGTCGATGGGTGTGCTTATTCTACTGATTTACCAAGTGTTTATGTTTATGTGGATAGGTATTACCTTCCGTAAGCCAGTGGATGCTTGGTGTGAAAAGCGTTTCCCGATAGTGCTTAAGTTGACGGCACTCTTAGCACGCTATGAGGCGACAATTACTGGCTTGTTAGTGATTTTCTCCTTGGCACTCGGGGCTTATACAGGATTTTTACTATCGGCCTTGCCTGGTTATCCAATGCTTAAAAATCCAGTGTTACCTTTGCTGTTTTTGGCATCGGGACTGTCTTCTGGTGCCGCATCTTCTTTACTGGGTGGTGTATTGCTCAATGGTAGTCCTAATGGTAAGGAAGTGCATTTTATCCATAAAGTTGAAATTCCACTGATTTTAGTCGAAATCGTGCTGATTTTTACCTTCTTTATGGGCTTAGTGTTAACGGGTGGACAGAGTAAAATTGCGGCCTTTAACGCCATTGGTTATGGCTTCTGGGGATGGATTTTCTGGCTCGGTATCATTGGTCTTGGTTTATCTGGCCCATTAGCAATGAATCTGTTTATGACGGCAACCTCTAAGCGCAAGTGGGCTTATGTGGCGGGTACAGCATGTATTAGTTTGATAGGTGTGCTGTTACTGCGAAACTTTATCCTTTACACCGGGCAAATGACCATTGCCTAACAGGGCAGAATACGTTGTTAGCAAGTATATCAATATCAGTGTTAAGGGATTCGACGGATTGCGAAAAACAGTGTCTAAGGAAAACACTGTGAGGTAACACCTCCAATAGCTATGACTGAACTATTGGGGATTGGTATCTCGCGCAATCCGTTGTCACAGGGAGGTTGCTGGGAAAGGAATCCATATTT
Source organism: Shewanella putrefaciens (assembly GCF_016406325.1). NCBI lineage: Bacteria > Pseudomonadati > Pseudomonadota > Gammaproteobacteria > Alteromonadales > Shewanellaceae > Shewanella > Shewanella putrefaciens. Next base: position 4,183,783 of record NZ_CP066370.1, on the reverse strand, counting down.
TGTACTTAGGTATTTTGCCCTGCCTCCACAAGGGCTTCGCCACCTTTATTCCTTAGGGGTGGCGCTTCTTGCTAGGGGGCAAAACTCAATTTACTCGCCTAAATTATTGATCCATTCACTCATCACTATATGGGTTTTAATCTTGGTTATATCGGAATGAGCATCAATATATTCACGGATCTCATGTAAACGGCGCATTGATGGCGTTTGGACATAAACCAGTAAATCCATATCCCCAGAAATACCACGGCATGTAATGACTTCAGGGATGGCTTGAAAGATATGCACGACGTCTGCGCAGCGTGAGCATTTGTGTTGGATCTCAAAATAGGCCGACACACCTTCTTTTTGCGATTCGCTCAAAAGGACTTGATAACCGCGGATCACTCCAGATTGTTCTAATTTCTTAATTCGCTCTGCAATGGCGCTGCGGGAAAGGCTTACTTGTTCAGCAATATGTGACACGCTCTGGCGTGCATTTTGACGTAAACAGTTAATGATTGCAGTATCGAACTTATCCAAATTGGGCTCCAGTGCAAATAGTGATATTGAATCAGTGCGCTATTTTCCATTGGTTTTAGTCACAATGGAATGGGCAGAGTATTAGGCGCACTATTTTACCGAATATTAAGTCGGCCGTCATTTTGATGGGAATAATCCCATTTTCCGTGATTTTGCTTGTGTAGGGCGTGGATAACACAGAAATTCACGGCAGATTGTGGCGTAAAATCTCATTATACTGTCGACTCAAAAATCATTGAATATTAACTGATGAATGCACATAGCGGAACAATAGGTCGTTGGCAAGGGGCTGGCTTAATGGCGACCACTTTACTGGGTACTGGGGTATTTATTTTGCCACAGATCACCATCGAAAAAGCCCATTCTGGCGCACTTGTGGCTTGGTTGTTATTGACCTTAGCCATTATTCCCGTTGCTTTAGTGTTTGGCCGTTTGGCGAGTGTATTTCCCCATGCTGCAGGTCCTGCCTATTTTGTTGAAAAAGCCTTTGGTCGTACAACGGGACGTACTATTGGTCTGATTTTTTTGCTGGTGGTTCCCATTGGTGCCCCCGCCGCGATCTTGATGACTTTTCAATTTGTGAATGCACTTATTCCATTAGAGGGTTGGCCTAAGGTTGGTTGCGAAATTTTGGTGATATTGGGACTATTTTTACTCAATTTACGGGGCATTCAAGTGTCGGCCAAACTGCAATTTGGTTTAACCCTATGCATAGTTGCTGTGGTGGTGATGTTATTTGGTGCAAGTAGCTTACAGCCTGGGCAGCTGACTTCACTTGCTAGCCACGGAATGCCGCAAATGTCAGCCGTAATGGTTGCTGCGGGTATCGCTTTTTGGAGCTTTTTAGGTATTGAAGCTATGACTCATCTTGCCGATGATTTTCGTCGGCCACAGCAGGATATGATCCCGGCGATGATGATGGGGACTATGCTGGTGGGCGTTATTTATGTTGCTTGTACATTTTTACTGCTGCTCGTGCCTACGGATGAAAGTGTTGCCATGATAGGTGTCTTTGATCAATTGCTTGGTGGGTATGGCGCTCAAGTTATCGGGGTTTTAGGCATTGCCAGTGGCCTTGCAACGGTAAATGTTTATGCGGCGAGTGCGGCTCGTTTGATCTGGAGTTTTAGTTGCGATGGCATTTTACCGCGTTTTTTTGCGGTCAAAAATAATCACGGTGTTCCTATTCGCGCATTGGCGGCATTACTCTCGGTTATGGCAAGCGTGATGGTGTTAACCTATTTGACTGGGCAGGAATTAGAGCATCTGATTGCGTGGAGCAATGGCGTTTTTGTGGTGATTTATCTGATGGCGATGTTAGCTGCGGCTAAATTATTACCAAAGCAAAACTTGCCCTTAGTCATATTAGGGTGTGTTTTCTGTTTGGCGTTAGGAATTGCGCTGGGTGCTAGTATGGCCTATGTGTTGGTATTGGTCATAGTCGTTGCGCCTTTTCTTTGGTGGCAAAAGACGCATATAAGCCGCAAACAAAGCTTAGTTATCCCTGACTGACTTCATCGCAAGGTTGCGCATCTGGATAAGTTCACTGTGCTTGAGATACAACAAGTCAGCGGTACGGCGAATAATTTGGTCTTCGTATTGGGATAATTGTCCATCGGCATAAGCGAGTTGCCACATTGCCAATAACAGTTGTTGCTTTTGCTCTAGGCTAAATTCGGCATTGATAGCGCTCGTAAATTCAAAGAGTGATGTTGCATTACCTTGTACTTGTTTAGCATCATTGATAAGAGCGTTGGCATCGTCATCTGTCATCGACAGGGTATCGGTAAGGAGCTTAGGCAACAGTGCCATTTCTTCAGCGGCCAATGTTTCATCGGCAAAAACGACTTCTAATAACATGCTGGCTGCGGCTAATTTAAGCTGATGCGCCTTATCTTCAGGGGACACGGCTTGGGTGTGTGATTGAATAAATCGCTTTAGTTTCGCAATCATAGAAAGGCTTTTCTCATGCTAAAGAGGATATTAGGTAGAGTGATTTAAGGTGTAAAAGTTCACCCTAAACAACTGTGGTTTAGGGTGGCTACGGCCATTAGAGTAAGGAATTTAGGCCTTTCATCAGTAGATCCGATGTGCCCTCTGTGCCATTGGTTTCAAGGTATGACTTCGCAATATTGATCATTGGCATAGCGAGTTCTTGTGAGATCCCCAGTTTTTCGAAAGCATCTAATACCATAGCACCACCTTGGAGCGATGAACCGAGATTGCCAGCTTTAGATAACAAGCCTGATACGCCTGAGTTTGCATCAAGTTTAGGGGCTGCGGCCAACAGACTCTCGGCATTAGGAATGCTGGCAGCCAATGTTGAATAATCGCTCGAACCAAGGCTAGATTGTGCAAGCCCTAATAAACTGCCTAATCCACCTTCTGCTTGGGTTTGGTTTAAGCCCAGTTGAGACATCACATTACCCACCAGTTCATTGGATTGGGTTGCATTAACAGTTGCGACTGTCTGTTCGGTTTTGGCTTGAGTACCCGCTAGATTATCTAACCAACCAGCATGAACGGGTGTGGCCATAATAGAGGTGCCAAGGAGAAGAGATAGCGTGATGACGTGTTTCATATGAGGTGTCCTTTAAGGTGTTGCGCGCAATTAAAGGAGACAGTTTAGCGGCTTTGATGTCGTTGTTGCAGTAGTTTTCTGTGATTTCCTGTTCACACTGGTGATTTCTGCTGTGCATTGGTCCGGGATTTTCGGTATCCTAGCGGCAATTCTCTGTGTTAATTTATTTCAATTATTTTGGAAAGTCGCATGTCACTATCCGCAATTTTAACCGAAGCCTATAACTTTTTCCGTAATCATCTCGTGCAACTTGCCATGTTGACAGTGCCATTGCTGTTAATTCAAGTGGGTATTCAGCTATGGCTTGGGGCTGAGATGAGTAAAGCCGATCTTGAAAATCCTCAGTTTGGCGCGCCACATATGCTTGCGATGATGCTGTTACTCCTTACTTTCTCGGTATTGATCGCAGCCTTAACATTGTTTTTAGAACTCCGTTCTCAGGGGCATCATCCTTCTGCTGGTATGGTGTTGAAAGCCAGCTTACCTTTTGTGCCGCCGTTATTACTCGCAGGGGTATTCTCTGGTCTAGCGATTTTGGCGCCAGTGATGTTATTTGCTGCTTTTGGCCCAATGTGGTTGATAGGACTCGTGATCAGTTTTTATCTCTTTGCCCGTTTAGCCTATGTGAACTTTATGGTGGTGGTCGAACGCTTAACGCCACTGGAAGCCATAAAAGGAAGCTTCAGTTTTAGTGGCCCAATCGTATTAAAAACAATCGCATTATTAATGCTTTATTTGCCATTGGCAGTGATCAGTAGTCAGTTAGCGAGTATTGCAGCTATGGGCGGTTTACCTTTGCAAATGCTGGTAGATACTTTTATGTCCTTTATTGGTTTATTCGTTAATTTGGCCCTATTTCGTTTGTATATGGTATCTAAAAAACCGACAGTCGAATAAGGTAAGCGAGTACTCCCTATAGAGGTAAGCATCGATGGCGACTAAGGTTGTGATAAAGGATAGTGATTTTATCCAAGGTTTTTCCGCCAATCTTGTCGATGATTACCTCTGTGCAAAAAATTATGTTAAGGACGTACCGACTCAGTCATTACTGCATATTCGCAGTTTTACACATAAGCTGACCGAGTTGTTGGGGCAAGATAAGCGGATTGAGTTCTCAAGCCCCAATTTGTATGACCGTATCGAGCAGTTAAACCAAAAACGCCTGATTGATGTTAAAACAACCCGTGCCTTACACCGCTTACGTGCCGACGGTAACCGTGGCGCCCATCCAGAAAAATATCATCTTACCCAAGAGCAATTACTCGCTTTAGCCCAAAAAACGATTAAAGATGTACTGACATTAGTTGAGCACTTATATCCTAAGGTGGCAGGATGTGTTGCTCCTAGGTATCAATACAAAGCGAGTGATTCAGTAACGGTTAAAGACCTCTGCTATCGCGCTGTGATGGAAGATGATCCTAATGCTCAATATTTGGTAGGTATTTCGCTAAAAACAAAGGCTTTTATGCTTAAGGATCAAGCGCTTTCTTGGGCTGATCAAGCTGATGATGTTTTGGCCACGCATGCGGAGTTAACTAATAATGTGAGTGCCCAAGCGGCGGATACTTTTGCGAAGGCGGCTTATTGGTTTTCCCTTGCGGCACCCAAAAATATGGACGCTTTGTACGAACATGGCGTTGCACTGATCCACGGTTATCAAGGCGTGCCAGATATTGCTAAGGGAGAACAAGCTATTGCTGTTGCGGCAGAGGCCGGTGTTGTTAATGCGATGGCACTTTTAGGGTATTTTTATCTAGTGGGCAGTGAGTCATTGGCTCAGGATTTAGAGCTAGCGCAGCAATATTTACAGCGTGCAGCCGATGGTGAACAAGCGGAGGCCATGGCAAACCTTGGCGTATTACATTATCAGCGTGAAGATTTGACTCAAGCCTATCACTTTATTCATAAAGCGGCGCAGGCTGGCTATCCCCATGCCCAGTATCATCTGGCATTAATGCTCGCTAATGGCGAGGGTTGTTCTCGAGATCCTATCGCTAGCGAATATTGGATGGCTGAAGCCGCAGAGCAAGGACAGTTAGATGCCATGTTTATGCGGGCACAACATATGCTCAACGATGACAATGCATTCGGTAGCGATTTAACCCAAGCTGAGCATTATTTGCGTGAAGTGATCAAATATGGTCATAGCGTTCCTGCAATGATAGAGCTGAGTATGGCATTAGCCGATGGGATGTTGGGCAGAATTGATGTGGTTGGTGCAGCGGCATTACTGAATTTAGCTCGGCGTTATGCCAATGAAAAGGAGGCTGAGATTATCGAACCTCTTTGGCTTTCATTGGCATTACAAGTAGATAAGGTACTCGAAATGACAGTCGATCCCGCAGAGATCCACAGCCTTAAGCGCGCGCAGACTTTACTTGCCTAAATCCGTCAATTAACGCTCATCCTCTTGATGCTCAAAAGTGCGTCCTTGATGATGAGTCGCGTGTGGCTCACGAACAATATGGGGAGATGAATAACCCGTTGACTCAGTAGTATGAGTTGTCTGCGTGTGCGCTCGATTAAATTTTGCCAATTGGCGCGCGACATAAATACGGCTAAATAATACTAAGCACCCTAGTGTAATTGCGCCGAATAACAGCACAAAAGGAAGTAAAAACAGTGATAAGCAGATAAGGCTTACACTGAGCGCCATGGCTAACCAAGCCCGTGGGCCAGAAATTCGGGTCTGCATTGGGCTCTGTTGGAACTGTTGATAAATCATAAGAACTCCTAAATAGGCAGTGGACGTTTAGTGTGCAATAAAAAAAAGCGAGGGGTCACGTTAAACTTGGTTAATTTACGTTCTTTTACGTCCACAGAGATCCTGTTGTTGTTACTTTTTATGAAATGTAACTATTGAGCATGGAATGTGTGTTTATTTTGATTTCATTGGTTGATTTCATGTTTTATATGAATGGTAGATCATGATACTAAAAGTGATTTCTTTGTTTGTTATACAAAATATGCGAAAATTCTGGTCAATTTCTGATAGGTTTTCTGCCACCTATGTAACTTTATTACCATGGTTCAGCGATACCGATTAGTTTGCCCAGCTATCCCTTGTCACTAATAATAGACGCCAATATGAACTCATACTCGCTCAAACAGAAAATCCTCATTTCGGTGGTAATCGCCCTTTCGCTCGTGATTGGTTTATTGTCATGGCAAAGCTATTCCAGTCAAAAATCCCTACTGTTACAGAACAGCCTCGAGCAGGTTCAGCGGCTAGGCGATCAACAGGCTGAGCGTATTCAAGAATGGCTATCTGGGCGTCAAGATATTGTTGGAGCACTTGCAAGCAAGGTTGAAGGTGACACTTTAAACACATTGCAACAAGCTCAAGCATCGGGTCGGTTTCAGTTGACCTATTTTGGTGCTCAAACAGGGCAAATGTTGGATTCTGATCCCAGTATTGATCGTACAGGTTATGACCCTCGTAGCCGCGCTTGGTATCAGCAAGCGGTTAAAGAGCGTGGCCTTATTCTGACTAAACCCTATATGGATGTCGCCTATAACATCTTGGTTGTGACGATGGCGCAGGCAATTCCTACTGGTGTTGTTGGTGGGGATTTATCGATTGCCAGTCTGGTGGACAGTGTGAATCGGATGAAATTACCCGCAAATGGTTATGCCATCATGATACATAAGGATGGGACTGTTATTGCTTATAAAGATCCCACCAAGGCGATGCAACCCATCAGCAATATTGACAGTAACCTAAACCATAATCTGCCTGAACAAAGCCGTAAAGTTGGCGAGCTGCTCTCTATGCACTTTGAGCATGAAGGCAGAGATAAGTTAGTTTGGGCTGTCGATATCCCTAATACTGATTGGGAGCTAGTATTAGTGCTTGATAAGGAGACCTTAGAAGCACCGCTCACTCGTTTGCTATTGGTGCAGCTTGGATTATCGGCATTAGTTTTGTTATTGAGTGTATTAGCGATTTCGTGGCTTGTTAATGTGCTTTTAGGTCCTTTGAGTCGAGTATCTCAAGCCCTAGCTCGCATCGCCGATGGTAATGGTGATTTAACCCAGCGTATCGAAGTCGACACTCAAGATGAAGTGGGTGTACTTGCTGACAGCTTTAATCGTTTTGTGGGGAGTCAACATCAGCTTATCAGCCATATTCGCCACTTAGCTAACGAATTAGATGCGGATGCTGAACGTAGTCTAACCACTACGCAAACTTCCGTTTCTGAGTTACAACGTCAGCAGCAGGAGGTCGCTATGGTTGCCACAGCGGTGACTGAAATGGCAAGTGCCACTAATGAGATTGCAGCTAATGCTGAGAATACTGCGACTGCGGCGCAGCAATCGGCAGCGAGTAGTTTACAGGGTAAGGACTTAGTGCATAAAACCCGTAACTCGATTAACTCACTTGCTAATGAGGTTTCTCAAGCAACCGATGTGATTGGTGATTTGAGCCGTCACGCTCAGTCTATTTCGAGCATTCTGGGCACAATTCAAGGGATTGCAGAGCAAACTAACTTACTGGCGCTTAATGCCGCAATTGAAGCGGCTCGTGCGGGTGAGCAGGGACGAGGTTTTGCCGTTGTTGCGGATGAAGTGCGAGTCTTATCGCGCCGCACGCAAGATTCGACCCAAGAAGTGCATACCACCATTGAAACACTGCAACGCACTACTGCTAGGGCTGTCACTCTGATGGAAAGTAGTCAAGCCCTTGCGGGTAACAGTGTCGAGGATGCTAACGCAGCGGCGAAAGCTTTGGAAGAAATTACCCAAGCTGTGAATGTGATTTCAGATATGGCTGGGCAGATTGCCACCGCTGCGGAAGAGCAAACTCAAGTCACGGGTGAAATTACTCAAAATACCGTAGCGATTAAGGATGTAACCGATGAGATCACGGCCTCTGCTATGGCTGACTTAGCTCAGGCTAAGGCACTTAAAGCGCGCGCAAATGATCTGAATGCCCAAGTTGCAACGTTTATCCTTTAAACACGATGATTAATTGTTAGCTTGATATTAAGCCCGATAATGCTTTTGCTTTATCGGGCTTAGTTTTTGTCACCTTGAAATAACAGGAGATAATTGAAGTTGTTAGGTGATATCAAGCGGATTGAATAATGTAGCAACACTCTGACAAATCGTTTCTCTAATCCATTTATGCCCTTGATCTTCATCATTTCTTTGATGCCATAACAGCACATAGGCCATAGGCATAAATTCAAAGGGGAGGGGAATTTGTTTTAACGGATAAAGTTGGCAAGCATGGCGAGCAAAACTTGAGGGTAGCGTAAAGATTAAATCACTGTGGGCGCAGACGCTGGCTGCACCATAAAAATCTGGCACAGTAGTGCTGATTTTTCGCCTATGTCCGAGATCTGCAAGAAAGTAATCCAATGCCCACCAATCGCTCCCTTCGCAGCGTACTTGTACATGGGCCATATCGAGATAAAGTGATAAATTCCATTGCGCTGACATAAGGGCAGCCATTGATGGATGATCTTCTTGAATAAGACACACTTGCTCATCGGTAAACAATGTTTGGCAGGCAATGCCTTCGGGTAACCGGTCTATTTGTGGATCGGAAAGCGGGTGTAAGTCGCGACCAGAAATCCCAAAATCAATTTGCCCTTGCTGTAGATCATGCATGGATTTTTCAGTCCAGACATAGGAGTCTAGCTTTATATTGGGTGCAGTATTCAGCAAAGGGCCGATAAAATAAGGAATTAAGGTTTCGTAGGCACTTTCGACCATGGCGAAGGAAAATTGTCTGTTGCTGCTTGCTGGATTAAAAGTCGGTGGTTGAGTTAGTTGATACAAGTCCTGCAAAATATTCGGGAGTTTTTGCCCAAGATTCAGGGCGTGCGCCGTCGGTTTTAGGCCGTGTGCGGTACGTTGGAATAGCGGATCGTCTAAGGTTTCTCGCAGTCTATTCAAACTCTTACTTAGAGCCGATTGACTGATATGTAGTCGGCTAGCAGCTCTTGTCACACTCTGTTCCTCGAGGAGAACTTTGAGTATGACCAACAGATTAAGATCGATTCTGGCTAAGTTATCTAAGTTCATAGATATTCCTAAAAGGAAATTCACTTTGGAAATTATACCATTTCTGTTCATACCTTGATTTATTTAAAATAGCGCCCACTGAAATACCTTTACCTGATCAACTGAGATTATTTATGCGGCGCAATCTATTACCTATCCTTATGTCTATGGTGCTGCTTAGCCCATTGGCCATTGATATTTATCTACCTTCAATGCCAACTATGGCAGCAGAATTCGCCGTATCCGCCAGTGAAGTTCAATCGACTCTGGTATTGTTTTTATTTGCCATGGGTTTAGGGCAAGTGCTTATTGGCCCATTGGCGGACCGCTATGGTCGTCGGCCTGTGGCATTATTTGGTGTGTTACTTTACGGCGCAAGCAGCCTTTTAGCCGCAGCGGCTATCGAGTTTCATTGGTTGCAAATTGCTCGCGTATTACAGGGATTGGCCGCCTGTTCGACGTCAATTGTGGTGTTTAGTGCGGTCCGTGATTGTTACACGCAAAAAGAAGGCGCTAAGATTTACAGTTATTTAAATGGCGCAATTTGTGTGATTCCAGCACTCGCTCCGACATTAGGTGGACTGTTAGCGATGCAATTTGGCTGGCGTTCGACCTTCGTATTTATGACCTTATATGCGATGTTGATGATGCTCGTGGTGGGTTATCGTTTGCCCGAAACTCGCCCCGCTAATACAGTCACCACAGGGCCTTTATACCGTTGGGGTCGATATAAACCAGTATTAAGCAATACCCACTTTTTGTTTTATGCCTTTGCCTGTATGTCGGCTATGGCTGCCATTTTGAGCTATGTCTCTTATTCGCCAGTATGGTTAATAGGCCACTTAGGCGTATCTGAACTGGCTTTTAGTGGTCTGTTTGGTCTCAATGCGTTAGTTAATATCGTGGCTTGTTTTGCGGCGCCAGTCGTTATTCGTAAATTAGGTAACCGCCCAACGGTGATCTTAGCCCTATCGTTACTTGTTCTATCCGCAATCTTTATTCTTGGGGCTCAGCAATTTGGTCCAAGCGCGGGAATGGCTGGTGCCTTTGCTTTTATGCTACCTATGATGCTGTTATGTATCGGTTTTGCGCTATTGCTCGGTCCTGCTACTAGCATGGCTTTATCTGCCTTTGGCGAGCGGGCTGGTACTGCTGCTGCCATGCTTGGATTTATCCAGATGAGCGGTGCATCAGTATTAACAGGACTCGTTCAACAAACAAATTTAACGGCGCCTTACGCAGTTGCTCTAGTGATGGGCGTATTTTCTATTGGCTTATTATTGATGATGGCGTTGAGTCGCTTCGACCATTGGCATCAGGAGCAGTTACACCACTCACATTAAATACCTGAACACCCTTTGCCCGCAGCAAGTTTGACCATAAGCTGCGGGCATTTTTTATTGTGCCTGCTGATTTATCATCCTTTGATATACTCCTGCGATACACGGTTTAGTAGAGAATAAGATTTGACCCGTCACTATTGTGTTGCTTGTCGCTATCCATTAAATGCCTGCCTTTGTGGGAGTATTCAACCTATTTATCCTTCGACGCGATTGGTCGTTTTACAGCATCCCAGTGAGGTTGAGCATAAGAAAAATAGTGTACGGGTGTTAAGCCTTGCGGTACCAGAGACTCAAATCTATGTGGGTGAAGATGAACATGATTTTAGTGAGTTGCGTAATGACTTAACTAAGCATGATCAGCCCATTTATCTTGTCTATCCTTCGGATAATAGTGTGAGCGTTGAAGCGCAAGATATTAGCCCTAATTGCGTATTGTTGTTACTTGATGGTACCTGGCGTAAAGCCTTTAAAATGCTACAGCTTAATCCTTGGCTAAACGAATATCCTGCGGTGCATTTAGCTGAGGGCTATGAGTCAAGATACAAGATCCGCAAATCAAGCCGTAGCGATAGTTTATCGACCTTAGAAGCCAGTGCTTATATGCTAAGCGCACTTGACCCTTTGCTCAATGTTGCGCCTGTCATCACGGCTTTTGATGCCATGGTGGAGATGCGTATAAAGGCTATGCCACCTGAGATTCAGGTTCGCTATCGTGAATTTAGTGAATAAATCCAACGATATGAACTGGCTTGTTAGAATATTTAGATATAGATAAGTGCTTTTAAGTTATCGATTTTTTGAGCTATCGTACGAATAAAATTAGCAAAAGTCTTATTCAGATCACGCTAACTTAATGCAAAACGCGGTTTAATAGGCACGATTCATTTGCACTGCAAATGATGAGATAGCTTTGCCAGCCAATTGCTTTGCAGGGGAGTGATTCCATTTTTTTGATGGTGTGCTGGCAGGGCTATCGAGCCTACCCTAAGTGTTTTACCGCAAGCATAAATAATCCCGTTGTTTCCGATAGCCAAATAACAAGCCGTGAACTTTTTTGGGGCTGTAAGGGCGACCAACACGTTTGGGGCTGTAAGGGCGACCAACACGCCAAGTTTGATGCTAGGCGATGTGTTTTTCGACTAAAAAGGTTTGGGTGAAGTGTTCGACAGCACTGGGGTAACCGAATAAAAATCCCTGAGCAAATCCTTGTCCCATGTCGGTCATGATGTCTTTTTGTTGTTGTGTTTCAATTCCTTCTGCCACAAAATGAATATCTAGCGCCTGTGCCAATTGCACGATGGCATAGCAGAGCTTTTGCCCTGAGATATCGTTTAAACGTAGGGCAAATTCTGCATCTATTTTTACGCTATCAATCGGTAAGGTACCCAAGCGGCTAAGTGAAGATAGTCCTGTCCCAAAGTCATCAATGGCAATACTAACACCTAGTGATTTGATGCGATTAAGCGTTAATCTCGCTTGTTCAGGTTGACGCAGCAGTGCTGATTCGGTGATCTCTAAAATCAATGCATCAGCGGGTAGCGCAGCCATTTCTAAGGCATTTATCACTTGTTCAACAAAATCGACATGCTCTAGCTGTAGTGGTGAGACATTGACCGAAATTTTAAAATCAGATTGATACTGTGATCGCCAAAGTGTTGCTTGTTGGCAGGCTTGTTCGAGTACCCATTGGCCGATGTTAACAATTAACCCTGTTTCTTCGAGTAGTGGGACAAATTCTGAAGCCTCATAGTGCTCAGTGGGAGATTTTTGCCAGCGCAGTAAAGCCTCCGCCGCGATGGTTTGGTTTGTGTGTAAGTCTACGATAGCCTGATAAACTAATTTGAACTGTTTTAGGCTATGCGCATGTCTTAAACTATTAATCAGTTTCAGCTTTATTTCAGCCGCTTGACTCATTGATTTGTCATAAAACACTAAATGTGGCGGGCTCTTTTTAGCGCAGTACATGGCGGTATCTGCCAAGCTTATTAATTGCGTTGCCTGATCACTATGGGTAGGGAAAAGAGCAATACCAATACTTGTGCCAAGGAAGAATTTTTGCCCTTCGATTTCAAAAGGGCTGTCAAATAGACTCAGAATTTGTTCAGCAAAGAGTTGAATTTCTTCTTTACAGCTACAGTCTTGAAGTATAAGGGTAAATTCATCTCCTCCCATGCGGGCAATATCGGCTTTTTCGATACAACCGGCTTCTAGCCTTGCTGCAACCAATTGTAAAACCCTATCACCCATTGAGTGGCCAAAGCTGTCGTTGATATTTTTAAAACCATTGAGATCTAAAAACATCAAAGCGCCTAAGAGATTTGGGTCAGTTTGTAATTTTTCTAGCGCGCTATTAAGTAATTGTTTTAAGTGAAAACGGTTGGGTAAGCCTGTCAGCGTATCATACATGGCCCGAGTGGTGAGTTGGGTCTCCAACTGCTTTTGGGTACTGATATCACTAAAAATATTAACGTGGTAAGGGGTTTCCCCATCAACCACAATTCGGCGGCTACTTTGCCATGCAGGAAAAGTGCTGCCATTTGAACGCTTTTTAAGTGTTTCACCTTGCCAAGAACCACGTTGTTTTATCGCCAGTTGACAGTCGGTTTCTTCACCTTGGCTAAGATTGCGAGATTCTAACATTGCAGGCGTATGGCTAATCAGTTGCTCTGCGCTATACCCACAAATACGGCACATGGCTTTGTTAACGGCAAGGATGCGGTTATCGTCATCTGTGATATAAACGGCTTCGGCACTTTCCTCTAAGGTTGTTGATAGTATTTCTTTGGGAATGTGAGCAAAACCATCTGTAATGGCCTCTCGCACGTGATTGCGACGGTTAAGAGCTTGTAGTTCGACTAGTACCACGGGTTGTTGCTGGAGATAGCATCGATATAAATTAATGCGTGTTGGTAGCTCGCGACCTTGTTGGTTTAAATGTAACCAATTAAATTCGACATGATTACCCGCGATAGCTTCGAGTATCATTTCTCTAGCAAATTCAACACTATTACGCCCAGATGATTGGATTCTCGGTGAGAAATCATAGGGTGTTGCATTCACAAACGCATCGTAATGAGTGCCAAAATAATTTAACGTTGCGCGGTTGGCGCTGATAAAGCTAAAACCTTGGATAAGTGCTAGCGGTGTTTGATCGGGATGGGTTTGCCAAAGAGACAGCTTTTCTCGCAATACGGGATCGTCCGTACTGAGTTTATTGAGTAAGTGTTGCCATCTAATCATTCAGGATACTCCCTGGTAACTCTCACGAGTCACATCCCATTCCATAGGTATTTCGTTTATAAAGAAATTGCCTAAATAGTACATTATTTAAGTGGGGTTAAAAATAAACCTAATTAGTGTTTCACTCAAATAGAAAAATAAAAAACTGTAGTTTAACACTTATCTTTACCCTGATTATGGGGTAAACCATGCTGAATAACCTAATATTCATAAAATATTATGCTATGTTGGACGCTGGGTATCGAGTGCGGTGAGCGTGATAATAAAGGTCATAGGTTGGCATTTTCAATAAATGAGGTAGGGATAATGGCATTATTGAAATCACTTATTTGGTTCGTATTGAGTTTGGCTCTTTTTCTACCCACTGCAAATGCAGATGAGCAAAAACCTCAATTAATCCTAGAGCAAAAGGCGGATAAAGCACGAATCGACTTTTTGCAAGTAGAACAACTTCAATTAGATAAAGCTCGAAAAGCAGCGAAAGAAACCGTTGAGCGGGAAGAAAAAGTTAGTGGAACACTCCAAACCAATGAGTGGGAAGAGCAGCAAAAAATAAAGGCAAAGAAGCAATTTGATGAAAGGGAGAGCCGTGAGCAAAAATATTTACGTGAAGCTAAAGATGCGGTCGCAAAAGAGCGTAAAATAATCCCTAAGCCTTGATAGTTATCTCTGCCGTTATAGAAATGCCGATTAACTTGAATCGACCATCTACAATCTGTAGGAATTATTTTTGAATATCTGTCCCTTATGCCATAGCACTGAATTAGTTGCTTACCATCAAGATAAAAAACGCTGTTACGATCAATGCCAAATTTGTCAACTCGTTATTGTACCGCCTGAGTTCTATCTTTCAGCCGAGGCAGAAAAAGCGGAGTATGATAAACACGAAAACTCTCCCTATGACGTCGGCTATCAGCGTTTTTTAAACCGAACACTCGACCCATTACTCGCCCGTTTTGAACCTTCCTCCAAAGGTCTCGACTTTGGCTGCGGTGAGGGAATGGCACTTAGTTTGATGGCGAAGGACCGTGGTTATCAGGTTGCAAATTTTGATATTTATTACGCCAATGATCCTACAACATTAACTCTTCAATATGATTTTATTAGCTTAACTGAAGTTATTGAGCATGTCAGTGATGCTGCAGGCTTGCTCAATCAGCTTGACAAGCTATTAAAACCTAAAGGTATTTTGGCTGTGATGACTAAGCGGGTGTACAATCCTAGCGCTTTTTCTACATGGCATTATAAAAATGATCCTACCCATATCAATTTTTATTCCGAAGCGACCTTCAACTGGATTGCCCGCAAATATGATTGGCGGTTGGAGCTTGTCGATAAAGATGTTGTGTTCTTTCACAAGCTCTGTTGATTCTGTTATATCGCTTTTGCCTTTATATCCCCAAGTTATCTGAAGATATGAATTTAAGATAAGTTGAACACTGATTTAATGTTTTTATTTATCAGATGATTAACATTTGATAAGTCGTGGTACTCATCTATTGCCAATGACATCTCGCATACCGCTTCCCGTAACGCTAAATCTAGCGACTCAGTCGTATTCTGAATTTGATATCAATCACACCTTTTGATGACAATATAAATGATAATCCTTCTCAGTTAGTTTTAAGGTTATTTTCATTTAAACGGTTGTTATCTTAGTTAACAGCTTTCTATCACTTACAGTCATTTGAGGATTTTCATGGAACACCGGGCATTTAAGAAAAATATTATCGCCGCTATTATTTCGAGTTTGGGAGTCTCTTCTACTTATGCAGCAGTTGAAGCAGAATCAACGGAACCCATTGAAAAAATTACCGTATATGGTGAAAAAATTGAGCGTAGCTTGAAAGACACCACCTCATCTGTTTCTGTTATCGACAAGGATTCACTGGATAGCGGTCAGTATCAATCTGTGTCAGATGCATTATCTGAAATCCCTAACGTCGTCGTGCTGACTGGCTCTGTGCCTGATATTCGCGGTGTTTCCGGGAATGGCTCCGCCTCTGGATTTAACTCTTTTACTGGTGGTGCTAGGGCGCGGGTTTCTACACTTGTCGACGGTGTTGCTGAACCTTTTGTTGCCGACCTTACTGGTGATACAGGTTTATGGGATATACAGCAAGTTGAAGTATTTCGAGGTCCTCAGTCGACGATCAATGGCCGTAATAGTATTGGGGGCACTGTATTTATCAAAACAGAGGATCCGACATTTGATTGGCGTGGCGCTGCACGTTTAGGCTACCGAGATCAGAATAACTATGTCGACAGTGCTGTAATGGTATCCGGTCCTATTTTAGACGATGAGTTAGCGTTTCGGCTAAGTGGCCAAAACGTGACAGGAGAGACCTATAATAAGGGATTGGTATATGAAACCAACCCTGCCCCGTTTGATCTAAATGAGTTAATTACAAACCGTTGGCGTGGCAAATTTTTATGGCAGCCAAGCGCTATCGAGGAGCTCAAAGTTCTTTATAGCTTTTCCTATAACGACGAAAAAGGTGATTCGGGTCGTAACTATTTTTCAGGTGATGATCCATGGGCATATCGACCGATTCTCCAACGTTATATTGAAACAGAATCGACAACGCATTCAGTCAAAGTTGACTATGACTTAGGTTCGGGTAGAGCGTTAGACTTGGTTGTGGCTTATATGGACTATGACTGGGGTTCTAAGTCCTATGAGGCTTTAGTAACAGCACAGCAATATGTTGATATGAAAGACGAGAGCTATACCGTTGATGGTAAATATAGTTTTGGCTTAAATGACCGTGATTTTAACGGATTTATCGGGCTTGCGTATTATGAACGTAGCCAAGATTTTGGTAGTACAGGAAGTTCTGTTTATACGGGTGATGACAGCAGTTCCTCTTTATCCATTTATGGTGAGTTAACCTATGGTTTAGCCGAGTCGCTTTGGCTTACTGTAGGCGGTCGCGTGATGCGCGATGAGCAAAAACGGAATTTTTCGATGTTGTATCGTGGTACTCAGCTTGAGGAAAAACTCGATAATGACAGCACCATTACCTTGCCTAAGTTGGTATTGCAATACGCCATCACGGACAATACCACCTTAGCTGCCAGTGCTCGCCGTGGTTATAACTCTGGGGGTGGAGCCTTATCCTTAGCTGAAAGCGAATATTATTACTACGATGAGGAATTTGTTGATACCTATGAACTCAGTGCGCGAAGCATGTTTTTAGGTGGCAATGTTAATTTGAGCGCTAACTTATTCTATAACGATTTCGATGGTTATCAGGCATCCAATCAAGCCCGTAAAATTACTAATGTTGATAAAGCAGTAACTTACGGGATTGAAACTGAGTTAAGTGCAATGCTAACCGCTAACTGGCAGGTGATTACAGGTGTTGGTTTGCTCGACAGTGAAATCAAAAAAGTTGATTCCAGTTATGGTGATATTGTTGGCAATCAACTTAATTCCGCTCCCCATGTGACGGCGAACCTTGGGGTCAAATATTGGCTAAATGATGCCTTCTCCGTTGGCGTATCGGGTAACTATGTGGGGGAATATTTTGCAGATATTGATAATACAGAATCAAGGATTGCAGGTGATTATGTGGTTGCTCGTTTAAGTGTCGATTATCAGAAAGATAACTGGAGAATCAGTGGGTTTATCAACAATATGTTTGATGAGCAAGCAATGACAGTGAATGAGCCACCTAGTGCTAATTATGTTAATGGTTATGCCGCTATTATTGATCCACGCAATCTTGGGGTATCGGTTATGTATAGCTTTTAGGTTATCGGTGAAATAAAGGATTAAGTCTTTTCGAATAAAAACCCTCTGTGATCACTCACAGAGGGTTTCTTTTTATCGTAGAGCTAACAAGCATCACTCTTTATATTTTAACGTGCCGTTAGCTTTAATTTCGTCATACCACAGGTTGTGGTGTTGGGTTGCCCAGTTCTCATCACAGTAGCCAGACACCATACATTCCATACCGCCTTCTGACATCACTGTTGCCATAAAGATGTGCACGATAGAGAAAGCACAGATCACGATAGCACTCACTGAGTGCAGTACCAGGGCGATTAAGCTTAATGTACGGCTAGGTTCGAACAGGTTAGGGAAGAGTAACAGCATACCTGATGCAGAGATAATCAACCCGAACAGGGCAAATGCCCAGAACCACATTTTTTCACCTGCGTTAGCAAAGCCTGCGTCAGGGTGCTTACCTTTGAATGGTCCGAAGTTGATGTAACCACCAACCACCATAAACCACTTCACATCGTACATTTTAGGTAGCTGGTTTTTCGCCCATAGTGTGGTCATCAATGCCCAACCTATCATGAAGGGAATCGCCATCACATCATGGATTTGCTTAGCACCGTAGACAATGGCTTCCCAGATCCCAGCACTTAACCAAGGTTGGAAGAAGAAACGACCTGCCAGTAAGGTTAAGCCAGTTAAAATCAACAGTAAGCACGGAATCGCGCCTAACCAGTGGATTGAAACATCAAACTTAGACCAGCGATGCACTAACTTGCCTGAAAAACCATGGTGTAGCTTAGAAATGCCATTCACCTTGATAAATAAGACAAAGATAATAATCATACCGAATAGTGCTGCCATTAAGGCGGGTGCTAACCAGTCGCTACGTAACTCCAATACTCGTAAATCATAGGTATTGATTGGCTGGGCATGAAACTCACTTTGTGAGGTAGTGTATCCCGTGGCGCCATCCTTCAGTTGCGCCCAAATTTGGGCATCAGACTGTTGAACTTGAGTCGCCAGTTCATCACCACCATTGGCTATACACACAGCACTAAATAGCAGTGCTATGGCTAAGCCTATGTGTTTGAACCATTTGTTCATCATACATCCTCTCTCACTTAGTCGCGCCCACCTAAGTAGGCGCTAAGCTAAGTCTATGGACAGATCCTGTTGACCTGAATTAATTCCAAGCCGCGTTTTTAGCACCACGGTAAGCCATACGCTCACGGAAGATGCTTGAAACCACTTCAGCATCACCCGCTAACAGGGCTTTAGTGGCACACAGTTCTGCACACATAGGTAGCTTGCCTTCGGCAATACGGTTTGCACCGTATTTTTGGCGTTCAGCATCTGAGTGGTTTTCTTCTGGGCCACCGGCACAGAATGTACATTTATCCATCTTACCGCGACTACCAAAGGCACCTTTTTTCGGGAACTGTGGTGCGCCAAATGGACAAGCGTACAAGCAATAACCGCAACCAATACAAGCATCTTTATTATGTAGCACTATGCCGTCATCGGTTCTGTAGAAACAGTTTGCTGGACAAACTGCCATACAGGGTGCGTCTGAGCAATGCATACAAGCGACAGAGATGGATGCTTCACCACGTTGACCGTCATTGATTGTGACTACGCGGCGGCGTTGGATCCCCCACTCGAGAGCGGAGTCGTTTTCGTTTTTACAGGCTGTGACACAACCGTTACATTCGATGCAGCGCTTGGTATCACACAAAAATTTCATAGTAGCCATAATGGCAATTCTCCTAGCTTAAGCTGCACTTACGCTTTAACGATCTGACAGAGTGACGCTTTGGTTTCCTGCATTTGTGTCACAGGATCGTATCCATAGGTCAGCGCAGTGTTACAAGACTCACCGATAACATAAGGTACAGTGCCTTCTGGATAGTTCGGCGCTAAACTCTCACCGTGCATCACACCCGCAAAGTGGTACGGCATAAAGGTCACGCCTGGCTTAACGCGAGGCGTTACCATAGCTTGCACCTTAATACGGCCACCTTCGGCACCTTCTAACCAGACATTTTCTCCGTTACGAATACCGCGATCGGCAGCGTCGGCAGGGTTAATTTCAACAAACATTTCCTGCTGAAGTTCAGCTAGCCATGGGTTAGAACGAGATTCCTCACCACCACCTTCGTATTCAACCAAGCGACCAGAGGTCAGTACCAGTGGGTACTTACCGCTTAAATCCTTTTCTTGGATTGACTTATACAATGTGGGTAGACGGTGTACTTGCATATCGTCATAGGTTGGGTATTTCGCCACTAAGTCACGACGTGCTGTGTATAACGGTTCACGGTGTACAGGCACTTGGTCAGGGAAAGTCCAAACAATACAACGGGCTTTAGCATTACCAAAGGGGATACAGCCGTGTTTGATTGCCACGCGCACAATACCGCCTGACAGGTCAGTCTTCCAGTTTTTACCATCGGCTTCGGCTTTTTCCTCGGCGGTCAGATCATCCCACCAACCCAATTGCTTGAGCATATCGGCAGTAAATTCAGGATAACCGTCTTTGATTTCCGCACCCTTAGAGTAAGTGCCGTCGGCTAAAATGCTTTGGCCGTTGTATTCAACACCATAACGAGCACGGAAGTTACCACCGCCGTCTTTCACGTGTTTGGCTTGGTTATACAGAATTTGAGTACCCGGGTGTTTCGCTTCTGGTGTACCCCAACATGGCCAAGGTAGACCGTAGGTTTCGCCCTTCGCTGGGCCGCCTGCGGCTTCGAGCGTTTTGTTGCTGAAGGTGCCCCAGTTTTGGGTGTGCAACTTGATACGCTCAGGGCTTTGACCTGTCATACCGATAGTCCACATACCGCGGTTGATTTCGCGGGTAATGTCTTCGATCACGGGTAAGCCGTTTTCTTTGGCTATGCGTTTAGTGTACTGCTCGTCAATGCCGAGTTTTTGCGCTAAACGGTACATGATTTCGATGTCGGTTTTTGACTCGAATAACGGTTGGATAACCTGCTCACGCCATTGGATTGAACGGCCTGAGTTAGACACTGAACCTTGAGTCTCAAACTGAGTTGCTGCAGGCAGCAGATATACACCATTCTTACGACGGTGCATAACGCCCGCCATTGTTGGGAATGGGTCGACAACCACTACTGTGTCCATCTTGTCTAGGGCATCACGCACTTCACGCTGACGGGTTTCGGTGTTGACCGATTGTCCCCAGAAAAACGCCATACGGATATTGTCTTTCTGCGCTAACTTGCTCTTATCTTCTAACACGCCATCGTGCCAACGAGAACAAGGAATACCCGGTGTCGTCATTGGATCTTTGCCAAGGTAGGCGGTTTGATCGAATCGACCTTTCACCCATTCCATGTCCAGATCCCACACATGGGTCCAGTGACTCCATGCTGCAGAGGTTAAACCGTAGTAACCGGGTAAGTTATCAAATAACAAACCTAAGTCAGTGGCGCCTTGTACGTTATCGTGACCACGGAAAATGTTAGTACCGCCGCCTGACACGCCCATATTGCCCAGTGCTAATTGCAGAATACAATAAGCACGGGTGTTCGCGTTACCGACGTGATGCTGAGTACCACCCATACACCAAATTACCGTGCCAGGACGGTTATCAGCCATTAATTTAGCGGCTTGATAGACATCGGCTTCGCTCACGCCAGTGATGTTTTCGACTTCTTTAGGTGGGAACTTCTTCACTTCAGCACGGATACTTTCCATCTCGAATACGCGGTGCTTGATAAAGGTTTTATCTTCCCAACCATTTTCAAAAATGTGCCATAACATACCGTAGATAAACGGAATATCAGTGCCTGGGCGAATTGCACAATGCAAGTCTGAATGCGCAGCAGTGCGAGAGAAACGTGGGTCAACGACGATGATTTTCGCGTTGTTTCTTTCTTTCGCGATCAGAATATGTTGCATAGAAACCGGATGTGCTTCCGCAGGGTTTGCCCCGATCAGGAAGATGGCATTGGCGTTCTGGATATCGTTGAAAGAGTTAGTTTGCGCACCGTAGCCCCAAGTGTTAGCAACACCAGCTACCGTGGTAGAGTGACAAATACGAGCAGAGTGGTCGATATTGTTTGTGCCCCACATCGCCGCTAACTTGCGGTACATGTAGCAACCTTCGTTAGAAAACTTAGCGCTCCCCATGAAGTACACTGAGTCTGGGCCTGACTCTTTACGAATATTGAGCATTTGATCGCCCACTTCGTTAATGGCATCTTCCCAAGAGATTTTTTTCCACTTGCCATCAACCAATTTCATTGGGTATTTCAGGCGTTTTTCACCGTGACCATGCTCACGCAGTGCCGCACCTTTAGCGCAGTGGCCGCCGGCATTGAATGGGTGATCGAATGCGGGTTCTTGACCTGTCCAAACACCGTTTTGTACTTCGGCATACAAACCACAACCTACTGCGCAGGCACTACAAATAGTACGTTTTACTTCGATTGGCGCATCATGTGGTACTTCTTTGGCTTCGACGCGGCGCATCATGCCAGTACCCATTAGTGAGGCTGCAGCAATACCACCAGTAGCAATACCAGCTTGCTTCATAAATTGACGACGGCTAATGCCGAGTGTCGGTTTGTCTGCCACTGGGGCGATATTGGACTTGCGAGTTAACTTCATCGCTGACTTCTCCTAGATTAGCTGCGCAGGCTATCGTAATAGCTAGTGATATGCGCAGTTTCGTGGTAACCATTTGATTTCTTTTCGGTTACCGTGCTGCTTTCGTTGGCTTGTGCCACGCTTATGCCCGTTGCGGCAATAGCGGCACCCGCTACACTTCCAACGGTGAGCGCTTTAAGCAAAGAGCGGCGAGATAAATCGCTGGGTTGCTGCTTCATGCTGACTCCTGAAATTAGGGTTTATGTTTATTGGAATTGCGCGACTTTTCGTTGTCATAAAATTTGTTAGCAAAAAGTGAAGATTAGAAGTGAAAATGATAATGAAATCATCCTGTTCGCTGGTAATCATCGCGCGTGGCGGCAATATAGTGGGAACGATTGTGCGGGGAATTGATCTAGAACAGTTTGCGGACTTGAAATAGCACATGGTTATCTAAAAGCGTTAACTTGCTCATAGTTTGGAGTGTAAAGTTCACTCAAATCATAAATGAATGCTGTGTGTTACTATTATGTAAATTGTTGATTTTTTGTGGTGTATTTTGAGCGGGATAAAAAAACACCCCGTAAAAAGGGGTGTTTTTAGTGGTAAAAAAAGCTGCGTTTTACCTAGTCTTTATATTTTAAGCTGCCGTTAGCTTTGATCTCGTCATACCAGAGGTTGTGGTGCTGGATTGCCCAGTTTTCATCACAGTAACCTGACACCATACACTCCATACCGCCTTCACTGAGTACCGTCGCCATCCAAATATGCACTATGGTAAAGGCAATTAGGATGACTGCACTGATAGCGTGGATCAGTAGTGCTGCCATTGAGGCTTCACGGGGTAAGTCTAAGCCGGGTAAGACTAACATGATGCCGGAAACACTGATAAATAGACCGAATAAGGTCAGTGTCCAGAACCACATTTTTTCACCAGCGTTGGCAAAACCACTGTCAGGATGTTTACCTTTGAATGGGCCAAAGTTGATATAACCACCGACGACTAAAAACCATTTTAGATCATACATCTTAAAGGTTTGAAGCGGCATCCATTTCACCACGCAGAACGCCCAAGCCACGATAAAGACGGGACCCGCCCAATCGTGAATCGTTTTACTGCCGTAGATCAATGGCGCCCATAGGTCGGGCCCAAGCAGAGGTTGTATTACATGCCGTCCCAACATAATGGTTAAGCCTGTAAACATCAGTGCTAAGCAGCTTGTTGCCATTATCCAGTGGATCCATAGATCCGCTTTAGACCAACGAGCTACTAACTTACCCGAAAAGCCATGGCTAAGTTTTGAAGGACCATTCACCAAATAAAACACTAAGAAAGCACCAAATACTCCAGTCACAGCTAGCGCCATCACGGGAGTTAAGTATTCATTCCTCAGTTCTTTTCCTTGGTTACCGGCAACGTTAATCAACACCCCAGTTTCGACACCTTTTGCAGTGGTATAGCCGGCATCGCCCGCTTTTACCGCACGCCAAAGGTCGGCATCGCTGGTTTGCGCTTTCGCCTGTTGTTGACTCGATTGCTGATCACTTGCTTGAACTGGACTTGAGCTCATTACTGAACCCAATCCCAATCCCATGACTAGCACTAACAGAGCAAACA
The DNA here is from genome assembly GCF_016406325.1 of Shewanella putrefaciens. Taxonomy (NCBI): domain Bacteria; kingdom Pseudomonadati; phylum Pseudomonadota; class Gammaproteobacteria; order Alteromonadales; family Shewanellaceae; genus Shewanella; species Shewanella putrefaciens. The sequence goes on along the minus strand of NZ_CP066370.1, from coordinate 4,160,123 downwards.
GACTACGCAGTGATTTGTTTAACTGTTTGTTTAACATTGTCACTCCTTGCCAGAGGTTAGGGATGACTCCCTAACCCTCGCTCTGCTTAGTTTATCTCACCGGTTTTTGGGTTATAGCCCCAAATCACGTTAGGATTGCCACGGGAGGCCATACGTTCACGGTAGATGTTAGATACCACTCCCGCATCACCAGCAAGCAGTGCTTTGGTTGCGCAAAGCTCCGCACACATAGGTAATTTGCCTTCAGCAATACGGTTTGCACCGTATTTTTTACGCTCGGCTTCGGAGAAGGTTTCTTCTGGGCCACCGGCACAGAAAGTACACTTATCCATTTTGCCGCGGCTACCAAAAGCAGTCTTTTTCGGGAATTGCGGTGCACCAAATGGGCAAGCATAGAAGCAGTAACCACAACCGATACAGGTATCTTTGTTGTGCAGTACTATGCCGTCATCGGTTCTGTAGAAGCAATCTGCTGGACACACGGCCATACATGGCGCATCGGTACAGTGCATACATGCCACTGAAATCGATGCTTCACCGGGTTGACCATCGTTAATTGTCACCACGCGGCGACGTTGAATACCCCACTCGAGAGCGGAATCGTTTTCGTTCTTACATGCAGTGACGCAACCGTTACACTCGATGCAGCGTTTGGTGTCACATAGAAATTTCATGACTGCCATAATGGCTTATCTCCTCATCAAGTAGGTTAGGCTTTGCTAATTTGGCAGAGGCTGGACTTAGTTTCTTGCATCTGAGTCACAACATCGTAGCCATAAGTTAAAATGGTGTTTGCGGATTCGCCTATCACATAAGGCACTGTGCCTTCTGGATAGTTTTTCGCGAGACTTTCACCTTCAAACACCCCTGCAAAGTGGTATGGCATAAAACATTCACCAGCAATTACGCGTGGTGTTACCATTGCCTTAACCGTGATTTTGGCGCCTTCTGGACCATGAACAAAAACATTATCACCGTCACGAATACCGCGATCCGCTGCATCAGCAGGGTTCATTTCGATGAACATTTCTTGTTGTAGTTCAGCTAACCAAGGGTTAGAACGGGATTCTTCACCACCACCTTCGTATTCCACTAGACGGCCTGATGTGAGTGCCAGTGGGAAGTCTTTAGCAAAATCCTTGTCTTGAATTGACTTATACAGCGTCGGTAGACGCGCAACCATACGGTCTTCGTAGGTTGGGTATTTAGCAACTAAGTCACGACGAGGCGTGTAAAGTGGTTCGCGGTGGCGTGGAATATCGTCAGGGAATGTCCAGACAATACAACGAGCTTTAGCGTTACCGTAAGGGATACAGCCGTGTTTGATAGCAACACGTTGGATACCGCCAGAAATATCCGTTTTCCAGTTTTTGCCTTCGGCGTGTTTTTTCTCGTCTGCTGTTAGGTCATCCCACCAACCTAATTGCTTAAGCATATCGGCGGTAAATTCAGGATAACCATCTTGGATCTCACTGCCTTTAGAGTAAGTCCCTTCAGCAAGAATATTATTGCCTTCATGCTCAACACCATAACGAGCGCGGAAGTTACCGCCGCCGTCTTTAACATGCTTGGCTTCGTTATACAGAATTTGGGTTCCAGGATGTTTCATCTCTGGTGTCCCCCAACAAGGCCAAGGTAAACCATAGGTCTCACCTTTGGCTGGACCGCCTGGAGCTTCTAAGCTGTCAGCATCAAAAGTGCCCCAGTTTTCTTGGTGCATTTTTAAACGTTCTGGGCTTTGTCCGGTGTAACCGATAGTCCACATACCTTTGTTAAATTCACGGGTAATATCTTCAATCAAAGGCTCATCACCATTGACTTTGATTTGTTTGAACAACTCTTTATCAATACCCACTTTCTTAGCGAGTTTGCACATGATCACATGATCTGGCAGTGATTCGAACAGCGGCTCTATTACCTTAGAGCGCCACTGAACTGAGCGGTTGGTTGCAGAGATAGAACCATAGGTTTCAAACTGGGTTGCAGCAGGCAGCAGATAAACACCATCTTGACGTTGGTGCATTACACCTGCCATCGTTGGGAATGGATCGACAACAACGACGGTATCCATTTTGTTCAGTGCTTCACGCACTTCGCGGCCACGGGTTTCAGTGTTGACAGATTGTCCCCAGAAGAACGCCAGACGAATATTGTCTTTCTGCGCTATCTTGGTTTTATCTTCTAACACGCCATCGTGCCAACGAGAGCATGGGATACCTGTTGAAGTTTGTGGTGTTTGACCTAAGTATTCACCTTGGTCGAAACGGCTTGAGACCCATTTAGGATCGAGATCCCATACATTGGCCCAGTGATCCCATGCGGCGGTAGTTAAACCGTAATAACCGGGTAAGTTATCAAATAACAAACCAAAGTCGGTTGCACCTTGTACGTTATCGTGGCCACGGAAAATGTTAGTACCGCCGCCAGGAACACCCATGTTACCTAAAGCGAGTTGTAACATGCAGTATGAACGGGTGTTCGAGTTACCGACGTGATGCTGCGTACCACCCATACACCAAACAATGGTGCCAGGTTTAGTTTCAGCCATCATCTTGGCAACACGATACATTTGGGCTTTAGGTACGCCCACCACATTTTCAACTTCTTCTGGGGTGTACTTTTTCACTTCTTCGCGGATGCGATCCATACCGTAAACGCGGTGCTTGATAAACTCTTTATCTTCCCAGCCGTTTTCGAATATGTGCCATAACAGACCATAAATGAAGGGAATATCTGTACCAGGACGGATATGCACGTACTCGTCAGACTTAGCTGCAGTACGGGTGAAACGTGGATCAACTACGATGATTTTGGCACCACGTTCTTTACCAATCAAAATATGCTGCATGGCAACTGGGTGTGCTTCACTGGGGTTTGCCCCAATAAACATAATGCACTTAGAGTTACGAATATCGTTGATTGAGTTGGTTTGCGCACCGTAGCCCCAAGTGTTAGCAACACCAGCTACCGTGGTAGAGTGACAAATACGGGCTGAATGGTCGACGTTGTTCGTTCCCCACAGTGCCGCAAATTTGCGATATAAATAAGCTTGTTCGTTTGAGAACTTGGCACTACCCATGAAGTAGATAGAGTCTGGGCCAGATTCTTGACGAATAGAGGCCATTTTATCGCCTACTTCATTAATGGCTTGATCCCAAGAGATCTTTTTCCATTTTCCGCCTTCTAACTTCATTGGGTATTTCAGGCGTTTTTCACCATGACCATGCTCACGCAGTGCTGCACCTTTAGCACAGTGGCCGCCGGCGTTGAATGGGTGATCGAATGCGGGTTCTTGACCTGTCCACACACCGTTTTGTACTTCAGCATAGATACCACAGCCCACAGCACAGTGAGAACAAATGGTACGTTTAACTTCGGTTGGAACGTTGTGAGGGATATCTTTGGCTTCTGCTTTACGCATCATGCCTGTACCCAGCATTGAAGCTGCGGCGATACCACCAGTGGCAAGACCTGCCGATTTTAAGAATTGGCGACGATTGAGACCCAGGGTCGATGCTTTAGGCTCGACAACCTGATCTGTTTTGCGGGTTAATCGCATCACACACTCTCCTCTATTTTAGTTTTTAAGCGACGCATAGTAATGACGAATATGGTCGGTTTCACGGTAGTTCTCGCTCTTTGGCTCGATAGGTTCAACCGTTGGCGCTGCGGCTAATGCCTGACCGCTAACAGTGGCTACCGCACCTGCCGCACTGCCGAGTGCCAATGCTTTAAGCAATTGACGACGGCCCATGTCGGAAGCTTGCTTCTTCATAGTGTCTCCTTGTGTTACTGAATAAAGTGGCATAAAAGACAACCACCTCGGTTATTGTAGAAGCCTCGGCTTCATCTATTGTGGCGAAGGTGAATCAGATTCTCCTTCGCTTACAGAACTCATCAATGCCTATTCCACTATTGTGTAGGCACCTTGATCTTAATTTACTAATTCCACTTGCTTTTCTGCATCATTGGTGGCCGGTTGTAAGTCGGCACTGCCTGGGCAATTCACTGGAATATCTAGGCTCAATTGCTCAAATGCATTGGCTTCCATTTCGAAAAAGGCTTTTGCCAGTTGTGCAACCGTGGCGTAAAACGCCGCACTTGGGGCCTTAGTTAAATTGTCGCAGAACCGACCAATCCAGCTGCCAATATGGCGTTGGTAGAACGCAAGTTGACGATAACCTGGGGCCTCAAGGATCAATGTGCCCATGACTTCACATAGCGCAGCCACGTGATCTTCAGGCTCCTTGACGTTTTCTTCCCGCTCAAAACCGAGCTGCATTAAATCTTGGCGCAACAGTGCTAATGGTTTATCCATTAATGAGCCGGTCATAAACCAACTGCCATAGGGCAGGATCTCACCACAACCCACGCCGAGGAATAAGGCAAAATACTCATCTTCTAGCTGTTCACTGCGGAACTGCTGCGCCGCGAGCTGCAGTGACAGCCAAGCTTTGGTCATTGCATTATCTTCATTGGCATCGATTTCAAGATTGGCCAAAAAGTGCAGTAATTCAGGGCTAGGATGGCGGCGTAATAGCGCTGCCAGCAGTTGATAAATATCGGCTCTCAACTGATCGTTTTCTGATACTTGTCTTACGGATTCGGTCATAACGGATCTCTTATCGCAGTTGCTTTTCAGGATCTTGAAGAATGTCTTCAAACATGTCTTTTACCCGGCAGTCGCCACACATTTTCAGGCGTTCAATATTGGCTGAAAATGCGCTATGCGCGCCGACCATATCCAGCATCCGATGCACCATAGATTGGGTCGCAAAAGGAGAGCCGCAACGAATACATTCGAAGGGGGCTTCTTCTTTCAGGGTGTGTTGTTGCTGACGTGCAGCTTTATCAAAATTGATTTGTGGGGTGAGGCTAATCACTTTTTCAGGGCAAGCCGCTTCACATAAACCACATTGCACACAGTTTTGTTCAATGAAGTGTAGCGCAGGTTTGTCACCACCATCCTGTAATGACATCGTTGGGCAAATTGCTACGCAGGACATGCATAAGGTGCATTTCTCTACATTGACGCTCACTTTGCCGTAGGGAATGTTATTCATGCTCAGACAAGTATCAATTTCACCCGCTTGGCTATTGAGGTGGTCTATTGCCTCAAACAGGGTATCGCGCTTAGTTGTCGATACAAATGCCGCCGGTACTATGATTGGCCAATCTAAGCTGATATCAAGCATCGATTCTAAATGAGTTACCATGCTTGGATCGATAAGGCTAATACGTTGTGGCTGACCCATTTCATCTAAAATGCTATTGGCTAGTGTAAGTTCACCTTTGAGCATTTGCGTGAGTGTTGGCGCAGTCGCTTCTGTGTTGAGAATAAGCGCTTGGCGCGCGCCCCAAGCGAGTGCAGAAAGCCAGTGATCGAGGCTTGCAACTGTAATTTCTTCAAGGGCAACGGGAAGAATATCTCCAGCCAAATCCTCCGATATGAAGTCGGCACCAGTCGCATTATCATGGAATAAAATCACAGGAGCTGTTTGGGCTTGTTCACGAAAACGGCTAATGATTTTATTTAAATAAGACGATAAGGCTTGGGGTGTCGGTAAGTCGTAGCTGATAGCACCTGTTGGGCAGGCACTGGTACAGCTACCCGCACCGTGGCACAGGTAAGGATCGATTTCAATTTTCTTAGCGACGCTGCTAATCGCGTCAGCAGGGCAGAAGTTGAGACACCGATTACAACCATTGATGTCATTACGGTTGTGAGCGCATAGATCCGGATTAATTTTTACGTAACGAGGCTTGTCGAATTGGCCGACCAGTTCTGGAATTTGTGTTAATGCATCTTCGAGTTTGGCGGTATCCTGACCGACATAGAAGTAGCCAGGAGGAAGCATCTCTAAATTTAAACAAGGTGTGCTGCTTAAATCGAGCACTAAATCAAAATGAGGTTTTCTGATGGATACTAAACTAAGTTCAGCAGCGCCATTTTGATGCTCAACGCTGACTTGGAATTGGCCTAAAAAACCTTTAATTCCAATCAGTTTATTGTAGTAACTTTCAACATTAGTCGCCGCAGCCATAACACGCTCTAGGTGCGCTTCGTCTTGGCTGGTAATGGCTTCATTGGCCAAAATCACTCGATTTGCCATAGTGGACAATTTGTCCGCAGCGAGGCGAGCGAGATCCTCTGGGCCGATAATTAGCACTGTGCCTTCGGTGGTATAGCTTACCGTTGGCGGGATCAGATTCTGCAAAATCTGAGTCTGCGCTAATACATTTTGCCGCGCTTGTTTTAGCGCATGCTGGGTTTGATTGGTCATCAAATAAGTGCTCACATTGCGTTCCTGAACAGTACTTGGGCTGTTCTATTTTTTGCTGTATTGGAGCAGATTTAGGCGGTTGGTAGTAAGTAAGTCATTGCCTTTTCTGCTTTTATCTAAGCTTTTACTGCGCTATACAGCAATTCACATACCAAGGTTGTGGACATTAAAATTAGCTAAACTGACGTTAAACAACTCGGGGATGAACTTGAGCTGAAAGCTCTGGTGCATTTTGGGGTAGGTCATCAATCTCCCCATCCAAATTGTCCGTTAACGGTTTTGCTGCCAATTCGGTTTCGATCTCGTTGTCTGATCCCATCGCTGTTTCTGGTATAGCATTCAGCTCGTTTTTCACTAAGGTAGCTTCTTCGTCTGAATCTTCGTTGTCCTTAGTCATATAGCGGAACACCTTTTTAGCGAGTTCGGCTGAGACTTCAGGAGTGAGTTTAGTTTGATTGCTATAGTCGAGTGCATACTCCAAAAGACCATCAATCTCATTGAAATGCGGTTGCTTCCACAGTGCGCGAAGGGCTGCGGTTTTAACGGCTGGGTCGACATTGGCAGCCATGAAACTGGCAAAACTTCCTCCAATTTCAATTTCTTCAGGGTTAGGTAAATCCTCCGCAGTTAATATGCGGTTAGGGTCTTCCTGTGATTGATGTTCAATTTCAGGTGAAGGGGATGCTGTGGTTGCGTTAGTCGAGGCAACTTCGGTGTCGCTAGGTACATCCTCGATAACATCCTGTATCTTTTTGGTTTCTAATGCTTCCTCAGCAGCCACTTGCTCACGGCGTTGAGTCCAGCGACTAAAAAGTCCACTTATTTTTTGAGTATTATCAGCCATTAGTTCCTCCGTAATGGATCGCTACTAGGGCCTTGATTGTTACGCCCATCGACATGTCGACGGCGATGGGCCGAAATTTCGACTTCACCGTATTGGGTGATGAAGGCTTCAATCCAACAGGCGATGGCTTCTGGCATTAATATATTAAGTACAGGTGTATTTCCTTCAAGACAACCTGCTGCAACATTTTGGTCTGCCGAGAGTAAAGCGGGTACCCATGTACCATCTGCCATTTCATCACAGACGAGGAACAACATCGCATTGTCCATGTCTAGATTGATGCGATAGCTAGCTCGTTCGTCTTTGTGCAACTTAAGTAAGACTAATGTTGCACCATCGGGGGCTTCATGGGTCGCGGGAAGTAAATGATCTATTTCCCATTTAACTGAGGTCCAGCGGCCTACCTGTGTCTCTACTTTTTTGAGTGAAACGTACATAGGCCAAACACTTGTTGTATGTTGCATTGTCTCTCCGTTTCAACTGTGTTGGTGGGCGATTCGTTGTTTTGCGGATCGGATCGATGTTACCAACAAATTGCGATAAAAGGTCACTGCAATATTAATGCCAGTAAACATGGGGAATAAGTTTGAAGTAGATCATCAAAATGAGTGTTGTTGTTGGACATTTTGTCCAGTTTGTTATTTTGCATGGGACATTAACGCCCAAATAGAAAATTCGAATTGCGATAGATCACGCATTTTAGCCCTTCTTTCATGCCTAGGTATAAATATTGCTATGCTCTGGTTATCACTCGTTAAGCGGTAAGATTATGATTTCTGATAACAGTACGATTACAGCGAAAAGTTCGATAGCAACTAATACAAATTTACAGATTAAACATCCGTTTACTTTTGTGAAAACTCAAGCAGAAGTTCCTCTCACTATAGCAGTTAAGGCGGTTAATGAAGCTGGGGAAGTGCTAGATAAGTTTGTAGCCTGTGAGCGGCCATTAACTGTGTATTTAAATTGGCGCCCGATAGTCACTTTGATGACTCTTGGTGCAAAACCTGAGTCATTGGCGCTAGGTTATCTTAAAAACCAAGGTTTTATTTCTGATGTAAGTTTGCTGGACTCCGTAATAGTCGATTGGGATGTGAATTCTGCTGCAGTGATTACCCGTGAACAAATTGCGGATCTTGATGACAAACTCTCTGAAAAAACCGTTACCTCAGGCTGTGGGCAAGGGACTGTTTACGGAAGTTTTATGCAAGATCTTGAAGGCATTACATTACCGACACCGAGTCTCAAACAAAGCACTCTTTATAGCCTACTAAAAAACATCAATGAATATAATGAAACCTATAAGAATGCGGGTGCCGTACATGGCTGTGGTTTGTGTGAGGATGACCAAATTATGGCCTTTGTCGAAGATGTTGGTCGCCATAATGCGGTAGACACACTTGCTGGTGATATGTGGCTAGGCCAAAACCCTGGCGACAACAAGATTTTTTATACAACTGGTCGGCTTACCTCTGAGATGGTTATCAAGGTAGCCAAGATGGGAATTCCTGTATTGTTGTCGCGCAGTGGCGTGACTCAAATGGGACTAGAACTCGCTCAACAATTAGGGATCACTATTATAGCCCGTGCGAAGGGACGTCATTTCTTGGTATATCACGGCAGTGAAAATTTACAATTTGATGTGAATTCTGACCCTGTAACCTGAGTTAGAGCCTCACAAATACAGTATTTCAGCGAAGAACGGATATTGAGAGACAAGGATATAAGATGACATCTGCTAGTGAATTGGTCTACATGAGCGCTAAGCAAGTAGCCGAGTACTTAGATCTTAACGAGAAGAAAGTCTACGCCATGGCGAATGACCGAATTTTACCGGCTACGAAAATTACAGGTAAATGGCTATTCCCTAAAGTATTGATTGACCGTTGGGTGATGGATTCATGCCATAGCGGTATGCTCACTGATAGATTGCTTATTACGGGCAGTGATGATCCACTATTATCTATGCTTGTGGCACGTTTAATGTCGCAGGTTGGTAGCCGTGAGTTGATTAGCTATAGCGCAACAGGATCACGTCTAGGCTTAGAGTTGCTCGCTAAGGGGTATGCTGATGTGTGCACATTGCATTGGGGAAGTATGGAAGATAGAAATATCCGTCACCCAGCGCTATTAAAAGGCTATAACAATCATCAGCAGTGGATAATGGTGCATGGTTATTCTCGTCAGCAAGGGCTAATCATGCGTGCAGATATGCACCACAGATGCCAAGAAGAAGATAAAGTGGTGAGCTTACCGTGGCGATGGGTGAGTCGTCAGGGTGGAGCTGGAAGTCAACAGCATTTAGAGCACTGGTTGTTAAAACAAGGTGCACGATTAGATCAGCTCAATGTTCTACTAACAGCTTATAGTGAGCGTGAACTTGCAGGGTATATTGCCCGAGGTGACGCTGACATTGGTTTTGGTTGCCAGTCAGTAGCTTTGGAGAGTGGTTTAAGCTTTGTCCCTTTAGTGAAGGAGTCCTTTGATTTTGTTATGCCACAAAGTATTTATTTCCGTCGACAGCTGCAACAACTCTTTACTATGTTGAGCAGCGGCCATACAAGGCAAATGGCTGCCCTTTTAGGTGGATATGATCTTACCGATTGCGGACAACTACTCTGGAACGCCAGCTAAGTACAAATTCAGCTAAGAACGTCTAAGTGAATCGCGTATAGTCGCGTTATGCTACTTTATACCTTATATAGGTATAAAGTAGCGGCTAACTTCAATTGTTTCCTCTATATCTTTATTACCGAATTCGTCGCTTATAGCTTCTTTTCTCCCTTAGCACTCAATCTTTATCGAAATTAAGCCATTTCCCTTGTTCTTTAGATGACTTGTTTTGCGTATAAATTCAACGCATGTGGATAACTTTGGGTATAACAAGTGCATAGGTTGTGCTTAGTCTGGGAGTAAGAATCTATGTGAAAAATAATCATAAAAATCTGAAAAAAGCACTTGCAGAAAAAGTTTCGCTGCCTATAATGCGCATCCACTGACACGGCAGACGGCGTTAAGCTGCTTGATGTGACAGTTCATTGATGAGTTTACTGATTGATGAGCGAAAAGAAAGTTTGCAAAAACTCCTTGACGCGAAACGGGAAATGCGTAGAATACGCAGCCCTAGCCAACTGGAAGCGTTCGACGCTCAGTGTGGTACTCACCTTCTCTTACGAGGTTGAGTTGCTCTTTAACAAGATAAAACAAGAAATCTGTGTGGACACTCACAGGTGTTGAGTTAATCGAAACTGCTTAGCCTTAGGGTTGGCAGTCAAAGAATTAATCAATGTAACAATGAGTGTTCATAGCAATATGTACAGTTTGTTTCAGTGCTTCTTTTATAAGGAGTGCGAGAAACAAAAAATCAGAATTCATTGAGCCGCTGAAGTCGCAAGACGGAAGCAACAAAACTTTAATTGAAGAGTTTGATCATGGCTCAGATTGAACGCTGGCGGCAGGCCTAACACATGCAAGTCGAGCGGCAGCACAAGGGAGTTTACTCCTGAGGTGGCGAGCGGCGGACGGGTGAGTAATGCCTAGGGATCTGCCCAGTCGAGGGGGATAACAGTTGGAAACGACTGCTAATACCGCATACGCCCTACGGGGGAAAGGAGGGGACCTTCGGGCCTTCCGCGATTGGATGAACCTAGGTGGGATTAGCTAGTTGGTGAGGTAATGGCTCACCAAGGCGACGATCCCTAGCTGTTCTGAGAGGATGATCAGCCACACTGGGACTGAGACACGGCCCAGACTCCTACGGGAGGCAGCAGTGGGGAATATTGCACAATGGGGGAAACCCTGATGCAGCCATGCCGCGTGTGTGAAGAAGGCCTTCGGGTTGTAAAGCACTTTCAGTAGGGAGGAAAGGGTGTAGTTTAATACGCTATATCTGTGACGTTACCTACAGAAGAAGGACCGGCTAACTCCGTGCCAGCAGCCGCGGTAATACGGAGGGTCCGAGCGTTAATCGGAATTACTGGGCGTAAAGCGTGCGCAGGCGGTTTGTTAAGCGAGATGTGAAAGCCCTGGGCTCAACCTAGGAATAGCATTTCGAACTGGCGAACTAGAGTCTTGTAGAGGGGGGTAGAATTCCAGGTGTAGCGGTGAAATGCGTAGAGATCTGGAGGAATACCGGTGGCGAAGGCGGCCCCCTGGACAAAGACTGACGCTCATGCACGAAAGCGTGGGGAGCAAACAGGATTAGATACCCTGGTAGTCCACGCCGTAAACGATGTCTACTCGGAGTTTGGTGTCTTGAACACTGGGCTCTCAAGCTAACGCATTAAGTAGACCGCCTGGGGAGTACGGCCGCAAGGTTAAAACTCAAATGAATTGACGGGGGCCCGCACAAGCGGTGGAGCATGTGGTTTAATTCGATGCAACGCGAAGAACCTTACCTACTCTTGACATCCACAGAACTTTCCAGAGATGGATTGGTGCCTTCGGGAACTGTGAGACAGGTGCTGCATGGCTGTCGTCAGCTCGTGTTGTGAAATGTTGGGTTAAGTCCCGCAACGAGCGCAACCCCTATCCTTATTTGCCAGCACGTAATGGTGGGAACTCTAGGGAGACTGCCGGTGATAAACCGGAGGAAGGTGGGGACGACGTCAAGTCATCATGGCCCTTACGAGTAGGGCTACACACGTGCTACAATGGCGAGTACAGAGGGTTGCAAAGCCGCGAGGTGGAGCTAATCTCACAAAGCTCGTCGTAGTCCGGATTGGAGTCTGCAACTCGACTCCATGAAGTCGGAATCGCTAGTAATCGTGGATCAGAATGCCACGGTGAATACGTTCCCGGGCCTTGTACACACCGCCCGTCACACCATGGGAGTGGGCTGCAAAAGAAGTGGGTAGCTTAACCTTCGGGGGGGCGCTCACCACTTTGTGGTTCATGACTGGGGTGAAGTCGTAACAAGGTAGCCCTAGGGGAACCTGGGGCTGGATCACCTCCTTACCTATACGACTAGCTCGATGCTTGGTCGAAAAATGCTCCTGCATTTTCGACATTCGGTACATCCGTGTACCTTTTGAGTGTTCACACAGATTGCTTGTTTATCCTGTCTTAGGACGGGTAGAGCGAAACATCCCTCTAGCAGGTCGATGTAGTTCTTTAACAATTTGGAAAGCTGATAGTAATTAATGGCATGAGTCTGTCATGTGATTAATTACAAAAAGTTTAATGCGAAAGCATTGAACATTGAGTTCTCAAACACTTTATTAAGTGTCTTGAATATTCAAGTCTAAGGCGCGTCCACTTCTTTGGTCAGAAGTGAGACAAGTAAAACCAGCTGGTCGCAACAATTCAAGTGAAACTCATTTGGGTTGTATGGTTAAGCGACTAAGCGTATACGGTGGATGCCTTGGCAGTCAGAGGCGATGAAGGACGTAGTAACTTGCGAAAAGCGTTGGCGAGCTAGTAACAAGCATTTGAGCTAACGATGTCCGAATGGGGGAACCCGGCCGCATAAGCGGTCATCATGTAGTGAATACATAGCTACATGAGGCGAACGAGGGGAACTGAAACATCTAAGTACCCTTAGGAAAAGAAATCAACCGAGATTCCCCTAGTAGCGGCGAGCGAACGGGGATTAGCCCTTAAGTCTATGGGGTGTTAGTGGAATGGTCTGGAAAGTCCAGCGGCACAGGGTGATAGCCCCGTACACGAAAACTAACCGTAGATGAAAACGAGTAAGGCGGGACACGTGACATCCTGTTTGAATATGGGGGGACCATCCTCCAAGGCTAAATACTCCTGACTGACCGATAGTGAACCAGTACCGTGAGGGAAAGGCGAAAAGAACCCCTGTGAGGGGAGTGAAATAGAACCTGAAACCGTATACGTACAAGCAGTGGGAGCGGTTCTTGAGACCGTGACTGCGTACCTTTTGTATAATGGGTCAGCGACTTACATTTTGTAGCGAGGTTAAGCGAATAGCGGAGCCGTAGGGAAACCGAGTGTTAACTGCGCGTTTAGTTGCAAGGTGTAGACCCGAAACCCGGTGATCTAGCCATGGGCAGGTTGAAGGTTGAGTAACATCAACTGGAGGACCGAACCGACTAATGTTGAAAAATTAGCGGATGACTTGTGGCTGGGGGTGAAAGGCCAATCAAACCGGGAGATATCTGGTTCTCCTCGAAAGCTATTTAGGTAGCGCCTCGAGCGAATACCATTGGGGGTAGAGCACTGTTAAGGCTAGGGGGTCATCCCGACTTACCAACCCTTTGCAAACTCCGAATACCAATGAGTACTACTCGGGAGACAGACGGCGGGTGCTAACGTCCGTCGTCAAAAGGGAAACAACCCAGACCGTCAGCTAAGGTCCCAAAGTGTATGTTAAGTGGGAAACGATGTGGGAAGGCTTAGACAGCTAGGATGTTGGCTTAGAAGCAGCCATCATTTAAAGAAAGCGTAATAGCTCACTAGTCGAGTCGGCCTGCGCGGAAGATGTAACGGGGCTAAACATACCACCGAAGCTACGGGTGCAGCCCATTAGGGTTGCGCGGTAGAGGAGCGTTCTGTAAGCCGTTGAAGGTGAAGGGGTAACCCACGCTGGAGGTATCAGAAGTGCGAATGCTGACATGAGTAACGATAAAGGGGGTGAAAAACCCCCTCGCCGAAAGACCAAGGGTTCCTGTCCAACGTTAATCGGGGCAGGGTGAGTCGACCCCTAAGGTGAGGCCGAAAGGCGTAATCGATGGGAAACAGATTAATATTTCTGTACTTCCGCTAACTGCGATGGAGAGACGGAGAAGGCTAGGCTAGCGCGGCGTTGGTAGTCCGCGTTTAAGGTGGTAGGTGGGTGACTTAGGCAAATCCGGGTTGCTATACACTGAGAGCTGATGACGAGGTCCTAAGGGACTGAAGTAGTTGATGCCATGCTTCCAGGAAAATCTTCTAAGCTTCAGGTTAGTGGGAATCGTACCCCAAACCGACACAGGTGGTCGGGTAGAGAATACCAAGGCGCTTGAGAGAACTCGGCTGAAGGAACTAGGCAAAATGGTACCGTAACTTCGGGAGAAGGTACGCTCCTGTTGGTGATGAGACTTGCTCTCTAAGCTGACGGGAGTCGCAGATACCAGGTGGCTGCAACTGTTTATCAAAAACACAGCACTGTGCAAACTCGCAAGAGGAAGTATACGGTGTGACGCCTGCCCGGTGCCGGAAGGTTAATTGATTGGGTTATCGCAAGAGAAGCTCATGATCGAAGCCCCGGTAAACGGCGGCCGTAACTATAACGGTCCTAAGGTAGCGAAATTCCTTGTCGGGTAAGTTCCGACCTGCACGAATGGCGTAATGATGGCCACGCTGTCTCCAGCCGAGACTCAGTGAAGTTGAAATTGCGGTGAAGATGCCGTATACCCGCGGCTAGACGGAAAGACCCCGTGAACCTTTACTATAGCTTGGCACTGAACATTGAACCTACATGTGTAGGATAGGTGGGAGACTATGAAGTTGGGACGCTAGTCCTGATGGAGTCGTCCTTGAAATACCACCCTTGTAGTTTTGATGTTCTAACCTAGACCCCTAATCGGGGTTAGGGACAGTGCCTGGTGGGTAGTTTGACTGGGGCGGTCTCCTCCCAAAGAGTAACGGAGGAGCACGAAGGTTGGCTAAGTACGGTCGGACATCGTACGGTTAGTGCAATGGCATAAGCCAGCTTAACTGCGAGACATACACGTCGAGCAGGTACGAAAGTAGGTCATAGTGATCCGGTGGTTCTGAATGGAAGGGCCATCGCTCAACGGATAAAAGGTACTCCGGGGATAACAGGCTGATACCGCCCAAGAGTTCATATCGACGGCGGTGTTTGGCACCTCGATGTCGGCTCATCACATCCTGGGGCTGAAGTCGGTCCCAAGGGTATGGCTGTTCGCCATTTAAAGTGGTACGCGAGCTGGGTTCAGAACGTCGTGAGACAGTTCGGTCCCTATCTGCCGTGGGCGTTGGATGATTGAGGGGAGTTGCTCCTAGTACGAGAGGACCGGAGTGAACGAACCGCTGGTGTTCGGGTTGTCATGCCAATGGCATTGCCCGGTAGCTACGTTCGGAATCGATAACCGCTGAAAGCATCTAAGCGGGAAGCGAGCCCCAAGATGAGTCATCCCTTGGACTATAAGTCCACTAAAGAGCCGTTCGAGACTAGGACGTTGATAGGCATGGTGTGTAAGCGTTGTGAGGCGTTGAGCTAACATGTACTAATGACTCGAGAGGCTTAACCATACAACCCAGATGGGTTTTACTGCAAAGTGAGCTTAGACAGAATATAAACACTTAATGAAGTGTGGACTCAAAAAACAATCAGTTTTCCGAATTATTAAATAAGATAAGAGCAGGTTTTAGTTCCTAGAATCTAGCAGCACGCAGTGCGCTCTCGAGTCTTGTTTAAAACCAAATATGCTTGGTGACAATAGCATTGTGGAACCACCTGATCCCATCCCGAACTCAGAAGTGAAACGCAATCGCGCCGATGGTAGTGTGGGGTCTCCCCATGTGAGAGTAGGTCATCGCCAAGCGCCTAATTATCTTGTAAAGATGTAACAAAGCCAGCTGAATAAGCTGGCTTTTTTGCATCTGTGATTTGTTAGATTGCGTCTAGTTTGCTCTCTATTCGTGTGTTGTCCGTAACCCAGCGATCTACGCCTCTCGGTTGGTATAGCACTAATTTCTCAATAGGTTAATTGCTATATCGGGCTATAGATTTGATTTTGTGCTCTCTTTAAAATTGGCCCAATAACTTGCCAGAATAGCGCCTGACAGGTTATGCCATATAGAAAAAATAGCGCTGGGGATGGCTGAGATTGGGCTAAAGAATTTAATACATAAAGCAGTGGCGAGACCGGAGTTTTGTAGGCCAACTTCGATAGAGATAGTTTTACAGACTGTGTGGTTAAAGCCTAATAAACGGCAACAGAAATAGCCTAAGGCGAGACCAAGGCCATTATGTAAGAACACGGCAAGCAGAATAATCGGGCCAACTTTATCAAACTGATTGGCATTTAACGCCACGATAATCGTAATCGCCATCACAATTGCCAAGATAGAAATCAGTGGCAATGCAGGAGCGACTTTAGCCACCAGCGATTTAAAAAAATGATTGATAATCACGCCAACGCTGACAGGGATCAGCACCATTTTCACTAAACTCAGCAGCATATCTGCGAAGGGTATATCGATCATTTCGCCAACCAACAGCTTAATAATCAGTGGTGTTAACACCACGCCCGCTAAGGTTGACAATGCCGTCATGGTTATCGATAAAGCCACATCCCCTTTTGCTAAGTAACAGACCACATTAGAGGCGGTGCCACCTGCAACGCTACCTACTAACACCATGCCTATGGTGAGATCTCTATCTAATCCTAATAAAAAACTGATCAGTAGTGCACTTAGTGGCATCACAGAGAATTGTAATATAAGCCCCGTGACTACGGCACGTTTCTGTTTGAATGCATTAGTAAAATCCTGCAGATTTAGAGTAAGCCCCATAGATAACATAATCATCATCAATAGGGGCACGATGGAGGATTTAAGATCAGTAAACCAATGTGGCATCAGATATGCCACGAATGCCCCTAATAGTGCAAGTAGTGGGAAGAATCTGTTCATATTAGATAGCATAGTAAGCCTTTAAAAATAATAAGTTATTTTTATTGTGCTGGATAATGACAGTCCACTTACCGATAGACAAGGGCAAATCAGATACGGATATATGGTTGAATAAATTATTTTCAGTATTTCGACTGACGTCTGGTTTTAACTATTCAAAACTTCTACCAATTTTGTGAAAGCGGCTTTGCGATAAATGTATTTAAGATTACTAAAACATGATCTGCTTAACAAAAAGCCCGTGATTTCCTTGTTAGGAAACCGTAACTTATAACCAGTTCACGTTTTAACAATTACATACGAGGTAGTCTTATTGCGCTAGGTGGTCGTGAATTACCTAAAGCAATTTCGGTGTTTACGGTTAGCACTCTCAGATAGGAATCGTTATGTCATCAGTTATTCAAACGCTCAACGGCGCTATCGCAACGCCTTATCAAGCGAATATTACCGTCCCTAACTGGATGCTCGGCTCGATGGAACGGGTCATGCAGTACTATGTCGATAAGAATCTTCGCCTCGATACGCTTTCCGCAGAAATGATGCCAGCACCGGTTGAAGGCAAAAAATATATGCTATACGCACATATTCCCTTCTGCCATACCCTGTGCTCTTACTGTACCTTCCACCGTTTTATGTTTAAGGAAGACAAGGCGCGTGCCTACTTCATCTCATTACGTAAAGAGATGGAAATGGTCAAGGCCCTCGGCTATGACTTTGAATCTATGTATATTGGTGGTGGTACCACCACGGTATTAGAAGACGAATTAGCCCGCACCATAGAACACGCTAAAACCCTATTTCCTAGCATTAAAGAAGTCTCCTGCGAGTCCGATCCGCAGCATTTAGACAGCCCAGGCTTTAAACAGCTCAAAGGCTTAGTGGATCGCATGTCTATCGGCGTACAAAGCTTTAATGACGATATTTTAAAAATGACCGACCGACTCGATAAATTCGGCACGGGTCAGCAAACCTTCGACAAGATCATGGGTGCCAAAGAGTTGTTCCCTATTATCAACGTCGACCTGATTTTTGGTTTCCGCGGCCAAACCGATGAAGTGATCCAGCACGATTTAGATATGGCATCGCGCTTAGACCCAAGACAAATTACCACCTATCCGCTGATGATCACTCATCAAACCCGTAAGAGCGTTAAAGGCAAATTAGCGGCGCCGCAAGCGGATATGGCAAACCAATATCGCCAAATATTAAACAGTCTTAATGGTCAATATAATCAATTATCTGCATGGGCATTTGGTAAAACCGATGACGAAGGGTTTGACGAATACGTTATTGATTACGACGAATACTTAGGGGTAGGTTCGGGCTCATTTAGTTTCTTAAATGACACGCTTTATGTGAACACTTTCTCGCTACGTAAGTACCAAGAACGCATCGCAGCGGGTCAAATGGGTGTCGAGCAACAAAAGAACTACAGCAAAAAAGACGTGATGCAATATCGCTTTTTGCTGGGCATGTTCTCCGGCCGTTTATCGCGTAAATATTTCCGCGAAACCTTTGGCGTCAATTTAGATACCGCCTTATTTAAAGAAATGACCTCGATGAAACTGATTGGCGCCATCAAAAACGACCCAACAGATCCCGACAATCTGATCGTCACCGATAACGGCAAGATGATGGGTCTATTGATGATGAAAGAGTTTTACTCAGGCATGGATAACGTGCGCGCCCAGTTGCGTAAACCGCTCAAACCCTGCGATATGTAACACTTATTGATGATTGTTGATTCATAAAGACTATACAGGCCCTTCGAGGGCCTTTTTGTTAACTCGGTTTAAAGGTAATCTTGCCCAGTACTATTAATTGAGCACAATCCCAACAATAAAGGAGTATTCGTTATGGGTTTTAATGAACAAGAAAAACAAGCCTTATTAGCACTCAAAGGCGTTGGGCCGACGGTAATTAAACGGTTCGAAGAAATTGGTATCAGTTCACTGCAACAACTTGCCCAACACGAAGTGGATGATATTGCTAACTTAGTCGCCAGTATGCTGCGAACCACTTGCTGGAAAAATAGCCCACAAGCGCGAAATGCGATAAGTGCGGCCATCGACCTCGCCCGCGCGCAATAATCGTTCCCCATTGATACTAAAACATCCAACTAGAGTTAAGAAGTTTATGTCAGCACACTTAGCCATAGCCCTTTTTGCTATAGTTTTACTCGTCTACGGAGAAACAGCCTCTGCCAACGACAGCAGTTTTGGCGATGCTAATGGCTCTATTACCTTGAAATATCAGCCTAATATCAGTATGGATAAAGAGTCTCTCTTTATCAGCGAGACCGAAGTCAGGGTCGATTATATGTTTACCAACACCAGTTCGCAGGATCTTATCGTCCCCATCGCCTTCCCCATGCCACCGATGTTTTTTGGCTCCGCCGATCACAGCAGCATTGATAACTTCACCCTTAAAGTGAATGGCAAAACCCAGCCAACTCAGCACAGGCTTGTTGCCCAACTTGCCGATAAAACCGATATTTCAACCGAGTTGAAACAGCTTGGCTGGGGTGTAGATGAAGTCGCTTACTTTGCCGAATATGCCGAAGTCCCCAAGGGTAAATCCGCGCTCCCCAAGCAATGGTTGGATGAGAACCAACAAATCGCCTTTACCCTAAGTGATTACTTTGTGTGGGAACAAACTTTTCCCGCGGGTAAATCTGTCGCTATCAGCCATAGCTACACGCCAAGCCTCTCAACAGGTATCCCCGATACTGCCAGTAGTATTATTGATACTTACACTGAACTGGCCTGTTTAGATGAAAGTGCAAAGCAAGGCATTAGGAAGCGCAACCTTATCGTTAAACAAGACGGTGAAGATCAGGAGATTGGCGTGGAATGGAGCCACCTTAGCTATATTTTGGTCACGGCTAATAACTGGCAAGGGCCGATTAAGGACTTCAAACTCATCCTAAAAAAATCCCAGCCCACAGATCTCATTAGCTTGTGTTTTGATGGCGAGCTCAAAAAAACCGATCCACTCACCTTTGAATTCCAGCAAAAACAGTTCACGCCAAAGCAAGATCTTAGCATCCTGTTTATTCGTAAACCGAATTTTGAATAATCAAAAAAGAAGCCAGCATGTAGCTGGCTTCTTTATAACTCACTATTTTCAATTTAAAAACTATAGGTCATACCTAACCAATAACGGCGGCCATCTTCAATATAACCGTATTCTTCTTGGGTAATTTCCTTATCGAAGGCGTTATAGATACCCGCGCTAAATTTCAGGCTATCGTTCAACTGATAGTTAGCCCCCAAATCCAGCAGAGTGTAAGAAGGTGCGATTAAACTGCTCGATGAGGGGCCTGTCGTCGGTTGGCTCTCTTCGCCACGGTAGTTCACTCTCAGCCAAGTGCTTAAATTATCAATAGGTTCGTAGTTGAAAGACGCTTGGATCAAATGCTTAGGCAATTGATTCAATGGGCTACCTTTATAAGCACCTGTCTTTTGCTCTGAGTCCGTATAGGTATAGTTCCCCGTCAAACTCAAGTTTGAGCGAATGCGATAGTCGATACTCAGTTCAATCCCTTGGGTCACTGCTTCGTCAATATTCACATAGGTTGTAGGATCGGAACCAAATTGATTTGGGCCTTCAGTGCATTGAGTCGCAGGGCAGGCTACGCGGGTTATTTTGTCCTTAAACTCGTTATAGAATACACCTGCACTGGCGGTAATGCTTTCGGTCAGATCTGAATATAAACCAAGCTCATAGTTGACGGAGGTCTCTGGTTCAAGATCCGGATTACCGTACATATTGCCGCCACGGCTGACTTGTCCCCAGTCGGGTACTGTCTGGCGCAAACTCGGCGCCCTAAAGCCCGTTGACACACCGCCCTTTAAGGTGGTGCTGTCGGTTAATCCCCACACCCCATAAACGCGCGGACTGACATGATTACCAAAGTTTTCATCGTCATCCAAACGCAGACCCATGGTCAGAGCAAAGTTATCGACAATGCGCCATTCATCCTCAGAAAATACCGACCACTGTTTGCGACTAATATCGGTTAAGTCACTCACTTGGTTACCTGTTTCGTCAGTGAGATCTTGATGATTGAATGCTGCGCCAAAGGTCGCTGTATGACTTTGGCCTAATGTAGTGATTAGGCTAGATTGCGCATCCGTGTTAGTGATTTTCATCTTACGGGATTTATTGTCATATTCCTCATGCTTTATATAAGTATCGGAAGTACCAAAGTCCCAACGACCAGTATGGGAAAGTGAGAAAGTGCTATTTTCATATTCAGTGGTAGAGGAGGCTGGGCAACCATTACGGCCACAGCTTGCACCTGGTGCTAAAGGTGCAACGGTTTTGCCTAAGCTACTGTCGAGTTCTTGGTTAGAGGTACCAACTTCGAACATGATATCGTGATTTTCATTGGGCGTGAGCGCAAATCTCGCGGTCAAGTTAGTCGCATCGCGGCCACGATAACCTCCGTAAATATTATCTTCTTCACGCTGAGTATATTGACCATAAAGTTGCATCCCTAGCAGATCTTTGATCAAGCCACCGTTAACAAAAAAGTTACCTTGATACACATTTCCCGAGTCTGATTTTTCCTGCAGAGTTGTGTCGAGTCGCAGTTCACCTTGCCACTCGTTCGGCACTTTGCGGGTGATAATGTTGATCACACCACCAATGGCATCCGAACCATAAAGTGATGACATAGGGCCGCGGACAATTTCAATTCTATCAATAGCAGCCAATGGTGGTGTCCAAGCGCCTTCGACACCAGGACCATCGCTGTTAGTCCGTGTCTCGCGCGAGGATTGACGTTTACCATCCACTAAAATTAACGTGTATTGACTACCCATGCCCCGCAGACTGATATCCTGACGATCCGCACCGCCCGTAATTACCACGCCAGGCACTTCTAACATGGCATCGGTTAAGTCGCGGTAGAAGCGGTTATCCAGATCCTCACGGGTGATCACGCTGATAGAAGCTGGCGCATCACGAATTTGCTGTTCAAATCCCGAGGCGGTCACCACGATTCTTTCCATCATCTTTTCTTTATCAGGCGCGGTATCCGCAAGGGCATTTGTCACAGGTATTGTGGGTAACAAACATAAAACACTAATTACTTGGGCGAGATACTTCTTACGACTCAACAACATAACCAACAAGTCTCCATAGAGAACATTTTGCAAATGAGAACAATTTTCAATACGGAAATGTATTCCTATGTTACAATTGACTCAAGTTAGAATTTGGGTAATCACTTTTAAGAGTTACTTAAGAATGAATAAAAACATGATCAAGGGGATGATCGTTTTTGCGACTATTGCGGAAAAGGGATCGATGAGTGCCGCTGCGCAGCAATTAAATCTCAGCTCGTCTGCGGTAAGTCAGCAAGTGACCAAGCTCGAAATGGATATGGGGATAAGTCTATTTCACCGAAATACCCGCAACCTCACGCTCACCGAGGCAGGCAGTTTGTTCTATGAGAATTGCCGCAAAGTGATCAGTATCGTTGATAGCACTGAGCAAAAACTTAATAACTTAAAAGGTATTCCTTCTGGGGAATTGAAGATTGCGGCGCCTGTAGGATTTGGTGGTGGTTTATTAAGTGAACCTTTTCAGTATTTACTTGCAACTCATCCACAAATAAGTTTGAACCTCGTTATGCAGGATGGGCCCATAGATATAGTCAACGACGGTATCGATCTGGCGATTTGCATTGGTCCACTCTCAGACTCAAACTTAATTGCCCGTCACTTAGCCGATTGGCGGATGTTGCTCTGTACCTCACCTGATTACTTGCCTATGCATCATAATATCAAGCATCCATCTGAATTAGCGGCATTTAATCGAATCAATCACAATTACACTAAAGGCGAACTTTTAACCCATCATCCTAGTCTTGAGTGTTTTGAGCTCACGGGGCAGCGGATCAGCGTTAACAATATGCAGACCTTAATCCAGCTTACGCTTGATGGGTTAGGATATGCCGCCTTACCCGAACCTGAAGTGCTTGATTATCTTGATAAAGGTGTATTAGTCCCCTTGTTACCCGAATGGTCATTCAATACTTACAGTGTTTACAGTGTGACATCTGCACGGGATAGGCAGCCTGCTAAAGTCAAAGAAGCCTTAAACGCGCTCAGCCAATATTTTAGTCAAACTGATTTTAACCATGCCGATCAATTGAAAGGTGGGAGTTATCAAACAGAGCATATTAAAAGTGGTAAAGAGCACAGGTTAGGCGCTTAGCCTATTCGTTATGATGAGAGTGTAAGTTTTGTCACTATGTTGCCAGCGAAGGTGTAGAGTTTGCACATTCATTTCTTACTCAAGCTGGGGTATTCTGCTGATATGAATCAATAAAAAGATGTACCCAATAGATGAAAGATGTGGCCTTAGTATTAGAAGGTGGCGGCCTCAGAGCCATTTATACCGCAGGTGTATTAGACGCGTTTCTACAGCAGTCACTCAACTTTAGTTATGTGATTGGTGTGTCGGCGGGGGCGATTTATCCTGCATCCTATGTGTCACGTCAATTTGGCCGTAATCTCCAAATCCAGCAGCAATATCTTAATGACAAACGCTATATGGGCGTTCGTCATTGGCTGGCGACAGGCAACTATGTCAACACTGACTTTACCTACCGTCGTATGGCTTATGAGTTGCTGCCATTTGATTTTGAGACATTTTTAAAGAGTGACACTGAATTTAAAGTAGGGGCTTTTAACTGCAACACAGGCAAAACGGATTACTTTAGCAGAGTAGATTTTAGCTGCCATGATAAATTATTGGATGTACTTATTGCCTCCTCTAGCCTGCCTTTTATGTCTAAACCCTGCGTAATCAACCACAATCCTTACCTTGATGGTGGGATTGCTGAACCTATACCTGTGCTGCAGGCTCAAAAAGACGGTTATTCTCGCCAAGTAGTGATCTTGACTCAAGATCAGCACTACCAAAAATCACCCATGAAAATGAATTGGTTAGCGCACAAAACCTATAAACGCTATCCCGCAGTTGCCCATGCATTAAGCGAGCGCCATCGAGTTTACAACCGCGCGTTACTCGATATCGACCAAGCCGTTATCGCAGGTAAAGCCTTTGTGATCCGTCCCGACAAGCCACTTAATTTATCAAGACTTGATCGTAATATTGATAAAGTGACCGCTGTTTATCAGCAAGGGCTTACCGATGGGAATGCTATTCTGCCCACCTTGCTCACTTGGCTAGTGAAGCCTGAAGGTGGCTAAGTTTGAGGCGAGTGTGATTGATGCACTCGATTGATAATCAACTCTCGCAGCCATTTATGGCTTAAGTCGTGTTCGAAGTGTTTGTGCCACATCAATAAATACGCACCGGGGATCAGCTTGATGGGTGATGGTAAAGACTGAAGCTCAAAAGACTTCATCACAGCCAAGGCATACCGCGAAGGTGCACAGAGGATCAAATCGCTCTGTTCACACAGGGTGAGAGCACTCTGAAAGTCGGTCATATTCACGGCAATATCCCGTTTACGGCCCTCGAGTTGTAACACATCATCCAGCAACCAATGCTCTAAACCACCAAAAGCCACTTGCAGATGGCGATAACTCAAGAAGGTATCTAAATTCCACTCTTGTGTTAACGCCGGATGATCACGGCGCATCAAACACACTGGATAATCCTGCACTAACTCAACATGGCATAAGTCATCGGGAATATTATTCACATGCATGGGCGAACGCTCATCCCACTCGCGACAACCTATGGCTAAGTCGATGTCGCAGCGCAGTAATTTGTCCATAGTATCGAGTCGCCATGTTTGGCAATTGAGACTCACACCGGGCGCTTGGGTAAGCAACATGGGCATAAAATGGGGAAAGGTCAGCGAATAGGTGGTTTCAACCAAATGCATTCTAAATTGACGTTGGCTCAAGGCCGGTTCAAAGGTGTTGGGGCGAGTAAATTGCGCCAGCTGCTGTAAGCATTGGCGCAACTCAGGCGCGAGTGACAAGGCCTTGGGCGTCGGTTTTAGGCCATAGGCGGTACGCTCAAATAAAGGATCGTCAAACACTTCTCTCAAACGTGTGAGCTGTTTACTCACCGCCGACTGGCTCAAATGCAACCGCGCCGCAGCGGCGGTCACGCTTTGTTCCTCAAGTAGGATTTCGAGTACGGGCAGTAAATTCAGATCCAAACGTTTTAGCATCTATGCCTCATTCGTACCAAAATAATGACTAGGGTTGCACTTTTTTAAATGGATTTAACCTTAAATTCTGCGGCAACTTCATCAATAACAGTGACAATAAAATCACCGCTATTCCCATCCATTGACGCATATCTAAATTTTCCCCCACAATTAATACGCCTAATGATACGGCAACTACGGGATTGACTAAAGCCATCATGCCCATGATTTCTGGACCTAAGTTTCGCATCGACCACAGCCAAGCCCAATAGGCAACGGCGGTGTTAGCAATCACTAACCATATCAGCGACGGCACCAAAGTCATACTCGGTAGCTGCGGTGGCCCTGCCATAAACCAAGCCAGTGGGATCAGCATCAAGCCGCCCAATAATAGCTGCCACGCGGTCAGTACTAAAAAGTCACCCACATCCCACTTTTGCATCCAGCGAGAAGAAAAAGCGATTAAAGTGGTGGCACTCAGCATGCAAAGTACACCGATAGGATCGAGATCCGCCGACGGGTTAAGCAGTAAAATGACCCCACCGAGCCCCATCAAACCTAATAGTAACCACTTTATTCCTGGCCTTTTTTTATCAATGAGCCAAGCCAGTATTAAGAAGATGAGTGGCAGCGTCGCCCCTAAGGTTCCCGCCACTGCGCCCGGCAAACGGTAAGCTCCGATAAATAGCAAAGCGAAGAAAGCGCCGATATTACAAAAAGCGAGCAAACCAAGCTTTGACCACACCAGCGTTGGCAAACGAGGACGCAGCATTAACATTAATATCCCCGCTGGCAAGGCGCGCCACACGGCCACCCAGTAGGGCGACATATCATGTAAGTAGAGACTCACTAACGCATAGGTAGTCCCCCAAAATACAGGAGCGAGTAACGCAATCACAAAGGGCATAATGGCTTCTTAAAAAGTATCTTGATGTTGAGATATGTTACTTTGAGATAATAAAGCAGGCAAGCCTTGAGATAACAATTCCACCTATTTACAACCTCTGTTGTATGACCTGAGCCAAATCCACTCACAACAGACACTGCGCTTGTGCGCCGTTTGCCGTATAATCGGGCGTCATTTTTTACAGGCGGGTCAGTATGTTCCATATCGCACTCTATGAGCCAGAAATCGCACCTAACACAGGTAATATCATTCGCCTTTGCGCAAACAATGGCTGCCAGCTGCATTTAATTGAGCCATTAGGTTTTGATCTAGAAGAGAAAAAGCTACGCCGCGCGGGTTTGGACTATGCAGACTTAACCAATGTGACTCGCCATAAAGATTTCGATGCCTTTCTTGAAGCGATGACAGGCAAGCGCATTATGGCCTGCACTACTAAGGGGAGTCGCCCGCATACTGAGCTGAGTTTTGCCAAGGATGATGTGCTGTTATTTGGCCCTGAGACCCGTGGTTTGCCGATGGCGATTATCGAGTCGATTCCGCCCGAGCAAAGATTGCGTATTCCAATGGCGGCAACGAGTCGTAGTTTGAACCTTTCTAATGCAGTGGCCATTATCAGCTACGAAGCGTGGCGCCAACTCGGTTTTGAAGGTGCAATTTAATGCTTAGGGATACTTATTTGGATTAATCTAGAGTTAACCTGTCAATATTCAAATCACGATGCGATTAGATCCGACAGGTTACTTTAATTCCATTCTACCCCAAAGTAAGACAGCTGAATCGTATCTTGTGTTATGTGCATTGCCACTGTTTCCCCAGTGACACGCCGCCCTTTTATTTTACAAGAAGTATCCCTATAGGCTCGGCGGCGGCATCTGCTGCATATGGAAGTGCGAATGTCGCGATCACATGGCCGATGATGTTCCCGACATCATAGTGGCATTTCCCATATCCCTATGGGTCAGATGTGAAAGAGCGGCCATGCCGCCAACGGTCACTGTTGCAACAGTGGCAATCTTAACTACCCCCTCACACTGTTCGTTTAGCTAAAAAGGTATTGCCCATTCCTTGTTAGCAAAGTGGCATCTAGCTCACTTCAACATCAGTATGTTGACTCAATTTTAGTAATGCTACAGGGCTCTGGTCTAATCAGTATTATCCAACCGCAATTACATTAGCAGATGAGAAAATGTGGTATGAGTGTTAGCCTGAATACGAGGCCAAAATGCTGTCAATCAAGGTAAATAATGAGTCAGACGTGAGCGTAAAAGAATGAGAAAGCTAAAACAATATCAAGTGATTAACCATGAAACAGTATAAAAAACCGCTACCGCAAAAATGCAAATTCCTATAGCATCATTTGTACCAATTGACCTGTATGTGGCAGTTGCCAAGTCCAACAAGCGATTTATGCCCTGCAAACAGCGCATAATTACTAAGATGTTACGCATCATGAGCAAATATCGAGATAAATTCGAATATCCGGAAAATCCAGCAAGTACTGAAGAAATTCAGGCTCTTGAGAAATGGTTAGGAACAGATCTTCCTAGTGAGTATAAGAAGTTCTTGCTTGAAACTAATGGGGCCGAAACTCCGATTGGCGTGCAAGAACCAGATGACTCAGTTGTGCTCTGGAGCGCTAAAGAGATTTCCGAATTAACAGAAGCCTATTGCTACGAGCAATACTTGCCTGGGTTGGTTGCTATTGGTTCAGATGGTGGGGGAGAGTCAATTGTCTTCGATACCACACATAATATAAGCTCAGAAGACTGGCCAGTTTATAGGGTACCTTTCGGCGATTTAACTAAAGAGTCTATGGTATTGTTGGCGGCAAATTTCAATGAGTGGGTTTCCAGTGGTTATTCACTCAAGTTCTAAAATGTTTAACAAGGCCAGTCAATCTGACCTCCGTAAACTGCCTTTTTTGCAAAAAGACGTAAAAAAGTTTTTAATTCACTCCGGCAGTTGCTGGCAGCGTTAGGACAAACCAAGAATCGACTCAGGCGTAACTGCTAATGAACATCGAAGCATTGATTGAACAAATAGAGAATACTGGCTAAGCCAAGCTGAGCACATCTTAGCGATTTCTCAATTACAAATTGAATGGGATTGGTTGCCGAGCAGCAGAGATCAATCCGATCCTTTCGAAGGAACATATCCAACTAAACCAGACGAACAGCTCTACGACAAAGAGGCTGAGAAAGTGGTTTATAAAGCTGCGTTGAAATCGTTGCGAAGCGTTGGGAAGACTCATCCTAAACTTGTCGATGGCCCTCATAACTACACAGAGGCAATGAAAGGTAGCGCGCTGTTCGCTTGTAGACATGCAGCCAAAGAGGTCCTTTCTAATCAGCCAGGAAAGTGGGTAGCAATCTTAGCATTATATCATACCGGTGTGTGGCCATGTGGTATAACCCAAACTGGGGAATTGGTTATCCTATAAAAGCAATGAAGACAATAAAATATAAGTTAAGACAGAAATAACTCGATGATCAATAGCTATACCAAATCAAGCATTGTTGCACCAGTGACCTTCTAAAACGCATGCGGAAACATTACTCATTACTCTTTTTGAGTTGCCGTCACGAATCAAATCTATGAAAGCTACTAACTAGTGGTTCAAATAGCTCGCGTTGCTCACAGGAATGGGCTAGAGCGTAGGTTAAGACATAGAAATTCTTATCCGAAAACCTCAAATTAGGACTAACAATCTAGCTCATTTATGTCCACAAACGAGTCACATATCTACTTTAAAGCAAACAGGTTACACCGATATTAAATAGGTGAGCCATGGTGATTGGCGAGACGACCGTCCGCACCATGGCCGCTCTTTGGCGTCCATGCCATCGCGGCATTTGTGAATCCTTTCACATCAGATGGGGCGGCCCTGCATCCACGGATGATGGGATGGACACCTTTTGTGAAGTACTTGCTGCATGTCGGTGAGTGAACACCATGGCAAGTTTGCGTTAGTAGATATCAGTCAACGAATACACGGGGTCAGTGTAAACGAATCTGGTCGCCATAACTTACCTAATGCTATTACCCACCTTTAGTGCATAAAATCTAACGCTTTTTGTCCCGAAGTGAGTTGTGTGGTGTCAAGTAGAGATTGTACGATTAAGTCGTACTACATAATCAAAACTGCCAGTTCGTGTATGAGTGAGTACACTTATTGAGATGGCGTCACAGGCGTCATCTCTATCCCACGAAAAAGCTGATAGCGATCAACATCATCATCTAGATATTGAATATTCTGTGTCCATTGCCAAGCATTATGTTGGCTAGAGGAGGGCTGGGTTTGAAAGTACAACTGGATCAATGCAGAACGGGCATTTACTTCGCCTTCCCCCAGTAAGGAATAATCCCCATTTTTACGATATAAACTAAAAACTTGCTGCTTTTCCTGTGATATACCATCGTAGTATGTCAGAAGTACTTGTTCGCCTTGCTCTCTAAACCACCACGTTTCACTGTAAGGGGCCCTTGTTCCGACACTGACGGATAGGATCAACTGCCGCTGATCGTGGGAGCATAAACCTGTCGTGGTGACTTTTCGTGGTATTTCACCCACTTTAGCCGCATCGCCAGTCCACTGACCAACAAATTGAGCGCAAAATTCATTAAAGCTGATTTTAGTCGCTACGGCCGAAAAAGGCGTTAATACGCTGAGCGTAATGCCCCACAGACAATACCGTTTTAATAGGTTTATTTTATTCTGCATATTTTCACCTATCTGCAATGTCGGATTAGATTAGCGTTAAATTTAATCACAAACAAATACTTAGCCGTCTTTATGTTGATTGATGCTGAAGTGCTACTCGCGGACAAATTATCACAATGGCAGTCGAGGTTGACGAGCAAAATTTACAGATGGTTACACAAAGCACGTTTATTGCTCATCATTACTCAGTTTGCTTTCATGCTGAGTTTCTATACTCTCGGGTTTGTACAACCAAATATAATCATTATAACGATATTTATACCCAAACAATCTGAAGATGCTGGCATGCGTCCCTCCAGATAGCGTAGGTATATATTAAGGAGACTCACAGTGAAGAAGGCAGGAATTTTATTGCTCTGTCTGTTGATGCCATTTGGCTCAGCATTGGCGGAGCAGGGCAAGCCACTCTCGGTGGAGTTGCTTTGGCAACTTAAGCGTATTGGTAGCCCTGTGGTATCCCCCTCTGGTGAACATATTATTGCGCCAGTGACAGAATATGATTTAAAAGAAGATAAAGGTTCGACCCAGTTGTGGCGTTTTGATGGCGAAGGGAAAAATAATCGTGCCATCACAGCGAAGGGGCTAAAGGTTCGTGAGCCAGTGTTTTCACCTGATGGTAAGACATTAGCCTTTGTCAGTGAGCGAAATGAAGACGATGCAGGCCAAATTTACCTGTTGCCTATGGATGGTCCGGGTGAAGCGCAACGTTTAACCGATATTCCTACTGGCGTTAATGGTATTAAATGGATTGGCAAGCATCTGTATTTCATCAGCAATATCTTCCCAAATCAAAAATGGGATGAGATGAAAACCCAACTAAAAACCGACAAGGACAATAAGGTATCCGCGCGCCAGTGGAATGCGTTGCCCTATGCTCAGTTTGATCATTGGCTGGATGAACGTCGTCAGGCCCATGTCTTTAGGATCCCCGCTTTGGGCGGTGAAGTTGAAGCCGTCACTCAACCGCTTGGATATGAGTTACCGCGTTCGAGCCAAAGCAGTTCAAGTTATGATATTTCGCCTAATGAACGCTTGATTGCCTTCAGTGCTTATGGCTCAGACAATCGTGTTGATCCTAAACTGGATATTTTTCTCGCCACAATTGGTAGCGGTAAAGCAGAAAATATTACGCCAGAAAATCAAGCCGCAGATGTTAATCCAAACTTTAGTCCTAATGGCAAAACGCTGGCCTTTACCCGTCAAAAAATCCCCGGATTTTATGCCGATACCGCAAGGTTGATGCTACTGGATATTGATAGCCGCAAACTCAATACGCTAACGCCTGAGTGGGATCGTTCAGTCGGCCAATTTAATTGGACACCCGATAGCAAAGGTTTTTATGCCGCTATTGATGATGCTGCGACGAGTCGCATTTATCATATCGATGCCAAAAACGGTAAAGTCAAAGCCATTACAGAAGCGACTGACTTTGGTCAACCTGCCATAGGCAAAGATGGTGAATTGATTGCCACCAACGAGAGTTTCTTGCACCCAGCGCGCTTGGTCAGCATTAATCCCCGCAATGGCAAGACGGTACGCCTAGAGAACTTTAATGACGATATTCTTAAAGACGTTGATTTAGGCACTTATGAGTCAGTGACTTACAAGGGATATCAAAATCAAGATATTCAAATGTGGGTACATTATCCACCAGGGTTCGATCGCAGTAAAAAATACCCCCTCTTTATGTTGGTTCACGGCGGGCCACATAACGCCATCTCCGATGGTTTCCATTACCGTTGGAACGCGCAAACCTTCGCCTCTTGGGGATATGTTACTGCGTGGCCAAACTTCCATGGTTCTAGCGGCTTTGGACAAGACTTTGCCGATGCGATTAACCCAGATTGGAAGAATAAATCCCTCGAAGATGTGCTCAAAGCTGCTGAATGGTTTAAACAGCAAAGCTGGATTGATAGCGATCGTATGGTCGCGGGTGGCGCAAGTTACGGTGGATATCTGACCTCGATTATTTTAGGTCAACCACATCCCTTTAAAGCCCTACTGATCCACGCCGCGGTTTATGACATGTATTCACAAATGGCGGCCGACTTTGCGGTGCACAGCACGCGCTTTGGTAATTACTGGGATAATCCTGAGTTATATAAAGCGATTTCGCCACATTATTTTGCGGCTAACTTTAACACTCCAACGTTGGTTAGCCACGGTCAGCTCGACTACCGTGTACCAGTTGGGCAAGGGTTTGAGCTGTTCCGCACTCTGCAAACTCGCAATGTGGAATCGCGGATGATTTACTTCCCCGATGAAAACCATTGGGTGATGAAGCCTAATAACTCTATCTATTGGTATAACCAAGTCAAAGATTGGATGACCCACTACGCCAAGCCGGGTGGACAATAGAATCTAGAACCTAGCACAGAAAAGCAAAAGGTCTGCACTATGCAGACCTTTTCTTTATTGAATCAAACCGAGCAACGATAACTTATTGACCAAATCCTGTGGCGTTAATCTCGACAGTTTGCACTTTGCCGTATTTAGCTGCAACAGGCGCAATCTTGCTCGCGTTACCAATTAGTACAAATTGTAAGTCCTTCTGTGGGAAGTAAGCTTTCACGAGTCTTTGGGTTTCTTCTAAGGTTAAACCGTCCACCTTAGCTTGGAACTCATTGATAAACTTGTCATCGAAGCCGTACAAATACATGCCAGACAATAACCCAGCCAACTGGCCTGAGGTTTCAAACTTAGGTGGGAACTGCCCCTTCACATAGGCTTTTGCTGAATCTAACGTCGCCTGATCTATACCTTTTTCCCATAAACGTGCATAGGTTTTTAAGGCTAAATCTATCGCTTCTTGAGTCGTCTCTGTCTTAGTGAAAGTGCTGATAGTAAACACGCCTGAGTCGGTATACGGTGTAAAACCTGAGCGTGCACCATAGGTTAAGCCTGCGTTTACCCTTAGCTCATCATTCAGCCAAGAGGTAAAGCGGCCGCCTAAAATCGTGTTTACTACCGTTAAACCCACATAGTCAGGGTTATTACGGCTAATGCCTAAACCGCCGATCAAAAAGGTGGTTTCGATTGCATCGGGTTTATCCACCAACAAAACTTTGGCCTCGGTTAACTGAGGCAAACCTTGGTTTAAATCAGGCTGTACCAGTTTTTCGCTGTCTTTCCATTGACCGAATGTTTGTGTCAGTTTGGCTTTCATAGCAGTCACATCAAAGTCACCCACAACGGTTATCGCGGTATTGGCAGGCTGATAGTAACTCTTATGGAAAGCGCGTAGCTGCGATACAGTGATTTGCTCTAGCGAATCACTGTTACCCGAAGCCGCATTACCATAGGGATGATCGCCAAATACGAGTTTATCGAAGTAGCGACCAATCACCGCCCGTGGGCTTTCTTTATCTTGCTGCAGCCCGGCAATGGCGCGTTGTTTGAGTTTATCAAATTCGGCCGCATCAAAATCAGGGGTTAATATGGCGGCGCTAAATAGGCCCAGCATGAGGTCAATATCCTTCGCCATAAAGTCAGCACTCAGATAACTGCCTTCTTTATCTGCATCAGCGCCTAAACTGGCACCAAGAAAATCCACTTGCTGCTCGATATCGGCCTTAGATTTGCCCGCTGCACCTAACAATAAACCTTCTGCCGTCATTTGTGCCACGCCTGCGGTGGTGTCATTAACGGCACCTGCGCGCACCACGGCATTTAAGGTAATTAAGGGCACTTCGCGCTGGGGCATTAAATACACAGTAAGGCCATTATCTAACACAAACTTATCGTAACTTGGCATGGCAAAACTGCCAGTATCAACGAGTTTTGGGGCTGATGTCGCCGCACAGCCTGCTAAGGCCAAACTTGTTCCTAAAGCTAAAGCCGCCATTAACGTAGAGGGTTTTCCAAATGATTTCATTGATCAGACTCCTCGGATGCTGCCAGCACAGCCACAGTGCGATTCGATTTACGTAAATAGGTTTGGGCAACACGCTGAATATCTGCTGGTGTCACCTTGTTATAGGCTTCTGGCGCATTAAATAGCTTGTCGTAACTACCAAAATACATCTCATAGGTGCCTATGGTATTGGCCTTGCCATTAATGGTTTCCATTGAGCGATAAAAATCCATCAACTTGATATTTTTAACTTTATCCAATTCTTGCTGGGTAACACCTTGGCTCGCAATGCTATTGATTTGCTCGATCAGCGCGCGCTCTAAGGTTGAGGCATTCACTTCAGGTGTCGCCACGCCCATTACATAGAAGAGGTTAGGATCGACCGACATCGGCATGTAGGTTTGCGCTTCTAAGGCCAGTTGTTTATCAACCAATGATTGATATAAACGCGAACTATTACCCTGGCTTAGAATCGAGCTTAATAAGTCCAGCGCATAAAAATCCGCATGGGTTGCCGCCGGAATATGGTACGCCAGCATTACGTTGGGTGTGCTGACCGACGCCTTTTGCACAAAGGTGCGACGCTCGCCCTTTTGCTCAGGCTCTACGGTGCGAATCGCTTTCGGTGGCGTTTGTGCCGGAATAGGTGCAAAGTATTTGTCTGCCAAGGCTTTTACTTGGGCAAGCTTTACATCACCGGCAATCACGACCACGGCATTGTTCGGCGCGTAATAGGTTTTATGGTACTGAACTAAATCTTCCAACGACCAAGCGGCGATATCCGACTCGTGACCGATCACCGACCAAGAATAAGGGTGGGCTAAAAATGCCACGCCTTTGATTTCGCCTTCAAGGGCATTCCAGTTAGAGTTTTCTAAGCCAGTAGAACGCTCTGACTGCACTACACCACGCTCGCTTTCTACCATTTCGGGATTGATATCTAAGTTAGCGATACGGTCGGCTTCGAGATCGAACATAGTTTCGAGTGCATTGGCGGGGAACCAATCGGTATAAACCGTCATATCTTCAGTGGTATACGCATTGTTCGCGCCACCGGCAGCTTCCATAGTGCGGTCGAACATTTTTGGGCCGTACTTTTTCGAACCGTTGAACATCATGTGTTCGAAAAAGTGCGAAATACCGGTAATGCCGGGCACTTCGTTACGTGAACCGACCTTCCAAAACAAATACATGTTGGCATTGGGAATTGAGGCATCTTCTAGCACCATGATTTTCATGCCGTTATCTAGCGTGAAACTCTTAATGTCTTCTGCCGTGGTGGCCTGTGCTTGGCTTAGGGGATTCAAAAGTCCCATAGCCAACACCAGAGCCGATAGCGTGCGCTTCATCTTGTTCGCTCCTTGCTGTAAAAAATCACATATGAAGGTAAATTGTTTAACAAATCAAGCGCAGCAAGCGTATCCCGCGCCGGTTTTTTGTAAGCTCAAGTTATACCGCAGTGCTTACGGAATAATACGTTAGCCACTTATTGGGCTTTGAGCGCCGTTAACGCCACTTTGGTCATGGCTTCAACACCCACTTTTAGCGCACTTTCATCCACATAAAATGCCGGTGAATGATTGCTGGCCGCCGTTTCAGGGTCCGTTCCCTTTGGCGTCACCCCGAGGAAGAAAAACATCCCCGGCGTTTCTAAGGCGTAGTAAGCAAAGTCTTCGGCACCTGTGATTAACCCGGGTTCAATCAGCATCTTATCGCCCACCACGCTCGCCAGCACGGGCCGCATACTGGCGACTAATTCGGGATTGTTGACCACCACAGGATAACCTTGGTGGATCTCAGTGGTCGCAGTCGCCCCTAAGGTTTTCGCCGACAGCTCGGCCATTTGCGCTAAACGCAGTTTAATATCGGCGCGCATAGGTTGGTCGAAGGTACGAATAGTGCCAATCAGCTCGACTTCATCGGGAATAATGTTAGAGCGAATACCGCCATTAACCGCGCCAAAACTCACCACTGCCGGCGCTTTAGTGATATCCACCTGACGGCTTACTATGGTTTGCACGTTAGTGATAATTTGCGCCGCGGCGACAATAGGATCAACCCCATTCCAAGGACGCGAACCATGGGTTTGGCTGCCTTTCACTTTGATGGTAAAAGAGTCTTCACTCGCCATCGCTGGGCCACTACGCAGGCCAATCATGCCACTTGGCATGCTCGATGTGACATGCATACCAAATACTTGCTCGGGTTTGCGCTGAGCAAATAGCCCTTCTTTGAGCATCAATTCCGCGCCGCCCTCTTCACCCTCTGGCGCACCTTCTTCGGCGGGTTGGAAGATAAACATCACATCCCCCGCTAGGCTGTTTTTCACGTTAACCAAGTTTTCGGCCACGCCCATTAACATGGCCACATGTGTATCGTGACCACAGGCATGCATCACCCCCACTTTTTGATCGCGATAAGTGTCAGTCGCCTTAGAGGCAAAAGGTACATCGACCACTTCAGTCACAGGCAGTGCATCCATATCCGCCCGAATCGCAATCAGCGGCCCAGGCTTGCCGCCCTTCAACTTTCCACCCTTTAAGATTGCCACCACGCCCGTATGCGCCACACCCGTTTGCACTTCTAAACCTAGTGACTTCAGATGCTTTTCAATAATCTTGCTGGTGCGAAATTCACGATTAGACAATTCAGGGTGTTGATGCAAATCACGGCGCCAGTTGATCACCTTTTGCTCCACACCCGCTGCCAACTTAGCCGCATCCGGCATCGCATGGGTCGCCGCTTGCACCGAATTAAAACCCGTGCCCATAAAACTCAAGGCTAAGGCTGAAGCGAGTAAGGTCTTAGAAAAACGGGATTTATTTGCAGAGAAGTTAAAAGCAAGTGGTTTTGAGGTTGCGGATGTTGAAACCGACTTTGATACTGAGAGTGATAAAGCGGGTGATATAGAGGATGCAGTCATAGCGATAGCCTATTGTTGTTTTTATAAGCTATCTAAACTACACGGACACTGAGGAATTGTTAATAGATTTAATGATAAAGGTAAATAACACAGCTAAAGAGCCAAATCCTAATGATGTTTCATTAGATGTCATATTAAGCCGTCATTCCCGCAATGCTTGTGAGCAGGAGTCCAGCTTTTAGGTAACTGAAGTTTAGTTATTTAGAGAATTGCATAATTTTAAATGGTTAATTTTGTTTGGATTAATCGCAGTTAACTTTGTGTGTCTGTTAATGAATGGATTAGCGTCAGCGTATTTGGGTCAATTGGCAGATCATTTAACTTTTGCTCAGCTAAGGGATTGAAAGATATATTAATGGACTCGTGACCCGTGGTAAAAAACGCGTGTAATTCATTCTGCCATGGTAGGGGGAAATCAAGGGGAGGTAATGGCGCATTGGTTGTATGGAACCGCCATAAATTGACTAAACCATGGGCATTAACACAGTAACATTTTTCCAGTGGCGAATATTCTTGCTGCGAGCGATTAGACTTGACCATAATGGCGATATTGTCGATAAACGAGCCCATGTCCTGATTGATGATGGCCGCGAGGCTATGCAGCATCGCCATACTGTATTTCGAATCTTTTAGGCTTGTGAGTTTATGTCGTAAATTATCTGTAACGGGTGTGGCACCTAAAATGGCATATACCGCATTGCAGGCCAAGACTGTCACCTTATGACCCGTTAAAAAGGGTGGCACAAATTGCTTTTTATAGGCGGCGATAGTGGGTAAATCATGAATGGCGAGTGCCGCCAGCAGCGGCCAAATATGTAGGCTGTCAGTCCCCGAGTAATCCCCACCCCGCACCAATCTCGTGAAACAACCAAAGCGCCCTGCTAACGTCAGGCTGTTTATAAACTCGGCGAAGTTGTTAAAGGCCACCCGCTGGATTATGGCGAATTGGGTTAATTCATTTTCTATATAGCTGATGCGATGAATTAAGTCATTAGCGGTGAGATCATCACTCTCTTTTAAACCCTGCGCTAGGATAGCGAGTTTGACTGCTTGAGGCTCGGTTAACTGCTCGTCATTTTCTGCCAGTCTCTGCAATACACTGAATGCTTGGTCTCTGTCTTTTTTAGGGTAGTTTTTCATCTTGTATCTCACTTATCGTTGCCACCGTTAAGGTCACTCCTCATTTCGCGATCACGAGCTTGCCAGAGCGAACAAAATTTAATCTCGAAACGTCAACACGCCCTAATCAAGTCCATTGGAGAAAGGTTGTTTTAAAACTTCCAACAGCAGGCATAGTTTTGATTTTATGCAATAAGAAAATTAAGATCTTCATTTTGTAGGCATAAATCGCTATCAATTGAGGAGAGTAACACACCATAGGTATAACCGCAGTTGCCCACAAAAATCACTTGATTACCATTGAGTATCAACACTTCTACGCCATGATCGGTTTCCCAGTTGCAGGTGTAATGATAACGAATTGCCCGAGTCTCCATTGTGCTGGTGTCATCCAATATAATGTACAAAGGCTGGGTATTTGCGGCTATTTCATTGATGGTATTTAAAGAAATCTCTAAGTCACCGCAATAATCTTCAAAGTACTTATGCATTTTGAGCATAGCATTTAGGATTTTATGCTTCGTCTCTTGTGTCATCAAAGAAACGTCTTCGAGCATTTTTATGCGTAACTTATCGTTGCCCTGAAGCTCACCTTCAATAATCAGTTCACTAGGTTTGTTGAATAATGGGTCGTTCATTTTCGTTATCCTTAATCCTCAATTAATTCATCTGGATATAGCGTGATTTGCGCCAAGGATTGCTCAAAAAATTGGTTTAGGTTTGGGCTGATAAAGTCCATCATATCGGGGTCATGGGTGTATGCGATAACTTGGCCGATTTTACCTAATGCCGAGGGCGAATGATCTGCAATCAAGAGTAATGTGCCCCCTCCAAATTGGGCAAAGGGCAACCAACCTCCTTGATACCACCCCGATTGAATTTTGGGATCCCGCACTTCTGGCTCTTGGTAATTAGTGTAGTGCTGGGCCCGTTTTTTCATTCGGTCACGATATGTAAGTGATGAGGCTAATGACAAAAAATCATACCGACAAAAGTAATCTTTTCGGGCAAATACCGTGCTCCACTCATTGCCACCATTGGCATATCCCCAAAGCTCCCTTAGCTGAGGAACAAGTTTAAAACCTAATTGTTTTTCGGCTTCATCTAAGGCCGAGTTTGATAAGCCATCATGCAGTTCTAATGTTTGATTTAGGCTGGCGTAGAGAGCACTCAATGCTTGTAGATATGTCTTAACGTCCATTGTATATATTCCTCCATCTTGGAATCTGGCCGCAGTGTATATCCGTTTTCTTTATACCGCTAGCATATGCACTTAGGGAACTTATTTAATCGAATTAATCACATAAATGCCATGGTTTGCGTCAGCCCTATAAAAATGGCACCGATCAATACTGAGTCAGTGCCATTTTTTTACAGGCTTTAAATTAAATGCTTAGGCGTTTATGCTTTTGGGCCTGCGTGTCGGATTGCGTCTGACACTTGATACTTAGCGAAGTTTTTAGTGAAAGCTTCGGCCAGCTTCTGGGCATATTCGGCATATAGCGCTTTATCGCCCCAAGTGTTGATTGGGTTGAGTAAATTGCTGTCTACGCCTGTCACTGCAACAGGAACGGCGAGGTTCAAGGTGTCTAAGTGGATGGTTTCAACATCTTTCAATTCACCGCTGACAATTGCATCGACGATGGCGCGAGTGGTGGGGATGTCAAAACGCTTACCCACACCATGTGGACCGCCAGTCCAGCCAGTGTTGACTAAGTAGACTTGGCTACCGAATGACTCAATGCGTTTCATTAACAGTTCAGCGTACACGCCAGCAGGGCGTGGGAAGAAAGGTGCGCCGAAGCACGTTGAGAAAGTCGATTGAATCGCTGAGGTTGAGCCGATTTCAGTCGAACCCACTTTGGCGGTATAGCCAGATAAGAAGTGGTATGCCGCTTGTTCTTTAGTCAGGATAGAAACCGGTGGTAATACGCCAGATACGTCGCAGGTTAAGAACACAACGGCATGTGGCTCTGCGCCGCAGTTGTCTTCTTTACGTTGGGCGATGTGCTCCAGCGGATAGGCTGCGCGGGTGTTCTCCGTCAGGCTGCTGTCTTTGTAGTTAGGGACGCGGTGTTCGTCCATAACGACGTTTTCAAGCACAGTGCCGAAACGAATCGCATCCCAAATCACAGGCTCATTCTTCTGGCTTAAATCGATACATTTGGCGTAGCAACCACCTTCGATATTGAATACGCCGCCCGGTGCCCAGCCGTGTTCATCGTCACCGATCAGGAAGCGTTTGGGATCGGCAGATAGCGTGGTTTTTCCCGTGCCAGACAGACCGAAAAATAACGTAGTGTCGCCATCTTTACCTACGTTGGCTGAGCAGTGCATAGGTAGCACGCCTTGGGCTGGCAGTAGGAAGTTCTGCACTGAGAACATAGATTTTTTCATTTCGCCAGCGTATTTCAAGCCCGCGAGCAGCACTTTACGTTCGGCGAAGTTTAAAATCACGGCTGCATCTGAGTTAGTGCCATCACGCGCGGGATCGCAAACAAAGTCTGGGGCATTGATGATCTGCCATACTGGTTTGTCTTTACGATTAAATTCTTCAGGAATGATGAATAGATTGCGGGCGAACAGTTGGTGCCAAGCGTATTGCGTAGTAACGCGTACGGGTTGGTAATGTTCTGTATCGGCACCGACTTCGAGATCAGATACAAACAGTTCTTTATCGGCAAGGTATGCCTCAACCCGTGCCCATAAACCTTCAAAAGCACCGGGTTCGAAAGCTTGGTTGACAGGGCCCCATTCAATATCGGCCTCTGAACTGGGCTCTTTGACGATAAAACGATCACCGGGTGAGCGACCGCTGCGAGCGCCAGTTTTCGCAACTAACGCGCCATTGGCTGTCAATTCACCTTCGCCGCGTAGCAGGGCAAATTCGACAAGTTGTGCTGTTGAGGGGTTGTAATGAACGCGGTGTAATCCATCCGCCATAGCGAGGTCTCCATTTATTGTATTTGTAAGGTTATTTTTATGATCGATCGTCTGCCGATTTATTTGCTATTTATCGCCTAGGCCGTGCTAGGGACAAAGTGATGCCGATTGTAGCCTAAGCAGAGTACAAAGTGTGAACTGGATCATGGTGGAATAAAAAATGGGCACCTGACTGTGCCCATTTTTTTAATTAATTTATTGATTATTGAGGTATATTCGAGTTCTGACCATTGGCAAATATTGTTGTGATATCTATGCCATCAAACACGTAATTGGCATTGCAATACTCGCAGCCCATTTCAATCTTACCTTCTTCGGCCAGAATGGCTTCAACTTCAGCCTGCTCTAGAGTCTTAATCGCTGCAGCACTTCGCTCACGTGAACAGGTGCATTTAAAGCTAACTTCAATAGGATCGAATAGGCGGACTTCTTCCTGATGATATAAGCGGTGTAATACGTTTTCAGCATCTAAAGTGAATAATTCTTCGGCCTTAATGGTTGAGGTTAACTGGCTTAAATGCTCGAAGTCTTGATGGTGATCTTCTTGGCTTGGCAGAATTTGCAGGAACATACCTGCAGCCTGTTGTCCATTAGCAAATAACCATAATGCTGTTGGTAACTGTTCAGATTGATTGAAGTATTCCTCAACACAGGCGGCCAGCGTGGGCTTGTCTAATGCCACGACACCTTGGTAGCGTTCACCCTCATCCGGTGTTAGGGTGATCACCATATAACCTTGACCAAATAAGTCAGCAAGGCTGGCGTTATCGGTTAATTCGCCATTCCAACGCGCAACACCGCGCAGTTGTTGCAGGTTATTGCCGTTAATCACCGCCAGTGATACGGGGCCATTACCCTGTAACTGCACGCTGATATCACCGCTGAACTTTAAGGTTGCCGTTAACAGTGAGGTCGCCGCCATTAACTCACCGAGTAAAATTTGTAATACAGGCGGGTACGCTTGGGCGTCGAGCACTTGTTGGTAGCTCTCTTGTAATTGCACCAACTCACCACGCACATCGGCATTGTCAAACAGGTAACGGTGTAAAATATCTTGGTTCATTATTGAGTCTCACTATTAGAATTCTTTAAAGCGAATGAGCTGACGTCGTTGCTTTTTATCTGGTTTATGGTCTGGCGCAGGATTATTGAGTATGTTCAATCGCCTGGCTTCTGCGTTTACTGCGCGTTTTGCCACACTGTTAGCTGTTTCTTCGTACAATTCTTGTGCGATTGATGCACTTTGGCGCAATTCGGATAATTTTTTTATCACGATCTCTTTATCGTCATATCCCTGACGTATCTTAAGGACGGCACCTATCTCTGCATTCTTACTAGATTTGGTGCGCGCACCGTTGTAATGTACTTTGCCGCCATTGATCATTTCCTTGGCGATGGCGCGGGTTTTAAAGAAACGTGCGGCCCACAGCCATTTGTCGAGCCGAACGCTGGTATTGTCGCCAAAACTTTGCGTCATAGTGTCTCCAAGGCAAAAGATCGATGAGTTCACATGTTGAACAATAAAATGCGAGAGCTGCATTTCTATTATGTTAAAGGGTGGCGCGCTTCACACCCTTTTTAGGCGGGCAAAGTTAGCATAAATGGGCGATTTTCGCCAATGACAATACTGTTATGGGGTTGTTGCCAAATGCGGCCTAGGTTAGCATGTGGCTGGCATCATCAATTTATATAATCAGAACAGAGACCTGTATCGAGGGTCCACATAAATATGGATTTATTAGATAAAGTTATCGCAAAAGCTGCCAGCATTCCTCATAAGCCCTTAAGTCAGGTTACGTTCTGGTTTGGGTTTATTGTCAGTTTGTTATTAGCGGCACAAATTACTTGGAAGCTCGTACCTACTCGCTCATCACCCAGTGCGTGGTCACCGACGGCCACCACGGTAGGCAGTGGTGCGGGCCAAATCGACCTTACGGGTTTACAGCAACTTGGACTGTTTGGTAAAGCTGACGCTCAGTCCGAAAGACCTAAGGTTGAAGTGGTAGAAGCCATCACCGATGCCCCTAAAACAAGCCTATCTATCCTATTGACGGGGGTGGTTGCTTCAACGGCAGATCAAAAAGGGCTCGCGATTATTGAGTCCAGTGGCATTCAAGAAACCTACAGCCTTGGGGACAAGATTAAAGGCACTTCTGCTTCACTCAAGGAAGTGTATGCCGACCGTATCATCATCACTAACGCGGGGCGTTACGAAACATTAATGCTTGACGGGCTAGTGTATACAAGCCAAAGCGCAGTTAATCAGCAGTTACAGCAAGCCAAAACAAGCAAAGTAGAGCAAACTGTCAGCCGTGTTGATCAACGCCAAAATGCTGAAATCTCCCAAGAACTGGCCGAGTCGCGTAATGAGTTATTAGCCGACCCCAGCAAAATCACCGATTACATTGCCATCTCACCCGTAAGACAAGGGGACGCGGTTGTGGGTTATCGTCTAAATCCCGGTAAAGATGTCAATTTGTTTAGGCAGGCAGGGTTTAAAGCGAATGACTTAGCGAAATCGATAAATGGGTACGACCTGACTGTGATGACTCAGGCGTTAGAAATGATGAGCCAATTACCTGAATTAACTGAAGTTTCCATTATGGTTGAGCGGGAAGGGCAGTTGGTTGAAATCATGTTTAGTTTGCCGCAATAACACGCGTTAGAGGAAAGTAAAATAATGAATAATAAAAGGATTCGACGCAAACTGATTGCTGGAGTTGTGGCGGGCGCTGCCATGTTTACCTCCCAATTTGTTTGGTCAGAACAGTATGCGGCCAACTTCAAGGGCACTGATATTCAAGAGTTTATCAACATTGTTGGTAAAAATTTGAATAAGACCATCATTGTTGACCCAACGATCCGTGGCAAAATTAACGTACGCAGTTATGACCTGCTGAATGACGAACAGTATTACCAGTTCTTCCTTAACGTGTTGCAAGTTTATGGTTATGCTATTGTCGAGATGGAAAATGGCGTGATTAAGGTTGTTAAAGACAAAAGCGCCCAGACGGGGGCAATCCGTGTCGCGAACGATAATGATCCCGGCATTGGCGATGAAATGGTTACCCGTATTGTGGCCTTGTATAACACTGAGGCTAAGCAACTCGCTCCCCTGTTACGCCAGCTAAATGATAACGCTGGTGGTGGCAACGTCGTCAACTACGATCCTTCCAACGTACTTATGCTGACGGGCCGAGCCTCTGTGGTTAACAAGCTGGTGGAAATTATCCGCCGTGTTGATAAACAAGGGGATACATCGGTACAAGTGGTGCCGCTAGAGTACGCATCAGCGGGTGAAATGGTGCGAATTATCGATACCCTTTACCGTGCAAGCGCAAACCAAGCGCAGTTACCCGGTCAAGCACCCAAAGTGGTGGCCGATGAGCGTATTAACGCTGTCATCGTTAGTGGTGATGAAAAGAGCCGTCAGCGGGTGGTTGAGCTCATTCATCGTCTCGATGCGGAGCAAGCCAGCACAGGAAACACTAAGGTACGTTATTTACGCTACGCCAAAGCGGAAGATTTGGTTGAAGTGTTAACGGGTTTTGCCCAAAAACTGGAAAGTGAAAAAGATCCAAGTGCGCAGGCGGGTGCGAAACGTCGTAATGAAATCAACATTATGGCTCACACAGATACAAACGCTTTAGTGATCAGCGCCGAGCCGGATCAAATGCGTACTATTGAGAGCGTGATTAACCAGCTCGATATTCGCCGTGCTCAAGTATTGGTCGAAGCCATTATCGTCGAAGTTGCTGAGGGCGATAATGTCGGTTTTGGCGTGCAATGGGCTGCTAAAGCAGGTGGTGGTACTCAGTTTAATAACTTAGGCCCAACCATAGGTGAGATTGGCGCAGGGATTTGGCAAGCACAGGATAAAGAAGGTACTTATATTACGAACCCCAGCACGGGTGAGGTTATAGGTAAAAACCCTGACACTCAAGGTGATGTCACCTTACTTGCCCAAGCTTTAGGTAAGGTCAATGGTATGGCTTGGGGTGTGGCCATGGGGGACTTTGGTGCCTTAATTCAAGCCGTGTCGAGTGATACTAATTCTAACGTATTGGCAACACCTTCGATTACCACCTTAGATAACCAAGAAGCCTCATTCATCGTGGGTGATGAAGTGCCTATTTTGACAGGGTCTACCGCCAGTTCAAATAACAGCAACCCATTCCAAACCGTTGAACGTAAAGAGGTTGGGGTTAAGTTGAAAGTGGTGCCACAAATCAACGAGGGCAATGCGGTTAAGCTGGCGATTGAACAAGAAGTGTCAGGCGTTAACGGTAACACGGGGGTGGATATTTCCTTTGCGACTCGCCGTCTAACCACCACTGTTATGGCTGACTCTGGGCAAATTGTGGTACTCGGGGGGTTGATTAACGAAG
The DNA here is from genome assembly GCF_016406325.1 of Shewanella putrefaciens. NCBI lineage: Bacteria > Pseudomonadati > Pseudomonadota > Gammaproteobacteria > Alteromonadales > Shewanellaceae > Shewanella > Shewanella putrefaciens. The sequence continues at coordinate 4,115,386 of NZ_CP066370.1, read as the reverse complement.
AAGTGCAGGAAAGTGTGCAAAAAGTACCTTTCCTTGGTGATATACCCGTGCTTGGGCATTTATTCAAATCTTCCTCCAGTAAAAAGACGAAGAAAAACCTGATGATCTTTATCAAGCCAACCATTATTCGTGATGGTATGACAATGGAAGGGATTGCTGGGCGTAAATACAACTATTTCAGAGCGTTACAACTTGAGCAACAAAAGCGTGGCGTTAACTTAATGCCGGATACTCAAGTCCCTGTATTGGATGAATGGAATCAATCTGAGTATCTACCGCCGGAAGTGAACGATATTTTAGAGCGTTACAAAGATGGCAGAGGCCTAGACACCCAGATGCGTAAAACGGATTCAACGCTCAAAACGCTGGATGAAAACAAAAATAAAGATAAAACCAATGAGTGAAATTCAATTATCCCAAGTCGATGACTTAAGCCTAGCGTCTAATGAACTAGGCTTAGATACCGAAGGTGATGAGGTCTTTCGCTCCAATAGCAAAGAGCGTTTACCCTTTGCCTTTGCCCACCGTCACGAGGTGATTTTGGCCTATGGTGATACAGACGAATTAAGTCTGTTCCATACCGCTAAAACACCACTTGCCGCCATGCTTGAAGCACGGCGTTATTCGGGAGTTGATTTGCCCTTAGTGCAACTTGAGGCGGGTAGATTTGAGGCCAAATTGACTCAGGTCTATCAGGCTAATTCCTCCGAGGCGCAGCAACTGATGGAAGATATTGGCAACGAGATGGATTTATTCACTCTTGCTGAAGAGTTACCTCAGACCGAAGATTTGCTTGAAGGTGATGATGACGCGCCTATCATCAAACTAATTAATGCTTTGTTATCCGAAGCGATTAAAGAAGAAGCCTCAGATATTCATATCGAAACCTATGAGAAGCAGTTAATCGTACGTTTTCGTGTTGATGGTGTGCTTAAAGAAGTGCTTAAACCCAACCGTAAACTGTCGTCACTGTTAGTGTCGCGGATTAAGGTGATGGCGCGCCTCGATATTGCTGAAAAGCGTGTACCACAAGATGGCCGTATCTCATTGCGTATTGCGGGACGTGCCGTTGATGTACGGGTGTCGACCATGCCATCGAGCCATGGTGAGCGTGTCGTGCTGCGTTTACTTGATAAAAATGCGGGTAATCTTGATTTAAAACAACTGGGGATGACAGACGGTATTCGCGTTAAATTTGAAGAACTTATCCGTCGTCCACACGGTATTATCTTAGTGACGGGTCCTACTGGTTCAGGTAAAAGTACCACGCTGTACGCAGGTTTAACTGAGATTAACTCCAAAGACACCAACATTCTCACTGTTGAAGATCCTATCGAATATGAGTTAGAAGGCATAGGCCAGACCCAAGTTAACACTAAGGCTGATATGACTTTTGCCCGTGGTCTAAGGGCGATTTTACGTCAAGATCCAGACGTGGTGATGATTGGTGAGATCCGCGATCTCGAAACCGCCCAAATTGCGGTACAGGCGTCACTCACGGGTCATATGGTGATTTCAACCCTGCATACTAACACCGCCTCTGGCGCTATTACCCGTTTGCAAGATATGGGTGTCGAGCCTTTCCTCGTCTCATCGAGTTTACTTGGTGTGTTAGCTCAGCGTTTGATCCGAACTCTGTGCCCTAAATGTAAGATTGAGCATGTTCCCGATGAACGTGAACATGAATTACTGGGCATTGCCGCAGATGATAACCGACACATCTTCCGTGCCAATGGCTGTAAGGCTTGTGGCGAAAGCGGTTATCGCGGTCGTACGGGGATCCACGAACTACTGCTGGTGGATGATAATGTGCGCGAGCTTATCCATGGTGGTCGAGGTGAGTTGGCGATTGAAAAATACATTCGCCAGTTCGTACCCAGTATTCGCCATGATGGCATGAGTAAGGTGCTCATGGGCATCACTACACTTGAAGAAGTGCTAAGGGTGACCCGCGAGGAGTAAGCAATGCCAGCATTTGAATATAAAGCACTGGATGCCAAGGGTAAGCAGCTTAAAGGCGTGATAGAGGCCGATACCGCCAGACATGCCCGTAGCCAACTGCGGGAACAGCGTATGATGCCGCTGGAAATTCTTCCCGTTACCGAAAAAGAAGCCAAAGCCAAAAGCAGTGGGTTTTCTGTTTTCAAACGTGGGATTTCAGTCGCTGAACTTGCCCTTATTACTCGCCAAATCGCGACGTTAGTGGCGGCGGGGTTACCTATTGAAGAATCCCTTAAAGCCGTCGGTCAACAATGCGAGAAGGATCGTCTCGCGAGTATGATTATGGCGGTGCGTTCACGGGTCGTCGAAGGTTATAGCTTTGCCGACTCCCTTGCTGAGTTTCCGCATATTTTCGATGACTTATACCGCGCTATGGTGGCCTCGGGGGAAAAGTCAGGGCACCTAGAAGTGGTCTTAAATCGTCTTGCCGATTACACCGAGCGCCGCCAACAGCTTAAGTCAAAACTGCAACAGGCAATGATTTATCCGATAGTGCTGACTGTGGTCGCGATTGGTGTGATTTCAGTATTGCTCGCGGCTGTGGTACCTAAGGTTGTTGGTCAATTTGAACATATGGGCGCAGAGTTACCCGCTACCACTCGTTTTTTGATCTCAGCGTCTGATTTTGTCCAAAACTACGGCCTCTTTGTGGTGTTGGCGATAGTATTGTTGGCAGTCGTGTTTCAACGGATGCTTAAGTCGCCAGCATTTAGAATGAAGTACGATAGTTTTTTACTGAAAATGCCCGTGATTGGTCGTGTCAGTAAAGGCCTTAATACGGCGCGTTTTGCGCGTACCTTAAGTATTCTTTCTGCCAGTTCTGTCCCCTTGCTTGATGGTATGCGTATTGCGAGCGAAGTACTGCAAAATATGCGAGTACGTGCCGCCGTTGATGATGCAACAGCACGTGTGCGAGAGGGAACCAGCCTTGGTGCTGCGTTGACTAACACTAAGCTGTTTCCGGCAATGATGTTATATATGATTGCCTCGGGCGAGAAAAGTGGTCAGCTCGAACAGATGCTAGAACGGGCTGCGGATAACCAAGATAGGGAGTTTGAAGGTAACGTCAATATTGCCCTTGGCGTATTTGAACCTATGTTGGTGGTGAGTATGGCGGGTATTGTGCTCTTTATCGTTATGGCGATTTTGCAGCCGATATTAGCATTGAACAACTTGATTAGTAGCTGATTGTTGAATTTATGGATTTATAGCCAAGCCAATTGGCGTAGGTTTTTTTAGGAGAAGTAGTTGATGCAAATAAACAACAGACAAAAAGGTTTTACCTTACTCGAAGTGATGGTAGTGATTGTTATTCTTGGTATTTTGGCCTCTATGGTCGTGCCTAACTTAATGGGTAACAAAGATAAAGCCGACCAACAAAAAGCCGTATCAGACATAGTGGCGCTCGAGAATGCGCTAGACATGTATAAGCTAGATAATGGCGTTTATCCAACGACTGAACAGGGTTTAGAAGCCTTAGTGCAAAAGCCAACCATTTCACCAGAGCCGCGCAATTATCGTGAAGAAGGCTATGTCAAACGCTTACCGCAGGATCCATGGCGTAATAATTACTTACTGTTAAGCCCAGGCGAAAACAGCAAGCTCGATATTTTCAGCGCAGGCCCAGATGGTCAACCAGGTACCGAAGATGATATCGGTAACTGGAATTTACAGAATTTCCAATAAAATGCTAAAGCTGCGCCAAACTGGTTTCACCTTAATGGAGGTGATGCTGGTGATTTTGCTGATGGGACTCACCGCTGCTGCTGTGACTATGTCTATTGGTAACTCGGGGCCACAGCAGGCCCTTGAAAGAACGGCGCAGCAGTTTATGGCCGCGACAGAATTAGTGCTCGATGAAACGGTTTTAAGCGGTCAATTTATTGGTATTGTGATTGAAAAAACCAGTTATCAGTTTGTTTTTTATAAAGATGGTAAATGGAATCCTCTGGAAAAAGACAGAATGCTGTCTGAAAAACAGATGGAGACTGGGGTGTCGTTAAACTTGGTGCTCGATGGTTTACCTTTAGTACAAGAAGATGAAGAGGAAAAATCTTGGTTTGATGAGCCATTTATTGAAGCTAAAACCGAGGATAAAAAGAAACATCCAGAGCCTCAGATCATGTTATTCCCCAGTGGTGAAATGAGTGCTTTTGAACTGAGTTTTATCGCAAAAACCGATAAGGGACAGATTGATGTACTGGTGGTGGGTGATGCGCTTGGGCGTTTAACTCTAGGACGGCCAGATGAAATACGTTAAGGGCATGACCTTGCTTGAAGTGATTGTTGCGCTGGCGGTATTTTCTGTTGCGGCGGTTTCAATTACCAAAAGTTTGGGTGAACAAATGGCAAATATGCCCATTCTGGAGTCGCGTACTCTGGCGCAATGGGTTGCTGACAATCAGATGGTCGATGTCAGGCTTGAACCTCAGTTTCCTGAATTAGGTAAAAAAGAAGGCCGAGTTGAACTGGCAGGAAAGGACTGGTATTGGCGCCGAGAAGTTGTAAAAACGACGGATGATAATTTTAGAATGATCCGCATCAGCGTCAGTGAAGATGAGCGTTATCAGCGTATTGCAGCACAAGTGAGCAGTTATGTCCTTAAAACTAACTAAAGCTCACACAGGCTTTACGTTGCTTGAAATGTTAATCGCTATTGCGATTTTTGCCATGATAGGTGTAGCGGCCAATGCTGTGTTAAGTACGGTATTGACCAACGATGAAGTGACTAAAAACTTTTCGACTCGCCTAAAGGCATTGCAGCAAGGCTTTGGTGCGATTGAGCGTGATTTAAACCAAATGGTCGCGAGAACACCAAGGTTACTCGAGGGTGGACGTGGTACTACGGTATTCCAAACGGGTAATGAGCTTTTAGACTCAGAATCTGAGGCACTCGTCTTTTACCGTTTGGGTTGGTTAAATCCCGATGGCTTATTACCAAGAGGCAGCTTGCAGTCCGTCGCCTATGTGGTGCAAGAAGGGCGATTGGAACGCTGGTATTTTCCCTACCCAGAGCCTGAGTTTGGTGCTGAGCCGATTAAGACTGTGATCATCGATAACGTGTTGTCGGTAGAATATTCCTTTTTTATGGAAGATAAATGGGAGCGAAAAGTCGAAGCGACTAAGCTGCCTAAAGCCATCGCGATGGAAGTGGATATTGAAGGTTTAGGTAAAATTCAGCGTAAGTTCTTGTTGCCATTAGGGGCCTTGGCACCTGAAAAGTCTAATGACGATGACAACAAAGATAAGGATGATCCAAAAGACGACAATAAAGAGAATGAAGATACTGGTAGCGGTGATGGCTCTGGCGAAGTGGATCCTAATGACGATCCCGAAGACGAGGGTCGAGAATGAAAAACCGTATTCAGCTTCACTCTAAACAGCGCGGTGTCGCATTGATTGTTGTGCTTTTGATTGTGGCACTGGTGGTGATTATTGCCACGAATATTACCAGTCGTAATCAGTTATCAATGCGCCGAACATTGAACTTAGCCCAGTACGACCAAGCCTATTGGTATACGATTTCGGCAGAAGAGTTGGCGAAAAAAATTCTAAAACAAGATTTAGAGGATTCCGAAGGAAAGGTGCATCGGCAGCAGTATTGGGCCATGAGTGATGTAGTATTCCCGGCGGAATATGGTGAAATTGCTGGCAAGATCACCGATATGCGTTCCTGCTTTAATTTAAATGCTTTGTCTGCCACAACGAAAGAAGTCGAAAATGGGCAACCTAAGTTACCCTTGGCGGCAAGACAATATAAAGCGTTGTTAGTGAGTTTGGGGATGGATGATTTTTCGGCGGATCGTCTGACACAAACCCTAAAAGATTATATCGATGAAGATACAACAACCAGCCCCTTTGGCGCCGAAGATGCAGAGTATGAAGCGCGAAATGTGTCGTATCGTGCCGCAAATACCCTGATGAATCACCGTAGTGAATTGCGGGCAGTAATGGGATATACCCAAGATATTTATTTGAAATTATTACCCTATATTTGTGTTATTCCGGGAAATGATAGGCAATTGCTCAATGTAAACACCTTAGAGGTGGAGCAAGCTGCATTGCTTGCGGCCATGGTTGAGGGGCAAATTTCAGTTGGTGAGGCAGAGAGTGTCATTAATCAACGCCCTAGCGATGGTTTTGCCAAAATAGATGATTTTTATGAAACCTCTTCCATGCGGTCGATCAAATGGGAGGATGCAATGAAGTCGAGTTTTGTTATCGACAGTCAGTATTTCCTTCTCGCCTCCGGCGCTAAGGTCGACAATGCCATCTTTAGGATGGAGAGTGTGCTCAGAAAAGGCAGCGGTAACAAAATGGAAGTGCTCACCCGTCAGTTTGGTGGACAAAAATAATAGCAATCAAGCTCAATTCTTTTTTAGGTTGAAGCTGGTGGAGAAAAACTGTGAGTGAACGGCTATTTATTCGCTTAGGCAGAAACACGGAGCAGGCTTGCTCTTGGTTGGTATGGTCTGAGCAAGAACAAGAAATTATCGCCTCTGGCGAACTTGCAAATGCTCAAGGTTTAGCGACCCTAACTGAACGTGCGGGTAATCGTCCTATTGATGTGCTTGTGCCCGCATCAGCAATGACCCTAACCAGTGTTAATTTGCCTGAAAAAGGCCAACGTCAAGCCTTGAAAGCACTGCCTTTTATGTTAGAGGAAATGCTAGCAGATGATGTTGACGCTATGCATTTTACCGTTGGACCACGTAATGGTGATGCCTTAAGTGTGGTCGCCGTTGCCCATGAACAAATGCAAACTTGGCTGAATTGTTTAACAGAGGCAGGGTTAAAAGTTAAACGTATCGTTCCCGACTGTTTGGCTTTGCCATTGCAGGAATGCCAATGGGCAGCGATGCGTTTTGGCAACGAATTACTGCTAAGAACAGGCTCTGGTACAGGCCAAAGTTTGCCACTTTCTTGGCTGCCACTTGCGATGAAACAACTGGTCACTAAGGATGAAGATATTTCAGTAGCCAGTTATACCGATTTCGAGCTTGAAGGTGTTGAGCTTAAACAGCAACCTTTAGATTTACCAATGTTGGTGCTTGCCCGTGGTATTTTAAATGCGCCTGTTAACTTACTCAGTGGTGTTTATACGCCTAAGCGCGAATACAGTAAGTACTTAATGTTATGGAAAAATGCCCTCATTATACTCGGGGTCGCCTGTGTGCTTGCCCTTGTGAATAAGGGGCTGACGATCCATCAAGTCAATAGTCAGATTGCCGATCTGAAAGCGCAGAGCGAGTCGATTTACCAACAGGTTGTGCCGGGTAATACTCGGATTGTGAATCTACGTTCGCAAATGGAAAGTCAGTTACGAGCCTTGCAGGGGCAGGGGAGTGGCGCCGAGTTTTTTGCAATGTTGGCTGGTTTACAGGATGCCTTTAAGCAAGTCCCTGAGCTTAAACCCAATACGTTAAGATTTGAAAGTGCTCGTAACGAGATCCGTATGCAAGTTACCGCTAAAAATTACGCACAGATTGAGAAATTTAAAGAAATTGTTGGACGTCGTTTCCAACTCGATGGTGGCACGATGAATAGCGCTGAAGATCAAGTGACTAGCACCTTAACCTTGAGGAGCAAATAAGATGAATAATTTGCGAACTTGGTGGCAGGGGCTGGCGTTACGCGAGCAACAGTTAGTGGGTTTTTGTGCCGTATTCTTGGTGATAGGAGTGTTCTATTGGGGTATTTGGACACCGATTGCGAATGCTGAAGCCGATGCATTACGTAACCTCACTGCCCAGCAACAAACTTTGAACTATGTAAAGCAAACGGCAAATAAAATTGCTGGACTGAAGCAAAGCGGTGCTAAACCTGCAATGTCTGACAGTTTAAGCTCAGTGGTTAACCAAACAGCGGGTAGCTATGGCTTAGTGATCACGCGCATGCAACCCCAAGGTGATAAGATCCAAGTGTGGATGGACGATGTGCCTTTTGATGCTTTATTAGGTTATTTGAGTGAGTTGGTTCAGAAAAAAGGTTTATCCCTCGAAAGTGTTGATTTGGCTGAGGCTGGTACGCCAGGCTATGTCAAAGTAAGACGTATCCAATTAGCGCAATAGAGGTGTCGTTGTGAGCTTGATAAAAAAAGTCATCATAGGTGTACTGATTTATTTAGTATTTTTAGTCGTTCTATTTCCCGCTAAGATTGCGATAGCATTAGCGCCATTACCTGCGAACATCAGTATTTCGGGGGTGAATGGCAGTATTTGGTCTGGCAGTATTGAAACCTTAAGTGTGCCGCAACGCCAACTTGAGCAAATACGCTGGGAGCTGAGTCCTTGGGCGTTATTTTTAGGAAAAGTTAAGGTTGATTTTCAGATAGGTAGTCGCGCGACGCCAGTCAATTCTAAAGGGCTGGTCACTTGGTCTTTAGGTGGCTTAAGTGCCAAAGGATTACGTTTTGAGGCGCCAGACAGTTTTCTTATTGGTAATGCTAAGTTGCCGTTTAGAACTGAAATAACGGGTGAAGTCAGCCTATTAGTCGAAACGCTTGAGCAGGGTAAGCCTTGGTGTGAGCAGTTATCAGGCAAACTGTTTCTAAATCAAACCCATGTGAAAAACCAGTTTGGTGAATATCCATTAGGCAATATTGAGCTAGGGTTAAGCTGCGTTGATGGTAAAGCTCAGTTAATGACCGATGAAACTAAAAATCAGTTGGGCATTGTGGGCGCTTTGCAATTAGTGGAGGACAACATGGTGAGTGTTACCGCTAAAATTAAAGAAACCGCTGAGCAGCCTAAGGATATGCGTGAATCATTGGGAATACTGGGTAAACGTGGTACTGACGGTTATTTCCCTGTGGTGTATCAGGGGCGTATTCCGGGGCTGTAGTTACAGTATTCGGCTTAAAGAGGATAAAGGCACCTTAGGTGCCTTTGTTTTTATTATCTTTTTGTTGTTTTAAATCATCAAGTAATAAGTGATAGTCAGTAATAGCTGGGAAGTCGTGAAAGATTTTTAGCGGTTTTTGGCTATCGGGATTGGCTATCCCCAGTTGATGACCCACGCCTGCTAACCTTGCTGCATTGAGTATCGGCTCACTGTCATCGATAAAGAGGCAACGGCTCGGGTCGAGAACAAATTTTTCAAACAAGGTTTGCCAAAATTGTGGATGTTCCTTGGGATAACCTGTTTCGTGGCTTGAAATCATCCCATCTAGCCCTGAGCCAAGTTCTGTATGCTCAAGCTTTAAAGCAAGACTCTTGGGGTGCGCATTGGTAACAAGAATACGTTTTTTACCCGCAGAGGCTAAGGCATCTAAAAAGGGCATACTATCTTGGCGTAGTTGAATGCGATCCACCAAAGTACGATGCAAGCCCATAATGTCGAGCTGAAGTGTTGCTTGCCAATAATCGAGGCAATACCAATCGAGTGTTCCTGCCACTTTTCCATAGGCACTCACGACTAATTGTTGCGCGTCATCCGTGCTAATACCTCGCTGCTGACTCAATTCCTGTGGTACTAAACTCAGCCAGAAATGATTATCAAAGTGTAAATCTAATAATGTGCCATCCATGTCGAGTAGCACTGTGTCTATAGTGTTCCAGTTAAGCATGGGATATTCCATTTGTTTCAAATCATGGGTTAAAGTGTTGCTGACTTGTATGATTGTGACGTTGTGCTAGGCTTGGTTGATTGACCTAAAAACACAGCCGTTAGATATGGATATCGACTCTTTTGCTTTGCTTGCTCATATTTCAAATACCCACCAGATACTAGTAGAACTTAATGCATTGTTGCAACAAGACTGGTTGCCCCATGTTAATCAACGTGATTATCAGGGCGGTTGGGATGTTCTTGTCCTGCGCTGTGCCGCTGAGTATCAAGGGGCCCATCCTATCTTGCAAGCCTTCTCTATATCATCGGCCGAAGATTGGCGTAATTTGCCTTGTCTTGAGTCTAGTCCTGCGCTCTTAAGCTTTATTCAGTCCTTAGGTTCTCCTGTTAAATCAGTACGTTTGATGCGTTTGCATGCTGGGGCTGAAATTAAACCCCATAGCGATAAAGGGCTTTCTCTTGAGTATGGCGAGGCGAGATTGCACTTGCCGCTGCAAACGAATGCACAGTTAAATTTTTATGTGGATGATAAGCGCGTTCCAATGCAGGCGGGAGAGCTTTGGTATATCAATGCCGATCAAGTTCATTGGGTTGAAAATAAAGGGCAGGAAGCACGCATCAATTTAGTGATTGATTGCGAAGTGAATACTTGGCTAAAGGATTTAGTGAATGCAGCAGAAATTAGAGTGTGAAGCAGGATCATCTTTAAGTGTGGAAGCGTTAGCCACATTTGCTAACACCCTGTTGCAGAAATCCGTTTTAGTCTCGAGTGAGGATTTAGGAGGCGGTGGTATTTATCATTTACTGCGCCTATGGCAAAAAGTGCAGTTACAGAAAGGCGGCGAGTCTCTCCCTCAACTTGCCCATGAATGGCTTTTGGATAAAGCCTTGCTGGATCTCAGTGGTATTGGTCTAGAGCCGGGGCTAAAGGCCCTATACCAGAATGACGATCTACAGACATTTATCAAGCTGATACTGCAGACCACTAAGCTCACGGCGGAAGATATTGGCGTTATAAATCAACGCCTGCGAGATCTATCTTTAGGTATTGCGCGAACGGTTACGCCTGGGGTCTTACCCCCTAATATAGTGTTAAGCGATGCCCAACTCGACTTTTGGCTCCGCGAAGGTTACTTAGTGATCCCGCAAGTGTTATCGGTAGAGCAATGCGCTGCGACTCGCGCCTTAATTTGGCAGCAGTTAGGGGCAAATGAAAAAGAACCCCAAACTTGGTATCAATCCCATGCATTGATGCAAAAAATTATGCTGCAACTGTTTCGCCATCCGCAACTGGACGCGAATCGACAAGCACCCAAAATCCGTCAAGTGTTTGAACAGCTTTGGCAGCGAACCGATCTGGTGATGACAACCGATAGAGTCAGCTTCAATCCTCCAGAAACACCAACATGGCATTTCCCAGGGCCTGATATGCACTGGGATATGCCGCTGCAATTACCCATAGTGTTTGCAACTCAAGGATTAATTTATTTAACCGATACCAGTGCGGAGCAAGGTGCGTTCTGTTGTGTCCCTGGATTTCATCTCAAAATAGAAAACTGGCTCCTTGAGCAGAACAAAACGGATATAGAGCTTCAGCAGCAGGATTGGCATGAATGGCCAGTTAAATCGATAGCAGCCAAAGCGGGCGATCTCATCATTTGGCACCATGCTTTGCCCCACGGAGCGAGTCCTAATCGGGGTAAATTACCCCGTATGGTGCAATACATTAACTTTTACCCTGTGGCTTCCTGATGGTTAATGATATGCAAGAGAGACAAAACCGTTATTGGCAGTTATTACATCAGCCTGACCGACTTTTGTTACTGCATCAAGCAAGCAGTGTTGAGCAATTTGTCACCTTAATGGGAGATTGGCTGGCTTGGCCTGAGCTTACTTTAGATCAAATGCTGGATTTTGTTCATATGCAGCGGTGGGAGGATTTTACACCAAAATTAGCACTATTTAGCCAAGCGTGGCTTCCCTATCGCTATTGCTCCCAAAGCAAAGAGGTGTATTGGATCCCTGCATTTAATCAATTATCTAAGCCCTTTCTTGAGGATGATATTAGCGATATTCGTCTTGGTTTATTGGCGATTTTTATCCAACCTAAAACATTACTCAAATCTCTTTTAACACAGTGTGACTCTGTGCCCGAGCTCCATCCTTGCCTCATGATCTTCCATTGGTCGCGTTGTGGTTCAACTTTAGTTTCAAGTAGTTTTTCTAAACTAAATGATTGCCTTGTAATTTCTGAATCTATGCTATGCAGCGATATTATGCGCGATGACTTTTGGTCACAGGAAGTAAAGGTAAAGCTGGTTGATTTATGTTTAAGGCTGCAAGGGCGATTTAGGCATGGTGAGCGGCATTTAGTGGTGAAATGGAATGCTTGGGATTTGGCTTACTGGCCGATGCTTTTAGCACTTTACCCGCAGAGCCGCGTGCTATGCCTGATACGTAATCCTAAGGATATTTTGGCTTCTCACCAACGTCTTGCGGGTCGTCATATGGTTGAAGGGCAAGGTTTACTTTCAACTGAGTGGCATATACAGCAGATAGAAACTGTGAGTACAACCTTTAGCTTAAATAAATTTCGTATCAGTGTATTACAGCATCTAGCGCAATTAACCCATGCCTTACTGAACTCAAATCGAGCGATTTTGTTAGATTATCAACAAGTAAAGGATTTTCATCCCACAACATTCTCTACCATCTTAGGCAGGCCATTATCTATGGATGAAATAGAGTGCTGGCAAGATCATTGGTGTTTTGATGCAAAACAGCAGGGGCAAGTATTTACGCCTGCTGTATCAAATGAACCAGTCCCTCTTCGTGAATTGCAAAGCCCATCGTGGCAGCAATTATTTATGACTTATAACCAACTGTTGCAGCGTTTATATTGGGATAAAAAGCATGATGCTAGATGAGTTCAATTCACTAATTGGCTTAAGTGCTAAAGCCGCTAATGCAAACGACAACCCATTTATGGCACAGCTTTTTTACTCTACAAAACCTTTTTTTTATGAACTGGGTTTACCCCGTGAAGTGGTTGACACTATGTTGGCGCAGCAATATCAACTGCAGCAAGCCTCTTATCGGGAACAATATCCAAATGCGAACACTTATATCTTGTTTTATCACCAGCAAGCCGTCGGGAAAGTGATGCTCGATACCAGTGAGCATAGAGTCCATATTATTGATTTGATTGTGATAAATAGCATGAGGGGACAGGGTTTTGGCTCGGCCATTTTAGCGTTCATTAAGCAAGAGGCGGCAATACGTAATTTACCCGTTGGTTTATCCGTGGAGAAGGAAAATGCGCGAGCTAAAAAGCTTTATCTACAACATGGATTTAAGCTTGAAAGTTGTTCTGACACCCACGAGTTGATGTTATGGGGTGAAGTGACGTGAAAGCATTTACCTTGATTTTTTGGGGGCTCGATTGTGTTTATCAATTTTTAATGTATGTTTAATTGTAATAATTTTGTTTTATTTTTGTTTTCATATTGTCTAGATAGTCTCTCATCGCGTGATGTGGATGATGTTGCAATCAGCTAAAGGAACTCGCTGTCGATTAAATGTCGAGAGTAATTAAATCGTTAACTAGACAAAATCGTTATTTTAAGGAGAAAAACAATGTCAGATCCATTTATTGGTGAAATCACTATGTTTGCAGGTAATTTTGCTCCCCGTGGCTGGGCTTTTTGTAATGGACAATTACTGTCTATCTCGCAACATACCGCACTTTTTTCAATTCTAGGCACCACCTATGGTGGCAATGGCCAAACGACTTTTGCACTGCCTAACCTACAAGGGCGTGTGCCTGTGCATCAAGGCCAAAGCCCTGGCACCAGTCAATATACCCTGGGACAAATGGGTGGAACTGAAAATGTGACCTTGACAGCCAATGAATTACCCGCGCACGTTCATTCCGTAGCACTAAATGGAACAGGAAATACGAGCGTTGCATTGGGAGCTTCCTCCGCGAATGGTAATACCGCTACTCCAGGGCCAACCACGGTGCCCGCCAAAGTGGTGAGTGGCTTAGCTGCTCTTAATGCGTTTAGCACTACTGCACCAGACACCACACTATCGCCTGTGACTGCCACCACAACTGTTAACGTAAATGGAAATACAGGTATTTCTGGTAACAATATGCCTGTTTCTGTCGTTCAACCTTATCAAGTTGTTAATTTTATTATTGCTCTTGAAGGCATTTTCCCTTCACGTAATTGATGCTCTGCCGCTGACGCCAGGGACGAGCACTACTTAAAATAAGCCTTTAACGGAGAAGTAAAATGTTGCGAGCCACTCACAATATAATTTACGCACTAAAAAATCTTGTTACAGAGTATTGGTGTCTATCTTGGTGCAGGTTATTTTTAGGTGGCTTTTTGGCTCTGGCATCTTTTGGTGCAATGGCGGTAACTCCCTCGGACCAAAACTTTAATTCTGAACAGGAGCGGTTTCTGAATCCCAATGGTGAAACTATTGCCGGAGCAACCTACAGGTTAGTTTCACCTGCAGGTGTTTTGGGGTTAACTCAAGTGCCTTCCAGCATAAGTATTACACCAGACTCCAGCGACTTAGCAGTCATGTTTAATTTTGAAGGAGTCAACATTACTGCGGGTGCTCTGGATGCAAGAATTTCCTCAGCGGATGGCACGCAGTTTCGTATAGTCTCTATTGAAGTAGACACTGGGGCGGGTTTGGGGACTAGCCCTAACTTGACTGTGACGGGTTATCGAAATGGTGTTTCAGTTGCGTCAGACTCTGTAAATACTGGTATCTCAGATTCGTCAGGATCTGTTACTTATGCAAAAAATGGAGTAGGTGAAGGTTTTGGCGGTACCTTAACTTTCAATTCTGACTGGCAATATATCGATGAAATCCGTTTTACAGGAACTGACACTATTGTTGTAGTAGATGATCTGGATTTTGAAGACGGAATACCTCCATTTCCAACCATCACCTCTGCCACCTATAATGCATCCACAGGCGTGTTAGTCGTTACTGGCACCAATTTCACCGCAACGGTTGGTGCGACCAATGATGTGGTCGCCAATAAATTTACTTTCACGGCCGAGGGCGGCAGTACCTACACTCTGACCGACAGCGCTAATGTGGAAATTACCAGTGCCACCAGTTTTACCCTGACACTCAGCGCGACCGATCGCGCGGCAGTGAATTTAATTGCCAACAAAAACGGCACCAGCTCTACCGGCGGGACTACTTACAACCTTGCCGGTGCGGCAGGTTTTATTGCTGCTGAGCCAGCAACAGCCGACCTTACGGGCAACGGTATTACTGTTTCCAATACGACAGCACCAACGGTGACCTCTGCAACCTACGATGCCAATACCGGTATTTTAGTGGTAACGGGCACCAACCTTAAATCAGCCAGTGGTGCCAGCAACGATATAGTCGCCAATCGTTTTACGCTGAGCGGCGAAGGTGGCAGTACCTGGACTTTAACGGATACAGCAAATGTGGAAGTGACGTCCGGCACCAGTTTTACAATGGTACTGAGTGCGACGGATAGGGCGGGCGTTAACCTGATCCTGAATAAAAATGGCACCAACTCTACCGGGGCAACCACCTACAACCTGGCCGCTGCTGAAGATTGGAATGCCGGTGCTGATGCAGCAGTCAATATTGCCGATTTGACGGGTAATGGCATTACCGTTAGCAATGTGGCCGTCCCTGCCATCACCAGTGCCACCTACAACGCTAGCACTGGTGCGCTGGTGGTTACAGGAACCGGCTTTCTGAGTCGTGCAGGTGCAACCAACGATATAGTTGCTAACAGGTTCACCTTCACAGGTGAAGGCGGTAGCACCTATACACTGACCGACACAGCCAATGTAGAAATCACCTCCGGCACCTTCTTCACCCTAACGCTCAGCGCCACTGATCGGAACACGGTCAACTTGCTGTTGAATAAAAATGGTACCAGCTCGGTGGATGCAACTACTTATAATCTGGCTGCTGCTGAAGATTGGGCAGCAGGTGCAGATGCGGCTGTATCAGTAGCTGATTTAACAGGCAATGGCATTACGGTGAGCAATGCTATTTCAGTACCAGATGCACCAACAATAGGTTTGGCGATAGCGGGTGAAGGTCAGGTTTCTGTAGCTTTCACTCCACCCGGGAACAACGGTGGCTCAGCTATTACCGGCTATACCGTAACATCCAACCCCGGCGGCATTACCGGCACCGGTGCAGGATCTCCTATTACTGTTACAGGCTTAACCAACGGTATAGCCTATACCTTTACCGTAATTGCAACTAATGCCGCAGGTAACAGTATTGCTTCAGCGGCCTCTAACGCTGTGATCCCTAAAGGTAATCAAACCATTACTTTTAACAACCCGGGCGCACTGAACTTCGGTACCACGCCAACACTAACGGCAACATCATCTGCCGGAGCAGGTTACGCCGTAAGTTTCAGCTCTGCCACTGCCGGTGTTTGTACCATTACTACTGGTGGCACCCTGACCTTTGTTACATCAGGAAGCTGTACTATCGACGCTGATCAGCCGGGTGATGCAGCCGTGAATGCTGCGACAACGGTGTCGCAAACCTTTATGGTAAATGCGGTAGTGCCGGGTGCGCCAACTATTGGCACTGCCACTGCGGGTAATACTCAGGCAACGGTGGCCTTTACAGCACCAACTAATACCGGCGGTACGACGATTACCGGTTATACAGTAACATCTAACCCCGGAGGCTTAACCAGCAGCGGTGCTGGTGCGCCCATTACTGTCAATGGCTTAACCAATGGTGTTTCTTATACCTTTACGGTCACGGCCACTAACTCGGCGGCGTTAACGGGAGCTGCGTCTACAGCATCCAACTCCATTACTCCGGCAGCACCACAAACCATTACCTTTGCCAACCCCGGAGCCCAGACTTACGGTACGTCGCCGACACTGACAGCGACATCCGATTCCGGTTTGACGCCGACATTTAGCTCATCAACTACCGGAGTTTGTACAATTACCAGTGGCGGTGTGTTGACCTTTGTGACGGCAGGTACCTGTACTATCAATGCCGACCAGGCAGGCGACTTATCCTACTTGCCAGCTGGCCAAGTGAGTCAGTCTTTCACCGTTAATGCTGCAGTGCCCGGTGCGCCAACCATAGGGACTGCAATTGCCGGTGATACTCAAGCGAGTGTGACATTTACTGCGCCAGTCAACACCGGTGGTACAAGCATTACTGGCTATACAGTGACAACCAATCCGGCACATGTGCCTCCGGTAAACGGAGCCGCATCACCTATAGTGATAACGGGTTTAACCAATGGGCAGGGCTATACCTTTACTATCACTGCCGAAAACGTGGCGGGCTCAGGCCCTGCGTCGGTTGCATCCAATTCCGTTACACCTAAAACAATCCAGACAATTACCTTCAACCAGCCAGGTGCGCAGAACTTTGGTACTACACCAACGCTCATCGCCACTACCGATGCAATTGGTCTGATACCCACCTTTACCTCATCTACGCCCGGTGTCTGTACCATTACTTCTGGTGGCCTGTTGACCTTTGTGGCGGCGGGTAGCTGCACGATTAATGCGGATCAGGCAGGCAACGCCGGCTACCTTGCTGCAACTCAGGTGAGCCGAACATTTACGGTCAATCCAGTGGTTCCAGGTGTGCCCACCATAGGTACTGCGACCGCTGGTATTGCTCAGGCAACCATAGCGTTCACCGCACCCGCCTTCAGCGGTGGCTCAATGATTACCGGTTATAGCGTCACTGCCAACCCTGGCGGTGCAACGGCAACGGGTGCAGGCTCCCCCATTACTCTTTCTGGCTTAACCAATGGCGTGAGCTATACCTTTACCGTCAGCGCAACCAATATTGTAGGTACAGGAGCCTCCTCGTCGGTGTCCAATGCGGTCGTGCCGAATGGCGCACCCACCATTAGTGGTACGCCTGTGCTGAGTATCAATCAGGACACACCTTATAGTTTTATCCCAACGGCAACGGACACGGCTGGCGATACATTAACCTTCAGTATTACCAACAAACCGACATGGGCCACGTTTGAGCCAGCAACTGGCGCGTTAACGGGCACGCCAACCAATGCGGATATTGGGATAACGAATGGTATTGTTATCAGTGTCAGTGACGGTACTTTGAGTACGAGTCTACCCGCGTTTAGCATAACGGTGGTTAACGTCAATGATGCACCGAGTATCAGCTCTGTTGCTATCACGACAGCCACTCAGGATGTGGCCTACAGTTACACCTTCGTTGCTAGCGACGCAGACACGGGTGATGTCATTAGCTTGAGCGCGGTGACGAAACCCAGCTGGTTAACCTTCAATGCGGCCTCTGGTGTGTTAAGTGGCACACCGAGCAATGCTGATGTGGGTATGCACCCGGTGATGTTACGGGTTACGGACACCGATGGGTTAACGGCAGAGCAAAGTTTTACCATCACAGTGACGAATGTGAATGATGCACCGAGTATCAGCTCTGTTGCTATCACGACAGCCACTCAGGATGTGGCCTACAGTTACACCTTCGTTGCTAGCGACGCAGACACGGGTGATGTCATTACCCTGAGCGCGGTGACGAAACCCAGCTGGTTAACCTTCAATGCTGCCTCTGGTGTGTTAAGTGGCACACCGAGCAATGCTGATGTGGGTATGCACCCGGTGATGTTACGGGTTACGGACACCGATGGGTTAACGGCAGAGCAAAGTTTTACCATCACAGTGACGAATGTGAATGATGCACCGAGTATCAGCTCTGTTGCTATCACGACAGCCACTCAGGATGTGGCCTACAGTTACACCTTCGTTGCTAGCGACGCAGACACGGGTGATGTCATTACCCTGAGCGCGGTGACGAAACCCAGCTGGTTAACCTTCAATGCTGCCTCTGGTGTGTTAAGTGGCACACCGAGCAATGCTGATGTGGGTATGCACCCGGTGATGTTACGGGTTACGGACACCGATGGGTTAACGGCAGAGCAAAGTTTTACCATCACAGTGACGAATGTGAATGATGCACCGGTTGCGATAAGTTCAACCGTGACGCTGGAGGAAGATAGCTCAGTGATGATCAGCCTCATGGGTGAGGATGTGGATAATGATCCCCTGACCTATGAAGTTGTCAGTCAGCCTGAGTCGGGTACATTGGCGCAACATGGAACAGTATGGTTATACACACCGGAGAAAGATTTCAACGGCGCAGATCAGCTCAGTTTTATTGCAAAAGATGCTGAGTTAAGCTCAGAGCCTGCGATTATCACGATTAATGTCACCCCCGTGAATGATGATCCACAAGCCGTCGATGATGCTTACACGCTGACACGTTCAATCAACGATATCTATACTCTGGCGGTGCTTGAGAACGATACCGATGTGGATGGCGATACCTTAACGATTGATGGCGCCGCAGCAGATATCGGTAGTGTGCAAATCACTCCCGATGGGCTGACCTTTACCGCGCCAGAGGCATACGTCGGCCCAGTGGCGCTGCGCTATACCATCAGTGATGGCAACAAGGGACGCTCCACAGCCAAAGTCAATGTGCTTATTGATGGCGCCGAGTCAGATAATCAGCCTGTTATCACCTTACCCGATGATGTTGAGGTCAATGCAACAGGCTTATTTACCCGCGTCAAACTCGGGTTTGCTAAAGCGGTCGATCGCAATGGTAAGGCATTGCCGGTTTCCTTAGTCAATCAGAGTTTATTTTTTGCGCCGGGTAACTATTTGGCCTACTGGCAAGCCGTCGATAGCGAGGGTAACAAAGCGATTAAGGCCCAGAAAGTCAAAGTGCATCCCTTAATCTCGTTAAGTAAAGATCAGATTGTGGGTGAAGGAAATGAGGTCATTGTCACTGTGCACCTGAACGGTGTCGCCCCAGATTATCCTCTATCCATACCCTATACCGTTTCAGGCTCTGCTAGCAGCAGTGATCATGACTTAGTGAGCGGTGTGGTGGAGGTGACTTCCGGTCAGGAGGCTCAGATCACCTTTAGAACAGTAGAAGATGGTGAGGTTGAAGGGAACGAAGATGTGCTGATTAGCCTAGATCCTAGCTTGAATCTGGGCAGTAAAAATCAAACACAAGTCCTGATCACTGAAGCGAATATTGCACCTAAAGTGAGTTTAGAGGTCACCCAAGCGGGTGAGCGTCAACTGATTGTTGCGCAGAACGGCGGTGACGTACGTATTGATGCGCACATTAGTGATGCCAATATGCAGGACAGTTTAACCTCGGTATGGGAAAGTGGGGCATTGGACTTGCAATCTGATAACCAGGGCATGTTCTTCTCACCAGCTGCGGTATTACCAGGGATTTACCCTGTGAGTTTGACGGTCACAGATGATGGCTCCCCCGCACTCTCTACAACGGAAAAAGTCTATCTTGTGGTCCGGCCAACCTTGCCTGTTCTCACGGGGGCTGACACTGATGGGGACTTAATTCCTGACGACCAAGAAGGCTTTGGTGACGCAGATCGTGATGGTATCCCTGATTATTTAGACGCCATTAGCGATTGTAATGTGATCCCTGAATCTGAATTACAACCCGTGTATTTCTTGGCAGAAGGGCAAGCAGGCGTGTGTTTACGCTTAGGGAATACAGCCCTTATCGAAGGGCTAAGTGGTGTACAACTGCAACCTAATCAAGTGGCTACAGACAGTATTGCGGCCAATGTAGGTGGTATTTTCGACTTTATCGTCACAGGATTGCCACAACAAGGGCAGAGTTACAGCCTAGTGTTACCACAGCGCTCACCTATACCCGCTAATGCGGTATACCGTAAGTATCAAGCACAACATGGCTGGAAGGATTTTGTGATGGATGCGCGTAACAGTATCGCCAGTAGTGAAGGTGAGCGAGGTTTCTGCCCGCCTCCTGGTGATAGTCGTTGGACTCCGGGCTTAACTGAAGGCCATTGGTGTGTGCAGTTAACCATAGAGGATGGTGGGCCGAACGATGATGATGGTGTGGCTAATCGCACGATTGTCGATCCAGGTGGGGTGGCGGTCGTGCTTAATGGCAACCATTTACCCGTTGCAAATCCTGACTCCGTCTCACTGTCTTGGAATCAGAGTATTGATGTCGATGTGCTTGCAAACGATACCGATAGTGATGGCGATACGTTAACCGTTACACAGGTCGTCAGTGAGTTTGGTACCGTGGCAATCTTAGCCAATCAGCATGTGAGTTATACCGCTGCGACTGATTTTGTCGGTACTGATGTGCTTATCTATAGCATCACTGATGGTAAGGGCGGCACCGCAAGCAGTGAGTTAACGGTGATAGTGAGTGGTAATGTGGCACCGATTGCCGTCAATGACAGTGCCACTACAGATGACCGAACAAGCTTATTAATCGATGTATTAAGTAACGATAGCGATCCCGATGGTAATAGCCTGACCTTAATCAGTGCGACAGCACAGCAAGGCGTGGTTTCGGTCGAATCGAACAAGCTACGTTATATACCTAAAACAGGGTTTGATGGAGTAGATACTGTGAGTTATCGGATTAGTGATGGTTTTGGGGGCGAAGCAACAGGGCAAGTATTCGTCACCGTTAAGGCCTATCAAGATGTGGTTATTGACAATAAATCGGGTGGAGGGAGTGTGTCTCTAGGGGCATTAATATTGCTTCTTGCAGGTGGTTTGATACGCCGCAGGGCATGGCATCTGTTGGGTGTGGTGTTGCTGCTTGTTGGTATGGTGAATCCGGTGAATGCAGCGAATGAGGGATATTGGTACGCAGAAGGATTTATCGGGCAAGCTCAGGTGGATAACGGCAAGCGAGTGTTACAACCCCAAGCAGGAGCGGGCGCGGTGACTTCCGTTGATACCACAGATACGGCGATTGGTGTCAGTGTGGGTTATCAATGGACGCCATTGGTGGCCGTGGAGTTAGGTTATGCCGACTTTGGTAATGGCAGCGCGCGGATTGAAGGCGCAAGTCTCACCCCTGAGCAATATCATGAGCAGGTCAAAGGGGTGACGCCCGTACTGGCCGACGGTGTTACGCTGGGATTACGTTTCACTTTACTCCAACATGAAGCGTGGCGATTTGAAGTCCCCATAGGCTTGTTTAGGTGGCAAGCCGATATCAGCAGCACTATGGGTAATAGCCGTTTAACGACAGCGCTTGATGGTACAGATTGGTATGCGGGTGTGCGTTTTAGCTATCAATTTACTGAGTCATGGTCTGTAGGCTTGGGGTATCAATATGTAGATATCGAGCCTAATGACTTCCTTAGTTACCAACTTAATCTACGATATCAATTTTAAGTTTCAACAACATTGAAAAGGGGCTTAGCCCTTTTTTGTTATTCACAATTCGCGATGTATTGAATGTTTTTTTGAAGGAGTTCACTAGAGGGTATAAGTCATTCGTGATGTGGATGGCAAAAAATGACGACTTGTCTTTTGGCATTGTTATAAATTCAGGTTGTAGATTAAAGATAGGATAGTAAGATTGTCACTTACCTTGATTTGTTTATCGCTATCTTTATCCAGAGGCAGTTATGTCGCAGCGGCAGAAAAAGCCGGAAATATTACATACCGAAGTTGTCGCCAGAAGTCGATTATTTCAAATTGAACAAGTGCATCTGAAATTCTCTAATGGTGTTGAGCGCCAATATGAGCGGATGAAGGGCGGCAATCGTGGCGCTGTGATGATAGTGCCTATTCATCAAGGGAAAATGCTATTGGCACGTGAATATGCTGCCGGGACAGATAATTACGAGTTAGGTTTTCCTAAAGGTTTGATAGATCCCGGTGAATCAGCCATAGAAGCCGCTAACCGTGAATTACAAGAAGAAATTGGTTATGGTGCAAATAAGCTCACGTTATTGAAAGAACTCAGCCTCGCACCGGGTTATTTCTCCAGTAAAATGCAAATTTTTCTTGCAGAAGATCTGTATGAGAGTCGCCTTGAAGGTGATGAGCCTGAGCCAATTGATGTTATACCTTGGACGCTTACAGATTGGGAAACCTTGCTCGATGATGTGAATTTCTCCGAATCCCGTAGCGTAAGCGCGTTGTTTTTAGTGCAGAAACATCTACAACTTAAATAATCTTTTTCCTTTTAAGCGCTCAGAATGTGATCGCTTGCAAAACATTCGCGAGGTTTGCGATTGGAGTTGTTATGAAGCCAGAAGAGTTGATCGACGAAGTTATTGCGATTGCGACCGATGCAGGGATAACTATCCGTGACATTTATCTCAAAGGTAATTTTGAGCGAGAAATGAAGTCTGACAATACCCCTGTCACTTCCGCAGATTTAGCGGCGAACAAGATCATTTGTGACCGATTAACCGCCTTAACGCCTGATATTCCTGTGTTATCTGAAGAGGCGGCCGATATTGCGTTGAGTGTGCGTGAGTCTTGGAAGCGCTATTGGTTAGTTGATCCACTCGATGGTACGGGGGAGTTTATCGCCGGCAGTGGTGATTTTTCGGTAATTATTGCATTGGTGGAACACAATCGTCCCGTGATGGGTGTGGTTTATGTACCTATGACGCAAGTCTGTTATTACGCCATTGCAGGTTTAGGGGCTTATAAACGTACTGATAAACAGGAAGTTCGCATAAGTAGCCGCCAAATCGAGCACCGTGAAAAGGTATCCTTACGATTGGCGGTGAGCCGCCGTCAGGATCCGCAGTCAGTACTGACACTGTTCAATCACCCTAAATATTGTGAACTCGTGGTGATGGGGGGCGCTGCGCTAAAGAGTTGTCTCGTTGCCGAAGGTCGAGCCGATTGTTATGTACGCGTCGGACCTACGGGAGAGTGGGACACGGGCGCGGCGCAAATTATTGTCGAGGAAGCGGGCGGTCAGCTGATGGATACCGAGTTGCAACCATTAACCTACAATGAGCGTGAGACGCTTGAAAATCCAAACTTTATTGTGGTTGGCGCACCCAACTTAGAGTGGGATAAAATTTTAATTGGTGAATAATTTTTAAATGCAGTCTATACGTCCGGTATTAAAGTCAGAGTTATTTGCGGTTTATCAGCTCGAACAGGCCATTTTTGGCGAGCACAGCTATCCCGATTTTTTCTTCCGTCAGGGATTTGATTGTTGGCCAGAGCAATTTTTAGTGGCCGTGGATGCAGATAATCAGCTACAAGGCTATTTGCTCTGTGCCCAGAGTAGCGATCCTAACTGTGTGTGGATCTTATCTGTCGCAGTGAGTGAAAATGCTCGCGGGAAGGGATTCGGCAAACGTTTGATGCAACAATGTTTAGCCGAGTTGCCAGTGTCAGTTGAGCGGGTGTGTTTAACCGTTGATCCGAGTAACCCTGCCCATGGCTTATATCAGCATTTAGGTTTCATTGATTCAACTTTTGAGGCCGATTATTTTGGTGATGGCGCAGATAGAGTGGTGATGACTTATCGCAGGCCTTAAATTGCGCGCTTATCTTTGAACCAAAGATGATCCTCAAATAAAAATCACCTTTGAATTAAGAGTGATTTTTAAATCAAAATAATGGACGGTATGCTGACAGAGCGCGCCGTTTTTTTATGCTCTTTTAGACGATGTAATCCCACGGATCCCGTTCGGCTTGCTGAGGGAATCTAATTCGAGTACCTATCTTTATCTATCATCCTCAATAATATCCTTCATTATTTACCCTCTCCTGTACGTAAAATAAACTTATTTTGAACATTGTTTTTTATTTTGACTGCTGTTAGTCTCTTGCTATTCAACAGGGGATGAGACCTATGGCCAGACGAAAAGAACACAGCCATGATGAAATTCGCGCTATGGCAATACAAGCGGCAACTGAGTTACTGATAGATCAAGGTGTTGCGGGGCTTAGCTTGCGCAAAGTGGCCAGCCAAATTGGTTATGTCCCTAGTACCTTGATCAATATTTTCGGCAGCTACAACTATTTATTACTGGCCGTTTCAGAGGCAACTCTGCGGGCATTACACCTTCGATTAGCGGAGGTTTGCGCTGCCGATAGTTTAGGTAAAATCATTGCAATGGCGTGGGAGTATAGTCAATTTGCCCATGAGCAGCGTCAGGCTTTCAAATTAGTTTTTGAATTGCAATTACTCGATTCTGAACCCTTGCCTGAATCGCAAGGGCAATTGATTGCGGGACTATTTACTCTGATTGAATATGAATTGGCGCAACTATTTCCCGAGGTTACGCAGGCGCAGCATCTCAGTATGAGCCGGGTATTATGGGGGGGAATTCATGGGCTGACCTCTCTGTCCCTCGATAATAAGCTCTTCGCTGAGTCCTTATCACTGCGGGATTTACTTGAGAGTCACGTACAAGCTTATTTACAAGGAATGGGTTACAAGAGGGAACTATCATGCTGCTAACAAAACGTTTTTTACCCTATTTTGTGACTCAATGCTTAGGTGCATTGAATGACAACATCTATAAAAATGTATTGCTACTATTAGTGACTTTCGGCCAAGTTAAAGACTTGCCTATCAGTGTCGATATGTTTGTGAACTTGGCGGCAGGGGTGTTTATTCTGCCGTTTTTCCTCTTTTCGGCCCATGCGGGTGTGGTCGCCGATAATATGGATAAGGCCAAACTCATTCGCCGATTGAAGTTACTCGAAGTCATCATCATGTTTAGCGCCGCGATTGCGATTCTGAGCGAGAGCTATATGATGATGTTATTACTGTTATTTTTAACGGGTAGCCAGTCTGCTTACTTTGGCCCAGTTAAATATTCCTTATTACCTCAAGCCTTAAAAGAAGATGAGTTAGTCACAGGTAATGCTTGGGTTGAAATGGGCACTTTTCTCGCGATTCTGGTGGGCACTTTGAGTGCAGGGCTCTTGGTTTCTGAGGAAAACGGTACGCTTTGGTCGGCGATTACTGTTGCTGTATTAGCCTTTGCAGGGTATTTATCGAGCCGAGCGATTCCAGCATTACCGCCGCAGGGCGTCATCGAGAAAATACGTTTCAGGCCGCTATCGGGCACTTGGCGTAGCATCAAGAAAGCCCGTCAAACGCCCTCAATCTGGATGGCTATCCTCGCTATCAGTTGGTTTTGGTTTTTAGGCGCGACCTATCTGACTCAATTTCCAAACTTTGCCAAATTATATTTGCACTCGGGCGCGACGGTTGTTTCGCTATTATTGGGAATGTTTTCCATCGGTATTGCTGTTGGTTCCTTTATCTGTGAGCGCTTTTCCTTTGGTCATATTGAGTTGGGTTTACTGCCATTTGGGGTTTTGGGACTGACAGTATTTGGTGTGGACTTGCTTTGGGCAATTCCTCCTGCACCGATTGATGTAAGTGTTGTTTATGGATTTAAAACCTTTATCGCTCAGTCGCAACATTATCGGGTGATGCTAGATTTCTTTATGATTGGCGTTAGCGGTGGCTTGTTTATCGTCCCTCTGTATGCGTTTATTCAATCTCGGTCAGCTAAGGGTGAATGTGCTCAGGCGATTGCCGCCAATAACATTATGAATTCATTGTTTATGGTAGTTTCGGCACTGTTGTCTATGCTATTGCTGGGCGTTGCAGGTTGGACTATTCCACAGTTATTCCTGCTACTCGCTGTGATGAATGCTGTGGTCGCACTCTATGTTTATTCACAAGTACCAGAATTTACACAACGATTTATCAGTTACTTACTCAGTCATGTGATGTATCGAGTGACAGTGACAGGTCGCGATAAAATTCCGAAGGAAGGGGCTGGCATCATAGTCTGTAACCATGTGAGTTATGTGGATGCATTAATTATTATGGGGGCATCGACACGGCCTATTCGCTTTGTAATGGATAAATCGATCAGTGAAATCCCTCTGTTGAAGTATTTGTTCCGCCACGCTGGAGTGATCCCTATCTGTTCCCCTAGACAGAGTGAAACCACCTATAACCAAGCATTTGAATCGATCCATGCTGCATTAGCCAATGGCGAGTTAGTGTGTATTTTTCCCGAAGGTCGGTTAACGCCAAATGGGGAATTAGGGGAGTTCCGTCCCGGAATCGATAAGATACTCGCTCGCGATCCCGTGCCAGTTATCCCTATGGCACTGCACGGATTATGGGGTTCTTACTTTAGCCACAAGGACGGGCATGCATTAACGACCATGCCAAAGCGTTTTTGGTCAAGGGTGTCGGTAAGCTTAACGGATGTGGTCGATGGACAAGATGCGAATCGACACGCTTTAAGGGATGCTGTCGCCAATTTGCTCAACAAATCTTAATTTGCAGATTGAGATAAAGAAAACCGTGGCAACAGGTACACGGTTTTCTTGTTTTTATTGTGTTGATTTGAAGTTATTCAACCATTCGTGCATCGCTTGATGTGAGCCTTTAAAAAGAACACGTTCGGACTTTTTCTGTAATTGGTATTGATACATAGGATCGTAATACTTGTGCAATAACAAGTGTATCCAGACTAAGTGCAGCGAAGTGTCATTCTGGCTGATTTGTCGATTGAGGGCTTGTTGCATCAAATCTTGCAGTTCTTGATGTTGTTTTCCGCCTAAACGTTTGCGAATACTCATTAAACTCTGTAATAGATATTCGCTGAAAGCCGCAAAACCTGCTTCCAGCCCTAAACGTTCACAGAAGCCACCATACATTTTATGCACATATTCATTGCGTAAGCGTTTGAGTCTCGTATCGTCGGGTTCCTCTAATACCAAAATATCGGCGGTTTGCATGGCACTGTAAAATGATTGCGGTAGTGCCGAACGCCCAATCAGAAAGCTTTCATCCTCAAGCAATAAGCAGGAATGATTATCTTGCTGATGGCGGAGTAGTGCAATGGCGAGTTGATTTTCAAAGTTAATCTGCGTCGGCTGTGGGTCGATATTCTTGCCAAAGCTAGAGCCTCTGTGATTGGCGATCCCTTCAAGATCAATCGCTTCTTTACGCCGTGATAGAAAATCGGTTTTACCGCAGCCCGTCATCCCGCTCAAACTCAATAACGGCTGTTGAGTCGGCGCAGCTTCAATCACACCAATAAGATATTGACGCATGGCCTTATAGCCACCCTGAATATAGGTGACTTCGATACCTGCTTCTTTAAGCCATTGTTGCGTGAGTTGCGAGCGCAATCCACCACGAAAGCAATAAAGGTAAGCATTGGGATTGGTTTTAACATAGCTCGCCCAAGCTTCAATTCTCTGTTGCTTGATGGGGCCATTCACCAGTGAATGGCCTAGTGCAATCGCGGCTTGCTGACCAAATTGTTTATAACAAGTACCGACTTTTTCCCTTTCACTGTCGAGCATCAAGGGTAAATTGGTCGAGTTGGGAAAAGCGCCTCGAGTGAACTCTATGGGGGCGCGCACATCCATCATCGGATGTTGATTGAGAAAGATCTCCCTATATTGCTCTGCGGCTACAATAGCGCTTGGCATCAGCACAACACCACATTCGCTTGAGTGGTCGGAGTTTCCAGTGACCCAATGCAGATTGGGGTTATGTGGTTTGCATCGAGTAGGACAATTAATTCGGCTTCGGCTGCGGCTGAGACGGCAACTAACAGGCCACCACTGGTTTGCGGATCGCACAGTATCGCTTTTTGATGCTCACTGAGTTCAGGGAGATACTCGCCATAACTGTCGTAATTACGGTGAGTTCCGCCAGGAACACAACCTAAGGCCAAATAATCTAAGGCATGTGGTAACAAGGGCACTGCATCAAATTTAAGCTTCGCAGTGAGGTTGGCGCCTTGGCACATTTCGAGTAAGTGTCCCGCCAGTCCAAAACCTGTGACATCGGTTAGTGCATTCACGCCATTAATTTTTGCAATCTTGGTGCCTATGCGATTGAGTTGGCACATGGCATTGACCGCAATGAGACTATCTTCATCGTGGAGTTTTTTCTGTTTTTGCGCTGTGGTTAAAATACCAATGCCGATAGGTTTAGTGAGATATAAACGATCGCCCGCTTTAGCCGTATCATTCTGTTTTAAATCACTTAAGGCAATTTGCCCAGTAACCGCGAGACCAAAAATAGGTTCGGGTGCATCTATGCTATGACCTCCGGCTAGCATGATCCCTGCTTCCATGCAGGCTTGTCTGCCGCCATCGACTACTTGTTGTGCGATTTCGGCGGGTAGTTTATTGATTGGCCAACCTAAAATCGCAATCGCCATGATAGGCGTGCCGCCCATAGCATAAATATCACTGATCGCATTGGTCGCTGCGATACGACCGAAGGTGAATGGATCGTCAACAATTGGCATAAAAAAATCTGTGGTACTGATAATGCCAATCTCATCATTGAGTTTGTATACCGCGGCATCATCGCGGCTTTGGTTGCCGACCAGCAGATTTGGATCGGTAAATACGGGGAGCTGTGAGGCTAAGATAGTGCTTAATACTTTAGGGGAAATTTTACAGCCGCAACCAGCACCATGACTATATTCTGTTAGCTTGATTGATTCAGGGAGTGTAACTGGGGAATCTGACATGATCTCAACAGCCTATTTAAGTGATTAAGGCAACATCATAATCAGATACGGCCACCATGCAAGGTGGCCGTATGACTTTAAGGCAGAATTGTGGCTTAGCTATAAGTTGCGGTCAGGCTGCGCCAATGTTTTTGTTGGACTAAGAAACGTGCCTTTAGCTCTTCAACTTGTTGTAATAGTTGTTGATCGACAAGTTGCTTACGTTTTGCCTCAAGCAAGGTTTTTTGTGCTTGATAGTAATCCATTAAGTGCAGCTTTAATAACTCATACTCCGCTTGGATTTTTTCAATAATTTCATCGGCATTTGGCAGATGGGTTACTTTATTTTTGGTCTGTAGCAGTTGCATCTGCAAACGCGCACTCTCGATACGTTCTTGTGGGCTAGTGCGTAAATCTTTCGCTAATCCAAACCAAGACAATGATCTAATCAACCATTTGGTTGGATCGTAGTGCCACCATTTAATGCCATTACGATAGTCATTTTCAAAGATATGATGGAAATTATGGTAACCCTCGCCGTAGGTCAACATAGCCAGAAAGCCATTATCTCGTGCGGTATTTTTATCCGTATAGGGCTGGCTGCCCCATACATGGGCCAAAGAGTTGATAAAGAAAGTGCAGTGATGCACCACCACTAAACGCAGCAAACCAGCCATTAATAGCATTGAGATAACATCTCCATTGAGCCAACCTAAAAATGCAGGTAGACCAATGTTCATTAACAGTACAAGTGCCAAATAGTGTTTGTGTTGCCACATAACGATACGGTCATTCTGCAAATCGCGCACATTTTGATAATCGTGATAACGCTGCGCTTGGTATTCACGCAGCATCCAACCGATATGGCTGTACCAGAATCCCATTTTCGCGGAATAGGGGTCTTTATCGTTATCATCAACATGCTTATGGTGAACTCGGTGATCCGATGCCCAATGTAATGCACTGTTTTGTAAAGCTAAGGCGCCGCCAAGTGCATAAATAAAGCGCACCGCAGGATGTGCTTTATAGGCTTTATGGGACCATAGTCTGTGATACCCCGCCGTAATTGACAGCCCGCTTGCAAAGGCGAGAACAATAAAAGCGATCCATTCACTGGCACCATAGCCGTGAACTATGCCTCGCCATGGAACAAGAATGACCGCGCAGAGAAAGGTCACAGCAAACAAACTAACATTAAGCCAGATAATAGGGGGTTTTTTCATTATGGGTTTCCAAAATTCGCATTTGAGCGTACATCTGTAAGCTAATTTAACGTAGCGATATTGTTTGGTCAAGGTCGATAGGGCTGTGTTTAATGTCTAAAAGCGGTATTATCGCGTTATTACATTCAGTTAGCGGATTTAAGAATGGGTATTCGAGCGCAACAAAAAGAGAAAACTCGTCGAGCCTTAGTCGATGCGGCCTTTAATCAGCTAAGTGCCGAGCGCAGTTTCTCGAGCTTGAGTTTACGGGAAGTGGCACGCGAGGCTAATATCGCCCCGACATCTTTCTATCGTCATTTTAAGGATATGAACGAACTCGGCCTCACTATGGTGGACGAGGGCGGGTTAACGTTAAGACAAATGATGCGTAAAGGACGTCAGCGCGCAGAAGCGGGTGGCAGCGTTATTCGTATTTCTGTCGATACTTTTATGGAAGTGCTTGATTCTAATCCAAACGTATTCCGCATTCTGCTGCATGAACGCTCTGGTACGTCAGCGGCTTTTCGGGCTGCGGTTGCCCGTGAAATTGAACATTTTATTTCAGAACTAGCACATTACACCGAGGCTACTGCAGGTCGGACTCCGATATTGGCTAGAGCGCAAGCCGAAGCTTTAGTCACCTTAGTATTTAATGCAGGTGCATCGGCACTCGATATGAAACGTGCAGACCGTAAAATACTCGCTGACCAACTTGTGATGCAATTGCGCATGGTTGCCAAAGGGGCTGAAGCATTACAACACAAGGTAGAGCATCGTTAGTTTGATATTTGTGAAAAGCAAAAGGAGCCTCGGGCTCCTTTTGCTTTTATCGGTTCGAGGTTAGTGGTTAACGACGTTCCAGCAAGACACCTGTCTCCATATGATCGGTGTAGGGGAACTGATCAAATAGGGCAAATCGTGTGACTCTATGGGTTTTGTACAGTTGTTCCAGATTGTCTTTTAAGGTGTCAGGATTACAGGAAATATATAAAATCCGCTCGTAACCTTGCACTAAGGCCAAAGTATCAGGATCGATTCCAGCGCGTGGTGGGTCGACAAAAATAGTATTACAAACATAGCTATCAAGATCGATCCCTTCTAAACGCCTAAAACTGCGTTTTTTTGCCATAGCATCACTAAAGTCTTCAGCCGACATACGGATAATCTGCAGATTTTTAATGCCATTAGCCTCAATATTGTATTGCGCGGCCTCTACCGAGGGTTTCGCAAGTTCAGTCGCAAGTACGCGATTAAAGTTTTGGGCCAATGCAATTGAAAAGTTACCATTGCCACAGTAAAGCTCAAGCAAATCGCCTTGGCTATCTTGAGTGACATCGATTGCCCACTCCAACATTTTGACTGCTACTTTAGCGTTCGGTTGGGTAAAGCTATTCTCGATTTGCTTATATAAGAAGGTTTTATCATTTACTTGTAATGACTCAACCACAAAGTCTTTATCTAAATCGATTTTTTGCTTACGGGCACGGCCGATGATGTTGACGTTAAACTGGCTACTTAACTTGGCTTTCAGTGCAGCCGCATTGGTGCGCCATTGGTCATCAAGCTGCCTGTGATAAAGCAAAGACACTAAGATCTCGCCGCTTAAAGTCGACAAAAAATCCACTTGGAACAGTTTGTGCCTTAGACTCGGATTCGGTTTCAGCTCGGCGATTAAGGCCGACATCATTTGATTGATGAGCACGCTAGCTGGTAAGTATTGATCGCAACGTACTTTCTCATTCAATACTTTATCGAACATGTAATAGTATAAGTCGTCACCATCATGCCACATGCGGAATTCCGCGCGCATACGGTAGTTAGCTGGCTCTGAGGCAAAAACTTCAACACTCGGTGTTTCAAATTGGGCAAAGGCTTGTTCTAGCTTGATACGCTTGTGTTCTAACTGCGCATCATAAGTCTGAGGGTCCATTGCTGCTAAGTTCATTGTTTGATTCACCGTTGCTGTAAATTGGGGCGCAAATATTATACTAGGTGACACGAATGTCCAGTATCTTGCTTTTGCGGTTTGGACAAAGCTGTGGGAAAATCCGCTCCGCTAGTGAGATGTTTTACCATGCATTGAGTTTGTCATTGCGATTGAATACACGGATTGGATCACTAAGCTCACATTTCACTCTCTTTTTGTAGTCTATTCATAGTAACCAGGACTGGAGACTCAATTGTCGCGACCTATATTAGTGTTTGATTCTGGGATTGGTGGTCTATCTGTACTAGCGGAAATTCGTAAACTTCTTCCCCAAAAAGAGTACTGTTATCTTTTCGATAATGCGAGATTACCCTATGGTGAGCTTGAGGAGCAGGTATTAATTTCTGGCTGTGTAACATTAATTGAAGAACTCGCGATTCGTATTGATGCTGCAATTGTCGTCGTTGCCTGTAATACTGCAAGTACCCTTGTATTGCCCGCATTACGCGAAAAACTCTCAATACCAATAGTGGGCGTTGTTCCCGCTATTAAACCTGCGGCCCTAATGTCTAAGAGTAAACGTATTGGTCTCTTGGCTACACCAGGTACCGTGAGGCGGCACTACACCCATAAACTGATCAGCCAGTTTGCAGATGGGTGCCATGTTGAACTTTTTGGTTGCTCAGAATTAGTTATGATGGCAGAGCAAAAAGTTGCAACTGGCATTCTAAATATAGAAAGGCTAGCACGCATATTAGCACCAGTTGTTGCAGCCGATCTTGATGTACTTGTTTTGGGCTGTACACATTTCCCCATGATCCGTAATGAATTACAACTTGTGCTTGGTGCTGGTGTCACCTTATTAGATTCTGGTGAAGCGATTGCAAAGCGAGTAGTAGCGCTCTTAGCACAGGAAAGTGAGGTGCTGGATAATAAAACGATGGGAGGTAAAGCAAGTATGTCGGCGTATTATACTAAAGCGGAAATAAGCGAAGGATTATCATCAACATTAGCCGATTGTGGTTTTTCAGCTATTGAGCGAATAGCCACAATCAACTAAGTTCAATTTACATATCTAGGACTACTCGTCGGTACCAGTTCGCTCTGTACCTTCGGAATCCTGTGTTTTAGCTTCTCTTACCTTCAAGGTTCTTTCTTGGAAATTATAGTCGTTCAATTTGACCATGGCCTTTTGTGCGCCAGACTCTGACATCTCCACAAAACCAAAACCTTTACGACGACCTGTCTTACGATCTCTGACTAAACGTACAGAGTTAACTGGACCAAATTCGCCAAATAATACTTTTACTTCACCCTCATGAACACGATAAGGCAGGTTACCTACATATAAGGTCATAGTAGGGCCAACATATTGTTCTTCTGAAGCATGAGATGATGAAGTCTCTGGAACAAATTTAAAAACAAGACTTGCAATGATAGCGCCAGCGACAAAAGCAATAGCTGATAATGGCGTTGCGAACTGAGATAGTGCTACTGCGCCAATAATGGCGACAATCAAGACAATAAGAAATGACTTTTGCATAAGAATGCTCTCTGATGAATGGGAAATTGATAAATAACTGTTAACAGCAAGTATATGGTAATGAATTATTTACTTTTACACTAGAGTTCTGCCGAAAAATTGAGCGTGATTTATCATTTATTAGATAAATAGCGATTTTAAAATTTTATGAATAATCATTAATAGTCAAAAATTAAACATGATGTCTAAAATATCGACGTACAGTTCAGCTGGCATGAAAAAGCCCTTGCACAAAAAGTTTCGCTGCCTATAATGCGCATCCACTGACAGGGCAGACAGCGAAACGCAAGTTAAGCAAAGAAAGCCATGCAGTTCATCGGTTAGCGAGCTAAACGATGAGTGTTGAGAAAGTTGAAAAAACTACTTGACGCACTAACGGGAATGCGTAGAATACGCAGCCCTGACCCGCTGAAAACACTGAAGTGTGTAAGCGAATGGTCAACGCTCTTTAACAATATATCAAGCAAATCTGTGTGGACACTCACAGGTGTTGAGTTAATCGAAACTGCTTAGCCTTCGGGTTGGCAGTCAAAGAATTAAATCAACCAATTCTTTCACGAGAGTGAAGAGTGTCCATAGCAATATGTACAAAGAGTTAATCGCAAGATTAATTCGAACAGAATTCGTTGAGCCGAAACCTTCGGGTTTCACCAAAACTTTAATTGAAGAGTTTGATCATGGCTCAGATTGAACGCTGGCGGCAGGCCTAACACATGCAAGTCGAGCGGCAGCACAAGGGAGTTTACTTCTGAGGTGGCGAGCGGCGGACGGGTGAGTAATGCCTAGGGATCTGCCCAGTCGAGGGGGATAACAGTTGGAAACGACTGCTAATACCGCATACGCCCTACGGGGGAAAGGAGGGGACCTTCGGGCCTTCCGCGATTGGATGAACCTAGGTGGGATTAGCTAGTTGGTGAGGTAATGGCTCACCAAGGCGACGATCCCTAGCTGTTCTGAGAGGATGATCAGCCACACTGGGACTGAGACACGGCCCAGACTCCTACGGGAGGCAGCAGTGGGGAATATTGCACAATGGGGGAAACCCTGATGCAGCCATGCCGCGTGTGTGAAGAAGGCCTTCGGGTTGTAAAGCACTTTCAGTAGGGAGGAAAGGGTGTAGTTTAATACGCTATATCTGTGACGTTACCTACAGAAGAAGGACCGGCTAACTCCGTGCCAGCAGCCGCGGTAATACGGAGGGTCCGAGCGTTAATCGGAATTACTGGGCGTAAAGCGTGCGCAGGCGGTTTGTTAAGCGAGATGTGAAAGCCCTGGGCTCAACCTAGGAATAGCATTTCGAACTGGCGAACTAGAGTCTTGTAGAGGGGGGTAGAATTCCAGGTGTAGCGGTGAAATGCGTAGAGATCTGGAGGAATACCGGTGGCGAAGGCGGCCCCCTGGACAAAGACTGACGCTCATGCACGAAAGCGTGGGGAGCAAACAGGATTAGATACCCTGGTAGTCCACGCCGTAAACGATGTCTACTCGGAGTTTGGTGTCTTGAACACTGGGCTCTCAAGCTAACGCATTAAGTAGACCGCCTGGGGAGTACGGCCGCAAGGTTAAAACTCAAATGAATTGACGGGGGCCCGCACAAGCGGTGGAGCATGTGGTTTAATTCGATGCAACGCGAAGAACCTTACCTACTCTTGACATCCACAGAACTTTCCAGAGATGGATTGGTGCCTTCGGGAACTGTGAGACAGGTGCTGCATGGCTGTCGTCAGCTCGTGTTGTGAAATGTTGGGTTAAGTCCCGCAACGAGCGCAACCCCTATCCTTATTTGCCAGCACGTAATGGTGGGAACTCTAGGGAGACTGCCGGTGATAAACCGGAGGAAGGTGGGGACGACGTCAAGTCATCATGGCCCTTACGAGTAGGGCTACACACGTGCTACAATGGCGAGTACAGAGGGTTGCAAAGCCGCGAGGTGGAGCTAATCTCACAAAGCTCGTCGTAGTCCGGATTGGAGTCTGCAACTCGACTCCATGAAGTCGGAATCGCTAGTAATCGTGGATCAGAATGCCACGGTGAATACGTTCCCGGGCCTTGTACACACCGCCCGTCACACCATGGGAGTGGGCTGCAAAAGAAGTGGGTAGCTTAACCTTCGGGGGGGCGCTCACCACTTTGTGGTTCATGACTGGGGTGAAGTCGTAACAAGGTAGCCCTAGGGGAACCTGGGGCTGGATCACCTCCTTACCTATACGACTAACTCGATGCTTGGTCGAAAAATGCTCCTGCATTTTCGACATTCGGTACATCCGTGTACCTTTTGAGTGTTCACACAGATTTGCTTGATAGAAGAAAGAGTAAAAGATGGGTCTGTAGCTTAACTGGTTAGCACCCCAATCCCCTCATAAAGAGTAGGGTGAGGTCGGTGGTTCTGGATGGTTGTAGATTTATCAATAAGATGGGTCTGTAGCTCAGCTGGTTAGAGCGCACCCCTGATAAGGGTGAGGTCGGTGGTTCAAGTCCACTCTGACCCACCAATCCTTCCTTCTCAGCGTTGGAAAGTGACTCGTTTAGTGAACTAAACGTCGCCACTGTCCGCCTTGATAAGAAATGATTGGCAAACCAATCCTTTAAGAGGTTTGGAACATCTTATTTACTCGCACTGCATGTAAATGGGGCTATAGCTCAGCTGGGAGAGCGCCTGCCTTGCACGCAGGAGGTCTGCGGTTCGATCCCGCATAGCTCCACCATTTACTGCATTATGGTTAGAGATGCCAAAGATAAACTGAAAAATTATCTTTGGCTTTTTTAAGCCCGCTCTTTAACAATTTGGAAAGCTGATAGTATTAAACACAATGATGTCTGTCGTTGTGTTGATACGAAAAAAGTTTAATGCGAAAGCATTGAACATTGAGTTCTCAAACACTTTATTAAGTGTCTTGAATATTCAAGTCTAAGGCGCGTCCACTTCTTTGGTCAGAAGTGAGACAAGTAAAACCAAGCTGGTCGCAATACAATTCGATATGTGTTTTTTCTTATTTCGATAAGATAAGCGCAGCCAATCGCTTGTTAGGCAAGGCCGTAAGTTGAATGACGAATGAGTGTAGCAGCGCTACATGATTGAGGAATGAGACTTGCAACGCCGCATAACAAGAGGAGTGGCAAGCGAAAAAGAAACCTATCTGGGTTGTATGGTTAAGCGACTAAGCGTATACGGTGGATGCCTTGGCAGTCAGAGGCGATGAAGGACGTAGTAACTTGCGAAAAGCGTTGGCGAGCTAGTAACAAGCATTTGAGCTAACGATGTCCGAATGGGGGAACCCGGCCGCATAAGCGGTCATCATGTAGTGAATACATAGCTACATGAGGCGAACGAGGGGAACTGAAACATCTAAGTACCCTTAGGAAAAGAAATCAACCGAGATTCCCCTAGTAGCGGCGAGCGAACGGGGATTAGCCCTTAAGTCTATGGGGTGTTAGTGGAATGGTCTGGAAAGTCCAGCGGCACAGGGTGATAGCCCCGTACACGAAAACTAACCGTAGATGAAAACGAGTAAGGCGGGACACGTGACATCCTGTTTGAATATGGGGGGACCATCCTCCAAGGCTAAATACTCCTGACTGACCGATAGTGAACCAGTACCGTGAGGGAAAGGCGAAAAGAACCCCTGTGAGGGGAGTGAAATAGAACCTGAAACCGTATACGTACAAGCAGTGGGAGCGGTTCTTGAGACCGTGACTGCGTACCTTTTGTATAATGGGTCAGCGACTTACATTTTGTAGCGAGGTTAAGCGAATAGCGGAGCCGTAGGGAAACCGAGTGTTAACTGCGCGTTTAGTTGCAAGGTGTAGACCCGAAACCCGGTGATCTAGCCATGGGCAGGTTGAAGGTTGAGTAACATCAACTGGAGGACCGAACCGACTAATGTTGAAAAATTAGCGGATGACTTGTGGCTGGGGGTGAAAGGCCAATCAAACCGGGAGATATCTGGTTCTCCTCGAAAGCTATTTAGGTAGCGCCTCGAGCGAATACCATTGGGGGTAGAGCACTGTTAAGGCTAGGGGGTCATCCCGACTTACCAACCCTTTGCAAACTCCGAATACCAATGAGTACTACTCGGGAGACAGACGGCGGGTGCTAACGTCCGTCGTCAAAAGGGAAACAACCCAGACCGTCAGCTAAGGTCCCAAAGTGTATGTTAAGTGGGAAACGATGTGGGAAGGCTTAGACAGCTAGGATGTTGGCTTAGAAGCAGCCATCATTTAAAGAAAGCGTAATAGCTCACTAGTCGAGTCGGCCTGCGCGGAAGATGTAACGGGGCTAAACATACCACCGAAGCTACGGGTGCAGCCCATTAGGGTTGCGCGGTAGAGGAGCGTTCTGTAAGCCGTTGAAGGTGAAGGGGTAACCCACGCTGGAGGTATCAGAAGTGCGAATGCTGACATGAGTAACGATAAAGGGGGTGAAAAACCCCCTCGCCGAAAGACCAAGGGTTCCTGTCCAACGTTAATCGGGGCAGGGTGAGTCGACCCCTAAGGTGAGGCCGAAAGGCGTAATCGATGGGAAACAGATTAATATTTCTGTACTTCCGCTAACTGCGATGGAGAGACGGAGAAGGCTAGGCTAGCGCGGCGTTGGTAGTCCGCGTTTAAGGTGGTAGGTGGGTGACTTAGGCAAATCCGGGTTGCTATACACTGAGAGCTGATGACGAGGTCCTAAGGGACTGAAGTAGTTGATGCCATGCTTCCAGGAAAATCTTCTAAGCTTCAGGTTAGCGGGAATCGTACCCCAAACCGACACAGGTGGTCGGGTAGAGAATACCAAGGCGCTTGAGAGAACTCGGCTGAAGGAACTAGGCAAAATGGTACCGTAACTTCGGGAGAAGGTACGCTCCTGTTGGTGATGAGACTTGCTCTCTAAGCTGACGGGAGTCGCAGATACCAGGTGGCTGCAACTGTTTATCAAAAACACAGCACTGTGCAAACTCGCAAGAGGAAGTATACGGTGTGACGCCTGCCCGGTGCCGGAAGGTTAATTGATTGGGTTATCGCAAGAGAAGCTCATGATCGAAGCCCCGGTAAACGGCGGCCGTAACTATAACGGTCCTAAGGTAGCGAAATTCCTTGTCGGGTAAGTTCCGACCTGCACGAATGGCGTAATGATGGCCACGCTGTCTCCAGCCGAGACTCAGTGAAGTTGAAATTGCGGTGAAGATGCCGTATACCCGCGGCTAGACGGAAAGACCCCGTGAACCTTTACTATAGCTTGGCACTGAACATTGAACCTACATGTGTAGGATAGGTGGGAGACTATGAAGTTGGGACGCTAGTCCTGATGGAGTCGTCCTTGAAATACCACCCTTGTAGTTTTGATGTTCTAACCTAGACCCCTAATCGGGGTTAGGGACAGTGCCTGGTGGGTAGTTTGACTGGGGCGGTCTCCTCCCAAAGAGTAACGGAGGAGCACGAAGGTTGGCTAAGTACGGTCGGACATCGTACGGTTAGTGCAATGGCATAAGCCAGCTTAACTGCGAGACATACACGTCGAGCAGGTACGAAAGTAGGTCATAGTGATCCGGTGGTTCTGAATGGAAGGGCCATCGCTCAACGGATAAAAGGTACTCCGGGGATAACAGGCTGATACCGCCCAAGAGTTCATATCGACGGCGGTGTTTGGCACCTCGATGTCGGCTCATCACATCCTGGGGCTGAAGTCGGTCCCAAGGGTATGGCTGTTCGCCATTTAAAGTGGTACGCGAGCTGGGTTCAGAACGTCGTGAGACAGTTCGGTCCCTATCTGCCGTGGGCGTTGGATGATTGAGGGGAGTTGCTCCTAGTACGAGAGGACCGGAGTGAACGAACCGCTGGTGTTCGGGTTGTCATGCCAATGGCATTGCCCGGTAGCTACGTTCGGAATCGATAACCGCTGAAAGCATCTAAGCGGGAAGCGAGCCCCAAGATGAGTCATCCCTTGGACTATAAGTCCACTAAAGAGCCGTTCGAGACTAGGACGTTGATAGGCATGGTGTGTAAGCGTTGTGAGGCGTTGAGCTAACATGTACTAATGACTCGAGAGGCTTAACCATACAACCCAGATGGGTTTTACTGCAAAGTGAGCTTAGACAGAATATAAACACTTAATGAAGTGTGGACTCAAAAAACAATCAGTTTTCCGAATTATTAAATAAGATAAGAGCAGGTTTTAGTTCCTAGAATCTAGCAGCACGCAGTGCGCTCTCGAGTCTTGTTTAAAACCAAATATGCTTGGTGACAATAGCATTGTGGAACCACCTGATCCCATCCCGAACTCAGAAGTGAAACGCAATCGCGCCGATGGTAGTGTGGGGTCTCCCCATGTGAGAGTAGGTCATCGCCAAGCGCCTAATTATCTTGTAAAGATGTAATAAGCCAGCTGAATAAGCTGGCTTTTTTGCATCTGTCATTTATCAAATTTTATTCAGTTTGCCCATCATTATCCTGATAGTGCTCAGATTTTTCTACACCTATCTTAACGCTGGTTTTACCCTAGGTATTGCTATTAGTTAAGCGGTTACTTACCTTATGTTTTAATTTGTTGGGGTAGATAAGGATTTGAGATGAAGTTAGAGATGATTTGTACTGGGGAAGAGGTGCTATCGGGTCAGATTGTTGATACCAATGCGGCCTGGTTTGCCAGCACTATGATGGAGCATGGCATTGAGATCCAAAGACGAGTTACTGTGGGCGATCGCCTTGAGGACTTAATTGCGGTTTTCCAAGAGCGCAGCTTGCATGCCGATGTGATCCTAGTCAATGGTGGCTTAGGGCCGACAAGCGATGATATGTCCGCTGAGGCGATGGCCAAGGCTAAGGGAGAGTCCTTAGTTGAGAATCTCGAGTGGCGCCAACAGTTAGAAGATTGGTTTACCCGCAATAATCGTGAGATGCCCGTCAGTAATTTAAAGCAGGCGATGCTGCCTGAATCTGCTGTTATGGTGGATAACCCCGTTGGGACGGCCTGTGGATTTAGGGTTAAGTTAAATCGCGCTTGGTTGTTCTTTACGCCAGGCGTGCCATTTGAACTTAAGCATATGGTTAAAGAGCAGTTTATTCCCTTTATTCGTGAAGAGTTTAATCTCGATGCTAAGGTGGCGCTTAAAAAACTGCTGACAATTGGCCAAGGTGAATCTGCCCTTGCCGATAAAATTAAGCCATTGGAGTTACCCGAGGGGATTACGATTGGTTATCGCTCCTCTATGCCGCATATTGAAATTAAGATCTTTGCCCGCGGCGAGAAGGCGATTGCGTTGCTGCCACGAGTAACAGGGCATGTCAAAATGGTACTGGGTACTGCGGTTGTAGCCGAAGATAAAGCGACGCTTGCTGAAGAAATCCATTCTAGGCTGCTGAATTCTGGATTGACGCTCAGTGTCGCCGAGTCTTGCACTGGCGGGATGATTACCAGTCAATTAGTGGACTTTGCGGGCAGTTCATCCTATTTACATCACGGTTTAGTGACTTACAGTAACGAGTCCAAGGTGCGAGTCTTAGGCGTTAATCCGGCGACTTTAGACGATCACGGTGCCGTGTCGATTCCAACGGTTGAGGAAATGGCGAAGGGTGCACGTGCTATTTTAGATAGTGATTTTGCTTTAGCAACCAGTGGGATCGCAGGGCCTGATGGTGGTACGGAAGATAAACCTGTCGGTACAGTTGCCATTGCACTAGCAACCCGTAATGGAGTTTATAGTCAGATGATTAAACTACCGAGACGTTCGCGGGATCTCGTGCGCAGTTTAAGTGCTGCAGTGGCCTACGATATGTTAAGACGTGAGCTTTTAGCTGAAGCGGTAATTGTCGATTATCAGTCGATTGGACGCTTCAGCAAGTAACTTTTTACAGACTTAAGTCAATCTAAATGTATTAACAAAAATGCTCCCGAGGGAGCATTTTCTATGGTGGATGGTCCACAAAACAATCGACTATTTCGTGAACTTAAGCACTAATTTGCCAGGGGCAACTTGAATGCTTTCGGTCATTTTTGCCATTAGCGCTTGGTTACTATCATTAGTATCAAGCACATAGACTGGCTGGCTTTCTAAGAATTGCCTTAGATAACTCATCACCTGAGGTGTGGCACTGCTAATCGCTTTTTCAATATCCTTGGGCGTTGATTCCACTTTGACTAATTCGAGTTGGCGCAGATAGACACTGTGCGTTGCGCTGTCATACCAAGGCTTGGCTTCGAAAGTTGTTGTGAGTTTGGCACTTAATGGAAAGATCGGATTCTTAATTGATACTTGAGTCGCGGCACTTACGCTCATAGTGTCAGGTTTTGCTCCTAGCTTGACACTGATGTCGTTAATGCGCACTTCTGCGCCAACGAATTGATTGCCTTGTTTAATCTCAAAATGGATCTCTTTACTGAGGTACTTCTCCATTTCGTGCTCGCTGATACTGTACTGCGAGACGCAGCCGCCAAGCAGTACAGTCAGTCCCAAGCAAATCGTGCGGGAAAGTTTTTTCATTAACCAGTGTTTCTCATTCCCGCTGCCACACCTGCAATAGTCAGCATTAGCGCTAGCTGCACATGTTCAGACGCGGGAGTTTCTGTTGTTTCCTTACGTGTCCGCGCTAATAGCTCGGTTTGTAAGAAGTTTAATGGATCGATATACGGATTTCGCAGTTTTACTGACTCGCGATTCCATGGAGTATGCGCCATTAAGCTATCTGATTTTGTCAGTTCAAGCACGACTTTAATGCCCAGATCTAAGCGTTGGCGCAAGGTTTCGCCTAAATGATGCAAGTCTTTCGGTACTAAACAGGTTTCATAGTAGCGGGCTAAATTAGGTTCCGCCTTGGCGTAGACCATTTCTAGCATTGAAATGCGAGTGCTGAAGAAGGGCCATTCCCGCTCCATATCTTGCAGTAAACCCATTTCACCGCGTTCACTGGCGGCTTGAAGTGCTTCACCGGCGCCAAGCCATGCAGGTAACATCAAGCGGTTTTGCGACCAAGCAAAAATCCACGGAATGGCCCGTAGGCTTTCAATCCCACCATCGACACGACGTTTAGCTGGGCGGCTGCCAAGTGGCAGTTTTCCTAATTCCACTTCTGGCGTTGCCGCGCGGAAATAAGCCACGAAATCCGGTTCATCTCGCACTATACCACGGTATGCACCCACGGATTCTTCAGCGATGCGTTGCATGCAATTGCGCCATTCTTGTTTAGGCTCTGGCGGTGGTAGCAGGGTTGCTTCCAATACGGCAGAGGTATACAAGGCTAAGCTTTGAACCGCGAGTTTTGGCAAGCCAAACTTGAAGCGGATCATTTCGCCCTGCTCAGTGACACGAATACGGCCATCTACCGACCCCGGAGGTTGGGATAGAATCGCTTTGTGTGCTGGACCGCCCCCGCGACCAATGCTGCCGCCACGGCCATGGAATAGTGTGAGCTTGACGCCCGCTTGTTTACAAACCGCGACCAATTGTTCTTGGGCACGATACTGAGCCCAAGCTGCCGCCATGACGCCAGCATCTTTGGCTGAGTCAGAGTAACCAATCATGACCTCTTGCATGCCTTTTGTGTAACCACGATACCAGTCGATATCGAGCAAATCAGTAATACATGCCGCAGCATTGTTTAAGTCGCTCAAGGTTTCAAATAGCGGCACCACGCGCATTGGGTGCGAACAGCCCGTTTCTTTGAGTAACAGTAAAACCGTTAATACATCCGATGGCTTACCCGCCATCGAAATCACATAGGATCCGAGTGCTTTGGCCGGATGTTTAGCAATCAAACGACAGGTATTAAGCACTTCGGCCACATCGGCCGAGGGTTGCCAGTTACTTGGGATCAGTGGACGACGGTTGCTGAGTTCGCGTAATAGGAAGGCTTGTTTCTCGGTTTCATCCCAATGATTGAAATCACCCATGCCGAGGTAACGAGTTAACTCGGCGAGCACATCGCTATGACGGCTAGCATCTTGGCGAATGTCGAGTCTGAGCATATGAATGCCAAAACAGGCGAGGCGGCGGAGAATATCGAGCAATAAACCGTTGGCGATTAAGCGCATGCCACAGTCGGTTAAACTCTTATAAAGCATTTCTAACGGTACTTTGAGATCGCTTTCTTGCCAGATCAGGCTCGACTTATCGACTTCAGGATTGTGGCCTTCGATGCGTGCATTTAAATAATCTATGGTATCGCGCAGCCTTTGACGAAGTGAGCGTAATACATGGCGATAGGGCTCGCAGTTATTGTTGGTATAAGCCTTTAACTCATCATTGGCTTCTTCCATCGACAGTTCACCGACCAGCAGCACGATATCTTTTAAGAATAGTCTGGCGGCGGCATGGCGGTTACGATCGAGCACCTCTTGGGTGACTTTTGCGGTAACAAACGGG
Source organism: Shewanella putrefaciens (assembly GCF_016406325.1). NCBI lineage: Bacteria > Pseudomonadati > Pseudomonadota > Gammaproteobacteria > Alteromonadales > Shewanellaceae > Shewanella > Shewanella putrefaciens. Next base: position 4,071,414 of record NZ_CP066370.1, on the reverse strand, counting down.
TTGCCGTCGCGATCGCCGCCCATCCAGCTTGAAAAGCGCACTGGTGCGATATCAATCGGTAATTGCTGCCCTGTACGTTGCTGCACTTGGTCGTTAAGTTGTCTTAAGAAGTCAGGCACCGCATGCCAGAGGGATTCTTCAATGGTGGATAATCCCCAGCGGGCTTCATCCACAGGGGTGGGGCGCTCGCGGCGAATTTCATTGGTGTGCCATATTTGCGCGATTAATTGGCGCAGGCGCAGATTGATTTGCTGACGTTCTCTATCCGACAGTTGGTCATTTTCTTGCTCTGTTAAGCAGTCGACGATGGCGGCGTATTTTTGGATCAGGGTGCGACGGGATATTTCAGTGGGGTGCGCTGTTAGCACTAGATCGATATCCAGTGTTTTTAGACAGTCGAGCATCTTTGTTTGATCAATCCGACCATTGAGCATACGACCTAGGAGTTGTTCTACTGGATCTGGAACGCAAACAAGCTCGTCACAATTGCGACTAATAGTATGAAATTGTTCAGATAAATTGGCTAAGTTAAGGAACTGATTGAATGCCTTTGCAAAAGGGACTAATTCTTCGTCTGGCAGTGCCGTGAGTAACTCGAGCATTTGCTCTCTGGCGGCTTGATCGCCTCTGCGTGAGTCTTTGGCAAGCTTACGGATCTGTTCAACTTTCTCAAGAAAAGAGTCCCCAAGATGGGTTCGCATAGTATCGCCAAGGATTTGGCCTAACATACTCACGTTCGATCTTAATGACGCATACATATCTGTCATATTGTCTGCCGCGTTTACTGACATAGTTACTCCGAATAGAAAAACATAAAAATCCGCTGTGCATTTAGCTCGTTAGCACAATACCTATCACTTGGGGCTATGGTCAACAGCAGAACTTATAACTTATACGACTGGCTTATCTGATATACAACCGATCACGATATTCGATGAAGAATATTCAATAGAAATGCGAAGTCACGCAATATTTTGTGATGATTAGCGTAAGTGAATATGAAGTGCATCATTTTGTGCTTTGCAAGCATGTATCTTAGCTGTTAATAAAAAGGACTGGTTTCGGTGCAAATTAGACCTAGATAACTGAGTTATTAACGAGTTAGCTGAATGAGGAACTTACCGATGAAATCCACTGCAGAGTAAGGAATATGAAAATAAATTAAAAATATATATTCACATATATTGCATAAGTAGATCTTTGTGGTAGTCTAGCCATCAGTTGAGATGAGTCACCCCCTGTGACCTGTAGAGTGAATATCATGATGCACAGTATTAGCCTGACAGTGAATAAAATAACAATCTATTACGATTTCCTGCGACGATAGTCTTGTCATCATAGATATACGCGGTTGCGTGTACGCTATTCATCTATTCTTTAAGTTTCTTTGATTCGGTTAATAAGACAAAACACATGAAAAATATCGCCATTATTGGTGCCAGTGGTTACACAGGCGCGCAACTGACCGCTTTAATCCATGCAGAAGCAGAGCTGACGATTCAGGGGTTGTATGTTTCTGAAAACAGTTTAGATAAAGGTAAACCTTTAGCCGATTTGTACCCTAGCTATAGCCATATTGCATTAACGCTGTCGCCATTGTCCGATGAAGCTAAGGCAAAAATCGTTGCCGAAGCAGATGCCGTGGTCTTAGCGACTGAGCATTCAGTAAGCTTGCATTTAGCGGCTTGGTTTTATGCACAAGGTTTGGCGGTATTCGATTTAAGCGGTGCTTATCGTTTCAGCGATGTGGCGCAATACCCTAAGTGGTATGGCTTTGAGCATGAATATCCTGAAGTTTTAGCCAAAGCCGTATACGGCCTTGCCGAATGGAATGCCAAAGAAATCGCTGCGACTAAGATGATTGCCGTACCAGGTTGTTACCCGACTGCATCGTTGACAGCGTTAAAACCATTGGCGAGTTTACTGACATCGGCTTATCCGGTGATCAATGCGGTGAGTGGCGTAACAGGTGCGGGCCGTAAAGCGCAGTTACACACCAGTTTTTGTGAAGTGAGCCTGACACCTTACGGCGTATTAGGCCACAGACATCAACCCGAGATCGCCACTCAGCTTGGGCAAGAAGTGATATTTACACCGCACCTTGGTAACTTTAAGCGTGGCATTTTAGCGACCATTACCGTACAGCTAAAACCGGGCACAACGACTGCCGATGTGGCCGCGGCCTATAGCGTGTATGACAAGGCGCCATTGGTCACCGTGAAGCACAATCAGTTCCCGAAAGTAGACGATGTGGTGCTGACACCTAACTGCCACTTAGGTTGGAAGTTTGATGAGAATAGCGGTTACTTAGTGGTAGCCAGTGCAATCGATAATTTGATGAAAGGTGCTGCCAGCCAAGCGCTGCAATGCATAAAGATTCATTTTAACCTTTAATTGTTCATCCTTATTTAAGAGAGTCGTCAAGATGTCTATAAACAACTCAGTATTAGTGCTTAAAGTGGGCGGCGCGCTGCTGCAATGTGAAATGGGGATGGCGCGATTGATGGATACGGCTGCGGCTATGTTAGCCAATGGTCAGCAAGTGTTGATGGTACATGGCGGCGGCTGTCTGGTGGATGAGCAGTTAGCAGCAAACGGTATGGAGACCGTCAAGTTAGAAGGTTTACGGGTGACTCCGCCCGAGCAAATGCCGATTATTGCCGGCGCACTTGCGGGCACTTCGAACAAAATCCTTCAAGGCGCAGCGACTAAGGCTGGCATTGTGAGTGTGGGCATGAGCCTTGCCGATGGCAATACTGTTTCGGCTAAGATTAAAGATGAGCGTTTAGGCCTTGTTGGCGAAGTCACGCCAAAGGATGGCACTTATCTTAAGTTTATCCTTGAGCAAGGTTGGATGCCGATTTGTAGCTCTATCGCCATGATGGACGATGGTCAAATGCTTAACGTCAATGCTGACCAAGCGGCGACGGCATTAGCCAAGTTAGTAGGAGGCAAGTTAGTGCTACTGTCGGATGTTTCTGGGGTGCTCGATGGTAAAGGCCAGCTCATCCACAGTTTAAATGGCAAGCAGATAGCAGACCTTGTTAAGCAAGGTGTGATCGAAAAAGGAATGAAGGTCAAAGTTGAAGCTGCGCTCGAAGTCGCGCAGTGGATGGGGCAGGCGGTACAAGTTGCCTCGTGGCGTGATGCAAGCCAATTAATCGCATTAGCAAAAGGTGAAGCCGTAGGAACACAAATCCAACCATAAGTGGAGTAGGTTATGAAGCATTTACTATCGATAAAAGACTTAACCCAGCAGCAGTTACAGGATCTCATTGCCTTGGCAAAAACGATCAAAGCCAATCCGGCAGAGTATCGTCATGCGCTGGATGGCAAGAGTGTGGTGATGTTATTTGAAAAGCCCTCGCTCAGAACCCGCGTTAGCTTTGATATCGGTATTAATAAGCTCGGTGGCCACTGTTTATACCTAGATCAGCAAAATGGTGAGCTGGGGAAACGGGAATCGGTTGCTGACTTTGCTGCTAACCTGTCCTGTTGGGCCGACGCAATTGTGGCGAGAACCTATTCACACACCACTATCGAACAATTAGCCGAGTTCGGCTCAGTGCCTGTGATCAATGCGCTGTCAGATCTTTATCATCCTTGCCAAGCCTTAGCTGACTTTTTAACTCTGGCAGAGCAGTTTGAGGATGTCAGCAAAGCTAAATTAGCTTATGTTGGTGATGGTAATAATGTCACTCACTCGCTGATGTATTGTGCGGCTATTCTCGGTGCCACCATGACAGTGATCTGCCCTGCGGGTCACTTTCCTGATGGCTACGTAGTGGCAGAAGTGCAAGAGATCGCCAACCGATATGGCGGCAAAATTGTGCTGACCTCAGATATTGATGCGATTGAAGGCCACGATGCTATTTATACTGATACTTGGATTTCAATGGGCGATTCAACTCCATTAGCGGAGATTAAGGATAAGTTTGCACCTTATCAAGTCAACAAAGCCTTGATGGCGAAAGCGGGTGCTAACTTCTTTATGCATTGTTTGCCCGCCCACCGTGGTGTAGAAGTAACAGATGAAGTGATGGACGGTGCAGGATCCTTAATTCTGCAACAAGCCGAAAATCGGATGCATGCCCAAAATGCAGTACTGGTAACCTTATTTAGTTAAATTAACCCTGTTTAGCAGCCTGTTTTCTCCTTGAGAGAAACGAGTCATAGGAATTTAAGATGTCTATCGAGAACAAAAATACTGGCGTGAAAAAAGTGGTTTTAGCCTATTCAGGTGGTCTAGATACCTCGGCCATTATTCCTTGGTTAAAAGAAAACTACGATAACTGTGAAATCATCGCATTCTGCGCCGACGTTGGCCAAGGTGAAGAAGAGCTCGTTGGCTTGACTGAAAAAGCCTTAGCCTCTGGCGCATCAGAATGCCATATCGTCGATCTGAAAGAAGAATTTGTTAAAGACTATATCTACCCAACTATGGCAACGGGTGCGATTTACGAAGGCACTTATTTACTCGGTACGTCAATGGCGCGTCCAATCATCGCTAAGGCGCAGGTTGAAGTGGCCCGTAAAGTGGGCGCCGATGCCCTGTGCCACGGTTGTACCGGTAAGGGTAACGACCAAGTGCGTTTCGAAGGTTGCTTTGCCGCATTAGCACCTGATTTAAAAGTGATTGCCCCATGGCGTGAATGGACTATGCAGAGCCGTGAGGATCTGTTGGACTATTTAGCCGAGCGCAATATCAAGACGTCAGCATCAGCGACTAAAATCTATAGCCGTGATGCTAACGCCTTCCATATTTCCCATGAAGGCGGTGAGTTAGAAGATCCATGGAACGAGCCAAGTAAAGGTGTGTGGACACTGACTGCCGATCCAGAAGATGCGCCGAACCAACCAGAATACGTGTCACTCGAAGTCGAAAATGGTCGTGTGACTAAAGTAAACGGCGAAGCATTAACGCCGTACGCTGTGCTGATGAAACTGAATGCCATTGCAGCACCCCACGGCGTGGGTCGTATCGATATTACCGAAAACCGTTTAGTGGGTATGAAGTCTCGTGGTTGTTACGAAACACCAGGCGGCACAGTAATGTTCGCGGCGCTGCGCGCGATTGAAGAGTTAGTACTGGATAAAACCAGCCGTACTTGGCGTGAGCAGGTTGGCGCACAAATGGCGCATCTAGTGTATGACGGACGTTGGTTCACGCCGCTGTGTAAGTCTCTGCTGGCAGCATCTGAGTCATTAGCCGAGTCTGTTAACGGTGAAGTCGTGGTTAAACTCTACAAAGGTCATGCGATTGCCGTTAAGAAGCGCTCGCCAAACAGTCTGTACTCTGAAGCGTTTGCGACCTTCGGTGAAGACCAAGTGTACGATCAAAAACACGCAGAAGGCTTTATCCGCCTGTACTCACTAGCGAGCCGCATCCGCGCGCTCAACGCTAAGTAATAGGCAGACAGAAAGGGCGCCTAGCGCCCTTTTTTATATCTTAAGTTTTAATGGCTTTAACGTATTAAAAGCAGTGACCGAGGGGATTGAGCATGGCTTTATGGGGTGGAAGATTTCAAGGCGAAACTAGCGCGCTATTTAAATTATTCAACGATTCACTGCCAGTGGATTACCGTTTGTTTGAGCAAGATGTGGTCGGCTCTATTGCTTGGGCGGATGCGATTGCCAGCGTGGGTATTATCACCGCAACTGAATGCAGTGACTTGAAAAAAGCACTCAATGACTTGCTGGTGGAAGTGCAGGGCGATCCAGCGATTATTCTCGCCTCGGGCGCCGAAGATATTCACAGTTTCGTCGAGTCAGCTTTGATTGCTAAAGTGGGCGATCTCGGTAAAAAACTGCACACTGGCCGTAGCCGTAACGATCAAGTTGCCACCGATTTAAAGCTTTGGTGTCAATCCGAAGGCAAAGCATTACTCGCGCGCCTTCAAGGCTTACATGCTGAATTACTGGCGTTGGCTGAGCGTGAATTTGATGCGGTAATGCCCGGTTACACTCACTTGCAGCGCGCGCAACCTGTGACATTTGGTCACTGGTGTTTGGCCTATGTGGAAATGACTGAGCGGGATATCAGCCGTTTAGCCGATGCGTTAACTCGCGCGAATACTTGCCCATTAGGTTCGGGTGCCCTTGCTGGCACAGCCTACAAAATGGATCGACATGCACTGGCTGCAGCGTTGAACTTTTCTTCGCCAACGCTGAATAGCTTAGATAGCGTATCAGACAGAGATCACGTGGTAGAGCTTTGTTCAACCGCCTCAATCAGCATGATGCACTTAAGCCGTATGGCTGAAGATTTGATTTTCTTTAACTCAGGTGAAGCGAACTTTATTTCCCTGAGTGATGAAGTGACCTCGGGTTCATCCCTGATGCCACAGAAGAAAAATCCAGACGCATTAGAGCTTATCCGTGGTAAAACCGGCCGGGTTTATGGCAGCTTAGTGGGCATTCTCACTACGATGAAAGCGCTGCCTTTGGCGTACAATAAAGATATGCAGGAAGATAAAGAAGGCCTGTTTGATGTGGTCGATAGCTGGGCAATTTGCCTCGATATGGCGGTGTTAGTGTTATCTGGCTTGAAGGTTAATCGTCCTAATGCGCTGTTAGCCGCGCAGCAAGGTTATGCCAACTCTACTGAATTGGCCGATTATCTAGTATCTAAAGGTATGCCTTTTAGAGAGGCGCATCACGTAGTGGGTGAAGTCGTCGTAGCAGCGATAGCGAAGCAAATTCCGCTCGAGGATTTCTCCTTGGCCGAATTAAAAACTTTTGCCGCTATCATTGAGGAGGATGTCTATCCCAACCTGACTATTGAAGCCTGTTTGGCGAAACGCGATGTACTCGGCGGTACTGCTTTGCCACAAATTCAACAGGCTATTGCTGCCAAGAAAGCACGCTAAGGCATACTTAAGACAATAAAAAACGCGACCCTAAGTCGCGTTTTTTATTGGTTATTCATTGTTATCACAAAAAAGATGAAGCCTATTGGAATAAATCATCCGTTGGTGATTCGATAAAGAGGCTATTTTCATCTTGCGTTTCACTGATGTATTCCTTCGGTTCGGTACCCGAAATGAAGTACTCGAACGCACTGGTATAGTCAGTTTTTCGGGTGAGTTTACCTGTCGCTAAATCGATTCGTACTGAGACAATACCTTCAGGTGGGATCAAAGTTGCTTCAGGTGTACCTTTTAAGACACCGTTCATAAACTCGTTCCAGCCTGGCCCTGCGGTTTTTGCTCCAGCTTCTGCTCCCGTGATTTGATCTTTTTCGCCATTGGCATTCCAAGCGGTTCTACCTAATTGTCTACCATGATCATCAAATCCAACCCAGAAAGTGCTGGTAAGTGCAGGGCTAAAACCACTGAACCAAGTATCACGTGATTCGTTAGTTGTACCTGTTTTACCTGCAATATCGTGTCGTTTAATCAACTGCGCAGCACGCCAAGCCGTACCTTGCCAGCCAGTGCCTTTACTCCAATCGCCGCCACCCCAGATAACACTCTTCAGGGCTTCAGTAATAAGAAATGCAACCTGTTCAGAAATAATTTGTGGTGCATAACGGCCTGTTTGTCCAAAGCAATATGCAATAGGTTCGTCTGTTGCTAAATCTGCATTGCCAAAATTCATCGGGTCATTTGACTGCGGTGCCGCTGTGTTGCTTGGTTTGCAAGCTAAGGTTGGATTCGCTTTCTCGATGACATTGCCAAAAGAGTCTTCTACACGGTCAATATAGAAAGGTTCAACTAAGTAGCCTCCATTGGCAAATACGTTAAACGCAGTAGAAACTTGTAGTGGAGTTACCGAAGGAGAACCTAAGGCCAAAGATTCGTTGCGGGGTAGATCGTTTGGATTAAAACCAAATTTTACCAGTTCAGCTATCGCAGCATCTAAACCAATATGGCGCATCGCACGAACTGACATTACGTTGATCGACTGTGCTAAACCCACACGTAAACGAGTTGGGCCGCCATAGATATCAGGCGAGTTTTTAGGCCGCCATGCGGTGCCTTGGCTGATATCGGGTTTATTAATTGGCGCATTGTTGATTAAGGTTGCTAAGGTAAAGCCTTTCTCTAACGCAGCAGCATAAATGAAAGGTTTGATGTTTGAGCCTAATTGACGTTTTGCTTGGGTCACTCGGTTATATTGACTTTGGCTAAAGCTATAGCCACCAACCAAGGTACGAATAGCGCCATTTTGTGGATCGAGTGATACAGTGGCACTCGCAACCTCTGGTACTTGGGACAACTGTAAATATTGACCGTTATCGCGGATCCAAATACGTTCACCCACATTTAGCACATCAGCAGCCGTTTTAGGAACGCTACCCTGACGTTTATCGGTAATGAATTTGCGCGCCCACTTTAATCCATCCCAGTTGATGACTTTGGTTTCACCTTTGGCGGTTAATACGCTTGCTTGCTGACCATTAAGACCTAACACCGCAGCAGGGTGTAATTCCTGTACAGGCGTGATCTTAGCAAGTTCAGCTTGAATTTGGGTGTTATCTGGCCTGGTTCCTGTCCACAGCACTGCTGCGGCACCTCTATAACCATGGCGTTCATCGTAGGCGTATACATTATTACGTAAAGCTTGTTGTGCGAGTAACTGCAGATCCGATGAAATCGTGGTGTAGACGTTATACCCATTGGTATAGGCTTCTTCTTCACCATATTTTTGTACCATATAATCCCGCGCCATTTCCGAAATATACGGCGCATAGAGATCAATTTCAGCGCCATGGTATTTAGCGACTAAAGGTTCTTGCAGAGCCAGTTGGTACTCAGTTTGATTGATGTAACCGACTTCATTCATTCGCATTAGCACCACATTGCGGCGAGCCAATGCGCGTGAATGTGACGTAATAGGGTTAAGTGTTGAGGGAGCCTTAGGCAAACCCGCAATCATACTCATTTCGGATAGGCTGAGATCTTGTACGTTTTTACCAAAATACACTTGAGCTGCAGCGCCAACACCATAGGCTCTTTGACCTAAATAAATGCGGTTAACATAGAGTTCGAGGATTTCATCTTTGGTTAGCAGTTGCTCAATGTGATAGGAAATAAAAATCTCCTTCACTTTACGAATAATGGTTTTGTCACGGGTTAAGAAGAAGTTACGCGCCACCTGCATAGTGATCGTACTTGCACCTTGTTTCTTTTCGCCTGTAGTTAACATGACGACCGCAGCACGAATAACACCAACAGGATCGATTCCGCCGTGTTCATAGAAACGTGCATCCTCTGTTGCAAGGAAGGCTTGCAACAGAGGCTTAGGGACTTCTTCCAACTTTAATGGAATACGACGCTTTTCACCAAACTGAGAAATGAGCTTGCCGTCGCTGCTATAAATGCGCAAAGGTGTTTGTAATTGCACATTTTTTAGTGTCGAAACATCCGGCAAATCCGGCAAAACATAAAAGTATGCTGCAACAATGGCGCCTACACCCAGAAGGGCTAGACTAAATAGAGCTATAACAATACGTTTTAACCACTTCACCTAAATTGTTCCTAATGTTCAGTTAAGTGCGACAGTATATAAGGCGCGCACGTCTTGGTGAAGTAAAAACGTGATGTTCATAAAATAGCCCGTGTAAAATATTGAAACATTTTATCCAAATAAGTATAACAAATTGATTTTGTGCTAATCTCTTTAACGGAATGATAACTAAAAAGTGACAACGGACTATGCTTTCAAATTTATGGAAGCGTCAGGCTCCGCAGATGGTGGGAATCGACATTGGTTCACATGAAGTTAAGGCCATTTTGCTGGGTAAGACTGCTGATGGATACAAAATACTCAGTCATGCAGCGGTCCCTGTAAAAAAGGGGGCCATCAACGATCATGATATTCGTGATGTTGATGCCGTTGTTGAATGTTTAAGGCAAGTGAAGCGTATCTTACCTAAATCGGTGAAATATGCGGCTGTTGCTGTATCTGGTTCAGCAGTGATGACAAAAGTTATCTATATGGATGCTTCGCTGAGCGAGGAAGAAATGGAAGCCCAGATAGAAATAGAAGCCGATAACTTAATTCCCTATTCCCTGGATGAAGTGAGCATTGATTTTGAAACCCTCAATGTAAATAGTACCGATCCTTCTAAGGTTGATGTGCTATTGAGCGCCTGTCGTACCGATAATATAGATGTCAGAGTCGATGCATTAGATACGGTTGAACTTGAGACGAAAGTTGTTGATGTTGAGGGATATGCACTTGGGCGCTCTGCAGAGTTAATCCTAGGTCAGTTACCAGAAGGAGCGAGGCAAAAAGCCGTTGCACTGGTTGATATTGGCGCCAATATGACGACTTTTTCTGTAGTAGAGTCTGGTGAAACAACCTTTATTCGTGAACAAGCCTTTGGTGGTGAGTTGTTTACTCAGTCAATACTGTCCTTTTATGGTATGTCCTATGAACAAGCGGAAAAAGCCAAGATAGAAGGTGACTTACCACGTAATTATATGTTTGAAGTGTTATCACCTTTTCAAACTCAGCTACTACAACAAATAAAACGTACGCTGCAAATCTATTGTACATCCAGCGGTAGAGATAAAGTCGATTATCTGGTTTTATGTGGTGGGACCTCTAAGTTGGAAGGAATGGCTAATTTATTAATTAATGAATTAGGTGTTCATACTATCATCGCCGATCCTTTTCAAGGATGTTTACACGCAGACGAATCAATCAAACATATCCTGCAACCTAACATCAGTAAATATATGGTTGCCTGCGGCTTAGCACTGAGGAGTTACGGTCAATGGCGAACATAAACCTACTCCCTTGGCGTGAAGAGGCAAGAGAAAAGCACAAACGTGACTATATCGGTATCTTGGCTCTGGTTTTTTTAGGCGCAGCTATTCTAGTGTATATCGCCTTGTCTTTGCTTGAAATGATGACCGATGAGCAGCGTGGGCGAAATGCTTACCTACAATCAGAAATTCAATTACTTGAAACTCAAATCGCTGAAATTAAAAAGATCACCGAGCGGAAAAAAGACATAGAGCGTCGTACCGAGATTATTCTTAACCTCCAACAATCTCGTAATTTACCAACCCATGTTTTAGATGAGTTGGTGCGTGTAGTACCCGCTGGAATATACCTTTCAAGTATTGAGAAAAAGGGCAGTCTATTACTCATTGAAGGTCGGAGTGAATCCAACAATAACGTAGCGAATATGATGCGTAAAGTTAAAGCATCAGAATGGTTAACCGATCCGAATATGCAATCTATCGTGACCCAAGATGATGAATTAAGACAATTACAGCGGTTTAATTTACGAGTGAGTGTCAAAAGTGCGATTGCTGATGACCCTGTAAAAGTGGCGCAAGGAGCGAGTAAATGAAACTCGATCTTAGTCAGTTTAATGACATCGATTTTGAGAATATTGGTGGTTGGCCTAATCAAGTAAAAACTTTTTTTGCAATATTATTAGCGCTTTGTGTTTTTGCTGCGGGTTATTTTCTTGTGATAGCAGATGCTGTTGATTTGTATAGCGCGGAGCAAAATAAAGAGGTGCAGTTACGGGATGACTTTAAAAATAAATATCAACTTGCGGCAAATTTGAAACTCTATCGCGAACAGTTAGCTATCATGGAAGTGCAATTTGCTGAATTGCTTAAAATGTTACCGTCTGAAAATGAAATGCCAGGTTTGCTCGATGATCTGACTTTTGTTGCAACGGATGCAGGATTAAGAATTAAGAGTTTAAACTGGGAACCCGAAATTCAGCGTGATTTTTATATTGAGTTTCCTATTAAAATGTCTGTTACTGGGGATTATCACCAGCTGGGCAATATGGTCAGTGGTGTCGCAAAATTACCACGAATTGTTAGTCTTCACGATTTTACGATTAAACGGGATGACTTAGGTCATTTAGCGATGGATATTTTAGCAAAAACCTATCGCTTTAAGGAAGGAGCTGAATTACCACCCGAAAAGACATCGGATAATAAGGGTAAAAAATGATGAAATTATTTCCCTTACTCGTGTTAAGCCTTTTTTTGATGGGTTGTATTGGTGATCGTAGTGATTTAGAGCTATTTGTTACTACGACTAAGGCACAGCATGTTGCTCATATACCGGCGCTAAAAGAACCTCCAAAGTTTGAACATTTTGCTTATCAAGCTGAGTTGCTGCGAAGCCCTTTTGTTCCACCTTCTCGTGAGTTAACGGAAGAAGTGGTTGATACTAGCAAGAACTGCTTACAACCAGATTTAAAACGTCGTAAAAGTCGCTTAGAGACCTATGCCATTGATAATTTAAAAATGCGCGGCACCTTAAGCGAGGCAGATATGACTTGGGCACTTATCGAAACAAATGACGCCAGTGTATATCGTATCGGTGTCGGTGAGTACTTAGGATTGTTTAATGGGCGTGTAACCAAGGTGACTTCACAAGCTGTTGAAGTAATAGAATTAATTCCTGATGGTTCTGGTTGTTGGTCTGAACGACTCAATAAATTAGAACTTTCCGGAGAATAACGAGCGAAGGATGAAGGAATAATGAAATCTTCTGCTGCGATCAAAATGCCATTAATTCTCTCAGGTTTAATTAAGCCTGTTATTGGGATCGTATTCGTATTTGGCATATTGCCATCGAGTTTTGCTGCCAATCGATTATTAGATGTTAAATATCATGCTTTAGTTGATCGTCAGTTAGAGGTTGAGTTAGTTTTTGAAGATGCAGTAATGCCACCAGTCATTGATTCTAATGCATCGCCAGCCGAGTTGGTTTTAATATTCGATAATAGTATTTCGGGTTTATCTAAAGACCGCTTGCCCATTAATCAAGTGGGTGTAAATGAAATAAGAACAGAACAACAGGATTCTCAACTAAAAGTTGCCTTAGGCTTATCTAAAGTGAAGCCGTATCAAGGTGCTGTGATAGGTAACTCTTACCGTTTAACGATCAATGATGAAGTCGCTAGTGCAAAGCCATTTAGTGAAAATCCTTTTGTTAATAGCATTAAAAATATCGATTTTCGCCGTAATGCAAATGGTGGTGGCGAATTACTAGTCTATTTAAATAATCGCTCAGTCGCTGCCAATGTTGAACAAATTGGCGCTAAGCTTGAGATAAAGTTATTTAATACCGACATTAATAATGATCTGCTTTATGTGATGGATGTGCAGGATTTTTCAACACCAGTAAAAAGTTTTGAAACCTTCAAGGAAGATTTAACTACGCGAATATTAGTTGATATTTCAGGTAACTACGATTTCAATTATAAACAGGAAGATAATATATTTAGACTCTCAATAAATAAAGTTGAGCGGGTTGCAGCAACAAAAGAAGTAAAAAAATACAACGGAAGAACCTTATCCCTTAATTTCCAAAATATTTCTGTTCGAACAGTACTACAGATTATTGCTGATTATAATAATTTCAATCTCGTGACCAGTGATACTGTTGAGGGCAATATTACCCTTAGACTTGATGATGTACCTTGGGATCAAGCATTAGATTTAATATTACAAACTAAGGGACTAGATAAGCGTATTGAAGGTAACATTTTAATGGTGGCTCCAAGTGAGGAACTGGCCATCCGAGAGAGTCAAAACCTTAAGAATAAACAAGAGGTTAAAGAGTTAGCTCCTCTCTATTCTGAATATTTACAGATCAATTATGCCAAAGCGATTGATATAGCTGAATTACTTAAGAGTGCGGATTCGAGTCTGCTATCCCCACGGGGTTCAGTGGCCGTAGATGAACGGACAAATACTGTACTTGTAAAAGATACCGCTGAAATCATAGAAAATATTCATCGTTTAGTGGAGGTGCTGGATATTCCGATCCGCCAAGTGTTGATTGAGTCACGTATGGTGACAGTTAAAGATAATGTGTCAGAAGATTTAGGTATACGCTGGGGCATAACCGATCAGCAAGGCAATAAAGGTTCATCAGGTTCCTTAGAAGGCGCTCAAGATATCGCCAATGGTATTGTTCCTAGTATTGGTGATCGACTAAACGTCAATTTACCTGCACAAGTTGATAGTGCAGCGAGCATTGCATTCCATGTTGCCAAATTAGCCGACGGTACTATTTTAGATCTCGAGCTGAGTGCGCTTGAGCAAGAAAATAAAGGCGAAATTATTGCTAGTCCACGCATTACGACTTCTAATCAAAAAGCGGCATACATTGAGCAGGGGATTGAAATCCCGTATGTGCAATCAACCTCAAGTGGTGCCACATCCGTCACCTTTAAAAAAGCCGTGTTATCATTGCGTGTGACACCGCAAATCACTCCTGATAATCGAGTGATTTTAGATTTAGAAATCACGCAAGATTCTGAAGGAAAAACGGTTCCTACATCCACAGGGCCTGCGGTTGCGATTGATACTCAGCGTATCGGTACACAAGTGTTGGTTAATAATGGTGAAACCATCGTGCTCGGTGGTATTTACCAACAGAATCTTATCAGTCGCGTTAGCAAAGTGCCTGTTTTAGGCGATATTCCCCTAGTAGGTTTTTTGTTTAGAAACACAACAGATAAAAATGAGCGTCAAGAGCTACTGATTTTTGTGACACCTAAAATTGTGGATGAAAAGCTCTAACTCGCTGTTGTACTTTGAATAAAGCCAGCAACACTTGCTGGCTTTACCGTATCTGAAATACAATTCTTAGTATAAATAGCGCACATGACTTGCCATAGTAGACCTTAAACTGAGATAATCCGCGGTCAAGTCTCATAAGAGCAAGGTAACATATAGGTCGGCTTGATCATGAGTCGATATCGGCATACTTTTCAATAAGATTCAGACGTACAAGAAATGGCTGAAAAACGTAATATTTTTCTGGTAGGCCCTATGGGCGCAGGTAAAAGCACAATTGGTCGCCATCTGGCGCAAATGCTGCATTTAGAATTCCACGATTCAGATCAAGAGATTGAGCAACGCACAGGCGCTGATATTGCTTGGGTGTTTGACGTCGAAGGCGAAGAAGGTTTCCGCCGCCGTGAAGCTCAGGTTATTGCTGATTTGTCTGAAAAACAAGGTATTGTCCTTGCCACCGGTGGTGGTTCAGTACAAAGCAAAGATATCCGTAATCATCTATCTGCCCGTGGGATTGTTGTTTATCTGGAAACCACTATCGACAAACAGGTCGCTCGTACTCAAAGAGACAAGCGACGCCCGTTATTGCAAGTAGATGATCCTCGAGAAGTGTTGGAGAGTCTTGCAGAGATCCGTAACCCGTTATACGAAGAAATTGCCGATGTGATCGTTAAAACCGATGATCAAAGTGCAAAAATCGTTGCAAATCAGATCATTGAGAAATTAGGTTTCTAGGCAGAATGATGAAGCAAATTCAGGTTGATTTAGGTGAACGTAGTTACCCCATTTATATTGGCCAGAATTTGATGAATGATAGCGAGGCACTGTCTCGCTACCTGCTTAAAAAACGTATCCTTATCGTTACCAATGAAACCGTCGCGCCCTTATATCTTAATCAGATACAAGAAGTGATGGTTTCTTTTGGTGAGGTTGAGAGCGTCATTCTTCCTGATGGCGAGCAATTCAAAGACTTAGCACATTTAGACGCTATTTTTACTGCATTATTGCAGCGGAATTATGGTCGAGATTCTGTGCTGGTGGCTTTGGGTGGCGGCGTGATTGGTGATATGACAGGATTTGCTGCTGCGTGTTATCAACGTGGTATCGATTTTATCCAAATCCCAACGACATTATTATCGCAAGTCGATTCTTCTGTTGGCGGTAAAACTGCCGTAAATCATCCATTAGGTAAAAACATGATTGGGGCTTTTTATCAGCCACAGTTGGTGTTGATCGATACTCAATGTCTTCACACATTACCTGCACGTGAGTTTGCGGCAGGGATGGCGGAGGTTATTAAGTATGGCATTATGTGGGATGGCGAATTTTTTCAATGGCTTGAAAATAATGTGCAGGCATTAAAGAGATTAGAAACAGAAGCGTTAGTGTACGCTATTTCTCGTTGCTGTGAGATAAAGGCCGACGTTGTCAGCCAAGATGAAACTGAGCAGGGTGTTCGTGCTTTGTTAAATCTTGGACACACTTTTGGTCACGCTATTGAAGCTGAAATGGGGTATGGCAACTGGCTTCATGGTGAGGCTGTTGCTGCTGGCACAGTCCTTGCTGCACAAACGGCTAGGTCACTGGGACTGATTGATGAGTCAATAGTTTGTCGTATTGTGCAGTTACTCCAAGCTTTCGATCTTCCAGTGAGTGCGCCGGAATCTATGGATTTCGACAGTTTCATTCAACATATGCGACGCGATAAGAAAGTGTTAGGTGGTCAGATTCGACTGGTGCTTCCGACCGGAATTGGTCAAGCGGATGTATTTAGTCAGGTCACTGAATCTACCCTTGAACAGGTTATTTGCTGCGCATAAACATTGTGTGGTGAGTGAGTGACATTTCAGGGGCTAGTCTTGCTTCCTTCTCAGGAAGCGCTTATACAACGATTGCATCATATTGCCAGTTATAGCGACCAGCTACTGGTGCTCTCTGGTGCTCAAGGTTCAGGTAAAACCACGCTTGTTACTGCGCTGGCAACGGATTTTGATGAGTCAAATGCCGCGTTAGTCATTTGCCCAATGCATGCAGATAATGCTGAAATTCGCCGGAAAATATTGGTGCAATTAATTTCATCGCCGATATTTGATGATGATATCCCGCTTGGGGAAACGCTATTACGTGTTGCGCCCACACAAACTAAACCCTTACATATCATTATTGATGACGCTCATTTGCTTTCTAAAGAGTTATGGGCTGAATGTATTATTCTGAATCAAATCCAATGTGCGGGTAAGCGGATAGCGGTTACTCTCACTGTGCCCTCTTCATTTTTAGCGGATTTATTGCCGCAGTTACCTGAGCAATTAAGGCGGCAAGTTTTACCTGTCAGCATTGAGCCATTAACACTACCTGAGCGTGAAGCCTTGTACCAAACATTGCTTAGATATAGTGGCCAAAACCCGTTTACACCAAGGGATATAGTGCGTGCTAAACTCGAAACACAAACGGGTACTCCACAGGAAGTGGTTAATTTACTTGAGCTTGCTCTCCATGGTAAGCCTAAGCCAAACTTTTCTTGGAAAAAATATAAAGCACTATCCATCAGCTTTGTTAGTGTGTTGCTTGTGTTAGCGGCTTGGGGAGTGGTAACTCAGCTTCCTCACTCTGGGCTCACCTCAGAACCTATAACCTATCCAGCGATGGACTCACCAGAATTCCTTGCCCATGGTCAACACCGGCTAGCGCCTTATTTTAGCCAACGTGCCGAGCAGCTTAGGCTTTCACAGATTGAAGCAGAAGAGATTGTACCACCAGATCCTTTAGCGAGTTTTCATGGCGAGACTCCACAAATGGAGTCCGATATACCAATTCAATCTCCTATTGATGAGGCGAGTAGCAAGGGAGCGACAGTGGCGTCGAGCAGTGCGACATCAGCATCTGTTAAACCCAAAACCGCCGAAGTGAAGATAACGCAAAATGCCACATTAATGACGCTCCATAAACCAACTAAGGGTTATACCATCCAACTGGCCAGTGTTTCGCAGTTGCGTTCACTACGTTCGACTTTAAAAATGATTGAAGGAGTCGAAGGAGTAAGGGTTGCAAAGTATAAACAACGCTGGGTGGTATTCGTTGGTCACTATAGCAATCATCAATTAGCACAGAGCGCTGCCGCGCAATTAGCTAAGCAGTATCGCCTCGAACAGCCTTGGGTCAGAAAATGGGTGGAACTGCGCGAATATCAGCTACAAGAAAGTCTCCCAAATCGTGAAATCTCAGAATAAACAGAGTACAATCGTGACCTTTATTTATGTCGGTATTCATCAAATTAAATGATTAAAAAACATAGAGCCTTCCTAAAATGGGCTGGCGGAAAATTTAAGTTGGTGGATGAGTTAACGAACTATTTACCTGCGGGAGACCGTTTAGTTGAGCCATTTGTAGGCGCTGGTTCGGTGTTTTTAAATACGGATTATCCAAGCTATTTACTCTGTGACATAAATCAGGATCTGATCGAACTCTATAAAATTGTAAAAGAAAAACCTGCCGAATATATTTCCGCTGCGAGAAAGATGTTTGTCGATGAGATGAACCAGAAGGATGCTTACTACAGGGTGCGTACAGAGTTTAATAAAACCCGTGACCCCTTCATACGTTCAGTTTATTTTCTTTACCTCAATCGTCATGGGTTTAATGGATTATGCCGTTATAATCGCAAGGGTGGGTTTAATGTGCCCTTTGGTTCTTACAAAAAACCTTATTTTCCTGAAAAGGAGATTTGGGCTTTTTCTGAAAAGGCTCAACGTGCTGAGTTTAAATGCATTGGTTATGAAAAGGCATTTGAACAAATTCGTACTGGTGATGTGATTTATTGTGACCCACCCTATGCACCTTTATCAACCACTGCCAGTTTTACTACTTACGTTGGAGCGGGTTTTAGCCTAGATGATCAGGCTTTACTCGCTCGACATTCACGGCACACAGCGCTTGAACGTGGTATTCCTGTGCTAATCAGCAACCATGACATTCCTTTAACGCGGGAGCTATATCGTGGTGCTCACCTCGCAAAGCTTCAAGTACAGCGCAACATTAGCCAAAACGGCAGTAGCCGTAATAAAGTGGACGAATTGATGGCGCTATACGATGAAAACTATGATCTACAGGATGAGTAATATTAGCGGTAATTGCATTAGCTAAGCACTTGACTTACAAGTAATATAAGGCTCCCCACTAAAATTATAGCTAACACTATACCCATCACAATATAAGGTAGTGGTGAATGAGTTTGAAAGTCTTTTGTGCGGTTTTTATCCGACTGCACTCCGAAAAAGGCTGCCAAGGTACTCTGAAATATTTGCCAAATGCGGTTGATCATTAGTATGAGAGTTGTGAATTGGTGGGTTTCATATCATCGATAGGCTTATCTTTATGCCCATATAATAATTCAAGCAGATCAACGAAGTGAAACTGACTTGAACGATTTTTACCCGTAAGCCACGTTGTCCAACTTAAAGGTTGCGCTTGATTAGCACAGCGGTTGTTGGGATGGCTGCTTGGCAAAGAGTTGTTATAGCGAGTGTCACTGCTGCAAGCGCAGGCGGTGGTTTCAGTATTGTCAGTGAGTTTTTGTGCACCAAATGCTAAGGAGGCAACAACGACAGCCGTGAATGCTAACATCATTGATGACTTAAATGTGACTAAACCTAGTAAGTTTGAGAAATGATTTAACCGTCCTTTCATAATACTTCCTTTAACATAACCCAGCGCAGCGCATCGAGTATAACAAACTCGCTTAGTTTATGAACAATAATTTATCAATCACTACAGAAATGTTTGAATATCTCGTTTCTTAACCATATTTTTTGCAAAGCGTGTGTATTATTCGTGTGGCATTCCTCTGACGCCATAATCCATTCAATTACCATAAATGTGGCTTTAGCTATAGAGGCTTAGCCTAGCTAAGGGTAAAATGAAGCACTTTTTGTTCAATTACAGCGAGTGTTTTATGCGTCCATTCTTAATTGCTCCATCGATTTTATCCGCCGATTTTGCCCGTTTAGGGGATGATGTTAAAGCCGTATTAGATGCGGGCGCTGACGTAGTGCATTTTGATGTGATGGATAATCACTATGTGCCTAATCTGACGATTGGCCCTATGGTGTGTAAAGCCCTACGTGATTATGGCATTACCGCCGATATCGATGTGCATCTTATGGTGAAACCCGTTGACCGTATCGTGCCTGATTTTGCTAAGGCTGGCGCTTCTATCATTACTTTCCATCCAGAAGCCTCTGAGCATGTCGACCGTACACTGCAATTAATCAAAGAGTCAGGTTGTAAGGCGGGCTTAGTATTTAACCCTGCGACGCCATTGCATTACCTCGACCATGTGATGGATAAACTCGATGTGATCCTATTGATGTCGGTGAATCCTGGTTTTGGTGGTCAATCCTTTATTCCATCAACCTTAGATAAGCTGCGCCAAGTGCGTGCGCGTATTGATGCCAGTGGTTTTGATATTCGTTTAGAAGTCGATGGTGGTGTGAAGGTCGACAATATCGCCGAAATCGCTGCGGCGGGTGCGGACATGTTTGTGGCTGGCTCGGCTATTTTCGGCAAGCCCGATTATAAGGCCGTTGTTGATGAGATGCGTGCCGAACTGGCTAAAGTTGGGGCATAGTCGCATGTGGGAACAAATTAAGGCAATCGCGTTTGATCTTGATGGAACATTAATTGATAGTGTTCCTGACCTTGCAGTAGCGACCCAAGAGGCTTTAGCTGAACTTGGTTTAGCAACGTGTTCTGAGGCACAAGTGCGTACTTGGGTTGGTAATGGCGCTGAAATGTTAATGCGCCGCGCCATGACTAATGCACTCGGTACCGACGTAGAGCAGGCTGCACTCGATGCGGCGATGCCAATTTTTATGCATCACTACCAAGAGAACCTTGAGAAGCACAGTGCGCTCTATGCGGATGTGCACCAAGTGCTGCAAACCCTGTTAGATGCAGGTTTTAAGCTAGCGGTTGTCACTAATAAACCCTACCGCTTTACGTTACCTTTGCTTGAAGCCTTCAATATAAACAGCTTTTTTAGCTTGGTATTAGGCGGTGATTCGCTGTCAAAGATGAAGCCTGATCCTTTACCGCTGCAGCACCTACTGAAGGAATGGCAGTTAGATAAAGCCGAGTTATTGATGGTTGGCGACTCTAAAAATGACATTTTAGCGGCGAAAGCGGCAGGTGTTGCATCAATCGGCTTGACCTACGGCTATAACTACGGTGAAGATATTGGGCTCGCAGGCCCAGATGCTGTCTGCGAGCAATTTAGTGATATTTTGAACTGGATAAATCCAACAACGCGTTAATTTAATCGATTCTTTTTATTTATAGATAGTGGAGCAATGACGTAATGACCAAACCCATAGTACTCAGCGGTGCACAGCCGTCCGGCGAATTAACCATAGGTAACTACATGGGTGCATTGCGTCAATGGGTGGCGATGCAAGATAGCCACGACTGCTTGTATTGTGTGGTCGACTTGCATGCCATTACCGTGCGCCAAGATCCTAAAACCCTGCGCGAAGCCTGTTTAGATACCTTGGCCCTGTATTTGGCCTGTGGTGTGGATCCTAAAAAAAGCACAGTGTTTATCCAATCTCAGGTACCACAGCACACCCAATTGGGCTGGGCATTAAACTGCTATACCCAAATGGGTGAGTTGAGCCGCATGACGCAGTTTAAGGATAAGTCACAAAAGCATGCTAACAACATCAACGTGGGTTTGTTTGGCTACCCGGTTCTGATGGCGGCGGATATTTTGATTTATCAAGCGAACGAAATTCCCGTTGGCCAAGATCAGAAACAACACCTAGAGTTAACACGCGATATCGCGACTCGCTTTAATAATGCCTACGGTGACACTTTTACCATTCCTGAGCCATTTATCCCTGAACATGGTGCTAAGGTGATGTCGCTGCAGGAGCCGCTGAAGAAGATGTCTAAGTCGGACGAAAACCGTAATAACGTTATCGGCCTGCTAGAAGATCCAAAATCAGTGCTGAAAAAGCTGAAAAAAGCCATGACGGATAGCGATGAGCCGCCAGTCGTACGTTTCGATTTGGATAATAAACCGGGCGTTTCTAACCTACTGAGTTTAATGTCGGGCGTGACGGGGCAAAGTATTGCCAGCCTAGAAGCCGAGTTTGAAGGCAAAATGTATGGACACTTAAAAGTAGCAGCAGGTGAAGCGGTTGTGGGGATGTTAGAGCCACTGCAGGAGCGTTACCGCGCAATTCGAGCCGATCGCGCTTACTTAGATCAAGTGATGAAAGCGGGCGCCGAGAATGCACAGGCGCGCGCCGAAGTGACGCTGAAAAAAGTCTATGAGAAAATTGGTTTATTAGTGTAACTAAACTTACCTCAACCCATTGAATTTAAAGCCGACATAAGTCGGCTTTTTTGTCTTTGTAAATCGGTATTAGGCTTGTGATTTAAGCCAAGATGAGAAAGCTGCAATTGCAGGTTCAGATAAGCGGCGTTGTTTACAAAAAAAAGTAAATTCAAAACCCGTATGCACATCGGGTAAATTCACCGCGACTAAACGCCCTGTGGCAATATCACCCGCTACCATAAAATCCGGTGCAAGGGCTAAACCTTGACCGGCAATGGCGGCTTCAATCGCCATGACGATATGGCTAAATACATGCTGTTGTTCGTTATTAAGCGGGATTTGATGTGCTGATGACCATTTATGCCAATCAAGTCCGAGCGGCCCTTCATCCACGACTAATAGAGCTTGCTGCTGAAAATTATTGAGGTGGATTTCACGCCATTTGGGGTAAAAGCTTGGGCTACACACAGTGATCAGGCGTTCCTTATGTAGTAACTGCTGCCAATACCCTCGCTGGTTGAGTTTTCCGGCGATAAAAATATCCGCTGTGCTGGTGCTGAGATCAGGATCTTGGGTGATCATCTCAAGGCGGATCTTCACACTCGGGTACTGGCGGCGAAAATCCGCAAGCCGAGGGATCAACCATTTCACTGCGAAGGAGCTATAAACCGCTAAGCATAATTGCTTATTGGGTGTGTCCTTCACCTTAAGATTAAGGTCACTTAGCTCATTGAAAATGCGCTCTAACTCGATGAATAATCCTTGGCCTTTGGGTGTTAATTGCAACTTACGGCCTTGGCGATCAAATAATTGCTCACCAAAATATTCTTCCAATACTCGCACTTGATGTGAAACTGCACTTTGGGTAATGCATAGCTCATCGGCCGCTTTTGAAAAATGCTGCTGTCTGGCAGCGGTTTCAAATACCTGCAATGCACGTAATGGTGGAAGCTTTCTCATTATTTTCAATATGTAAAAAATTTAGTATGAATCTAATTCATCTAGCATGAGAAAGCATCATTTCAGCTTAAGTTTTGTGGGGATTATCATGCTGCCATCGAGATTTGTGGAAGTTAAAAATGCAACGCCCTGTTGTTATCGGTTTGATTTTATTGATAGTGGGTAATCTATTCAGTGCCTTTTACGATGTATCTATCAAATGGTTACCCGATGATGCTAACGCTGCAACTTTTCTCCTTGTCAGGCAAATCACTTCTGTCTTTATGCTGCTGCCCGTATGGTTATATGCACAGCGGCCCATGACGACACATATTTCAGTTCACCTTTGGCGTGCCAACATAGGCTCAGTTGGCGCGCTTTTTTTAATTATTGGTTTAATGGCGTTGCCACTTGCGACCGTGAGCTCGCTGTTTTACTCGGCACCGCTGATGATCATCCTTATGGGATATTGGTTTCTTAAGGAGCGCATTACCACAGGGCAGGTATTCTGTACCCTGTTAGGGTTTGTGGGCATTGTGATTATTCTGCGCCCGAGTGAAATGAATTGGTTCGGTCTTGCCGTACTCTTTTCTGCGTTTACTTTTGCAGTGAATCAACTCACGCTAAAAAAAGTACCCAATACGGAACATCCTGTACTCACTTTAATGCTTTATAACCTCTTAGGTATACCAGCCACTTTGTTGATAACCGCTTTCCAAGGTTTGCAGGGATTCAGTTGGGCGTTGTTAGGGGTCGCCTTATTGAGTAATGCTTTTTTACTGATTTATCATTGGTTTTGTGTGTTGGCTTATCGTAAGGCACAGGCGAGTGATATTGCGATTGCCGAATATACAGGGCTGTTATTTATCGTGTTTTTAGGTTGGTTATTGTTCGATGAGTGGTTAGATAGTTTAAGCTGGTTTGGGGCGGCATTGATTGTGCTGCCATCCTTGTTTTTACCTTGGATAGGTATGTTAATGAATAAGCCTGGGCGCCGCAGTGTTGATGCTTTGCTGGTGGAGCCTTTGCGACTTGAAAGTGTTGAGGGCGAGCCTAAGCGATAAGTCACCTAGGCGCGATAATGTTATTCAATATATTCAAATACTTTAACCACTTTACGTACGCCTGCGGTATTACGGGCTATCTCTACAGCTAAATCTGCCTGCGAACGATGGATGACTCCAAGTAAGAAGACTTCGCCATTTTCGGTAATGACCTTAATGCGAGTCACGTCTAACCCTTTTTCATTGAGCATGCGCCCCTTCACTTTGGTGGTGACCCAAGTATCGTTGCTGCGTGTGGTGAAAGAAGTTGGATTACCAATACGGATCTGATTGTGAATTTTGCCACCTAGCTTTAGATCTTGCACAACCTTAATTGCTTTGTCTCGGAGCATTGAGTTTGGTGCTTGACCTATCATAAGCACATTGCCATTTACCGATACACCAGTGATATTAGTCTGTTTTTTAAGATCTTCTTGCTCTAGCAGTGCGCTCGTTATTTTAAAGTCAGTATTGGTATCATCAAGCTGAGTCTTTACCGTTCGTTCATCATTAGCGACCATGGCGCCACTGACTGCACCCACCATAACGGCACCGGCACAGCCTTGTAGCAGCAAGCAAACCATTAACAGTGGGGCAGCGTGTCTCATTGTTGCTCGTCCTGCGGGAAGAGTGTGCGGTCAATATTGTCACACAGGCAATGGATCACCAGTAAATGTACTTCCTGAATACGCGCGGTAACATTAGATGGAACACGAATTTCTACGTCGCCAACACTCAATAGGCCTGCCATCGCACCGCCGTCCTTACCTGTTAGGGCCACAATGGTCATATCGCGGCTAAGTGCTGCTTCCATTGCTTTAATCACATTACCTGAGTTTCCACTGGTAGAAATCGCCAGCAGGATGTCACCTGGTTGACCTAAGGCTAAGATTTGTTTTGAGAAAATCTCGTCATAGCTATAGTCGTTTGCGATAGCTGTGATGGTTGAAGTATCGGTAGACAGGGCGATAGCCGGTAAGGGTGGACGCTCAATCTCATAGCGGTTTAACAGTTCGGCCGAAAAATGCTGTGCATCGCCAGCACTGCCACCATTCCCGCAGGCGAGGATTTTATTGCCACCCAAAAGACAGTGCACCATCATCTCGGCCGCTTTAGCGATAGATTCAGGCAGCGCTTCGGCTGCATCGATTTTGGTCTGGATTGACTCAGTAAAACTGTCTTTAATGCGTTCTAACATGGATAAATCCTTTCAGGATAAAGTGTTACTATCATGCCATAATTTCTCGGGCGAGTTGAGGCATAAGCGTTAAAAATAATTCATGCCGATGTTTAAAAGGCATCGACTAGCCAATGGATTTGATGGCCTTCAATTGCCACAACATCGAAACGACAGGGCACATCGAGCCGATGAATTTGTAAATAATGGCTAGCAGCCAGACGTATACGGCCTATTTGCGCCTTACTTACAGCTTGTAGTGCGCCCCCATACTGGGTTGCAGAGCGATATTTCACCTCAACAAATACCCAATGGTTTTTATGGCGCATCACCAAATCGATTTCGCCAAATGGATAGCGGACATTACGTTCGACAAAAGTGAGCCCTTGTTGTTCAAGGTGACTTTGGGCGAGCGTTTCTGCCGCTTGTCCGAGTATCATAGCTGACGAAAACTGCCTCTTTGGTATCGTCCCCAGCTTAACTGGCGGTTAATCACTCCGTCTGGGTTGACTGATAAAACACCGCTGCGGCCGTTAAATTGATATCCTGGGAATGAGCGCATTTGGGCTAATTTGCTAATTAAATCCATCGCGTCATAACCCATGATAAACAAACGCTTCTGGCCATTGTTCCAACCCGTCCACAGGGTATTGACCATCAGGTTTTCTTCACCATTTTGCATTAGCCAAGGGGCATCGCTCATGGTGAGATTATTTAAATCCTGCGCGGTTTGGCTCGATTCATTATCGATACGACTACGACTCGATGTGTACAAAGGCACTGGCTGAGTAAAAACGCTAAAGTTAACATCAATAAAGGCTTTGAGCAGTGTTAGCTCCTGCGGCGTTGATATCATATAAATCGCATCGATATCTTGGCGTGACCGAAAATCGGCTTGTACTGAGTTGCCAAGGAGTTCCTTGATACGGGCAATGCGTTCTTGGCTATCGCGAACCCCGAGGGCATCTTGTACGGTTGTACGCATTTTATCTCCACTATCGTAGTAATAAACTTCGATGGGAGTGTCACTCTTTTTCTTCCACGCTTGGATAAAACTCTCGGCCATGCGCTTACCAATGGCATCATTGCTGGCAAGCAATAACGGCATAGTTACGCCATCTTGATACATACGTGCTGCGGCGTCAGCGGCTTCTTGTGCGGGTGAGAGGGCGAAGTAGAATTTGTTGGCCTCAGGTACTAACTTGTCAGTCTGATTTAAAAATAACTGCGGAATAGATGTGCTTGTTGACACCGCTCCTGTGGCTGTTGGCATTGCCTGTAACTGATCGATTTCGTTCGGCAATAGTGGGCCAATAATAAACTCCGCCCCAGCGGCAACCGCTTGCTGGTAAGCGGATACTGCATCATTGGCGGTATCGTAAAAATTGACGGCAACTTGTTCGTTAGGTTTGGCCATGTAACTGGCTAATATGCCTTGGCGAATTGCATTGGCGGCATTGGCTCTTGAGCCTGTGAGTGGTAATAGCACCGCTATATTCTTGGGTGAAAAAGGCTTAGCATTAAGTGCTCTATCTAAGTCTGCTGGCAATTTGGCGGCAGCAGGATGATAAGGGTTCTGTTTCTGCCATTCACCTAAGTAGCGCACTAATTGGGTCGGATCGACGGCATAATGCTTCGCGATATAGGCTAGTTGTAACCAGCCTGCAAAGATCGGGCTCTTAGTATCACTGGTAAAATTTTGCAGCGTTTGTTCATGCATAGGCTGTAGCACTTGCCAAATTTTATTATTGACTTCGTTCGCCTCTGCAGAGGGTAAATAGGTCGTGAGTAAACTTAGCTCACGTACTTGTTCAATGGGCTGCTTATTGAGTTGATATAAGTGAGCTTTAAACTGGTGATATGCCACCATCTGCCATTTCGGCAGGCTCCAAGTGCTAGGATAATTTAATATATTGAGCGCATCAGTATAGGTCGAGGTATGCTCAAGCACTCGAGCGGTGAGATATTTGTGCTCTGCTAATAGCGTTGGAGTCTGCGTTAAGCTAGGTTGCATCGACTTCAGCAGTTTTTGCGCGGTGGCATAATCGTTAGCATTGATATACGCATGCGCTGCAAGTAGCAGATTGGTATCTCGTTGCTGTGCGTCCTGACTATTGGCTGCCTGTGCTAAATATACATTGGGCGCCAAAGGAGCAGAGGCTAAAGAGGTGACCGCTGTGGAGGCTGTACCAGTCGAGGTTGTGGGCGTAGAAGTGCCACAACCCGCTAGAATTGCCGATAAAATGGCCACGGAAACGAACTTAGTTGTATTCAGGCTTTTTAACACTGGGCTTCACTCTGGTAAGATGCTGGCTCTAGTTTAACCTTCTCTTGCGCTTGACGAAAGTCTTGGCACTGTCATTACAGAGGTATATATGGACCAAAGCGTCGCACTCTACATAGTTCCCACTCCCATCGGCAATTTGGGCGACATGAGTTCACGGGCTATAGAGGTGCTGAATCAGGTTTCATTGATCGCCTGTGAAGACACCCGTCATAGCGGCAAGTTATTGAGTCATTTTGGAATTACGACTAAAACAATTGCGTTGCATGATCATAACGAACGTGCTCGCGCCCAGTGGATTGTGGATCAATTAGCTGCGGGTCAATCGATCGCCTTAATTTCAGATGCAGGTACGCCGTTAATTTCCGATCCGGGTTACCATTTGGTCTCCCATGTGCGTCAGTCGGGTTTTAATGTGATCCCCTTGCCCGGCCCTTGCGCGGCGATTACCGCCTTGAGCGCCTCGGGTTTGCCATCGGACCGTTTTTCTTTCGAAGGTTTTTTGCCATCAAAAGAAAAGGCGCGTGCCGATAAGCTATTGGCATTAAAAGAAGATCCTCGCACGTTAATTTTTTACGAATCACCACACCGCATCGAGCACAGCTTAACCACTATGGTCGAAGTGCTTGGTGGCGAACGCCATGTCGTTATGGCGCGTGAAGTGACCAAAACCTTTGAAACTTTTTTATCGGGCCCAGTTTCTGAAGTACTTGCCACTGTAAGCACCGATCCCAATCAGCAGAAGGGAGAAATCGTGCTGATGGTGCATGGTTATCATCTCAATGATGATGAAGCGATTCCCACAGTCGCCATTAATACGCTAAAACTCCTGTGCGAAGAATTACCGCTAAAAAAAGCGGCCGCCATTGCCGCACAAATCCATGGCCTTAAAAAGAACGCTCTGTATAAATACGGCCTAGAGTCTGATTTATAAGCACTGCTACGCATCCCTAGGATTAACTGTGGTACATAAAGATGGCATAGGCTATAATCCGCGCCGAGTTGGCCAGACAGTCGCCGCGTTCGCAAGAACGGGGAGGAAAGTCCGGGCTCCAAAGAGCGGGGTGCCAGGTAACGCCTGGGCGGTGCGAACCGACGACAAGTGCAACAGAGAGTAGACCGCCTGCCTGATTTATCAGGTCGGTAAGGGTGAAAGGGTGCGGTAAGAGCGCACCGTGCGGCTAGCAATAGTTCGTAGCAAGGTAAACTCCACCCGGAGCAAGACCAAATAGGGTTCCGTATGGCGTGGCTCGCGTTGGAACCGGGTAGGTCGCTTGAGCCTGTGAGCGATTGCAGGCCTAGATGAATGACTGTCCAAGACAGGACCCGGCTTATCGGCCAACTCACCTCATTCAACAAAAAGCCCGTTTGTCGTAATGACAAACGGGCTTTTTGTTTTTTAATTTATACGGTAATGATCAATTTTATTTGATTAACTCATTAAAAAATCAGAGTTAGCTCGTTCTCCTGTACATCCCGTCTATCGCTTATTTAGCCTTCAGTTTAGCCGCCATTACAGCCATTTCCAGTCTTTCTTCGTCGCAGGTAAAAATTACTCAATGCAGGTAACATCTACCGTTAACTGGGAGGGTTAATAGAAATGGTATAGTTATAACCTTTTGTTTTTATGAGATTATATTGTTTGGTATAGCCATTGCATTGGTTTGTACGCAAAGTGCAGCATCTTGTTGCATTGCACAGTGTTCACCAAGGAGGCTTTCTATGGCCAGTTCAAAAAGCGTAGCAGAACAAACTAACAGTAAAGATAGCAGTGCTTTAAATTCACCCACAACAGCGAAAGCAACTGAAGTGACGCACCATGCCGTTGACGCAGTGGCAGAGAAAGCCGCTGTTGCAGAAGACACTTTGCGTAAAACGGCGGCTAGCTCACAGGAAACTCTGGCGCTCAAGCAGGAGGAAATCAAATTACAACTGCAAAGTTCTTATAGCAAAACCCGTGAGTTGGCAGCGCAAAATCCATTGGCCACTGCTGGGATTGCGTTTGCCGCCGGGGTGGTATTAACGGCCTTGCTGCGCCGTCGCTAAGGTGGATTTATGCAAAACCGTGCAAGGTCAGAGGCGCCAGAACAAAGGCCCGTCCAGCATAGTGCGCAAACCGCTAAAACTGGGCAGACAGCATCAGCTGCTGCCCAGCATAACGTTATTGATCAGGCAATTGAGCAACTGGCTGAAATAGCTGTTCTTAGCAGTTCAGTGAAGCAAGCCTATCTCGAGCAGTTGCAGATGGCCGGGAAAGTAGCAACGGCAGAATGGCGGTTAACAGGGCGTAGCCTGATTATCGCTGCGGCTTTAGTCGTCTGTTTTGGTACTGGCATTACGTTATTCTGGGGCAGTATTTTATTGCTGTTGGGCTATATGCTGTTTCAATTGAGTGGTTCGTTATTAGCCACTGTGAGCGCTTTGGTGGTGCTACAGTTTGTTTTATTGCTTTGGTGTTGGCGTAGTCTTGGCTATGTGTTGTCACAAACGGGCTTTTCGAAGACTTGGCAGCAATTACAGCTTTTGTTCTCGACTCGAGAGTCGGGACATCAAAAATAGGGGGCGCGAGTATGCTAATTCAACAGTTACTTAAAAAACAGCAGTTGCAGCTGACAGTGCTGACGGAACAAGGCCAGTTGCAGCATGATTTGTTACTGATGAGGAAACGACAATTAGCGCAAAGCAGTCGTGATTTTATTGGGTCGACACCAGGTTTAATCGTCAGTTTTAGCCTTGGCTGTCTGTTTCAGCTGCGCCACAACAGTACTGTAAAACTACTGCGCAGCACCTTTGGCCTGCGTTGGATTACCAAGCTAATTGTTTGATCATTATTTAAACGCCGTAACTTTTACCATGATTACTTTCATTGGTTTAGATATGCGTTTCTTTTCGTTAACGCCGCTAAAATGATACCCCGCGTAAGCAGATGTAAGTACTTGGCTTGTTGTGTAGGACAGGGATGAGGGCTGGCAATAAGTTGTTGAATTTGGCTTAAATAAAGAGCGGCTATG
Organism: Shewanella putrefaciens; assembly: GCF_016406325.1. Lineage (NCBI taxonomy): Bacteria > Pseudomonadati > Pseudomonadota > Gammaproteobacteria > Alteromonadales > Shewanellaceae > Shewanella > Shewanella putrefaciens. The sequence continues at coordinate 4,041,105 of NZ_CP066370.1, read as the reverse complement.
CTGTGGGCCAACGTGTGGCTTGGGATAATAAATTCGTCAGTGTTGAAGGTGTTGACCAATTTATTTTCGATATGTTGCACAAGTTTAGTTTGTAATTGTTTCGTTGCGGCATCGAGATCGCTACCAAGTCTAAATGACATGGAACGGCGAAACATGCTGTTTCGGCTAAAAGTAATAAGCAGTTTTTCCAATGAGGGTGGCGTGTTAGTTGAAAGCCAGTCTTCGGCTGACTGAAGATCTGCGAAGATATCTTCAAAAATATTTTGATGGAGTGCAATAAGGATATCCAGCTTACGCTTGAAGTAGCGATAAAACGTCGTGCGGCCTACATCGGCTTTGTAGGCAATATCAGCCACTGCAATATCACGATAATCTTGCTGTTTCAGCATTTCCTTAAAAGCGTTGAGAACCTTGAGCACAGCCCGCGGGCTTTTCGCTATGTGCATGCAGTGCTTTGTGTGCATATTGGATCCCGCTTTAAATTCAACTCAGTTTAAGCGTGTGATTATACCTTAGCCTCAATGGCTCTTGTGTTGTGATTTTTGCTTAAGTGGAACAGATAGGCTCAGGTGTACCATTTGAAACATGCGGGCGAGTTTGTGCCTGATGGTTAAGAATAATGGGCTTTATAGTGACGGTCATAGGGTTAACTGCAATGACAGTGTTACCTGAAATATGAAATTGTCACTACCGATGGAGAATCTGTGATGAGTGAAAATATTGAAGCGGCTCAACGTGATAAAACAAATCATCCAATCAAACACAAATTAAGAGTAGGTATTTTTCTTTATCCCGGCATGACGATGCTCGATGCCTATGGGCCACTACAGTTTTTAGCCTTTGTGCCATCTTTTGAAACCTTCACTTTTGCGAAAACCAGCATGCTATTACCCTGTGATGCGGGCGTTAACTTACAACCTAATTACGATTTTGACCATTGCCCACCAATAGATATCCTGTTAGTGCCTGGGAGTGCAAATCCTTTGGCGCAAATACAGGATGAGCAAGTTATTTCCTTCTTAAAACATAAGGGGGAGCAAGCACAATACATTACATCTGTATGCACTGGTGCCTTGATTCTTGCGGCAACAGGTTTACTTAATGGTTATCGCACGACCACTCACTGGGCTTATGCTTCAGTGTTGGCACAATATCCTCAAATTACCTTTGAAAATAAACGTATTGTGATTGACCGTAATAGGATCAGCGGTGGCGGTATTACTGCAGGACTCGATTTTGCATTGACTCTTATTGCCAATATAGAGGGAGAAGAACAGGCGAAAACTCTGCAGTTATTGTTTGAATATGACCCTAAACCGCCCTTTAATTGCGGTTCTCCCATATTGGCAGACGCTTCTCTGGTACAGAGGGTTGAGCAGGAGGTTAGGCAGATAGCCTCAGGTTTATTCGAGACCACCACAGATTAATGGTGTTGAGCAATCATGGTGTACCTTAGGTTTAAAAACTCTGTTTAACTAAGAGCCGCCATTCCCAACTATTGGCAGATTCGCCACCTGTATACGGCAGAGAAAAATCGATATGGGCGACATTGCCGTAGCTGGAACGGGAGGAATAAATTCGTGCTCCTATACCGATAGTGCCCAAAGGGCCGCTGACTTCGTTATTGCTAGCCAGTGGCCCTCCCGATGCTTGTCCCAGATCGGTAAACAGTGCCCAGCCAAGTTCTGCCAGTTGATAGAGATTGATATTGGGATAATGACGCAGTTCTGCAGTCATGAGCCATTGATTGTCACCTTGTTGGTACTCATTGGGGTAACCCCGTACACCCGTTTCATCCCCAAGTCCTCGGGTGAGATCAAGGTAAGTATTGTTTGATACGCTTGCCCAAGCTTTACCGTAGGCAGTCCATTTAGGGTTGATCCGATAAAAGTATTCGGCTTGGGCTTCGACTGTATAGGTATCTTTTTGCGTTGTGCCAAGGGTGCTACTCCCTGCCATTTCTAAAAGCCAGAGTTGATTATCGAATCGGTAACCGCCGCTGCTTTGCCACTTAAAGTGGTAGCCTAGTGGGTTACCATCGTCTATGTCTTTGGTTTCTAATCCTAACTGGACATAGTGGTGCCAGCCTAAGTTAAAGTCTTCGTTATTGGTGATCAGGTGAATATTATTCAATACGTGAAAATCGTCTTCGATAAATTCGTAGGCAACCCAAGGATACATAAAGTCCCTGTCTTGCGGTAGCATCGATGTGGGATAGGTGTCTACGTTTGCAAACTCATGTTTATTCTGGGTAATACCTGTAATAAAGCGGGAAATATTGTCGTTATTCTGACTTATTAGCCAGCCGTACTTGAGGTTAAGGTAGTCAGACTTGTGTTCAAATTCATTCACCTCATTACCGTTTTGTCGCAATATATCGGTACGACTATCGTCAAGATATTCTAGGGAGTACATGCTATTCGTCTTGAGCGAATAAAAAGGTTTACTGATGTACATATGTTTAGCTTGGCCGTCACTATTATCATAAAACTCTGCGGCGATGATGCCGTGTTCGATAATGCTAAGGGGGGCTTCAAAGGCAAATTTATAACCACTACGAGATTCATTTGACTGGTAATTCATTCGAGTTCGTATGCCTGTACCCAATAAATTGTCCTCCTTTACGCCAAAAGAATAACGAGTATCCCCTCCTGAGCTGCTAAAGCTCCCCGTAGGAAGTAATGACCAGTTATCCCACGTTTCAATAACAACCGATTCGACGTTAGGATCGGTGTCGGATTGGGGATCTTTGTCAGCGATATAGATTTTTGCATCGCGAATATAGGGTTCGGCCCGTAAGAGACGTTGTGATTCATTGAGATCTTTTAGGTCGACAGTATCATTTTCACTAAAGGTGAGTTTATCGCGCACGACATAATCTTTGGTGTTGATATGCAGCTGATTTGCCCAGCGATGAATAAAAAAAGCGTTTGGATCTGATTCATCAAAAATTGGATTATTCACGACAATAATTTTGCCAATTTTTTTAGGAGTCTGCTCTTGTTGAACGATTGGGGGGCTTGTTAGTGGCTTATCGACGTTGGCCACACTCATCTGGCTGCTGATGCAACAAGGTAGGATGCATGCATACTGGATAAATTTCTGCATATAGACCACTCCCATGGAATTGACGGCTGCAGCGATATCAAACTCACTCTGCAATTCACAATTTAATAACACATGGAAAGTGGTAATTAGTCAAGGAAGTATTTAAATAACATTTTGATTTTATTTAAGGTTGCACTAAGAATACCGTGCACCTTGATGCCGCCATACTGAGTATGGCTAGAGAGTACGGCGAGGCGGTACAGCAACATTGGCGAAGATAAGCCCTGCGATCAGCGACATAAAGATTAAAAAAATCTGTGAACCTATATGGGATTGATTAAGCATAGTCTCGCCAGAAATTAACGCATTAAGTCCAATATAGGTTTTGCTGCCGGGCACTAAGATCACTATACCTTGTAAAAGAGCGATGGAAGCAGGCGCTTTCATCCAGCGAGCAAAAAGATTGGAGTAGATGCCAACGGCTAAAGCGCCAAAGAAGATCCCCACTGAATCACCAAAAAAATGTCCGCCAAGCATGGCCGAGAAAAACGCCACTATCCCAGCGAGTACGCCCCAAGGTGAATCTTGCATTCGTGCTTTAAAAATAAAGACTAACGCCATGGATAAAATCGGTACCGCCGACCATATTGCCCAGCGGGGCAGTCTTTCGGGTTCAATATAGATGGTCTCGCCAAAGAAAGCCTTACCGATAGCCATGCCGAGCACTGCACCAAAGTACAATTTAAACAGCAACATACAGGCATCCATAATCCTAGCCGTACCTGAAATCAAATCACGCGCCGCCAGCTCAGCTAAGCCTAAGGTTAAGGCTAAACCCGGGATAAAGATAATGATCGCGGAGAGGATAACCACGGGAATATTAATATTGGGATCAATACGCGCAATGGCACAGGCAACTATGGCGCAGATAATGGTCGCAAAGGGTTCAAGGACTTCAGCCATGCGTGCTGAGCGTTCAGCACGATACACAAAGCCATAAATGAGTAGACCGAGTAATCCAGACCAAAATACATCATTCCAGCCTGTGCCCATCAGCATGGCGAAAGCGGCGGCAGAGGTCCCAAAGGAAAAACAAGTTAATACCGGGCCGTAAGGATTGGGTTTATTGGCAATTTCTTCTAAACGCTCTAGCGCCTCGGTTAACGTACGTTTACCTGAGGTTAATTCATCGACTAACTCATCGGTTCGGGCAAGTGAGCCTAGATCAAGCTCTCCTGGTTTCACTCTCGCGACATGGTTATATTCTTGATCCGTATCGTGTTGTAAAACGAAAGTCATCGAGGTGGGTGAAATAAGAAAATAACCTTCGAGGCCTAAGGTGCGTGCAACGGTTTGTAAGTGAGTTTCAAGGCGATAAGCGGGTGTGCCAAATTTATGCAAAGCTTTACCTAGCTTAATGATAAATTTGCGTTTTTCGATAAACTCTTCGTTATCCAATCGGGGTCTTCACTGTATAAAAAAGTTGTTGGGAATGACGCGCGCATATTAACCTATCTTGTCGCTAAAAGGTTAATGGCTTTTAAACTTAATACAAATAAATTGCTGATTTTTTGCGGCTCGGGCTATAGTCATTTTTTTCATAAAGGGAAATTAATATGTCTTTGATGGTAACAGGCCTTTACGCCAGCCTTACAGGGTTATTAGTCGTCACTTTGGCCTATCGTGTGGTTAAACTTAGGCGAAGTCAGAGAATTGGTCTCGGTGATGGCGGTAATAGTGCTTTAACCTTGGCGGGACGGGTGCATGCTAATTTAATAGAGAATGCACCCATCGTATTGATTTTAATGGCCGTAGCCGAATTAGGTGGCTTGCCTGCATTTTATTTGCATTGTTTTGGTACCCTGTGGGTTGTGGCTCGACTACTCCATGCCATTGGACTCACCCAAGGCCAAGGTGGTTATCATTTGGGACGTTTTTGGGGAGTGTTACTCACTTGGATTGTGATTATTAGCTTAGCCTTTGTGAATTTAGTGTATTTTGTCCAAGGGCTAGGTAAGGGGTTGTAGCCGCTCAACTCGTGTCTATGTCATATCCATAGCCGATTTAGGGGTATTCTAGCCGCAGGCCAAATACCCCACAAAAGGTTGTGGTTGGTGTTTTTTTAATCGCACTTGCCAGTGATTGCCTGCTATACTCCGCGTCCCTAAATCGGCGCAGCTCCTTTTTGCTTCGCCTTTGTTTGACATTACGCTTTTGGGTCAATATCGATGCAAGTTGAATCCACACTTTTTAGTTATCCCAAATACTGGGCCGAGTGCTATGGCACGGCACCTTTCTTACCTATGTCCCGTAAGGAGATGGATAAGCTCGGCTGGGATAGCTGTGACATTATTATTGTCACAGGTGATGCTTATGTGGACCACCCAAGCTTTGGTATGGCCGTTATTGGCCGTATGTTAGAAGCCCAAGGTTATCGCGTGGGGATTATTTCTCAGCCCGATTGGTCGAGCAAAGACGCTTTTATGCAGCTTGGACGCCCGAATCTGTTTTTTGGTGTCACCGCGGGTAACATGGATTCCATGATTAATCGCTACACCGCTGACCGTCGTATCCGCACCGATGATGCTTATACTCCAGATGATATCGGTGGCAAGCGCCCCGACCGCGCCGTGACGGTTTATACCCAGCGTTGTAAAGAAGCCTTTAAAGATGTGCCAGTCATTATTGGCGGAATTGAGGCAAGCCTTCGCCGGATCGCCCATTACGATTATTGGTCCGATAAAGTGCGTCGCAGTGTGATTTTCGATGCTAAGGCCGACATTTTAATGTATGGCAATGCCGAGCGTCCGCTGGCTGAAGTGGCGCGCCGCTTAGCGGCGGGGGAGTCGATTAATGACTTGCACGATGTGCGTGGCACTGCGGTAATTCGTAAAGAACCTTTGCCTGAATGGCGTGGTATGGATTCACGCAAAATCGACCAATTGCATAAGATTGATCCTATCCCTAATCCCTATGGTGCCGATGATGTGGGTTGCGCTAATTTATCTGGCCCTTCGGATGCAAAGATTTTTGATAACGATGCGCCAAAAGCTATCAGCGTGCAACCGCCACGCCCTAAGCCATGGGATAAAACCTATGTGCTGCTGCCAGCTTTTGAAAAGGTATCTGAGGACAAATATTTATACGCCCATGCCTCACGGATTTTGCACCAAGAGCAAAACCCGGGCTGCGCACGGGCGCTGTTCCAGCCCCACGGTGACCGTGGTGTGTGGGTTAATCCGCCCGCTTGGCCGCTCAATACCGACGAGATGGATGCGGTGTTCGACTTACCCTATAAAAGGGTGCCGCATCCTGCCTATGGCAAGGCGAAAATCCCCGCCTATGACATGATCAAAACTTCGATCAACATCATGCGCGGTTGCTTTGGTGGCTGTTCTTTCTGCTCGATTACCGAACACGAAGGACGAATTATCCAGAGCCGTTCGCAAGAGTCGATTATCAAAGAAATCAAAGATATTCAGGATAAAGTGCCTGGCTTTACTGGGGTGATTTCCGACCTTGGCGGCCCCACTGCCAACATGTATCGCCTCGGCTGTACCAGCGAAAAAGCCGAGAAAACCTGCCGCCGTTTGTCCTGCGTGTTCCCCTCGATTTGCGGCCATTTAGGCACAGATCATAAGCACACTATCGACTTGTACCGCGCCGCCCGCGCCGTGCCCGGCATTAAGAAGATTTTGATTGCCTCCGGTGTGCGTTACGATTTGGCGATCGAAGATCCTGCCTATGTTAAAGAGTTAGTGCAGCATCATGTGGGCGGCTACTTAAAAATCGCCCCTGAGCATACCGAGGAAGGGCCGCTCAGCAAGATGATGAAACCCGGCATGGGCGCCTACGATAAATTTAAAGAACTGTTCGACAAGTATTCGAAGGAAGCGGGTAAAGAACAGTTCCTGATCCCTTATTTTATATCGGCGCATCCTGGCACGACCGACGAAGACATGGTGAATTTAGCGCTGTGGCTGAAGGAGCGTAAGTTTAAGCTCGACCAAGTGCAAAACTTCTATCCCTCACCGATGGCGAATGCGACGACGATTTATCATACCGAATTGAACTCGCTTAAAAACGTCAAACACACCAGTGAAGTGGTGCCAGTGCCGAAGAAGGGGCGTCAACGCCGCTTGCATAAAGCGTTGCTGCGTTACCATGACCCAGCAGGTTGGCCTATTATCCGTGAAGGCTTGATTGCCATGGGGCGTGAAGATTTGATCGGCAATAGTCCAAACCAATTAGTGCCACCAGAAGGGCGCAATGAGCGCGGGCCTAAATGGATGAAGGATGCCAACCAAGGCCAAAAAGCCTTTACACGTTTCTCGGGTAATCAGTTCGATGATCGTAAGGGGGCGACTAAATCTAAAGGGGCGATGAAAGGCGGTGTTAATGCGGGTGCAGAGTCAAAACCTGCCGGGAAAGGCGGAAAACCTGCATTGAATGCGTCCAAGCCTAACGTACCTAAGCCTAATGTGCCTAAGTCGAATCGTCCGGGAGCTAAAGCGCCTTTTGGACAATCGAGTGCTAAAGCATCAGGGGCTCAATCTAAGGGTGGCGGTAAACCGTCCCATAATCGTCAGCAAGCTAAGTAACTCGGTTTCTACTGAAAAAAAAGCCACTTCATAAACTCAATTTGAAGTGGCGTAGAGACGATGGTAAACCGGCGGAACCATCTAATGAGTCTACGGCGAGCGTTTGTAGACGGAACGTGCGCCGCTCCTCAGCCTCAAAAAGGCTCACGTATATGAGCGATGACGTGAGCCATGAGTTCTTTGGTTACAATGCGGAGCGAGTGCAATGGTAGGTTGGACTCGCGCGAGTGTTTTTGAAAAATGGCTAGAAGAAGTAGTTAATCCCCACCGCAAAGCCGTTGTCTTCCAGCGCTTCGAGTGCAGCGTCATCCATTTTGCTAAAATCCAGTTTCATCTCGGCAAACATCACAGTGTCGTTACTGTAGCGATAATGCAGTCCTAACATGGCAAATTGGCGGGTCCATTTACCTTGGATAGGTGTGGTTGCATCTGTATCTAAATCTAAATAACTGAGCACCAACATAGGTACAAAGCCATTATCAAATTGATAGGCCGTCATTAGCTCGACGCCAGTCGCATCGTAAAGTTCGCCATCCACTAGTTCATTGTTTTTACTTTGATGGGCGTTAAAGCCGACATAGAGGCCACTTGCTTCGCGATTTTCGGCATAGTGATAATAATCACCGTACATAGCACCAATACCGACAATCTTATTTGTTTCATCAACTTGGGTATTACCTAGGTGACCGTCAAAATCACCGCGGTTAAAGCCCGCCAGCAGCTTAAATTTGTCCGTTACCGAATAGGTCAGGCTGGCACCGTAGCTGCTGTCGAAATTGAGTTCAGAGTCTGCCATTTCGCTGCCATCGGCATTTTTAAGGACGATATCCCCATTGGTTTTGGCGGCGTATTGCAGGGCAATGTGCACTGGGCCGAGCGTATTGCGGTAGATAAATGCAGAGTCAGCTCGGCCTGTTCCTGTTAATCCACCATCACTAAAGGCATAGGCGCCAACACTGTATCCTGCAAAGACGTTGGGTAGATCTGTGGTGCCTGCGATGTCGTAATATACGCCCCATTGCTTACCAAAACTTAGGCTCCCCCACTCATCGTGGGACATACCGACATAACCTAAACGGTTATAGAGGAAATCTTCGTTTTTTTCTGCAGCGAGTTTACCGCCTTGCATCACTAGGCTGTCATCGCTAGACACCATATTGATACCCCATTCGGTCGTCGCAAAAGCCGTCCAACCATGTTTTTCATTGCGTTCGAAGCTAAATCGTACACGGGATAAATCGTCAATAACGGAAGTATCATGGCTATCATTTAATGCGGCAAATCCAAGCCAGCCACTCAAATCTAATGAATTTTTTGAGTCTTTATATAGTTCAATTGCTTGGCTGCTGGTGGCTGTCAACAGCACAGGAAGCACTAAGGCGATGCAAGTCTTATTCATAATTTCACCGAAAATAAGCAAGGGTTAGTTAGGGGACCATAGGATTTATAGCCTATGGTCCCTGAGTATTGATGTTAAGGGCGCTATTCGTTAGGGGGTGAACATAGACAATATCGTCGGGTGTTCACACTGGGCGCGCCTCAGCGACTGGGGTTTTATTTGAAATAACACCGTAGATAGTCCAACCGAAGAAGGTCGCTATTGCACCAAGCATTACTGCTGTTTCACCGGAGCTATAAAGGGCGTAGAAGCTATATAGGGCACCAATCACGGCAATGACGTTGGCAACACGGGCCTTATTCGCAGGCACTTTAAGCTGTCTTTGCATAATACCTAGGGCGGCCATCGATAAAATGTAGGGCACAATATTGGTGACGACAGCAAGATTGACAAGGGCTTCAAACTGTTTGCTCAGTGAGGGACTAATGGTCATTAATGACAACATAGTTTGAATTGAAACGATAATTGTCATACCCCAAATAGGCGCATCGGCTTTGCTGACCTTAGAGAATATTTTTGGAAAGAATCCTTCATCGGCTGAGGCTTTAAACACTTGGGCAATAGTGAACTGCCAGCCTAATAGCGATCCAGTACAGGAGATAATGGCACAGGCCATCACGATTTTTCCGACCACAGGATTAAACATTTGCGCGAAGGCTAAACCGAATGGCGCATTCGACATAGCAAGCTCAGCGTTTGGTACAATACCAGCAATAACGTTGGTGGAAACGATGTAGATTATCGCCGCACCTAATGTCCCCCCCATAACGGCGATGGGTACATTTTTTTCTGGATTATCAACAGCTTCAGAGTTTGCGCAGGCTGATTCTAAACCAAGGAAAGCCCATAATGTCATTGCGATAGAGCCGCCTAGTGCTTTAAAGAATGGCATATCATGCGGGTTCCAAGCGCCTTTATAGAGGTCAATATCAAACCAGTACCAGCCAATTAAAGACACACCAATCACAGGTATGATAATTCCCCAAACTGTTACGCTACTCACGCGGCCTGTAATGCGGGCACCACCAAAGTTTGCAATTGTCGCTAACCAAAGCACGCCAATCGTCGCAAGGCAAATGGCGATAGGACTTAGGTTAACCTCAAGCAATACCGCGGCGTAACCTACGGCCGAAATAGCAATCGCGACATTGGCAATTAATAGTGAAACCGCATAGGTATAGTTGGCCATAAAGTTACCTGAACGACCAAAGGCATACTCGGCATAACCGCCCATACCACCGGATTTTTTACTGAACATACCGCACTTAGCAAAGGCAAAGGCCAGCGCCGTAGAGCCCGCGGCCGTGACGAGCCAAGATAAAATTGAAATGGTTCCCACTTGGGCTAATTGGGTTGGCAACATAATAATGCCTGAACCCATCATATTGACTATGGTGATAATCGTTAATTGGACAACACCAATTTTATTCTCTGATTTACTCATAATAATGACCTAATTATATAATTCATTTTAGAGAGATGAGATTGACTGCAGAGCGGGGTTAATTAACTCTGCAGTCAAAAACTGTTATTTAGCTAATACATAACCTAATGCTTGGATTTTGCCTTCGGCGGTGTTTTCGAGATAAACACCTTGCAACTCTGGCGAGAATCCGGGTAATAAGTTGATACCTTCTTCAAGGGCTAAGAAATAACGCTGTACAGCACCTCCCCATATTTCACCTGGAACCATACATAGCACTCCTGGTGGATATGGCAGCGCACCTTCGGCAGCGATACGACCTTCAATTTGAGAGAGTGGGACTAGTTCTACTTTACCGCGAATAAATTCAAGATTAGCTTCTTGAGGGTCCATTACCTTAGTTGGGAAATGTGCTTTTCTGAACATTTCTTTTTGCAATTGTTTTACATCATGGCTGACATAAAGATTATGCATTTCTTGGCAGAGTTGGCGGATAGTATAATCTTTGTAACGGGCTTTATTGGCGTTATAAACATTAGGTAAGACTTCGGATAATGGTGCATCTTCATCAACTAATTTTTCGAAGCGGGATATTTGCGACACTAAGTGTTGCATTTTTGCCATATCTTCTGCGGGTGTCATCAGGAATAAAATCGAATTTAAGTCGCACTTCTCTGGAATAATATTATTTTCCCGTAAAAAGTTAGCCAAAATAGTCGCGGGAATTCCAAACTCAGTATATTTACCCGTTTCGGCATCAATACCCGGAGTTGTTAACAGGAATTTACAAGGATCAACGAAATATTGGCCTTTTTCATAACCTTCGAAGGAGTGCCATTTTTGACCGGGTTCGAATTCAAAGAAGCGTAAATCGTCGGCCATTTGCTCGGTTTCATATTCTTGCCATAGGCGACCGTCGATCATGGTTGGCACGAAGGGTTTGATATATTTACACTTTTTGAGCAATAGCTTACGTGCTTCGATACCCGCTTTTACCGCTTCGCGCCACAGATAACGACCGCTTGCTCCTTCATGCATTTTTGCGTTCACATCCAGCGCCGCAAACAGAGGATAGAAGGGGCTGGTTGAGGCATGCATCATAAAGGCGTTATTGAAACGCTTATGGTTACAGTATCGCGTTTGGCCTTTGATATGCTTATCTTTTTTATGAATTTGTGAGGTCTGTGAGAAGCCTGCTTGTTGTTTGTGTACAGACTGCGTCACGATAATACCAGGATCTTCTGGCGTCAGTTCGAGCAGTAGTGGTGAACAGTCATTCATCATGGGAATAAACTGTTCATAGCCCACCCAAGCTGAGTCAAACAGAATGTAATCACATAGATGACCAATACGATCAACCACTTGGCGAGCATTATAGATAGTACCGTCGTAGGTACCCAATTGGATAATCGCTAACCGGAATGGGCGTTTTTCATCGGCGCGTTCTGGGGCAACTTCACGAATTTGTTCTCTTAAATAAGATTCTTGGAAACAGTGGGCATCTATACCACCAATAAAACCGAAGGGGTTACGTGCTGTTTCTAAATAAATCGGTGTTGCACCCGCTTGAATTAGCGCGCCATGGTGGTTCGATTTATGGTTATTGCGATCAAAGAGTACTAAATCCCCTTTTGCTAATAACGCATTAGTGGCCACTTTATTGGAAGAAGAAGTCCCATTGAGTACGAAATAAGTTTTATCGGCATTAAACACTTTAGCCGCATATTTTTGTGCATCAAGCGGCGCACCTTCATGGATGAGTAGGTCGCCTAATTTAACGTCGGCATTACACATATCAGCACGGAAAATAGTTTCGCCAAAAAAGTCGAAGAACTGACGGCCTACAGGGTGTTTACGGAAGAATTGTCCACCTTGATGGCCAGGGCAAGCAAAGGTGGAGTTGCCCATTTCGACGTATTTTTTGAGTGTCCCAAAGAAAGGGGGTAATAAAGCTTGCTCATATTTATTAACCGCAGTTTCCACCTGTTTTCCGTAGAAGTCAGTGTTATCTCCGCAGAGTTCAAATACCCCAGTAATTGATGAGCATACATCATCTGGGAAGGTTTCTTCACAGCAAACTGAAACGAAAATCGGTAGTTTTAATCCGGTATTTTTAATCTTTTCAACAATACCATTTCTAACATCATCAACAGAGACAACAGCCGCACCTACATCGCAAAAATCAGTGGTTAATACGTTGACGACTTCTCTGTCTATATCGAAACAAGATCTGACAGATAAGCTAGCGGCTACTTTTAATGATTTCATAGTTAATTTCCTTTTTGCTACTAAATAATTTGGATACAACAGTGCCTATACCTAATTAAAAATATTAATGGCATAAAAATTAGATATAGCTATTCCATGCGCAGCTTAGATGTGGCTATACGTAATACGCTAAATAAAATATAATTTGAAATATATTTATTGGATGCGTGAATAGAGTAGCCGCAGAAAATCTGCACTAATAAAAGAATGCTTTGATAAGGGTGCGAGATAACAAACTAAGTTAATACAGTATGATAGGTGCCTACGTAAGTTGACACAATACCACTTTAGACCTGTTACTTAGTTTACTACCTGCGCTAGGATCAGCGGAGAAAGATAAATGAATGGTCGAAATAATCACGTTGACTAGGCATCATGATATGTCGTGTGCGCCGGATATGCGCCATAATTTTAGATTTCCTCTTCATATACAACTCCATTATGACTTAGAGAAAATGATAGAAACGTTTTATTACGGTATAGAGTTTATCTGTGTGTTATAAATAAAAATATGATCAGTGTCTTGTTTTTAATTAAGTGTAATTATTTATTTCATCTATTTTTGTATTTGTTAAAAGCAGTCAATCGTCCTTAAGTACCATTATCTAAATTACAAATGTAAATATCCTTAATGCATTATAGTATTAAATATTGCATAAAACATTTAATGATATTTTTCTAATTATAATTAAATGACTACTACAATGGTGAACATCATTTATAGCGCATGCCATATTTGAATTATTATGCATAAATATTCTTTATAAAATCATCTTTACCTATTAAAAGTGATAATGTTCTTAGATTTATTCTTAGATTTGAGGGGAAAGATCTGAAATTTGTCATTTGTGCCTAATATCGTGATTAGCTTGACGTAAATGGTGCTCGTTGACTTAGAGGCAGCAGTATACTGATTTCAATCGTTTTTTATGTTGTAAGTGTTTGACTGGTATTTAGGTTACTATTTTGCACTGTTCCCAGTGCTAAATCGTCGTACACTGTGAGAGCTATATTATTGGAGAGAATATCATGGCGGATGAGCAATTTACTGAAACGGGATTTTGGAGCAAAATCAAACTCTTTAGCCGTCAGGCGGGCAAGGATGTCATTGAGCGCGCTCTATGGCTCTATTATGCCGCGCAAAGGCCGAATACACCTAAGTGGGCTAAGTCGGTGATTTTTGGGGCCTTGGCTTACTTTATCTCGCCTTTGGATGCGATCCCTGACTTGACACCTTTAGTTGGCTTTACCGACGATTTAGGCGCTCTCGCTGCTGCTTTGACTATGGTAGCTCTATATATTGATGATGAAGTGAAATCCCTCGCAGCAGATAAACTGGCACTTTGGTTTGGGGATGAGTCACCTAATGCTAAAAGTTAAGTCTTCTGCGATGACTTGTAACACGAATATTTTACGGTAAAAATATGATTTTATTAGCAGTTACTGATTCGGTGTGAATTTTAGCGTGTTAAAGGGGAATTATTTTTTTGCAAATGTTTCACTATTGCTTAATTGCGCTATATGCTAACGCTGTTTTGTGAACTCATTGTGTGTGTTTAGGCCAAGAAATGAAAAATATGATGGTGGTGCTCCTATGGTTTTTAGGTGCCGCCGCTGCAATCCCCGCGTTTGCTGATAAGGCATCTCCAGAACAACTTGCCCGTCTATACCTCGATTATATGACTCAAAGTAGTCGCCAGAGTGAAGTACTGTGGCCGGGATTTAAGCTTGAGGATAAAGTCCATCTGTTTAGCTATGGTGGCAATGTGTGGTTACGCCAACCAGGAGGCGAGATCATCCAAGATAACAGCGTGTTAGAATCTGTTAACTTGCATTCTGGATTATCAGTCAACTTTGGATTTCCACAATATCAGGGGCTACCAGGTGTTTTAATTCAGTTTGAAGCGCCGACAATTCAATTTGCTGCTGACACAAAAATCACCGATTTATCCTTTTTAGTTTGGGCGGGTAATAGCTTACACGAAGCATTTCATTTTTATGCTCAGTCGGAATGGCGAATATTAGAAGAAGGACGCCGTTATGAAGGTGAGGTTTTTCCGCTCAATCTTGACGCTCGCTATTACCGCTTACAGTTATTTAATGCCTTGATGGTGGCGTTAATGCAACCCGAGCAACAGTCTGTACAACTGGGTTATGCCGCCTATTGGCTGCAGCTATGGCGTCAAATTGCACCTAACGAGGATAGGGTAGGGTATTTAAATGATCTCGTGGAAGGCAGCGCTAAGTATATCGAGTTAGTGGCAGGCGCACGCTTGTTAAGTCAAAATCAATCCTACTTGGGTTACCAAAAGCTGTTGTTGCAGTATGTTCATAATTATTATCAACAACAAAAGATGCTGGGTGGATGGGCTGCTGAGGCGGAAAATATCGGCGCTATTGCGGGCATATTATTAGATATCAATCAAGATCCCTATGTGTGGAAAGAATCGGTTATGTCAGGCATGTTAGCCGTAGATCTGTTGCTTAATCGTGTGAAGCCGATAGTGCCACCCGTTGAAAAACAGAGTGCGCAGAAAAAAAATTTACAGAATATGTTGGCCTATTATCCAGCAACTGATCAGAAATTAGCACAGTTGCTTAAGGATATTCAGGACCCTAAAGTGCCTTTACTCGTGATGCCAAGCGTGAGTGATAGCAGTAGTTTTATCGATGTGGGGGATGTGCGCTCAGGCTTTTACGTGGTGCCCTATCAAGGGGAGATGACACAAGCTTATTTAGGGATGAGTTCACAATTCAGCAACTTAAATGTTAATGGTAGTCCACTATTGGATGTCCCTCTACAGAATTATTGTGAGGGCATTGAAGCCGCAACTCTGTTACCTTTAGCATTTCCCTTCCAGCGCGAGGGGCAGTATTTAGTATTCAATGAACTGGAAATCCATGGAACAATCAGGGTTTCTGCAAGTGTTGTTGAGGGGCGAAC
The DNA here is from genome assembly GCF_016406325.1 of Shewanella putrefaciens. Lineage (NCBI taxonomy): Bacteria > Pseudomonadati > Pseudomonadota > Gammaproteobacteria > Alteromonadales > Shewanellaceae > Shewanella > Shewanella putrefaciens. The sequence continues at coordinate 4,025,422 of NZ_CP066370.1, read as the reverse complement.
TCTCTACTGTGCGATGAATTAATAATGAGAAAAAACCAACTCGAATTTACCTATATGCGTGGCATCGCGATTATCTTAATCGTACTTGGTCACAGTGTTTATAACTCTGGACAAGGGTTTCCACTGCTATTAGAAAACTTACTCAGGGGAGGCACTGCACTGTTTGTGTTTATCTCTGGCTATTTTTTTCATCGTATTTTCTACAAAGATTTTGATTATAGTAAGTTTATGAAAAATAAAGTACATAATGTACTTTATCCCTTTTTAATCGTGTCCTTTGTCGGCCTATTTTTCTTATGCTTGCGCTGGATATTCATGGAGCAACAACCGCTCGATAACGTGCTATTGAGTATCTTTTATACCGTGAGGAATGGTTATATCCTCTATCCCCACTGGTATATCCCCTTCATTATGGCGGTTTTTCTATTCTCGCCCGTATTTTTATGGTTTATCCGGTGTTCACAGTCGATGCGCTGGACACTCTTTATACTGAGTTGTGTGGTGGCTATTTATCTGCATCGCCCCATAGGTAACGTCAATTTTATTCATTCTATGGTGTATTTTATGCCCTTCTATTTGATAGGCATTCTATATTCACAAGATGAACATCTTGTGACACGCTTTGGAGGAATAATCACTGGATTAGCGATCATTTTCTTAGTCGTGAGTTTGGTTGAGCAGAGCTATATAGTGGGGCATATTGGTAACTATCATAAAGCGCCATTTGAATATAATGGTGTCGATTGGCAATTTATCCAAAAGTTATGTTTGTGTGTATTAGCACTGAATTTCTGTGAGTGGCTTTCGGGGCGCAGCCGTTTACCTTGGCTGATAGAGATAGCGGAGATGAGTTTTGCCATTTTCTTTATCCATCCTCTTTTCGATATGCTGATTGGTGTGGTCACTAAACTATTACGTTACCGTTTACCACCTGGGTCTTGGGTGACTAGCGTGCTGTTTTCTGCGGGGATTTTCATATTCCTCATGGTGGGCAGTATTATTACGGCACGGTTTATTAAAAAGCGCCTCGGCAATCGTTCTCGTACTTACATTGGTTGGTAATCCACACCACGAGCACAAGGGAAATTCAGTTTAAATTTATTCCCTTGTGCTAAGTTGTTTTTCATCAAAAATGGAGAACAATATGAAAAACAGCATTATCCTTCAGAGCCTTGGGCTCACAACGCTATCATTACTGGTCATGCCCTCACTCGCTAACACTGTTAAGCCACAGGATGCGTTTTTTGCGCAAATAGCGAGCCACTGTGGGCAAGCCTTTGCGGGCAAAGTGGTATCAGGTGATAGCGCCGATTCGGCATTTAGTGGTAAGCCGTTAGTGATGCATGTGCGTGAATGCACTGATATTGAGCTAAAAATTCCTTTTCATGTGGGTGATGACCACTCACGTACTTGGGTGCTGACAAAGACATCCCAAGGGCTTAGGCTAAAACACGATCATCGACATCAAGATGGCAGCGAAGATGCTGTGACCATGTATGGCGGTGATACTGTAGATGAAGGGACAAATCAAAAACAGTCATTTCCGATTGATAAAGAATCGATTGATAACTTTATGAAAAATGGTCTGACTCAGTCTGTGACGAATGTGTGGCATATGGCGATAACGCCAACGATGTTTAGCTATCAACTCACCCGTGAAAACCGCGATTTTAAAGTGGATTTTGATCTAACTCAGCCACAGCCTTTGCCACCCGCTCCGTGGGGACATAAGTAATTGTCAGTGATAGTGAAATGGTATTTATTAAATGATAAATACCATTTCCTATTAAATCAGGTGACTAAAATATTAACACTTACCACAAGTGAACAGCATGTGTTATTGCGCTATTCCTAAACTAAATAAAAACCCAGTTTTAGAGAGATACCGGGGTTTTATTGATTACCTCATGTCTATTATCTTAGTGGGTTGCCAGATAGTTTGATTGTGGTGGGAGACCAAAATTAGCGTGCATTTTTGTTCGCAAATCATCTCAGCAACGCGCTTTTCTGTCTCTTCATCTAATGCCGAGGTGGCCTCATCCATTATCAGAATTGGCGCATTTTTGATAAGCGCACGTGCTAAGGCAAGCCTTTGGCGTTCCCCTCCCGATAACCCTGCACCTTGTAAGCCGACTTCTTGGTAAATGCCCAGTTCTGATCTGTCTAATACTTCATCTAGCGCCACTTGGCGTGCTGCTTTATCTACGGCTTGATCGTCGGCATCAGGGTTACCAATGCGAATATTACTGGCAATGGTGCCTGTAAAGATGAGTGGATCCTGCGGCACATAGGCGAAAAAGCGGGCAAGTTCAGCAGTGGGGACTGACGTGAGTGGCACCTTACCCAAAGTGATCAGGCCTAGGGTGGGATCATCAAAGCGCATCAATAACTTAAGTAAGCTGGTTTTACCTGAACCGCTCGGGCCGCCAATCAGCACGCGTTCACCTGGCTCGATAGTGGCATTGATATTTTGCACCGCAGGAGGAAATGTTACGTTATTCAGTTCGATTGTATGACTGTTCGGTGTCTTTTGTTGTGCTTGGCTTGGCTCTTTGAGCGTTGGCGCATGAGTCGCTTGTCGATAGTGTTTAATAGCCGCTAGCTGATCATTAATGCCTATTCCCGCCACGGCGAGAGTCTCAAGTGGCGCCGCCGCGCGCATGGTCAACATCAAGACAGCGAGCAGCATTGTCGTATTGTTTATACCGGATAGCACCAGATAGAGTGCCATGCCTGCAATAGGTAAAAAGCTGGCGATAGCCGACAGTAATGTTGCTATAGCAGCGGCGCGATTAGTTCGTTCCAGTGCGATTTCTTGTGTTTGCCAGTTTTGCTCCAACCGTGTTGTTGCGCCGCTATATCCTGCTGCAGTGCGCAGTAACTCTAGGTGGTCGATCAGTTCAAGGGTTGACTGCTCTGCTGCTAATTCAGTGTTGTTTCGGTCCATATCTGCGCGGGCAAGTGCTCGTTGCGCCAAACTCTGAATCACAAATGACACCAGCAACAAGCTAGCCAACATCAGTACCAGTGGCATGCCACCGATCAATCCTATGCCAAAGGTAATGCAGAGTGGAATAAGCGGTGCATGAATAAATACCTGAAATTGATGTGCCGGAATACTCATAAAGCCAGGAATGCTCCGAGAGACAGTTTCTATGAGTAGTGTCCTGACACTCGGTGTAAACCAAGAGAGTTTAGCTTGTTGCATGGTCGTGCCTAAGGCACTGTAGAGCGCATTGGCCAGCCTTGCGCCAGCCCAAAAACCTGAACGCGAAGCCAGTATTGTGGTGAGTATGGTTATTGCGGCAATCGATAGCAGTTTTTGCGGTGATTGCTGCTCAATAATGGCTAAAGCCAGTTGAATGTAGCATGCCGCTTCCAATATGGCCGTCACAGCCCAACCGCAGGCAACAGGTATTAAGTGCTTTATGGCTGCGTAATCTTGGGGACGATTTATCATTGGCCTTCTCCTTCCCTGTGGTGCTTTAGTGCGAGCTTGTCATCCGCCAGCTCGGCAAGCGTTAAGTCATGGGTGACCATCACAATCGTTTTGTGGTTTGTTTTTGCGTGATGGCGTAGTGCTGTGAACACGTTAAACGCCGTTTCGCTGTCTAGGGCCGATGTGGGTTCATCAAGCAATATCACCCTAGCGGGTGAAAGAAACACACGGGCAAGGTTGACGCGCTGTATTTCACCGCCAGACAGTGTGCTTGCATGAGTATTTAAGGGTTTATCCAATTGCGCACAGTGTAATGCTGCTAAGTAATCGTCATCCGTGGCATCAGGTGCGGAGAGCGCGAGATTGTCGGCGATGGAGGTTGCTAGTAGTCCCGTACTTTGCGGTAATAGCATGATCGCGCGATTAATTGAGGCTTCATCCATCTCATTGAGTGCAATACCAGCGAGTCGAATATCTCCGGCATGTAGCGGCTCCATGCCAGCTAATAAGCGCAGTAATGTGGATTTGCCAACACCACTGATCCCTGTAACTGCCGTCACTCTGCCAGATCTAAATTGATAGTTAATGGGCACAGATTGATTGCTTGTAGACAGTGAAGGCACAACATTCGTGAGGGTGAGCTGCATATTTGCATTAAGCTCAATATTGCCGTTACCAACAGGAACTCTCGACTGCTCAAGAAAATCCGTTAGCCGCTGAGCGGCAGCGCGGCCCGTGGCAAGATAATCAAGCCCATGCCCGAGCTTTAGGGCTGGTGTGACAATGGCCAGACTGAAGAACAAGGCTGCAGCAAGCTTTTCTGGGGGCCATTCATACCCGATGGAATAGACAATGGCAAAAGTAGAGACAGCCTGCAGTAGTGATGTGGCCACTGCGACTGAAGTGGATACCTTGTTTACCCGCTCAATGATCTCCTCAATAAAATGCTTAGTTGCCTTTTGGTAGTCGACCATAGCACCCGTTTGTGCGCCATAAATGCGAAATACAGGTGCACCACGGGCGTAGTCATCTACTGCTGCAGTGATATTTCCCATCACATTGACTCGTGCTTCCCCCTGTTTTGCAGCAAGCCTTGGGATCACCATCAAATAGAAAAGCGCTGCGACTAGACCTGGGATAAGGGCAAGTAATGCCACTAAGCCAGCGCTTAAGATCAGCAAACCGATAGTGATGGCAGGGACAATGATAAAGGTCGCTAACTCAGAGGGTAAATGCGCGATCATATGATGCAATGACGCTATGTCATCGACCATTAATCGCTTTAACTTTTCGCCCTTATATTTTGCCAAAGTACTTGGTGGCAGCCTGACAAGATGCGCTGCAACATGACGCCTTAATCTTCCAGAAAATTGCGCCTCAGCATTGTGGTTAACCCAAGATGCGCCAGCTGATAGCAACGCTGACACGACCCCAAATATGAGCGCCCCCGCTAACCATAGCGAATGATGGCCAGCAATAAGTTGAATCATGCACCAGAGTGCACCTAGTGTCGTCACGCCAGCACCTGCCGCTAGCAGCATTCCGAAAGTGAGTGCGGGAATCGCCGGACGTAGGGCGAAGGCTAATGTTGAAGTGGGACTGAAAAGTCGCTGCATTTTAATGTTCACCTAAAAAATCGAAGTGGAACAGGCTGGGCTTCGGTCTGGAAAGTGTGATTAACACAAGGCCAATGAAGCGATGAAGTCTTGATATTGCAGAGTAAAAAATAGTCTGAGTGCCAGAGTTTATGGGCAAATGAACATCCACGAGCCAAATTCCTTGTTTCATAAAAATTGAACCGCCATGAGATGGCGACCATATTAAGCGGTCATTTTTATTTATCAACATAGTGTTGATAAATGTTTTGAACGGCGATAATATAATTGATAACCATTCTCATTGGCAACAAATCTTTCGTATAAGGAGTTATTACACATGCCCCGATTTGGTAAGTTTTACCCACAATCAAAGTGGGTTATCGGTTCTCTTGCGCTGGGGCTTAGCGCTATTTCAGGCTCAACTATTGCTGATAGTGGAACTGCTCCGGATAAGCAATCCAAGCAACAAGATGCAGCGGGAAATATTGAAGTCATCACAGTTTACGGTCAGAAAATCGAGCGCACGCTGAAGGAAACGGCGAGCTCAGTGACAGTGATCACTGAAGAACAGTTGAGGAAAAATGCGGACCAATCAACGATTTCTGAAATTCTCGGCGGTACGCCAAACTTAATTTATGCCGGAAATACCGATGCGCCCATTATCCGCGGTACGGATACCAAAGGGCCTGTTGCAGCGGGTAATGCCTATTTATCTAAGCCTGTACCCGGGGCAACTATCAGTGTTGATGGTAAATATCTGAGCCCCGCAGAACTGGATTTAGGCGCCGCAGGCGTGTGGGATGTGTCGTCTATTGAAGTCTACCGTGGTCCGCAAACGACCAGTCAAGGAGCCAACAGTATTGCTGGCGCCGTCGTGATCCATACCCATAACCCCACTTATACGCCAGAGTTTGCAGCGCAAGCACTTTATGGTAGTCGGAATAAGCAGCGTTTTTCGGTTATGGCATCTGGTGCGCTCAGTAATGACTTTGCCGCAAGAATTAGCGCAGATTACAGCGCTAGAGATACCTTTGTTGATTACGTTAACCCCGATTTTACTGCCCATGATTTAGATTTTGAGTTTAAAAACCAAAATCTACGGGCGAAGTTGCTATGGGAACCCGAAAAATACAGCAACTTTTCCGCCATGCTGACTTATTCCTCCACTGAGGCTAAACGTCCCAGAAACGAGGTGGTATCAGAACCCTATGATGACTTAGAAAATCGTTCAATTTTTCAGGATAATCAAGAAGCCAGCAATCATGTCGGAATTTTGGATCTTGAATATGTGTTCGACAATGGGATGAAGTTGCATAACCAACTGCAGTATTCAGAAGGGCAGTTTGATTATCGATTTGCAGCACCTTATCAAGGGATCGCAAAACGAGATAATGAAAACTTTTCGAATGATATAAGGCTGAACTTTGGTGACAAGAGTTCAGAGTTTAGTGGGGTTGCCGGTGTCTTCTACTGGGATGATAAAACCAACAACAAGCTGAACAACGTATTTGGTAATGCCGACGCCGACCTGAGACATACCAGTTTTGCCCCCTACGGTGAAGTCATATGGCGCTTCTCACCCAAGTGGGCATTCACCAGCGCACTCCGTTATCAGTCTGATGAAATTAGCCACGATGGTATTGCCAGCTACATCCCAAACGTGCGTCATCAATATGAAGAGACGTTTACGGCTTTATTACCTAAGGTTGCCCTGTCCTATGATCTGACAGATAACGTCTTGGTCGGCGCTATGATCAGTGAAGGTAACATTCCTGGGGGCACAGGCATTAATTTCCGCGGCGGCGAATATTATACATTCGATGCCGAATCGGCATGGAACTATGAACTTTTTACCCGTATCGATCTGCTTGAACAGCGCTTAATCATAAATAGCAATCTCTTTTACACCCGCTTTAAAGATTCACAACGTTCTGTTACTGACTACCTCGATGGACGACCCTTTGGTTCTGTCATTATTAATGCTGATGAAGCGCAAAGCTATGGGATTGAATTAGATTGGAACTTTAAAGTGGCGGATAGTTTTAGCCTATATGGTGGGCTGGGTTTACTTGAAACTGAGATAAGTGAATTTAATGACTACCGTGGTGAGGAGTTTGTCGGCAACGAGTTTAGTAAAGCACCAGGATATATGTTCAATATAGGGTTTGACTATTCAATCACAGACACTATCAAAGTGAGCGGTGATGTGCGTCATACGGATGGATACTTTTCAACGGATACCAATGAGCCAGAGTTAAGAGTGGGATCTTACACTACGGTAAACCTGAATTCTTCCTATCAAATCAACCAATATTTTGAAGCCTTTGTTTATGCACGCAATTTGCTGGATGAACGTGCACCCGTGGCAAAAATGGCTGACAGAAGTACCGGAGGCGTGGATGCATATTTACTTGAACCTCGAGAAATAGGTGTAGGCGTTAGGGCGAAGTTTTAGCGGCTAGCTTCTACCCGCTGTATTGGGTATTGCCATGCAGCGGGTAGCAAGAGCGGTTAGAATGGCATTTTTGCCTTGGAAACCTTATCGATATGACACAAGTACCGGATCAACCCACTCAAAAACGCCAGCGTGGCAGACCTAGCCGTATTTCCCGTGAGGCTATCGCCAGAGCTGCGTTGGTGATTGGGGTTGATCAAGCGACCATCCCTGCTATAGCCGCGCATTTAAAGGTCGATCATTCTTCCCTCTACCATCACGTAGCAGGTCGAAATGATGTTATCTCCATTGCTGCTGAGCTTGCTATCAATGAGCTTGACTGGCGAGCGCCAGCGGCCACCGATTGGCGGAGCGAATTGATCATATTGACCGATGCCATTTGGGCACTGTATGAGCGTCATCCTGGCCTCGCTGAATCTATTCATCAGGCCAGTGTTACCCCGTCATCGGGTATACGTTCTTTTGCTGAATCGGTCGAAAAGCTGCAACGCAAAGGCTTCTCCCTCGATGAGGCAGTGCTTGCCGTTGATATCTTAGTTGACATGGTGGGGGAGTGCTTTTTGGGATGGTGGTCAACCACTAAACCAGAAGCAGATGGCCGGACACGTAAAGAGCGAATTATCGCAATTTGGGAAGATGAAGCCACCAAGCTCCCTGATAAAGCTGAGCAGATAAATGCGATGGTAGACATCATGAAGGTGGGCGCCCGCAAATGGTGGGAGCGAAAACGTGACTTAGTGTTAGCGGGGATTGCCGTTACCCATGCCCAAAAGGCTGGGGGATCCGATAAGGCTCAAACATAGCGCGTCGATATGAAAACTTCATAGCGGCTGCAGATTAGTACAAGATTTATTACGTATAGGAAGTATCAGTTTGTGAAGGTGGTTTATGCACTGACGTGCTTTTTTGTGCTTTGTTTTGCCTCATTGCTGCTAGGCGCAAAGTATGCCTCTGTGACGCAGATGCTGACGTTATCGGATGATGTCTGGTTGGTGTTATCTGCGAGTCGTCTGCCGCGGCTCTTTGCCTTGATTTGCTCAGGTGTAGGGCTCGCTGTCTGTGGCGTGATATTGCAGCAGATTGTGCAAAACAAGTTTGTTGAACCTGCTACTTGTGGCGGGCTTGATGCCGCCAAACTAGGCATATTAATTTCAATCATTCATGCCCCGAGTATGGGTGTCACCGCCAGAATGTTGGGGGCTTTGGTTTTTTGCTTGCTTTTGAGCTTAGCCTTTATTCTGATTATTCGTGGTATTCGGTATAAGAGTCCGGTGCTCATTCCAATTATTGGGATTATGTTTGGCAGTGTACTCAGTGCGATAGCGGAACTTTATGCTTATCAAAACAATATGATGCAGAGTATGCAGGGATGGATGCTGGGTGATTTTTCAAAAATCGTGCAGGGTAACTACGAAATCATCTATCTGATCCTTCCCGTAGTCATACTGACCTACCTTTATGCACAGCGCTTTACCATAGTGGGAATGGGCGAAGGCTTAGCTACCACACTAGGCCTGAGTTATTTCAACCTAGTTATCTTAGGGTTAGTGCTGGTTTCCCTGACCATAGCGACCACAGTTATCACAGTCGGGAGCATTCCATTTATTGGTTTGATTATTCCTAATCTTGTCGCTATGCGTTACGGCGATAATTTAAAACGTACCTTGCCTATTATCGCCTTTGCTGGCGCAACACTACTGATTATCTGTGACTTGCTTGGTCGACTTGTTTTGTATCCCTTTGAAATTCCTATAGGTCTAACGGCAAGCTGTTTAGGTGGACTCATATTTTTAGTTATCGTTTGGAAAATCAAATGAAAGACAGTGCATGGCGTTTTTTGAGCTGGGGGCTGCCTATTATGTTGGCAGTCACATTTTTATTGATGGGCTCAGGCTTTGATTTTGACTATGTCATACCGAATCGATTGGTGCGTTTGGGCACTATTTGCCTTGGTGGTGTCTGTATTGCGTTTTCTTCGATATTGTTTCAGACCTTAGCCGGAAATCGCATTTTAACGCCATCTATCATGGGGTATGAAGGGGTGTACTTGATTTTGCAGGCATTGTTGATCCTTATCTTAGGGACGGGCAGCAGTATTCTGATCACCGCTAACAGCAATTTCTTTGTCTCAGTTGTGGTGATGTTGCTTTACTCAATGGCGATTCACCGCTGGCTATTTAGTGGAGATCGACATGATGTGTTCTTCCTACTGCTTGTGGGCTTAGTGCTCACTGTGGTGTTAGGCAGTTTTACTCAGTTAATCCAATATTCTATCAGTCCCGGTGAATTTTCAATTTTCCAGAGCTATAGCCTAGCGTCGTTCAACCGCGCTCAACCAGAGCAATTGCTTATCTCTTTAGTGCTTGTCAGTGCTGTGTGTATTGCCGCTTGGAGAGTGCGTGCTGTACTTGATGTATTACTGATGGGGCGGGAGCAAGCTATCTCTCTTGGTATTGATTATCAAAAAGTGGTGCGCCTGCTATTGGGTCTTATCGCGGTATTGGTCGCAATATCAACCAGTTTAGTGGGGCCGACTGCTTTTATGGGGATATTTGTCGCGAATATGGCCTATGCACTGGCAAGGCATCCGTCGCACTCATTTACCTTGATAACAGGATGCGCCGTTGCTATCTCGGTTTTTCTGATCGCGCAAATGCTTGTTGAGCATCTGTTTAATTATCAAACCAGTGTTGGGCTGTTAATTAATCTATTTTGTGGCGCCTATTTCTTTGTCTTAATTCTTAAACCTCGGAGCGCAGTGTGATAACCGTCAATAACTTATATCAGTCTTATGGCGCGAAACCTGTGCTAAAAAATGTCACTGCACAATTTCCCGAACATCAGATGACTTCTCTCATCGGCCCCAACGGTGCCGGCAAAAGTACCTTACTGATGTCGATTGGTCGGTTACTGAATATCCAGCAGGGCGAGGTATTACTCAAAGGTACTGCTATCCACAATATTCCCTTGAAGGATTATGCCAAGCAAGTGGCAACCATGCGTCAGTTTAACAGCCTCAATTTACGCCTGACGGTCAGGGAGTTAGTGGCATTTGGTCGTTTTCCCTATAGCCAAGGGGCACTCACAAAGGAAGATCATCGCGCCATTGATGAAGCGCTGTCGTTTTTAGCTTTACAGTCATTAGCCAATGTATTTATTGATGAACTTAGCGGCGGACAACGCCAAATGGCTTTTCTGGCAATGGCGATTGCGCAGCAAACGGATTATTTATTGTTAGATGAACCGCTCAACAATCTGGATATGAAACATGCCGTTAGCATCATGCGGGCACTTCGCCATCTGTGTGACGATTACAAACGAACGGTAGTGTTAGTGGTTCACGATATCAATTTTGCAGCTAACTACTCCGACTATATTGTCGGTATGAAGCAAGGCGTTGTGCACTGCGCTGGACCCGTTGAAGAGGTCGTCACAGCACAAAGGTTAAAAGCCCTGTACGAACTGGATCTTGAGGTGCTGAAAACGAACCAAGGAACAGTATGTAACTATTTCAACTTCAACTTACAAGGAGAATACAAGTGACGTCGAAATGTAGAAGTGGGACTAAAGTGATAGCGATTCTGTTATTTAGCTCGGCTTTTTTGCTGGCCTGCGACAATAAAACCGAGTCATTACAGCCTGCATCATCGGATACGAGTGCTTCAACGGTTGAGTTGGAGTTTGCCCCGATAGAGGTAGAGCATAAGCTGGGCACTACTGTTATTACAAAACGGCCAGTACGTGTTGCGGCCCTAGATATGAATGAAGTCGACTATCTCGAACAGTTGGGTATTCCTATTGTCGGTATGCCAAAGGATTTTGTTCCTTACTACCTGAAAGACTACAGCAACAATAGTGATATCGTTGATTTAGGTGCTATCGTTCAACCCAATATGGAACGTATTTATGCACTTAAACCCGATTTGGTGCTAATGTCATCCGTTCAAGCTAGTCATTATCAAGCGCTTTCCAATTTGGCACCAACCATTCATTTGGATATTGATTACCAAGACAGCAACAGCGATTACTTTGATATAGTCACAAAACACTTATTGATGCTGGGGAAATTATTCGATAAGCAAACCTTGGCAAAACATAAAGTGGATGAACTGGAAACTAAGATCCAAGCCGCCAGAATGGTGATTAAGGACAGGCCAGAAAAAGCCTTGGTGGTGCTACATAATAATGGCGCTTTTCGATTTTTAGGTATTCGTTCTCGGTATGGGTTTATTTACAGTGCGCTAGGGGTGAAACCTGCCAGCTTATCAGAGCAGATGGGACTGCACGGCCAACCTGTATCAAGCGAGTTTATTCTTGAAAACAATCCCGACATCATTTACGTGGTTGACAGAACCGCAGTGATGGAGCGAAGCCCTGTATTGGATAAACAATCTATCGATAACCCTCTCTTGCGTGAAACTAACGCTTGGAAGACGGGGAACATTATTTTTGTGGATCCCGAGGCTTGGTATATAACTGGGGCGGGCATAACATCCCTTAATATTATGATTGATGATGTGTTAAAGGGTTACGTAAAGTAGCTGACGACCCATAGCACGGTTTATCTTGAAGATAAAATAACGGCGAGTGATATCACTCGCCGTTTACATTGGAGGGAAAAGATTTAGCTTAAATGCTAAGGTCGTTTTAGTTAGCTCTAGGCTCAAAAGTGAAAGATTGTCCCGCTAACGCCGCTTCAAACATTAAGCCACCTTTTGCTGCGGTAAATACTGCCATACCATTGATATAGGCCCCAGTCGCGGATTGGTTTCCACCGGATTGGCCTGCAGCTGCAGAATTACCCTTAGTTCCCGCTTGTGCATTTGCCCCCATATTTATCGCAACAGCAGAAGCTTGGGCGTCGAACTCGAAACTACCGCTTGTAAAGGCATCGTAGGATTTTGCATCTTTAAAGAAGATGATTTCGCTGTAGGCTTGTCCTCCTAACTGAAAGCCTATGGATAGCTGAGTCATACTAGAATCACCAGTATAGACACCAGCTTGATAGACTCGTCCTTTTCCGTAGGCAGCACCTATGCCAATACCGCCTTTCCCGATTGTTGGGAATAGGGCATAACCATAGGCAGTATCGAAAAATTTACGGGTTTCTTTTGCTTGATGGAAATTCGCTAAGGCTTTGTTATAGCTGTCATCTGCTCGTGTAGCGGGGGCGGTAAAGAGGCTCACAATAAGGCATGTTGATACAGCAATTGCAGTTAAAAAAGATTTCATATGGATTCTCCTCAAGTACTCAGTTCCATCAGAGTACCCTTAATAGTGAATAATGACAGCTAATTACTGTGTTCATGTCAGCCGAGGTTCAGTTTGCTAGAGAAACGGCGAGGTTGATGCAGTATTGGATATTGAATCATGCTTTTAGTTCTAAGCGTTGTGTTTAGATTCTGCGGATTTGTCACTGACTTCATTCGATTCTTGTTGAAGGTGTTGCAGAAAGTCAAACTCCTCTGGAGTAAGTAGTTCTTCTGTTTGGGCTGTGGTTGTCGGTGTTGTAGGCGCAGCAAGATGCCCTTTTAAATAGGCGATACGGGTAATTTGTTTTAGGCCATAGGCTGCGAGTAAATAGATGCTCAGTAATAAGGTTAGTCGGGGTAAAGCGTGGGAGAATATGGAGAGTGAGTCACCAAGATAAAAGGGGATAACAACGACAAATACGCGGATAAGCCAGTTAAGTAACATGGCTAAGGTTAGGCTAAAAAGCCAACGAAAACGGATTAAACGTAGGCTTGCCTGTGGTGCGTTGGGGGACTCTTGTTTGGGTACTTTGTAGCGTCTAAATAAAATCCACAGAGCAATAAAATATCCGCAGGTTTGTATCGAAAGTAACAGAGGTAACAGGATCCCCCAGTGGCTGATATCAATATTGATTTGATGCAGGATAATTTCAGCTTGAAACCAAATCGGATTTTTTTCTAAATCTATCCTGAGGAAGATATCGATTACTGCGATAAAAAGAGTAAAAATGGATGGCCAGTAATGTTTTGAAAAGCCAATAGGTTCAAAGCGTTGCTCTAAACTGCGTTTGCAATAAAGATAGAGCAAAGGCATAAGTAGGAAATATATTGGATTGATAAGATTAAATAAAATATGAATAGGGATCGGCGTATTATCGCGATTAAGCATGCCTGTGAGAAAGTAAAGTGCAATAAGACTGAGAAAGCTTGCCAGAAGTTTTTGATTACCGTCTGCGTGGTAAAAATAGCGAATATAAATAGCGAGTGCGAGGCAATGCAAGCCTCCAAGTAATGATAACCACCAATAAGCTTGAGCGAAAAAAGTATTAAATTCGTTCATGTGCGACACCTCGAGCCTTGTTATAACAGGGAAATGGGTGTCGCAAAAGTGTTACTAGGGGTTTTTCTTTGAATTGGCTATGCGTTGATGTCGATTGGATGCGGCCTCTGGCACTGTATCCGGAACAGGGACCCGTTCGGCGAGTAGGTGTTTAATAGCGCGTATCGGATGAGGTAACAGCATACGAGGTCCTGAGTAAATCATAATTTCTTTCACGATTTGTTTCTGGACGGGCTTGTAACAATGCACGGGGCATTTATTGCAGGTCGGCTTGTTTTGGCCGTAAGGACAGCGATCTAAACGAGTTGCGGCATAATCTAATAATTCAAGACAATCAGAACACAGACCATTTTCATCTTGTCCTTGGTGGTGTGCCTTGCAATAAATTTTCGCCATGGCAGCTATGGTTTGGTGTTCGTATAGAAGCTTGCCTGTGAGTAGTTCCGCTGCGTCCATTTGAATACCTTAGTCAGTTACTCGGATATCCTATCATAAGCAGTGAGATTGGCGCTGACAAAAGAGATGCGCCAATTTATGAAGGTGCGCACAAAATAAGGCTTTAAATTGATCAAGAAAATAATCTTAAGGTGCATCTTAAATATGGATGACTTTATCTGCGGCTAAGGTCCAACGAGTTAAATCCTGTAGTGTGCCAATGTCAGCGCCTTCAATAATCATCTCTGCATTCACACCACGTGCCTGTGCGCAGGTTTTACAGAGTAAAATAGGGACCTGTTGTGCGCTGAGGATTTCAAACATTTGTTGTAAGTTGTAGCTTAAATCCGGTGTTGTTTGGTTTTTGAGGGCACCAAAAATGGCATCTGACATTAAAAAGATCTTTAGACCTATCTGTTGTTCCTCTTGATCTTGCAATGCCATGGCAATCCGTAAGGTATTAAATAATTTTTCTGTGCCGTATGGGCTTGCATGGGCGACGATCAGTATTTGTTGCATAGCATTCCTTTTTTAGTGTTGCAAAATGTTGACTTATCGCTAAGTGGGGAGATAAAGCTTAAGTTTAATGCAATTTATTATAACGATTTGAGTGTAAGATCGTATAAAAAGGCATAATTACTTGATTTACACTGATAGTATGGACTTTAATAGCGGTTAATCTCTGCTCAATTTTTAGATAAACCCCGTTGCCAGCCACCTCAAGGGATATGGCTTGGTAAGCCAATTGACACAGCTTCTGACGAGAAGCGGCCATCAAAGGTGAACAAGAATGAAGATCATTGTCGTAATAATACTGATTGCAATCGGTGTATTCCTATTTCGTCGCGCGCAGCGCTTGGCGAAAGAGGAGCAAGAAGCAATAACACCTAAAAAGACGACTGAAAACTCTACGGTTTATACTGAGCATCCTGAGCAGGTTGAAACAACCACCGCCGTTAATGAGGTAAAGGCCGTCGTTTTGCCAGAATCTGAAGTTGTTACCGCAAAAGAAGTTGAAGCAGAGCTAATGCCCCGCGAACCTCAAGCTCAGACGGCGTCTCAAACACACACTCTTCATATTGCTCCTGATGTTAACGAGGCAGATGCGCCAGCAGCCCATAACGAAGAAGCGGTTATTATTTTAGGCTCGCCACCAAATGAAATGGGTGATCCAGTTGAAACCACACCTAAATTCGAGCCAATATCAGAGCTGGCTGCGCAATCCACATTAAATATGGACTCAGCTTCCTCGACGTCAGAGATCAGTTTTGCCGCGCCAGATACGTGGGCAAATATCACATTACAACGCGCCTTTGAAGAATATCAACAGGCGGGCTCTGCCCTTGAACGATACACCGCGCTACAAAATATGATTGGTGAGTGTTACAAGCAGCGTAAATCTGCGGATTATCTTAACTATGGCGCTCAGCTAACACAGCCTTATCTTGCACTTTTCCACGCCGTTTCTGCAGAGAAAGACAAAGTGTCTGAGCTAAAAACCTCCGGTTTTTTACAACTCGCTACATTACTCAGTGATACTCAGGCATTTGATGCCGCTATTGCACTGTGCCAAGAGGCATTACTGCTAGGCTTAAGTGATGGCACTGTGACGGGCTTTGAGGGGCGAATTAGTCGTATCGAAAAAGCTCAGGCAAAAGTAGCAAAGGTTTAACGTAAATGAGTGGATTAATCCCTTAGGTGAAAAGCGGTTATTTCCCTCGCTTAGGCAGTGTAGAATCCAGCTTAACTGAATGCGCAAAAGCGAACTAAGGTTCGCTTTTTTTATGGGGTAGAGAAGATGAAGTTACGTTATACCTTGCCCAGTGTCCTGTTGGGATTATGGCTACTGAGTGGATGTACTAAAGCGCCTGAATGGACTCTTTTCTATTATCCTAATACCGATATAGTGCCTGCAGAGTCTTTGCAAGTTGATGATATTAATGGTTATTACGATACGTTAGAGCAGTGTCAGCGTAAGGCGCTTGGGATGCAGCGTTTAAGTCAGTCTAGCACTGCTGGAGTGTATCAATGTGGGCATCTGTGTGAGATTGATGCTAACTCTGTGCTTGTTTGTAAGACTTTGAGTCAATAGGCGGGTAAGTATGCAGTTTAAGCAGGATTTTTTTACTCAATTACCTGAGTTTTATTCTCAAGTATATCCGCAGGGACTCAGTCATCCACAGTGGTTAGCGTGGAGTCATGATGCTGCCCAATTGATAGGCTTAACTCAACCTACGGACGAGTTACTGTTGGGGTTATCGGGTAATGCCGCCATCGATGGCGCCACTTATTATGCTCAAGTGTATAGCGGCCACCAATTTGGCGGGTATACACCGCGTTTAGGCGATGGCCGCTCAATTATTTTAGGTGAAGCGATAGGGCCGAATGGCGCATGGGATGTGGCACTTAAGGGCGGTGGTCCAACTCCATACTCACGTCATGGTGATGGCCGCGCCGTGATGCGCTCAGCTGTGAGGGAGTTCTTAGTCTCGGAAGCCTTATATCATTTACATGTACCTACGACTCGCGCCTTAGCCGTAATCGGTTCGGATATGCCTGTCTGGCGTGAGAGCCAAGAAACTGCGGCGATTACCGTGCGTTTAGCTCGTAGCCATATTCGTTTCGGCCATTTCGAATTTTTCTGCCACAGTGAACGCGGACGTGCCGATAAGCTGCTCCAATTACTCAACTTCACTATTACTCAGCATTATCCTCATTTGAGTTGCGATCCATCGGGTTATAAAGCGTGGTTTTTACAGGTCGTCCAAGATACCGCTAAGATGATTGCCCATTGGCAGGCGGTGGGTTTTGCCCATGGGGTGATGAACACCGACAATATGTCGATTTTAGGGGATAGTTTTGATTTCGGCCCCTTTGCCTTTCTTGATACTTTTCAAGAAGATTTTATTTGCAATCATTCCGACCCTGAAGGCCGTTATGCCTTTGGTCAGCAACCTGGGGTCGGTTTATGGAATTTGCAGCGTTTAGCGCAGGCGCTCACGCCTGTGATCCCATCCGATGATTTAATTGCCATTCTTAATCAATACCAAGAGGCGCTAGTACAGACCTATTTGCTGTTAATGCGCGCCAAATTGGGGCTGACAACATTGGATAAATCAACGGCCGAGCAGGATAAGCAAGATCTTGAACTTATAGGTCAATTCACTGTGTTGATGGAAAAAAACCAACTGGATTACGCTCAAACATGGCGTCAATTTGGTCAGTTAGATCCAAGGAGTCAACATAGCTCTCTACGGGATGATTTTATCGATACTCATCAGTTCGACACTTGGTATAAAGCTTATCAGCTTAGATTAGGGGACGTTACGGATATTGCGGCTTGGCAAACTGAGCGTAATAGTGTCAATCCTAAATATATTTTGCGCAATTATTTAGCTCAAGAGGCGATAATTGCCGTAGAAGAAGGTAACCTTGCGCCACTGCAGCGTTTGCAACAAGTGTTGAGTCAGCCATTTGCAGAACAAGTTGAACATGATGAGTTAGCTAAGCGTCCACCCGATTGGGGCCAAGGGTTAATTATGTCATGTAGTAGTTGATTGGATAAAAAGCATGAAATTACCGAGCTCTCACATAAAAGCCATTAGCATAGATGCCATTAGCTTAGATAAAAACGCATTAAGTCTATCGATCAGTGCTGATATCGATTTTGACCGCTTCGCCGATTTTGCCGAGCCGCTGGTGGCCGCATTAGATTGCACGGTACGCGAACGCCAATGGGGTGCAGATAGGCACCAATGGTTATTGGAGTTTGAGGGGACTCAACTCTGGCTAAACTATGAGTTTTACGGCAACATTTGCTGGCTTTCGGCTGAACGGGAAGCTGATTTTGACGTGTTAGAATATTTAGCGACTTTGCTGAAATCTCACCTATAAGTGAATCCATATGAGCCCAGAACAGCTTAATCAAAGCAATATGCCATCAGCAAACCAAAGCAGCGGCGCTGAGTTTCATTTTCAAGCTTTAACACCTGACTTGATCTTAGATGCGATAGAGAGTCTCGGCATTTATCCCGAAACTGGCTTACTTGCGCTTAATAGTTACGAGAATCGTGTATATCAATTCCGCAGCGACGAAGGGGCGCGTTTTGTGGTCAAGTTTTATCGCCCAGATCGTTGGAGTAATGCTCAAATTCAAGAAGAGCATGATTATGCTCTGGCCCTCGCTGCTGAAGATATACCTATGGCGGTGCCAGTGATCTTGAATGGAAACACATTGCATGAGTATCGAGGTTATCGATTTACTCTATTCCCCTCCTTGGGCGGCCGCGCTTTTGAGGTCGATAATTTAGAACAGCTGGAATTAGTTGGCCGATTTATCGGTCGCATCCATCAATATGCCGCGCAGGAAGTCTTTTCTGAGCGAGAACCATTGAACCCACAGATCCTAGGTGAAGAACCTCTGGCATGGTTAAAGCAGTCTGATCTGGTCCCTACGAGTTTACGGCTGCCATTCTTCACTGTCGTGGAACAAGTGCTCGCGAAGGCAAATGCCATTTGGAAACGACAAGCTTTTACCTCCATTCGTCTGCATGGCGATCTGCACCCTGGCAACATCCTATGGACGCCTAACGGCCCAGGTTTTGTGGATTTAGACGATGCGCGTATGGGGCCGGCAATTCAAGATCTGTGGATGATGTTAACGGGTGACAGGCAACAGCAATTGATGCAGCTTGAGATTTTACTCGAAGCCTATGAAGAGTTTTGTGAGTTTGATACAAGACAATTGGTATTGATTGAACCTCTGCGTGCACTACGTATGGTGCACTATAATGCTTGGATTGGCAGACGTTGGCAGGATCCTGCTTTTCCAATGAACTTCCCGTGGTTTGGGGATGAAAAATATTGGGAGCAGCAGATTTTAGCCTTCAAAGAGCAATTATTTGCCTTGGATGAACCACCGTTAAGTTTAATACCTTATTAAAAGGCTGATTGCTGACTTCTTCTGTGACATTAGATTGAACTCTTAGGCTTGAGTTACACTCAAAAATGGGAATATGTTAGTCTTCGGTACAAAACTATTTATAAAATTGATTTAAGGAATTTTAATGAAAAAAGCATTACTCATGGCAGCGGCTCTATTACTGGCTCCAATGGCAGCATTGGCTGCGCAATACCAAGAGGGTGTACATTACACTGTCATCAACGACGGCCCTGCAACGGCAAAGCCTGAGATCACTGAATTTTTCTCATTCTATTGCCCGCATTGTTACACGTTTTCTAAAACTGTCGTGCCTAAAATCTTGGCAGAAAAGCCTGAAGGCATCGCTTTTAACCAAGCACATGTTGATTTTATTGGTAAAGAAATGGGCGTAGAAATGTCACGTGCCTTTGCCGTTGCGCACCAATTAAAGGTCGCTGATAAGGTGGAACCCGCATTATTCTCCGCTATTCATGATAAAAAACAGCATTTTACAAGCCGAAATGATATCCGTGCGATTTTTGTTGCTAATGGTGTTGATGGTAAAAATTTCGATGCAGCAGCAGAATCTTTTATGGTTAACGCACAAATGTCAAAGATGAAGCGTGATACTGAAAACGCTAAGCTAACGGGTGTGCCTGCGATAGTGGTTAATGGAAAGTATCGCGTTGAAACGGGAGCGATTAAGTCATACGACGAACTGTTAGAGATTGCGTATTTCCTTGCGAGAAAATAAGGCAAATTGCATTAGCACACCTGTGACATGATCGCGGACTTTTGCCAAAAGCATAAATATCAGAGGAGCCTAAGGGCTCTTTTGATATTTATCGCCCGATATAATGATTTTGACACCGTTAGAATAATGCGAAATGGGGGGATCTCAACCACTATTACATTTACCTATAAATGGGCAAAAAAAAACCGTACCTCCTATTGGAGAGCACGGACTTGAGCCATATGACCCATTTTTACCCTGAGTAACGCGTTTAATCTATCAGAGTGTCAAAAAAATGGCAAGCGTCATTATTATGACGTTCATGTTGATGTTGTTAGATACGCTAATATCTATATTCACACTAAATCAGTGGATTAGCTTTCTGTCGTTATAAAATATGAAAAAAATACCAGAAAAATGAAACTCAAACGGTAAAAGCTGTGTCAAACCACTGTATTCAATAACAACAAGAATGCTTGTAGGTGGTTATATGAGAGTTTTCCCTGTTTACGCACCTAAGCTTATCGTTAAGCACGCGCGTATTTTCCTTACTGGTGTTATTTGGGTTAAAGATTTAGGGCGATTAGAATTTGAGAAAGGTCGGTTTTTGTTGCCAAGAAAAAGCCTGCCAAAGGTAAAGCAGGCTATTTTAGAACTCAATGAATTGATTGAAGCTCAAAATCATCAAACAAAAACAGCTTAGATTTCGCTGTTGAGCAGACCAACCAGTCCAGTGACTTTTTCGTTCCAAGAAGCGAGTTCTTGCTGCAGTTGTTGGTTTTGCTCGTTCAGTTGTTGATTGTGCTCACTCAAAGTTGAAGATTTTTGCTTCTCTTCTTCAAGCTCCATTTTAAGAAGCTCGATAGTTTCGAGTGTAGCCTGGATTTTGGTTTCCAGTTTGGACAGTAATTCAAGGCTCATCTGGAGAGTCCTATAGTTTCTGGATGGGACTGTGATTCTAGCAGTGCCAAGAACATAAGGAATAGTGATTCTTGCCGTTTGGCGAAAAAATACCCGATAACAGTGTTCTAAACTAAGTTTTTTTGCATTTGTTATTAACTCGTTAGTATTCTTGGTTTTATTTATTGTCGGAATGGCTCATGTTGCCGAATCTGCTTGCCGTGCTTCCCCTGTTATTGACCCTTACTTTAGCCTTATTATTACGTCGAACTTTGCTTGCGCTCGGGGTTGGTATCGTTTCAGGTGCTTTGGTGTTTGTCCATTTCGATGTGTTACAAGCTGTGTATTATTTATTGGAGACAGGCATTAAGCAGTTTTATGACCAAGGCGCTTGGCTAGGGTGGCACATTAATGTGCTATTGGCCATGTTACTGCTAGGTAGCATGACGCAACTCTTGGCTCGTGGTGGCGCAGTTGGCCAGTTTGGCGATTGGTTATATAGCCGTATTCGTTCTGAGCGACAGGCTCGGCTTGGAGTGGTTTTTCTCGGTTGGTTTGTTTTCATCGATGGTATTTTCAGTTGTCTTGCCGTTGGTCACGTATGTCAGCCGCTGAGTCAGCGTTATGGTATTCGCCATGAGCAACTCGCCTATCTAGTGGATTCCAATGCTTCGCCTTTATGCGCGCTATTGCCTTTCTCCAGTTGGGGGCCCTACGTAATGGCGCTTATCGCTGGGCTCAGTTTTTTACCTGTATCGCCGCTGGAAGCCTTTATCGAGATAGCCTTATTTAACTTTTATGCGATTGTCACTTTAGGTCTATCTGTGCTGGTCGCTTGGTATGGCGTAGGTTTTCATTCGTTAATGGTGAAGGAGCGATTCTTGGTTGAGGAGCCGTTGCAGCAGGACACCGCCACCTCACAACTGCAGAGCAAACAAAATGGTAGCCCTTGGTTATTGGCGATCCCTATGTTAACGCTGTTGTCCGCTTCTGTGGGATTAACCCTTTGGTCAGGGGCACAGCAAGTTTCTTCTTGGAATATATCACTCTGGTTAGCTAAGGCCGATATTGGTGCCTCTATGCGCGATGCTTGTTTATTGGCAACCTTAGTGACTTTAGTCATGTTACGTCTCTCTGGTCGACGTATAGGGGCCTTATCCAAAGATTTGAGCCATGGTATCCGCATTATCGCCTTTGCAATCGCTATTTTGCTTTGTACATGGATGATTGGCGCTGTGATCCAAGATTTGGGTGTGGCAACATTGTTAGCCTCGTGGGCAAAGCTGTATCTATCGCCACAGCTGCTGGTGGCAGGCATGTTTTTGCTCTGCGCTGTTATGGCATTTGCAACGGGATCGAGTTGGGGGACTTTTGCCATTATGATCCCCATTGGTGGTGAAATAGCCCATAACCTAGAGGCTAATTTATTATTACCAACCCTAAGTGCTGTGATGGCGGGATCCGTATTTGGCGATCATTGTTCTCCTATTTCAGATACTAGCGTACTTAGTGCGACCAGTTCGGGTTGCGCGCCCCATGATCATGTCGTAAGTCAGTTGCCCTTTGCGTTAATCGCGGCATGTTCAGCTTTGGTTGGATTTCAGCTAATCAATTTTGCCGTAGCGACACCACTTGTGTGGTTAAGTGTGATTAGCACAGGTCTTGGGTTATTGGCTTTGATGTCACGCTTTTATCCGTTTTGGCCTAAAGTTGTATCGCAAACTTCTTAAGTATTTGCTGTTAAAATACCTGATTCAATAAACGTTTAACCATCTGATGTAAGAGATTATCCATATGAGCATTACCCGTTTAGATGTTGGTACCCGAATGAGTAGCATAGTGATCCATCAAGGTACTGTGTATCTGTGTGGTCAAGTGGCGAAGGACAAGTATCAAAATATCACCGAACAAACCGTTACTATGCTTGAGGAGGTCGATACCTTGTTAGCGCAGGCGGGGAGTTCCCGTGAGCATTTGCTATCAGCGACAATTTATCTGAAAGATATGGGCGATTATGATGCAATGAATGCCGTTTGGGATGCTTGGGTGCCTAAGGGTCATGCGCCTGCCCGTGCCTGTGTACAGGCAGCGATTGCCGAGCCGGAATATTTGGTCGAAGTCTCTGTGATTGCAGCGGTTGCGGTTTAAGCGGGAAACAACTTTTTCACCCAATTTATAAACGGCTTCGATCCTTATTTAGCATCCTGTCACCGAGTGTAATGACTCGGTGAATCTTAATCCTCTATACACTCTTTATCTAAGCTTACATTTTGTTAGCCCAATAAGTACTCCATTAAATGAGCAGGGACAAGGGGTGGATGATCCGCATATCGCATTGAGAGTGCGGCGGCGATCGCATCAATATTCTGTTGTGCTAAATTCTGTTCGATAATGGCAAACGCCCAAGGAGCCTCGGTTTTGAGTTTGAGGTAATAAGGCGTTTCGACAAATTGTGCGAGTGAGTAAGCCGCGCCACCTAAGCCATGTCCCCAACCTTCGCTGACATGAAAGGGTCTATTTAGGTGCGCCATAGTAAACTCAATGAGATGGGGATATTGACCGTTATGCCCACCAGTCCAGTGACCAATATCAACTGCTAAAATCATTTTTGCCATGTCATCCTCTTAGTTAAGGTTGTTTAGTCGCAATCAATACCCTGCCAAATTCAGCATTAGGATCAAGGGGCGTGATGGCGGTTATCTGGTCGAGTCTAACGGATTGTCTCGTTTGTTGCTCTTGGATGATAAGCCACTCAGTTTTGTCTGCCCTTGTCTGCGTGGTGATGGCTTGGCCTTGGCATTGCGTGCCATCAATCAACTCTATCTTAAGTTGATAGCCGCGCAGGCAGGCGAGTTCGAGGTAATCATAGTGCTCACAGGGGATCATCTTATAATCTGACATTGGCTTATCTCATCTGACTGAAGCTCGCCCCTATTGTGGCAAAAATACTTGTCATTGGCTTTAGCCCCCTTGACTTTATTCCTATCGCTCCCTAGTCTGCTTGTTCAGTAATCAAGGTGGTATGCGATGGAAATAACTTACAATTTAAAACCTGCGTCCGAGCGCCGTACTGAGCAATTCAAGCCCGAGGGGAATGTGGGCTTCGGTAGCCTCAGAACCGATCATATGTTTTTAATGGATTACCGCGATGGTGAATGGCGTGATCCGCGAATTGTGCCCTATGGTCCATTTGAAATGGCGCCGGGTGCAATGGCATTACACTATGGTCAGTCAATCTTCGAAGGCGCGAAGGCCTTTATGCATGAAGATGGCGAGATTTATACTTTCCGTATCAATAAAAACGCCGAGCGGATGAATCGCTCCGCCGATATCGTCTGTATCCCTAATATTGAAGAGCAGATGCAAATTGATGCGATCAATGCGTTGATCGATGTGGATCGTCTCTGGTTCCCGATGCAAGAAGGTGCCTGTTTATACATTCGCCCCTTTATTTTTGCGACCGAAGATCGTTTGTCTGTTAGCCCGAGTTCTCGTTATACCTTCTGTGTGGTATTAAGCCCTAGCGGTGCTTACTATGCTGCTGGCGTGAATAAAGGTATTCGTTTGCTGATCAGCAAGACCTATCACCGTGCGGTATCGGGTGGAACTGGCGCATCGAAGGCGGCGGGTAACTATGCTGCCTCTTTGCGAGCGGGTAAAGCGGCGGCGCAGTTTGGTGCATCACAAGTGTTATATCTTGACTCGACCAATCAACAGATTGAAGAAGCGGGCGCGATGAACCACTTCCATATCCTCAAAGATGGCACTGTGATTATTCCGACCTTCACCGATACCATCTTAAAATCCATTACCTCGCAATCGATTATGGAATTAGGTGGGATGCTCGGTTGTGAAGTGCGCCAAGAAACGGTAATGCTGGATAAATTTATCGCTGATATTGAATCTGGTGAAATTATCGAGGCGGGTGGTTTTGGGACGGCGGCTGTGGTTTCTGCTGTGGGCTCCTACATTTTTGAAGATGGTCGTGTTGTCACTGTCGGTAATGGCGAAGTGGGTGAGCATATTCAGCGTATCTACAAACTCTATACCGATATCCAAAAAGGCCATATCAAAGGGCCTGAAGGTTGGGTAAAGCGTGTAGAGCGAATCGCACCTTAAATTTATATTGATATAAAACAGGCTCCTATAACGGAGCCTTTTTATTGTGCGACTCGGTTTATTGCATCAGTTGTTTAGATTGATTACCTAATAGGGTTAAGCAGTCTTTAGCACTGAGAGGTTTACTGAGGAGGAAACCTTGTACCTCATCGCAACCCTGTAGCCCTAAAAAGTTTAGCTGTGCTTGGGTTTCTACGCCTTCGGCAACCACATTAAGTTCTAGACTGTGTGCTAAGGCAATGATGGCACTGGTGATCGCTGCATCGTCGGGATCGTTGATGATATCTCTGACAAATTCTCGATCAATTTTTAACGTGTCTATCGGGAAGCGTTTTAGATAGCTTAGGCTTGAATATCCAGTCCCAAAATCATCAATCGCGATAGTTAATCCCAGCGCCTTGAGTTTAGATAAAATACTGACAGAATCTTGGGGGTTACCCATGATCATCGATTCGGTCAATTCAAGCTCTAGTGATTGAGCGGGAAGTCCAGAGACGGCGAGGGCGACTTCAATGGTGGAGATGATATCGGCTTTGAGTTGTCGAGCCGATAAATTAACCGCCATGCTAATGTTATTGAAACCTAATGCATTCCACTCAGCCAGTTGTTGGCAGGCATGGTTAATCACCCAATGTCCAATTTGATTAATAATCCCTGTTTCTTCCGCTAGCGGGATAAATTCTACGGGTGAAATCGGGCCCAGTTCAGTATGGTGCCAACGTAATAGGGCTTCTAGCCCTGTGAGTGAGCCATCCCGTAAACTGAACTTAGGTTGGTAGACTAAACTTAGCTCATTGCGATGAATGGCTTGTTTTAATCCAGCTTCCAATAGCACATGGCGAGTCGCGATTTCATTAAGTTTATGGGTGTAAAACTGAAAATTATTTCGACCTAAAGACTTAGCATGATACATGGCCGTATCGGCAAATTTAATTAATGAGTCTGCATTGTCGGCATCATTGGGATAGAGACTAATTCCTATCGAGGTTGAGATAGTTAAGGACTTATCCTCTAATAAAAACGGTGTTTGGAAGGCGCGTAGCACTTTTTCCGAAATCAGTGTCGCGGCTTTGGTTTTGGCTACACCTTCCAAAATAATAGTGAATTCATCGCCACCCAGACGGGCAACCGTATCGCCTTCTCGCACGGCATTTTGCAGGCGCTTAGCCGCGGCTTTGAGCAATAAATCCCCCACATGATGGCCCATAGAATCGTTAATATGCTTAAAACGATCGAGATCGAGGAACAGCAGTGCAACGATATTATTTGCCCTATGTGCTTGGGTGATTGCGTGATTGAGCCTGTCTTGGAAGAGGGTTCTGTTTGGCAATCCTGTCAAAGTATCAAAACTGGCAAGGAAGCGCAGATCCTGCTCGGCTTTCTTTCGCTCTGTAATGTCGGTAAATACCGCAACAAAGTGGCTAGTTTCACCTTTTATATCGATAACTTGGTTGATCTCAAGCCAAACCAATATGGCTTTGCGTTGTTTATTGCGGATCCAAATTTCGCCTACCCAATGTTTATGGCGAAGTAACTGTTGCTCGATGCTATTGAAGAGTTCGCGTTGTTGTTTATAGGCCAGATGAACTAAATATTTATCGGTGATTTGACGTTCAGAATATCCTGTAATAGCACTAAATGCTGGATTCACCGAGCGGATTTTATAATCTAACCCAGCCACGACAACGGCTTCATTCATGCTGTTAAGCACTTGGGATGAAAGTACCAGTTCATTTTCAATCAGCTTACGGGAGGTTATATTGCGGTTAGTCCCCGTCATACGCATGGGTTGCATATGTGCGTCAGTTTCAACGACTTTACCTCGGTCCAAAATCCAAATCCATTTACCAAAAGCACCTTCAATCCGATACTCGATTTCGAAGAAAGGGGTTCGGCCCTGTAGGTGTTCGGCCAATTCATACTTAAATTTTTCCCTATCTTCAGGGTGCATATTCTCGTGCAGCAGATTGTGGCTACTCCAATGTGAGACAGATGCATCCATATTGGTTCGGTATACTTTATTTTCTTTAATATTCCAGTCCCACATCCCATCGCCTGATGCCCATAGCGCGAGCTTTAGCCTTTCTTCAGAGGCTCGGATACTGGTTTCAAACTCCCGTTGTTGTTGGCGTTTTTGTTTACGCCAATGAAGTCCCCATATCAATAATCCTATAGCGAGTAAGCAATAAAGGGTGTAGGCGAATGGGGTTCTATAGAAGGGAGCTTGTACCTTTAGATTCACTAAAAGGGTTTGTGAGCCTTCACGGTTATATTGTAATGAGTGGCGTACATGAAGCACATATTGACCGGGATTAATATTGGTAAATGTAATCTCATTACCCGCGGGTAATTGATGCCACTGGTGATCAAAGCCTTCAAGGAAATAGCTAAAACGGTTTTTCCCCGTATAACTAAAATCTAATGAGGTCACTTCAAAACTCACTAATTGTTCGCCGTAATTCATCACAATCGGCGGTGGGCGACTTAAATCTAAAATAGTGTGATGCTTCCCCGCAATCTTGTAGCCTGTTAATGCAACTTTGGCTTCACCTCTTTGCTCGGGTATAGTTTGAGGGTTAAAACGATTAATACCATTAATGCCACCAAACCAAAGGTCACCATCGCTATCTTTAAGTTTTACTGCGCCATTAAACTCTAGCGACTGCAATCCCTCCTGTTCATTGAAGCTAATAATGCGGTGAGTTACAGGGTTTAATTTACCAATGCCTGCATTACTGCTAAACCAAATGTGATGGTTTTGATCTTCGAGCAGCGCATAAATAGTGTTACTGGGTAAGCCCTGTTCGCGGGTGTAATGGCTAAAACCGACATCTGCATTGGTAGAAGACCATTTACTTATACCACCATGGGTTGCAAACCAAATATCCCCATTGGATGCGACTAAAATATCCCGAATACGGTTATTAATAATACTGTTTTTATGATTAGGTTGGTGGTAAAAAACCTGACCTAATTCAGTTTTCATATCTAGCTTGATAAGTCCATTGAGCGAGCCTATCCAAAGATCATATTTATCGGCTTTAAGGGTTAATAATAAGTTTTGTGTGGGATAAAAATTCTCGATATTCGCTAGGGATACGGGGATGAATTCATCCTTATCTAGCGCTTTGCGGTAAAGTGCGTGGCTAGTGGCAATCCAAAGTCTATCTTGGTGATCAATTTCTAAACTGCGGATATAGTTTGGTTCCGAGTGCTCTTGATTTTGAGTCACTTTAAGCAGCGAAAACTCACCACTGGGTGTTAAACGTCCGAGTCCATAGTTACTGGCAATCCAAAGGACGTCTTGATTATCTTGGGCAATATCTCGAATAACTAGATTTAAGTGGCGCTGGCTGGAACCGAGCGCTTTAGCAAAATATGACGAATAATAATCATATTGGTTACTGCCTTGGGGTAAGCGTTTTAGTCCTGCACCGTCTGTTCCTATCCATAATGCACCGTCTTTGCTGCGTAGCAGTGAGCGAATATTGTTGCTTTGCTGTGGCAGTTCGATAGTCGACTCATAGAGATGCTGAAAAAACTGACGGCGAGTGTTGATTTTATTTAGTCCTGAGTAACTGGTGCCGAGCCAGAGGTTGCCGAAAGGATCTTGCAGTAGGCTTAAAATATTATTTTCACTGATGCTGTTTGTACGCTTAGTATCGTATTTATGATATGTCGCGATAAGCTGCCCGGCCTCCCGATCTAATTGGATCAGCCCGGCTTCTGGCCCTACAGCCCAAATAACCCCAAGTGGTGTTTGAATAAAATCTTTAATGTAAGGAATATCAGGATCGACTTGCCATAAAACTTCACCCTGCTGGGAGATAAGATCATAACGCCAAAGTTGGTTACCAAGGGCGAGATCAATTGAGCGTTTAGAATTGGCTTTTATTTGATAGGCAGTCACATTCTGCGGCACATTTAAACGGGTGATGGTGTTGGCACTTACAGCAAAGGTCCCGCTATTTTGTGTACCAGCTAATAAGTAGGTGTTGTCAACATTGGCAAGGCTAGTGATATAGGGTTCAACACTGTTACCTAAGTTGACTTGATTTATACGTTGAGTCTTTGTTGATAAGGAAAATAAGCCTGATTGAGTGCCAATCCATAGGGTATTGCCAACAATATTAAGCTTAGTGACTCTCGGTTCTGTCAGTCCTTGTTCTAACCCAAAATGCTCGAATTTCCCTGTGCTGAGGTCGAGACGATTAACACCTTGGCTAAAGGTGCCCACCCAAATATATCCTTCAGGATCTTGGATAATATCGGACACATAACTTTCGGAAATGCTGGTAGGATCATTCGGTGAGTGAATAAAAAGATTAAAACTATGGCCATTGTAGCTGTGTAAACCATCTTGAGTACCAATCCAGAGCATGCCAGCACTGTCCATAAATAGACTCGTGATAGTATTTTGGTTTAGCCCTTCTTCACTGCGAATATGTTCAAATTTAAGTTGAGTATTCGCCGCACTTAATGGCTGTGCCCATCCATTTTGTGGGATCCACAATAAACTCAAAATATAAAGAGTGCATATAACAAGTTTGTAGGTGAATGGACGCAAATTTACCCCTATAAAAACCTTTATCATCCCGTTTGAAATGAGTGCTGATCTTAGCTTCGTTATCTACTCATTTTTGGGCTATATCACAGTTGTCATTATTGTTTTTACCTAGCCCAAGAATCTTAGCATTGTTTACGGTATGCCAACATATTAGCTGACGAACAAATTATTGCTGTGCTGTTACTTGGGATATTGGAAAAGAAAAGACCTTGCCGGAAGGGGGAGAAGCAAGGTCTTTGGTTAAACTGTTTTATTAAGATATAAAGGATATATAAAGCTACGTAGCGGGTACTCGTACAAAACCTTCCATCAGCACCCGAGCACTGCGGCTCATAATGGCTTTGACGACTGTCCATTCGCCATTTTCTTGAATGGCCTGCGCACCCACGCGCAGCGTGCCTGAAGGATGCCCAAAGCGTACCGCTTCCTTTTCGCCACCGCCTGCGGCGAGGTTTACTAAAGTGCCGGGAATTGCCGCCGCCGTACCAATAGCAACGGCAGCCGTGCCCATCATAGCGTGGTGCAGTTTGCCCATAGACAAGGCGCGCACCAGTAGATCGATTTCATCGGCATTGACGGTTTTGCCGCTCGATGACACATAGGCTTTAGGTTTAGCGACAAAGGCGATCTTAGGCGTGTGTTGGCGTGCAACTGCTTCATCAATATGCGAAATCAAGCTCATACGCACGGCGCCATAGGCGCGAATGGTTTCAAATTTGGCAAGGGCAGCATTGTCGCTATTAATATCATCCTGTAGCTCAGTGCCCGTGTAGCCTAAGTCCTGCGCGTTGATAAAAATGGTGGGAATGCCCGCGTTGATCATAGTAGCGTTAAAGCTGCCAATGCCCGGCACTTCTAGCACATCGACAAGATTGCCCGTAGGGAACATGTTGCCACCGCCACTGCTGGCATCCTCATCTGCAGCAGGGTTTATAAATTCGATTTGCACTTCGGCGGCAGGAAAGGTCACACCATCGAGCTCAAAATCACCGGTTTCTTGCACTTCACCGTTGGTGATTGGCACATGGGCGATAATGGTTTTGCTTATGTTGGCTTGCCAAATTCGCACGGTACAAATGCCATTTTTTGGAATACGTGCAGCATCAATCAAACCATTGCTGATGGCAAAGGCTCCGACGGCTGCGGTCAAGTTGCCACAGTTACCGCTCCAATCGACAAAAGGTTTGTCGATAGACACTTGGCCAAAGAGATAATCGACATCGTGGTCGGCTTGACTGCTTTTTGACAGAATAACCGTCTTGCTGGTGCTGGAGGTGGCACCACCCATACCATCGATTTGCTTACCGTAAGGGTCGGGACTGCCTATCACTCGCAGTAACAAGGCATCACGGGCAGGGCCAGCAACTTGTGCGGCCTGAGGTAAATCCTGCAGACGGAAAAACACCCCTTTACTGGTGCCGCCGCGCATATAGGTCGCGGCGACTTTTATTTGGGGCGGAAAAAGATTGTTACTCATGCTATTAACTCCATAGGGAATAGCGATACAGGTTAGCGTCGGTATCAAAGGCGGCGATTCTAAATGGGTATCGCCGCCTTTTTAGCGCGAGTGTTATTTCAGATTCGATTCTAAAAAGTCCTGAGCAAAACGCTGCAATACGCCGCCCGCTTCGTAGATAGACACTTCTTCGGCGGTATCGAGACGACACGTCACCGGCACTTCGATGCGCTCACCGTTTTTACGGGTGATAACGACGGTTAAGTTCGCTCTTGGCGCTGGCGTGCCGAGGACATCGAACACTTCTGTGCCGTCTATACCATAGGTGGCACGGTTGTCACCGGCTTTAAATTCCAGTGGCAACACGCCCATACCGACTAAGTTAGTGCGATGAATACGCTCGAAACCTTCGGCAACAATGGCCTCCACCCCCGCTAAACGCACGCCTTTGGCAGCCCAGTCGCGGGACGAACCTTGGCCGTAATCTGCGCCCGCAATGATGATCAGCGGTTGCTTACGTTCCATATAGGTTTCAATCGCTTCCCACATACGAGTCACTTGGCCTTCGGGTTCGATACGCGTCAGTGAACCTTGTTGCACTTTGCCATCAACCAGCGCCATTTCGTTTTTAAGCTTAGGGTTGGCAAAGGTTGCGCGCTGGGCGGTTAAGTGATCCCCCCTGTGGGTGGCGTAGGAGTTAAAGTCTTCCTCCGGCAAGCCCATTTTGTGCAGGTATTCGCCTGCGGCGCTGTCCATCATAATGGCGTTCGACGGCGATAAATGGTCTGTGGTGATGTTGTCACCCAGCACCGCCAGTGGTCGCATACCTTTGAGTGCGCGCTCTCCGGCCAATGCGCCTTCCCAGTAAGGAGGGCGACGAATATAAGTAGATTGCGGGCGCCAATCGTACAACGGGCTGATTTTTTCGCCATAATCGACGGCTAAATCGAACATGGGTTCGTACACTTTACGGAACTGCTCAGGTTTAACACTTGTCGCAATCACGGCATCGATTTCTTCATCCGATGGCCAAATATCGATAAGTTTGACGGGGTTGCCGTCTTTATCTAATCCCAACACATCCTTTTCGATATCGAAACGTATGGTGCCAGCTATCGCGTAGGCGACGACCAATGGCGGTGAGGCCAAAAAGGCTTGTTTGGCATAGGGATGAATACGGCCATCGAAGTTACGGTTACCCGATAACACAGCGGTGGCGTACAAGTCGCGGTCGATCACTTCTTTTTGAATCACAGGATCCAGCGCGCCGCTCATACCGTTACACGTCGTGCAGGCAAAACCAACAATGCCAAAACCGAGTTGTTCAAGCTCAGGTAATAGCTTGGCTTCTTCTAAATATAATTGCACCGCTTTAGAGCCGGGTGCCAGTGAGGTTTTGACCCAAGGTTTGCGGCTTAAGCCTTTAGCGTTGGCGTTGCGGGCAATGAGACCTGCGGCAATTACGTTGCGTGGGTTACTGGTGTTAGTACAGCTAGTAATCGCCGCGATAATCACAGCACCATCGGGCATTAAGCCTGGCTCGTTTTCGACTACGCCGCTAATTCCGCGCTCAGCCAATTCTGACGTTGGCACCCGTGCATGTGGGTTTGATGGCCCTGCAATGGTGCGCACCACCGAAGATAAATCAAAATGCAGTACGCGTGGATAGTGCACTTCGGTCAAGCTGTCGGCCCACAAACCTGCGGTTTTGGCATAGGTTTCAACCAGTTTAACTTGCTCGGCTTCGCGGCCAGTTAAGGTCAAATAATCTAAGGTTTGCTGGTCGATGTAGAACATGGCCGCAGTAGCGCCAAACTCAGGTGTCATATTCGAAATCGTGGCGCGATCGCCTAATGTCAGCGCCGCTGCTCCTTCGCCGAAGAACTCTAAGTAAGATGACACGACTTTTTGTGCGCGTAAAAATTCGGTCAAGGCTAATACGATATCGGTAGCCGTAATGCCAGGCTGCGGTTTGCCCGTGAGCTCAACACCGATAATGTCCGGTAGACGCATATAGGATGCGCGCCCTAGCATCACGCTTTCGGCTTCTAAGCCGCCGACACCTATGGCGATAACGCCCAGTGCATCAACGTGTGGTGTGTGGCTGTCGGTGCCAACTAAGGTATCAGGGAAGGCCACGCCATTGCGTGAATGCACCACAGGCGACATACGTTCTAAGTTAATTTGGTGCATGATGCCGTTACCCTGAGGGATAACATCGATGTTTTTAAAGGCTTTTTGCGTCCAATCAATAAAGTGGAATCTGTCTTCGTTGCGTCTGTCTTCGATGGCGCGGTTTTTGGCGAAGGCGTCTTTATCAAAACCACCAAATTCGACAGCGAGTGAGTGATCCACAATTAATTGTGTTGGTACAACTGGGTTCACTTTGGCCGGATCGCCACCCTTAGCGGCAATAGCGTCACGCAGACCTGCAAGGTCAACTAAAGCGGTTTGCCCCAAAATGTCGTGGCACACCACGCGGGCAGGAAACCAAGGGAAATCCAGTTCTTGCTTAGATTCGATAATCTGTTTTAGCGAGTCGGTCAAAACGGCCGGATCGCAGCGACGGACTAAGTTTTCAGCTAAAACGCGCGAGGTATAAGGCAGCTTGGCATACGCGCCAGCTTGAATGGCTTCTACGGCTTCGCGGGTATCGAAGTAATCGAGTTGAGTGCCGGGTAAGGGCTTGCGATATTGGGTATTCATAGCAGTGCTCATAACATCATCCATTTCGGAAAATGAAGTTGGCGCGAGACTTACATTGAGTGAAATCTCGCGCCAAGTGTGGTCAATTTTGCTTAACGGTTGGCAATCGGTACCACTTTGCGCGGTGCAACGCCCACATAATCGGCACTCGGGCGGATGATGCGGTTGTTAGAGCGTTGCTCCATCACGTGCGCCGCCCAGCCTGTGACGCGTGAACACACGAAGATTGGCGTAAACAACTTAGTCGGAATATCCATGTAGTGGTAAGCACTGGCGTGGAAAAAATCTGCATTACAGAAGAGTTTTTTCTGTTCCCACATCAGGGCTTCGCAGGCAACTGATACGCGGTATAGGCGGTCGTCACCGTTGGCAGCCGCCAGTTTTTCTGACCATTCTTTGATGATGGCGTTACGTGGATCGCTGTCGCGGTAAATCGCGTGACCGAAGCCCATGATCTTATCTTTACGCTCGAGTTTGCCCATTAAGATGTCGCGCGCATCGGCTTCATCTTTCATGTCTTGAATAAGTTCCATCGCCGCTTCGTTAGCGCCGCCATGCAGCGGACCGCGCAGTGAACCAATCGCCCCAGTGACGCATGAATGCATATCTGACAGGGTGGAAGCACATACGCGAGCGGTAAAGGTTGATGCGTTAAATTCATGTTCTGCATAAAGAATTAACGATACGTCCATCACTTTAGCATGCAGTGCCGACGGCGCTTTACCATGTAACAAGTGCAGGAAGTGTGCGCCAATTTGGTCGTCATCGGTTTCAGTGTCGATACGCACGCCATCGTGGCTAAAGCGATACCAGTAACAGATGATTGATGGGAACGCGGCGAGTAAACGGTCGGTAATTTCACTCTGTTCGGCAAAGCTGTGCTCGGCTTCTAAGTTGCCTAGCATAGAGCAGCCAGTACGCATTACATCCATAGGATGAGTGTCGGCTGGAATACGCTCCAATACTTCTTTTAATGCTTGCGGCAGACCGCGAAGGCCTTTGAGTTTGGTTTTGTAGGCATCAAGTTGGGCTTGAGTGGGCAGCTCGCCATAAAGAATAAGGTAGGCGACTTCTTCGAAGGTGGCATTTTCACCGAGATCTTTCACATCATAACCGCGGTATGTGAGGCCCGAGCCTGATACGCCCACTGTGCTTAATGCGGTTTCGCCTGCGCTCTGGCCACGTAATCCTGCACCGCTTAGTTTTTTAGCTTCTGACATAATCCTTCCCTTCCGTTAACTCTGTATGATTATTGCTGGTGGATGAATACGCTTATTTCAGAGCACTCATTCGCCGACATTTATTGGTTAAGGCTGCACTTTTTTAACTTGTTTAACGCTAAATCTGCTTTAACGCCAAACCCTGTAGGGTTGCAGCTTTTCGGTTATTTATCTTGGCTGAACAGTTGATCTAACTTGTCTTCAAAGGCGTGGTAGCCCAAGTATTTATACAAGTCTTTACGGGTCTGCATAGTGCCTAGCACATTGCGTTGATGACCGTCATTCATCAGCGCTTGCATGACGTTCAGTGCGGCTTGGTTGGCTGCACGGAAAGTACCGAGTGGGTAGAGCACCATGTCGGCACCCGCCTCGGCGAGTTCTTCTTTATTGAACAATTGGGTTTGACCAAATTCAGTCATGTTGGCCAAAATCGGTGCTTTAACTTGAGCCTTGAAGTGGCGATATTGGTCTAGCTCAGTTAAGGCTTCGGCGAAGATCATGTCGGCGCCGGCGGCAATATACGCTTGCGCACGTTCAATACCCGCTTCTAAACCTTCCACGGCGACTGCATCGGTACGCGCCATGATCACAAAGTTAGGATCGGTACGGGCATCGACGGCCGCTTTAATGCGATCGACCATTTCTTCAATGCTCACAACTGCTTTGTTGGGTCTGTGGCCGCAACGCTTTTGCGACACTTGGTCTTCCATGTGCACTGCAGCGACGCCGATTTTTTCGAATTCTTTGATGGTACGAGCAATATTGAATGCGCCGCCCCAGCCAGTATCGATATCGACCAATAAAGGCACCTGCGTGGCAGAGGTGATGCGGCCGGCATCAATCAGCACATCGTTCATTGAGGTCATGCCCAAGTCAGGCAAACCGTAGGAAGCATTGGCAACGCCAGCGCCCGAAAGATACAAGGCTTGGAAGCCTGTTTGTTCTGCCATTAAGGCAAAATAGGCATTGGTGGTGCCAACGATTTGTAACGGTTTGGCCTTAGCAAGAGCTTGGCGAAAACGTAATCCTGCGCTTTGGGTCATGGTGTTATCCTTTTCCATTTTATGGGAAGTGGGCATATTGAGCCGTAAGAACTTAGCTAATGTTGGCTAAGGTTTCTTTTGCGGCTGCATTGGCTTGCAATTCAATTAAGCGTAATTCGGTATTTTTACGCCCCTGTTCGATATGGCGGCGCATCAGCAAACTGGCCAACTCACCATCGCGCTGGGCAATGGCTTCGACTATGCGTCTGTGTTCGGCAATCGCTTTCACGGGGCGATTTTTATTAGTGCACTGGTAGCGATACATACGCAGCAAGTGATACAGGCCGCCGACTAAGGTTTCCTGCAGATGCTTGTTACCGCTGGCTTGAATAATTTGGTAGTGGAAGTCGACATCGCCTTCCTCTTGGAAGTAAGTATCGCCCTTGGCGAGCGCCGCTTCTTGCGTTGCGAGCAGATCTTCTAATTTGGCTAATTGTTCTGGGGTAATACGGCTGGCGGCGAGTTCACAGGCCATGCCTTCAAGCACGCTACGTAGTTGATATAAATCGTTAAGTTCACTCACTGTTAGCTGGGCGACGCGGGCACCAACATGGGGCGCCCGCACTACTAAACGTTGTCTTTCTAAGGTTTGCAGGGCTTCGCGTGTCGGGCCGCGGCTGATGCCGTATTTTTCGGCCAGTGCTTGCTCGTTAATCTTGCTGCCCGCAGGCAGTTCGCCCTTGATGATGCTGGTTTGGATCTGCACCAAAATTTGATCGGCTAATGTGGTCGACGTCTTATCTGCCGAGGTCGATTTGACCTTATGCAGGTGGGAAACATGTGTGTCATCAGAAACGAACGTCGTGTCTTGCTTCAACATAGAGCGCATCACTATTAATAGGATTGTCGACAATGGGTAAAAAATAGCCCTCCCTTGGTGGATTGTCAACAATGTGTTTACTTAGACGTAAGTCTATATTCCAATGGCTTTCTATTTTTGTTATTGATTTTTATCATTTTATTTTTATTATCTCGTTATTAATATTTTATGTTATGAATATTTAAATATTAAATTGTCAACAATAGCGTGGTTTTAACCTTCCAACCTCGTTGCGGATGTTGATGGTTTTGGGGTAAATCGTCCAAATGCATTTGGCATGTTTATCCTTCGCGTTATGCTATGGGCGGAATGAGACATTTGGGGATGACAGTGGAAAAAGTGTTAGTGAGCAGTTGTTTACTCGGACAAGCGGTGCGCTACGACGGTGGCCATAACTTGATGGAGAGCGAGCTGGTGCAAACGTGGCTCGAGCAAGGGCGGATTGTGGCAATTTGTCCCGAATGTGCAGGCGGTTTGCCAACACCTAGACCGCCAGCGGAGCGGATTGGACAGCGCATCTTAACTGCCCAAGGTGAGGATGTGACCCACGCTTTTAGTCTGGGAGCCGATCTCGCGCTTAAACTGGCGCAGCAACACGGGATTAAAGTGGCGATTTTAAAAGCCCGCAGTCCATCCTGTGGTAATAGGCAGATTTACGATGGTCAATTTGTAAAACAGTTAATTGCGGGACAAGGATTAACGGCTGAAAAACTCAGCGCCGCAGGGATAACGGTATTCAATGAATTTGAGTTATCTGATGCGGCGGCATTCGTTACAGAGCTAGAAGCTAGCAGTGTAAGACGTTAGCTAGCTTGAGTATGATTTTGGCGGGTGGCACTATCTGCCACATTTTGGTTGGTGTGGAGCAAAGCGTGAATTTGTTGATCTTTTTCCGCCCAAACTTGGTTTAACCAGCGTTGGAATTCGACGCGGTACTCAGACTCAGAGAAATAGCGTGTTGCATCAACCTGAGGTACTGGAAGGGCATTAATCCGTAAAATTATTTTGTTCACTTTGCCGTTCATCACCCCAAATAGAATATCTTCAGGTGCATCTGGGTAAACGATGGTCATGTCTAGTAGATTAGTAAATTGCTCGCCCATAGCCGAGAGAGTAAAAGCGATACCGCCTGCTTTAGGGCGCAGTAAATATTGATAAGGAGAATTCTGACGCTGGCGCTTATCTTGGGTAAAACGGCTACCTTCAACATAGTTGATAATTGAGGTAGGCATATTTCTAAACTTTTCACAGGCTCTGCGTGTGGTTGCTAAATCTTTGCCCTTAAGCTTTGGATTTTTTTTAAGTTTTGCGGGGCTAGTTCTGTTCATAAATGGCATATCCAGCGCCCAACATCCCAGCCCCATAATGGGTACATAAATGAGTTCTTTTTTAAGGAAGAACTTAAGCATCGGGATATGGTTACGTAACACGTAAGTTTGCGCGGCGATATCGAATCCACTGAGGTGGTTGCTGATCAGTAAATACCAGCTATTTTTATCGAGTCCTTCGAGCCCTTGCACATCCCACTCAATTTTAGCGATGAGATACAAAATGCCGCCGTTACAGCAGGCCCAAGCCCACATAAAACGATTCATGACGGTGGTCACGGCATTACGTGCCCTTTGCACTGGCATTACAATTTTCATCAATCCGCCAAGGCTAATAAGTGAACCCCAAACGGCAGTGTTGATTATCAGCAAACTCAGGCTGAGTATAAACAGCACTGGACCGGGGAGAAAATTCAACATATTGGTGTAACCCTTATTCTTTATCGACTTGGCCTGCGAGTTGGCTTATCACTTGATCCTTGGTGAGCCAGAGTTGATTCAACTGTTCCTGGAAGCTAATTTTAAAATCACGGTCATTCATATAATCGCCGCGCATGGCAGGATCAATATCAGACACGTTAATGTGTACTTTAACCTTTGGCACTTTGCCTGTCAGGTAGTCCCAGTAACTTGGAACATGGTCTGGGTAGTAGATTGCCACATCCACTAACTTGTGGATCTGTTCTCCCATGGCCGATAGCGCGAAGGCCATGCCGCCCGCTTTGGGTTTTAATAAATGTTGGAACTGTGAGTTTTGCTTTTTATGTTTGGCTTTGCTGAAGCGCGTGCCTTCGACAAAGTTCATCACACTGACAGGTTTTGCTTTGAATTTAGCGCAAGCTTTACGTGTGATTTCAATATCTTTACCCTTTAACTTCGGATTTTTTTTAAGCTGCGCAGTGCTATAACGGCGCATAAACGGAAAGTCCAGTGCCCACCAAGCAAGCCCAAGCACAGGCACAAAAATCAGCTCCTGCTTTAGGAAAAATTTAAGAAAGGGGATTTTGCGATTAAATATCCGCTGCAGGATCAGGATATCGACCCAAGACTGGTGGTTGGCAATCACCATATACCACTCTTTAGTGGAAAAGTCGGTGTCACCACTCAGTTCTATTTTAACGGGATGCAAGCAACGCTCAATCACGCCATTGACGCTAATCCAAGCGCTGGCACAGAAGTCGAGCACATAGCTAGTGGCTGTTCTGGTTGGGCCAAAAGGAATAATCTTGATAAAGCTAATCAAGACAATTGGAATAGCCCAAAAAAGCGTATTAATGACGTAGCCTAAGAATGCTATGCAGCCTTTTAACTGTGAAAACACCGTTCCCATCCGAGCCCCCTGACAAAAATTGGAGGCCTATGTTACTCGGTGTCAGCCTTTGGCTCAATCTTAGCCAGTGCTGGTCGGTGCATTTGTTAACATTTATTCGTTCAATATTGCTGAGATAAACGCGCAAGCAGCCTATCCATAGCGCGATATCCTAATGCTTGAGCCAAGTGACGTCTTTCAGTATTGGGTGACTGCTCTAGATCGGCAATCGTGCGGGCGACTCGTTGAATACGATGAAAGCTACGCACAGAAAGTCCAAGTTTGACGACGCTCTGCTCTAAAAAGATAAGGTCTGCATCAGTTAGACCGCTGAAAAGTTTAAGCTGTTTACCCGTAAGTTCACTGTTGAGCACTCCTGAGCGAGCCAGTTGAATATCCCTTGCGCGCCTAACTCGTTTCGCGACATCTTGGCTAGTTTCGCTCGGCGCCATGGCTTGGGTGAGTGTGCCTGCGGGTAGTTTTGGCACTTCAATCGTGAGATCAAATCTATCGAGAAATGGGCCCGACAATCTTGCAAGATACCGCTGTACTTGATCTGGAGTGGCGCGGTTATTTGCATCAATATCACCGCTAGGGCTAGGATTCATGGCGGCGATTAATTGAAAACGGCTTAAAAAAGTGAGTTTAGCGGCGGCGCGGGAAATGACTACTTCGCCTGTTTCCATAGGCTCACGTAGGCAGTCGAGCACTTTACGTGGAAATTCAGCAACTTCATCTAAAAATAAGACGCCACGGTGTGCGAGGGAGATTTCACCGGGTTTTGGAATACTTCCGCCACCCACGAGGGATATTGATGAACTTGTGTGGTGTGGTGCTCTAAAGGGGCGTTTTAAAAAATCTTGTGGCTTGATGTCGAGTCCTGCAACGGAGTGAATAGCGGCAACTTCTAATGCTTCTTCATAACTTAAGGCAGGGAGTAGCGCCATCATGCGGCTGGCCAGCATGGTTTTTCCAGTTCCGGGCGGGCCCAGCATCAAAAGGTTATGATTACCTGCCGCCGCAATTTCCAGTGCTTGTTTGGCTTGATATTGTCCTATCACATCGCTTAAGCATTGGCTTGAATCATAGGATTGTTCTTCGCTTACCCATTCAAGATGAGTATCAAGTTCCGGTAGTGGTGCTTGACCTTGTAAAAATGCCGCGAGACTTTGTAAGTGCGATCCAAAAAATACCTTTTGATAGCCAACTAACTCGGCATCGTGACGATTTTCCAATGGCAAAATTAAAGTATTGTCTTGGCGTTTTGCTGCAATAATTGCAGGTAGCAGCCCTTGGCAATAACGAATCTGTCCAGAAAGCGCCAGTTCACCCACAAATTCTAAATTTTTTAAACTGTTAGCTGGGATTTGTTCGGATGCCGCGAGTATGCCCACAGCGATAGGTAAATCGTAGCGCCCCCCTTGTTTCGGCAAATCTGCCGGCGCGAGATTGACAGTAATTCTGCGCATTGGGAATTCAAAACCTGCGTTGATCAGTGCGCTACGTACTCGTTCACGGGCTTCCTTTACCGAGGCTTCAGGTAATCCCACTAGATTAAATGCAGGTAACCCATTACTAAGATGTACTTCAACCGTGACTTTTGGGGCTTCAACCCCGCAACTGGCTCGAGTGTTAACGCAGGCAATTGCCATAAACAAGTCCTTTTGTTGATCTTTTTACGCAGAATTTGAGTGTAGCAGTAAATGGTAAGATGGCTTGTTATCAGTTCTGTATACAGAGGTCATTAAGCGATTACATCTTTTAGCACTAGGCCAAAAACCAACACATTATGGTTTTTGGCCCATGAATACTTACTTGATAACACCACAAGCCATACGTGCACCACCGCCGCCAAGAGGTGCTGGATGATCAGAATGATTATCTCCACCAACATGGACCATCAAAGATTTACCTTTAACATCATTGACCTTCAGGCGAGGAGCTAGTACAGCAGTTGTGGCCTTGCCATGTTCATCGACGTATAAAGGCGGTAAATCGCCCTTATGATTATCGGTTGACCATGGCGTTCCATGTTTACCCGTATTGTCTGGATCATAATGTCCACCCGCACCTCCGCCTAAGACTGTTTTTCCATCCTTAGTTACTGGCTCGCAATTGCCAGTTTGGTGTACATGAAAACCATGTACACCTGGCGTTAAAGATGACAGGTTTGGGGTGAGAACAAGACCAAATTCGGAGTCATTTAGGCTAATAGTGCCAATTGGAGTATTACCCTCTGCATTCAACAACTCCATGGTTACTTGGGACTCTTGTGCAAACGCGGTACCACTCAGTAACAAGATTGAGAGCGAGGCTAAGTGTAATTTGTTCATTTTATCGTGCTCCTTTTAATAAAATTAGCCTTAACCATACAGAATGGCTGCTTATTTTTCAACCAAGGCGGTGTTGATTGGGTTAGTGTGCTGCAGCAATTAGCGGAAGGAGTTTCCTATCGTCTTAGTTTTTGTTCGTCTTATCAGCAAAACGCTACTCCAGCTTTGCAGAACCTATGACAGCCTTGCAATTTATTATATTTGATGATGGCAAATAGTTGATAGAAATGATAAAAAGCAAACATTGGAGTCGTGAGGTAAATATGGATATGTTGTTAGCAGAAAATTCCCCCATTCGTCGGCAGTTGTTAGAGCAAAAGCTGGCGCAGTTTAAAGACCCGCATCTTGCCCATACGCTCTCGGCGTTTATTCGCAGTAGTGTCGATCTCTATCCCTGTGCAATCGAACACTATGCCAAGTTAGGTAACAGCCGGCTGGGTGGATTACCGGATTTGCCTGTCGGCATGGATTATCC
Organism: Shewanella putrefaciens; assembly: GCF_016406325.1. Classification (NCBI taxonomy): domain Bacteria; kingdom Pseudomonadati; phylum Pseudomonadota; class Gammaproteobacteria; order Alteromonadales; family Shewanellaceae; genus Shewanella; species Shewanella putrefaciens. The sequence goes on along the minus strand of NZ_CP066370.1, from coordinate 3,983,253 downwards.
GGTGACTTTGGTTGGACGGGAGGAGATGCTGGATGCTTACGCTGAGGAATTCGACCATACTCGCGAGTATATCGAGGAGCATTGGCGGGAAGATTGGGCTGAAGAGAATTACCATTGGGACGAGGCTGCGCAAGCCTTTCACGTTCCCATGCAATTTATCGCGCAGCTTAATTGTAGTGAACTGAAAGCGTTACAACCCTACTTGCCCAGAGAGGGCCGATTGTTGTTCTTTTTGGAGCGTTGGCGTTTCTCGGAAATGCTTCGCGGTCACGTCTATTATGTCGCTGAGGATCAGCAACTTTACTCTGGAAAATGTATTGCCGATCTTAAGTTCGACGATTCTGTATGTGGAAACTATGAGTATGAGACAGCTTATCAACTCCACGGGATTGCCAGCATTAAGATGATTGCCCCTGACATGATTAATAGTGACAACCCGCATTTATTAAAGTTAGCCAAGGCACGTTTACAAGCGCTACCTGAACAGCAGCAAGCTATGGTGCTACAAACCCTTGAGGTTGTGGATGACGAATTGGCATCTGAGTGGCAAGATCAGCTCAAGGGCTATGAGCTGATGCAAATGAATATGCAGGGGTTAATCCCCGGTCAGATTCTCACTCAACCGCAATGGGCTGCATTGCCCGGGTGGCGGTCATCCAACTTGCAGGCATTGCTCGTCCCCGAGCAGCCGCTGCCGTATTACGATGGTATCGCCAGCATTAATGGCCATGGAGATAGCCGCTATAAAGCCCCGGAACTCCACGCCGCGGCTGAGTTAGGCGGCAATGCCGAAGATTATCTGGTGCTGCTCAAAGTTGTCTATAGTGAGCATTCTATGCGGTTGAATTTTATTATCCACCGGGACGATCTCGCGTTGGGTCAATTTGAGCGCATTTACTGCATATATGATTAGGGCGTGTTGACGTTTCAGGGGTATTTTTGCAGCGAGTTGGCTGGCTTTTATGCAAGGTAAAGCCCGTGCGGTGTAGTTATTCTACATAAACGGGCGATAACGAAGCAAAAACGCCAGCCAAACGCTGCCCGAAGGGTTCGTCTGGCAAGCTCTTGCTCTTTGTCACTCGTCATTTGAGTAGAATAACTACACGTCACTCCTCGTTTCGCGATCACGAGCTTGCCAGAGCGAACAAAATTTAATCTCGAAACGTCAACACGCCCTATGAGTTCACGATAAAAAAGAGTTACCCTCTTATTAAGCGTAACTCTTTTTTGTTCAGTCACTTATGATTGAATAATGGCTAATTCAACGATTCAATTAGAAGCGTACATTCATACTAACCCAGAGATTACGGGCTTTATCTTTGTTGTTATAGTCATCAACGTAGGATGCTGTGTACCCGTTTTGGCCATTATCGTCAGAAACACAAGTTGCGCTAGTATCGCTACATTCGGTAAAGACAATATCGTATGTTGTAAAATCTTTATCAAACAAGTTGTTGATTCGCATATTAAAGGTGACAAACTCACTTGCCTGATAAGAACCGCCGAGGTGGAATACGTTGTAGCCTTTGTAATAGAGTGGGGCATCATTAATCGTATCCCAAGAACGATAGCGTTTGGCGCGATATTCTGAGGTCAAAAATACATTAACTGAATCGGTTATCTCCCATTTTAAGGTCGCATTTGCCATATGCTTAGCGCTGTTGCCAAGTGGCCGACCTTGCTCTGCTCCGCTTTTTTGCTCGCTATCAGTGTAGGTATAGTTAGCATTAAAGGTTAAGGCATCAAGGATTTCCCAACGTCCGGCTAGCTCAGCCCCTTGAATAGTCACCTTGTCAATATTCACTGTCTTGGTGCTAACCGCATAGCCCAAATCAGCATATTCACCCGCATCGGAACATTCGATACTTGTACCTGTACCACAAGGTTGTGAAGCAATCTTATCGTCAAAATCGTTTTTAAAGACGGTTACGTTGAAGTTATGGCCATCAGGATGTGACCAGTATAAAGCCACTTCACTAGAGACACTGGTTTCCGCTTCCAGATCTGGGTTACCAAACTGTGGTGAGGTTCCTTGGCCACCAAAACCAACGACACCATCATATAATTGCGTGGTTTTAGGTGTTTTAAAACCAGTGCTCACTCCACCTTTTACAGTCCACTCATTATTAATGGTGTAAACGCCATATAGACGTGGACTGAGTTGGTTGCCAAATATTTCATGGTCATCATGGCGTAAACCCGCAGTAACAGATAAATCAGAGGTCATGCTCCAGGTATCTTCAGCAAAAACAGACCACATATTGTGTTCTTGTACTGCGCCTGGCGTACCTTCTTCCATACCAAATACACCGTCTTTTAATTCTCCTCGTATCACCTGCGCACCTGTTACCGCGACATGATTGCCAGCAGCTTCAAATGGAATGTCGAGTTTCATATCCAGTGTATATTGGTTGCTTGCCATTTCACGTTTAGGTCTAGGCAGGAAGGTCGATGAGACAATTGCTTTACGCTCTGCTTCTGTCATACCTGTGTAGGCCCCTTTACCATCAATCATTTGCAGTAACAATGTCCGTTCAGCAGTGGTAAATGGGAGTGTACGGCCATGGTTTTGCGTGTCGACATATGACAGTGAAACGAAACTTGTTCCAAAATCCCAAGCTCCTTCGTGGGTTAATGCCCAAGCATCACGGGTAAATTTTTGAGTTTCGCTATAACCAACTCTTGGATTAGAACGTCTTGCCCATTCTCCACCACTGGCAAGGCAGGCGGCCTCACGGGAACCTACACCACCTTTACAGAAATTACTTGCTACCCAAAGGCTTTCTAGATTATCAACTGTGCCAAGAGGATACTCGCGTACACCGTCCGCATTGATTAATGGCGTGTTGTCGTATTCCTGTGAGGATGAATCTAAGTCAAACCAAATTTTATGATGTTCATTGGGTGTCCAACTTAGGCTCCCACCGAGCATATGGTTTTCATTATCAACAGTCTTGCCTCCGCCTCCAAAACCGAGTGAGCGGGTACGCACTTCTCCATTCGGATAATTGACGGGAGCATACTCAGGTGTTGACCCCATACGATCATAAATACTGCCATGGACAGAGAGTCCAAGGACGCCTTTAATGAGCGGCCCCATTACGCTGAAATCGGTAGTGATATCTTCGCCATAGGCATCATTTGTTTGATTAGTGCGACTGTGAGTGACCGAGCCTGACCATTCGTCCCCCACTTTTTTCGTGATGATATTCACCACGCCCCCTAGCGCATCGGCGCCGTATAGTGTTGATGCAGGTCCACGAATAACTTCAATTCGGTCAATTGCATCGAGTGGTGGCACATGGCCAAATTGGTTGCCGCCAAAACTGTTTGGATAAATATCACCATGGTTGTTCTGACGCTTACCATCGACGAGGATCAGGGTATAGTCAGATCCCATACCGCGTAGGCTGATGGTTCCTTGTCCTGTTTTATCACGGGTTTCACCAATATCAACCCCTTCCAAGTCACGTACTGCATCTAGGAGAGTGGTATAAGGTTTTATCATCAAATCTTCTTGGGTGATAACAGAAATACTGGCTGGTGCATCAACTAATTTCTGTTCATATCCAGAGGCGGTAACAACGATAACTTCCATTTTTCTGTCTGGGGCCTCTTCAGCTTGGACGAAATTACCAGCAAAAACAGCGGTAATGGCAGCGGCCAAGCAAGTTTGACGAAATAACATAAACCTCTCCTGTTTAGTAAACTTAATTCACAAATGTAACTTACAAATAATTTTGCGAATGATAATGATTAACATTAGCAAGATCAATCAAAAGTTGAATTCCACAGAAATAACATTTATGTTTTTTGAAATTGCTCCTGATCTACTGGGAAGTATCGCTAGAGATGAACGGCTGACTACAAAGGGATACAGTTAGCGCAGATGGCTAACCTACACAGGTTAAGAATGAGTATTAGAATGTATTACGAAGAGATAAATACGTTAGGTAACAAGCTAATATAAAGTACAGATAGCAAAACACCGGAGTGGCTCCGGTGTTTTTAGTTAACACAATTTATGGCTTAGACTAAAGATTGCATACTTGCTTGGTTTACTAAGTAACCCATATAACCTAGATAGCTCAGCAACAAAACTGCGCCTTCTCTACGGCCGATGCGTAAACCTGTCCAAGCGAAGGGCAGTATTACTACGGCTAAAGCTAACATTACGGTAAAGTCGAAGGATTGAAAACCCAGAGCCGATACTGGGTGAACTATGGCGGTGACACCTAAAATACCTAAGATATTAAAAAGGTTAGAGCCTACGACATTACCAATAGCAATATCACTTTCACCTTTTAGTGCTGCTAAAACAGAGGTAACTAATTCCGGCATACTGGTGCCAATCGCGACAATCGTTAAGCCGATAATCACTTCACTCACGCCGAAGGTTTTAGCCAGATCAACGGCGCCATTCACAAATAAAATTCCACCACCGACTAACATACTGATGCCCACTAAAATAAATAAAATTGATAACAGTGGGTTTTTAGGGCCTTCTTCAATGGCCTCGGCATCGGCATCCTTAGTGTTTTTTGAACTGATGTAACTAAACACTAAATAGCCTACCAACAGTGAAAGTAGCACTACACCGTCAATGAGGTTGAGTTCACCGTCTAGTAATAATCCCCAAAACAACATAGAGGCTAAGATCATCAGGGGAATATCCCGTTTTACAATTTGGGATTGTACTTGGATGGGGCGGATCAGCGCGGTGATCGCTAAAATCAAACCAATGTTGGCAATGTTTGATCCTATGACATTACCTAGGGCTATGCCGCTGTTACCTGCTAATGCGGATTTAACACTGACCGCTAACTCTGGCGCACTTGTACCAAAAGCAACGATAGTTAAGCCAATAATTAACGGCGTAATACCTAAACGCAGGGCAATTGAACTTGCACCGCGAACTAGGGCTTCTGCGCCTAAGGTTAAAATAATAAAACCACCAATAATTGAAAGTGCAATGAGCATTTTTAGACTCTGTTTGATCTTGATTAAGTGAATTAATTGAGGTGTGGACACCTTAACCGACAGCCATACATGATACGTGGTTTTAACACTGTTTGACAGAATATGTCATAAAAAAGCACGCTCCATCGCGTGCTTTGATTTAGTGATAAAAAAAGTTTTCTATATCACTGTTTTGGAAAGTTATTTAATAGAAATCTCATCTTCCCAACATATTTTAGCGCCTCTAATGCCATCGACTCGTTCGCTAAAGGCTTTTTCAAGCACATGACGTTTGATTTTGAGGGTAGGGGTGAGTACATCATTCTCAATTGTCCAAGGATCACTGACCACGATAATTGCATCGACATGTTCATGGGACTCTAAGTGTGGGTTAACACTGTCGAGTGTTGCTTTCAGTGAGGCTCTCACTTCTTCACGGGCTTGTAGGCTTGCCCCTTCTGATAGTTGTACCAGTGCGACAGGATGTGGCAAACCAGAGCCAATAACGCAAATCAGTTCTACATAGGGATCCTGAGCTAATTTACGTTCAATAGGAACTGGCGCGACATATTTACCTTTGGCGGTTTTAAAATTGTCTTTAACACGACCAGTAATAGTCACGCAGCCATCGGCATCGATGGCACATAAATCGCCAGTATGGAAAAAACCATCGGCATCGAAGGCTGCCGCAGTCGCTTCGGGTTGTAAATAATAGGCGGTCATTAAACCGGGGCTTTTGATCAGTAACTCGCCATCGTCCCCTTGGCGTATTAAGCAATCCTGTATTGGACGTCCAACAGTACCAATTTTACGGGCATCAAAGGGATAGTTGATAATCGAATAGGCGCAGTTTTCCGTCATTCCCCAAGCCTCACAAATATTGAGGCCAATATTGTGATACCAGTGGATCAATGATGGTGGAATAGGCGCAGATCCTGAGCCGAGCAGGCGACAATGGTTTAAACCTAATCCCTTGTGAATTTTGTATTTTACAAAACTGCTAAGTAGCGGAATTTTAAGTAATAGATTGAGTTTGCTTAGGCCAATTTTATCGATGATATTTTTCTGGAATAAGCTCCATAAACGAGGTACGGAGAAAAAGACTGTAGGTTTAGCCCGTTGCACATCGGCGACAAAGGAGTCGAGGCTTTCGACAAAAGCAACGGAGCTACCCGAATAAAAGGATGAGCCTTCAATCGCAACGCGTTCAGTGATATGGGCTAATGGCAGATAGGATAAGAGTCTATCATCACCATCGGTGCGTAAGTCACGTACAACGGCTTTACAGGTCCAGCCGTAGCTAGCAAAGGTCTGAATGGCACCTTTAGGCTGCCCTGTCGAACCTGAGGTGTAGATCAATGTCATCACTTGATCTAGCTTAGGTAGGGGAGCTTCAATTAAAGGATGACCTAGATTTAGCAATTGTTCCCATTGATATTGGGCGGGCATAGTGTCGTAGGGCATTGCTAGGCGTAATAATTCTCCGCCAACCCCAGCTTCTTGATCGGCCCAATGATCGAGCTTACCGACAAAAATGGCTTTAGCTCCACTGTGTTGTAGTACATAACGTATGGTATCAGGGTTGGCGGTCGGGTAAATTGGCACGCTGATATAGCCGCCGTGCATCAAGGCGAGATCGGTGATAAACCACTCTGCACAGTTTTTAGATAAGACGGCAATTTTATCGCCAGACTCAAATCCTAAGTGACGTAGCGCACCCGCTAATTGCTGCACTTTCTCTTGCACTTCACCCCACGTAAAATCAAGGTATTGTCCCTTGATTGGTTGGCGCAAATAGACTTCATCCCCACGAGCTTTAGCCCAGTGTGCCAGCATTTCGATTGGTGTCTTAATCGCAGTATCCATAGGCAATTCCCTGTTCTTTATTGTTATTTTTACCCCATCACTTTAAGTATCAGTATGGCGAGTTTTGTGATGCTGCGCAAATAGTTTACAAGATTGCAAATTTTTTAAATGTAGGATGAAATCTATAAGTGAAGTATGAAATAAAGATGAAGTTAGGGAGAGGTCGGAGCTGATGATGTGGGTCAAAAGAGCAACAAAAAAGCGCAGTAGCGCTTTTGTTTAGTAAGACAGGCTCGGGCTTACAGCTCCATCACGCCGTCCATTTCAACCTGTGAATCCTTAGGCAGCTGCTTTACACCAATTGCGGCGCGAGCAGGATAAGGTTGGCTGAAGTAGCGACTCATGATTTCATTCACTTTAGCGAAGTGGCTTAAATCAGTCAGGAAGATATTGAGCTTAACGATATCGTTAATTGACCCACCTGCTGCGTTGCAGACGGCCGTTAAGTTTTCAAATACTTGTACAACCTGGGCCTCAAAATCATCACTGACAATTTGCATTGTGCTTGGCACGAGTGGGATCTGGCCTGATAAATACACTGTACTACCGACTTTAACGGCCTGCGAATAGGTGCCGATGGCCGCAGGGGCATTGTCGGTCGCTATAATGATTTTTTCTGCCATGACGTTCTCTCTAATATTGAATGAATTAACGATTACGGGATGTACGTAACACTTCAGGAAGTACTCGGATACGGCGCATCACGTTGGCTAAATGGATCCTGTCCTTCACCGAAATACGCAGGTTAATCAGATACACGCGGCCATCACGTTCTTCAGTGCTGAGGTTATGAATGTTAGAACCTTCGGCGGCAATGATCGAGGTGATTTTTGCCAATGCGCCTTGGTGATTGACGATCTCAACTCGCAGATTTGCTTGATATTCAACGCCTTCAACATTATCCCATTGTACAGGAATGTATTTATCAGGCTCACCTTGGTAACCTCGAATGTTGGCGCAGTTTTCCATATGCACCACTAAGCCTTTACCTGGACTCACGTGGGCGATAACGGCATCGCCAGGAATGGGGCGACAGCAGTTTGCAAAGGTGACTAGCATACCTTCGGCGCCACGGATTGGCATCAAGTGCGCATCGCGGCTCTCTTGATTTTCAAGGTTATCGCCAATTAGACGTTGGGCGATAACGATGCTCATCGCATTACCAAGACCGATATCGGCGAGTAAGGCGTTAAGGTTAGCGTGCTTAGTATCACGCACCACTTTTTCAATTTGCTCTGGTGGAATACTGTCGAGCTTAGTTTTGCCCAGCGCATGGTTTAGCAAACGGCGACCCAGTGCGATCGCATCGTCACCTTTAAGGCTTTTAAGCACTTGGCGAATTTTGGCTCGGGCTTTACCTGTAACTACAAAGTTAAGCCAAGCCGCATTCGGACGAGCACCTTTAGCCGTAATAATTTCAACGGTTTGACCTGAAATTAATGGCTGACTGAGCGGGTAAGCTTGGCGATTCACGCGGGCACCTACGCAAGTATTACCGACATCAGTGTGGACTTCGTAGGCAAAATCGACCGCGGTGGCATTGACGGGTAATTCCAAAATGCGACCTTCGGGGGTGAACACATAAATCTCTTCGGGGAAGAGTTCTGTTTTCACGTTCTCAACGAATTCGAATGAGGTACTGGCACTTTGTTGTAATTCCAACAAACTTTGCATCCACTTGCGGGCGCGTACTTGGGTGGTTGTACCTTGACCTGCTTCAGCACCACCTTTGTAGGCCCAGTGTGCAGCGACCCCTTTGTCTGCCATTTGATCCATATCTTCGGTACGAATTTGAATTTCAACGGGGACGCCGTGTGGGCCAAACAAGGAGGTATGGAGTGACTGATAACCGTTGGCTTTAGGGATAGCGATATAATCTTTGAAACGACCGGGACGAGGCTTGTAAAGGCCATGCATGGCGCCGAGTACGCGGTAGCAAGTGTCGATGGAATCGACTATCACCCTGAAGGCGTAGATATCCATGACTTCTTGGAATTGCAGCTCTTTACTCTGCATCTTGTTATAGATGGAATAAAGATTTTTTTCTCGACCTTTCACTTTGCCCGGAATACCTGCATCGTTTAAGCGGGTATATACAGCGGCTTCAATGCCCTGAATTAATTCTTTACGATTGCCACGGGCGGCTTTAACCACTTCTTTAAGCACCCGATATCGCATTGGATAATAAGCTTGAAAACCTAAGTCTTCTAACTCGGTTTTGATATTGTGGATACCAAGACGATTGGCGATGGGCGCGTAGATTTCTAAGGTTTCGCGGGCGATACGGCGACGTTTGTCTGGACGTAGTGCGCCTAAGGTACGCATATTGTGGGTGCGATCGGCAAGCTTGATGAGGATAACGCGGATATCCTGCGTCATCGCCATCATCATTTTACGAAAGTTTTCGGCTTGCGCTTCTTTCTTATCGCGAAATTTAAGTTTATCGAGTTTTGACACACCTTCGACCAGCTCTGCCACAGACTCACCAAAGCGCTCTGCCAAGTCTTCTTTGGTGACATGCGTATCTTCGATAGTGTCGTGGAGCAGAGCCGCCATCAGCGTCTCGTGGTCGAGACGCATTTCGGCAAGGATGCGAGCAACCGCAACCGGGTGAGTAATATAAGGTTCGCCGCTAGTGCGCATTTGCCCTTCATGGGCATCACGCGCAATCTGGTACGCCTGCTTGAGTAATTCTACCTGTTCAGGTTCTAAGTAACCGGAAGCAGACTCCTTTAGACCTTCAAACAGATACAAGTGGCAGCTCTCCTTTTACCTACACAGGTGTTTACGCAATAATGCTTATAATGAACGGCCTTCAGCAATGGCTGCAACCGCTGCAATTTCAGCAGCTTCACGTTCACGCACCGTTTGACGCTCATCAGCATCTAGGGTGTGAGCGTTAACTAAGCCTAATTCGATTTCACGCAGGGCGATAACCGTTGGCTTATCGTTCATCTCTTCAACCATAGGGTCTTTACCCTGCACGGCGATTTGGCGAGCACGACGCGCCGCAACCAGGATCATATCAAAACGGTTGCCGATTTGTTCTACGGCGTCTTCTACAGTTACGCGAGCCATGTGTTGAAACTCCAGTTTATCTAGGGAAAAAATGACGCAAAATTGTACACTATGACAGCTATCCTGCCAACAGATCGTGAAGCATATCATTTTGTGCGTGGATCTGACTAGCACCTGTTAAGCGTTGGCTGCGAATGATGGCACGCAGATCGGCCAGTGCTGTATCAAAATCATCATTGATGATAATAAAATCATATTCTTTATAGTGGGACATTTCCGATACCGCTTGTGCCATTCGGCTGGCAATCACTTCCTGACTGTCTTGTCCTCGACCAGTCAGGCGTCGCTCTAGTTCAGCTTTCGAGGGCGGTAAAATAAATACCCCTACGGCTTCAGGCATAACCGCTTTAACTTGTTCGGCACCTTGCCAGTCGATATCGAGGAACACATCGATACCTTGGGTGAGCGTATGTTCGATCACATGGCGTGATGTGCCATAGTAATTACCGAATACTTCAGCCCATTCGAAAAAGGCATTTTCAGCTATTAATGTTTTAAATTGTTCAACATTAACGAAGTGGTAGTGTTGACCATCAACTTCACCTGGGCGCGGCGCGCGGGTAGTATGTGATACTGAAACCTGCATATCGGCAGGTTTGTCTTTTAACAATGCCGAAATTAGCGAGGATTTACCCGCACCACTTGGCGCTGACACAATAAATAAATTTCCGCGTGCGGTCATGAGCTAAATATCCAGTTGGTAAACGCAAGAAGGGCCCAGAAAGCCGTGCATTATACCGATTTTGACCACATAAAGGCTAGGGGCTGTTTGCCTTGAATTTAAGCCTATTTTAGTTTTATAAGGATATTATGGGCATTTTTATCCGACTAGAGTCTTAAGCACTGACAACAGCAACTAAATTCGGTACGCTCATGTTCAGATAATAGTGATAGTCGTGTTTGCGCTTGAATTATTCAACAATAAAGGAAGGGCCGTGCTGTTAAAATCTCTTTTTTGCCTTCGCGGGCGTGATTCTCGTCCCCGTTTTGTCGCTATTAGTGTATGCGTGTATACGTGTATTTCACTTGCTGCCGCAGTGTTTGGGCCTCACTTTTTAATGTATTTATTTGCGCTGGTAGGCTTACCTTTACTCGCGTTTGCGAGTTTGCGCCGTGTAGCCGATGCGAATAAACCTAAAGTATTGGCAGGCTTGTTGCTCTTACCATTACCCGTTTATCTCGCGTTATTGATTGTGGGTGCTCCGCCTTTTATTGCCGTATTGGGTTTAGTGCTGGCGGGGGGCGCGACCTTTTGGGGTGGAAACTTAGCATCCCCAACAATAGTGGATTATCGATTTGGCTACTATGGCCCAGCAATGGATGCGCCTATATCACAGGCTATGCCACGTCGTCGTGTTGAGCCTATGTTAACGCCTAAACCAGATATTGCACCGCCCGTTTTCGCGAGTACAAACCCACTCGAGACCGATGTGCCTCACCATTCGCCCAATGCCGCTTCAACTCTGCAAGCAAGTCGGGGCAATGTACATTCAGAGCCTGTTATTACACCAAAAATTCCCGATATCGATTTAGATGTGCTTCGTCAAGATGAACTGCGTTTTGATGCATTAACTCGGATGACGCAAAATCCTGCTGATTTTGTCGTACAGGATGTGATGATTGATAAAAAATCAGATTTTCGGTCTGCCGATTCTAGCCGTATCGGACAGGCCAATATCGCGTTTTCCGAGGTCGATATTGAGCGGGGTGATCTACAGCATACGAATTCTAATGCGGCATCTGTCTATACAAGGGATCAGAATGATGAGCCTGTATGGCGTTTTGACGCGGAAGATGAACACGAGGGTTTTAACAGTATTGAATATGCTGAAGAGGTGCGTCGCCGCCGTGCTGAGGATAAAGAATCAGGCTCTATGACGGAATTATTCCGTGGCGTGCTTGAGTTTATTTCACCTTATCGCCGCTACTTGGTGTTGCCTAAAATTCCGATGCCAGACCGTCGTTATTGGCGTCCTATGGGTATTGGTTGTGGGGCGATTTTATTCGTTGTACTGGTTTGGGGCTTGTGGCCCACTGGCGGCGATGAGCTAGATAGTGATACGCAGGTTGCCAATAATAATGGTAGCGCAGCTTTGGCTGCTGAGCGGATTATGCTTGATTTACCCGATGGTTTTTCAGTCGCTTTAGAAGGCGATGTGTTGATATTGCGCTGGTTAGGTGAAAAAGGTGCTGCTCAAAATATCTGGTCATTAGCAACGGCTAAGGGAGATAGAAGCTGCGGCGCTTTAGTTTTTAATAATGGAACAGAATATCGGCCAGTGACTGTTGATTTGAAAGCTGACTCAGCGACAGAGGCACGTTTTTCGCCCTTGGATACGGCGGCTATTATTGTTGATCTCGCTCGTCGCGGTAATATTGGTCTATGTGGATATAAGTTTAGCCTAAAGGGCAGCCAGGCTGTCTTGGAACAAAACCGCACATTTGGGCAGTATTTAGCCCGTTAATGACATCGTAGGGCATGTTGACATGTTGAAGTTATGTTTTTGTTCGCTGCAAAAATAACCCTGAAACCTCAACATGCCCTAGCCACAATCAGAGGGGTAGATTACACTTTTGCTCTTCTTTTTCTCTAACGCCATTTTAAGTCTATTAGCGTATTGCGCCGTGGTTTAGAGAGATCCCTTTAATACGAATAGAAATCCAACATGAATACAGCATTGACCTTAGTCATTATGGCGGCTGGGTTAGGTAGTCGTTTCGGCGGAGACAAACAATTGGCGGCCCTAGGGCCAGCGGGTGAGCCGATGTTGGTTCTGTCGATTATGTCTGCCATTCGAAGCGGATTTAATCGCGCGGTCTTAGTGATCCGTCCTGAGTTAGCGCTTGAATTAACTGAGATATTGACGCGGTTTTTACCTGCCAATTTCGAGTATCATTTTTGCTATCAAGCTTTAACAGACCTGCCAGAAGAGGCGCTGCTAACGGATACAAGTCATCGGCTTAAACCTTGGGGGACAGCGCATGCGCTTTGGTGCGCCCGTCATTTAGTTAAAGGGCCAATGGCGGTCATCAATGCCGATGATTTTTATGGCGACAGTGCATTTGCTGCATTAGCAAAAGGCCTAAGCGTAAAACCTACGCAATGGATGATGGTGGCTTACCCCATAGCACTCACGTTGTCGGAACATGGCGGTGTTAACCGTGGTCTATGTCAAGTTGAGCGTGGGCAGCTTAAGTCCGTTGTCGAATGGCTGAATATCAAGGCTTGTGAAGGGGTATTGATGGGCGATGGGCCACAGGGATTGACGATATTACCTGACCAGCCCTTAGTTTCAATGACATGTTGGGGCTTTTCACCCAGCATTTTTGATGTTATTAAGCATGAATTAAGTCAATTTATTGCGCTGGAAGGCCAGCAACCTAAGTCTGAATGTTATCTACCAGCCGTGGTACAAGCTGGGATTGAGCAAGGTGTCGCTGTTTGTGTTGATATTGCCTCAGAGCCTTGGCTCTGTGTCACCTATCCGCAGGATACTGTCTGGGTAAAGCAAAAATTAGTGGAGTTACTGAGTGATTAAACTCATCAGGCAGTTTGTATTGCCTCATTTTGGCATTGATGCAACGGAAGCAAAAATCTCAGCTTTGGGTAATGGGCATATTAACGAAACCCTATTAGTGCGTTGGCCGACAGGTGAGCTAGTGCTGCAGCGCATTAATACACAAGTATTTAAAATGCCACAGGCTTTAGTGAGTAATGCGGATAAAATCAGCCATCATTTATGCGCTAAGGCATTGCAACAACAGTATGGCTTAAAAGTCGTGAGTCCTTGCTTGACCAAAGAAGGTGAATTAGCACTCGATTTAGGTGAGCAAGGATTCTGGCGTGCAATTAGTTATTTGCCCCATAGCCATAGCATTGAAGTTGTTAAATCGGAAAAAGAAGCGGAAATGGCCGCCAAGGCCTTTGGACATTTTGCCTCGGCGTTAAGTGATTTTGATGCGACTCAGCTTGAAGATGTAATCCCTCAATTTCACCATTTACCAGGACGCATGGCCTTGCTAAAACAAGCGGTTGAACTCGATAGCCAACATCGCTTAGCATTCTGCCGCCATTGGGTCGATTATGCTTTGTCCCAACAGGCCTTATTGGATGAATTAGCTGAAATATCCCCAAAACTACCGCTACGAATTTGCCATAACGACACAAAAATCAACAATATGCTATTTGATAAACGCGATATGTCCAGTATGGCAATTATCGACTTAGACACCTGCATGAAGGGTCATCTAATGTATGACTTTGGCGATATGGTGCGTACCTTTTGTTCGCCCGAGGCAGAGGATTCCACCGCCCTTGAAAATGTTAAAGTGCGCCAGTCGATCTTCGCCGCGATTTGTCGTGGGTATTTAAGTGAACTTGGCGATGTATTGACCGAAGTTGAAAAACGCAGTCTATGGTTGGGTGCCAGAGTGATTTGTTTGATGATAGGTGTGCGTTTTTTAACGGATTATCTTAACGGTGATGTGTATTTCCATATCCATCGTGAAGGCCATAATCTCGATCGCGCTGCCAACCAGTTTACCTTATATCAAAGTCTACTCGACCAAGATGTGGCACTTAAAGCGTGTTTTGAGCTTAATCCCTTATCTGCGGTTGAGCATTCCTAGACTCTAGCTGCAAAAATCTAGACCTTGTAATCAAAGTATTTACGCTTTTCAGGCCCCGCTGCATTAGCACTGATCTTATTGGGATGTTTATATTCATCCCAACTGGCCACATTGCGGCCGACATTGAGCTTAGGAAAACTCAGATTGTGATTTTCGGCGCTGGTTAATTCCATAAACGCCAATAGCTGACCGAGTGCACCTTGCTGGCTGACATCGATACTTAGCAAGTCCTGTCTGCCCGCAAAGTAGTTAAACACCTCTGTTTTATGGTGTTGATAACAATCGATAAGATGTTGTTCATCCTGCGGGTTTTCGACTACACCTACGCCAAAGGTATGGCGAAAACTGCGCTTCATTATTGGGTGGAAACGTCCGATTTTTGCATCTAAATGTGGCAGCATTCGACTGAGTAACATCTGCATTGACGGCACCCAAGAATCTAACTCGCGGTCAAGATAGACAAACTTGGCTTTGGGGAATAACTCATCTAACTGCTTGAAATCACTAAAACAAGGTGCATCTGAAATCGCATCTGCCTGCATAAAGGCTTCTTTGGTAAAAGCCATATGCGCCACTTTAAGCCCTTGCTCCAATAGCGCCACGCTTACGCTCGTTGTCCCAGTTCTAGGCAAGCCGATAAAAATAACCTTCTGTTTTTGTTCGGCAACCACTGACTCATGCTTAAGTGCATTTTGCTTGGTTGCACTTGGTTCGATTGCACTTGGCTCAAGTAAATTTGGCCCGATTTCATTTAGCTTAATCGAATCGCACTGTGGCTGAGCAGGCTTGTCATCATAGCTACTGCCATGCGCCTGAGTATGAGAGGCGGCTATGTTTGCGTTATCAGGCATGGAATGGGCTCAGCATATTCTAGTTAGCGTGGTTGTCGCGATTAATGTGCAAAATTGGTTTTAATATGAGTGTTTATCAACGCCAGCAGTATATCGCAGCCCACAGGTTTTAGCAGTGCAAAGCTGTTGTCTGTGTGTCTGCACCATCCTGCGGGAGCATATCAACAGCACAAATCCTTTTACTCTATAAGCATTTGGGCTAGATGAGGCGATTATTTGTGTTATTCGACTCATAAAGTGAGGCGAATAAGTTTGTTAATCGCCTCATTATGTGAGTAGAATAGACTTATTATTCGACTCACGGGGTAAGATATGTGGATTTGGCAGCAAGCCGATTGGCCTAAATTTCATTGGAAGACCAGCAGCATTGATGTCTTACTGCGTCAGGTTTATTTCAATCAGGGCCAACTGCTTGGCAAGCAAATGCTAAGTCACGACGACAGCCTGTTAACTTCAGATGCTGCACTCGACACCTTACTCGCTAACATTATCCATTCCAGTGCCATCGAAGGTGAAAAGCTCAATGCGGCCTCGGTGCGCTCATCCTTGGCTAAAAAACTCGGCGTGTCCGAAGACAAACCGTATCCGACCACAGCACAAACCGATGGTTTGGCTGACATTATGCTCGATGCCTTAAAAAATTTAGATACAGAGTTAACCCTCGAGCGGATATTAGGTTGGCATAAACAGTTATTTCCCCAGGGTTATACGCTGTTTAACCCCGTTATTGGTGGAGCACTACGTGGCGATATACCTATGCAAGTTGTCTCAGGCCGGATCGATAAACCGATGGTGCATTTTGAGGCACCCTCTCGATCCACTTTGGACGCTGAACTATCGCAGTTTATTGAATGGTTTAATGCTTCACGGCAAGAGCCGGGCTTAGATCCGCTTATCCGTGCGGCGATAACTCACCTTTGGTTTGTGACTCTGCATCCGCTTGATGACGGTAATGGGCGCATTACGCGTTTATTGACCGATTTGGCTTTGGCGCAAGCGGAAAAACGCTCAATTCGTTTTTACGCTATGTCGGTCAGTATTCTTGCTCGTCGCCAAGCTTACTATGACATTTTAGAGTCTACCCAAAGGGGCAGTGTCGATATTACTCCTTGGTTAGTATGGTTTTTTGAAACCCTCAATGATTGCTTACTCAATGCGATGGCAGATGTGAGCAGAACGCTGTCGAAAACGCAGTATTGGCAAAGTGTCGACCCATCTTTATTGAGTCAAGAGCAAGCCAAAATACTCAATCGGATGTTAGACGGCGATTTTGAACTAGGGATTAATAGTAGCCAATATCAAAAGGTCACTAAGGTGAGTCGCGCCACCGCCACCCGTCATTTTGCGCAAATGGTCGAGCAAGGCTTTTTAGTAAAAGCCGACGCTGGTGGCCGAAGTACGAGGTACTTATTGCCGAGTGGGAAGTAGAGGCAAGTTTACCTTTGTGGTGGTGCTCAATGATCACCTGCAGAACATCTTTTCCGCGTGGAATGACGGCCTATGTCGTAAGTAATCGATTAGTTTAAAGCCAAGCAGTATTAACTCCCTATCGAAAAAGACAAAACCATTCTACAAATCGCAATTTGAATCAAATTGTTATGTGATATATTCGCTACAACTTTGATTGTTAGTCTTGGGGCATATCTGGCTATGGAACAGGTCGGGATTTACGAAAAGCTTATTACTCAACTCGTTGAGCAGCGCTTAGATAAGGACATATTTTTTATTGGAGAAAGGAAGCTAGAAGTTGCTGAGGCAAGTGTTTGGCTCTCACGTTTTCTTACTAAAATAATTGAATATGTTATTAATTCTGTTCCCGCAGATGAAAACCAAGTTATCAATCAAATCAGTTTGGCTAATCGGTTAGTGATGTGGCTCAAAGAACACATTAACGATGATGATTTTATTGATGAAAATCTCATTGATAGCCAAGGTAGGATACTTACGGCTCTCTTTAACAAGCAAAATCCTATTGCAACTGATTTACCTAAATATACGGCCGCCATATTTCCATTAACGGGGCTCACTCAGAGTGAGCTTTTTTGTGGTAGTAATGCTGGATTATCGCTTGAGAGTGAGCTTAAACGTGAGATCCGCTCATCAGATAAAATCTATTGGCTGGTGTCATTTATCAAGTGGGCGGGGATTCGCATCTTCAAGCATGAACTTGAGGAGTTTACACGCAGTGGTAAAGAGTTACGCATCATCACTACATCTTATATGGGGGCAACGGATGCTAAAGCCGTCGAGTTTCTAGCCAATTTACCCAATACCCAAGTCAAATTAAGTTACAACACTAAACGCGAAAGGCTGCATGCAAAGTCCTATTTATTTTTACGGAATACGGGTTTTCATACCGGTTATATCGGTTCTTCAAATTTATCGCATTCAGCATTGACCAGCGGGCTTGAGTGGAATCTTAAGATCACCACCCAAGAAATTCCCCATATCATTGAGAAATCACTCAGTACATTTGAAACTTACTGGCAATCGAACGAATTTGAGCTTTTTAGCGGTGATGCGAACAGTAAAGAAAAGTTAAACAATGCGCTCAAAGAAGCGAAAGGCAGTGGCACTGAATTGAGCTCATTTCATTTTGACATTAAGCCGTTTGCGCATCAGCGAGAAATCCTCGAACAGCTTGCAGTAGAGCGAAGCGTTCATGGCCGTTTTAAAAATCTCATCGTCGCTGCAACAGGCACGGGTAAGACGATTATTTCTGCGTTCGATTTCGCGCGGTTTTATAAGCTGCATCCAGAAGCCAATTTTCTATTCGTTGCTCATAGGCAAGAAATTTTACAGCAAGCTCTCAGTGCTTATCGCGGTGTGTTAAAGAATAATCAATTTGGCGAGCTATGGGTGGCAGAGCATAAACCTAATAGTTACAAACATTTATTCGCATCTATCCAAAGCTTGAATCTGCAACTTGATAACTTACCATTAGCTGCTGATTTTTATGATTATATTGTTATTGATGAAGTCCATCACGTTGCTGCGAATAGTTACCGTGGGCTATTAGCTCATTTTGAGCCGACGATTTTACTTGGGCTCACGGCAACCCCTGAACGGTATGATGGTGTCGATATTTTGGCTGACTTCTGCGGTGTCATTGCCGCTGAAATACGTTTACCAGAAGCCATTAATCAACGGCATTTATGTCCATTTCAATATTTTGCGATCGATGATAACACCGACCTTAGCAAGTTAAGTTGGAGCAGTGGTCGTTATGACGTCGCTGAGCTGAGCAATTTATACACTCACAATGAACAACGCGTGACGCGCATTATTCGCAGCCTAGCTGAAACCGTAACTGATATAGACAATATTAAAGCGTTAGCCTTTTGTGTAACCAAGGAACACGCCGAGTATATGGCGAAGAAGTTCAATTTGGCGGGGATCAGCGCCGATGTGCTGACCAGTGATAATAGCTCTGAACGGCAACAAAAGCGGCAGAGCTTGGTCAGTGGCAAATTATCCATTTTGTGTGTGGTGGATATTTTTAACGAAGGTGTCGACATTCCAGAAGTGGACACCTTGTTGTTTTTACGGCCAACGGAAAGCTTGACCATATTCCTGCAGCAACTTGGGCGTGGCTTGCGTCTCACCGATGATAAGCAGTGCTGCACAATATTAGATTTTGTCGGAAATTCACGCGATGAATATGATTTTTCACAGAAATTTAGAGCGTTAGTCGGTAAAACCAATCAGTCGATTAAAGATGAAATTCTGAATGACTTTCCGCATCTCCCGCTAGGGTGTCGAATTGAACTTGAGGAAAAAGCGCAGTCGATGATTTTGCGCAATATTAGCCGCGCAACACTCAATGCCAATCGATTAACCAGTCTAATGGCAAACTTTAAACATCAGACTAACTTGCCGCTCACGCTAGGCAATTTTTTACGCCTTAACCCGCAAGTGACCTTGGAAGATGTTTATCGAATAAAGATTAATGGCCAATGTGGATGGACTTTATTAGTCGAGGCCGTTCAGGGGAATAAGATTGCAGAACCTGCAGTTCAGCCCGATTTAGCCAAGGCTTATTATCGCGCGATTAACTTCCACTTACTCAGTTGCACATCATTATCCTATTTAAAATTTATCAAACAGTTATGCGAAAATGATTTTGTCTTTACTGGGGTGGATCCTATTCAAAATCAGTTTGCTTTGATGTGTCATTACAACTTTTGGGATAAGTCAGGTACGGCTTTAAATGTGAACAGTTTAGCTGCTAGCTTGCTGATGTTACGCAATAAACCGTTGCAGGAAGAGTTGTTATCTGTGTTGGCGATACTGATTAATCGGATACACCATCAAGAAATGGATTTGGAATTACCGCAGCCCAGCGCATTGAAAGTACATTCTCGTTATACTCGCGAGCAGATTTTAGCGGCGATGGGTGCAAGCACGTTTGCTGCTAAATCTCCTTCAAGAGAAGGTGTGCTTGCGATTAATGAGCAAAACCTTGAGTGTTTATTTGTTACGTTAAATAAATCAGAGAAGCAGTTTTCACCGACAACCATGTATCACGACTATGCTATTAGTGAACATCTATTCCACTGGCAATCGCAAAATAGCGCACGGCCAGAACGAGGTAGAGGCCTGAGTTATATTGAGCAACAAAAGCAGGGGAAAACCGTGTTGTTGTTTGTTCGAGAGCAGTCAAAAGATGAAAATGGCCGCACGATGGGATTTATGAATTTTGGTAAAGTACATTATGTCAGCCATAACGGTTCACAACCCATGAATGTTACATGGCGATTAGAACAGCCAATCCCTGATGTAATGTGGCATGACGCGGCTAAACTGGCTGTGGGCTAAGTACTACTTCCCTAATTTCTCCATCAAAAACGCTATCAATACGCTCACTTTTGTCGGCAAATATTTCCGCTGCGGATAAACCGCATAAATACCGTGTTCTGGTAGCGGATAGTCAGTGAGTAACGCTTGTAAACGTCCGGTTTGTAGATCGGGCTCTACAATAAATCGCGGTAGGTTGGCGATACCTAAGCCATCGAGGCAGGCTTGATGGATGGCGTCACTATTGTTGACCTGATAGTTGCCTTTGGGCTGAACGCGTTGCACGCCATTGGGACTTTGGAAGCTCCATTCCACACCATCTTGAAAATAAGAGTAAAACAAGCAGTTGTGCTGTGTTAATGCCGCAGGTGTGCTGGGTAAGCCATGTTGTGCGAGGTAATCTTTGGCGGCGCAAATGACGCTTAAACAAGGTGCGAGTTTACGGGCGATAAGGCTTGAGTCTGGTAATTCGCCGATACGAATGGCTAAATCAAAGCCGCCAGTAATTAAGTCTGTGGTCTTGTCATCCATGTGCATTTGTAGCTGGATATCGGGGTATCGTCTTAAAAATTCAGCTATTAATGGCGCAATATACACGCGACCAAACACCATAGGCACCGAAATTCGTAGATGACCTTGGGGTGCTTGTTGCAATTCGGATATCGCATCCAATCCTTCTTGGGCGAGCTGAACGGCGGGGCAAACATAGTTGTAATAGCGGGCGCCCGCTTCGGTAAGACTTAAGCTGCGAGTAGTACGGTGTAGGAGTTGAATACCCAGACTTTGTTCTAATAGGGTAATACGTTTACTCACTGCCGATTTACTCAACCCAAGCTTTTGCCCTGCAGCGGAAAAACTACCGCATTCCACTACAGTGACAAAAATAGGTAATGCCGAAAAGTGCTCCATGGTGTCCTTAGATTATCTCGCCCCCTGCCATTATTGTTGATAATACCTCAACAGTCAGTTTTTATTATCGTGGTTATCATTGCCCTTGATGCAAGGTAGACTAATGCACTTGCTGATTGCGGGTGTTGACTGTGAAGCCTCGTTATTTTTGGATTCATCACTCATTGTTTATCACTTATCTTGATTACTGTTCGGCAACTCGCCGCAGCAGTGCCGCAATTGCCGATGTACCATTCTCTGATGCCTCTGAACGGCATAGGAATGGATCTTAGCTTAGCTATTTTGTTAGAAAGAGAGTTCCTATGTCATTGCCATACCAATGGATTCTGTTCGATGCCGACGAAACCCTATTTTATTTCGATGCCTTAAAAGGGCTTAAGTTGATGTTTGGTGAGTTTGGGGTCGATTTTACTCAAGCGGATTTTGATGAGTATCAGTTAGTTAATAAACCGCTATGGGTTGACTATCAAGACGGTAAAATCACTGCTGCCGAATTGCAAACCACACGTTTCGAGCCTTGGGCTGCCAAACTTGCGGTAGCGCCGCAAGCGCTCAATAGTGCCTTTTTATCTGCTATGGCTGAAATTTGTGCTCCGCTACCTGGTGCGCGCGAGTTGTTAGCCGCGCTGCAAGGTAAGGCTAAATTAGGCATCATCACCAACGGTTTTACTGAGCTACAAACCGTGCGATTAGAGCGCACAGGCTTACAGCATCATTTTGATATTTTAGTGATTTCAGAAAAAGTCGGCATGGCAAAACCCGATGTGGGTATCTTCGAACATGCCTTTGAATTGATGGGGCATCCTGAGCGTGAAACTGTGCTTATGGTCGGCGATAACCCGCATTCCGATATTCAAGGCGGTATCAATGCAGGGATTCATACTTGTTGGTATAACGTCCATGGCCACGATGTGCCCGCAGGGATTACTCCGCACTATCAAGTGCGCTCCCATCAAGAACTGCATAGTCTGTTGCTCGGGGTGTAAACGGCATAATTTTCAAATAGCTGCTTAATCAACCCGTTAGCGCTTCACGGATCTTTCGGGCTTTTTCCTTACCTATGCCTTCGACTCGGATTAATGCCTCTTCCGGAGCGGTAAAAACGGCCTCGATATTTTTGAAGTGGTACAGCAGTCGGCTAGCGAGCTTGGGGCCTACTTCTGGTAGGCTTTGCAAGATAAACAATTGCTGATTCTTCTTGCGTTTGGGCTTACGTCCCGTGAGGGTTAATTCATTTTCTCTACGGTTTAACTGAGTGGCGCAAAAATACAGTATTTTGGCCGTTTCCGTTTGCGATAAACTGTGGAGTATTGGGATATGGAAATTGATTGAAATGGAGCACAGCGCGCCGATAAGTGCCTCTCTGCGGATCTGGTAACCTGCGATATCTTGAGTGCAGCCTTCGAGGAGTAGGGCTGTGTGGCTTGGGCTCGCGGCTAGTCTGGCAATTTGAGAAAATAGTCGGCCATCGCATAAGGATTGCACTAGATCGGGCAAGGTTTTACGTTCAATCAGCCAATCATTGAGTTGATAATCACCCAATTTTAGGCGTTTTTTGATGAGCGAAAGATCTTCGTGCAGTGACAATTCATAGAGGATTGTTTCTGCATGTTCTCTATCGTCATAAAAAAGGGGGATTATATCTGCAGCCAATGTTAGTGAGCTCTGCCGAGTGACACATTCAGGATTGCTTATGAGTGTAGTCAGGCCGAGTCACAAGTACCAAAGTTGCCTTCAGCTTTGTTAATCATCAGCTTAATTTGTTAATCATCAGCTTAAAATGAAGTGAGATGTATATGGCGTTTTTGCCTGCTATAATGCCCGCCCTTTATTTCCAACCTTTAGGTATCAAGGTGTCAAAACGTGGCAAAAGCATAGTAAGCGCCGTTTCGATTTTTAATATCGATGATTTGTCCACGTGGCAAAAATATCGTAAAGGTCTGTGCGATACTTGCCATGCCACTTGTTGTACTCTGCCAGTAGAAGTTAGGGTGAGCGATTTAGTGCGGATGGCGCTAGTGGATGAATTTGAGGCCGAAGGCGATCTCAAAAGCATTGCTAAGCGTCTGCAAAAAGCCCGTTTAATCGATCATTTTAACCATAAGACTGCAATTTTTACTTTGGCGCGTATGGCGAATGATGATTGCCTATATTTAGATAGTCACACGCGTCGTTGCACTATTTATCATCAGCGGCCAGAGACTTGCCGCAATCATCCTCAAATTGGTCCTAAGCCTAATTTTTGCCCCTATCGCCCTCGCTAGTCCTTCGTCTACTTGCTTTCAGTTGTAGTCTTTTATGGCGGCAATCTTGTTTGGGATTGGCCTCGCTATCCATAGATTTTTATTTTCAAAAACGCTGACAACATATTGATATAAAAAGCATGAAATGCACTATCTGTTTGTGCTGACTAATAAAAATAGCTTGGGATGAGATCATAATAAGCAGCAAATAGGATATAATCTGTTACCCGTTGTAATTTAACGTAGCACTCATCGCTGTATCTGTGGTGCCATTCTGGGCTTCTTTCAAACAATATAGCTAAGTCGAAGCTTGCATATAATTGGCTCTCTGCGAGAGCAGAGTCACGCCCCGTTGGACGATAAGTCGATATAATCTTGGCTTGTATCTAGCGCAATTTAGATACCCATTTAAATGAGTCTTGCCATGTGTTTACAACGAGTTAGTCCAGTGAGTGGTTACATTTGTATGGTATAGCAGTGCCAATAATTTAACTGACACGCGAGCAATAAAGGTGCGGGTCAGTCCTAGTGAGTCCAGTGTTAAAAGAAAGGTGTTACATGAGTATCTTTGATAACGTGATGATTATATTGTGCTTAATTGGAGCAAGTTGCTTTTTCTCTATGTCAGAGATTGCACTCGCCGCATCGCGAAAAATCCGTTTACGCCAGTTAGCCGATGAAGGTGATGGGCGTGCTGAAAAAGTACTGCAATTGCAAGCTCATCCAGGAAGCTTTTTTACCGTAGTGCAGATAGGCCTAAATGGTGTTGCCATCATGGGGGGGATCGTGGGCGAGTCGGCATTTCGTCCTTATTTCTATGAATTACTCAGCCCTTGGTTAACAGGAACTTGGCTCAGCCAAGTGAGCTTTGTGCTTTCCTTCGTTTTAGTGACCAGTGCATTTATTTTAGTGGCAGATCTTATGCCTAAGCGTATTGCGATGGCGATGCCTGAGCCTGTTGCTTTGGCAGTTGTGGGGCCAATGAGCTTCTGTATTGCGCTTCTTCGTCCGCTGGTGTGGTTTTTTAATGGTCTGGCAACGGCGATTTTTAAGTTGTTGCAAATTCCGACTGTACGCAATGATGAAATCACATCCGATGATATTTACGCAGTTATGAATGCGGGTGCCGAAGCTGGCGTATTGGATCGTGGTGATCAACAGATGATGGAGAATGTGTTTGAAATGCAAACCGTTTCCGTTACTTCAGCTATGACTGCCCGCGAAAGTTTAGTGTACTTTTTACTGCAAGATAGCGAAGAGGATATTAAACGTAAGATCTCCGAAGATCCTCATACTAAGTTCCTCGTCTGTGATGGGCAGTTGGATATGGTGAAAGGCTTTGTGGATGCTAAAGAGCTACTGATACGTGTCATTAATGGTGAAGATATTACATTAAAAGACAGTAGCTTAGTGCATACCTCCCTAATTATTCCCGATACATTGAGCCTGTCTGAGGCGATGGAATATTTTAAAAATAGTCGCGCCGATTTTGCCGTGGTGATGAACGAATATGCCTTAGTGGTGGGGATTGTGACTACCAACGATTTACAACGCGCGGTAATGGGGGCTTGGTCTTTGCACGAAAGCGAGGAGCAGATTATCGCCCGCGATGGTAACTCTTGGCTAGTCGATGGGGTCACGCCTATCACAGATGTGATGCGCGCCTTTGATATTGAGGAGTTCCCGCATAATCAGAACTACGAAACCATCGCCGGTTTTATGATGTATATGCTACGTAAAATCCCTAAGCGTACTGACTTTGTGAATTATGCGGGTTACAAGTTTGAGGTTGTGGATATCGATGCCTACAAGGTTGATCAATTGTTGGTGACGCGAATTGATTCTAGCGATAAACAGATATCACCCGATACCTAAATCACTTCTAAGAAAGCGCTCAGTATCGGGTCATCCAGCCGTTTTACCTTGCAGCAGCAACCGAGTTCAAATGGCGGTATTGTAACGGGTGAGGTGAGTAACTGGATGCGATCCCGCACTGGGCTGTTATTGATCACCACTTCTGGGCTGATGCTCACGCCGCAGCCTAACGCTACCATAGAGGCGATCGCTTCTTGACCCGACACTTGGGCGTAAATATTAGGGCTGATGCCCATTTGTTTGAACCAGTTATCGGCGCGGCGCCGTCCTGGGCCGTGATCTGGGATGATAAAGGGCACGCTCGACCAATCGATGGGCGTTTGGCTAACTTGTTGCTGTACTGTACAGCGGATCGTCGGTGCGATAATCGACAGTGGCACATCGTCGATTTTGGCAAAGTGTAAGCTGCTGGGGAAGGGATCGGGCAGGGCGGCGATGGCAATATCGGCTCGATTCTGTTGCACTTCTGCCAGCGCATTGGCCGCATCTCCCGTTGTCAAGGCGATTTCCACAAAGGGATGCTCTTGGCGGAATAAATCCAATAAATGCGGTAAATGGCTGTAGGCGGCAGTGACCGAGCAATACAGATTCAACCGACCGCGCAGCACATCTTGCTTAAGGTCGATACTGTGCCTGAGCGTGCTCCAATGGTGCAAGGTCTGCTCGGCGAACAGCTTAAATTCGCGCCCTGCATGGGTTAAGGTCACGCTGCGATTATCCCGCTCTAATAGCTTAGCGTTCACTTCTTCTTCTAATCTTTGCAGTGTTCGGCTTAAGGTCGATGGACTCACATGCATCTGCTCCGCCGTCTTGGCGAAGTGCAAACTGTCACATAAGTGCAGGTACAATTTGAGGGTACGAATATCCATGTGCTTATCCTGTTTAGCCTGAACTTGAGTGCTGCATATTGTCGCCGATGTAGCTGCCAATGTTACTGAGCGTTATTGCGGTTGACGTTGCGAATAATGCAATATGAAGTTTCGAATATATCATTTTAAGCAACGATAAGCATGGGGTATAGTGATTTCAATCACAACCATTCCTTAACATAGCGTTTAGTTTGGTTGAGTCCCCCATTCCTGACTTAAAGGTGGTATCTCAGATGGCTAACTATTTTAACTCTCTGAATTTACGTCAACAATTAGCACAGCTTGGCCAATGTCGTTTTATGGATCGCTCTGAATTTACCGACGGCTGCAATTACATTAAAGATTGGAATATTGTTATTTTAGGTTGTGGCGCCCAGGGTCTTAACCAAGGTTTGAATATGCGTGACTCAGGGCTGAATATTTCCTATGCCCTGCGCCCTGAAGCGATTGAACAAAAACGAGCTTCGTGGCAGAAGGCGACCGATAACGGTTTCCGTGTTGGTACCTTTGAAGAATTAATTCCCACGGCGGATCTAGTGCTTAACTTGACGCCAGACAAACAGCATTCCAACGTGGTTAACGCGGTTATGCCACTGATGAAGCAAGGTGCAACCTTGTCTTATTCCCACGGCTTCAACATCGTTGAAGAGGGCATGCAAGTCCGTCCTGATATTACGGTTATTATGGTTGCGCCTAAGTGCCCGGGTACTGAAGTACGTGAAGAATACAAACGTGGTTTTGGTGTCCCTACTCTGATTGCAGTACATCCTGAAAACGATCCAAAGGGTGACGGCTTAGAGATTGCTAAAGCCTATGCTAGCGCAACCGGTGGTGACAGAGCGGGTGTTTTACTGTCGTCTTTCATCGCCGAAGTGAAGTCGGATTTGATGGGCGAGCAAACCATTCTGTGCGGTATGTTGCAGACGGGTGCCATCCTAGGTTATGAGAAAATGGTTGCCGATGGCGTTGAGCCTGGTTACGCGGCCAAGCTTATCCAGCAAGGTTGGGAAACGGTCACTGAAGCGCTGAAACATGGCGGCATCACTAACATGATGGACCGTTTGTCTAATCCAGCCAAGATTAAAGCCTTTGAAATTGCAGAAGATTTAAAAGAAATCCTCCAGCCATTATTTGAAAAACACATGGATGACATCATCAGCGGTGAATTCTCTCGCACTATGATGGAAGATTGGGCGAACGATGATGCGAACTTGCTGCGTTGGAGAGCAGAAACTGGCGAAACCGGTTTCGAAAATGCGCCCGTATCGAGCGAGCATATCGACGAACAAACCTATTTCGACAAAGGTATTTTCCTTGTTGCTATGATCAAAGCGGGTGTGGAACTGGCGTTCGATACCATGGTGTCTGCGGGTATCGTGGAAGAGTCGGCCTATTATGAGTCACTGCACGAAACCCCACTGATCGCCAACACTATTGCTCGTAAGCGTTTGTACGAAATGAACGTGGTAATTTCAGACACCGCCGAATACGGTTGCTACCTGTTCAATCACGCCGCAGTACCTATGCTGCGCGACTATGTGAATGCCATGTCGCCAGAGTATTTAGGTGCGGGCCTGAAAGACAGTTCTAACAGCGTTGATAACCTGCAATTAATCGCGATTAACGATGCGATTCGTCACACCGCTGTGGAATATGTTGGCGCCGAGCTTCGCGGTTATATGACGGATATGAAAAGTATTGTTGGGGCGTAACGATTAAGTTACCTCTTTAAATAACGGGCTGAGACTCGACGGATGCGAGTCTTAGCTTAATACAAAATCTTTACCTGCTTCGTGGGTTGTCGAGCGGGCAAAAACGACATGGGTTAGTAAGCGGTGCCGCTAGCTAACACTCGTTTATTAACGTTTTACGTTGTTGTTTTGCATTGTCTCGGCAGGGAAGCTGAATTTTTTTTGACAAAAGATATTTTTTATTGTGTTTGGCCGTCGCTTTATGGTAAAGCTAATAGCTCGCGCTAGGGCAAAGCCCAAAGCGATACTAACTTTCAAGTCATTCTCGTTATTAAGAGAACAATTTTAGAAGCACCGATTAGGGATCCATATTGATGTTTAACCAAGCTGCCAAGCTCATTCTCGTGATTATTACCGTCGTGATTATTAAATCACAGCGGGGGCGGCGCATGGCGAACTGATAGACCTAAAAGGTTAAAAGTTTCGAAAGAACCCCCCGCTCCGAAAGGACCGGGGGGTTCTTTGTTTCAGGGCCTAGAGCAAGGTTCTAAGTTTCGAAAGAGTAACAGTTTCGAAAGCGTAAAAATCGAGTCGATTTTCGGCAATTCAGGACTAACGTAGCGAGAGAGAATATGGAACCAGGGCAGATGATCAGAGGCGCAGACGCGGTAATCAAAGTGTTAGCAGCACATGGAGTGACCACAGTGTTTGGTTATCCCGGTGGTGCCATTATGCCAATATACGATGCCCTCTATGGAAGCCCTGTTGAACATCTCTTAAGCCGTCACGAACAAGGCGCGGCCTTTGCTGCCGTAGGATACGCAAGAGCCAGCGGTAAAACCGGCGTGTGCTTTGCGACATCAGGCCCTGGCGCGACTAACCTTATCACCTCACTTGCCGATGCGTTGTTAGATTCAGTGCCTATCGTGGCTATCACAGGCCAAGTCTCTACCGCCGTTATCGGCACTGATGCGTTTCAAGAAATCGATGTACTGGGCATGTCACTGAGCTGCACTAAGCACAGCTTTATGGTGACAGACGTCAACGACCTGATCCCAACCTTGTATCAAGCTTTTGAGATCGCCGCATCCGGCCGCCCTGGCCCTGTGTTGGTCGATATCCCGAAGGATATCCAACTTGCTCACCTCGAATACCGTACACCTTTGCTGGCCGTCATGAACGAACCACAAGCCGAGATGAGTGATATCGAGGCCGCCCGTGCGCTGTTGGCAGAAGCGAAACAACCTATGTTGTATGTCGGCGGCGGTGTGGGCATGGCGGGCGCGGTCGATCAACTGCGTGAGTTTATCAAAGTAACGGGTATACCTTCGGTCGCAACCTTGAAAGGGCTTGGCAGTATCGCCCACGGCACGCCCGGTTACTTAGGCATGTTAGGCATGCATGGTGGCAAAGCGGCTAACTTAGCGGTACAGGATTGTGATCTGCTGATCGTGGTGGGTGCCCGTTTCGATGACAGAGTCACCGGCCGTTTAGCGAGCTTTGCCGACAAGGCCAAAGTGATCCATTTAGACATAGACGCCGCTGAGCTGGGCAAGTTACGTATGCCAGAGGTGGCGATAGCCGGTGACTTACGCCAAATCCTCCCCGCCTTAGCCATGTCGATGAACATCACGCCTTGGCAGGCCGAGGTGGAGCATTTATCCCGTAAACACCAATGGGATTATCAACACCCCGGCAGTTTGATTTATGCGCCTGCGCTGCTGCGCCGTTTAGCCAATAAGTTACCCGAGGACAATGTTGTTTGTTGCGATGTGGGCCAGCACCAAATGTGGGTGGCCCAGCATATGTGGTTCCGCCGCCCTGAGGATCACCTGTCCAGCGCGGGCTTAGGCACTATGGGCTTTGGCTTGCCCGCCGCGATTGGTGCGCAAGTGGCCCGTCCCGATGCGACTGTGGTCACTGTGTCTGGCGATGGTTCTTTTATGATGAATGTGCAGGAACTGACCACCATCAAACGCCGCAAGCTACCAGTGAAAATCGTGCTGGTTGATAACCAAAAGCTTGGCATGGTGAAGCAGTGGCAACAGCTATTTTTTGAAGAGCGCTACAGTGAAACGGATTTATCCGATAACCCTGATTTTGTCTTATTGGCCTCCGCTTTTGATATCCCTGGCCGCACGATTTTTTCTTCCGACGAAGTGGAAGAAGCCTTAACCGAGATGTTAGCGGCTAAGGGCCCGTACTTGTTACACGTTGCAATCGACGATGCTTTTAACGTTTGGCCACTGGTGCCCCCCGGCGCATCAAACAGCGATATGATGGACGAAATGGAGAAACAAACATGATCCACTCTCTGGAATTAACGGTTCAACAACGCCCCGAAGTGCTTGAGCGTGTTTTGCGCGTGACTCGCCATCGTGGCTTTAGGATTACCCAAATGCAGATGCGCATGAACGACGATGCGAGCCTGTCGCTGGATATGGAGGTCGATAGCGAACGTGCGATCGAGCTGTTAAGTAATCAGTTGAATAAACTGATTGATGTGACCCAGTGTAAAGTATTGTTACCTATGAGCTTGCAACAAACGGCAAATGCTTAAGCATTCGCCATGTGAATTAAGAATACGATTTTCGATTTGAGATAAAGGATACAGTCAATGCCAAAGTTACGATCAGCTACCAGTACCGAAGGCCGCAATATGGCGGGTGCACGTGCGCTATGGCGCGCCACAGGGGTGAAAGACAATGATTTTGGTAAGCCAATTATCGCTATTGCTAACTCCTTTACTCAGTTTGTACCGGGCCACGTGCACTTAAAAGACATGGGCTCACTCGTCGCGAGCGCCATCGAGGAAGCGGGCGGTATCGCAAAGGAATTCAATACGATCGCCGTCGATGACGGTATCGCCATGGGACACGGTGGCATGCTGTACAGTCTGCCATCGCGTGAGCTTATCGCCGACAGTGTGGAATACATGGTTAATGCCCACTGCGCCGATGCTTTAGTCTGTATTTCTAACTGCGACAAGATCACCCCTGGCATGTTGATGGCGGCGCTGCGCCTCAATATTCCCGTGGTGTTTGTGTCTGGCGGGCCGATGGAAGCGGGCAAAACTAAGTTGTCGGATAAGCTCATCAAACTCGACTTAGTCGATGCTATGGTGGCGGGCGCCGACTCGAACGTGAGCGATGAAGACAGTGCCAAAATTGAGCGTAGCGCATGCCCAACCTGTGGCTCTTGCTCTGGCATGTTTACCGCCAACTCAATGAACTGTTTAACCGAAGCACTAGGGTTATCGCTGCCGGGTAACGGCTCTATGCTGGCAACCCACGCGGATCGCCGCGAGCTGTTTTTAGAAGCGGGTCGCCGCGTGATGGCGCTGGCAAAACGTTATTATCATCAAGATGATGAATCGGCATTGCCACGCAATATCGCCAACTTCAAAGCCTTTGAAAATGCCATGACATTAGATATCGCCATGGGCGGTTCATCTAATACCGTATTGCATTTATTGGCCGCCGCGCAGGAAGCCGATGTTGATTTTACCATGGCGGATATTGACCGTATGTCGCGCTTGGTGCCGCACCTTTGTAAGGTTGCGCCATCGACGCCTAAGTACCATATGGAAGACGTGCACCGTGCGGGCGGCGTGATGGGGATTTTAGGCGAGCTAGACAGAGCCGGATTGCTGCATACCGATGTGTTCCATGTGGCGGCCGATGAAGGTGGCAATTTGAAGTCTGTATTGGCGAAATACGATGTGATGCAGACGCAAGATGAAAAAGTAAAACACTTCTTTATGGCGGGACCTGCGGGGATTCCGACCACTAAAGCCTTTAGCCAAGATTGTCGCTGGCCGTCATTGGATAATGACAGACAAGAAGGTTGTATCCGTAGCCGCGAGTTTGCCTTCAGCCAAGAGGGCGGTCTTGCCGTATTGTCGGGTAATGTGGCCGAGAACGGCTGTATCGTTAAAACGGCGGGTGTGGATGAATCGAACCTGACCTTCGTTGGTTCGGCGCGCGTCTATGAAAGCCAAGATGACGCAGTGGCGGGCATTTTAGGCGGCGAAGTGGTGGCGGGTGATGTGGTAGTTATCCGTTACGAAGGCCCGAAAGGCGGCCCGGGTATGCAAGAAATGTTGTACCCAACCAGTTACTTAAAATCACGTGGCTTAGGCAAAGCCTGTGCGCTGATCACCGACGGTCGTTTCTCCGGTGGCACTTCAGGTTTATCTATCGGCCACGTTTCACCCGAAGCGGCAGCGGGCGGCACGATCGCCTTGATTGAAAATGGCGATCGCATCGAGATTGATATTCCCAAGCGCAGTATCAAGCTGGCGATAAGCGATGTTGAACTCAATGCTCGCCGCGAAAAAATGCACAGTCTTGGCCCAATGGCGTGGAAACCTATTGGTCGCCAGCGTTATGTATCACTCGCGCTTAAGGCCTACGCCATGCTCGCCACCAGTGCCGACAAGGGCGCGGTGCGCGATCGCAGTAAACTGGAGGACTAATATGTTGCCACTTGCCTCTATGTCTACAGCATCGCAAGCTAGGACCGATTTAGCCCATTTTCAGTTGGCACAAAGCTATCTGCAAAAAATCCTGTTGTCATCCGTGTATGACATAGCGAAGGTGACGCCGCTTTCCAGCATGAACAAGTTATCGGCGCGTTTAGGTTGTCAGGTATTTTTGAAGCGCGAAGATATGCAGCCAGTGCATTCCTTCAAGTTACGCGGTGCCTATAACCGTATCGCCCAACTGACGAAAGAAGAATGCCAGCGCGGCGTGGTGTGTGCTTCGGCAGGCAATCATGCTCAGGGTGTGGCGATGTCGGCGGCGAGTCGCGGTGTGGATGCTGTGATTGTGATGCCCGAGACGACGCCCGATATTAAAGTCGATGCGGTGCGCCGTTTAGGTGGCAACGT
Source organism: Shewanella putrefaciens (assembly GCF_016406325.1). Lineage (NCBI taxonomy): Bacteria > Pseudomonadati > Pseudomonadota > Gammaproteobacteria > Alteromonadales > Shewanellaceae > Shewanella > Shewanella putrefaciens. Next base: position 3,950,595 of record NZ_CP066370.1, on the reverse strand, counting down.
GGTATTGCACGGCCAAGCCTTCGATCAAGCCAATGGCTTTGCGATGGCGATGGCCAAAGAAGAGGGCCGAGTCTATATCGCGCCCTTCGATGATGAAGCCGTGATCGCAGGCCAAGGCACTATCGCCCAAGAGATGTTGCAGCAGCAGCGCGATCTCGAAGTGGTATTTGTGCCCGTGGGCGGTGGCGGGCTCATCGCGGGGATCGCTGCCTATTACAAGGCGGTGATGCCGCAGGTGAAAATTGTCGGCGTCGAGCCAGAAGACGCGGCCTGTTTGAAAGCGGCGATGGAAGCGGGCGAGCCCGTGACACTGGCGCAAGTCGGTTTATTTGCCGATGGCGTGGCGGTTAAACGTATCGGCACTGAGCCGTTTCGAGTCGCGAAACTCTATGTCGATGAAGTGGTGACTGTCACCTCGGATGAAATCTGCGCCGCGGTGAAAGATATCTTCGAAGACACCCGTGCGATCGCCGAACCCGCAGGGGCCTTGTCCTTGGCTGGGCTTAAAAAATACGTCAGCACCAATGCCAGTGGAGATTGCGGCAATGGTGAAAAAGTCGCCGCGATTCTCAGTGGCGCGAATGTGAATTTCCACAGTCTGCGTTATGTGTCGGAACGCTGCGAACTCGGTGAGCAAAAAGAAGCGGTACTGGCGGTGAAAGTCCCTGAGCGTCCGGGAAGTTTCTTAACATTCTGTGAGTTGCTCGATAAGCGGGTGATGACAGAGTTTAACTATCGTTTCAGCAGTCGCGATCTTGCCGTGGTGTTTGCCGGCATTCGCTTAAGCCGAGGCCAAGGTGAGCTAGAACAAATCATTGCTACCTTAGAGGCCAATGGCTTCGAAGTGCAGGATTTATCCGGTGATGAAACCGCGAAATTGCATGTGCGTTATATGGTCGGCGGTCATCCACCAGAGCCTTTAGAAGAGCGTTTGTTTAGCTTCGAGTTCCCCGAACATCCCGGTGCGCTGCTGAAGTTTTTAACCACATTGCAGAGTAAATGGAACATTAGCTTGTTCCATTATCGCAACCACGGCGCGGCTTTTGGCCGAGTGCTGGCGGGGTTTGAAGTGCCCGCGAGTGATGCCTTGCCGTTCCAACAGTTTTTAACTGAATTGGGTTTTGTCTATCAAGAGGAAACCCAAAGTCCTGCCTATCAGCTGTTTTTAAATGCGGGTAACGGTAACAAGGCGTTATAACCTTAGCGCACCATGCGCGTGATAGTTATGACTAACACAACTAAGGCTAAAGGAGGAGCGCACAGGCGCTCCTTTTTGTGGTAGTTTTGTAGACTTAATACTCTAGCCGCCGATTAGCGCGCCACTGTTAAGTCGCTGACTTAATCCGCTGATGGTTAACTCGCGGGTTTTTAAAGCAGAATGGCTAATGAATAACGAATTAATATCTAGACCTCGACCTACACGCATTAAGGAGACATGATGTTACCAGCACCGCGTTTTACCGCTTTTAATCCTCCTCGCCGTATTTTAATGGGCCCAGGCCCATCGGATGTTTATCCCGAAGTGCTTGCGGCGCAGTCCAGACCGACGGTCGGTCATTTAGATCCGCTGTTTGTGGGCATGATGGATGAGCTTAAGAGCCTGATCCAATACGCCTTCCAAACTAAAAACGAAATGACCATGGCGGTATCAGCGCCGGGCAGTGCGGGCATGGAAACCTGTTTCGTTAATTTAGTCGAGCCGGGTGAGAAGGTGATTGTCTGCCGTAACGGTGTGTTTGGTGAGCGTATGCGCCAAAACGTCGAGCGTATGGGCGCGATTGCCGTGCTGGTGGACAATGAGTGGGGCACTCCTGTCGATCCAGCCGCAGTAGAAGCGGCACTGAAAGCCAATCCCGATGCCAAATTTTTAGCCTTTGTGCACGCCGAAACTTCTACTGGCGCCTTGTCCGATGCCAAAACCTTGTGCGCATTAGCCAAAACCTATGGTTGCTTGAGCATAGTTGATGCGGTCACTTCCCTTGGTGGCGTCGAGTTAAGAGTCGATGAATGGGGCATAGATGCCATTTATTCCGGCAGTCAAAAATGCCTCTCCTGTGTACCGGGTTTATCGCCAGTGTCTTTCTCGCCTGCAGCCGTCGAAAAACTCAAGAATCGCAAGACCCCAGTGCAAAGTTGGTTCCTCGATCAAAGCTTAGTGATGGCCTATTGGACCAGCGCGGGCGGCAAACGTAGTTACCATCACACTGCGCCAGTGAATGCGCTTTATGCACTGCATGAATCCCTGCGTATGTTAGCGGCCGAAGGTTTAGAAAATGCGTGGCAACGCCATCATGACATGCACTTAGTGCTACGTGCTGGGCTGGAAAAATTAGGGCTAAACTTTGTGGTTGCCGAAGATTCGCGTCTGCCACAACTTAACGCAGTCTATATCCCCGCTGGCGTCGATGATGCCGCGGTGCGCACTCGTTTGCTGAAGGATTACAACCTCGAAATCGGCGCAGGCCTTGGCGCCCTTGCGGGTAAAGCATGGCGCATCGGCCTTATGGGCTTCGGTGCTCGCCGCGAAAATGTCGCCTTATGCCTCAAGGCATTAGAAGAGGTCTTGAGCTAAGCGACTGAACCATCATCCCCGCAGTGCTTTTGAGCGGGGATCCAGCTTTTGGGTAACTGAAGTTTGATTAAGCATCGTCATCCCCGCACTGCATTTGAGCGGGGATCCAGCTTTTTGGCAATCTAAGTTTGTGCTAATGCTTTCTCAGGGACATTAAAATTTTAACCTATTACAGGGTAGTTATTATGAGTATAAATCCACAGGCATTTTTTATTGTGCAATCAGATCCTGATGGTAAGGGAATACCGTATTTTATGGATAAAAATTGGACTCCTGAGTTACCTGACTATGAGATTTATGACTCACCACCGTGTGAGGATGATTTTTTAACTGCTTATTCTCTTAAAGCAAAAGCATATCAACTGAATGGTGATTATTTGGTTGATGAAAATTTAGTTTCTAATGAAATGTTATGCTTGTGTGAAAAATTAAATGTTAAGTGTATTCGTATTCCTGTCGATATTAACCTGTATCGAGGAGTTAGGCCGCAGAAAAAGTATTTTTTATTTTTTCCATTAAGTTATTTATCTATCTTAGATAAGGATGAGTCCATTTATACTATCTCGATTGATTTAGATTCTGGAAAATTGAACACGCAAGAGGAACGTGGGTTAAAGAAGACATATTATGAGTCTATCGATAAATTTAAAATAAAGAATAATATTTGTGAACATTTATTCTTTTGTAACGAGATAGCGGCTTCTGTATGTTCTATTCAGTTTAAAAATGAGTACGAAGCTCTTGGTTTAACGGGTGTGAGTTTTAAGGAGATAAATGAATATTATCATTATTCTGCATGGGACTGAGTGCCTCATAAAATGAAAATATTGAAGCTAAGTGCAAGGAGTTATTAATGGACTGGATTGAGTTAGAAGAAAAATGCTTTGAAACTACATACGATACAATCAAGATGTTATTGTTAGAAAACAAAGATGAGACATTCTATGCGGTATCTCTTTACACTGACAGTAGTGCTATGTCGGTATCATTAAGTGCTAGCTCTGAGGAGAAGCTTAAAAGTATTCTCGCTGATGAAGAAGAGCAGAGCATAGAGTGTGAAAATTACTATAGATGGGCAGTATCTGAGTGGTTTTACGATGGATATAATGCGGGAGCCTTCTCCAAAATAAGTAAGATGCTTCGAGAGGACTCATCTCGAGAAATAAACTTTGCAAAGTTTAAGAGTGAACTCATTCAGACATTATCAAATGTACTGGTCAGAATAAAAAGAGAACTGCCTATTGAGTTAAATTCGACAGTGTGTTTTGTTTCAGTTACTGACGACAATGAGTCTGAAGAAATAGAAAACTCTTCTGCAAAATTAATAAACGATGCACCACTTTCAATGGCATTTATTTTAAGATTTGACTAATTAATCGTACAGATTTATCTATAAGAATAGAAACATAATCATCTTTTCTTCATGGCGATTATTCTAAATCTTGATTCAAAGATATGACTGCTGAGATGGTTGCCTATGTCAGGGTATTGGACTTCGGTTAGGGGAGTTCTGGCTATCAGGATACACGATAGTTAACGGGATTAAGCACTGGCATCTAAGTGACCGTTGGCGGCATGGCCGCTCTTTCACATCCATGTGATCGCGGCATTCGCAGTTCCGTGTGCTGCTGGTGTCACGGTCGAACCCTCAGGGATGATTTATTTTCAAACCAAAGTTGGCGTGTCACTGGAATGACTGTGCTTAATCTAAACCACTAAATATGCACAGGACTGCCAGCCTCCTCTTTTGCTAATTGACATATAATGTCATCCCGCTATTATGGCGGCACCTCAGATTACACGAACAAGATCCTATAAATGAAAAAGTTATTTATTATGCTGGCGATGATTTTTGCGGTTAGTTTAGTTACTAGCCCTGTCGTTGAAGCGAAAAAATTCGGCGGTAGTAAGTCTATCGGCAAAAACCATCAAACCGCTCCGGCTCAACCGGCGGCGACTAATACACCCACGACTGCGCCTGCGGGAGCGCCGGGCAAAAAAGGTATGATGGGTGGCATGTTAGGCGGTTTATTAGCAGGTGGCTTATTGGCTGCGCTATTTATGGGTGAAGGTTTTGAAAATATTCAATTTATGGATATTTTGATTATCGGTTTGCTGGCATTCGTACTATTCAAAATCGTTCGTACTGTGATGGCCTCAAAAGCGGGTGCGCAGCCAAGACCAGCCTATGCGGGGGCTGGCCAGCCAAATCCAAATTTTCAGCGCCAACAAGCAGAGCAAACAGGTTTTGCCAGCAATGCGACAAATAATGCCAACAGTGGCAGTAATGGTTTTGCCCAGGCGGCAAGCGATGTGCCCTTTAATTTACCCGCGGGTTTTGATTTACCCGGCTTTTTGGAAGGCGCTCGCAGTCATTACAAAACCCTACAATTGGCTTGGAATGAAAACGATCTAAGCAAAATCCAAGAGTATGTTTCCATTGAACTATTCAATGAACTCAGCAACCAACGCCGCGAATTAGTGGGCGACCAACACACAGAAGTGATGTTTTTGGATGCTGAACTGGTACGCGCCACGCACACTGCCAATCTTGCGGAAGTGAGTGTTAAATTTAGCGGCCGCTACCGCGATACCGTTGAAGGTGTAGAAGAGGACATTAAGGAAGTATGGCATTTGGAGCGTAACGTAGCGCACGCCAACTCACCTTGGTTAATCGTGGGTATCGAACAGTAATCAGCCCAGTGTTCAAAGCAGCCTTAATCTCTTAAGGCTGCTGTTTATATCCCTTGAGTATCAGTCCTACCTTATCGCAACAGTTCAATTGTGTTGATAGATTAAAAATCCAGCTGTTATTGCATTAACTCTTGGCTGTGGCAACTCTTTGATCATTCTTTGCCAAAAACCCTTCACCATGCTCTAGGCTTAGCTATTTGTGCGCATCTTTAATTACGTAGCTTGATAGAGGCCGTAATTTATCAACCAATAGTACACTGACCCAACTGATCACTGCCGCTAACAGGGTAGAAAAGAGCACATCTTGCGGCCAGTGCATACCGAGCAACATCCGGCTTAATCCCATTAATAATCCCCAACCTAATAGCAGGATTGCAAACATGGGTAAGCCAGCACACAGCAAATAGTAACTGGCGGTAAGTACCAGTGTTGCAGCAAAGATAGTGTGTCCAGAAGGAAAAGAGTAACCGACTTCATCTTCCCAATGTTGATGGATACGCGAGTCGAGTTTCATCGTGGGGTCTGTGGCGATTAAGCCATCGAGTGCATTAGCGATTGTTTTAGATCGCGTCTGTTTATCCAATTGATAGAAGGCATCAAGTGAAAGCTGTTCATCTATAGGTAGTGCTTGCTCAGTGAGAAAAACCACATTAGGCCGAGGTTCTTTAAAAAAAGATTTGAGTGTATGGCTGAGGCTCAAGCTTATGACTTGGCTAATACTAATCGCTAAAAATAGACTGATAAAAAGTGGTTTAGGCATAAGACGATAGGCTATCGCCAGTACAAACAAGACCGTCGCCACGCCATAGGGGGCGGTGCCCGTGGTGGTAATCCAATATAACATTCTGGCAAATGTAGAATGCAGATCGATCAGCGGAAACAGTTGGTTTTGCGTCAGTAATAATAAGCTAGGAATCGTTGCCAGCAATAACCAAGCAAGGCCTAAACGGCAGAAAAGATTGGCGCGATGAGTCAAAATAAAAGCCTCTTTATAAAACACCATAGGCTACAAGGTGAGCATGGCTTTGCCAATAAAAAAATCCCGACAGCAAAAGGTGGCGCTGTCGGGAGTCTTCAAGGGTGGATCTGTGATGCGTTATTGCGCCGTATTTTTAGCTTGATGTCTGGTCACGAACATTAAAATGAGCAGAACGACTAACAGCAAACCTGTACCCATCAATAGGGCGTAATCTTCTAATTGCAGTATCGAATAGAGCACGGCGTACAAACTCACTAGCATTAAGCCAACGATAGAACCGCGCTTCATGCTCGCAGTAGCGCTGCCCACATAGGCGGATACCGATAGCACAGGAATACAGGCGGCAATGAGATAAGCATGTAAGAAGGCTAAATGTTCAGATAACGATAGCAATAACAAGTAGAACAAGGCCATGGCACTGCCGACTAAAACATATTGAATCGTACTTAGGCTAGTTTTTTGACCGAGTTCGAAAATAAACAACATGATAAAAGTCAGCACGATAAACAGTAGGCCATATTTTACTGAGCGTTCTATCTTGCCGTAATGAGTCACAGGTTCAAATAACATGGCATTGGCCACGACTTCCGTGAGCGTCGATTGACTGCTCTTAATAAACTCTTGTGGATAGTTACGGGTTAAGTGGCTGATATTCCAACTAGCAGTAAATCCGTTGGCGCTGATCTTGCGCTCTGCAGGGAGCAAGCCTTTAAAACTCGGGTGTGGCCAATCCGCTTGGATATTGATCAGGGTTTGTTCACCTAATGGTAGGGCGCTAATCGATTGTGAGCCGCGCAGTGTCATCGCAAAGTTCACACTAAAATCACTTGCTTCACCGACTTGAAGCCTTTGATTAAAGCCTTTTTCTAAGCCCCCTGTGGTTAAGCCTGTACCCGACATCAGTGAGCCAGAGAGTAAAGTGGAGTCGCCTGTAATTTCTATTTTCTCCACTTTATCAATTGCTTGGTTAGATGATACTCCAAAAACTAAACGGGCATTTTTATTATCGAAGGCGATAAGGTTAGGAATGTCATAACGGTTAAGGCTGAAGTCGGCCTGACCTCGTAGTGCTGCGTTATATACAAGGGATTGGTAAATGCCGCGGGTACGGAAATCATGTTTTAGGTCTAAATCGAGGGTGAGCTTTTTCGGTAGGATCACTAACTCATCTTGATAGGTACGCTTCACTTCATGGCGAGTTTTGCCGTCGTTACTGACTTCTTCTTGCAGCACAAAATAGCTGTAAGGGATCACCAGCACAGGACCAGAGAGAGTTTGCTGCTCACCCCATGAGCGGCCAATTTCATCGACCACGCTATGGTATAGGGCTTGGCGATCTGAGGTCATATCCATAATGATCCCTAATGGGATCAAGGCAATAATTGATAATATGCCAATGGTTAAGGCTTTGAGTAGCGTGGTATTTTTAGCCAGTGGATGCAATGTTGGTTTGTTATTGGGTAACTGAGCCTGTGGCGATTCCATGTTTGCTCCTTGCTCCTGATTGAATTTTTTAAGCAGTGCTCGTACAACTAAGTATCCGGCTGTGCCAAATAACACCAGCGTGAATAGAGTTAATACGCCTGCAATAATGTTGAACATGTAATTTCATTCCCTATGAAATGCGGTCGTTAGGTTGAATTGTGCTAGCGGCTGATATTAAAACAGATTTGCCCCCAGAAGTTGCGGGCAAGTTGCTGATCAATAGTGGCAAAATCATGGCAATGACCACTAACACTATCTCTACTGTTTAAATGATTAGGCCGAAAAAGAGGAGGCTTTGCCGACATTTGGGATGGTTGTCCTCGTCGTCATCTTCTTTTCTAATGTGAGTAGCAGTATTTTGAAAATTTACTTAAAGGTGACTGGCTCTTGAATAGATAACCGAGTGAGTAGATTGGTGTGGATATTTTAGCGGTTCATCTGCAAAGTTAAAATCTGTAATCCCTCAAGTGACACTTGAGGGATTACCATTTTACCGACTTGCCAATATCCATTTCGCTTTAAGTGTCTTCCATGATGCGAAAGAATGACTAATTGACTTTATTACAGTTTAATAACCGTATTTGGCAACAGGATGCCAGTTTTTATTGACTTCATCTTCAATAAATTTTTGTTTTTCTTTAATTAAATCAGCTTCAACCAATCCAATTGCTTGTTGAGCTTTCTCTTTGGTGCTGATATCTGGATAGCTGACTTGTGTCACTTTGAAGTGTTTTAAAACACTCGCGAGTTGATTACGTGCATCGTTGGCTTGTTCAATCGCTTTATCCAATAGCTGCTTACCTTCCTCTGGATTATGGGCATAGAGGCCATGTGAAGACATGGCAAAATCCCAGCGCCATTGACTGTGCCGTATCGCCATTATGGGTTCATTCATTTGTTCCCATTTAGCGCCTGCATCCCATGCTGCTTTGGCTTCGTAGTGAGCCTTGACGAGTAAAGATTCCACTTCGCGGGCTTTGGTTTCAATGGTTAACTTATTCGCCGCGAGTTTAGTTTCGATTTTGGTTTTACTGCTATGGCAGCCGCTGCAGCTACTATCAAAATGCGGTAAGGCTTTATCAACTTTATGGCTCGTAAATTCAACACCTTTTGCATCCTGCTGGGTTGGCATATGGCAAGTAATGCAAGTGACACCGACTTCGGCGTGTTTACTACGACTCCAGTGCTCAAACTCAGGATGACGTGCTTTGAGTATGGGCGTTTTTGAAATGGGGTGGATCCATTCAAAAAAGCGGCGAGTGTCGTAATATTTTTCAATATCATCGGCGGTACTACCAAAAATCCAAGGAATATTAACGACATTACTTTTTTCTGGACGGAAATAATAAGTCACATGACACTGACCGCACACCTGTGCGCCTTGCATATTTTTATCTTGTTTATCGAATGGCAAGTGAACTTTGGCCATTGCATCTTGAGCATGTGGGCGAGGTAAGGCTAATTTCTGTGTACCAGACTCATGGCAATCGCTGCAATAGACGACACTTTGGATCTCTTTGCCCAAATCGGTAAAGTTTTTGGCAGAGTACCCTTCAAATCCCAATTGTTCTATCAATCTGGGTGCATCAGGTGTTTTACAGGTCCAGCAACTGGCGGATAAGCCCTTCTCTCCCGCTTTAGGGGGCACTCCTGTACGTAAAGTCTGTGTCACATCGGCAACGGCGAAATGGTGTCCCCGTGGGCTATGGTACTCTTTTGCATAGGAAGATCCTGCCCAGAGTATGATACTGGCAGGATAATTTGCGAGCATATCCTCGCGCTCAACTTGTTCAGATGTGGCTTGCCAAGATTGATATTGATTAGGATATTTTTGTTGATTGCTGGTATCAGAAGCCGCTACAGATGTGCATGTAGCAATAACGAGAAAGCCAATCAGCTTGAGTAATATGACTGTTTTTAAATAAATTTTCACTTTGTATCCTTTTGTCAGAACATCAATATTAACCTGGGCGCCCATCAATACGGGGGCGGGTGAGAATAGGCAGGTAATGCCATACAAATAGTGCAAATGCGATAAACCAGCAACTGGCGGCCAACCATAACCAGACTTGGGTGTGAGCCGGAAACCAAATTGGCATTAGCGCCCTAAGCAGTGCCGCTAACGGTAGGCAGATAAATGCCAAAATCATTTTCGGGCCTTCATAAATATTTCGGCTCGTGTGTCCGAGTGACACTCTAGAAATCATTGAAAGACACAAGGTCGCCATACAACCAATGGCAAATAGGTGAAGCAAACTGCGATAGGCATATTCATTATCAAGATACCAACTCATGGCCAACAGGCTGATTGGTAGCATGAGGTAAGCAATATGTAAGGACCACAGCATGGGTTCTTTCAGTGTTTTATGGGGCAGCCAGCGTGCAAACCGAACAAGCTGCAGTAGTCCAGCGATGAGTAGCAAGCTTCGTTCAATTTCTTGTGGTATTAGATGAGTTAGTGCCTGAATAACCAGCAAGATCATCGCGAGGAGCAGGGGATATTCAATCCAAGGCAAGGGGTTTGCTTTAGTTGCTTTGATGCGCATCGCGGTAAAGAAGGGAATAACGCGTCCGGCCACTATGGTAATGAGTAAGGCTAACCACCACAACATCGCCTGCCAGATCTGATTAGCAAGAATAAAGTCTCGTTCAAACAGCGCATAGTAGCTGACATTATTAATCACGAGTGCTGCAAATAACATGATCGGAAAGCCAATATTACGCCATTGCTTCACCTTATAGATACAGCGCCAGAGGGTGAAACTTGCCATGCCAAGGAACAAAGAATCAAACAAGGCTGGCAAGATTAACGGAATTTGCATTGGGAGTAAGAGTAACAATCGCGCCAGTAACCAGCAGCTAAAGGTTAGCGCCAGTGGCCATCCCTTTAATGTGGGTTGATTGGTCCAGTTTTGGACGGCGGTCAGTAAAAAACCACACACAATTGCCATAGCAAAACCGAACAACATTTCATGTGGATGCCACCATAGTGGCAATATATTGGCCCAAAAGGAGGGGGCAAAAAAGCTATATTGGGGAGTAAACCAAGTCAACAGCCATAGTGGAATGTATAGCGCAGCAATGATAGCGCCTCCAAGAAAAAAAGGTCTAAAGCCTAAGCGCCACAGTGCATGAGTACGTTCGGTTTGTTTAGGATCATCAATATTTAGCATAGTCATTAACCTAGTGGCGGGGCTGCTCAATGGCAATACACTTAAGGTGTATTTGATATGCTTTTTATATTAGGCTGAAATTGTGTGTAATTCAAACCGTATCTTAGGTTTTGGAACCAAGGTCTCATCGCGGACATTCAGCAAAGGGGCGAAGTGAAATCATCAAGGTTTTAATGGGGCATTCATATAGCGGAAGCAAACTGCGAGTAGTACAAGGTAGGCAACAGGTAAAGCTGCATAGATAAGTGTTTGGTTTGACTGTAATTGAATCGCTATCTTATAGAGGGGAATATAGATAGCAGGATAGATGAAGCTCCCCCAAATAAAGCCTTGGTTCATGAGCCGATTAAATAGCGGTGGTTTATATGTGCTTTTATGGCCAGCGAGTAGCATCAGGTTTGCAAATACGACAAATGGGTAGATAAGTAAGGGAAGACCGCCCAGCAGTAGCAATACCCAACTCGCTATATTTTCCCATGTACTCATATCATATGTTGTCATTTCCATTGAGAGTACCATCTTCCTTGTATTGAGGATTTAGCCCAAGTGATTTAGAACTCATCCGTTAAATTGTGCTGCAATTCAGTTACCTTGAATAGCAAGGATATAATTGGCAAGTTGCTGCATTAATCCCCCAACATGACCGAGCAGACTCAGCATTAAACTAAAAAGCACAGTCGCATTTGGCTATCTGTGCTTTTTTAATAAATGTTATAACGGTTGTTAATCAGTGGCGTTGAGTTTTTTTTCTAACTCATTCACTTGCGCTTGCAGGGCTTCTAACTTTTCACGGGTCTTTAATAGCACATGCTGCTGTACATCAAATTCTTCGCGGGACACCATATCCAACTTGAGCAGTTGATTTTGCAGTACTTGCTTGCTGCGTTCTTCAAATTCACCAGCAAATTGCTTTAGACCACTGGGTAAACTGTCACTCAGCTGTTTCGCCATTTCTTCGATTTTCTTTGGATTGATCATCATCTTGTCCGCCTTTTCACTGAATGGCTCGATTGTAACTCAGTATGTTAGGTTTCAAAAGTAAAGTAGACACGTGGGCACTTTAGCTGGTCGATGTTGGGATATAGATTAGGTCTGCCTTAGTCCAAGACGGGGATTTGTTAGCCTTAAAACGGCTGATTCTGCTATGATCCCATCCCTTTAAGTAGACTTGTTTGGATGTTGCGCAAAGATGAAACTCAATCCTGCCCAAAATGATGCTGTTCATTATGTTTCTGGCCCGTGCCTTGTGTTGGCGGGTGCGGGCAGTGGTAAAACGCGCGTAATTATCAATAAAATCGCTTATTTGGTCGAAAAGTGTGGTTATAAGGCGCGCAATATTGCGGCGGTGACCTTCACCAATAAAGCCGCACGCGAGATGAAAGAGCGAATTGCTCAGTCGATGGGGCGTAAGGAAGCGAGAGGATTATGGATTTCGACGTTTCATACCCTTGGACTTGAGATCATTAAGCGTGAGCATAAGGTATTGGGTTTAAAGCCCGGATTTTCGTTGTTTGATGATCAAGATACCTTGGCCTTACTCAAAGAGTTAACCCAAGACGAGTTAGATGAAGATAAAGATTTACTTAAGTCGCTTGCGAGTACCATTTCAAACTGGAAGGGCGGCTTAATTATCCCGGAGCAGGCGCGCAAAATCGCTCAAGATGAGCAGCAGCATTTATTTGCCATGCTTTACCAGCGCTATGCTCAACATATGAAAGCTTATAATGCTTTGGATTTCGATGATTTAATTCTATTGCCTACCCTGTTATTGAGGCACAACGAAGAGGTTCGGACTCGTTGGCAAACTAAGATCCAATACTTGCTGGTGGATGAATACCAAGATACCAACACTAGCCAATATGAGATGGTGAAACTACTTGTAGGCGAGCGTGCTCGTTTTACTGTAGTGGGGGATGATGATCAATCTATCTACTCATGGCGTGGCGCTAAACCACAAAACCTTGTATTGTTAGGTACTGATTTTCCTAAACTTAAGTTAATTAAGTTAGAACAAAATTACCGTTCTAGTCAGCGGATTTTACGGGCTGCCAACATTCTGATTGCGAATAATCCCCACGTTTATGATAAAGCGCTATTTAGCGAACTTGCCTATGGCGAGCCGCTACGAGTGTTATTTGCTGCTAATGAAGAGCAGGAGGCTGAACGTGTCGTTGCAGAAATAGTGCGACATAAGTTTGTTGGCCGTACTCAGTTTGGCGATTATGCGATTTTGTATCGAGGCAATCATCAGTCACGCTTGCTTGAGCGAGCACTGATGACGAACCGTATTCCTTATAAATTGAGTGGTGGTACTTCATTTTTCGCTCGCGCTGAAATTAAGGACATCATGGGCTATCTAAAGCTAGTGGTGAATCCTGACGACGATAATGCTTTCCTGCGTATTGTTAACTTACCCAAACGTGGCATAGGTCCGTCGACATTAGAGCGTCTAGGTCATTTTGCGAATGAAAAGCATATATCTATGTTTGCGGCGATTTTTGAGCCTGAACTCAATCACCATCTTCCGCCAGCGGCTATGTCATCTTTGTATCAGTTTGGGCGTTTTATCGTGGAAACAGGCGATCAAGCACAGCGCGGTGAGCCTGTAGAGGCGGTGAAGCAATTAATTCGTAAAATCAATTACGAAGATTATCTATATGAAACTAGCACCAGTGCTAAGGCCGCTGAAATGCGGATGAAAAATATCTCAGAGTTGTATCGTTGGGTCACAGAGATGCTTGCTGGCGATGAGCTTGATGAACCTATGACCTTACCCGATGTGGTTAATCGACTAACGCTTAGGGATATGATGGAGCGTAATAGTGAGGATGAGGGGGGTGATCAGGTTCAGTTGATGACTTTGCATGCTTCAAAGGGCTTAGAGTTTCCCTATGTATTTATGGTTGGCGTAGAGGAGCGGATCTTGCCCCATCAAACCAGCATAGATGAAGACAATATCGATGAGGAGCGTCGTTTGGCGTATGTGGGTATCACCCGAGCTCAACGTGAGCTTTGGTTTACGCTTTGCCGTGAAAGGCGCCAGTTTGGTGAAACTATGCGTTGCGAGCCGAGTCGCTTCTTGTTGGAATTACCACAAGATGACCTTGTGTGGGAAAATCGTAAACCACAGCAAACAGAGCAAGAGCGCATACAAACGGGGCGAAGCCACATTGCTAATCTAAGGGATATGTTTAAAAAGTGAGCGCACGCTATATCGATTTGTTGTTATCGTACATGTTTAAGCACAATCTTGTTGCTGATTATCCGCTAGCGAAAAGGTTTCAGCTAAGGCTATTCCTTGGCCAAACTGATAACCCAATGAGCTAAATATGCGGATTTGTTCTTGGCTTTTAATCCCATCTACAAAGGTTTGTAATCCTAATGTTGACGCCGCTTTTTGATAGGCAGATATCAACTTAATGTGTTGTTCATCCACTAGCTGTTGGGTGATATTGGCATCGAGTTTTAACCCTTTTATGGGTAAAAATAGCAGGTTGTTTAGTGCGCTATGACCACTGCCATAGTGGCTTATTCCAAGATTAACGCCAAGTTTATCAAGTAGTTCAAAACCATTAATATGGTTTTCAGTTTCCTGAACTAATGCCTTTTCACTAAAGAATAACCATAAACGACTTAGATTAAGTTGAGTTTGCTTGAGAACATTTTTTAGACTACGAAGTACATGCTTATGCTTTATATGTTGGCTAGATAGCATCACATGCAGATTAAGTTTATCTCCATAGCTTCTAAGTAATTGTGGATAGGTTCTATTCACGGCTGCTAAGGTGTATTTATCTAGCTCTACAATAAGATTCGTTTGCTCAGCAAGGGCATTAAGCTGCTCCTGTTGTACCGTACCTCGTAGGGGATGCTCCCAAAATAGGCAGCTTTCTAATGCATAAACTTCTTGAGTATTTAAGTCCACAATAGGGAGATAATTCAGTTGTAGCTCAGATTGCTGCAATGCTCGTCTAAAGTCATTTTCAAATGCCGCATCTTGCATAGCTTGTTGTGACGAACTATCGTCAAAAATAACATAGCAACCTTTGCCATTTGCCTTTGCTTGATACATAGCCATATCTGCATTGCGCAACATAGATTCACTGGTATCGAATTTATGATTACCACTGACAGTTATGCCAATACTGGCACCAGAGTTAAATTCTACTGAGCCTAGTTTGTAAGATTGAGAAATGGTTTGGATGACTCGTTCGGATATATCTTTGGCATCATTAATACTGTTAATGCTATCGAGTAGAATAACAAACTCGTCACCACCGAGTCTGGCTAAGGTATCGTTATCGCGAATACAGGATCTCAGGCGACTTGCTGTTTCGATTAAGAATCGGTCGCCTTCAAGATGGCCCAGAGTGTCGTTTATCTGTTTAAAGCGGTCGAGATCGATAAACAATAAGGCAAATTGTTCGAGGCTGTGGCGCCTAACATGCTTGATTGCTTGATTTAAGCGTTCCATAAACATGGCACGATTAGGGAGGCCCGTAAGCGCATCGTGCTTTGCATCGTGAACTAATTTTGCTTCCATACTACGACGTTGGAGGATCTCTTTCTCAAGGTCTTTATTCAGCTCGGCTAAATCTTTTGTTCTGGCGATGACTTTTTCTTCAAGTTCTTCATAACTGCGACGGAGTGATTCTGCTGAAAGCTTTTTCTCAATCGCCGCACCAATATGTTGTGAGACGAAAGTTAATAGCTCTAAATCCTTAATTTGATAATTCTGCGTCATGCTAAAGCTATAAATGGTTAGCGCGCCACGGACTTGATCATGGATAAAGAGTGGAATACCTATCCATTGATGCATCGTCTGTGTGTGGTTTAACGAGGGTGCTTGGGTATAGATCTCGCCACTGGTAATCAGGGTATTAATATCATTTTGGTCTAGTAATAGTGGGCGTTTATGTTTGAGCACATATTCAGTGAGTCCATCTTGTAGTGGACGAGTTCCTGGATGCTTATTACCTAGTTGTGATACATAAAAAGGGAAGGTGAGATGGGTTTCTTCTTCATTGAGTAAGGCAATATAGCAGTTATTCGCGGGTATTAAATGGCGAATAACATTATGTAGTTGAGAGTAAAAGTCAGGGGTGTCCGTGCCAGAACTGGCAAGTTCTGCTATTTCAAACAACGATTTTTGTAGACGTTCAGCTCTGCGCCTTTCATATACTTCTTGCTTGAGTTTATCGTAGGCTTGGCTAAGTTCTTTGGTGCGCTGTTGTATAGCCTGCTCTAACTGTTCTTGATGTTTAAGCCTTTCCATTACGCCGGCAATATGGTGGCAAATAAACGTCATTAATTCGACTTCAATATCACCATAATTTACATTTGTATCATAGGTTTGTACGACTAATACACCAGTCATTATACCATCGTGTTTAATGGGCACTCCGAGCCATAGGTGGCAGGGTGAACCTAGGTTCACTATCTCACCTGCCGCGATGAGTTCATCAACTTTATCATTGTCACACAGGAGTGCTCTACCCGTTCTGAATACGTACCCTGTTAATCCCTGCTGCAATAAAGTAGAGAGTGATTCCTCTGGATAAAGTTGTGCGGGATGAGCATCTTTTTCATCGGCAAAAAAAGGAACAGCGATTGTGCCTGAAGCGACATCGAGAGTAGCGATAAAAAAGTTGTCAGCGGAGATCAGTTGTTTTAAGTGTTGATGTACACCTACATAGAATTCTTCTAATGAGGAAACTTGAGTCGCGATATTCGATAACTCAAGTAGGGCATTCTGGATGATTTCGGCACGCTTATACTTATGCGCTAAATATTTTAAGCGGATAATTCTTTTTTTTAAGCGTTCAACCCTAAGAGTCGACGATTGCGTAGTTTCATCTTCATCCTTAAACATGATACTCACTTGTTAAATGTTTGTGTTTTTGCCAAACGCTATAATTAGCATGAAATACCGTAACATCCAAGTCATATTTATGAAGAGCGTCAGATGGAAAAGCGCACTAATGTATCAAAACTTGAGCAGTCAGTAAAAAAAGTGCGAAACAGCTATAGACTCAAAGGCTATTTGTCCATACTATATGCGGCGCTAACCAAGGCGAGCGCCCATAGCTCAGCTGGATAGAGCGCACCCCTCCGGAGGGTGAGGCCGAAGGTTCGAATCCTTTTGGGCGCACCACTTCCGTACAGCGTTGTGAGCTTTTAGGTTAGCATGATAAGTGAAATCAGTGGTGATTGTAGCTCAGTTGGTAGAGTCCCGGATTGTGATTCCGGTTGTCGTGGGTTCGAGCCCCATCAGTCACCCCATTTTATCTACAGATTCATTTTACGGTGATTAGCGCAGTCCGGTAGCGCATCCTGATAGTTAGGATGAAAGTGGACCAGAGGAAACCCTCTGAGCTGATTACAAAAGTAATACAGATTGACGGTGATTAGCGCAGTCCGGTAGCGCATCCTGATATTTAGGATGAAAGCGGACCAGAGGAAACCCTCTGAGCTGATTACAAAGGTAATACAGATTGACGGTGATTAGCGCAGTCCGGTAGCGCATCTGGTTTGGGACCAGAGGGTCAGAGGTTCGAATCCTCTATCACCGACCAAATTCTTCGCATAACTAGCGAGCTTAATCTAGATTAAGCAAATAGTTTACAATTTACGGTGATTAGCGCAGTCCGGTAGCGCATCCTGATGTTTAGGATGAAAGTGGACCAGAGGAACCCTCTGAGCTGATTGCAAAGGTAATACAGATTGACGGTGATTAGCGTAGTCCGGTAGCGCATCCTGATGTTTAGGATGAAAGTGGACCAGAGGAACCCTCTGAGCTGATTACAAAGGTAATACAGATTGACGGTGATTAGCGCAGTCCGGTAGCGCATCTGGTTTGGGACCAGAGGGTCAGAGGTTCGAATCCTCTATCACCGACCAAATATAAAAAGGCCTCAGTATCCAATACTGAGGCCTTTTTATATTTTCTCTCTTATCTTACTTGAGCAGTTAACAAGCCTTCTTATTGAGGATAAGGGCATGAAAGCGTGCGCTCAGTTATATAGATAGGGTGGAGAGTCGTAAAGCTCCCGAAGGAGCTTCACGACTGATTTATTCTAGATTTTCTGGTGGCGCAATAAATCCTTGATAGGCATCCGTTCTTAGTTCATTAAAGCGTTCAAGTTGTGCTTTTTCTTGAATGCCAGTCACTATCACTTGAATATCTAATCCTTTAGCGACATTAATAATAGCGCGGCAAAGCTCACTGTTATGCTGTGCTTCATCGTAATAAGAGAAAGACTGATCGAGCTTAACGTAACTCGGTCTAAGCTCTTGCAAATAGGACATAGAGCCAAATTGACGTCCAAAGTGGTCAATACCAAATTTAGCACCATTATCGCGAATAATTTCACACAAGTGTAAACATGACGCTAAATCGCTATATACACCAGCTTCTGGTATTTCAAAGCAAATGCGTTCAACATGTTGGGCATTGCGAAGGAAATGATTAAGCCACTCATGAAATTGGGGATCGCTAATACTTTGGTGTGTTAAGTTAATTGCCACTGGCTCATAGCTACGCTCGAGGAGTTTTTGTTCATATACAGTTTCAATTAAACACTTATCGAGTAGCGCACCAAGCGATAATAATTCAATGTAAGGCATAAATTGCCCTGCATGCGCTAATTTATCGCCAAGTTCTAATTGGCAATATAATTCCCGTTGTGCAATACCATCTCCATTACAAAATTGAATAGGTTGCCATCTAAACTTAAACTTTTTATTACTGATAGCATGACTGAGATTATCTCGCCATTGTTCACGGGTAAAAAGCTGTTGTTCAGTTGTTTCAAACCAGTGGAAGGTTTTATTTTCTTTGAGTGCTTTTTGTAATGCGTTATCTGCTTGTGCCAAAATATCCGATACTTTCATTTGCCCTATTCGCTCAGCAACGCCTATTGCAAAGTTTTCATTAGGTTTACAGCCTGCTTTGGACATTTCTTGGTTAATTGTACGGATCAATGTTTGCAGATATTTGCTGATTTGATCGTGTTCAACATCTGTGACTAAAAACGCAAATTCAAAAGCCGCAATGCGTGCGATAACCGAAGGGGTAATTTCATTCAATTCCTTCTGAAATCTCTCCGCGAGAATACGTATGGTTTCATCTCTTACTTGATAACCATATTTGCTATGTACTTCTTCAAGCCAATCTAGTTTTGCTAGGAAGAGTGCGCCACTGCTAGGCTCACTTAACCAGCCGTTGAGTCGGTTTACCACATATTGCCTATTGGGTAAGCCTGATGCTGGATCCATAAGATTTTTCTTACGAAGTGCGCCGACTTCTTCATCTAAAGATTGGAATACTTGCTTTAGTTGCGTCGACATACTGTTAAAGGCGGTTACAAGATCCTTCAGTTCAGTGGTTCTAGGCAATGGCATATCTGGGCCAAATTGGCGAGCTGCGATACGCTTAGCGTGTTCTGATAGTGCATGTAGGGGCTTTAGGATCCAAGTTAGTCCTAATCTTGCGGTAATTATGGCAACCAAAAACAATAGGGAGAAAGCGATGATGGTATTTGACATGATCCGCCACAACTCATGATAACCAAACCCAGGATGAGCGGTAATTTCAAGTTGTGCAAGTTGTAACCAGCCTGATGTGATCGTGCTTTCTTTGCGTATAGTCTTAAAGAGATTGAGATTGATAAACCACTGAGGGACGCCTTCAATTTTTAGTGGATTTGTCCATTCCTGTTGTTTGCCATCTACCATCCATGTCAATTTCACTTTTTGGTAGTAACCACCTTCAAAAATAACATTGACTAACGTTTCTGCCGCGACTGTATCACCAGCCTCGAGTGCAGGGGTGAGCATTAAGCCGAGAGAGTTGCTGACGTTGTTTAGATCGGACTCCATTTGCTTAGTTAAAAAGCTTTGGGTCTCAGTAAATTGCACATAACCTAAGCTTGCGACTACTAACAAAAAGAGGCTAAACAGCAGCGAATAAATCTGTCTAAACAGTGTCATTTTGGGGGGCTACTCCAGTTTTAATTTAGGTTGCCTGAGACGGTCAACACCTAATCTGTGGTTGAGGTCATTCCATTTTTCGAGTCGCGTAGAGGAACCCGCTAACACACCTCGTCCTTGTTCTTTGTTAAGCCATAGTTGTTTACCGTTAAAGCTATAAACGGGTAATAAATCTTTCCGTTTTGTCGCTGGTTTTATCTCATGGTCGAGATTATCGAGTACTAAGGGTACGGCTGAGGGCGTTTCATAGTAAGCCAATACCATATGGTATTGATTGACACTGGTTGCTTTTACCATAGTAATTCGCATCTTATCTTCTGGTACGCCTAACTGGAGTAAAGTGAAGTATTTTGCAATTGAGAAATCCTCACAATCCCCCCCCATTGACACCAATAAATTCCATTGGGGTCGCCCAATAATTCGACTCTCCCCACAGTTTTATATCATCAACAAAACGAAATAAATTAAAAAAGTTATTCACTTTTAACAGTTTTTCTTTTTCATCTAACGTACTTGCTTCAGATAAAACCTTAAACCACGCTTTGGCACGCATGCCTGCACGTTCGCCATAATGTTTAACCAGAGTTGAGGTTATTTTAGTTTCATCAAGGGTTTGTGTTGGCGCAGCATAGAGACAACAGATCCCTAGGGCTGACGCTATTAGACTAAAGCGGCAGACTCGCAATAATGAATCTTTATAATCAAGTCTGCCGTTCATCACTTAATGTTTTAGTCCTTAATTTGGATTGTCATCGACAGAGTAAATTGTCCATTTCATATCCGTTGTTGTGTCATCACCAGTTACTTCGGCGACAACACGGCGGTTGCGCATTTCAGCTTCTGGAGTTTGTTCTAATACTATTGGGCGACTAGAGCCATATCCGATGGCGGTGAGTCGGCTTCGATCTATGTTAAAACGGTCTGCTAGCGCTGCAGTGACGGCATCAGCCCGCTCTTGTGATAACACCGCATTGCGTTCATCAGTGCCAGTGCGACTTGTGTGGCCTTCGATAGTCACTTTAGTCGTTGGATATTGGCGTAAAAAAGCCGCGATATCTTCAATCTGAGAATAGTACTCAGGTGCGATAAAGGCAGAGTCGTTTGGAAATAAAATATTTATCTCCTTTCGTTCATTAATCGCTTTAATTCTGCCACAGCCATAGTTATCCGTACTTGCACCCAGCATAGTGTCGTTGCAACGTTCACGGGCCTCGACAACACCATCCCGGTCTTTATCTGATAGATCATAGGCTTGAGTCGTTGTCATTTTCTCAATATTAACCGTATCTCGCATGGAACAGCCAGCTAAAAGTATGATACTGAGGAATAGGATTACGGTTTTCATTTGTTAGTTCCTCCTTCATAGTTACGTTCGCCACGCCATGCTTCAGGGCGAGTCACTTTGAGTGAGTCTAATAAACGACCAGTAGCGTTGAGTACACGATATTTTGCGATGATTTCATCATATTCGGTCTGTAAATAATCTTTACGAGCCTCAAATAGTTCATTCTCAGTATCGAGTAAATCGAGTAAGCTGCGCTGACCGAGGTTGAATTGTTGCGCATAGGCAGATTGAGTATCTTTTGCTGCAACGACGTGATCGCGAATATATTCTTTCTGTGGTGCTAACATTTCATAGGCGTTCCAAGCTAGATTCACGCCTTCAACCACTTCTCGTTGTGCACGTTGGCGAATTTCTTTTGCTTCACCGAGCTTATAGGCAGTTTCTTTTTCCCGAGCAAGATCTCTTCCTCCAGCGAAAAGGTTGTATTTCACTCGAACCATAGCAAGGAGATCGTTGTTATGTCCGCCCACATTTTGGCTCGCCAGATTACTTACGCCATCTTCACCGCCAATATCATTATTCCAATTACCACTGAGCTCTAATGAAACCTGTGGATAATAATTGGATTGAACGGATGAGCGCTCATTTTCAGCCGCACGAATATCATTAGCCGCGGATTTTAAAATAGGATGATTCTGCTGGGCATCATTTAAACTTGAACTAAGATCTTTTGGTAACATGTCAGCATCTGGTACGGGCTGAATTAAATCAACTGGTTCAGATTCAACGACTTTGACGTATTGTGCTTTCGCATCAAGTAAATTATTGCGCGCTGACATTACATTGGCATTTGCACGAGCAAGACGGCCAGATATTTGGGATAAGTCAGCGGTTGAACCTAAACCAGAATCGGTGCGTTGTTTAATTTGGTCATAAATCTCTTTATGGCTATCGAGATTTTTTTCTGCCAGTTTTAGGACTTCAAGAGTACGCAGATAGTTGAGGTAGACTTTACTGACCTCTAGTGCCATATCTTCTGCCGCGGCGAGTAAGGCCCACTGATCTGCACTGGCTTCAAAGCTATAGCGATTGACTTCGCTGCTGGTATAAAAGCCATCGAATAGCATTTGTTTTAAGCTAACACCGAATTCTCCACGGTTTAGCTCCGCCACTCCTTTACTATCAACATCACCCACATTTTTACGTCTGCGAGTTGATACACTGTCGGTTTGCTCATAACCATAACCGCCAGTGATATCAATGGTTGGCATATAACCAGCCATTGCTTGGTTAACTTGCTCTTCCCGCGCTTTAAAGCGATTAAAGGCGACACGCAGATCTGGATTGGTATCGATCGTGTGCGCAACCGCCTGCTCTAAAGTCTGACTTTGAGCCGATAATGGTAATAGTATTAATGATAATACCATGGCTATTTTTGAACATTGAAATGGTCGTTTTACTAAAGTATTCATTGCAAACCTCCCGGTTTATAACAGGCTTAACGCTCTCTAAGCGCAGTGTCCTTAGCCCTTAAAATTGGATTTAAAATGTACTCAAGAATGGATCTTTGTCCCGTGATGACATCAACCGTAGTTAACATCCCCGGAATTATTGGCATCTGCGTGCCATCGTCTTTAACTAAACTCGATTCTTCTGTCCTCACCCTAATAAGATAGAAGCTATTGCCCTCTTCATCCTGCGATGTATCTGCACTGATATGTTCGACAGTACCTTTAAGGCCGCCATAACGAGTGAAATCATAGGCGGTGACTTTAACTATCGCAGGTAATCCTGGATGTAAAAAAGCAATGTCTTTTGGTAGTACTTTGGTTTCTATCAATAATTGGTCCTCGGAAGGAACAATTTCAATAATGTTTACACCAGGTTGTACAACGCCACCTAATGTATTGATATGTGTTGTTTTAATGGTGCCGTTAACAGGTGAGGTGATAATGGCTTTACTGACTTTATCTTGTGCGCCAACCTGAGCTTCATTCATACGAGATAAGCGAGTTTGGGTCTCGTTAAGCTGCGCCCGCAAATCGGCGGCATACACAAATACAGCTTCCCGACGTTTTAAAATGGCTTCGTCTAGGGCTGATTTCAATTTTGGTCTAAGTAATCGTAGTGAGTTGAGTTCACCTTGAGCATCGTTAACCGCACGCTCTAACTTGAGCAATTCGACTTCTGGCACAATCCCCTTTTTAGCGAGAGGTCGAGTCAGTTCTAGTTCTCTGGAGATTAACTGCATACTTGTGGTGAGCGTTGTCGTTTTTGAGGCAAGCTCATCGATTTCCTGCTGCCTTTGTTGAATTTGGCGCACTAATATCTCAAGTTGATTACTGAGATTATCTAAACGACCGTTGTATTCCTCTTGTTGCCTATGCACGAGTGCAGGCTCCGCTGCCACTATACTATCAGGGAAAACTAAGGCTTTTTTGGTGATTAAAACCTGTTCACGCCAATCAGAGGTCATATCTGAGATTAATATGCTATCTAGCTCGGCTCGCATACGAATAGCGTTAGTTTTTAAACCAAAAACTTCCTGCTCTTGTTGAGCGAAATCTGAGCGGAAACGAGTGTCATCAATTCGTACTAAGGGTTGCCCTTTGGTGACCAGTTCACCTTCCCGTACGTAGAGCTCTTGCATTATTCCGCCATCCAAGCTTTGAATAACCTGAACCTGTGAGGAGGGGATCACTTTGCCTGAGCCTGTGGTGACTTTGTCTAATTTGGCAAAAGCTGCCCACAACAAGAAACAGACAATCATTGCCGCCATTGCCCAAATAATTAATCTGTGGCCTGTGGGCGCATCGGTCATCATGGCACCATAGACATCATCTACCATGTCCAGATCATTAGCCGTTAAGTGTTTACTCATTTTTTACTGCCCCCATTGAACAGACCAAAATTGAGTTTTTCTAACACTTCAGCTTTAGGGCCATCAGCGACGACATGACCGCGTTCAAGCACGATAATGCGATCAACTAATTGTAATAAGTGCATTTTGTGCGTAATTAACAATAGGGTTCTGTCTTTGCTCACATTTTGCATTGAGCGAATAAACTGTTGCTCAGCCCGCGCATCTAAGCTTGCTGTGGGCTCATCCATTAAGAGCACTGGCGGATCATTGAGCGTTGCTCTTGCAAGCGCCACTGTTTGCCTTTGTCCACGACTAAGCGACATACCGCCTTCACCAACCTGCTGATCTAAACCTTCAGCTTCAAGATTCGTAAATTGGCTTACGCCTGAGAGTTGTACCGCCCGTATCAGTTGGTGTTCAGTCACTTGGCGAGTACCAAAGAGAATATTATCCCTAATCGTCCCGTGAAATAGCGTGACATCTTGAGGCAAATAGCCGAAGTTACGGCGTAGATCGCTAGGATGAATTTGTGCAGAATCAATACCGTCGTAACGTAGACTGCCAGTGGTCGGCTGGAAAAGACCGACTAAAAGTTTGGCGAGTGTACTTTTACCTGAACCATTGCGCCCAATAATTGCGATGCGCTCACCGGGATTAATGGTCAGAGACATGGGATATAACACGGGTTTTTCTGACCCTGGATAACTAAAACCGACATTATCGACATTAATCTTACCGAGCAATCTCTGTTTACTGACTAAATGACCTTTATTTTGAAACTCATCTTCTTGCACCATTAAGTCATTCAGTTGACGCAATGCACTTGCTGTATGGTTTGCTCTTGTCATCAGGCCTGCGAGTTGTGCCATCGGGGCTATGGCACGGCTAGATAACATGACCGCAGCAATGATTCCTCCCATTGAAATGACATTATCAGCAACCCGATAAACCCCCAAAATAACCACACTTACAACGGTAAACTGGACAATAAAGTTGGCAATATTTGACACTGAATTAGATAGGTTTTTAGATCTCAATTGCCAGTTTGCGCTATGGCCTATCATTTGCTGCCAGCTTCTTTGCACTATACCTTCGGCACCGTTTGCTTTTATTGACTCAAGCGCAGAGAGGCTTTCAATTAAATGTCCATGTTTAAGGCTTGAAAACTTATTACCTTCTTCAATCGCAGCTTTTAATTTGGGTTGTGTGTAAAGCGTAAAACCTATAATGATAACGCCCCCGATAACGGGAATAATGGCAAGATCACCAGCAACGATGAAGATAATAATTAAGAAAAATAACGCAAAGGGTAAGTCAACTAATGTGGTTATTGTTGCAGAGGTTAATATCTCGCGAATATTATCAAATTCACCGAGTTGTTTTGCCATACCGCCGATACTGGGGGAGCGTTTCTCAAGCGGAATACCAATGGCTTTAGCAAAAAGTTGTGATGAGACAATGATATCTACCTTTTTACCTGCAACATCAATTAAATAGCTTCGTAATTGTCGCATCACAAGATCAAAAAGATAAGCAATAGAAGCACCAATTGCGAGAACCCAAAGAGATTCAAAAGCGAGATTGGGAACCACTTTGTCATACACATTCATGATGAAGAGTGGTGAAACGAGCGCAAATAAATTTACTAAAACAGACGCAATAAGTGCATCTCGATAAATAGGTGCGGAATCTTTTAGGGTTTGGAGCAACCAATGGGTTTTATTATCGTGAAGATAAACATCAAAGCCCATGTCACCACGGTATTCTTGTTTTACTAAAAATAAATAACCTACATATAAGGCTTCTAGTGACTCAATATTGAGTGTCTCTTCACCACCCGTTTCAGGTAATTGAATAACAGCTTTATCTGACTCTAAATTGAGCTCGCGTAATATACAGGCTTTCTGATCTTTTAATAATAAAATACAGGGGAGCAGTATTGGTGAGACTTCATTTAATCCCTTTCGAGACAATTTTGCAGCTAAACCCGCGCGCGATGCTGCTTGTGGAAGTAAATCTGGTGTTAAAAGAGCACCAGACAGGGGTAAACCTGCCGCAAGCGAATCGCTTGAGCATGGGTTTCCAAAATGTTCAGTGAGGAGCACTAAACAATCTAGCAATGGATCAACTATAACTCGCTGCGAAGCAGAAATAGTCCACTGCTCAATTCTTTCAGACGCTGTGACAGGCACCTAATTATCTATCCTTTGATTTTTATATGGTTATCCAAAGTATCGTCCATGATGGCCTATATTTCTATAGGCCATCAAAACGATTTTATTTAAGGGATCATAGTGCCATTGTTATGAGGATCATTAAGTGGTGTTACTCCCTGTGGTGTCTCTGGAGTGATAGGCTGAGTATCGATAATTAATGGACCATTACCATTGGTACCCAGTAGACCATTAATCACTCCGGCATCATTTGTTGCGCCATAAGTGGTGAATAAATTCACGCCATCAAGAATGATGTGCTGTTCATATACACCATCAAGATTGGCATCAATATCGATGACGGTAGAGCCAGTGCTGTCTAAGCTAAAGTTTAAGTAACTGTCCAAATTATTTGCCGATTCGCCTTGGAGTAAGTCACTCAGGTCTAACTTATCTTCTGTGACTTTAAAGTCCATAATGTGGTCAGTGCCAAACTCCGCATATCGCCAGACGAAGGTATCAGCGCCGCTATCACCACGAAGGACATCATCACCAAGGCCACCGATGAGAGTATCGTTGCCCTCTCCACCACGGAGTGCATCGTTGTGGCTACCACCATCAATATAATCATTACCTGTATGACCATAGAGAATGTCAGAACCAGATTGACCATAAATTCGGTCATCACCGCTGCCACCATTTACAATATCCGCTTTATGCGAAGCGACATCATTAGCCAATAATAGGCCGTTACTATCAACCATTCTGTTAGCGCCAGTTAATTCACCCGTCATAATATGGTGATTTAGGAGCGTATTGACTGATAGCTCAAGTGCATCATCGGAACTATATCCAGTCGAGCCTGTTCTACCCGCATAGATAACATCGTTGCCTTTGCCTGTTTCAATATGATCATTACCATCGCCGCCATTAACGAATTGGGCATCCGTAGTGCTATAGCTCTTATTGTTAGCTCCTGAAGCAACAACCTCTTTTCCGTTACTGTTTGTGATGATACCGCTTTGGCCACCACCAAAACTGACGTTCAATATTTTTTGATTTGGGTTATTAGCACTTTCACCATTAACCACGACCATAGTGTCATTCAGGCTAGAACCTTGAGTGGTAATAAGGTTGGCGTCCGCAATATTAATACCATCGCTATTGACGGGATTAACGTTGATTTTCAAGGTTGCACTGGATACATCGCCATCACTATCACGGATGGTATAAGTAAAGGTTTCTATTGCTCCTGTTGTAGGCAATTGGCTTGCATTTGCTGTAAGTTGGTATTTATAGGTTCCATCGGCGTTTAGTATCAGAGTGCCATATAGGCCAGTTATGGTTGACCCTACTTGCCCAGATACACCGCCGGTATTAGTAAAATCGCCCTTAGCTACACCAATAATGGTCAATGGACCATCAGCTCCAACGACATCATTTGTCAACACATTGCCTTCAGTGTTTGGTAAGGAATATCCATTACCAGCAACCATACGAACTACTAGTTCATAACTGGTCGCAGCATCCTCATTAGTGTAGATAGATGTGACAACATTACCATTATTGTCTTTAAATCCAATTACTTGCATTGTGTACATTTGGCCTTCATAGTTGAAGGTGACACTGGTTTGGCCTACGGTGACAATGTCGCGAGAAGCTATTGGGTCGTTTGTATTAGGTGTTTCGTTATGGTTAAAGTTGAGAGTTAACGTTACAGGTGTGGTTACTCCATATGCATCTGTGACGTTAAAGGTCACTTTCATTGTGGCGGCAGTAATAGATGTACCTGACGTAATTGAATAATTGTAGTGGGTAAATGTACCCAAAACGATATCTTGGTTAAGTGACAATGCTCCATTAAGTCCTGCATCGTTGTCCATAAAACCATAACCTGATTGGTTTCCATACCAACTAGATGGATCTCCCCACCGAATTTGATCTAAACCTGTATCGTTATCTGGACCATCATATTTAGTGATATTTGTACCACCAATAGTACTTTGCCAATTAGCAACTACTCCAGAAAACTTAAATGAGTCGACAACAACATCGAGTTGCGCTGTATCATTTTTAGCGATATCAACATCATCGGCAACGGTAACCGTGACAGTTGACTGGGCTGTATTACCAGCACCATCAATAGCCACGACTTTAATGCCATTTATCGTAAGGCTATCCACATTAACGCTATGGGGTAAATTAGTCAGTAATTCGGCAGTAACCGTCACATCACCTTGTTCTCCCGCATTAATTCGATCCCAGTCTAAGGTTAAGCGAAGAGCTTCACGGCCAAACACGGTACCTATTAATTGGCCCGCAGTATTAACGGCCCAATGAATGTGCGCATTAATACCTGTGACGGAAATATTACTAAAATCACCAAATTGGAAGCTACCAATCGAGTTACTACCAGATTTAAAGCTAAGTGTTTGTACACTCATATCGGGAGCGCCAGCCTGCAAGTCTGCTTCATTAAGGCTTGCAATGGCGTTAGTAGTGAGCGCAACAGGTGCTATTGGCGTTGTATTTGGTGCCTCAAGATGGATGTTAAATCCGCCTGTATTCGTATCACCATCACTATCGGTAACCGTTACATCAAAATGTAAGTCGACATTTTGAGTGGAGCTCACAATGGTTTGTGCCGTAGTGCCAGTAAATTGGAAACTGGTACCTGCTAAGGCAGATAATTCAACATAGGCTATAGAACCTAAATTTTGAATAACTTGACCACTTGTTATATTTCCTTCACCGATTAAATTACCTTGCTCATCATAGGCTTTAAAATAGATGGACGTCGCGCCAGTAAAGTTAAAGCTTGCTGTTGCTGCATCTTCTAAATAATCAATGATGAGAATTTCTTTACCACTAACATGTGGGTTGTCCACTCCGAAGCCGTTGTTGGTACCATTGACGCGGCCTACACTGCCATTTTCAGCGCGTGCGGTTAATGTGAAAGCAATATCCTCACCAGCAGGAATTTTAGTTATATCATTGTAGATACCATAGCCCGCTGGGGAATTATTAGTTGTAACATATACCGCGTTACCAATGCCGCCTTGACCTCCAACTAAACCTGCAATTTGGATAGTTGAAAGTTGATCAATGCTTTGATTGATATCGAAAGTGTATTGGTCGCTATGCGGATCGGTTGTCAACGTGAAGATTAATGCTTGGTTCGCCGCGCCAGTATAGGCTGAGGGGGTAGCATTGGTATCCGTATATGCAATAAGCACATTGGGATGAGCAGGGTCTACGTAGTAAAATATGGTTAGCCCTTCTGAGGTTATACCTGAGTTAGCAAACGTAGTGGTTGTTCCATTCCACCCTGTGATATTCGCTGTCAGACTTATGCTGTAATCATCATTAAGATCATGATCATTACCATCGGCTCCTAAAATATTAAGAGCACCTATGATATTGGCAGCGCTAGAGCTATTTACGCCAGAGCCACTGACAGGATCGATAGAGATCAGATCATCATTAATGACGATGCTTAAATTACCGGTCAAAACGCTACCATCGGCGCCAATAGCTTCAATGACAATGCCATCGATCAGTGAATTTAGATTTGTGCCATCTAGAGCATTCACGTGCTTGATATTATCAAGCAATTCAACATTCACAGTAATATTCGCAGTTGTACCTGCGGCAATCACTCCACCTGTTAAAGTGAGCTTGATGACATCAACCCCATCAATGGAACCTATTAGTGCTCCATTTGCGGCTATCGCCCAAACGATGCTCACTCCTGCTGCGAGATTTGTCGCAGCATTAATGGCTGACTCATTAAAGCGGAACTGCGTCAGTGCTTGGTTACCTGCGGTGAAACTAATTGTACTTGAGACAACATTAGGAATATTGTCACGAAGATCGCTTTCATTAACAATGATTTGGCGATTATCAGGCAGATAAACAGTTGCACTGTCAGAGCCGGAAGGAGAAGTATTTCCGGCAAAGTTTGTTTGGGTGGCGGTTACTGTAATGTTTTGGCCTGCCGCAGGTGTGCTTTCTGTCCAACTGATGACACCATTACTATAACTAAAACCTGTTGCTGGAGAACCATCTGCAAGTTGCAGTTCACCGTTGACCAGTTTGAGTTCGACATTGGTTGTTACACCACTGTTTGTAATAGTGAGATTGACATAGCCTCCAGCAGCAAAATCAGCAGCATCAATTTCGACTTGTATTTGAACGTCGTCATTTCCTACTTCAGTAGGACTTAAATACGAGTCATTATTAGTGTCATCGATAATGGTAACTTCTGGTGCAGAAGGTGGCGCTATGTATAACTGCGGAATAACCGAGAAAGAACCGTCGGTATAGTCACCATCACGATCTGTTGCTCTTACTGTGAAATCAATATTGCCATCAGAAGGTTGGAGCATTTCTTTGTATTGGAAAAACTCCCAAGTGCCTGTTCCAGGTGTAAATTCTAATCTAAATACTAATTCACCATTTTCATCTATACCAGTAAGCGTATTTGCATTTTGAGTAATGGTAATTGTGCTGCCTGATGCTGTAAGCAGATTGTTTTCTGTACTGCCAGTCAACGTTAATGAGCCTTTACCATCAGCCCCCCCACTCTGGGGTGATTACTCCCGTAGCAAAAGCGATTGCTGGAGGGGTTGGTGAACCAGTAAATTCAATTGCCGTTATTGTAAAATCACTATTATCGTTGCTGTGAGGCCCTTGGCCATTATCTAGCGCCTTGATAACCATGGTATCAAATCCGCCTTGTAAGACTTGGAAATTAGCAGCATAGTCACCACTATTAGCGTCAGAGCTAAATGTTTGAGTGGCAATAAGCTGACCATCACGCCAGAACTCAACTATTCCGACTTCTAGCTCGCCGCCAAACATATGGGAAAACTGAATATTTACACCATAGGCAACAGTTCCTGGATCCAGAGTGATGATGATTTCTTCTGATGCAGAACTTCCATCTGCAAATTTACGGAAATCTACTTCATTAGCAAGATTATGATAAGGCGCCCCTACACTGCTAACTCCTATCCCGTTACTACTTCCATAGATTGCGGCATCAATTAAGTTAGAGTTTGTTGAAGAGGTAAATCCTTTGGCTGTGATCGTAAAACCATCAAAATCAAGAAGATTGTTGCTGCCACTATAGCCAGTTAGAGAGAATAGACCGACTAAAGTATCAGGAATATCTATATTCGTTACTTCGACAGGACTAATAGATGCGATTTCAGGTGCGTCATCTTCAACCGTAACACTAAAGCTACCTGTAGAGGTGCCACCATGATTATCATTAACAGTAATACCTATATCGAATGTAATAGTATCTTCCGATGTAGTGTCTGGATGATCAAGTGGTGCCTTTAAAGTCACATCATAGGTCCAATTGGAATCACCAGAAGTTGGAGCGGTTAGAACTACAGCCATTACTTCAACATAGGAAGATTCGCCAATAACACCTGTGTAGCCTACTAGTGTTTGTGTATCCGCATCCCAGAGCCAATTTACAGATTGTCCGCCTGACATTAATTCTGTTGGGCCAGAAAGTGAAACGGTTAAAGAGTCTCCATCAACATCACTAATATTTATTGTGCCGCTAGCAGAAACATTATCTGTAGTATCAGAATTACCAATAACATCAGCTATACCGTTGGGTAGCCCTTCTTCAGATACCGTAGCATTTGATACGGAATTTATTACGGGACAGTCGTTGGTGCCGGTAATGGTGATGGTGACGGTGTGCTCAGTGCCATCGGCACTGAGCACCACAAAGGTTTCCACCTTGGTTTCGCCTTCGGCGAGGTATTGCACATCGGCGTTGTTAACGTTGTAGGTCCAGTTGCCATTGACATCAATGGTCAGACTGCCGAGGGCGCCGACACTTGGGACGCCGCTGCCAGCTTGGAATACCGCTTGGCCGCTGTCCGCATCGGTGATGGTCAGGGTACCCGTGTCAGTTAACACTGGATCGCTGGCATCTTCGGTGACCGCGCCGCTGTCGTCACCGGCAATCACTGGCACATCGTTGGTGCCGGTAATGGTGATGGTGACGGTGTGCTCAGTGCCATCGGCACTGAGCACCACAAAGGTTTCTACCTTGGTTTCGCCTTCGGCGAGGTATTGCACATCGGCGTTGTTAACGTTGTAGGTCCAGTTGCCATTGACATCAATGGTCAGACTGCCGAGGGCGCCGACGCTTGGGACGCCGCTGCCAGCTTGGAATACCGCTTGGCCGCTGTCCGCATCGGTGATGGTCAGGGTGCCCGTGTCAGTTAACACTGGATCGCTGGCATCTTCGGTGACCGCGCCGCTGTCGTCACCGGCAATCACTGGCACATCGTTGGTGCCGGTAATGGTGATGGTGACGGTGTGCTCAGTGCCATCGGCACTGAGCACCACAAAGGTTTCTACCTTGGTTTCGCCTTCGGCGAGGTATTGCACATCGGCGTTGTTAACGTTGTAGGTCCAGTTGCCATTGACATCAATGGTCAGACTGCCGAGGGCGCCGACGCTTGGGACGCCGCTGCCAGCTTGGAATACTGCTTGGCCGCTGTCCGCATCGGTGATGGTCAGGGTGCCCGTGTCAGTTAACACTGGATCGCTGGCATCTTCGGTGACCGCGCCGCTGTCGTCACCGGCGATCACTGGCACATCGTTGGTGCCGGTAATGGTGATGGTGACGGTGTGCTCAGTGCCATCGGCACTGAGCACCACAAAGGTTTCCACCTTGGTTTCGCCTTCGGCGAGGTATTGCACATCGGCGTTGTTAACGTTGTAGGTCCAGTTGCCATTGACATCAATGGTCAGACTGCCGAGGGCGCCGACACTTGGGACGCCGCTGCCAGCTTGGAATACCGCTTGGCCGCTGTCCGCATCGGTGATGGTCAGGGTGCCCGTGTCAGTTAACACTGGATCGCTGGCATCTTCGGTGACCGCGCCGCTGTCGTCACCGGCAATCACTGGCACATCGTTGGTGCCGGTAATGGTGATGGTGACGGTGTGCTCAGTGCCATCGGCACTGAGCACCACAAAGGTTTCCACCTTGGTTTCGCCTTCGGCGAGGTATTGCACATCGGCGTTGTTAACGTTGTAGGTCCAGTTGCCATTGACATCAATGGTCAGACTGCCGAGGGCGCCGACGCTTGGGACGCCGCTGCCAGCTTGGAATACCGCTTGGCCGCTGTCCGCATCGGTGATGGTCAGGGTGCCCGTGTCAGTTAACACTGGATCGCTGGCATCTTCGGTGACCGCGCCGCTGTCGTCACCGGCAATCACTGGCACATCGTTGGTGCCGGTAATGGTGATGGTGACGGTGTGCTCAGTGCCATCGGCACTGAGCACCACAAAGGTTTCCACCTTGGTTTCGCCTTCGGCGAGGTATTGCACATCGGCGTTGTTAACGTTGTAGGTCCAGTTGCCATTGACATCAATGGTCAGACTGCCGAGGGCGCCGACGCTTGGGACGCCGCTGCCAGCTTGGAATACTGCTTGGCCGCTGTCCGCATCGGTGATGGTCAGGGTGCCCGTGTCAGTTAACACTGGATCGCTGGCATCTTCGGTGACCGCGCCGCTGTCGTCACCGGCGATCACTGGCACATCGTTGGTGCCGGTAATGGTGATGGTGACGGTGTGCTCAGTGCCATCGGCACTGAGCACCACAAAGGTTTCTACCTTGGTTTCGCCTTCGGCGAGGTATTGCACATCGGCGTTGTTAACGTTGTAGGTCCAGTTGCCATTGACATCAATGGTCAGACTGCCGAGGGCGCCGACGCTTGGGACGCCGCTGCCAGCTTGGAATACTGCTTGGCCGCTGTCCGCATCGGTGATGGTCAGGGTGCCCGTGTCAGTTAACACTGGATCGCTGGCATCTTCGGTGACCGCGCCGCTGTCGTCACCGGCGATCACTGGCACATCGTTGGTGCCGGTAATGGTGATGGTGACGGTGTGCTCAGTGCCATCGGCACTGAGCACCACAAAGGTTTCTACCTTGGTTTCGCCTTCGGCGAGGTATTGCACATCGGCGTTGTTAACGTTGTAGGTCCAGTTGCCATTGACATCAATGGTCAGACTGCCGAGGGCGCCGACGCTTGGGACGCCGCTGCCAGCTTGGAATACTGCTTGGCCGCTGTCCGCATCGGTGATGGTCAGGGTGCCCGTGTCAGTTAACACTGGATCGCTGGCATCTTCGGTGACCGCGCCGCTGTCGTCACCGGCGATCACTGG
This sequence comes from Shewanella putrefaciens, assembly GCF_016406325.1. NCBI lineage: Bacteria > Pseudomonadati > Pseudomonadota > Gammaproteobacteria > Alteromonadales > Shewanellaceae > Shewanella > Shewanella putrefaciens. The sequence continues at coordinate 3,916,195 of NZ_CP066370.1, read as the reverse complement.
CACATCGTTGGTGCCGGTAATGGTGATGGTGACGGTGTGCTCAGTGCCATCGGCACTGAGCACCACAAAGGTTTCTACCTTGGTTTCGCCTTCGGCGAGGTATTGCACATCGGCGTTGTTAACGTTGTAGGTCCAGTTGCCATTGACATCAATGGTCAGACTGCCGAGGGCGCCGACGCTTGGGACGCCGCTGCCAGCTTGGAATACTGCTTGGCCGCTGTCCGCATCGGTGATGGTCAGGGTGCCCGTGTCAGTTAACACTGGATCGCTGGCATCTTCGGTGACCGCGCCGCTGTCGTCACCGGCGATCACTGGCACATCGTTGGTGCCGGTAATGGTGATGGTGACGGTGTGCTCAGTGCCATCGGCACTGAGCACCACAAAGGTTTCTACCTTGGTTTCGCCTTCGGCGAGGTATTGCACATCGGCGTTGTTAACGTTGTAGGTCCAGTTGCCATTGACATCAATGGTCAGACTGCCGAGGGCGCCGACGCTTGGGACGCCGCTGCCAGCTTGGAATACCGCTTGGCCGCTGTCCGCATCGGTGATGGTCAGGGTGCCCGTGTCAGTTAACACTGGATCGCTGGCATCTTCGGTGACCGCGCCGCTGTCGTCACCGGCAATCACTGGCACATCGTTGGTGCCGGTAATGGTGATGGTGACGGTGTGCTCAGTGCCATCGGCACTGAGCACCACAAAGGTTTCTACCTTGGTTTCGCCTTCGGCGAGGTATTGCACATCGGCGTTGTTAACGTTGTAGGTCCAGTTGCCATTGACATCAATGGTCAGACTGCCGAGGGCGCCGACGCTTGGGACGCCGCTGCCAGCTTGGAATACCGCTTGGCCGCTGTCCGCATCGGTGATGGTCAGGGTACCCGTGTCAGTTAACACTGGATCGCTGGCATCTTCGGTGACCGCGCCGCTGTCGTCACCGGCGATCACTGGCACATCGTCAACAGGAGTGACATTTAGAGTCAGTGTTGCACTTGCGCCTGTATTGGTGGTGTAGGTAATAACTGGAACTTGGCCATTCCAGTTTTCACTGGGTGTAAAAGTATAAGAGCCATCAGCGTTGATGATTAATACACCGCTTTCAAGAGTCACTTCAGTTCCTGCGGCATAACTTGTGCCTTCAACCTCAAAGCTGGCTACCGTTAATTCAGAATCTGCATCGCTGTCATTGTCGAGTACATTGCCTGTGGCAATTGTATCTTCATCAATAGTATTAGTGTCATTCGCGAGTATGGATGGCGAGTCAGTGGCAATGGTTTGGCTTAACTCATTGGGTGCGATGGTTGTTGGCGCTTGACCTGTTGTTGAGTAGCCTGAGGACGCAAGGGTTTCACTGCCGCTACGGGCTAATGTTACATAACCTGAGTTACCATCACTACCAGGGGTATTACCTGCTGCGGTTTCTGGCAGGCTTTGAGTTGGATCTTCTCCAGAAGCGATGAGATCTTGTAGTGCTTGGATTTCATCTAGCGTCGCTTCACTGGCGGTACTTGGCGGTGTCGCTGTAGCGGTATTCGGTACGTCTTCGTTCGATAATTTAGTGCCATCATCGAAGGTGATTTCATATGTTGCATTTTCGCCAATATGGAGGACTGCACCTTTCGGGAGTTGCTCGCCATCCTTAGCGGGTTGATTTGTACCATCAACTTCGATATTGATTTGCCCTTTAACTAACTTTAGCAAACCTTTTTTTGATGTAATGACCGATCCCATAATTAGCTCCCAACACCCAAGTGTTAATCCAAACAAAGGCCCACAAATCCAACAAATGTATGGAAGTGTGATACAAGTGGTGGAATTTTAGCTAATGAGCGAATGGAAGTCAATTTTTTGACGCGCCTCTATCGCTTGGTATTAAGGCTTTTTCTTGCGCATTACCTGTAAAATTGACGCTGGTTTTGTATAAAACTAGATGTTGTATGTTTATTTGTAAAAACAACTGCATTTAGTGTGTTTGTTTTATAAATGTAAGCTTTTATATAGCGAATAGATCTTTAACTGAGGATTAAATTTTTATGAATGCAAAATACTTGGGGCTTTAACTACGGATATGAGGAAGGATAAGGAGCTAGGGAACGCCATAATTTGGGTATTATGGCGTTATCGATGTCGTTATTGGTATTACAGATTGGCAGCTTGACGATAGCTTTGGTTGGCGTAACCCTGTTCACCTAATTGCTCTTGAATGCGTGCAAGTGCTAACCAAGCATCTTTCGTTGGCTCAAGTCGACAGACGTTTTGCCAGCAGGTTTTCGCTTCTTTCATTTCGCGCGTTTGCTGATACAGCTTGGCTAAGCAAATTTGATAATCAGCATTATTCTCGTGGGTCACTTCGTATTTTAGGAGTTGTTTACGGATATCCATATCTTGGGCAGTGGTTATATCAGGTATTACCTTTAATAGTGCGGTGTCTGGTGCTGAGCGGAGTTTTTTCAGCAACAACTTCATCGCTTCATCTTTACGATTTAAGCGGCATAGGGCAATCGCGTAGATAGCGAGGTATTCAGACTGATTTCGCTCACTGCGTGATAACCACTGCCAGCATTCTTCTAATGCTGCTTCACTTTTTGTCGCCGCTGCTTTAAGTAAAGCGCAATGGGTAACTATATTGAGTTCATTAAACTTTTCATCATCAATGAGTTGACGTTTCTTCAATATAGGCAATAACAGCTTTAACGCATCCCAATCTTGTTGTGCTTGATAGAGATCAAGGGCCAGCTTTAGTACTGGTGCTTTGCTCTTACTCGTGGGCGATAACTTATCGAGCTCAACGCGTGCTAAAGCTAATTCCCCTTGCTTTAATAAATAACGGGCACGAGTGGTTGTTACCGCATTGGCGGCTAGAGGTTGTGTTGCTGCGCGGTCAAGATATTGATCACGCTCGGCTATTTTTTGTTGGTACTGAGCAGCCCTTGCCGCGGCAAGTAAATTTAGTGCGGGGAGTTCGCCGTTGTCAGCGCCTTTTATCATCGCGCGTTCAGCCGCTGGCCAATCTTCTTCTGCAAGTGCAAGCGCGCCCATTAATGTATGTTTTTTTGCGGATCGGCGGCGCCAATGGTAGGGGATAAAACGGCTACGTAGGATTAGATTAATAGCGGTAATCACCAACCATTCAAGTACTTGGAATACAGCATAAAATACAATTAAGGCGATAACCCCAAAGACCAAGCTGGTTTCAATTTGGTAATCACCGGCCGTAATGTATACATAACCTGTATTTCCGACTAGCCAAGGGCTAATACAGAGTCCTATTAGTACAATCCCTAGTAAAATTAATATCTTTATCATAGTGACGTATCCTCTGATGAGGTGAGTTCACCATAACTTGTGAGTTGTAATAGTAGAGGTTTAGCTGTAAAGGATTTCAGGGTGATAGGATCGAGTTCCAATGTGGCTAATTTATCGATTTCGGCAATGGCTTCGACAGTTTTATGATCTTGGGGATCAAAGTAAGTTTGGATCCACTTGCGTGCCATCATTAATGATTGATGATATGCAGCTCTATCATAGCGATATAAAGCAAGTTGGCATTGCAGCAATTTATGACGGATATTTTCAACCAGATACCACTGCTGATCTGGCGCTAATAGCGCTGGAGCGTTGGCTGTTCTGTGACGAATAGTAATAAAATCTTGGGTTAAGGCTTTCCATGTCTTACTTAGATTTGTTTGCCAATCACTCAGATTGTCAGTGATAGCAGTATCTTCAGCGGGATTTACTTCTGCATCGTGGCGATTTAGTGATAGCTTGCTCAGTTGCTCAATTAAGGCATCAAGCGCTAATACATTCCCTTCAGTATCTGTCACTTTTATGCTGGCCGTTGCGGCGATATCTTTGGCGAGTGCTTTGCGGATTGGCAGCAGTGCAGGGTTGTTCATCGCAGCAATGGTTTCATCCGCGGATTTTAATAAGTCGGTAGCAGTACGAGGATCTTTCTCTAACCAGAGTTTACGTCCTGCCATATTGACGAGGTATTCTGCCTCTGATGCCATCCAATGTGTGGGACTACGTTCGGCAAGTTTATTCACTCTATCTTGGAGCTGGCTTTGGTTTTCAACGAGTTTTGATAATTCTTGATAGGTTTTTGCGTCGTTAAGTTGTTGCTGTTCTAGTTGTTCTATTCGTTGATTAGGCTGTAATAGCGCCTGTGCTAATTGGCTTTGCAGGGCATTGTTTTTTTCATCTTGTGCCAACTGTTGCTGCTGAATTTGTTGCTGGAGTTGCTGATACAGCACATAGCCACCGCCTATGGCACCAAGGGTTAATCCTAAAGCGAATAAAATACTAAAGCGAATTGCCCAAGAACTCTTGGTTAACGCAGGAGTGTTAATGGTTGTGTTTGTGGGTTTTACTGCGTCGGCTTTCGCTTGAGTTTCAGAGAATGACGTTGGCGGTAACGATGTTTCATCGGTTGTGACCGATGGTGCAATAATAGAGGTAGCCTCGGATTCTGGGCTCTTTGCGTCGTGCTTGTTGTTATCCATTTAACAGTCCTTGAAAACATGCTACTGCCGACATTCGAGTAAAATCGGGCTAAATAGCGCTTAAAGTTTAAGGGCGTTTAGCACGGCTTTGCTGTTGGCGGCACAGGCATTGGTGACGTGGTTTATACCAAAGGCGTGAGCTTGAGCTTCTACTCGGTTACTTGGGACTATGATATGACATGAGCGCAGCCACGCAAATAACTCTTTTGGCACTAGTTTAATCAGGTTATTGAGAACTTCGCCACTGGTGACCACAATGGTATCAATACCAAAGTGTTGCCATTGTTGTGTAATAGCATATCCGTCTAACGGTGGACACACTCGCTGATATACTTCCCAATAGCGTACATTTGCGCCACGGCGGGTTAATTGCTCAGCGAGAGCTTCGCGACCACCAACACCACGTATAATCGTTACTTTTTTAGTTGGAATATTTTGTAGAGAAGCAAGGGTAAGTAAGCCTTCCGTTTGTTGGCAATCATCGGGGGCTTCAACTGCGCAAATGCCTAACTGATCTAATGCCTCCCATGTTGCATGGCCTACAGCAAAATATTGAACTTTAGGCCATGTTGCTATTTGTGCATTAATTTTGTTTAAGGCTTTATTCGCAAAAATAACAGCGTTAGCACTGATACAGATAATAATATCTGTCCCTGCCAATGGATGCGAAGCATCCGTTGTGATGTCGTTAGTTGGTTCAACACCCAATAATGGCGTGACATAGTGGGCAATGCCTCGTGCATTCAAGGCATCGACCATAGACTGATTGCGCCCCTCAGGGCGCGTCAGTAACACTTTCATTGACTTAGGCTTTAGCGTAAACGGCGTCAAGGATACTTTTTGCGCCTTTGCTTAAGAGTTCTTCGGCAAGAGCCACACCTAATTGTGTCGCTTCGGTTTTTGGACCTGTGATGATGCCTTCGATAATTTCGCTGCCGTCAGGATTGCCGACTAGACCACGTAAGGTCATCTCATCGCCATTAATTTCAGCAAATGCACCAATAGGCACTTGGCATCCACCTTCTAAGCGAGTGTTCATTGCTCGCTCAGCGATAACACGGTAACGGGTTTCTAAATGCTCTAATGGTGCAAGAAGTGCTTTAACTCGCTCATCGTTGGTTCTGCATTCAATGCCCACAGCCCCTTGACCGTTAGCCGGTAAGGACTGTTCGGCAGAAATAAAGCTGGCAATGCGTCCTGATAATTTAAGGCGAATTAAACCAGCAGCAGCAAGAATGATGGCATCGTATTCACCGTTATCCAGCTTAGCAAGGCGAGTACCGACGTTGCCGCGTAAATCTTTAATAATCAGATCAGGGCGTGATGCGCGCAGTTGACATTGACGGCGCAAGCTTGAAGTACCAACGGTTGCACCAAGTGGTAATTCGCTGATCGTTTTATAGATATTTGATACAAATGCATCACGGGGATCTTCACGTTCGCAAATGACTTCAAGTCCGAGTCCTTCAGGAAAATCTACTGGCACGTCTTTCATTGAGTGCACAGCAATATCTGCTTGGTCTTCTAGTATCGCCACTTCAAGTTCTTTGACGAACAGACCTTTACCACCTACTTTTGCTAATGGCGTGTCTAATATCACGTCGCCCTTGGTGCTCATTGGTAGCAATTCCACCACAATACCTGGGTGAATGCGTTCTAATTCGGCTTTAACAAATTCAGCTTGCCACATGGCTAGCGGACTCTTGCGGGTTGCGATACGTATGCGGTTTTCAGACATGCCTAGTTTCCAGTCAAAGATCTTAGTTGCGCCAATGCTAACATTGGCAATACGTTAATGTAAGGAAGCCGTATCGATTCTTTGAAGTCGGCAGCGTTCTAAATAGTACAAAAATGTGACGCAGATCTCATTTGGTTGCTCATGTTGTCAAAAGTGTTAACATAAGCACACTTCCCATAAGTGTTAGGTGTTTTGTTTTAGGATGGATCAGCAAGACCTATTTCCTGATATTGCAGAAAGACTTAATGAAGTGCGTATTGCGCGTGCTTTAGCTTTGCTATCTCCTTTGCAAAAACACTTATTCCATTTGATCCCTTTCTTAATCCACCAGAACAGCGTTCAGTATCCCGGCTATCACCATCCCAATACTCCCAGTGGTATTAGTGATTATAAAGAGGGAAAAAATGCGTCACTGGCATGTGATGTATTTAAGCTTCCCTTTATACCTCAAGAGATAGATACCTATGCTTTTGAAGGTGTTTATGCCATGGGCAGCACTGCAAGCTTTGGCCAAAATGCTAAGAGTGATGTTGATGTTTGGTTAGTTCATCATCCGCAGTTGTGCGATGAAGATTTGGCATTAATTCGTACCAAAGCGAATAGATTAACGGCATGGTTTGCAGATTATCATTTTGAAGTTAATTTTTACTTAGTGCATCCGCAGCAATTCAGTGGCGGCCAAAAAGGGCGTTCAGCATGTCAAGCATCTATGGCGCACGAGCACAGTGGTAGTACCCAACATTGGTTATTACTAGAAGAGTTTTATCGAAGTCAAATTCGCTTGGCGGGTAAAACCATTGCTTGGTGGCCAAATGCTAAGTTAAATCCTGACTTATTATACCTTGGTGATGTCCATGAGTTACCCGCGAGTGAGTATTTTGGTGCCTCCTTATGGCAACTCTACAAAGGTTTAAATAAGCCGCATAAAGCTTTGATAAAGGTTCTTCTGCTAGAAGCTTACGCTAGCGAATATCCTCATTCACATTTGCTGTGTGATCGTTTATGGCAGAAAACGCTTGAGGGAGATTTTTCAGCATCAAACGATGCGTATTACGCTATATATGAAGCGATTGAAATCTATTTATTGAAGCAAAATGATACACGACGACTTGAGATTGTTCGTCGCTGTTTTTACTTAAAATGTGGTGTGTATTTGAGTCGTGCCAAGCAAGGAAAAGATTGGCGCTACCCTAAAATGCAGCAACTGGTTCAGGATTGGCAATGGCCAGAGAGTTTAATCAATACACTCGACGATTGTGAGCATTGGCACAGTGGCCAGCTCAATTGGTTTAATGAACAACTCAATGAATTACTATTGGCGAGCTATCAAACGTTACTGCGATTTGCATCTACCCATGAGTTGAATGAAGGCTTACGGATAGAAGAGTTAGGGATGTTGACCCGTAAGTTGCACACCTATTTTACCCAAGATGAAGATCAAATTGCGAAGCTGAATTTATTATGGAGTAGCTCGGTTGCCGAATCTGAAGTGACTATGGTCTCCAGTTCTCGCGAAAGCCAATATTATCTTTATCGGCAAGGTCCTCAGCCGAAGAATCTATTGGGTGAATCTGCAATTTGCAAAGGTAAAACACCATCAGCATTAATGATTTGGGCCTGTTTAAATGGTGTGTCAACGCCTGATACAAAATGGTATGAATTTGGGCAGAGTAAGCTTAAGTCTAAGCGGCTTACCGATGCGGCAAAGCGTTTACTGCATTTTATCGATCATGACTGGCGGGTGTCTAAACGGGACTTATGTCAGCCGTGGCATTTCCGTAAACTCATTTTTGTGCTCAATTTAGACTGCGATCCCACCATTAACTGGCGTGGGCAAGAAATGATGGTTGATTTTATGAATGCCAACGTGTTCTCTCTCGGGCGTAAAAAAGAGAATATGCTCGGCGCCTTAGATGCGATTTGTCTTAACAGTTGGGGGGGAATGGCAATGTCATCGTTTTGAAGGTGATACCGCAGTACTGCAGGCATTGGCGTTTGTCACGCCAGGGTTAAGGCGAGCAAGTTTACCTGTTGATATGGATGTGATCAGTTGCTCCCAAAAATTACGGCCACAACTTAAGCTCGCGGTGAAGAATTTACTCAAGCAAACAGCGCGACTATGCCAGCAGGTACAGCAATCCAGCATACTCGTACAACCCCTGCAAATAAGCCATATTCGCTATGGTATTTTTTTTAATCCATTGGGTATGGCCTATGAAGATTTGAGTGATGCTAAATCTTTTTATCAGCAACTTTCTCGTAGTCATCTCGTTCGATTGCCACGCCCAGCATTGGGAGATGATCCGTTTTCTAGTATGCCCAATATTATTCAAAACTTTGCGGCTAAGGGGGCGATTCAGTATTTCTTACGTCAAAGGGGTGATAATTTGGATGTATTTATTCTCGATGAAGAAAACCAACTCAGTCATTATGTTCAACATGGCTCTAATATGAGTGAGCTTGTCAATAAAGTGAGTCATCACTATGTGTTTGATGAGCATTATGCGGCGCGGGCGAGATTTAATATTCCGCAGTTTTTTCATTTGGTTAGAGTTGCAGGTGACCTGACAGTCGCCCCATTTGGAATTGATGTTACCGACCAAGATGCTGAGTTTTAATCGTACTAATTTGCACCATGGGAGCCTAAGCTCCTATGGTTATGTTGTCGTGTCTTAGAAGCTAAGTTTTATACCGCCTTGGCGCAGTATAGAGTCTTGAACGAATGGCATAAATTCACCGCCATTACGGCCATCTAGCCATTTACCCTCTACAAAGCCAAAGTGATAGCCGCCAAACCGCGTTGCAACCCAAATCTCATGCAAAGGTTCTTGCTTGTTGATCACAATCTTAGAGCCATCTACAAATTCCAATTGCAATACGTTGCCGCTGGCATCGATATCGACATCGGCATCTTGCTCATCAATTGCCGTTTCAATCGCGCTCTCTATGGCTTGGAACATGTCATCGGCGAGCTGGTGAAATTCTGTATCTGTCATAGCCATGCATTTCTATCCTTTGCTTTCGTCAAGATGGGTGCGATTATAAGGCTATTAGCCACCAGATGCACAGATGTTGAGAAAAATGAGACTGTTTTTATTGTTATTGCTTGGTAGCCTATTCATTACGGCATGCGGTCAGAAAGGCCCTTTATATAAAACGCCAGCGCCCCAAGTGAGCCCGCCTAAAAAAGTCGTGGCACCCAAGCCAATGCTAACGCCTGAAGAGCAGGCTGAAGCCACAACAGAAACGCGAGTTAAAACTGAACAGATACGCTAATTAGCCTAACTAACATTATTCTCGCAGCTAAGCACAGTAAGGAATCGGATATTGGATCACTTTCTCTACCATAATAATGCCCTGCACGCCGAAGGCTGTCAGGTTGCTGATTTAGCCAAAACCTATGGCACACCACTATATATATATTCCCGTGCGACACTTGAGCGCCATTGGCATGCTTTTAATAATGCCGTTATGGATCATCCACACCTCATTTGTTATGCGGTCAAAGCCAACGCTAACTTGGCCGTACTGAATGTGCTGGCACGTTTAGGCAGTGGTTTTGATATTGTGTCTGGCGGTGAGTTGGCAAGGGTTATCGAAGCAGGAGGCTCCCCCGCTAAAGTGGTGTTTTCTGGTGTGGGAAAAACCGTTGCCGAGATGGAGCAAGCGCTTAATCTGGGTATTTACTGTTTTAACGTCGAATCAAGCGCCGAGCTTGAGCAGTTAAATCTGGTTGCGGGTCGTTTAGGTAAAGTAGCACCCGTTTCATTGCGGATTAATCCCGATGTGGATGCAGGAACCCATCCCTATATTTCGACCGGCCTTAAGGAAAACAAATTTGGCATTGCTATGGATGAGGCTGAAATTGTTTTCGCCCGTGCCCATGCGTTACCACATCTAAAAGTGAAAGGTGTCGATTGTCATATCGGGTCACAACTCACTGAGATCCAACCATTTCTTGATGCAATGGATCGTATGCTGGCGCTCATAGATCGTCTGGCTGAGCAAGGAATTGTTATCGAACATTTCGATGTAGGCGGTGGTTTAGGAGTGACCTATGATGATGAAACGCCACCACATCCCGATGTATATGCGGCTGCGTTACTCAAGCGTTTAGGCAACCGTAAACTTAAACTGATTTTCGAGCCTGGCCGTGCGATTGCAGCTAATGCGGGGATTTTTGTCACTCAGGTGCTTTATCTGAAAGAAAACAGCGACAAGCGTTTTGCGATTGTCGATGGCGCGATGAATGACCTAATTCGCCCCGCACTTTATAGTGCATGGCAAAATATTATCCCAGTAGCGCCAAGAGACTCTGAGGCCTATGAATTTGATATTGTAGGCCCTGTGTGTGAAACAGGCGATTTTCTAGGTAAAGAACGCAAGCTGGCTTTAGCTGCTGGCGATCTACTTGCGGTGCGTTCAAGTGGTGCCTATGGTTTTGCTATGGCATCCAATTACAATACTCGTCCCCGTGCGGCTGAAGTGATGGTCGATGGCGAGCACGCTTTCTTAGTGCGTGAGCGAGAAAAAATATCTCAACTCTGGCAAGGTGAGCAACTCCTGCCGTAAACTAGAAAAATTATATTGATTCAGGCGCTTGGTTTATTATTGAATAAACAGCGCCTCGGCTTAAAGGATAAGTATCTTGATCCAATTCACTAAGATGCACGGACTGGGCAACGATTTTATGGTGGTCGATGGTGTCACGCAGAACGTGTTCTTTTCGCCTGAGCAGATCCGCCGTTTAGCCGACCGTAACTTTGGTATAGGTTTTGACCAACTACTCTTGGTCGAGCCGCCCTATGATCCGGATTTAGATTTTCACTATCGCATCTTTAATGCCGATGGCAGTGAAGTTGAGCAGTGTGGTAATGGTGCTCGCTGTTTTGCCCGTTTTGTGCGCAATAAAGGACTAACAAATAAGAACAAAATTCGTGTTAGTACTTCATCTGGCAAAATGACATTGCGTTTGGAGCGCGATGGAACTGTGACGGTGAATATGGGTGTTCCGATACTTGAACCAAGCCTTATTCCCTTTAAAGCTAAAAAGCCTGAAAAAACATATTTACTGCAAACTGCGCAGCAAACTTTTTTATGTGGCGCCGCTTCTATGGGCAATCCCCATTGCGTGCTTGATGTGGAAGATGTGGCCAGTGCCGCCGTTGCCGAGATTGGTGCTTTGCTGACAAAACATGAACGCTTTCCGCGTGGGGTGAATGTCGGATTTATGCAGGTGATAAACTCTGGCCATATTAAACTGCGTGTTTATGAGCGCGGAGCTGCTGAAACCTTAGCTTGTGGCACAGGTGCCTGCGCTGCAGTGGTTGTGGGTCAAATACAAGGTAAACTTGATCAGCAAGTCCGTGTGGATTTACCGGGAGGCACGTTAACCATCAACTGGGAAGGCGAGGGTAAACCCCTGTGGATGACGGGGCCAGCACAACATGTTTATGATGGACAAATTCAGCTATGACAGAGCCTTTGATGCCACAGACGAATGTGCCCTTTGATGAGTTGATTATTCGCGAGTATCTGCTGGATAATCCTGATTTTTTCAATCGTTATCCTGAGCTATTGCTGGCAATGCGTTTGCCCCATACAGAACGTGGTGCGATTTCATTAGTAGAGCGACGCCAAGAAATGCTGCGTCAACGAGTCACCTTGCTTGAGGAAGAAATTACGAGCTTGCTGACCATGGCAGCGCGTAATGAAAAAATTTACCTTTTCAATACTGAGTTATCTTTCAAGTTATTGAATTGCGCTGATTTAATCTCCCTTAAGGAAGTGCTCGCTGATAATTTAAAGCAGCAGTTTAATTTTAGCCATGTACGTTTAATCAATGTTCTCGATGTGGATATCGAGATGAAGGCGATTTGGGAACAACGTCTACGCAAGGGACATTATTTTGGCCGTTTAACCCAGCAAGAAGCCAAGCGACTTTTTGGTGCTGAAGTGGGCTCTGTTGCTTTAGTGAAGCTAGCCGAAGATATTCCCGTTATTTTTGCTATCGCTAGCCAAGATGCGACTCATTTTCACCCTGATATGGATAATATGCTGCTTGAGCAGTTACGTCGTTTATTGGCGTATATGTTAGCTAAATTATGATTTTTAGACTGTTACTTAAACTTATGTTTAGGAATAACGTCTATCTGATAGAGACGGATAAGGAACCGATAGGAGTACGCGAATGGGCGATATGTCGGACCTCGAAGTGACATGCCTGCAGGACTATGAGCGTTATTTACATTCAGAGCGGCAGTTGTCGGCTCACACTGTGCATAACTATCTCTATGAACTAAATCGTGTTAGTACGCTATTACCTAAAGACGTTACCTTACTTAATGTGGGTCGAGAGCATTGGCAACAAGTGCTCGCAAAATTACACCGCAAAGGCTTGAGCCCTCGCTCGCTTTCCTTGTGTTTATCTGCGATCAAACAGTGGGGTGAGTTTTTACTGCGGGAAGGGATGATAGCGGTTAATCCAGCCAAAGGACTCAGTGCACCTAAACAAGCCAAGCCACTGCCTAAAAATATGGATGTCGATTCCCTTACTCATTTACTTGAAATTGAAGGTACAGATCCCTTAACGCTGCGAGATAAAGCCATGATGGAATTGTTTTATTCCAGCGGATTACGTCTTGCCGAGTTAGCAGCACTCAATTTATCAAGTGTACAGTACGATCTGCGTGAAGTTAGAGTATTAGGTAAAGGCAATAAAGAGCGTATTGTGCCAGTAGGCAGTTATGCCATTAAGGCATTAGAGGCATGGCTTGTATGTCGTCAGCAAATTCCTTGCGAAGATTGTGCATTGTTTGTAACGGGAAAAGGTAGACGATTATCTCATCGGAGTATCCAGTCGCGGATGGCAAAGTGGGGGCAGGAACAAGCGTTATCAGTGCGAGTCCATCCCCATAAATTACGTCATTCTTTTGCGACTCATATGTTGGAGTCGAGTGCCGATCTGCGTGCTGTGCAGGAATTATTAGGCCATGCAAACCTCTCAACGACACAAATTTATACCAGTCTAGATTTCCAACATCTTGCGAAGGTGTATGATAGCGCCCATCCTAGAGCGAAAAAACAGCAGGATAAATAATGCGTTGTTATCTTAGACCTCAAAATATTCAAGCGATCAGTTTCGATCTCGATGATACCCTGTACGACAATCAACCTTATATTTTAAATGCCGAAGCCGAGTTAACTCAGTTTTTGCATCGGGCTTTTCCACTCACCAAGGCATGGCAAGCCTTCGACTGGCGAAGGTTGAAATTACAACTTCTGCAGCAAATTCCCGAGTTAGCACATGATACGTCTGCAGCAAGAGTTGCCACCCTTCGCCAAGGGTTATTACAACTGGGTTATTGTGAAAGCGAAGCCGAACGGGGCGCGAAAGAAGGTTTAGATTGCTTTTATTTCCACCGTAGTCATTTTAAGGTTTCTGACGCTGTGCTCTCACTGCTCGAACAGCTATCAGGACATTTTAAATTGGTAGGGATCACCAATGGCAATGTGGATCCTGAACGTATTGGGCTTGGAGATGCTTTTGAGTTTGTTTTGCGTCCAGGCCAAGGTGTGCATATGAAGCCTGCGAAGGATATGTTTTACCTTGCCTGTACTCGCTTAGATATTGGACCGCAACACCTTTTGCATGTGGGCGATAGTATGAATGCCGATGTGCGTGGTGCACGCTTAGCGGGGTGTCAGTCAGTTTGGCTTAACCCTAGTTTTGGACAAGTTGCATCCTTGCCAATTGCCGCGCTTTTGCCCCACCTAGAGGTGGCTTCTTTAGATTCATTAGTTGAAATACTCGTGCCATAGTGTGGCTTTAGTCTGGGCAACTAAGCCTCGATTTTTGCCCATCTAGGGTGATTAGGATCAAAGTTTATATTCCTTTTTTACAGTAGAGTTTTGGTTATCATTTAACCTTATTAAAACAAAAACTTATTCACCAAGGATGCTGATATGGCACGTTTATGCTTATTAACCCTATTTACTCTATTGTTTATTGCTCCAGCATCCGCCCATGAAATTCATTCTGGTGGTGGTTTTATGTCTGGATTTAATCATCCAGTGTTGGGGTTTGATCATCTGCTGGCGATGTTAAGTGTGGGGATGCTCAGTACTCAACTGGGTGGTCGTGCGATTTGGACGGTCCCCTTAGCTTTTGTCACCTTTATGTTAGTCGGTGGTATTTTAGGGTTATACGCGATTCCTGTGCCTTTCGTGGAAATCGGCATTGCTCTATCGGTATTATTACTCGGCCTGGCTATTGCTTTTGACCGTCAGCTGCCTCTGTTATTTGCCATGGCTTTTGTTGGGGTCTTTGCCATATTCCATGGGCATGCCCATGGTGCAGAAATGCCAGAATTAGCCAGCCCAGTACTCTATGCCCTTGGTTTTTTATGTGGCACCGCGGTAATTCATTTAGGCGGTGTGATGATAGGACTCGGTATGCAACGTGTTACAGGTCAGCGTAAATTGATGCGCTTTTCTGGCGCGGCAATAGCTGCTATGGGTGGATATTTACTCGCCGGGTTTTAGCGTTGGATTAACGTGCCTTGATCTGTTTATTGCACAGATGGGCACGTCTTAATAATTGGTTTACCTGTCGGCGGCTGGCGTGCATGTCGGCATCTCCTATTCGAAAATACGTACCTGTGTAAGCGTTACCGCCAATATAGATGGGCTTTAAGTGTTCAGAGGCGAGAGGTACTCGGATCCGGATAAGTTTTTTATTCATAATTTCAATGAGCTGAACATCTGAAATCTCAAGAATATTGTGGCTTGTGCGCTGTGGATCATCGAGGATTTCCCAAAACTCTTGTAATACTGGCAGAGGATTAGGAATACCTTCAATGGTGAACTGACCGCGTTCTTCTCGTACGCCGAGGATGATCTCACCACCTAAGGTGTTGGCAAAAGAACTATAAGTTGCCCAAATATCCTCGGGCAGTTGGCCTTGGCCGTCACGGCCACCCGCGAGTTTAAATTCCACCTGAGCCGATTCTTGTAAGTTGGCAATATCGTCGAGCGCAAAGGATTGAAATGTCATGGCTGCTTGTCCATCAGCGGCACTTAAGTTTGTTGTAACATGCCTATGACTCAAAGGCCAGATCTGGGTCTAGCCTTTGGGACAGGATCGGACTAATGACTTAAGAGGATCGCGTCGTTAGTTATTGGGCTAAGTCCAAGCTCTTAGGAAATAATATATTGTTTTCTAAATGGATATGTTGGTGTAAATCGGCTTCAAATTCAGCGAGTGTGGCATAGCATACTCGCCATGTTGTGCAGGCATGTTCTGGTGGAGTGAAGTCATTGGTTAATTCGTGTAATTTCTGCAAAATTGCCCCTGCTTCTTCGTGCTCATGCTGCATAGCATTGATAGGATTACCAATATGACCAAAGCAACCCTCAACATGTTCACCCTGACTGAGAGCGCGAATGGCAGGAAAGAGTATTTTTTCTTCTTTCATTAAATGCGGCATTAAATCTTCAATTAGGGCACGAACCCAGCCTGCAAAGGGGATTATTTCCGCATAATGTTCGCCATGAGCCCGTACCATCTTTTCTGAATACTCTATGAGTAAAGGGGCTTTTTCGCGCACGTATTGATGATGAGTTGATTCTATATATTCGATAAGTTGATCTAAGGGTAATTGATTTAATTGATCTTCTTTGCAACCGGTAAGTGTTGCGGCATTCAGCGCAGCAACCACTTTTGCGGGCTCTACATTTGCACGCTCACAGGCGACCGCCAGTGATTTACCGCCGCCACAACAAAAATCGATACCAAATTGACTAAATACATGTGCGCGGCGAAAGTCTTCTGCCACTAGTTCACCTATTTTTCGTTCTAGCCAATGATTGTGTTGAGAAGTAAACCCATGGGGTGGGAGTTGTGCATCTTTTGAGACAGAAGTAGCAGACATGAGTAGCTCCAGAGCAGCAATAAAGTTACATTCATATTATTTGCAGCTTTAGTTTGTGGCAACTAATCCTGACTAAAATAGTCAGGTTTTGCAGTGCCAGTCACATAAATGGAGTCAAATAGAAGGAAGGCTATCTGATTGTTCTGAGCTACAAGCAACAGGAAGCCCAGATATCTAGCCCGTTATTTTGGCCTTGTAACCTTATCAAGTTGGCGTTGAATCAATTCTCTGGAGATTTGATTCATCTTAAGGGGGAAAAACCGCCCTCAAAGAGCCAAAAACGAGGCGCGATGGCGGGTTTTAGGGGGGCGTGAATCAGTCTGGTGTAGAGTGATTCACTAGCTCATTTTTGGACATAAGTGAGTTAGATTTTTTACTCAAATCCATTAGTTTCGGATTAAAATTTCTATGGAGATAACGCTGCACTCTGCGGAAATTTGCGAGCGCTAGCGAGTAAATTTTCCGTAGCAGTGCTTTGTTATGTGCCACTCTAATAGTCTTCACTGTAATCTGGCTCGATAGTACCGAAGTTAATTGATGATGTTGCTGGTCAAAGTAGTAGCTGGGCTAATACAATATTAGATGATGCTCTTTCTATCTTGAGAGGTAATGGTTTATGAAAATAAAATATAGAGAAGGTGACATTTTTGTTATCCCCCTAAGCAATAGTAACCATGCCATTTGTCAGGTTGTTTTTTCACCAAAAAAGAAGTTTAAAAATATAATTTCTTTTTGCGTGCTTTCTATTCAAAATGATAATTCATTTGTCAATGATGATCTTTTATCTCCCATCTGTGTTGAAAAATTCGGCAAAAAAACACAAGTTTTATTTACTGGAAACCAAAATATTAGTAACGGGATGTGGAAAATAATTGACCATGTTAATTTAACTGAAGAAAAAGAAAGGTTGAAAATATTTAATTATGCAGGCGGTTTGTATAAAGGTGAGGAAGAGATTAGGCGTATTCCTGTTTCTGAGTACCCCAATTACTTAACAATGGATGTATCAGGTTTTGAATTGGTGGATAACATATTGACCGCCACTAGTTCGACTATGACGGGCGGGGCCTGCTGATACGCGAGCGCTGTGATGAGGGCACAACCCACTATCACTACGACGCCGCGGTACTGACAACTTAACTTGGCCGCTAACGACAGGGCATAAAACGTGTTAGCCCAAAGCTAAGGCAAAATGACGGTGTTCAGGGCGTGAATCAGATTAGGCAAGTCTGATTTATTTATTATCAAAATCTAACACTTTTTAGCTCCACCCGCTCGGATAATGGCTCTCCATATTTAGGATTGGATTTATCGCCCTTAACGATAAATGCGCTGATTGATACAGTGTGTCGATGGCAAAGCTGATGCAAATTGGGTGGTTTTCCTGTCAATCCCCTGCATAACCCTATGCTTGATGCAGCATTCTTTTGATCTACTCCGCAATAAAAGTTACTAGCGCCTTAGGGTCGATAATATGCAGCTGCTGATCGCGTTTTTCGACAAGGCCGAGTTCAATTAGAGAGTTGAGTGCGCGGCGGTAGACGCGACTGCTGGTGCCAAAGCGTTCGGCTTCTTGCTCGACTTTGTTAAAGGCTCCGAGGGCGATATTGTTTTGACTGCGTTGTAGCAAATCGAGGGCGATATTGACGGCGATGGGGTGCAATAGGCGGTTGGTGTAGATTGCCATTGAGTCTTGATAATCCCATGCCAGAGCGGAGGCAAAAAAGAGCGCTAATTGCGGTTGAGTGACAATGTATTGTTGCAGTTTGGCCGCACAAATTACCTCGGCTTCCATTTGATCTTCGGCCATCACTGTCCACTGGCAGGGCAGTTTGGTAAAAAACTCAATTTCGCCAAAAATATGCTGATCACAATTTAGCTCACCTAACTGAAAGCGCCGACCATTGTGGGCGCTGGTATACATGGCGACTTTCCCCACTGATACCACGTAAAGCTCACGCACATTTTGCCCCTGTTGCAACATGATATCACCGGGGGCAAATTGGCGGCTGGCCGTTTGGCACTGAAATAAGGCCTGCTTAAAGAGTTCGCGCTGCTCGCTTAATGTGACGCCAAAGCGGCTAGAGAGTTCAGGATGTAACTGCATGTTGATGATAGTTGCAGATTATTAATGCGATTAAGGTACGCATTTCGCCGCAGGATTGATACTTATTCGATCATAAAATCCGAAAATCCGTGCATGCGGGCACTTTGGTAGTGGCGGTTGATGATAGAGCACAATGCGCGTCGCCGCTGTTGTGGCGCTGCAAACTCTGTTGGACGGATTGGTGTGAGCGTGAATGTAAGCGTGAGTTGAATGGGATGATGGCGCATTGGCTGCGCCATTAAGAGGATGACTTGGTCGTTATCTGGATGCATTTATCGGCAATGCTTACTGATAATTAACCTCATTAAGCCCTAATCACACAGTGCGTTGAGCGCGGCTAAAATGGCATGTCGCTCGCCTTGGGCGCTTGCCTTGGACGATGCAACATAGTCATTAACGCCTACTTTAACATCCTGATCAAATAGCACTACGTTGGTGAGTATTGCCGCCACTTCAAGCTGGCGCAGTCGGCCGACGGTGAATAACGCAGCGGTTTCCATATCGGCCCCGAGCACGCCTTGGCGATGCCAATAGTGGCAGAGCTCCTGTTCTTGATCGGTATAAAAACTGTCGTGGGAGCGCACTACGCCGCTATGGGCACATATATGATGCTGCGCGCAGTATGCTTGCAGTTTGCCGACCAAACGATGATTGGCGCAGGCCGGAAAGCTGAGCTTTACATAGCTGGCAGAGCCGCCATCATCACGTACGGCGGCCTCGGCAATAATTACATCGCCTATGGCTATTTGCGGTTGTAGCGCACCAGCGGAGCCGATGCGGATAAGTTGTTTAACACCGCATTGATACAGTTCTTCAAGGGCAATGATCGCCGAGGGTGCACCAATGCCTGTGCTGCAAACGGTGATTATAGTGTCGCCATAATGGCCACGTATCAGCCGAAACTCGCGGTTATCCGCCAAGGATTCGACATCCGTTAGATGCGCCGCGATTCGGTTGACTCGATTGGGTTCGCCGCAGACGACGGCTTTTTCACTGACTTGATGGGGCGCGACGAGAATATGGGGTTGAATACTCATTGTTGACCTTTATCAATTACTTAGCTTGGCGGTAGCCCCGAATTCTATCGGGCTACCGCGAAGGGAAACCTTAGATGAACAATCCGACAATCGCGGCATTCATCAAGTTTGCTAACGTCGCCGCTAGCAGGACTTTCATCCCGAGCTGACCAATCAGCCCTGCGCGTTGTGGGATCATTTTACTCAGGGCGCCACACACCATGGCCACTGAGCCGATATTGGCAAAGCCGCAAAGGGCAATGGTCATAATGGCATTGCTGCGTGCAGACAGCTCCACATTGCCCATATTGGCGAAGGCAACAAACTCATTCATGGCGATTTTTTTGCCAAGGAAGGCGCCTGCAGTGCTTGCTTCGGCCCAAGGAATACCAATCAACCATGCTACTGGCGCAAACAAGGTGCCGAGGATCATATCTACGGTTAAGGTTGGCATGCCAAACAGTTCACCAATCGCACCCAATCCGCCGTTCAACAAGGCCATAAGGCCAATACAGGCAATAATAACTGCGCCGACGATGGCAGCGATTCCCATACCAGCAATGGCACCTTTGGCAATGGCATCAATAAAGCTGCTGGGTTTTTCATCATCGGGTAATTCTGGCACTTCGTTAACGGTTGGCTCGGTTTCTGGGATGAGTAACTTAGCGAACATCAACCCCGCAGGCGCTGACATAAAGCAAGCCATGATCAGATAGTTAAGCGCAACGCCCATGCCCGCGAGGCCCGCTAAAATGGATCCAGCAATCGAAGACAATCCGCCGACCATCACCGCAAAAATTTGCGCGCGGGTGAGAACGCGGTGGTAGGGCTTGATCAGTAACGGTGCTTCGGTTTGGCCGAGAATTATATTGCCTGCCGCATTCATTGACTCCGCCCGTGACGTGCCTAGTACCTTTTGCAAGCTGCCGCCAATGATTAACACAAACCACTGCATAATGCCTAAGTAGTACAACAAAGAAGTGAGTGCGGCAGTAAAGATGATTTGCGGTAATACCTGTAATGCCCAGACAAAACCAATGCCTTCAACGCTGAAATTGACTAAGCTGCCAAAGGCAAATTTAATCCCTTCAGTACCATAACCAAAGACTTTACCTACGGTATTCGATACGGCCAGCAGGACATCGGCACCGATCTCGGTTGCCAGCACAAAAAAAGCGAGCGCGATGATAATGCCAAACGCACCGATAACGGCGCGCCAGCTGATCAAACGGCGGTTATCAGAAAACAGCAAACCTACGCCTAAGAGTACAAAAATACCAAGTATGGACTGGATCATACTGAGTGGTCCTTATATGAATTAACGGTTGCAATCACACGTTCAGCGTGGGCCTTTGCAAGGGAAAGGGTGTTGGACTTGTTGCCACCTTCGGCTGTAGTAGAGTTCATCTCGAAGCTAATAATGGTATCGATAATCTCGACAGCGGCTGCGCGAAATGGGTGTTCGTAAGCTTGCTGATATGCGTTAAAGGGTAAAAAGTTAAAGCCTGTCTCGCTGTAAGATTCTTCAGTCGCCCCTGCAGTAATAGAAAACAGGACCGGTTTACCTTGGAGCTGGCTACCATTGGGGCCAAAGGCAAAACCATAGGTAAATACCTCATCAATCCAATGTTTGAGCACGGCGGGGTAGGTGCTCCAATAGAGCGGGAATTGCACCACAATCACATCGGCATCGAGCAACTGTTGCTGCTCCGTGGCGGTATCTCCATCAAACTGAGCCACTGAATTGATATGCCAGCCCAGTTGCTCAGCCTCAAGGGCAAGTATGCTGGCATTGGCCACAGACAGGGTTAAGTTGGGGTGCCCGTTTAGCACGAGTATGTTCATTAGCTAGCTCCTGAGAGGAAACGGTGCCGCCGTGTAGTTAAAACCAGAGGCCAAGCACCGAGTTACGAAGTCATGGCGTGGATTATAGGAAGATAAGAGGGAATGCCAGAGGACATTTGTCTCCTAGCACCTGATGCAGCTCATACTATTGTGAAAGTTTGATTAAAACGTCGATATAAAAATGAATGAAGTGATAAGCGCAATGTCGGGTCATACCGGAATGCTAACGTTTATTCAGCGCTCAGCATTCAACTTTTTAATCCTGAGTGCTAAATCGTGCTCAGTGCATATGGCATCAATGTTGAACGCTAGTTAGCTTAGCGTTCTGCCATTGATGCTTGTTGTACGATAAAAATTTGATAACGCGAGAGGGATCTATGTCTCTAATTACCCAAGTTGTCCTGCAATCATCAGCTCTTTTGTTTCAGGGACTTCATTGTAGGATAAAACATGCAACCCTCTTGCGAATGCTAATGCGTAACGGGCGAGGAAGGGCCTAAGTTGTGGTGATACAAGTAGAATGGGGTTGTAGCCTTTCTCTTTTGTATCAGCGAGTAATTGCGGCATTTTTTGTTGCAGCTGTGCAAGTAGGTTCGGTTCTATTGGGAAGCTATCAAGCGATACACGCCCTTGCTGTTGTGATTGATTTAATGCGGTCATTAATGTTTGTTCTAACTCAGCGGTAAGTGTGAGTACATTTAACTGCGCACTGCTGCCAGCAATTTGGTGCAATATGCTATTGCGTAAGGCGCAGCGCACATCCGCTGCAAGTAATACCGGATCTTTAGTTTGTTCGCTACATTCCAGCAAGGTTGTCGCTATGGTGCGTATATCTTTAAGCGGCACTTGTTCTTTGAGTAACAAGCGAAAAACTTTGAGTAACTGAATGGGGGTTAAGCTCGTACTGAGTGATTCAGCGAGTTTTGGTGCTTGCTTACTGAGTCTGTCAGTTAATTGCATAATATCATCATGTTGCAATAACTCAGGCAGTGACTCACGCAATAATTTACTCACATGAGTGGCAATAATGGTTGCGTTATCGACCACTGAGTAACCCAAGTTGAGTGCTTTAGCCTTTAAATCTGGTTGGATCCAGATGGCATCCATTTGATAGGCGGGTTCTTTGGTTAAGATCCCATCAATCTTGCCATAGACGGGGCCACTTTTTATGGCTAACAGCAAATCGGGTTCGAGTTCTGCAATGGCCACCTGTGTTCCCATAAAGTTGATTTGATACGCATGTGGCGCTAAGGCTAAGTTATCACGCACTCTGACTTCTGAGAGTAAAAATCCGATTTGTTCTGATAGCGTGCGTCTGATCCCTGTAAGGCGCTTCTGTAACTCTGCACCTTTCGTTTTTTCAACTAAATGGACCAGTCTATAGCCTAATCGCACTTCGATAATATCGATAAAGGGAAGTGATTCCCAGCTAGGCGCTGAAGGTTCTGTTAGGCTCGTTTCTATCAGTTCTTCGGTTTTTTCTTCGGTAAAAGCAGCCCTATTTTGGTTTTGCTTCCATGCGGCGAAACCAAGCAATATCGCAAAAGATAGGAAGACTAATGCTGGCATTCCCGGAGTTATCCCAAGAATTCCCATCACAATGGCCGCGGTAGCTAAGGTTTTTGGATTGGCTAATAATTGTCGACTTAACTGAGTCGGCATTTCTTCCGCATCGGAAACACGTGTGACAATAATGGCGGCAGCGGTGGCGAGCAGTAACGATGGAATTTGTGCGACAAGGCCGTCACCAATGGTTAATAAGGCATAGGTTTTAAAGGCTTCAGCGGCGCTGAGATCATGCATAAAGATACCTATGCAGATCCCGCCAATAATGTTGATGGCTAAGATTAATAGCCCCGCAATGGCATCACCTCTAACAAATTTTGATGCCCCATCCATGGAACCGTAAAAGTCGGCTTCCCTAGCAACATCTTGACGACGTACGCGTGCTTGTTCGTGGGTTAGCGTGCCAGCATTGAGATCGGCATCGATAGCCATCTGTTTACCGGGTAAGGCATCTAACGTAAACCGTGCCGAGACCTCGGAGATCCGTTCGCCACCTTTAGTGATAACAACAAAGTTAATTATCATTAAAATGAGGAAGATAACGGCACCGACAACATAGTTTCCACCAATAACGACTTCACCGAAGGCTTGAATGACCTTACCCGCCGAATCGCCACCTTCGTGGCCCTCAATCAGCACCACGCGCGTTGATGCGACGTTTAAGGTTAAACGCATTAAGGTGGCAAGTAGTAACAAGGTGGGAAATACGGAAAACTCGAGCGGCCGCCTGATAGACACACTCACCAGTAGCACCATCACGGCAAGAACGATGTTAAACGTAAATAAAATGTCTAGTAGCCATGCCGGTAGCGGCAGAATCACCATAGCGAGAATAGCGAGCAGCATAACTGGAATACCAATATAGCTGTAATTTCCTGAAAAGGTGCGTCGTAGCCAATTCATAGGTTAAGCAATCCTTCAATCGTGACGTAAATGGGGTGGAATAAAAAAGTGTGGCAAAGGTTCAGGTTTTTGTTGTAAACCCTTACGAGAGGCTTTTATTTGCATGACATAACTTAATACGTGCGCGATGGCGATAAACAATGCACTGGGGATCTGTTGATCGACTTGTGTTGAATGGTAGATAGCCCGAGTGAGAGGTGGGATATCAATAATTTCGACACCATGTTTTTTGGCCAGTTCTCGCATATAGAGAGCCAGTTCTTCGGTACCTTTTGTTAATACATAAGGTGCATCGGCTAAGTCAGGATTGTATTTTAATGCTACGGCATAGTGAGTCGGATTGACTAAAAGGACATCTGCTTTCGGTATAGTCGTATCAGCACGGGATCTAGCCATGCGTTGTTGTAACTGACGGATCTTCGCCTTGATCTCAGGTTTACCTTCTTGCTGGGTATGCTCGTCTTTTACCTCTTGGCGCGACATTCGCAATTGTTTTTTGTGATGCCAGTATTGGTATGGCACATCGATAAAAGCGATGACGAGTAGTCCTACTCCGAGGTAAAGCATTCCTTGGGATAAAAGATTTATGCCATCACGGACGGCTTCGTCAATTGGGCGATGACTATAACTGAGTAAACTCTGTAAGTGACCATTCAAAAAAACCAGCATGATACTGATCAGAAGCACGATTTTTAAACAGGATTTAAGCAACTCAACAAGGGATTGAGTGGAAAATATTCTTCCTACTCCTGCGATAGGATCAATTCGGCTGTATTTAAAATTAGCGTTTCCAACATTAAATATAGGGCCACCAGGCAATGCCCCTGCAATGGCGGCGAGCAGTGCGACCATAATAAAAAGTGGGCTCAAGATAGTTAACATTTCAACTAGGCTAGTACCAAGGTGACGTACCATCATGTCAGGTTGATCTAACTCAGCACGCGTGAGCAACATATTGTATTTGGTTAATCCACTGACTTTTGTCGCGAACCAGTTCGCATTACTGGTGAGCATAACGGAGCAGCCAAGGACAAGAGCGGCTGAGGCAAGATCTTTAGAGCGGGGTACTTGCCCCTCTTTTCTTGCTTTGCGTAGCTTTTGCGGTGTGGCTTCTTCTGTTTTGTCTTGTTGCTGCGTTTGGCTCATGTGATCCCACCTATAAATTGATACATGGCGGTCAAGGCATCTAAACAGAGATCGCTGTAACGACTAGGTATGCCACTCAGTGACAGAAAAACACAGAGCAACCCCATTAACATCGTCATGGGAAATCCGAGTGAGAAGATATTTAATGAGGGCGCAGAGCGACTTAGCACTCCGAAAGTAATATTGACCATTAGCATGGCAAGTACTGCTGGTATGGCGAGCATAAGTGATGCCGCAAACAGCCAAGCCAATCGGCTCACTAACCCCATGAGTGGTAATTCAAAAATGCCATGACCAATCGGCCATAAACGGAAACTATCCACAATGATATTGATGGCAACTAAGTGGCCATTGAGTGCAAGAAAAATCAAAGTGCCAAAAATTTGAAACCATTCGCTGATGATCGGGCTTGAGTCACCATTGGCAGGATCGTTCATAACTGCCATGGCGAGTCCCATCTGCATGGACATAATATTGCCAAGCATGGTCATTACATGGATTAGCAGCGTTAAAAATAATGCGAGCATAAACCCAATGAGTAGCTGTTCAATGGCTAAAAAAAGTGACGCGAGTGAGATTGCGTCGACAGGTGGAACGGGTGGGAGCATAGGTGCGAGCAATGCAGCGATACTGAGCGCAAGAAAAATTCTTACCATCACGGGTACATAAGCATTACCCAAGAGTGGCATTATCATAAAAGCACCCATGATCCGGCAAAATGGCCACCAAAAGCCGCCGATGAGCATACTGATTTCTGTTGAGGTCAGTGACAGCATATCAACCGATAATATGGGGGATATTCATAAACAACCTGTCAAATAAATCACTTAGCTGTTGTATGAGCCAATGGCCTGAAAATAGCACCATCAGCAAGGTAATGATAAGTCTCGGCAAAAAACTGAGGGTTTGCTCATTGACTTGCGTTGCGGCTTGAAATACCGCCACAATTAAGCCCAGGATCAGCCCTGGCGTGACCAGTGCCGAAACCATCATAATGACAAGAAACATGGAATCTGCAAAAAGAGCAGTCAGTTCATTGATGTCCATTTAGCTATCCAAAACTGGCAGTTAAGGTGCTGACTGTCATAGCCCAACCATCGACCAATACAAAAATCATTAACTTAAATGGGAGTGAGATAATTAAGGGCGATAGCATCATCATCCCCATCGACATAAGCACACTTGCGACCACTAAATCGATAACCAAGAAAGGCAAGAAGATTAAGAAACCAATTTGAAAGGCGGTTTTGAGTTCACTCAATACAAACGCAGGCATCAGAACAAAAAATGGCACTTCCTCTGCCGTTTTCATATGTGTAGGTTCATTGGCGATTTTTAGCATTTGTTCGAGATCTGTCTCTCTCGTCTGTGCCAACATAAACCGAGTTAAGGGGACCTTTGCAATCGAAATGGCTTCCATTAACTCGATCTTACCCTGATCATAGGGCAGGTAAGCCTCTTTATAAATCTTGTCTCCCACGGGACGCATAATAAAGATAGTGAGTATTAGCGCTATTCCTACCAGCACCCTATTGGGCGGGCTTTGTTGTAATCCTAGAGCCTGCCTTAGGATGGCTAATACAATGATAATTCGAGTAAAACTGGTAAGCATCATTAACATGACAGGCAAAAAGCTAATGGCTGTCATGAGTGCTAAAATTTCGAGTTTAATGTTAACTGCTTGACTACTTTCTCCACTGTCCAATGTAAATAAGGTCAGCCCTTCCGATGCTATAGCGTGGGGAACGAACAAAAAAGTAGAGAGTAAAAGCAGCCGAACTATCATTCGTTAATTGTCCCATCCAGCGCGATACTTTCTATTTCTAACAGACGTACACCGTATCGACCTGCGACTTCTACGACTTCACCTCGACCGAGTAGTGCGCCATTGACTCTGATATCCAGAGGCTCACCTACCATACGATCGAGTGCGATAACATCACCTTCTCCCATACGGTTTAGCTCACCTAATGACATTTCTGCACTGGCAAGTTCGAGAGTAACTTGTACCGGAAGCTGTTGAAAAAAATTGTTATTCTTCAATTTTCGGCTTTGGGTGTCCTGTTTTGACAGGCTTTTTTCGGAGAAAATATCGTCATCTAATAGAAAATCATCATCCGATAAAATAGGTTGTTCAGCCAATGTCGTTCTCCTCATACTGGTAAACATCTTGAGTCAATTTCGCTACCATCAGCCCTTCATGACTATGCACAGTTGCATGAAATAGAGGGGTACTTCCGATGGATAACAAGGTTTTTGGATATAAATTAATGGGTAAAATATCACCAGTGTTTAACTGACCAAGGGAGTGTACTGGGATGTTATGTTGCCCAAGTGTCACTTGAATTTTTACTGGAAGATTCTTTAGCCAAATGGCTAATTTTGCAGGTAAATCTGCACTTACTTCTGATTTTTTAGGTTGTTCTGCTAAATGTCCAAGTAAATGTTCGGTTAAGCAAAAAAGCATCGGTGGTGTTTGTGACTCTTGGCTAAAATTGAACGACCATACCGCCGACACAGCAAGCTCCATTTGACCTTTAATCAATTCAACTTCAAGAGCACTGGTATCTATTGTGTTATTTGGCAGCTTATCAACCACTGACAGCAATAACTTTCTGGCCAATCTAAATTCAGACTGGCTAGGATCCCTTAAGGGGGAGTTTAATGGCGTTGACATACTGCCATAGTAATTACTTGCTAATTGATCGAGCGTACAACGATCTATCCTCCAATAACCCAGAATATTCTGCTGGTGCTTCAATATGAACCAAGCGTAGTAATGCTCAGGGATAATGGGTTTTCTAGGTTCAGTTAAATGAGAACTAGAGACAGCCGAATGCCCCTGTCTTAGAAGGGGAGATAAAATGTTATTGATGGCATCAATAAGTGGGCGATGCAACTGAACCAGTTGTTGTAATAAACGGGTTCTAGCGAGTTTCTCTTGGACTAACATAATAGGCCGGATCATCTCATCCGAACTCGCTTTAATAAGCCGAGCTTTTGCGGTTATCTTCATTTTACTTCCTATTAAATGCAGTTTCAGTACCGCGAGAATTTAGTCTGTAACTTACAATGCTCATTTCTGTATAAAAAGCGTACTTAAATCGAGTGCTAAAGGTTTTTACTTATCTCAGTCAATCATCTATAGATATTCAATAGGGTCAAACGGAGTGTGGAATAGATATGCAGGAAGCGTTCCGTTTTAAACGAGGCTGATAATAAGGTAATCCGGCTAAGGTATTCAATAATAATTATTGATAAAATAGAAATAAATGTGAATGAAATGATATTTAAAGTGATTTGTAAAGAGAATGTGCTACGGATAACTGTACAATCTTTTATTTAGATTAAATGACTTCTTTATTTGTTGTGTCAATAAATTGTCGTGAAAACTTTATTTTGGCAATGGTGTTTTTTTTGACGTTTTAATGATTTTTTGTCATTTCATACTGTAAACATAACTTCGGTCCATCTTAGTTATTGTTTTATATTGGTTTTACTTTTTACCGCAGTTTATAATGTTTTGCTGATGTAAATTTAATCAGTTAAGTTGAGTTTACTATTTTATTGCAATGATAATATTTTTATCATTCTGATATATTAATTTACAAGTATATTTGGTATAAGTCAGTCTTAAGTTATATGTATCAGGATGTCACGATTAATTGTGGTATCTGGTGTAGTGATTCAGAGGTTCATAGCGTCTATTTTTATCTGTACTTTTATATTTTTACTTCAGTTGTTATAGATATCTAAAGAACTGGTTAATTTTGAAGTGGATCACACTTTTGTTCGTGGTGGATGTTTTTTGATCTTTATGCTTTTTGTTTGGTAATAGTTTTGATGCAGTGAATAAGCATATGGTTATCACTATACAAGGGAAGCAATGCTTCCTCTTTTGATTTATGCTGAATGGGAAGTTTTATTTCCGCATTGAGTGTTTATTTTTCAATATGCCAGCCAGTATAAATGGTTAATATATTATCTATTTGGTTAGTTGTAATAAATTTTATTTAAACTCAATTACACAAAAAATTAGTCCATTAACTAAGGTGTTATTTCATGTGCGGTAAACAAGAGGGTGTTGGCGAGTGAGAAGCCTAAGTATACGGATTGAAGGGCTAAATCTATCGGCGGATCTTATATGCAAAATAATGCATGAAAATTTTTGCCTTTGGAATGATAAAATGGACTTGCCTTGGCTCACAATCGTCAATCTTTCTGATTGTAGTCCTAGTGACGTAAAGGATTATCTCGCTCGTTTCCCTAGTCGTAACCAGCTTGCTTTGTTGGCGCCAGAACAAGGTGAGTTAGCCGCCGCAGCGATGCGTGCTGGCGTTCAAGACTATTTATTAATTCCCGTAGAAAGTGAGCAATTGCTCGCGTCTATTCATCGATTACGACGGTTAGAGTTACCTGACTCTAGTTTGGTGGTATCGGCATCTGTCAGTCGGCAGTTGTTGATGCTCGCCCATCGCGCAGCAACCACTGAAGCCAGCGTTCTATTACTGGGCGAAAGTGGTACAGGCAAAGAACCTCTCGCTCGTTATATTCACCGTCATTCTTCGCGTTCACATAAACCTTTTATTGCGATTAATTGTGCTGCAATTCCAGAAAGTATCCTTGAGTCCGTATTGTTTGGGCACGTAAAAGGCGCCTTTACAGGTGCAATTTGTGATAAGGCCGGGAAATTTGAGCAAGCCAATGGCGGTACGTTATTGCTCGATGAAATTGGTGAAATGCCTTTGACGTTGCAGGCGAAATTACTGCGAGTTTTGCAGGAAAGAGAAGTGGAAAGGCTGGGTGGGCAGCATGCAATAGCGTTAGATATCAGGATAATTGCGTCTACTAATCGTGACTTAAGGCAGGCAGTAGAGCTCGGCCATTTCAGAGAAGACTTATTTTATCGTTTAGATGTTTTACCGTTGAAAATTTCTCCTTTAAGAGATCGAAAGGCAGATATTTTGCCTCTTGCTGAGCACTTCTTGGACTTATATCACCAGCCAGATACCACCAGTACTTGTTATTTTAGTGAGCACGCAAAGCAAGCCCTTGTGTCCTATGATTGGCCCGGAAACGTAAGGGAATTAGAAAATTGTATCCAGCGGGCATTGGTGATGCGTCGTGGGCTTGCAATACAAGCTGCCGATCTTGGCTTAAACATTCAGCTAGAAGTGCAGGCGGTTGAGCATCCAGAAGTGACTGATGGACTTAGGGCTTCAAAGCAGCAGGCGGAGTTCCAATATATTATCGACGTACTTAAGCGTTTCAATGGGCAACGTACCTTAAGTGCACAGGCGTTAGGGATGACGACGAGAGCGTTAAGATATCGACTCGTACAAATGCGGGAAGCAGGGATTGATATTGAAATGTTATTAGAACAAGCGGGCCGCGCTGCTTAGCGTGATACAAAGTAATAGGAAAAAATATGTCTTCTGGAGCGATAGTTAGCTCGAATATGCTAATGGACACCTTAAGTATTCATCGGGAAGTGGCTAAAGGAGCGATCAATATCTCCCCTAACCCCGCCGATAATGGTCAGGCTTATGGCTCATTTACGGACTTGATAAAGAGTAAGGTGGCTGCCGTTAACCAAGATCAGAATCAATCCTCTATGGCGATGACTGCGGTTGATAGTGGAAAGAGTGATGATCTTGTCGGTGCTATGGTGGCTTCGCAAAAAGCCAGTTTGTCCTTTGCGACTATGCTTCAAATTCGTAATCGTCTTGTGCAAGCATTTGACGATGTAATGAAGATGCCTATTTAAGGAATTGTGTGAATGTCTACCACTTTTGTTCAATCAGGTCAGGATATTACGGGAACTGAGCGTTCGTCAGGCCTCATTGCTGATATGACCCAGAAATGGCATAAGTTTAACCGTGGAGATCGTCAGGTCATTGCCTTAGCGCTACTCGCTGTGGTTGTTGCCAGCGTAATAGTGTTAATGCTCTGGACGGCAACGGCGGGGTATCGACCTTTATACGGTAGCCAAGAAAATGTCGATACCTCTCAAGTGCTTAATGTATTAGAAGCTGAAGGGATTCATTACCGTCTTGAGGCAAATACAGGGGCAGTGCTGGTGGCTGAGGAGCAAGTCGGTAATGCACGTATGCTCTTGGCGGCGAAAG
Source organism: Shewanella putrefaciens (assembly GCF_016406325.1). Lineage (NCBI taxonomy): Bacteria > Pseudomonadati > Pseudomonadota > Gammaproteobacteria > Alteromonadales > Shewanellaceae > Shewanella > Shewanella putrefaciens. The sequence continues at coordinate 3,885,318 of NZ_CP066370.1, read as the reverse complement.
GCGTGAAAGCGAAAGTACCTTCAGGTATGGAGGCGCTCGATAATAATGCGCTTGGTACGAGCCAATTTATGGAGCAAGCCAAATATCGCCATAGTTTAGAAGGTGAGTTAGCCCGCACTATTATGTCATTAAAGTTAGTGAGAGCGGCCAGAGTTCATTTAGCCATACCTAAACAGAGTCTATTTATTCGTCAGGAGCCGGAATTACCCACGGCCTCTGTGATGTTGCAGCTTGACCCCAATACACGTTTATCTGAATCACAGGTTGAGGCCATTGTTAACTTAGTGGCTGGCAGTGTAACTGGACTCACCGCAAGTAATATTAAAGTCGTTGATCAAGATGGTCGGTATTTAAGTGAAAACATTTCGGGTAATCAAGATCTTAGCCAGTCTAGGAATAAGCAATTACAATACACTCGTGAGTTGGAACATAGTTTAGTCGCCAATGCTGCCTCTATGCTGGAGCCTGTGCTTGGACACGATAATTTCCAAGTACGAGTGACGGCAAAAGTTAACTTCAATCAGGTTGAAGAAACCAAGGAGTCACTCGATCCACAAAATGTCGTAACCCAAGAGCGCACCAGTATTGATGACTCGAGTAATAGTATTGCGGCAGGGATCCCTGGTGCTTTAAGCAATAAGCCTCCTCAGGTCGGGACCGCGGCAACGGATGACAAAACACGTAATCTGAAGCAAGAGGAAAGTCGTCAATATGATGTTGGACGTTCTGTGCGTCATGTGCGTTACCAACAAATGCAGCTTGAAAACCTCTCTGTCTCAGTACTCATCAATAGCGCGGCGGGTCAAGGGGTATTTAATAATGAGGCTCAGCTTGTTAAGTTTGGCAACATGGTGAAAGATGCCATTGGTTTTTCAGCGGCAAGAGGTGACAGTTTTACCATCAATGCTTTTGAATTTACGCCGACAGTGGTGGCTGAAATACCGACTTCTCCTTGGTGGCAATCCGAAAATTATCAATCCTATTTACGCTATATCATAGGTGGGATCCTCGGTTTTGGGCTTATTTTGTTTGTCTTACGTCCTTTGGTTAAACACTTAACTCGTACGGCACAAATCACTGCCCCTAGTATAGAACCAGCAGCATTAAGTGCGGCATCAGCCAATGCCCTTGATGGGCCAACGGTTGATTATGCACCTAATCAAGCCCATCAATTACCGAGTGCTGATTGGCTAGGCAGCCAAGGTTTGCCTGAACCAGGATCACCTTTAACGGTGAAGATGGAACATTTAGCATTATTGGCAAATAAAGAACCCGCACGTGTTGCAGAAGTGATAGCTCATTGGATAGGCGATAAAGACGGTGAATAACTCAATCGAAATTAAGATGGATAATTACGCCCAAGCAGCCATGTTATTGCTGAGTATGGGAGAAGAAGGTGCAGCTAGGGTGATGGCGCATTTAGACCGTAACGACGTACAGCACTTAAGCCACAAAATGGCGCGGTTATCCAGTATTACTCAGCAAGAAGCAGAAGCTGTTCTTAGTCGTTTTTTCCAGCGTTACAAAGAGCAATCGGGTATTGCAAGAGCCTCACGCTCCTATTTACAGAAGACACTCGACATTGCGCTCGGGGATAGACTGTCAAAAAGTTTAATTGACAGCATTTACGGTGATGAAATCAAAGTGCTAGTGAAGCGGCTTGAGTGGGTTGATCCTCAATTACTTGCACGGGAAATCACCCATGAACATTGTCAATTACAAGCGGTATTGTTAGGGCTTTTGCCCGCAGAGAGTGCAGCTAAGATATTGAAAATGTTACCGAGCGATAGCCAAGATGAGGTGCTTGTCCGTATTGCACAACTGGGTGAGTTGGATCGTAATGTTGTCGATGAATTACGTGAGCTTGTCGAGCGTTGTATGTTGATGGCAATGGAAAAAAGTCATACACAAGTGGCGGGTGTAAAACAGGTTGCAGATATACTCAATCGCTTTGAGGGCGATCGTGAACAGTTGATGGAAATGATTAAACTCCATGATAAACAAATGGCGATTGACGTCACCGATAACATGTTTGACTTCATTATTTTAGGTCGTCAAAAACAAGAGACATTACAAACCTTGCTAGGGCAAGTCCCCTCAGAAACTTTATCACTCGCATTAAAGGGTATTGATTTTGAATTAAAAGATGCCTTGCTCAATGCGCTACCTAAGCGGATGTCATCGGCGATTGAAACCCAAATAGAAGCATTAGGGGGTGTACCTGTTAGCCGAGCGAGCGGTGCACGAAAAGAGATCATGGAGCTTGCTAAACAATTGATGCAAGAGGGTGAAATTGAATTGCAGCTATTTGAAGAGCAGGTCGTTGTCTAATGGAAAACAAGCATTCACGTTGGCGTCTAAATCCGAATCTTGCACGTCGCTATCGTTTCCCAGCGTTGCATGATGCTGTTGATTCCTCAGATACAGGTAGTGATTTTCAAAGCTATCAGCAGGCATTTGATGAGGGGTATGAGGAAGGCGTGCTCCAAGGCAAGAATGCGGGCTATGAGGCGGGGATAGAAGAGGGGCGCATTGCAGGACATGCGGCAGGTTTTCATCAAGGTAAACTGGAAGGTGTTGCCGCAGGTAAAACCTCTATTAATGAACAGCTTAATAGTCTGCTTGTGCCGCTTGGTGCCTTGCGGGAATTACTTGAAGATGGGCATGCTAAACAGGTACGTGAGCAACAAAACTTGATCCTTGATTTGGTCCGTCGGGTTTCACAGCAAGTGATACGCTGTGAGCTAACCCTTCAGCCACAACAGATCCTCAAACTCGTGGAAGAAACGCTGAGTGCCTTGCCCGATGATCAATCGGACATGAAGATCCATTTAGAGCCTAATGCTGTGATTAAATTAAAAGAACTGGCTGAGGATAAAATCCGCGGCTGGAATCTGATTGCAGATAGCAATATTTCGGCGGGCAGTTGTCGTATTGTCAGTAATAAATCCGATGCAGATGCCTCGGTTGAAACAAGACTTGATACCTGCATGAAGTTAGTTGAAGCCAAGTTACATGAGGCCGATATTGGAGGCTGATTTTTTCCAAGACGATTGGCCACGGGTACCGGTTGCTCGAGTTTATGGACGTCTTATCCGAGTCAATGGTTTATTGCTGGAAGCCGTTGGTTGTCAGCTTGGCATGGGCGATCGTTGTCAGATAGAAGGACGTCATGGTCGTTTAATTGAGGCTGAGGTCGTTGGTTTTCACCGAGATGTACTTTGCCTTATGCCTATCGAACCTACTCAGGGGTTGATGCCGGGGGCGAGAGTATTGCCTATTACCCATGAGCAAACGATTGCGATTGGTGATGGATTACTCGGCAGGGTGCTTGATGGGCTCGGCCAGCCACTCGATTTGTTCGGCGATCTCACCGATGTTTCACAGGTTCAGCAATCACATACCAGCTATAACCCATTATTACGACAACCTATCAGGCAACCGCTTGACGTTGGGATCCGTGCCATCAATAGCTTACTGCCTATAGGTAGAGGGCAACGACTGGGGTTATTTGCGGGCTCTGGTGTAGGTAAAAGTGTATTACTCGGCATGATGACGCGTTTTACCGATGCGGATGTTGTGGTGGTGGGTTTAATTGGTGAGCGTGGCCGTGAGGTGCGTGAGTTTATTGAGGAAACGCTCGGCGAAGAGGGTCGTAAGCGCGCGGTGATTATTGCAGCACCTGCAGATACTACCCCACTCATGCGCTTGCGTGCTATGCGCTTATCCCATTCTATTGCCTGTGCCTTTCGGGATCAGGGCAAGCAAGTGTTGTTATTGGTTGATTCATTGACGCGTTATGCACAGGCACAGCGTGAAATCGCCCTGAGTTTAGGCGAGCCGCCAGCAACAAAAGGTTATCCTCCATCGGCGTTTGCACAGTTACCCAGATTAGTTGAAATGGCGGGAAATGGTGAGCATCCAACGGGCACTCTGACGGCTTTTTATACCGTTCTAGTGGAAGGGGATGATCAGCAGGATCCGGTTGCTGATGCTGCACGGGCTATTTTAGATGGTCATATCGTACTGAGCCGTAAACTTGCAGAACAAGGGCATTTTCCTGCCATTGATATTAATGCCTCGGTTAGCCGTCTTGCGATGCAGATAGCTACGGCGAGCAGTATCGAGCAGAGTCAGATATTTAGGCATATTCTAAGCCGTTATAATGAAGTGAGAGATTTATTGCCTTTAGGAGGGTATCAAGCGGGCCAAGATCCTGAAATGGATCTGGCAGTACGTGTATACCCAGAGATGGCAAAATTTTTACGTCAAACCACGCAAACTAAAATCAATCTCGCCGAGAGTTTAGTGCAGTTAGAGCAATTGATGGGAGTCATGGGATATGAGCCAGCGTCATCTCTCTAAGTTATGTATACAAGCTGAAAAAAAGTTAGCCCAGCTTGGTCAAAAGCGCGAAGATTCCAGCCAGAATGTCCAACTGAACCAACAACAGCATCAAGCCCTGTCGCAGATGATTTTTACTTACCGTGGTGCTAAAGAAGGCGGCAATGTTTTACTTTGGCAAAATTCGGCAAGTATGGCGCAAGCCCTTGAACCCATGCGGGTAAAGTTAGTTCAAAAAGACATGTTTCTTCAACAGGAGCAACAACGTATTGATCGGCTTTGGCGTAAACAGTTAGGGCGTCAACAAAGTTTAAAGTGGCTTGAAAAACAAACACATCTTCAGGAAAAGGCGCGAGTGGCTCGCAATGAGCAGGCCATAGTTGATGATATGGCAGGTATCTATTATAAGAAGAAAAGTTAATCAGTTCAGGGAGTCACCACAATACCACTCTTGCCTATGATAGAGTGCTTTGGACACTCCCGCTCATAGAGTTTACTTAGCGTTTGGCGCCGTAATCAATTTCTTGGTGTTGGCCATCGCGATTCAAAATTCGGTTAATGGTTTCTTGTTGCATCACAAGTAACCGTCCGTTGGTTTCATTGGCAGTTTGGCTATCTTTGACTAACAGTTGTAAGTTGTCCCATGACATTTTAATTTGTGGTCTTAAGTGATCGGGTAGGGCGGTAATTAAACGCTTCATACCCGTGTTGTCACCATTAAAACCGAGAATTGCGAGATTTTCACTACGTTGTTTAGCTCTTAACGCGAGTTTATTGCAAAGTGCCGTTTGACGCTCGTTGTGGGCAAGGAGTGCATCATTATCTCTGCGCTGCATTAATTCACGTTGATGCTTAAGCATCGCTTTTAGTTGGCTATATCCATCAAGATCTTGACGAATGTCCCGTATTAAGCTTTGAACGAGTTCACGCTTATTTACTTGGCTATTTTCCATGTTGTATCAGTATCTTTTCTGCAATTTTATCTAAGCTCAGTTCAAAGCTACCGTTACTTAATGCTTGACGAATGGCTGCGACTTTATCCGTATCAACATCAGAGATAGTGTGTAACTCTTTATGGGTTTGTTCCAGTAATTGCCAGTCATCACTAATATCTTGCTTCGCAGATGCTGGTAAATTTTCTGATGCAACAGGCTTTTTTGGCGTATTAACGCTTTTACTTGTGTTGAAATCAGTGCTTAACGCACTGTTAATTTTATTAATTTCCATAGATGTTCATCGTCATAAATGGTCTGATACTAGATATAGGCGACCCTAATGGTGTTTTTCTAAAATAAAATTTTGATTTATTTAGATCCGGTCTACAGCCTAAAAGCGGGTTTGCACTCTGCCTTTTGCAACTGGGTAAGCGGTAATGATTTTGCCTGAACTTGTATTTCTCACTCGAATGGCATCTCCCTGCTTACCTGCATCCATCGCGACCCCTAGCATATTGGCATAAAAGGTGGCACTGGCTGCCTCGATAATCACTTCCTCTCCGATGCTCACAAGCCATGGCGCGCTTAGGTTATTCGTTCTTATTGGTTTGTTTTTCCTTATTTTTCTAGCTACAGCCTGACCTAAAATATGCTTTTCATCGGTAATGATATCTTGATCTGATGCCGTTAATTGCAGCATTTTCCATTGTAAATTTTCTGCTGTGACAACCTCATCCCGTTCGAGGGTTTTACTCGTGACAGGAATGTAAGCACTGAGATCAACCTTAGCGCGAACATACAGTGACCAACCTTCAGAACTGCAACTGACTTTGCGCTGGAGCCGACCAAAAGGGAGTCCTTTGGCAGCTTCAATATTCAGCGCTGTACTACACGTTTTTAATTTTGCCGTACTCGATGGAATGTGTAGTGAGATTTTTTTACTGATCTTTTTGATCTCCTGCGACTCTTGCCAGCGTGCAATTTCGGCTGACACGGCATTTGTCATTTGCTGAGATATTTGCTCAGTTGCAGAAAGCTTCCCTTTCGCCTGCACATTGAGCGGAAGTAGTAATAGGCTCAATAACAAAATGAGGGAAAAAGACTTTCCGTCTATTCGTAACGCGTTCATGTAACCAACTGTTTTATATTGATAAGTATATTGGCATGCTAATTGTAAGCTGCTTGGCCATCGATATTAATTTAGGCATACAGTACTAGGAGTTTAGATGGCTATCAACCTTGATAAAGCATTAGGAATACATCCTCAGACACTCGATTTTAGAGTGGAGAGAAGCAAGGTATTAGCGAGCAATTTAATCAATGCCGAAACTCCAGGGTATAAAGCAAGAGATTTAGATTTCAAGGCAGCCATGAAGCAGGTTGAAGCTGGCATGCAAATGAATCAACAGTACAGTCTTGCTTATCGCATGCCTTATCAAAACTCCGCCGATGATAATACCGTGGAACTCGGTAAAGAACAGGCGAGATATTCACAGAATGCGATGGATTATCAAACGAGTTTGACTTTTTTGAACATGAAAATAGCAGGTCTAAAATCTGCCATTGAAGGTCGTTAGGAGCCTATATGTCATTTGGTGATATTTATCAGATAGCGGGTGCTGGCATGAATGCCCAGACCATACGTCTAAATACGGTGGCGAGTAACCTCGCTAATGCGGGGGCCGCTGCAGAAACTCCTGAGTCAGCCTATCGTGCCTTAAAGCCGGTATTTGCCACTATTTACGATTCAACTCAACAAGGGGCTATCGGAGCGTCGATTGAGGTGAGCGATATAGTGCAGGCGGATGCGCCATTAGATATGCGTTATGAGCCGAATCATCCCTTTGCCGATGAACAAGGTTATGTCGCTTATTCTAACGTAAACACCATTGAAGAAATGGCTGACATGATGGCAGCGAGCCGTTCATTTGAGACCAGTGTAGAAGTGATGAATCGTGCTCGCTCTATGCAGCAGGGCTTATTGCAACTAGGAAATAAATAGCATGGAAGTGGCTAGCGCAACAAATAACCCAGTCCAGAATCCTGCTGGCGCATTGGCGGCACCGGGGAATGATGCAGCATCATTAAAAAATGAATTTATGACATTAATGATTGCGCAGATTAAAAACCAAGACCCGACCAAACCGCTTAACAGTGCTGAATATATCTCTCAGCTAGCGCAGTTTTCGCAGGTCGAAAGTTTAGAAGGGATGCGGAAGAATCAATCCAACCAAATGATCATGATGGAAAATTTAGGCATTGTGCAATCGGCGTCTTTGATCGGCAAGAATGCCATGGTGCCTGTGTCTGAATTTAAGCTCGATGGTGAAACGGTTGAGGGAAAAGTGTATTTGGAGAATGCGGTTGAAGCACTCGATATCGAGATTGTGAATTCCGAAGGGCAAGTTGTCCATACTATGCAATTAGGTGCGCAAGCTGTCGGTGATATTCGTTTTGCTATCGATCCAGATGAGCTGGGATTAGAAAAAGGCCAATATGAAATCAAAGCGAAGGCGACACTGGGTGAAAATAGTTTAGTCGCGCCTACGTATATAAAAGCACCGATAGAGCGAATCCATTTTTCCAGTGCATCGGGCATGATGATGGCTGAAATGGGCCATGGTGTCGGTGTGATTTCAGTTCTCAATATTTCTGAAGTTTCGTAACTCATTTTATAGGAAATTAAGATGTCATTTAACATAGCTTTAAGTGGATTACAGGCGACGACCCAAGACCTCAATACCATCAGTAATAACATCGCCAACGCATCAACCAATGGTTTCCGTGGTGGACGCAGCGAGTTTGCATCTATCTATAACGGTGGCCAAGCGGGTGGTGTTAGTGTGATGTCCACGACGCAGAACTTCTCTAAGGGTGGCAGCTTAACGTACACAGGCCGTCAACTTGATATGGGCATTCAAGGAGAAGGCTTCTTTGTGCTTAAGGGCACCGATGGCGGCGCTATGTATGCTAGAGCGGGGATGTTCCATAAGGATAGCCAAGGCTTCATTACCGACCCCGTAGGCAGTCGTTTGCAGGGATATTCTGTGAATGCCACTGGAAAAATCCAGCAAGGTAATGTGGGTGATTTACAGGTACAAACCGCATCACTTGCAGCAAAAGCGACAACTCAAGTTGGCCTTGTTTCCAATTTAGATGCCAGAGTAGACCCTATAGCCGTTGCTTTTGATCCTAAAGATATCAATAGCTATCACTCAATTGGAACGACTAGCGTTTATGATTCCTTGGGTGCAGAGCATGTTGTGACTCAGTATTATGTCAAAACTGCACCGAATGAATGGACTGTTAATTATACTCTGGATGGCGTTCAACTCACCGAACAAACGACATTAACATTTGATGCTAAAGGTGTTTTAGACCCAGCAACGACCAAACAAGCCTTCGATCTTACCTTACCTAACGGCGCATCCAACCTCCAGTTTGAAATTAATTTCGATAAAAGCACTCAGTATGCCGCCAAATACAACAACTCCAGCTTATCTCAAGACGGTTATACCTCGGGTGAATTGAAAGGGGTGCGCTTAGATGATAACGGTATGCTGTATGGCACTTATACCAACGGCCAAGAGCAGTTACAGGGACAAGTCATCCTTGCTAACTTCAGCAATCCAAATGGTTTGTCCGCAGTGAGTAACAATGCTTGGGTCGCGACTAATACGGCGGGACAAGCGATTACTGGCGCGCCATCAACGGGCACTATGGGAACCGTAACTGGCGGGTATTTAGAGGGCTCGAATGTCGATACGACTGCTGAAATGGTTAACCTTATGTCGGCACAGCGTAATTATCAGTCCAACGCTAAAGTGCTTGATGTTAACTCGACAATGCAGCAAGCGTTACTTAATGCCATTTAATACGAGACGCTAACATGGAGAAGATGCTTTATACCGCGGCGAGCGGTGCAGTTCGTATTCTTGAAGCGCAAAGTATTCGTGCGAATAACTTGGCTAACGCTGAAACCGCAGGGTTTAAAGCCGATCTAGAGCGGGTGAATGCGGTTGCTTTGGCTGCTCAAGGTAATAGCTTAAATACGCGGGTAATGGCGCAGACCGAAAACAGTGGTTTTAGCCACCAAAGTGGGGTGATCAACCCTACAGGTCGAACCTTGGATTTGGCGATTCGGGACCGTGGATTATTTACGGTTGCCGTCGAGGGGGGCGAGGCTTATACCCGTTCAGGGGCTTTGATTGCTAATGCCGAGGGAGAGTTAACCATTGATGGCCGGCCAGTATTAGGAAACGATGGCCCTATCGTACTCCCTGAGCATAAAGATCTGTTCATCGGTGAAGATGGTACCGTCAGTGTGTTGCCTTCAGAAGGTGGGATCATTGAAGAAGTTGGTCGATTAAAACTAGTCAATCCCGATTTAGCTTTAATGCAAAAAGGCCAAGATGGTTTGCTTTACGGCCGAGATGGTCAGTTGATGGCGCAGGATGATGGCGTACTGGTCGATAGTGGATTCCTTGAATCGAGTAACGTGCAGGCCGTGTCGGAGCTTATTGCGTCGATGGATCTGAGCCGTCAGTTTGAAATTCAGGTTAAGTTAATGAAAAGTGCCGAAAAACTAGCTGAGGCTGGTAATCGTTTGCTGGGTAATGTTTAAGGATTAGTGGTATGCAATCAGCGTTATGGGTAAGTAAAACTGGCCTAACAGCACAAGATACGAAAATGACCGCCATTGCCAACAACTTGGCAAACGTGAATACCACAGGCTTTAAGCGTGATCGTGTCGCCTTTAATGATCTTTTTTATCAAGTCCAGCGTCAGCCGGGCGGTCAGGTCGATGCATTAAATAACCTCCCCTCTGGATTACAACTCGGAGCTGGTACAAGGGTCGTGGGTACCCAAAAGATATTCACGACAGGGGATATGCAAAATACCAGTCAGCAACTGGATTTGGCGATTCAAGGCCATGGTTTTTTTCAAGTTGAAGAACCTAATGGCGATCTTGCTTATACCCGTGATGGTCAGTTTTATCGCAGCAGTGAAGGCATGATGGTCACGTCGCAAGGGCTACCCTTAGTGCCTAATATTGTGATCCCTGAAGATGCGTTAACTGTCACGATTGCCAGTGATGGTGTTGTTACTGCACAAATGGCTGGCGAAGCTGAGCCACAAGATTTAGGTCAAATCACACTGGTTAATTTTACCAATCCAGCAGGATTAGAGGCACGTGGTGACAACCTTTACCGTGAAACTGCTGCATCGGGTGTGGCTGTTGAAGGTGTCGCTGGTGATCAAGCTTTAGGTGCTTTAAGACAGGGCGCACTAGAGGGCGCAAACGTCAATGTAGTGGAAGAAATGGTTGAAATGATTTCTACCCAAAGAGCATATGAGATGAATGCCAAGGTCGTTTCAGCCTCAGACGATATGCTCAAATTCCTCAATCAATCGGTTTAGGGAGGCGGTAATGCACTGGTTATGGCTTTTATGTTTTGCACTGCTGTCGGGTTGTATGTCACATATTCCAGATCAGGAAACCAAACCTGGAACCAAAGAGTGGGCTCCACCAGAAATTGACTACAGCTTGCCAGATGCAAAAGATGGCAGTCTTTATCGTCCCGGCTACATGTTGACGCTATTTAAGGATAAACGTGCTTTCCGTGAGGGCGATATTTTAACTGTTGCGTTAGATGAAAAAACTTATTCGAGTAAAAAAGCGGATACCAAAACGAATAAAGAACAAGATATTGGCATGGGACTTAAGGGAAATGTCGGCGAAAAAACCGCCGATGCGGATGGTAAAACCTCCTTTTCTCGAGGGTTTAATGGCGCAGGTTCCAGTACACAGCAAAACCAATTATCAGGTTCGATTACCGTTACCGTCTCTAAGGTTTTGCCTAATGGCACCTTGTTGATCCGTGGTGAAAAATGGCTGCGATTAAATCAAGGCGATGAATATTTACGCCTGCTTGGCATCATACGTACCGATGATATTGGCAATAACAACACCATATCATCGCAGCGTATTGCCGATGCCAGAATTATTTATGGTGGTCAAGGCGCTATTGCCGACAGTAATGCTATGGGGTGGGCTTCTCGCTACTTTAATAGCCCATGGTTCCCGCTTTAACCAAGGATTTTTGTAATGCTACGTTGTTTATTATTGCTACTTTTGGTTAGTGGAACATTACAGGCTCAAGAGCAAAGTCAAAGTCGTTATTTGATGGATATTGTTGATGTACAAGGGCTACGTGATAACCAACTGGTAGGCTACGGTTTAGTTGTTGGCTTAAGTGGCACGGGTGATCGCTCTCAAGTCAAATTTACCAGTCAATCTGTTGTTAATATGCTTAAACAATTTGGCGTACAAATTGATGATAAAACCGATCCTAAATTAAAGAACGTTGCCGCTGTTGCTGTGCATGCCACTATTACCTCCCTAGCGAGCCCTGGTCAGTCCTTGGATGTGACCGTTTCATCCCTTGGTGATGCGAAGAGCCTCCAAGGGGGGACTTTATTAATGACGCCACTACGTGCTGTCGATGGCGAAATTTATGCGGTGGCACAGGGGAACCTCGTTGTCGGTGGTATTTCTGCCGCGGGTCGTAATGGGTCATCTGTGACTGTCAATGTCCCAACGGTTGGCACCATTCCCAATGGCGCCTTACTTGAGGCGCCCATCAAAAGTAACTTTAGTGATAATGAAGACATTATTTTAAATCTGAAAGATCCCAATTTTAAAACGGCTCGAAATATTGAGCGCGCAGTGAATGAACTCTTTGGTCCCGATGTGGCGCGTGCACAAGATCATGCCAAGGTATTGATACATGCACCTAAATCGAATCGAGAGCGTGTGACATTTATGTCCATGCTTGAAGAACTTAAGATTGACCAAGGCCGACGTTCACCCCGGATCGTGTTTAACAGTCGTACTGGTACTGTGGTGATGGGGGGCGATGTAGTTGCAAGAAAAGCCGCCGTAAGCCATGGCAATTTAACAGTGACGATTGTCGAGCGCCAAAATGTCAGCCAACCTAATGGCGCTTATCTTGGCAATGCAGCGGGAGAAACCGTCGTCACTAACGATAGCCAAGTGCTGGTTGAGCAAGGTAATAAACGGATGTTTGTGTGGCCAGAGGGCACGTCAATCGAGGAGATTGTGAGAGCAGTTAATAGTTTAGGTGCTACTCCAATGGATTTGATGGCTATCCTGGAAGCCTTATCCGAAGCGGGTTCCTTAGAAGCTGATTTGGTGGTGATCTAATGAAAGTTGAAAATCCAAACGGTTACTTAAGTAAGCTCAATGCCGATGAGCTGATAAAGGCTAATGGTGAGCAGGGCGCGCTAAAGATGGTTAGCCAGCAATTTGAAGCCCAGTTCCTGCAAACAGTGCTTAAACAGATGCGTTCCGCCACCGACGCGATGGCCGATGAAGATAATCCTTTAACGGCCAAAAGTAATAATGGCCTTTATCAAGACTTACATGATGCGGAGTTGGCAAATCGCTTGAGCCAAGTCAATGGTATGGGATTAGCAGAAGTGATGACTAAGCAGCTATCACGTTCATTTCAGTCCGAGAAAGATCCGGTCGCCTTTGATCCTCAACAGATGACAACTACAGCAATGCAGCCTGCGCTTATAATGCGGCCCATTGTGAAGGATTTTAAATGAGCATGTTGAATATTGGTAAGTCTGGCTTACTGGCAAGTATGGCGGCATTGAATGCGACGTCAAATAACGTCGCTAATGCTATGGTTGCAGGTTATTCACGTCAGCAAGTCATGCTAAGTTCAGTTGGTGGCGGCGCATATGGCTCTGGCGCGGGTGTGTTTGTGGATGGTGTTCGGCGGATCTCAGATCAGTACGAGGTCGCCCAATTGTGGCAAACCACGAGTGCCGTTGGCTTTTCTAAAGTGCAAAGCAGCTATTTGCGTCAGGCTGAACAAGTATTTGGTGCAGATGGAAATAATATTTCAAAAGGTCTTGACCAATTATTTGCAGCATTAAACTCCTCTATGGAGCAGCCTAATTTAATCGCTTACCGACAAAGTGTGCTCAATGAGGCTAAGGCCGTCGCTCAAAGAGTGGATGCGATTAACGATAATATTGACTCGCAGCGTAATCAGATCAATGGGCAACTGGGGACATCGGTCAAAGAGATAAACGCACAACTTGCGATTATTGCTAATTTCAATCGAGATATTCAGGCTGCCAGTGTGACAGGTACAATTCCACCTGCACTGCAGGATGGCCGCGATGCGGCGATTGATGACTTAGCCGCTATTATCGATATTCGTGTCGTTGAAGATAGCCAAGGTATGCTCAATATCTCGCTGGCCCGAGGTGAGCCGTTATTGACTGGAAATACCGCGGCTAAACTGACCAGCGCACCTGATCCTGCTAACCCTAAAAATAATCTAGTATCGATTCAATTTGGGGCGAGCCAGTTTAACGTCGATGAGACTGCGGGCGGCAGTTTAGGGGCATTACTTAACTATCGTGATACTCAACTTGCTGACTCTCAAGCCTATATTGATGAATTAGCGGTGATGTTGGCAACCGAGTTCAATTCAATTCTCGCTTCTGGTACTGATTTAAATGGTGCAACACCATCACAGGATCTCTTTACGTATCAAGCCAATAATCCTGGTGGGAGTTTATCGCTAACTGCTGGTTTTACACCTGATAAACTTGCCTTTGGTCAGGATGGCACCCAAGGAGATAACACAAACTTGAAAGCCTTAGTGCAGTTGGCCAATAAGGAACTGAGTTTTACTAGCCTTGGTAGTAGTACCAGCTTAGCGGAATCCTTTTCCAGCAAAGTCGGCCAATTGGGTTCTGCTTCCCGCCAGGCTATTTCATTTGCCAAAACCAGTGTGGATTTGCAAAAAGATGCACAAGTCCAGTGGGCGAGTACCAGCGGTGTTAATCCCGATGAAGAAGGGATTAATCTGATCATTTATCAGCAGTCTTATATGGCCAATGCCAAGGTGATTTCCACTGCGGATCAGCTGTTTCAAACTATGCTAAGTAGCTTTTAAGGACATTATCCATGCGTGTAACAATGCAAAATCTCTACACTAATAATTTAAACAGTTTGCAGAACACAACGTATGATGTCGCACGTTTGAATCAAATGCTTTCTAAAGGCGTTTCGATATTAGCGCCTTCTGACGATCCTATCGGCGTTGTTAGGGTAATGGATAACCAGCGCGATTTAGCGTTAGTGCAGCAATACATTAAAAATATCGACTCGTTAAGTACCAGTATGAGCCGCTCTGAAACCTATTTATCCAGTATGGTTGAGACGCAGCAACGGATGAAAGAGATCAGTATTGCCACCAATAGCTCAAACCTTTCGGCAGAAGATAGAGCTTCCTATGCTTCTGAAATGGAAGAACTCTTAAAAGGCTTAGTGGATAATATTAATGCTACAGATGAGTCAGGTAATTATCTTTTTTCAGGTAATGTGATTGATAAAATCCCCGTTGTTAAAGATGCTACTGGTCGATATGTGTATCAAGGTGATGCCAATCAGAGAACCGTGCAAACCTCAAATTCTTCATGGACAACGGCTAATGTCACCGCTGAGCAGTTATTATTTTCTAATGCAGGGCAAGATATTCTAAACCAAACAATGGATTATATTAGTGTGTTGAAGGATCCGAGTTTGTCGCCAAGCGATCCCGCCTTTAGTGCCGCCGCTAATGGAATACAAACCGCCTTAAGTGAAACCTTAGATAGCATAGGCGCGGCTATTACAGATTTTGGTGGCAAGCAGAATAATCTCGCGTTAGTGAAAAGCTCCCATGAAGAGATGGTGTTATTTAGCAAGCAAGTGATCGGTGAAACGCAGGAGCTTGATTATGCTGCCGCTACCGCGGAGTTCAATGTGAAGCTAACCGCATTAAAAATCACTCAACAAACGTTTGTGCAGATTAGTCAATTGTCCCTTTTCAATCATATGTAGGTAATGAGTTAAATGATCAAAGGGATCGGTGAGTCGCTTACTCAATTACACCAAAGTCAGACGGTAACGTCTCAATATGTTGCACCAATATCGGCTTCACCGCGCAGCATCCCTAAGGCGCGGCCTATCCCTAAACATAGGTTAGAAGCCTATGGTCGTTGGGCTAAAGTGACTCAAGAGCAGCATAATATCAGTGCTTCGCAAGTTGTATTACAGAGTTTAATCTTAGCTAAGCAGTTAATGGGGCAGCTTAATAAGCAGTTACAAACCTGCCTGTTTAATAAGAATACGATTATTGAGGATACCTTAAACAGAGCTGAAGAAGTGAGGCGTCAACTTATTGAAATAAAACCTCACTACCAAGGCAAGCGTTTACTCGATCATCATCTCAATTTGATTTCAGTATCCCAGCCTGCCGCTTTGCATCTTTTTAAGTTTAGGCGGGTGGATCTCACCTCGCCTAAGAGCCGTGATGAACGCATAACGCTATTTACTGAAAAGCAAACATTGCATTTGCTTTTACCAGCAAATAAAAATCGCCTAGCGCTACAAGAGATAATAGGGCCCGTATTAGCTTCGATCGGGATTGGTATTGATCGTTCATCCCCCCATGACACTGTATTTATGGCGCAGGATGACACTTGGACAAAGCTTTGCGGTGGGATTTTAATGGTCGGTGAGGGCCAAAGACTCCCTGCTGGTGAGCCAAGAAATATTCCACTTGAAGAGATATTTAGTTGGCAAGATCCCCGTGAATGGCATTTTGATAATACTGAAAAGTTAAAAATCACCTTAGCTAAAATCGCTAAGGTTGAGAAAAAAGTGACATTACAAATAGAGGAGATTAACGCTTCCCATCGCTTATTACTCGCAAAGGTTAAGCAATTGACCGCATCCAGTCAGCCTAAGGTTGAACTCCAGCATTTGCATAAATTTATGCAACCCTATCCTTTTTCCTATCAAGTGACATCTTTAATGGCGCAGGGAAATACCAACCGTGAGCAAGTTAGCGCATTGCTACTCTAATTTTTGAGTTGAATCCCAAGTTAGCGCATTTAATTTTTGAAAATACGATTTTGGGTTTTAGTGTTGAGGGATTTGTGTCGCCTTATTGAGTTATGCCTGAATTCAGGTTTAACCAAGATAGCCGTTATTTTCTGGAGAATTAATATGTTAGGTGTTCACACTAATTACGCTTCAATCGTTGCACAGGGCGCTGTAAACAAAAGCAATAACCTACTGACTAACGCGATGGAGCGTTTATCAACAGGTTTACGTATCAACAGTGCATCAGATGATGCAGCGGGTCTGCAAATTGCTAACCGTATGAATGCAAACGTGAAAGGTATGGAAACTGCCTCACGTAATATTTCAGATGCGACCTCTATGCTGCAAACTGCTGATGGTGCGTTAGAAGAGTTAACGACCATTGCCAATCGTCAAAAAGAATTGGCGACCCAAGCGGCTAACGGTGTGAACTCAGCAGATGATTTAACTGCATTGGATGCTGAGTTTAAAGAGCTAAACAAAGAAATTTCCCGTATTCTCGATAATACAACTTATGCTGGTAATAACCTGTTCACTAAGTTGGAAGCGGGTGTGACTTTCCAAATTGGCGCAGGAACGGCTGAAACATTGGCCGTTACAACAACAGCTATCGATGACGCTGCATTAGCAGCAGGTGATCTAACAACAGGTGCTAACGCAGCGATTACGCTCGTGGATACATTCCTTGCTGCTGTTGGTACTGAGCGTTCAACTTTAGGTGCCAATATTAACCGTCTTGGCCATACTGCGGCTAACTTAGCCAGCGTGACTGAAAACACTAAAGCCGCAGCAGGCCGTATTATGGATGCCGATTTTGCGGTTGAATCAGCCAATATGACGCGTAACCAACTGCTTGTTCAAGCAGGTACTACAGTACTGTCTTCTGCTAACCAAAATACGGGTTTAGTGATGGGCTTACTGCGCTAATTAGGCTGAATTAAAGCCGTTTTAGTCTTGAGTGCCAGTGAGCTTAGCTTGCTGGCATTTTTTATGCCCTAACATCTTTATCGTGATGAGCACATAGTATCTCACCCTGATCTTTTTACTGTTATACACGATATTTTTTGAATATTGGTTTTAGTTATCTGCAGTCGCTGTCGCCTTACTGAGTTATACCTGAATTCAGGTCTAAACAAGACAACTGTTATTTTCTGGAGAATTAATATGTTAGGTGTTCACACTAATTACGCTTCAATCGTTGCACAGGGCGCTGTAAACAAAAGCAATAACTTACTGACTAACGCGATGGAGCGTTTATCAACAGGTTTACGTATCAACAGTGCATCAGATGATGCTGCAGGTCTGCAAATTGCTAACCGTATGAATGCAAACGTGAAAGGTATGGAAACTGCCTCACGTAATATTTCAGATGCGACCTCTATGCTGCAAACTGCTGATGGTGCGTTAGAAGAGTTAACGACCATTGCCAATCGTCAAAAAGAATTGGCGACTCAAGCAGCTAACGGTGTGAACTCAGCCGCCGATTTAACAGCGCTAAATGATGAATTTACTCAATTAAACGCTGAAATTACACGTATCGTGGAAAATACAACCTATGCGGGTAATAAATTATTTGATACAGGTGTGTTAACTACTGGTACTGGCGTGAAGTTCCAAATTGGAGCTGGAACCGCAGAAACACTGGATGTGAAGTTAGGCGCCATTCCTAAAACGGTTGCAGGTACCTTAACTGGCGGTACTGCTAATGCTGCTATTGCACTTGTTGATACCTTTCTTGAAACCGTGGGTACTGAGCGTTCAACTTTAGGTGCCAATATTAACCGTCTTGGCCATACAGCGGCTAACTTAGCCAGCGTCACTGAAAACACCAAAGCGGCTGCTGGCCGTATTATGGATGCCGATTTTGCGGTTGAATCTGCCAATATGACGCGTAACCAACTGCTGGTTCAAGCAGGTACTACAGTACTGTCTTCTGCTAACCAAAATACTGGCTTAGTGATGGGTCTACTGCGTTAATCTAGCTCAATCTACGTTAGCCTTATTTTACTTGGCTTAACCTAAGGTTGCAGATTTAGCGTTAATGCCAGTGAGCTAAGCTGACTGGCATTTTTATTATTTAAGCCATCCAAATATGCCAATGCAATGGTGTCGCAATCGCTGTTTCAGATTCAGTAGTGGAAGTAGGCTTTCCGTTTGACACTGAGCTACGGAAGTGAGTTGTTATTTTTAGCGATAAAATCTATTTAATCTGCTTAAAAAACAAAGCGTTTACCTTGGCATGTGTTTTGCTTTTCAATTTGTTGGAGGTAGTTATGATTTCAGGTATGAATGCGGCACAATTTGCTCAACAACTGATAGGTGCAGATCGCGCCGGTAAAGATACGCTTTACAAAGGCAAACTAACAGCAAGCAAAACACAGTTAGATGCCTATACGCTGCTCGAAAATAATATGAAGAAAATGGCCACCAAGCTAAGTGAACTGGGTGGCGATGCGGCGAAAAGTAAAATTGCCACTGTGACGGGCGAAAATGCGACTGCAACAGTTAAATCCGATGCGCCAAAGGGTAACTATGACCTGAGTGTACATAAACTTGCACAAGCCCATCAGTTGACTAAAGCCTATTCCTCAGAAAACGAGTTGTTACCAACATCGGGCGTGATCAGTATTCAAGTCGGTAGCGATCCGACTAAGCGTATGGAAATTGATTTAGCAACGGTTAATGGCGGTGCGGCTATTTCTGTGTCCCAGTTACGGGATCAGATCAATAAACAAGCGGGCAATCCTGGTGTGCAAGCGTCACTGGTGCGCACGGGTAATCAAATCGAGTTTATGCTGTCTTCAAAGGAATCGGGCGTCGCGAATCAAATGAAGGTCGAGTTTAATGGCGCCGACTGGGGCATGACAGAACGTCGCGTGGCACAAGATGCTGAACTCACATTAAATGGTATCAATATTACCAGTAGCAGTAACTACTTAGAAAATGTGGTTGATGGCGTTAGCCTCGAATTAGTTAAGGTACATGCGGCTGGTGAAAGCAGCATGATTAAAGTTACAGACGATTTTGAAGCGAATAAGAAAGCGGTTAAGGATTTTGTCGATTCATTTAATTCCTTAATGACGCAAATTAATCAATTAACCCGTTCTATGGGCGTTAAAACTTCTGATTTAGGTACTTCCGATAAAGATAAGGAAGATAAAACCACCGCAGTGAGTGAAGCACAAATTGGTGTGTTGAAAGGGGATACCTCTATCCGCTTACTCCAGTCTCGATTACGTGATTCGGTTTTTGCAACGGCTGCTAATGGGATGCGTTTGTCTGATATCGGGATCGAGATAGGTCGTGATGGAAAACTGAAAATTGACGATGCTAAGCTGACCGATAGTTTTAAAAGTGATCCTGAAAAAGTACAAGCCATGTTTACGGGCCCAGACAGCTATGTCAAAAGTATCGAAAAGACCCTAAAACCTTTTACCCAGTTTAATGGCTATATCGATCAAAAGCAGGAAGCACTAAATAAACAGATCAAAAGCGTGAATGACAGCATGGCGCGCCATGATTATCAAATGAATCAAAAATACCAAATTTATTTGGCTCAGTTTACGGCGATGGAATCTACCATTAACCAATTTAATTCTGCTAGTCAGTTGTTTTCATAGGAAGTTGTTATAAATGTTAAATGAGTACGATCCATTTAATGCCTACAAGCAAACCGCTTTAGATGCACAAGTTGCTGCTGCAACGCCCCATGATATGGTGCGTATGTTGCTTGATGGGTTATTGGAAGAGCTAGAGCGTGCTGCAGGCCATATGGAATATCAACGGTTTGAAGCTAAAGGCATGAGTATTCATAAATGCCTCAATATCGTTCATGGATTGGACTCAATGCTCGATCTTGAGAACGGTGGTGAGGTTGCTATCAGCCTACACCGCCTCTATGACTTTTGTAGCCGTCAGC
Source organism: Shewanella putrefaciens (assembly GCF_016406325.1). Lineage (NCBI taxonomy): Bacteria > Pseudomonadati > Pseudomonadota > Gammaproteobacteria > Alteromonadales > Shewanellaceae > Shewanella > Shewanella putrefaciens. The sequence continues at coordinate 3,865,139 of NZ_CP066370.1, read as the reverse complement.
TTGTCAGTGCCAGTGTTGAAAACAGTGCTGAAGCCTTGGTTCCTATTACTCAGGTGATTACGAATGTCAGAGAAGGGTGGACAAATCTCAATTAAGCAGTGGGCGCGTTTTGGGCATGCTTTACGTCAATATGCCGATGCTCAGGATTGGACTAACGTCCAAAAAGTGAATATCGCTTTGATTAAAGCACTGCAACAAGCGGGTGAGGCCCGTGATACCGAGCAGAAGTTAGCCCGTGAGGCGCTAAAACGTGTACATGCCCAAGTACTACAGGAGCTGATTTTGGCGCGTGATGAATTAGCCGTTGAGATGAGCCGTTTTAGGGAACAACAATCGGGCTTAGCCGCCTATCAATTAACGCAAGTGAGTGGAGCTTTAGATGATCTCTGATCTTCTTTCAACTCGTCATATGGGAACAAATCCTAATGTGACGACTAAAGTGACAAGTGCAGTGGATCAAGATAAAGCGGAATCCTTTACGTTGTTGGCATTACCAGTAGAACCCTCTGCTGAATCTATGCCACAGGAGCGTTCGTTGGATATCACCACTGAACAATCGCAAGAAAGTGGTTATAACCCCTTTTTGAATCAACATATTAATAATTTAGTTGAATCAGCACCTTTTACTGGTGTGGATGCTGTTACTCAGGGGGCAATGTTCAATAGCGAGGCTGAGATTAACTCAACGTCTATTCGCCTCGATGATGTTGCATTCGCGTCTCTGAACAGTCTTACCACTCCAACGGTTGTTGCTCCGCTTGTTCCTGTAACTTTGCCGATTGAAGCATCTAAAACGGAATCTGTAGGTCAAACCTCCGCATCTTTAGTTGGGCTATCAGTTGCCTCACAAAGAGGCGCGCTATTTAGCAGGGGTATGGCGTCATCTATGGCGCTTGTCGGAAGCGCTTCTCAACCTGCCAGTATGAGTACCGAGATTTCCCCAATAAGTAGTGCATTGGCAAAGGATGCAATGACGACTCCTTTCTCAGACTCTAGTCGTTTTGACCATTTGAAGGCCGATACCTCTGTGTTCCAACGTGTGTTGGCAGAACTCAGGGGCCATGAAGCGAAAGATATTAATGCCATTGGTACTCAGCCGATTGTGAGTACACAGGCTGCAAGTGCAACACAATGGGGGCCAGTATCGTTAACACCGACAGCTTCATTGGCGCAGCAAGCACAGGAGATCCTGACTCCCCTAAGAGAACATCTTCGGTTCCAAGTTGACCAACACATTAAAAAAGCGGAGTTAAGGTTAGATCCGCCAGAGCTTGGAAAGATTGACCTTAATATTCGCTTAGAAGGCGATCGTTTACAGGTGCATATGCATGCGGTCAATCCCGCCATTCGTGATGCCTTACTCAATGGATTAGAGCGCCTAAGAATGGATTTAGCCATGGATCATGGTGGTCAAATTGATGTGGATGTTGGCCAAGGCGGATCTCAACAACAGCAGCAGGAAACTGCATTATTTGCTTCATCGATAGCACCTGAAACCGCAATGGAAAATGGCGCCGATGTGATGACCAGAGAGAAATCTCAATTAGATTTATTGGCTTAATGCCGGAGTTGTTTAATGGCAATTGTAAAATCGCGTGTAATAAAAATTACCCTAGCATTTTTTGTACTCATTAGCTGGACTGCTGGGGCGTTATGGATTGGGATAAATGGTGCCGATTGGAAGTTAACAGAGCTTTTTGCCTCTGAACCTGAAGTCGAACCTGTGCCTGTGGCAAAGTTTTACCCATTAGAAAAGTTTGTGATATCGATACCAGGGGATAAATATCCCCATTACATGCTGCTTGAAATGTCATTGAAAAGTTACAATCCCGATATGAAAACAGTGTTAGTTGAGGCCGATCCCCTCATTCGTAACGCCATGATGAAAATGTTTTCACGTAAAACATTTGAACAGTTAAATCATTTGGATCAGCTCGATGGTTTGCAGGCTGAAGCCCTTATTTTGATGGTGAAAGTGCTATCTGATAACAAATTGCCATCAGATATTGATGAAGTACTTTTTACCCGTATGGTGATCCAGTAAGGGGCCGATATGACGACAGATGGCCAACTTGCATATCAACAAACCTGTGATTATCCAATCGAAGAACGGCAATCTGAACAACAGGTTATTCGGCAATATTTACCACTGATTAAACGTATCGTGTCGCAGATGCGTAGCCACTGTGGCGTCATGTTATCGCTTGAGGATATGGAACAAATAGGGATGATGGCCTTGCTTGAGTCATCGCGTCGCTATCCTGGAGAGCTCGATAACGGATTTATTTCTTTCGCGGGACAACGTATCCGCGGCGCAATATTGGATGAGTTAAGAAGGCAAGATTGGCGTCCTCGCCCTGTTAGGCAACAAGCCCATGAACTGAATGATGTTGTTAGACGCTTGAGCCGTGAAATGGGACGGGAACCTAGCGATCTCGAGGTTGCCAGTGCATTAGGTCTTAGTGCTGAAGATTACCGAGAACGCTTATATTCCACACAAGCGGAGTCGATGAAAAGCTTAGATGAATTGTTGTTGGTGGGCGAACATCCGGTCGATAGAGGCAATGATGTTGAACAATTGATGCTAAAGCAGACCTTGATCAAAGTTATTTCAAAATTAAATGAAAGAGAACAGTTAATCCTGTCGCTTTACTATCATCATGAGCTGAATTTAAAAGAAATTGCCATGGCATTAGGGTTAACAGAAACACGTATTTGTCAGTTACATAAATCAGCAATTTCACAGTTAAAAACAATATTGCAGCGCTAAAGTTAGAAGTGAGAAGATCGTAATGAGTAAACTAGTTGGGCTGTTAATTATTTTAGCTTCAGTATTTGGTGGATATGCTTGGGCTGGTGGTGCGTTGGCTGCATTATGGCAGCCTGCTGAAATTTTAATCATTATGGGTGCTGGAGTTGGGGCGCTTATTATTGCTAATCCACAATCAGTACTAAAAGAAATGCTGGAGCAATTAAAAGAGCTATTTAATAAAGGAAAAGAAGATCCTGAGCTATACCCTCAATTATTTCCTTTAATGGGCACTTTAATGGCCCAGATCCAATCTCAGGGTTTAAAAGTGCTCGATGAACATTTAGAAAACCCACAACAGAGCTCAATTTTTTTAATGTATCCAGCGGTGCTAAAGCACCCAAATGTTCTTCAGTTCTTAATCGATAACTTACGCGTACAATCTATCGGAAAAATATCTCCCCATGATTTAGAACATATATTAGAAGAGGAGATCCATCGAATAGAAGAGGACAGACTAAGGCCATCGGAAGCATTTAGCAAAGTGGGTGAAGCCATGCCTGGTTTTGGTATTTTAGCCGCTGTACTCGGTATTATTATCACTATGTCAAATATTGACGGGCCAATTACCATGATTGGTGTCAAAGTTGCTGCTGCATTAGTTGGAACATTTATCGGTATTTTTGCCTGTTATTGTTTTTTCGATCCTATGGCTAAAGCATTGGAGCATTTAGTCGATCGCAAGTCAGCACAGTTACGTTGCATTGCCGCTATTTTAGTGACCTTTTCCAAAGGGAAACCCCCTATGATGGCGATTGATGCAGGGCGTAAGCAAATACAAAGTGAGAATCGTCCCTCGTTTATAGAATTAGAGCGTTGGATGGAGGGGCAGAGAAGCTAATGCTCCATAAAAATGAGCCGATTATTATCAAGCGGCGAAAGCGCGGAAAGCGTAATCATGGTCATGGTGGGGCGTGGAAAGTGGCTTTTGCCGACTTTACTCTCGCGATGATGGTGCTCTTCATGGTCCTGTGGATCATGCAAATTGCCGATCAAAAAGAGCGAACTATGATAGTGCAATATTTGCGTGGGGATATGAATCCAACGGGACCGATAAATCCATTTGAGCTAAGCCAATCATCCTCGATCATTGATCTGGAAGGAAATATGTCTATTGCTCCCACTATTATACCTTCTCACCCTTCTCCACGTGCTGGCGCTGAAGGTATTGAGGAGGGCGCACTGATCCCTGGTCAATTTGATACTCAGGAACAACTCACTGTTTTAGCAAGGCAATTGAATCGAGTCGTACAAAGTTCGAGTATGGCGGAGAATATCACTGTCACTATAGTCCCCCAGGGTATCCGTATTTTGATCCATGATAATGTTAATCGATTTATGTTTACTCGCGGCAGTGCGCAGATGCAGCCCTATTTTGAAGAGTTACTGTTATCTTTAGGGCCAATTTTAAAAAATATCACCAACAGCATGGTTATCTCTGGTCATACCGACTCCACGCCTTATGCCGGCAGTTTATTTACCAATTGGGAGTTATCGAGTGAAAGAGCACTATTAGCACGAAGAGTGCTTGAGCGTGGTGGTGTTAAGCGTGATCAGGTGATTCAGGTAACAGGTATGGCAGATCAGGTTCCTTATATTACTTCGGATACTGCTGCGGCGGCTAATCGTCGAATTGAGGCGCTTATTTTAACCTCCTCTGCCGAGCAGTTATTAAGGGGCATGATAGGCGCGCCTAACGAGACTATCCAGAACGGTATTAGCATTAACGATATAAAACGACAGACTATCGCGCATTAGTGTTTGCACTTGTACTCATTTGTTAGGTATGACTATGAATATGTATGAAGAGTTTGTACATTCTGAGGATGAGGTTGAACCTACGCTTGAGTATCAAATTATTGAGTTTGATAATCGGCGAACTCATCAGAGACTCAGCCTACGACATGATAAAAGAGTGCCATTAGCGTTTGCCTGTGATGGCTTAACGGTTAACTTATCAACGACTCGTTGGTTTATCCTCACGCCACTCGGTACCGCGAACATAAAAGACATTAGTATTGGCGGTGTTGGCATTTTATGCAGTGAACCATTATCCATAGGGATGAAATTCTATATTGAACTTGATCAATATAGAGTCCTATGTGAAGTCACTCGAGAACACTCAATTAAAGGTCATTTAAAATTTTTGGGTGCTCGTTGGATTAATGGTAACGATACCGAGGTTCAAAATTTAATCGACGCAATTAAATTACGAGCCAAAATATAGGGCATGCAATGGCTGCATCTTTTAATCGTAATGGCTCAGATAAGCTACAAAAAGTCTTCCTTTATCTTATACTGCTAAACTGGCTATTACTCATTGTTATCGCTATCAATATCAACACATTGCGCTTTAGTAATGGTGTTATGATTTCCGTTATGATTTTTATATATAACTATTTTCTTGCCCATTTATGCTTTATACGCGCCGCAAGAGCCCAAGATGCCTACCTCATTTATCCTGTGGTGATTGGCGCACTCAGTTCCTTCTTTCTCGTTGTCTATTTTTTCTTCTTGCTTTAAATCGGGCTAGGTGTTGATAAGATATTTTCACTCAGTCTGTTCCAATATTATTCGGTGCAGTACACCCTTATATTTAAACTGATAATACAAAAAAGGGCTTCTCATTAATGAGAAACCCTTTTTCAATACGACAGCTTAACCCTTGCGGATTAGTTCATGCCGTATTTTTTCAATTTTTTACGCAGAGTACCACGGTTGATACCTAGCATGTTTGCTGCGCGGGTTTGGTTGCCACGAGTGTGTTGCATGATGATGTCAAGCAGAGGCGCTTCTACTTCGCTTAGCACCATTTCATAAACTTCCTGTGCTTCCTGACCGTCCAACTGTGCGAAGAAGTTAGTTACGGCACGTTTCACTGCGTCACGTAATAACTGGGGCTTGATAGTGCCGTTTGCGGTTTCGATTTTGCCAACGGTAAGCTGGTGAACTTCTGTATTAGTTGTCTGATCAAACATTCTATTCTGCTCTTTATTAATTCTGTGCTAATTCATCAAAATAACATTCCACGAGGGAATACTGTTCTGCAGCGGTTTCCAGCCGATTAAAGTCAGACCTAAATTGGCGCTGAGCTTCTTGGTCTAGGTACCATCCCATATGTTTTCTAGCGAAGCGGATGCCCTTATATTCGCCATATAAATCATACAGTTTGGTGAGGTGTTCCAGCATAACTTCTCGTTGCTGGGCAACCTCAATGGGCGCTAGCTTATTACCCGTTTCCAAGTAGTGCTGGATTTCTCTGAAAATCCAAGGTCGTCCTTGAGCACCCCGTCCTATCATCAGAGCATCGACACCAGTGTAGTCCAGCACGAAGCGGGCCTTTTCCGGACTGTCGATATCCCCATTGGCGACAACAGGAATCGAGACATTCTGTTTGATTGCTTTAATAGTGTCGTACTCGGCATCGCCTTTGTACATGCATTGTCTCGTACGGCCGTGAACGGCGAGTGAGGCAATACCACAATCCTCAGCAATCTGGGCGATTTGAACACCGTTCCTGTGTTCTGGAGCCCAACCTGTGCGAATCTTTAACGTGACGGGCACATTCACTGCGGCGACCACGGCTTGTAAAATGGCTTTTACTAAGGGTGGATTTTGCATCAGTGCTGACCCAGCCAGCTTTTTATTCACTTTTTTTGCAGGACATCCCATATTGATATCAATGATGTGGGCGCCTTGTTCAACGTTGAACTGAGCAGCCTGTGCCATTAAATCAGGATCGGCCCCTGCAATTTGCACTGAGCGTATACCTTCCTCGCCAGAATGCATCATGCGTTGGCGGCTTTTATCTGTTTCCCAAACATCAGGATTAGATGAAAGCATCTCTGACACCGCAAGGGCTGCGCCATAACGAAGACAGAGATTACGGAAGACTTGATCGGTGACACCTGCCATTGGTGCCACGATCAGCTGATTCTTCAGTTGATAGGGTCCAATCTGCATTTATGATTCACCTTAGCTCTTCAAAGGGGCGCTATAGTAGCCCTTTTTGTTGGCCGTGAAAAGGTCAATAAATGACCTAGGCGCAATTTTTTTTCTTGACTTTTAAGCGTTGAGAAGTAATTAGCAAAATTAGCCGAAGCCAGCCGTGGCGCATGTTAGGCCATGGCATTACTGCTATTTACGCTTACCTGTCAAGCGACTCCAGTCTTCTTTGTGAGCTGCTTCGTCCATATCGAACCATTGACTGTAAAAGTCTGAGATTTCTTGCGCTTGTTCTTTGAGAAGGCCTGAAAGCGCTAATTTACCACCACTTTTTACCCGTTCAGCGATAAGTGGAGCAAGTTCACGCAGTGGGCCTGCGAGGATGTTAGCCACTAATACGTCTGCCTTAAGATCGGCGGGTTGATCTTCAGGTAAGTACAACGCCAGCTTGTCGGCGACATTATTGCGCTCGGCATTAGCACGTGAGGCGTCAATGGCTTGATAGTCGATATCGATACCTGTGACTTTTTTCGCGCCAAGTTTTAGTGCGGCCACGGCTAAGATACCGGAGCCACAACCAAAGTCGATCACTTCTTCATTGCTTAAATCTAGACTGTCTAACCACTCTAAACACAGTGCAGTGGTTGGGTGAGTGCCGGTGCCGAAGGCTAGACCTGGATCGAGGATAACATTGACTGCGGTTGGATCAGGGATTTCGCGCCAGCTTGGGCAAATCCATAAACGAGAGCCAAATTGGATAGGATGGAAGTTATCCATCCACTCGCGCACCCAATCTTTGTCTTCAATCTGCTCAATTTTATGGCTGAAGTTGTCGCCTAAAAATGGCAGGGTTTTTAGCATTTCTATTGTTGGGGTGAGGTCGGTGTCCGCTTCGAACAACGCGACGACCACAGTATCACGCCACAATGGGGTTTCGCCCAGTTTAGGTTCAAAAATCGGTGTGTCTTTTCCGTCTTCGAAGGTGATTGAGACTGAACCTTCTTCCATGAGTAAGTCGCTAATGGTTTCAGCATCATCGCTATTGGTGTTTATGCGGAGTTGGATCCAAGGCATGGGAGGTATCCTGTGACTAAGCGTTCAAAAGGTAAGGGATGAAATATGGCGCTATTGTATACCCAAACTGCTTAAAAATGCAGGATTGAGCTGGAATTTAACGTGCTTTAGCTAAGCCGTAGGGAGGGCTACCATCGCGTAGCGTTTTGTTGCTGGTGATTGCGTTATTGCGCTTTTATCTGTCCAGACAAGGTGTTAGCGAGTGAGTCAGTATTAGTGTTAAAAAGCGAATTGTCAGTTTTATTTTTTACTATAACCATATGAAATTTATTGGTTAATTGGTTTTACCTTTGTTTAGTTTGAATGTGTGTTTTGTGATCTTCTTCTAAGAGTTGCATTCTGTCGAGTGAGGTAGCTCACGCTTTAAATCTGTGACGCTGAACGGCGATTTTTGTTGCTGCTATGGTGTAGCTTGCCCAGAGGTGCCAACAATAAACACATAGGTATAAGCAAGATGACAAGCGTAACTCGAGTCCACAATCGCGTGAATACACCCGCACTAGGACACCCATGGTCGGCTAGGGCAGATAAATTACAGAGTGCCACAGGTCTTATGCTTGGGTGTTTTCTATTGCTGCATATGCATTTTGAGTCGAGCATTCTGCTCGGTAAAGAGGCGTTTTACCACGTAGTACAGTTCCTTGAGGGGGGCATGTTCAGTAGTACTGGCCATGGTTTTCCTATAGTGACGAAAATATTTTCTGTATTTATGTTACTCGTGGTGATTGTCCATGCTGCGGTCGCGCTTAGACGATTCCCTGCCCAGCTAGGTCAGTGGCGCGCGCTTCGTTCACACTTAGGGGGAATTAAACACAAAGATACCCATGCTTGGTTTTGGCAACTCATCACGGGTTTTATTTTATTTTTCCTTGTGCCAGTACATCTTTTTACCATGATAACTAATCCCGAAATTGGCCCACATTTATCGGCAGAGCGTGTGTATCACAATAATGCTTGGCTACTGTATGCACTTTTACTCCCTGCCGTTGTGATACACGCCATGATTGGTTTGTATCGCGTGTCGGTTAAGTGGGGATTAACGACCAAGCGTTCTAGTCTGCGTAAAGTGGTTAAGGTCTTGATTATCTATTTAATATGCCTAGGTACAGCGAGCTTAATTTCTTACCTTTTTATTGGAAGTGAATTAAGTCTTCCCGTGCAGCCATTTGTCCCCCAGTAGGGATTGGGCTTATCGCCACTATGTCCGTAAAGCAGAATGTTATTTCACAGCTAATATTTAAGCATTTGGTTAATTATTTCTCTGTTGATTGATCTGTCTCAGGTTCTGTGATGGATTTGTGAGCGATATTAACTTTTAGCGTTGGATTTACTGGGGTTAGCTCACTGGGCGAGGGCGTGAAATGTCGATTAATTTAAAAATCAAAAAATGGAGTGCGTGGCTGGATTTAAGCCAGAGTTTATCGGGCGTCATTCTTGCTGTCTTTTTGTGGACCCATTTAGTGCTAGTGTCATCGATTTTGTTCGGTGCGGATGCGATGAGTTGGGTTGCGCGCATGATGGAGTTGAGTTTTTTATCTTCTGATGGTCATGGCTATCCTTGGGTTGTGACATGTATCGCCATTGGCATTGCTGTTTTGGCTTTTATTCATGTGCTTGTGGCGCTACAAAAATTGCCAATGAGTTTGCAGCAACAAAGGGCGCTACGCCAACAAATGCAGGTGATCAAGCACAGCGATACTCGCTTGTGGCGTTGGCAGGCGATTACCGGTGTGGTGATTTTATTGCTGCTTCCTGTACATCTGTGGCTGATTGGATCTGCCCCCGAAACTATTGGCCCCCAAGGCAGTGCTAATCGCATATGGAACCAAGGTGTGTGGATGTTGTACTTGCCATTACTGTTGACGGTGGAGTTACATGCTGCCATTGGTATTTATCGTGTGGCTTTGAAATGGGGCGCAGCGAGGGATCTCAACAGTCGTGCCCGATTACGAAAACTTAAGACAATTATCAGCGTGGTATTTGTATCAGTGGGTATTGCATCGCTGCTGGCATTTTTACCTCACGCAAGTTAAATAAATTCTAATAAAAACATAGTTGTAGTTGATGTGTTATGAGAGAAAACCCGACAATAATAGCAAATCCCGTTAAGGAGCAGGCGTGAAACTGATTTATACCGATTCATTAGTGGTAGGAGCCGGGCTTGCCGGTTTAAGGGTCGCCATTGCATCGAAAGAGCGTGGGCTGGATACCTTAGTTCTATCGCTTATTCCTGCGAAACGTTCACACTCGGCGGCGGCACAAGGGGGAATGCAGGCGAGTTTAGGGAATGCCGTTAAGGGGATGGGTGATGATGAAGATGTCCACTTTCAAGACACTGTAAAAGGTTCCGATTGGGGCTGCGATCAAGAAGTGGCGCGCATGTTTGCTCATTGTGCACCTAAGGCCGTGCGTGAATTAGCAAATTGGGGCGTGCCTTGGTCAAGGGTGAGTGCTGGCCCGAGAGAAGTGATAGTCAATGCGCAAAAGGTCACTCTCCATGAGGCCGAGGAAGCTCATGGTCTTATCAACGCCCGTGATTTTGGCGGGACTAAAAAGTGGCGAACCTGTTACACCGCAGATGGGACTGGTCACTCATTATTGTATGCGATGGATAACAAAGCGATTTCTATGGACATTCCCGTCCATGAACGTGTTGAAGCCTTGGCGCTTATTCACGATGGCAAACGCTGTCACGGCGTAGTGGCTCGTTGTTTGATTACGGGTGAACTGCGTGCTTATGTGGCCAAATCCACCACCATTGCTACTGGTGGTTATGGCCGTATCTATGAAGTATCAACAAACGCCATTATCTGTGAAGGTGTAGGGCACGCGCTCGCTTTAGAAACTGGTGTTGCGACCTTAGGTAATATGGAGGCTGTGCAATTCCATCCGACGGCTATTGTACCTGTGGGGATTCTCACGACAGAGGGATGCCGTGGTGATGGTGGCTTATTGCGCGATAAAGATGGTTATCGCTTTATGCCAGACTATGAACCCGATAAAAAAGAGTTGGCATCGCGGGACGTAGTATCACGCCGTATGACAGAGCATATGCGTAAAGGCAAAGGGGTTGACAGTCCTTATGGACCACATTTATGGCTCGATATTACCCTCTTAGGTCGTAAACATATTGAAACAAACCTTCGGGAAGTACAGGAAATTTGTGAGAACTTTCTGGGTATTGATCCCGCTAAAGATTGGATTCCTGTACGCCCAACTCAGCATTATTCTATGGGCGGTATTAGGACTAATGCCACAGGTGAAAGTCCACAGCTTAAAGGGTTATTTAGCGTGGGTGAGGCGGCTTGTTGGGATATGCACGGCTTTAACCGTTTAGGCGGTAATTCGCTAGCCGAAACTGTGGTCGGGGGCATGATTATCGGTAAATATGTTGCTGATTTTTGTGAAAATAACAGTTTAGAAATCAATACCCAACTTGCTGAAAAGTTTATGAAGCAAGTGCAAGATGAAATCGATACGTTAATCGAAGGGGACGGCACAGAGAGCCCCTTCGAGCTTAAGCATGAAATGCAGCGTATTATGATGGATTACGTGGGGATATTCCGTAATGGCTCCGAGCTTGAAAAAGCGGTTGCCGAGCTTAAAGTCTTGCTCGAGCGTTCACGTAAACTCGGGCTTAAGTGTAAAAAACGTCACGCTAATCCTGAGTTAGTTGAAGCATTACGGGTCAAGCGGATGTTGAAAGTCGCGTTAACCGTAGCCTGCGGCGCAGCAGCGCGTACCGAGAGCCGCGGCGCCCACGCTCGCGAGGATTACCCGCAGCGAAATGACCGAGATTGGCTGAATCGCACGTTGGCAAGCTGGCCTGATCCCAATGCACTTGAACCCATGCTTAATTATGAAGCCCTCGATGTGATGAAGATGGAATTACCGCCTGGCTATCGCGGTTATGGGATCGACAACGCCATAGTGCATCCCGATACCCAAAAACGTGAGCAGCAAATCGCTGAGATTTTAGCAGGGCTGGGTGATGATGCAGATCGCTATCAAAGGCAGCGAGCCCTTATGCCATTTGAATTACCCGAGAGCTTACAACCCAATAATGAACGTTTAAGTGACACGTTAAAAAAACCATCAGCCAATGCGTTAGGAGAAAAATCATAATGAGCCAAGGTCGCCAGTTAACCTTTAATATCTTTCGTTATGATCCGCAGGAGCCAAACGATAAGCCGAAAATGGTGCGTTATCAGCTCACCGAAACACCGGGGATGACGGTATTTATCGCTCTTAATAAACTTAGGGAAGAACAAGATACTTCGCTACAATTCGATTTTGTTTGTCGTGCAGGTATTTGTGGTAGCTGCGCTATGGTGATCAACGGTTTCCCGACGCTAGCTTGCCGCACCTTAACGGCCAAATACCCTAAGGGCGAAATCACTTTAATGCCGCTGCCAGGCTTTGAATTGATTGGTGATTTATCGGTCAATACGGGTAAGTTTATGCGTGAACTTGCTGAGCGTTTAAAGCTATGGTTACATCCTAAACCTAATGATATCAATGTGCATCGACTCGAAGATCCCATGGATCCTGACGAAGCTGCGCGCTTGTATGAGCTAGAACGCTGCGTTGAATGTGGCGTGTGTGTTTCTGCCTGTGCTACTAAGCAAATGCGGGACACTTTTGTTGGCGCAGTGGGCATGATGAAAATAGCTCGTTTTGAGATGGACAGCCGTGACGCTCGTACTGCCGAGGATTTTTATCATGTGATTGGCAATCAAGATGGTGTATTTGGGTGTATGACCTTGCTCGGATGCCAGGATAACTGCCCAAAAGATTTACCGCATATGCAGCAAATTGCCTATTTACGTCGAAAAATGGCAATGACGTTGATTTGATAAGTGATAAATGATGAAAAGCGCCAACGTGTTTGGCGCTTTTTTGTTGATTAGCAGGCGTAGCTTTTGTGAATGTCAGCTCGATTGATGATGTCTGCGGTTTGAGCGACGAATGCTTGAAAGTGCGTGCTCACCATATGCTCATCCAGTGCGGCTTGGGATTGCCAAATTTCGTATATCCAGAAGATATTTTCATCATCTAATGAGTGATGCAGTTTGTATTCGATGCAGCCAGCCTCGGTATGAGTGTCTGTCACGAGTTGTTTGAGTATCTTAAATAGCGTATCGCTTTGGCCTTGATTCGCTATGATTTGGGCAAATACTGTTATTTTCATTGGTTAAAACCTTCTAAAACAATTTTACCGATAGCTTTGCCAGACTCTATCTGAGCGTGAGCCTTGATTAAGTTTTGGGCATTAATGGTGCCGTAGTGCTCCCCGAATGTACTCTGCAATTCACCCGTATCAATAAGCGCGCTTAAGCGGTTGAGTAAGTGGTGTTGCGCAATCATATCCTCGGTCTGATAAAGGCTGCGGGTAAACATCAGCTCCCAGTGTAAGGATAAGCTTTTACGCTTAAGTTTCATCACATCTAATGGGCCTTTAGGATCATCAATGAGCGCCAGTTTTCCTTGCGGCTTAAGCACTTGTACTATTTCATCAAAATGCTGATCGGTTTGGGTTAAGCTAATCACATGGGTCACATCAGTAATGCCAATATTGGCAAGTTCCTGTGAAAGTGGCTTGGTGTGGTCGATAACTGCATCGGCACCAAGTTTGTGCACCCAAGCGGCGGATTCTGGACGAGATGCAGTGCCTATCACTTCTGCACCTGTGAGTTTTACTGCAAGCTGAGTGATGATTGAACCCACACCGCCGGCCGCACCGATAATTAAAATACGGGCGTCAGTTGCCGAACCATCTTGGGGTAAAGCTAAACGGTCGAATAAAATCTCCCATGCCGTAATCCCCGTTAAAGGTAATGCCGCGGCTTGGGTATAGGTTAAACTTTTAGGCTTATGGCCGACAATCCGCTCATCAACCAATTGATATTCTGCATAACTCCCACTGCGACTGATATCGCCCGCATACCACACTTCATCGCCAACGTTGAAAAGACTGACTTTCTCACCAACGGCTTTGACGACACCGACCGCATCCCAGCCGATAATTTTGTATTCACCTGCAGGTGCTGAGCTAGATGCACGGATTTTTGTATCAACCGGATTGACAGAAATGGCTTTGATTTCCACTAAAAGGTCAAAACCTGTCGCAGTTGGCTCGGCTAGCGTGATGTTTTCTAATGCATTGGGCGCTGTTATTGCACCTGCTGTCTGGTAACCAATGGCTTTCATGTTTATTCCTCTGGGTGTACTTGCTGGAGTTTACTTGTTTGCGTGTACTTGTATCGTGTAGCCATTGTGTGGAAGATTAGCCAAGAGATAAACAGGATAAAGTTTGTAATTTTTTCAAAGGATTTTTGATAATCATGCTAATTAATGATTTAGCTTTGTTCGTTCGAGTCGCTGATTGCGGCAATATATCTGCCGCAGCAGCCGAGATGGATATCTCGGCAGCTTCTGCCAGTGCTGCAATAAAACGGCTTGAGAAACAGCTTGATACTAGTTTATTTATCCGCACTACACGCAGCTTACGTTTGACTGTGCAAGGTGAACGTTATCTTATTCATTGCCGACGTGCGCTAAGCGATTTAGCACTTGGCGAACAGGCTATCGCCAGTGATAAAGGTAAAATATCCGGCACCTTAAGCCTTTCGGTTTCTTCAGACTTTGGCCGTAATCTGTTTGTGCCTTGGCTCGACGAGTTTTTGCTCGATTTCCCTCAACTGCTAGTGCGCTTGCACCTTGGCGACAATATCAGCAGTTTTTACCACGATAAAATTGATGTCGCCGTGCGCTATGGAAAACCGCAGGATTCTAACCAAGTGGCTTTTCCTATCTGTAGTGTTGATCGTGTTTTGTGTGCCTCACCTGAATATCTCGCCAAGTTTGGTGTGCTTGATTCATTAGAGCAATTAGTTGAGCATAATTGCTTGTTTTATAAGTTAGATGAGCGCACCCACGATCAATGGCTATTTAGGCGTGATGGTCAAGAATTCAAAGTGCGTGTCACGGGCAATCGTAGTGCTAATGATGCCGAGATTGCCCGCCGTTGGGCTGTTGCTGGCAAAGGGTTGGTATTTAAGTCGAGTCTAGATCTGGCCGATGACTTAATCTCAGGGCGATTAGTACGTTTGTTGCCTGAGTATCAGGGGGAGCCCGTCGATTTGTACTTAGTGTGCCCAGGACGTGAACATGTCACGCCCGTCGTGCTCTTACTGCGGGAAATGCTCCGGCAGCGAACACAGGCTCTAAGTAAAAACTTGAGTAAAATATTAGCAGTGAAAAAATCTTAGATAACAAAAAAGCCGCATAATGCGGCTTTTAGCTTAGAGACTCACTGAGATTTAAGACTTAGTGCGTTTCATGGCGGTAAAGAACTCTTCGTTAGTCTTGGTCATCGCCAATTTATCGATTAAGAATTCCATTGCGCTAACCTCATCCATAGGATTGAGGATTTTACGCAGGATCCACATTTTTTGCAGCTCTTCTTGAGTCGTGAGTTTTTCTTCACGACGCGTACCGCTGCGGTTGAAGTCAATGGCTGGGAACACGCGCTTTTCTGCCGCTTTACGTGACAAATGTAGCTCTTGGTTACCTGTACCTTTAAATTCTTCGTAGATCACTTCGTCCATCTTAGAACCCGTATCTACCAAGGCTGTGGCGATAATGGTCAAGCTGCCGCCGTGTTCGATGTTACGTGCCGCCCCGAAGAAGCGTTTTGGACGGTGTAGGGCGTTAGCATCCACACCACCAGTTAACACTTTGCCCGATGACGGGATAACAGTGTTATAAGCACGGGCTAAACGGGTGATTGAGTCGAGTAAGATAACGACGTCTTTCTTGTGCTCAACCAAGCGTTTTGCTTTTTCAATCACCATTTCGGCAACTTGAACGTGGCGGCTGGCTGGCTCATCGAAGGTTGATGCGATAACTTCGCCCTTAACGAGGCGCTGCATCTCTGTTACTTCTTCTGGGCGTTCGTCGATCAGTAATACCATCAACACCACTTCTGGGTTGTTGTAGCTGATGCTTTGAGCAATACCTTGAAGTAATAGCGTTTTACCGGCTTTTGGTGGTGCAACGATCAAACCACGTTGACCTTTACCAATCGGTGAGCATAAATCCAGAATACGCGCAGTGATATCTTCAGTTGAGCCATTTCCACGCTCCATACGCATACGTTCTTCGGCGTGGAGTGGGGTTAAGTTTTCAAATAGGATTTTATTGCGAGAGTTTTCTGGTTTATCGAAGTTAACTTCATTGACTTTCAGTAGAGCGAAATATCGTTCACCTTCTTTTGGTGGACGAATCTTACCAAAAATGGTGTCACCCGTTCGCATATTGAAGCGGCGAATTTGACTTGGTGAGACGTAAATATCGTCTGGACCAGCCAAATAAGATCCGTCTGAGCTGCGTAAGAAGCCGAAACCGTCTTGGAGTATTTCTAATACCCCACCGCCGAAAATGTCTTCTCCACTTTTGGCGTGGGCTTTAAGGATTGAGAAAATAATGTCCTGCTTGCGAGCGCGGGCCATATTTTCGAGTTTCATATTTTCGGCTAGCGAGACTAGGTCAGAAATCGGCGTGTCTTTTAATTCAGTTAAGTTCATTTTGGGGGTCTTGTGTTACGCGACAAAGCTTACCGCGATCAATCAGTAAAGTTTGTGATTCAGGATAGTGATTGACGAGCGAGAAGTGGTTTAGTTAGAAAGAATCTGGTTATTAAAGTAGCACTAACAAAGCGGGGCGTCCAGAAATTTAGGGAAATTCCGGCACAATTAATTTATAGCTTGTGCCGGAGGTCACTCAAGACGACTGCAAATTAGATTTGTGCGTCGATAAACTCTTTTAATTGCGTTTTTGAAAGTGCACCAACTTTAGTGGCCGCTAATTCACCATTTTTGAATAATAATAATGTTGGAATGCCACGAACGCCATATTTCGCCGGAGAAACATTGTTTTGGTCAACGTTTAATTTAGCGATAGTGACACGGCCTGCGTACTCTTCAGCAACGTCATCGAGGATTGGAGCGATCATTTTACAAGGACCACACCACTCAGCCCAGAAGTCTACCAACACCGGTAAATCAGACTTTAATACGTCGTTTTCGAAGCCGTCGTCACTCAGGTATATAATTTTATCGCTCATGATGTTCTCCAGTTTGGTTGCCATTGCTGGTTTGTTAATGGCTTACCATGTATATTGGGGGTGAAAAATAGCTTTTCAAGTTACCTTTTTACAATGTGGCTATTTCAAACGATCGAGTATCTTATTGCAACCCCAAATGGTATGCTTGCGCTATGAGCGAAACACATTTATCTACCCAAAAATTTGCCGACCTTCCTCTACATCCAGAGGTAAAACAGGCTCTTGCAGAGAACGGTTTTGAATTTTGTACGCCGATTCAGGCGTTATCATTACCCGTATTACTTCAATCAAAAGATATCGCTGGTCAGGCTCAAACGGGCACTGGCAAGACGATGGCTTTTTTGGTTGCTACATTTAATCATTTATTATCGACGCCAATACCAGAAGGCCGTCAGATAAATCAACCCCGTGCCATTATCATGGCACCCACCCGTGAATTGGCTATTCAAATTGCTAAAGATGCGATTTTATTGGCTAAACATACCCGCTTAAAAGTGGGAATTGTTTACGGTGGTGAAAGCTATGATGTACAACGCAAAGTATTAGATCAAGGTGTTGATATCTTGATTGGTACTACTGGGCGCATCATCGATTATGTGCGTCAGGGCATTATCAGCTTAACGGCTATTCAAGCTGTCGTATTAGATGAAGCGGATCGCATGTTCGATTTGGGCTTTATCAAGGATATCCGTTTCCTATTTAGGCGTATGCCTGATGCCAATCAACGGCTCAATATGCTGTTCTCGGCAACCCTCTCGATGAAGGTGCAAGAACTGGCCTATGATCATATGAATGATCCGGTCAAAGTGGATATTGCGCCCGACGAAAAAACCTCTAAGAACATTAAAGAAGAAGTTTTTTATCCTTCCCAAGAAGATAAAATGCGCTTGTTGCTGACCTTAATTGAAGAAGATTGGCCTGAAAAAGCCATTGTATTTTCAAACACTAAGCATAGCTGCGAAAATTTATGGTCTTGGCTCGAAGGAGATGGTCATCGCGTTGGATTGTTAACAGGTGATGTTCCTCAGAAAAAGCGTATTCGCATTCTGGAGCAATTTACTAGTGGCCAATTGGATATCCTAGTCGCGACAGACGTTGCTGCGCGTGGCTTACATATTTCTGATGTATCCCATGTTTACAACTATGACTTACCTGACGATTGTGAAGACTATGTACACCGAATTGGTCGAACAGGACGCGCGGGTAATAAAGGGGTTTCCATCAGCTTTGCCTGTGAAGAATATGCGCTGAACTTGCCGGCAATCGAAAGTTATATCAATCACTCCATCCCTGTGAGTAATTATGATAGCTCGGCATTGTTAGAGGATATTCCTGCGCCAGTTAAGATCCCGCGTAAACATCCTGCGGGTACGCGTAACCTACGCGAGCGTGCAGGAGCTGGTCGTCCACAGGGCGCCCATCGTAGTGGTGGACGTCCACCTCGCCATGACAGGACACGTAGACACTCGTAAATGCCAACACCCGCTTATGCCGCAATTACGTTAGGCTCTAATAGCTTTAATATGCTGATCGCCAAGACAAAAGGCGGTCAGCCACATATTATTGCAAAATATAAGCGTAAGGTAAGATTAGCTGAAGGTATTGGTGAGGATGGCAAGTTAAATCCAGAGGTTATGCAACGTGGTCTCGATTGTCTTGCCATGTTTGCGCAGATGCTGACACAGCATAAAATTCATCAAGATCATGTCGCAGTCATCGCCACCGCCACTCTTCGTAGTATCAGTAATGCCGATGAGTTTAATGAGCGTGCATTGCCTCTACTTGGGCATTCCATTGAGATTATCTCTGGGATGCGCGAAGCCGAGCTTATCTACCAAGGTATGGTGGCTACCACCTGTGGGCAAGGGCGGCGTTTAGTGATCGATATTGGCGGTGCCAGTACTGAGTTTATTATTGGTGATGGTCATCAAGTGTTGTTTAAAACCAGCTTGCCTATGGGAAGCGTGACTTATAATCGCCAATTTTTCAGTAATATGCCTTTTCAACAGTTAGATTTTGATGATGCGAAACAGCAGGTTTTAGTCACTCTGGCTGAGCATAGGAAGACACTGCGTGACTTAGGTTGGCATTGTGTAGTGGGAGCCTCTGGCGCGGTGCAATCTGTGGTTGAAGTACTATTACATCGAGAGCAATCTGAAACCATCACCCTTGAAGTGCTTAATCAGCTAAAGGCTGAAATTCTCGTTCAAGAGGATAGGCAGCTTTTGGGGATCCATGGTTTAAGTAGCGAACGTGCTCCGACCTTTGCCGCGGGTGTTGCGATCCTATTAGCACTATTTGAGCTATTGGGTATTGAGCATCTAAGCCTATCGGGTGGCGCATTACGTGAGGGTGTATTAATAATGTTAGCGCAGCGGGTCCTTGAAGAAGCAATTTAGTACTCAGGGCCTAGAACGCTTCGCTGCTAGAGCCTCGCATCGATAACTGCTCCTGCGTTATTCTACCTTCTGCATCCATGCAGTCGTTCGCGAGGATGACTGTTCAAGTGCGAGGATGTTGCTATTATCCTACTAGAACCTAGAACCTAGAACCTAGAACCTGCACTTTTTGCCGTGTCCTCGCGGGGCTAAACCCAGTCTACTTTTTCTAGGATCTAGTTCTAAAATCTATCTCAAAGAGTTATTTCAAAGAGCTATCTCAAAGTGCTATTTCAATATTTCTGCCAAATCTTTTTCAAGCGAAGTTGTTGGGCGCTCAATAATGCGGCCAATTTCCTTGCCTTGTTGCTGAATAATAAATGTTGGAATACGAGTAAATTCGTATTTAGCGGCTAAACCTTCGGGATCTTTCTTAGTGCGATCCACGCCAATATAGGTCACTTTAATATTGGGGTTCGCGACTTCTTCCATTATGCGAATAAAACGTGGTGTTTCACGGTGACAATCTGGGCACCAAGTACCGATGATCACGATGATTTCTGTCGGTTCTTTGATGTTTTTGAGTGGGGCGATTGCCGCTGTATCAACTTGATAGCTTTTATAGCCCTCAGTAAACTCATTGAGATCATTCACTAAATGTTGCGCTTCAACAATACCAGTTAAAATCACTTCTTGTTTCTCCTCACTGCAGGTTGCAATTAAGCCCTGTTGTTGTTCTTCAAATCCACAGCCACTATTGGCTAATACCTGACAGCTAAAAAATAAGGCTGTAGTGGCGAGTAATGCTTTAACATTATTGTGCATGATATGCCCTCGAAATCGAAGAAAAAAGAAATGGTGACTCAGCATTCAAGCATCAATCTCGATTTTCTAAAAGGCAATTGTTAATTTGCTGCAAGCCAGATCACGTATCGCTAATGTAAAGAAGATCACTAGGCTGCTAGGACAGCTTCGCTGTGAGAACATCGCTTGATAACTGCTCCTGCGCTATTCACCCCTGCATCTGATCAGCATAGCCTATGAAAAGGTCATATTGTGTATGGAACAAAATAGACTCGGCAGTCGTACGCTTCTGCTAGGTGTTCATGCTTGTCATTCCCGCGAAGGCGGGAATCCATAGTCATTTCTTTTCGTTTTAAAATACTAGAGAACTAAAAGCTGGATCCCCGCCTGCGCGGGGATGACAGTTTTTTTAGTGCGAGGTTGACAGTTTTTAAGTATGAGGATGATAGTTTAAGTGCGAGGTTGACAGTTTAGGTGAGGATGATGGCTTAGTGGAGAAGTGGCATACACTGCTTGCTAGATTCTCCACTCAGTGAGGAGAATCTAGGTGCTGTACTCTTAGCTTTGTCCTAGCAGGGCAAGGCATTTTCTAACAATTTTTCCAATATAGGCTTATTCGCATCGGGGAAGTCATAATTGATCAAATCGTGTTTTTCTACCCAAGCAATTTGCTGGCCCTCTAGGCCTTGGGCTTCCCCCGTAAAATGGATAACAGTATGGATATCGAGCAGGACTTGTTTGTCCGGGTAATCGTAGCTAAGCGCCATAAAAGGCTCGCTGGAGATGACCTCTATAGCGACTTCTTCTTTTAGTTCACGCATTAACGCTTGGGTAACGCTTTCACCCGTCTCAACTTTTCCTCCAGGGAACTCCCACTTACCTCCTTGGTGTAAATGATCTGGCCGTTTTGCGAGTAAAACTTGCTGTGCTTTGTTAACAATAATACCTACGGCAACATGAATACGCTTTGTCATAATATTTTCTACTAATGAGTGTGTGTGATTGCCTGTGGCATCCTGTTGTGTTTATTCCTTAAAGAACGCGTCTTCATCTAAGTCGAACTCGTCTAAGGCATCAAGATCGAACTCTGATTTTACAGGAATGGCATGTTTTTCAGATGCCCAGTCGCCAAGATCGATCAGCTTACAACGCTCGCTGCAAAAGGGCTTGAATTCAGATTGTGGCGCCCATTCAACGGGGGTTTTACAAATGGGGCATTTAACGGTTAATGGCATAATGTGCGTCTCTGTATGTATAAGCCTGATGTATGTGGTATGGGTAGCCTATAAAAAACGACCTATCACGTTATGGAAACTCAACGTGAGGCGATAACGAATGCGGCTATTTAATACGATTGGTCTAACATCTCACAGTGCTGATAGTTTAAAGGCTTCAGACACAGGTCGCTAGTAAGAAATCGATGGGTTTATCGGAGTGACGTTGTTGATCAAACTGGACAAAGTGAATGGCGTAGCGATTTTTATGTCCGCTAATAGTGGGGTAACACCCCTGTGAAGCATCAAGTTTAACACGAACTAAGGATAAAGCTTGGTTGCTATCGCCTTGATAAAAACCGGCATGGGCAATGGCATTATTAAAAATGGACGTGCTGCGGGTGAGTTGAAGTAGTTGGGTAATGGGGGTGAGCAGTGGGTCAAAATGTGCTATCCAAGCAAGGTAATCCTGTTGTCTTTCTTCCCAAGGTTTGGCTAACCAAAAATGTAGCTGGGGTAGGTCAAAACTACAACACGCACCAGGCATACCAAATCGTTGTCGTAGAGCGGATAAAAATCGATCTTGCTTGAGTTGACTGCCGAACCGCTCTGGTTTTTGAAGTAACTCACGGGCTTGGGTAAGGGCATTGATATAAAAGTTGATCTGCTGGTGGTCTGCTTGTTCGAGTTCTTGCCATTTATTGAGTTGTAACAGATGACGCTCAATATCCTTTAAGACTTCATTGCGGTAATCACAGCGTTCGGATAATTCACATAGCGAAAACAGCGGATAGAAGCATCTATGTTGGTGGTCATGATTGAGATTAGTTCGCAGCTGTTTATCGAGATATTCGAGCCGTAAATAGCTGCGAATTTTCTCGTTTAATGGCTGTTCGTAAACTAAGTCAGTCATGGGCGTTATCAATACCGGATAATTGTAAATAGCGTTGGTGCAATGCTAGCACCTCTCGTTTTAAGGCTGATATCTCTCCCTGATTATCAATAATGTCGTCGGCTCTGGCGAGTTTTTCACTCCGACTACATTGGCTATTAATGATGTTATTCACTTGAGTTGCATCAACTTGATCCCGTATTGCGGTGCGGCTGATTTGCAATTCTGGTGAAATATCCACCACTAAAGTCCGATTGACTAACCTATCTAACCCGTTCTCAAATAGCAAGGGCACAACCATAATTACATAGGGCGAAGTGGCATTTTTTACTTGTTCGAGCATTTCTTGGCGGATCATCGGGTGTAATAATTGGTTTAGCCATTCCCGCTCTGCACTTTGGTTAAAAATACGTTCGCGCAGTTTTGCGCGGTCGAGTTCGCCTTCAGGGGTTAGCATTTCAGTACCAAAATGTTCAACGATTGCCTTAAGCCCCTTTGAATCTTTAGCGACAACCTCTCTGGCAACAATATCGGCATCCACTAATGTAATGCCTTCTGCGGCAAATAAATTGGCGACAGTTGTTTTACCACTGCCAATCCCACCTGTAAGACCAACAACAAATTTAGACATAAAATTCTCTTGATAAGCTAAGAAGGACGCTGTGCTGCTAGAAGCTAGGACGCTGTGCTGCTAGGGCGGACTTCGTCCTGCTAGAGTCTAGCCGCTGCACCCCCATGGTTGTCATTCCCGCGAAGGCGGGAATCCACGGTAACATCTTTAGCTTACTTAGTTTTAAAAGACCTCAAATACTCAAAACTGGATCCCCGCATCCGCGAGGATGACAGCTTAAGAACTAAGGACGTATAGAATCTAGGGTCTAGATTCTAGCAGCTGTGCTGTTTGCAGTGTTCTAGCAGGGCGAAGCCCGCTCTATTTTCTCGTAGGGTGTGGCCTGTCCGGCTTTTCTAGCAGTTATAGTGTCCCTAAATACCAGTCGATGATAGTGTTTCCCCAAACCAGTGCAATCCAGCCTGCGGCGGCAATATAAGGGCCAAAGGGAATAGGGTTATCCATCTGATTACGTTTGCTGATAATCATGCCAATGCCCACAACAGCACCCACTAATGAGGAGAGTAAAATCACCAGTGGCAACATTTGCCAGCCAAGCCAAGCACCAAAAACGGCCAACAGTTTAAAGTCGCCATAGCCCATACCTTCTTTACCTGTGAGTAACTTAAACACCCAGAAAATTGACCATAGGCTTAAATAGCCTGCGGCTGCACCGATAATGGCATCCGTTGGGCTAGCAAAGGTATGGTGTAAATTGAGTAATAGCCCAAGCCACAGTAGGGGCAGTGTTAACTGATCCGGTAATAACATTTCATCCAGATCTATACCAGTCAGCGCAATCAATACAAAGGTGAGTAAAGAGGCAAAAACAAATTGCCAACTGGGGCCAAAATGCCAAGCTAGAGCTGCGATCAGTAAACCTGTGATTAATTCAATAATCGGATAACGGGTCGAGATAGGTGCATGACAGGCGGCGCATTTCCCCCTAAGGATTAACCAACCGAGAACTGGCAAATTATGCCAAGGTTTGATGGCGGTTTTACACTGAGGGCAAGCTGAGCCTGGCACCACAATATTGTACTTTTCGGGATAGCTATCTATGGGTTTATTAAGCCTATCGATACCGACTTGGTTAACGATATCCGCATGGTATTCCTGTAAATATTGATTACATTCCTGCTGCCATTCACGCTTCATCATGATAGGGAGTCGGTGGATGACCACATTCAGAAAACTGCCAATAGTCGCGGCAAAAATAAAGCTTAAGGTGACGAAGAGCCAAGGACTCTGTTCAAAAGATTGGCCTAATAAAGTGATAAATTCAGTCATACTCTTACTTATGAGAAGTTACAAAAAATACGAAAAAAGTAAAACACTATGCTTACGGAACACTGAGTTCACGGATAACGGAACGCTGCGCTTACTGTAAGAGCGAAGCCCGTTCCGTCAACGGTGAGCCGCGTACACGCAGTGGCATTCTAAAATCGCAAAGCCTTAGCCTACGACATT
This sequence comes from Shewanella putrefaciens, assembly GCF_016406325.1. Classification (NCBI taxonomy): domain Bacteria; kingdom Pseudomonadati; phylum Pseudomonadota; class Gammaproteobacteria; order Alteromonadales; family Shewanellaceae; genus Shewanella; species Shewanella putrefaciens. The sequence goes on along the minus strand of NZ_CP066370.1, from coordinate 3,840,816 downwards.
TCCCATTTGGAAGATAGGGAGATACATTCCCACAATTAAACCACCCACAAGGGTGCCAATCACCACCATCATAATGGGTTCAATTAGACTCGATAAACCATCCACAGCGTCATCGACTTGCATTTCATAAATATTAGCCACCTTATTTAGCATATTATCTAGCGATCCAGACTCTTCACCAATCATCACCATTTGGATCAGCATATCGGGGAACAAACCCGTAGTACGCATCGCGACGTTCATTTGCATACCAGCCATCACCTCTTGGCGTACTTTTAACAGTGCTTTGCGATATACGGCATTACCCGATGCTCCCGCTGCGGATTCCATCCCATCAATCAACGGCACACCTGCCGCAAAGGTGGTGGCTAAGGTACGAGAAAAGCGCGCCATGGCTGCCTTATGCAGAATTTCGCCGATAACAGGGATCTTAAGTACAAATTCATCAACACGGTCACGAACCATTTGTGAATTGCGATGGGCACGGACAAATAACCAAATCCCCACTGTAATCGCTATGAAAAAGAGATACCAAGAGCTTTGCAACCAGCGCGAGATACCAATGATCATCTGTGTAAAGGCGGGGAGTTCAGCGCCAAATCCTTTAAAAATATCTTCGAACTGAGGTACGACAAAGAGTAATAACAATGTGGTCACTAAAATAGCGACGACCACAACGGCGGCGGGATAAAACATGGCTTTTTTGATTTTAGATTTTAGCTGCTCGGCTTTTTCTCTATAGGTTGCAATACGATCAAATACCGCATCGAGCGAACCTGAGTGTTCACCTGCTGCCACTAAGTCTACATAGAGATCATCAAAATAACGCCTATGGGGGCGCAGGGCATCTGATAACGGAATACCCGATTGAATCTCTGACAGAATTGTCCCTAACAGATCGCGCATTTTGAGTTTTTCATGGCCACGCCCCAATATTTCTATTGTGGTCACAAGCGGAACGCCGGCGGCCAGCATAGTCGCTATCTGGCGAGTTGCCATCGCGATATCCATGGGCTTGATATCAGGATTACGGGCAAAGAAAGGAGATGCTTTTTTTCGTACGACTTTAGGATTTACTCCTTGGGATTTGAGCTGGCTTTTTACCTCTGCAACCGTTGCACCCTTTAACTCACCACCCGTTTTTTTGCCATCGCGGTTAGTGCCTTTCCATTCAAAGGTAAAAATCTTTGGTTGGCTTTTGGGCTCAATCTTCTTTGGGCGAGGCTTTTTTACTGTCGTTGCCGTAGCCATAAATAATCCCTGTTAGGTTGAATAAAGCTAATAAGAACGCTGCGCTGTTAGGGCGGACTTCGCCCTGTTAGGATGCTAGGGCGTCGCTGCGCTCCTGCTAGAATCTAGGACGCTTCGCTGCTAGAACCTAGGTTCTAAGTTTAGGCTCTAAGTTTAGGTTCTAATGAGTATAAATGGCGAAATAAACCCTAGTTTATATAAAAAACCGCTTTCGACTGCCGTCATTCCCGCGAAGGCGGGAATCCATAGTAATGTCTTTAACCTGCTTAGTTTTGAAAAACCTTAAAAACTAAAAGCTGGATCCCCGCATTTGCGAGGATGACAGCTTAGAACCCGAGCGCTTGTAGGGCGAAGCCCGTCCTGTTTTTAGAGGCCGCGCTGTTAAAAACTCGTCACCCGATTAACTTCGGCAATACTGGTGACGCCCTGTAATACTTTTAACAAACCCGATTGACGTAAATCGCGCATACCTTGTGCTTTCGCTTGGGAAGCAATTTGCAACGAGTTGCCGCCTTCCATAATGGTACGGGCAATTTCATCGGACATTTTCATCACCTCATAAATCCCCACTCGCCCCTTATAACCACCAGAGCAATGTTCACACCCCACTGGTTTAAAGGTAGTAAACCCTTGGGTAATTTGTGCAGGAGAAAAACCTAAACGTAAGAGTTCATGCTCGGGGATCACCTCTGCTTGTTTGCATTCTGGGCAAAGTCTGCGGGCAAGGCGCTGGGCAATAATAAGGTTAACCGAGCTGGCGATATTGTATCCAGGTACGCCCATATTGATTAAACGGGTTAAGGTTTCGGCGGCCGAGTTAGTGTGTAGGGTCGATAACACTAAATGTCCCGTTTGTGCGGCTTTAATAGCAATTTCGGCGGTTTCAAGATCGCGTATCTCACCCACCATCACCACGTCGGGGTCTTGGCGCAAAAAAGAGCGTAGCGCTGAGGCAAATGTCAGCCCGGCTTTTAGGTTAATATGAACTTGGTTGACCCCCTCAAGGTTAATTTCTACCGGATCTTCAGCGGTCGAAATATTGCGCTCGGCGGTATTGAGGATATTTAACCCCGTGTAGAGGGAAACGGTTTTACCCGAGCCCGTTGGTCCTGTGACTAAAATCATCCCTTGGGGTTTAGCGAGCATTTCAAGGTATAACTTTTCTTGATCGGGCTCGTAGCCGAGTTTTTCGATACCTAGTTGTGCGGAGGAGGAGTCCAAGATCCGCATGACAATTTTTTCGCCCCACAGGGTAGGCAAGGTGCTAACCCGAAAATCGATAGACTTAGTGCGGGAGAGCTTCATTTTAATTCGGCCATCCTGTGGTACGCGCCGCTCGGCAATATCCAGTTTTGACATCACCTTTAAACGGGCGGATAAACGGCCCGCAAGGCTAATAGGCGGCTCTGATACCTCATGCAAAATACCGTCAATCCGAAAACGAATGCGATAGCGTTTTTCGTAGGGTTCAAAGTGTAAGTCGGAGGCACCCTTACGAATCGCATCGGTTAAAATTTTATTGATATAAATAACAATGGGCGCATCGTCACTGCTGTCACCTGTTGGTTCTTCATTGCGTCTATCGGTATCGGTAATTTCTATCCCCGCCAGCGCCGCTTCATCCATGCCGCCTAAATCGAGGCTGGTAATATCTTCTTCAAGGATTTTTTCAAGGGCTTTAGCGAGTTTATCTTCTTCAACCAAAATCGCTTCGGCATGCAGGCCTGCGCTAAATTGAAAATCTTCAAGGGCGGCAATATTGGTGGGATCGGAGGTGGCGATATAGAGGCGATTTCCGCGCTTAAATAGCGGTAAACAGCGGTGTTTTTCAATCAGTTTTTTATTTAAAAAATCTTCGGGAATGGCTCGTATATCAAATTCCGCTAAATCCAGTAGCGGTGTGCCATATTCTTCATAGCAAAGCTCGGCAATAGTGCGGGATGAGACTAACTTACCTTGTACTAAAGTGGCCACTAATCCTTGTTTATTTTGGCGGGATTTTGCAATAGCCCCTGCCATCTGCTCTTCATTTAGCAGACCTTTACGGATAAATAGGGTAGATAAACCTAGATGAAGGCCTGTAGTTGGCATCTATGTTACTTTTGTCTATGTAATTATTGCAGATGATTAGGGGCGATGAATTGCCCCTAATCATTGGTCAGTATTTAAGGTGTAATCATTGATGTGGGGATATTTGCTCCGTCCACACATTGATCAAGTGTTGCACCAGTTGCACCTGCTGTTTGTGTCGCTTTATAAGTTACAACGCCAGCATTAGATATGGTTGCTGTAACTGTACAAGCTCCTTCATTAAAAGCAACCGTACCGCCAACACCTTCACCCCAGCCGGCTGTGCCACCAGCAGTTGTTGGACTAATGGTTACTTCAGTATAAGTTCCTGCATCAGTCACCAGTGAAGGACAACCAATGCCGGACTGCACGCATGCTACAGCCTTGGATGTAATCGCACTTACACCTTTCATCGCTGCGCCACCATGCGCTGCACCTACATAATCGCGATACGCAGGTAGTGCGATTGCCGCCAAAATACCAATAATGGCAACAACAATCATTAATTCGATTAGGGTAAAACCTTTAGCCTTATGATTTAACCCTGTTTTTAACGTTAGACCTTTCATATTTATCTCCAGCTTATACATTGATAATTAAAGAGTTAATTTGTTTTTTGCCACAATGCAAACATAACGGAAATATAACTAAATACCATTAAGTTGCTTATGGCTGATGCTATGGCGTGCTGCGACTTATAAGGGGTTGGTAATATTTAGGTTTTGCGATTTATAGGTTATCGACTCACCTTGGTATTATCGAATTCGCCCTTTACCTGCAACATTACTACTTGCAACATAACTAGCTGCATCATCATTGGCTGCCATATCATCTTGTTGTTTACGGTTTTACCCTGTTGCTTACTGTTTTATCCTACCGTTATCCGTTTTTGCTTCACTTTCGCGCGGGAGATTTGTTCAAATCAGGGATCTAATAAAAAACGCAGATTCCTCCTTTTACCACCTCACCTTAGGCTGGTTGACTTTTGGCCATCTCACCTCAGTAAAAGTTAGTACAAAGTTAAATAAATAGAAACAACTTTAAGTATAAAGTATTAATTAAATGATTAATTTGTCTAAGGACTTGACAGTGTGATGAGATAAGTTCTAACAAAAAATTGACAAAATAGGTTCAAATGGCGTCGGTGTGGTGGGTGTCAATATATAGTCGCCAAACGTCGTTATAAAAGCAGAGCACTCTTCTTATGTTTTTAAGCCATCATCCTTGTGAACGTGGGGATCTAGTATAGATGTCATCCTCGCGGATACGGAGAGCTTGTATCTGTGTCATCCTCGCGAATGCGGGGATCCAGCTTTGATTTTTTAAGGTTTTCAAAACTAAGCAGGCTAAAGATATTACTGTGGATTCCCGCCTTCGCGGGAATGACGGGAAGGAGAGGGAATGACGAGAAGGAACGCCTAGCTTCTAACAGCGAAGCGTCCTTCTTTGCTTTTAGCCTTTCAGTCGCATCGACAGATCTAATGCGCGTACATGTTTTGTGAGTGCGCCTACTGAAATATAGTCCACTCCGGTTTTGGCAAATTCGGCTAGGGTATCTAAAGTCACATTGCCAGAGACTTCGAGTTTTGCGCCCTTGGCTTTGCCGTTAGCGCGATATTGATTATTAAGTTCAACAGCTTCGACCATCATAGTGATATCGAAATTATCTAACATGATAATATCTGTGCCAGAGTCGAGTGCGAGCGCCAGTTCGCTTAATGATTCCACTTCAACCTCGACGGGTTTGTTTGGATGTAAATTGCGGGCTGCATCAACGGCTTGACGTATGCCGCCACAGGCCATGATATGGTTTTCTTTAATTAAGAATGCATCAAATAAGCCAATACGGTGGTTTTTGCCACCGCCGCAGGTGACGGCATATTTTTGAGCGGTACGCAGGCCGGGAATAGTTTTGCGGGTATCGAGTAAGCGAGTGTGAGTGCCTGCCAATTTATCGACATAGTGTTTAGTTAATGTGGCAACGCCAGATAAGGTTTGTATAAAGTTCATGGCAGTGCGCTCGCCCGTGAGTATGCTACGGGCAGGGCCTGATAGTTCGCATAACACTTGATTTGGCAGTATTAAATCGCCATCGTCAACATGCCAGTGGAGGGCGACTTCGCCGCCTAATTGATTAAACACTTGCTCTGCCCATGCTTTACCGCAAAATACGCCTTCTTCACGGGTAATTAAGGTTGCCTCGGCATATTTATCGGCGGGGATAAGTAGGGCGGTGATATCACCATAGGCAATGGCTTTTGTGTGCTCGTTGATATCGGTTCCGCCTAAGTCTTCATTAAGGGCGGTTTTAACGGCGTGGCGAATATCGTTTTCTAACATAATCTGATTCCTTGCATTTTGCATTCTTGTATAACTGAGATTGCCTACTTGCATATGGCGTTAAGATTATCATGGCAGCGCCGCTAGGTGCTAGGATGCTGCGCTGAAAGCTAAGAAGGACGCTACGCTGCTAGAGCGTAAGTACATAAAGCTGGATCCCCGCATTCGCGAGGATGACGGCTTAGGGGCTAGGACGCTGCGCTGCTAGGGCGGACTTCGTCCTGCTAGAGCGTCGCTTTGCTCCTTCTAGAATCTATCCGCTGCGTTCTTTGCAGCGTCCTCGCAGGGCGAAGCCCGTCCTGCTTTTAAGGAGTAAAAATGAGCTTTGAGTTTGGGTGGTATAGCGCCGCTCGGCGCAGTGAGTCGCCACATTTTAATCAACGGCCTGAGGCTGAAGTGAGTTTATTGGTGATCCACAATATTAGCTTGCCGGCGGGCTGTTTTGGTTTACCTTATATTGATCAATTATTTAAAGGGTGTTTAGATACCAGTGCCGATGACAGTTTTACTGAGTTAGCGGGCTTGCAAGTATCAGCACATTTTTTGATCCGCCGTGATGGTGAGTGTGTACAATATGTCAGTTGTCACGATAGGGCATGGCACGCTGGCGTATCTTGCTATGGTGAAAGGGAAAATTGTAATGATTTTTCTATTGGTATTGAGCTTGAAGGGACGGATACTGAGCCTTACGCTGATGCCCAATATGTGCGTTTGGTTGAGTTAACACAGGCATTGTTGGTTGAATATCCATTATTAAATACTAAGCGGATTGTTGGGCACTGTGATATAGCACCATTACGTAAAACAGATCCCGGGCAAAGTTTTGATTGGGAAAGATATTTAAGGGCGCTGCGTTGAGGGCTAAAAAGGACGCTGCGCTGCTAGGGCGTCGCTTCGCTCCTTCTAGAATCTAGAACCTGCGCTGCTTTTTACACAGCCCGTCCTGTTTTTTATACAAGGAGTACGACCGATGGCATTATTTTCATTGTTAGTCGCCATTTTGGTGGAGCGACTTAAATTTCTTCCCTCATCGTGGCAATTTGATCGATTGCTACAGTCTTATCAGATGACGTTTTTTGGTGATAAAGTGTCTTTGACCACACCTATGATAGCACTTGCTCTAGTGTTGCCTGCTTTGGTGGTGTATGTCTTATCTTGGTTAGTTGCAGGAATGTTTTGGGGAATACTCAGTTTGGCGCTTTGGATTGTTGTGGCGGCAATTTGTTTTAATCACCTGAAACAACGTGAAATTTTTAAAAAATATATGCAAGCCGCTTGTCGTTCGGATGTGCAAGCCTGCTATCTTTATGCCGCAGAGCTTGATTGTAGCGAATGCCTAGATGCGGTATCTGAAAAGGATTTAGGGGCTAAGGTTGGCCAGAGTGTGGCATGGATTAACTATCGTTATTATGGCGCTGTAGCACTGTTTTTGATTTTCTTTGGGCCCGTCGGCACAGTGCTCTATTGCACGGTACGGTATTATGCTGAAGAAAATGCGCGAAAATCTCTTAATTTACCTTTAGTGGATGAGTTTATCGCCGTTTTAGATTGGATTCCGAGCCGGCTATTTGCCTTTGGCTATGCATTAAGCGGCCAATTTAGTGAGGGATTAACGGCATGGCGTAATAACGCGCTACGTTTTAATACCAGTGCAAGAAGGGTGATTACTGAAACGGCAGTGGCTGCGCAACCTTTACCTGAGGTTTCTGATGCACCTATTTGTGTACAATCGACCCTAGCGTTATTAGTGTTGAGTAAACGTAACTTTACACTTATGGTTGCAATTGTTTCATTATTGACCATTTTCGGATTGGTGAGTTAAAAGAAGGACGTTGCGCTGCGAGAATCGAGAATCTAGGACGCTTCGCTGCTAGGGCGTCGCTGTGCTCCTTCTAGATCCTAGAGAGCGTAAGTACACAAAGCTGGATCCCCGCATCGATAACTGCTCCTGTGTTATTCTACCTTCTGTATCTGCCCACCATGGAGGGGGGAAATGTCATATTTTGTATGGAACAAAATAGACCATGCAGTCGTTCGCGAGGATGACGACTTAAGTGCTCCTTCTAGAACCTAGAATCTAGAGCCTATCCGCTGCATTGTTTGCAGCGCCTAGCAGGGCGGGGTCTGCTCTGTTGTTAAATGGTCTGACCCCATATCTCTTTTTTTAGGCTATGCTCTCACATCGTGAGTGCTTTTGAATAAGATCGCCTGTTTTGAGCAAGATCACCATTTTAGGTTGATTTTCAATCTGGACATCAAAAGTCTGATTTGATAAAGTGCGCTCACTCAAAAAAATTGGTAAGACCAATTTACAACGGAGCTGAGTGCCAAATGGCCTATAGTAAAATTAATCAGCCAAAAATTTCTGATGTGATCATGGCGCAATTAGAGCAAATGATCCTAGAGGGCAGTTTAAAGCCCGGTCAGAAATTACCGCCCGAACGCGAACTGGCGATCCAGTTTGAAGTGTCTCGACCTTCTTTGCGTGAAGCGATTCAAAAGCTTGAGGCAAAAGGACTGTTAATGCGCCGTCAAGGTGGCGGTACTTATGTCAAAGAACAACTCTGGCAGACTCTTGCCGATCCTATTGTTGAACTGATGAATTCCGATCCAGAAAGTCAATATGACTTACTGGAGTTCCGTCATGCGACTGAAGGCATGATGGCTTATTTTGCCGCGTTGCGTGGTACTGACGCCGATATGCAAAATATCAAACGTATGATCCACGAAGTTGAAGCCGCGACTATTATCGAACAAAAAGCCGCCGCGATTGTACATTTTTATCGTGCTGTGGCCGAAGCGTCACATAATGTGGCCATGTTACATCTCGTACTCAGTTTAACCCCTGTGCTGCATAAAAATGTGGCGCAAAATTTGGAGCTTTTAAGCCGCCGCGAAGAAGCTTCTACCATGGCAAACGATCATAGACGGGCTTTGCTCGCTGCTATCGTTCGCCGCGATCCCGACGCCGCCAGAGAAGCCTCGAATGAACATTTAAGTTACATCGAAGAGGTGATGTTATCTGTGCGGGAAGAAGACAGCCGGTTGCAGCGAAGCTTGCGCCGCTTAAAGAGTGGCGCTTAATTTCCTGAGATTTAGCACTGAGCTAAATCGGAATATGCCGCAAACACCATTCATTATCATGTATATAGAGAAGGACAGTGTCATGTCTGAAGATATGCTACAAGACGTAGATCCGTTAGAGACTCAGGAATGGGTTGATGCCCTGCAAGCCGTATTGGAACAAGAAGGTCCAGAACGCGCACATTTTTTATTAGAAAAGTTGATCGATAAAGCCCGTCGTAACGGCACTCACTTGCCTTACAACGCGACAACCGCTTATCTAAACACTATCCCAGCGGGTCAAGAACCGCATATGCCGGGCAACCAAGAGATGGAACGTCGCATTCGCGCCATCATCCGTTGGAACGCCTTAGCTATGGTGCTGCGCGGTTCTAAGAAAGATTTAGAATTAGGCGGTCATATCTCCAGTTTCGCCTCAAGCGCGACTATTTATGACGTGTGTTTTAACCACTTCTTCCGCGCACCGAATGAAAAAGACGGCGGCGATCTCGTGTATTTCCAAGGCCATATTGCCCCTGGTATTTATGCGCGTTCATTCTTAGAAGGTCGTTTAACAGAAGATCAACTGGCTAACTTCCGTCAAGAAGTGGATGGCAAGGGCTTGTCTTCATACCCACATCCAAAACTGATGCCGGATTACTGGCAATTCCCAACAGTTTCTATGGGCTTAGGTCCTATCCAAGCGATTTATCAGGCGCGTTTCCTGAAATATTTGACTGACCGTGGCCTGAAAGATTGTTCAGCACAAACCGTTTACTGTTTCTTAGGTGACGGCGAGTGTGATGAGCCAGAAGCCTTAGGTGCGATTGGTTTAGCGGCCCGTGAAGAATTAGATAACTTAGTCTTTATCGTTAACTGTAACCTGCAACGTCTGGACGGCCCAGTACGCGGTAACGGTAAGATCATCCAAGAACTTGAAGGCGAATTCCGCGGCGCAGGCTGGGAAGTGGTTAAAGTGATTTGGGGTCGTTACTGGGATCCATTATTGGCCCGTGACACTAGCGGTAAGTTATTACAGTTAATGGAAGAAACCGTAGACGGTGAATATCAAAACTGTAAAGCCAAAGGTGGCGCTTATACTCGCGAGCACTTCTTCGGTAAGTACCCAGAGACAGCCGAAATGGTAGCGAACATGTCAGACGATGACATTTGGCGCTTAAACCGTGGTGGTCATGATCCAGTTAAAGTGTACGCAGCCTTAGATCACGCGCAAAAAACCAAAGGTCGCCCAACGGTGATTTTAGCTAAGACTGTAAAAGGTTACGGCTTAGGTGATGCGGGTGAAGGTAAAAACATCGCTCACAACGTGAAGAAAATGGGTATCGAGTCTATCCGTTACTTCCGCGATCGTTTCAATATCCCCATTCCAGATGACCAATTAGAAGACTTACCTTTCTATCACCCAGGTCCTGATTCGGAAGAAGTGAAGTACATGATGAGCCGTCGTGAAGCGCTGCATGGTAGCGTGCCACAACGTCGTCAAAAGTTCACCGAAGAGCTTGAAATCCCATCACTGAAGATTTTCGATTCGATTTTACAGGGCTCAAATGGCCGTGAAATTTCATCGACGATGGCATTCGTTCGTGTACTGACAGCGCTGCTGAAAGACAAGAAAATTGGCAAAAACATTGTGCCAATCATTCCTGACGAAGCGCGTACCTTCGGTATGGAAGGTTTGTTCCGTCAAGTGGGCATTTATGCTCACGAAGGCCAAAAATATATTCCGCAGGATTCTGACCAAGTTGCTTACTACCGCGAAGATAAAACCGGTCAAGTTCTGCAAGAAGGGATTAACGAACTCGGCGCTATGTCTTCATGGGTATCGGCAGCGACTAGCTACTCAGTCAACAACGTGCCTATGATCCCGTTCTACATCTACTACTCAATGTTCGGTTTCCAACGTATTGGCGACATGGCATGGGCTGCGGGTGATATGCGCGCTCGTGGTTTCTTAGTGGGCGGTACTTCAGGCCGTACAACCCTGAACGGTGAAGGTTTACAGCATCAAGATGGTCACAGCCATGTATTGGCAAACACTGTCCCTAACTGTATTTCTTACGACCCAACTTATGGTTATGAAATTGCCGTTGTGGTGCAAGATGGTATTCGCCGTATGTACGGTGAAAATCAAGAAGATATCTTCTATTACTTGACCACAATGAACGAAAACTATGTTCAGCCTGAAATGCCTGAAGGTGCCGAAGAAGGTATCGTTAAAGGGATTTATAAGCTGGAAACTGTTTCAGGATCAGGCAAAGGTAAAGTTCAGTTAATGAGTTGTGGCACTATCCTTGAGCAAACTCGTAAAGCGGCACAAGCATTAGCGAAAGACTTTGGTATTACAGCCGACGTATTTAGCGTGACCAGCTTCAACGAGTTGACCCGCGATGGCCAAGCTGTTGAGCGCTGGAACATGCTGCACCCAACGCAAACGCCAAAACAAGCCTATATCAGCCAAGTGATTTCAAGTGATGCACCTGCGATTGCGGCGACTGACTATATGAAGATTTATGGCGAGCAGTTACGTGCTTACATGCCAACCGATTACAAAGTGTTAGGTACTGACGGTTTTGGTCGCTCAGACAGCCGCGAGAATCTGCGTCACCACTTTGAAGTGGACGCTAAGTTCATCGTGATTGCAGCGCTGAAATCACTGGTTGATCGTAAAGAGCTACCTGTCGATGTGTTAGCAAACGCCATTAAAGAATATGGTATCGACGCTGACAAGATCAATCCACAGTACGCGTAAGAGGCAATGAAAATGGCTGAATTAAAAGAAGTTTTTGTTCCTGATATCGGCGGTGATGAAGTGCAAGTGATCGAAATTTGTGCCGCTGTGGGTGATACCCTCGCGGCCGATGCATCGATTATTACCGTTGAAAGCGACAAGGCGACTATGGATATTCCAGCGCCTTTCGCTGGTGTGTTAGCTGAGTTGAAAGTGGCTGTGGGTGATAAAGTCTCTGAAGGTACTTTGATTGCTATGATGCAGGCAGAGGGCGCATCCGCTCAAGCTGCTGCGCCAGCGCCAGTTGCTGCACCATCATCCGCGCCAGTTGCAGCACCCGTTCAAGCGGCTCCAGCTCCAGTGGCATCAGCGACCCAAGCGGTTGAGACAAAAGTCGTTGAAGTGGCTGTGCCAGATATCGGTGGCGATACCGATGTATCGGTTATCGAAGTGCTGGTTGCCGTCGGCGATAAGATTGAGGTTGATAGCGGTTTAATTACCCTAGAAACTGACAAAGCGACCATGGATGTACCTTCACCTTTTGCTGGTGTGGTAAAAGAAGTCAAAGTAGCCGTTGGTGATAAAGTGTCGGAAGGCTCTTTAGTCATCATGCTTGAAGTGGGTGGCGCAGCTCCAGCTGTGACAGCAAGTGCGCCAACCGTTGCCGCTCAGGCGGCTCCTGCCGCTACGGTAGCGCCAGTGGCTCCGGCTTCTGCAACTCCCGCTGCAAGTGTGGTTACGGTAAAAGAAATTCAAGTGCCAGATATTGGCGATGCAAGCAATGTCGATGTGATTGAAGTGCTAGTATCTGTGGGCGATATGATCACGGCCGACCAAGGTTTAATCACCCTTGAAACGGATAAAGCCACCATGGAAGTGCCAGCGCCATTTGCCGGCAAACTATTGTCGTTAACCGTTAAAGTGGGTGATAAGGTTTCTCAAGGTAGCGTGATAGCCACCGTTGAAACGACTGCTGTTGGAGCCGCTGCGCCTGCGCCAGTTGCTCAAGCGCCAGCAGTGCAAGAAGTGGCGCCAGTTGCTGCTCAAGCACCTGCAAGCCGTCCGCCAGTGCCGCATCATCCAAGTGCAGGTGCGCCTGTGTCGACTGGTGCGGTACATGCATCGCCTGCGGTACGCCGTTTAGCCCGTGAATTTGGTGTGGATCTAACCCAAGTCACTGGTTCTGGCCGTAAAGGTCGCATTATGAAAGAAGACGTACAGGCGTATGTGAAATACGAACTGTCGCGTCCGAAAGCAACTGCGGCAACGTCAGTCGGCGCTGGCAATGGCGGCGGTCTGCAAGTGATTGCAGCACCTAAAGTGGATTTCAGTAAGTTTGGTGAAGTGGAAGAAATTCCATTAAGCCGTATCCAGAAGATCTCTGGCCCTAACTTACACCGCAACTGGGTGACTATTCCGCATGTGACTCAGTTCGATGAAGCTGATATCACTGAAATGGAAGAGTTCCGTAAGCAGCAAAACGACGCAGCGGCGAAGAAGAAAGCCGATTATAAGATCACGCCTTTAGTCTTTATGATGAAAGCGGTGGCTAAGACGTTGCAACAGTTCCCAGTGTTCAACTCGAGCTTAAGCTCTGATGGCGAATCACTGATCCAGAAAAAGTATTTCCACATCGGTGTGGCGGTGGATACGCCAAACGGTTTGGTTGTGCCAGTCGTGCGTGACGTGGATAAGAAAGGCATTATCGAGTTATCTCGTGAACTGGCTGATATCTCTATCCGTGCCCGTGATGGCAAGCTGAAATCTGCTGATATGCAGGGCAGCTGTTTCACCATTTCAAGTTTAGGTGGTATTGGCGGTACGGCGTTTACGCCTATCGTTAACTACCCAGATGTGGCGATTTTAGGTGTGTCTAAATCTGAAATTAAGCCTAAGTGGAATGGTAAAGAGTTCGAGCCTAAATTGATGTTGCCACTGTCGCTATCATACGATCACCGCGTGATCGATGGTGCCATGGCTGCACGCTTTAGCGTGACCCTGTCAGGAATTCTGTCCGATATTCGTACTTTGATTCTGTAAACATATAAGGCTGCTCAACTTGAGCAGCCTTTTGTTTATTGTGATCAGTATCAAACACAGGTTAAAATGCGCCCACCTTACGCGCTGGCGCATTTTCGGTTGGCAGGATAGCTCCTCCAACGGATTGAATGAGAATTAGAGGAAAACATGAGTAACGAAATCAAAACTCAGGTAGTGGTATTAGGTGCAGGTCCTGCAGGTTATTCTGCGGCTTTCCGTGCTGCTGACTTAGGTCTGGAAACCATCATAGTTGAACGTTTTAGCACTTTAGGTGGCGTGTGTCTTAACGTGGGTTGTATCCCATCTAAAGCTTTACTGCACGTTGCTAAAGTTATCGAAGAAGCCAAAGCGGTTGCCGCTCACGGTGTGGTCTTCGGCGAGCCAACTATCGATTTAGATAAGTTACGTAGCTTTAAAGAAAAAGTCATTGGCCAATTAACTGGCGGCTTGGGCGGCATGTCCAAAATGCGTAAAGTTAACGTGGTTAACGGTTTTGGTAAATTCACTGGCCCTAACACGCTAGAAGTGACTGCTGAAGATGGCACTGTGACTAAAGTGACTTTCGAGCAAGCGATCATTGCTGCAGGTTCTCGCCCAATCAAACTGCCATTTATTCCCCACGAAGACCCACGTATTTGGGATTCGACTGACGCATTAGAACTGAAAGAAGTTCCAGGCAAGTTGTTAGTGATGGGCGGCGGTATTATCGGTTTAGAAATGGGTACTGTGTATTCATCTTTAGGCAGTGAAATCGACGTGGTTGAAATGTTCGACCAAGTGATCCCTGCGGCTGACAAAGACGTGGTTCGCGTATTCACTAAGCAAATCAAGAAGAAATTCAACCTGATCCTCGAAACTAAAGTCACCGCGGTAGAAGCCCGTGAAGACGGTATTTACGTTTCTATGGAAGGTAAGAGCGCGCCAGCTGAACCAGTACGTTACGATGCGGTATTAGTCGCTATCGGCCGTACACCTAATGGCAAGCTTATCGATGCCGACAAAGCCGGTGTTAAGATCGACGAGCGTGGTTTCATCAACGTAGACAAGCAATTACGTACTAACGTACCGCACATCTACGCTATCGGTGATATCGTTGGTCAACCAATGTTGGCTCACAAAGGCGTGCACGAAGGCCACGTAGCGGCTGAAGTGATCGCGGGTATGAAGCATTACTTTGATCCAAAAGTGATCCCATCAATTGCTTACACAGACCCTGAAGTGGCCTGGGTTGGTTTGACTGAGAAAGAAGCGAAAGAGCAAGGTATTGCTTACGAAACTGCGACTTTCCCATGGGCAGCAAGTGGTCGTGCGATTGCGTCAGATTGCAGCGAAGGTATGACTAAGCTGATTTTCGATAAAGATACTCACCGCGTTATCGGTGGTGCAATTGTCGGTGTGAACGGTGGCGAACTGTTAGGCGAAATCGGTCTAGCGATTGAAATGGGTTGTGATGCTGAAGATTTAGCATTAACGATTCACGCTCACCCAACGCTGCACGAATCAGTAGGCCTAGCGGCTGAAATGTACGAAGGTTCGATTACTGACTTGCCAAATCCAAAGGCAAAGAAAAAGTAAATTGACCTTCATTTTTGAAAAAGCGCCCTTCAAGGCGCTTTTTTATTGCGTCGCGTAAAATGTAACTTTAATGTAAACGAGCGGGTGAATTGATAGAGTTGAACTGCTAGAGTACTAATACGAGTCGTCAAATGCAGATAAAAATAATTAAAACATTTCTGGCATGTTTCATTCTTGTGCTCACTAGCTTCCACTCGGTTTGGGCGGGCGGCTTTGTGCAGCGAGTCTTTACCGATAGGGACGGTTTGGCTGCCACAAGTATTCGCGGCTTAGCCTTAGACGATTATGGTTTTGTTTGGGCGGCGACTGAGCAAGGACTCTATAGGGTCAGTAACGCTAAAGTGAGGCGTATTGATAAAATTGGTTTTGAGTCTCGCCTAGCGGATGATTTTTTAACCTCAGTGGTGAATGTTGATCGTAACCATTTACTCGTCAGTACGCATTCCACTATTTATCTTTACAATATTCTGAATAATCAATTTACTGCCTTTGGCTCAGTCAAACTTTTTCCACAGTACGTAGGAGGAGCACTTCTTTCCGCTATTCGTAAAGATGACCAAACGTGGTTGTTGTTGACCGATGCTGGATATATTTACGATTTTTCCCCCGCAAAAACTGAATTGTCAGTGATTACTCAGCTACCAGTTAATCGCGATCTTCCTTGGCGTAAGTTACTTCCACTACCAAATGGTGAAATGTTAGTGGCAGGTCAACAGCAGTTAGTCCTGCTAGACAAAAATGGTGAGTCGGTATTCCATTATCATTGGACCGAAACCATGGGGAGTATTCTCGATATGCTTGAGGATACAAAACAGCGAATTTGGATTGCGACGGGGCGAGGGGTCTATCAGTTTGAATTGGCGAGCCGTCAAATTGTGCCAGTGCCCGAATTACCCGAATGGAGCACTTCAATTGTTGAAGATCCTAAAGGATTTTTGTGGTTTACCAGTCGTGTGGGCCTGCTGAAGTGGTCACCCGAAACTCGTCAAGTTGAAAACTATCAGAAAGAACTCAAGGCTCAGGCTAACATGGAAATACTGAAGGCCATGTTGTTTGATAGTTCAGGGCTTATGTGGGTTGGCGGTTCTGGGGATGGTTTAGCTTTGTTGGCCTCGTCGCCGGATTTTATCCTCGAGACTTATACCGCAGATCAACCTTATCAGTTGAGCGATGCAATGACTTGGTCCATATATGCAAATAATGATGGCGTATGGCTAGGCTCCTCAAATTTGGCTTTTATTGGCAAGCATAGCCAAAAAGCAGTGGATATTCCGATTAATGGATTAGAACCACATCAAAGCATTTATGATATTAATGATTTTGGTGAACATAACTTATTGATATCGACTACGGGAGGGCTTTTTGTTGTCGACAAGCAAACCTTACAAGGCAACAGTTTTTCCCAATGGGCCAGTGGCCAAGACGGATTTAAAAATAAGCTGATTTATAAAACCTATAAAGATCCACAGATAAAAGGGCGTATTTGGATCGCCACATCCACAGGATTGTATTATTGGGAGTCTGGTTTATCTGAACCTCGCCCCTTTGATATAGATAGACCCTCCAATAATACCAACGAACCTACACGCCCAACTATTCGCACTATGTATCGTGCTTCGGACGGAAAACTCTGGTTAGGCGGGAAAAAAATCTTTGGTTATATCGATGCTCAAGACGAGTTTCATGATCAGCGACTTTTGTTTAATGCCTTAGCTACACCGCCAACAGTGAGCCATATTGAGGAAATGTCATCTGGTGTGATGTGGTTTGGTTCCTACGAGAAAGGGTTATTTGAATATCATCAACATACAGAAGAACTTAAATCGCTGACCACTGAGTGGCAATTAAACTGCAGTTCGGTGTTTTTTATTCAAAAAACGCCAAAGTCAAATCTTGTTGGCTGTGCTAACTCATTGATCCGTCAAGATGTCGAGACCGGAAATATTGCCATCTTTAATCATAGGGATGGGTTTATATCCGATGAGATGAATGAAGGAGCCTATTTTTATTCCCCACAGGCCGGTTTCTATCTAGGCACGCCAGAAGGTGTAATGCGACTGGATGTTGATAGGTTGGTAAACCGAATTAATGATGACCATGTCATGCTTGAGTCGGTTTCGGTGTATTACGATGACCTCACTGAGGTGTCACTACTCCCTCAGCCCATGATGGTGATAAAGCCCGATGCCAATATTGTGAGCTTACAGATCACTAATCTTGATTATCTTGATGATTCACCCATGCAGTTTAAATACCGATTGCGTTATCAGGGGGAGGACGATAATTACGTTTTACTGCAGGGAGAATCTCAAATCAATCTTGCGGGCTTGGCGGCCGGTGAGTATGTGTTGGATATTTTAAGCCAAGTTAATGGGATATGGTCTAACAAGCCGTTTTCATACTCATTTTATGTTGAGCAGCACTGGTGGCTATCCCAAGGCTTTAAAGGTCTTTTAATGTTGCTGCTTTTGGCCATCGTCCTTAGCTTCGCTTGGTATCGGCAGCGGCAGGTAAACAGTTTTATGCTGATGAATCAGGCGTTAACTGAAAGTGACGATAGATTAAGGCAATCATTGCGCGGGAGTGACTCCGATCTTTGGGAGTGGCATAAAGACACTCAAAAATTTCATCTTGATAATCGTGGATCTGTACTTGGAAAACATACAAATGAAATTATCGTTTCATTAGAGGATTTACCGATACACCCGCTGGATAGAGACAAAGTCCTTGCTCAGTGGAACAGTATGCTGGTGGGTGAGGTCGATCGATTTGAGGCGGAATACCGTTATCAGCACCGAGAGGGTCATTGGGGGTGGTTAAGGGTTAGGGGTCGTCCCATTAGTCGCAATAAGCATACCCAAGAGATTGAACGTGCAGCAGGAATTTACAGTGATATTACGGTGCAGAGGCTGCTTGAGGATGAAGTGAAATTACTTGCCCAAGCTTTTGAAAACACCTCAGAAGGCGTGTTGATTTTAGAGAGCAATGAAAATATACGGGTTGCTAACCATGCCGCACAGCAGATTATTGGTTCAGGCGATACTGATTTAGTTGGCTTATCCTTTTCGCAATTTTTGCGGATGAATGATGGTTTATCCTACGAGATTAAACAGTTGCTAGACACCGAAACCTCTTGGACGGGAGAGCGAGAGTTAGTTAACCAAAGGGGGCATTTGTGTCCTGTATGGCTCAATGTTTCGATGATGCAAACGGCTAATATTAAAGAACATTATTATGTTGTGGTGTTTTCAGATATTACTGAACGTAAAAGAACAGAAGCCGATTTAAGGCGCCTCGCTAATTATGATGTGTTAACAGGCCTACCCAATCGTTCATTGTTTTCGAATCGATTATTGCAGTCGATACAAGTCGCGCAGCAGACGGGAGAAAAACTGGCGCTACTCTTTCTCGACCTTGATAGATTTAAGCATGTTAATGACTCCTACGGTCACAGTATGGGAGATGCGCTTTTAGTTGAAGCATCAAACCGACTTCAATCCTGTATCTCCAGTGAACATTTACTCTGCCGTTTTGGTGGTGATGAGTTCGTTATTTTGCTTAGGAATGCAAGTAACATCGATGAGATTAATCATATTGCTGAGCGTTTATTGGCACAGATAGTGGCACCTTTTAAGCTGTTCGGTCGGGAGTTTTATATTTCCACCAGTATTGGTATTAGTATTTGGCCTGATGATGCCATTCAACCTGAGGCCTTTATTAAAAATGCCGATCTTGCTATGTATCATGCTAAGGAAGAAGGGCGGGGTAATTTCAAATATTATTCATCAGAACGTAATGCGCAGGCTTTATACCATTTACGTTTAGAAGCCGATTTACGAAAAGCGATTGAGCGCGAAGAGTTTGAGCTTTATTACCAGCCGCAGATTGATATTGTGCAGGGGGATAAATTTATTGGCATGGAGGCCTTGATCCGCTGGCGCCATCCACAGGAAGGATTTATTCGTCCTGATATCTTTATTAAGGTAGCGGAATCCTGTGGTCTTATTGTTGATATTGATCGCTGGGTATTACGACAAGCCTGTTTGCATGGGGCTAAGTGGATTAAAGCGTATTCTGAGCCATTTAAGTTGTCGGTCAATATTTCAGCGGTGCACTTTCGGCAAGCTGATTTTATCGAGGGTATTCAACAAATTTTGTTAGAAACTCAGATGCCGCCTTCATCCCTTGGGTTAGAAATTACCGAAGGTGTATTAATGAAGGAACTGCAAGTCGCAAAAAGTCATTTAAATCAACTAAAGTCCTTAGGTATTGAAGTCGCAATTGATGACTTTGGAACAGGGTATTCATCACTGGCATATTTGCGGCATTTTGATGTTAACACGCTAAAAATTGATCGATCATTCCTTATTGATATTGCGACGAATACTGCAGACCAAGCGATAGTCAGCAGTATTATTGAACTGGCACGCAATCTTAAATTAAATGTCGTTGCCGAGGGGATTGAAACGGTAGAACAGTTAGAGCAGGTTTTCAGCCGAGGCTGTTATGTTATCCAAGGTTACTATTTTGCAAAACCTATGTCGGTGAGAGATTTTGAGTTATATATCGCTGCAGCTAATAGAGTTCACGATTAATGAACTCATCGGTTCAGATAAAATATGACTGACGGTTAAATGCATAAGTTTGTTAATATAACGCGAATTTTATCCTATAAAAAGTGATCCTTAATGATGCGCCGAATACTCGCTTCCCTCTTTTTATGCTTGTTATTTACCCCCTTAATTGCGGCTGAGCGACCTAAAATTGGGGTAGTACTCAGTGGTGGTGGAGCGAAAGGTGCAGCCCATGTGGGCGTACTTAAAATATTAGAGGAACATAATATCCCTGTGGATTACATTGCGGGCACGAGTATCGGCGCTTATGTCGCAGGAATGTATGCGCTTGGTTACAGCGCCAGTGAAGTTGAAAGTATTATGATGGGCGTTGATTGGGATAGTGGCTATTCGGATACGATCCCCCGGAATATTTTGAGTTTTAGGGATAAACAGTTACGCGATCGTTACAATATTCCCCTTAATATCGGTTACAACGAAGGTGAAGTGAGGGCGCCAAGTGGTGTGTTACGGGGGCAGACAATGTCACAGCTACTCAGGCAATCAACGGATTTAGTACAACAATTTGGAAATTTTGATGATTTAGCGATTCCCTACCGCGCGGTGGCAACTGATTTGGAAACGAGTCAACCCGTGATCATTAGCCATGGTAGCCTAGTGAATGCGATGCAAGCCTCTGCGACTGTGCCTGGTGCGCTTCAACCTACACAATTTGAGGGTAAACTGCTCGTCGATGGGGGAATTGCGAATAATATGCCTGTGGATGTAGTTAAAGCCATGGGGGCCGACATTATTATTGCCGTCGATATTGGTTCACCTCTAGTCAAAAAAGATAAGTTATACAGCACCATAGCGGTACTCGATCAGTTATCAAACTTTCTGACCAACGCTAGCACCGAGAAGCAAAAACAGCTATTAACAGATAAAGATGTGCTAATTCGTCCCGCTATTGATGCCTTAAGTACAACCGATTTTACTATCATGCCTCTAGCATTAACCCTCGGCAAAGAAGCGGCAAATAACCATCTCGATAAACTGAGCAGCTTGAGTTTGAGCCCAGATGAATATGCTGCTTATGTTGATGCGAAAAGAGTTAAAGGCAAAACCTTGATGACGGATGTGTCGCATCCTATTCACGAAATTGTATTTGATAACCAATCGAAGGTCAGCTTAAACCTCCTAAAAGAAACGTTAAATCTGCAGAAGGGGCAAACCGTTTCTAAAGATGAATTAAATGAAGCATTAAAACGCATTTATTCTCTGAATAAATTTGAACGTGTTGATGCTGAGTTTGTTGAAGGAGAAGAGGGGCGCATACTCACAGTGACGACTAAAGCGAAGTCTTGGGGACCGAATTATTTTCAGTTAGGCTTTAATTGGGAGGATGATTTTAACGCCGATTCAGCCATCAGTTTTGATATGGCATACACTATGACGGATTTAACGTTCAATGGTGGTGAGTGGCGCAATGAAGTCAAACTGGGATTTGAAAAATTATTTGCCACTGAATTTTATCAACCACTCGATAGGGATCAGGAGTTCTTTAGTCGGGCCAGATATCAATACGATATCCGTAATTGGGATCTTTTTGATAATAATAGCCGCGTCTTAATTTTCGATAAGAAAACCCATACCGTTGAGTTAGGTATTGGTTATAACTATACCCTTCAGGGAAGTATTGAATTAGGTGTTGTTGGTGAAAAAGGCACGATAGAAAATGATGCTTGGTTAATTGATGATTTAGACTTCAGCTCCTATGGTGCCTACTTGAGGTTTGGCTACGATAGCTTAGATAGCATTAGTTTCCCAACATCAGGAAATCGAATCACACTGAATGTCTATGTTCGTAATGAAGATTTTGATGATGTTATCGACAACAATGAAAATAATTATAGTGTACAGATAGAAGCGGATTGGAAAGGTGCTCTCAGTGTAGGCAATCATGCTTTTGTGGGTAAGACTTCTATTGCGACCAACAATAATGACGGTATCAATGCACTTCATCTATCTGATCTGGGCGGATTCTTAAATCTTTCTGGTTACCATAAAGACTCGCTTACTGGGGCACATAAGTTATTTGGTGCTTTTATTTACCAATACGATCTTGGGCGTGATGCCCTCGGTATGACGGATTATCCTCTTTATCTTGGTTGGAGTTTAGAGGCTGGAAATGTTTGGTTTGAGCGCAGTGAGGTTTCATTGACGGATCTGATTTATGCATCAAGTCTATATGTTGGGACTGATACCGCATTGGGGCCAGCAGCATTAGGATTTGGGATCACCGATTTTGGAGATCGATCTTTCTATCTGTTTGTGGGTAAAAACTTTTAAAAGCGATTTAGCTGTGCAATAAAATCAGGGCATAACATGAGTTATGCCCTGATTTTTTGAGAAATAATCGAAACAAAATCGAAACAAAGTGGGTGAAAGTGTCATAACCTTTTACAAAATCTTGCTATTGCGGACTATAGCAAGATGGTATGGTTTGTGGGTAAAAATAATAACACTCTCAATGTAAGCTGGGGAAAACAATGAAAAAGATTAGTACACTGGCACTGGGCATCGCCTTGAGCTTAGGCTTGGTTGCTTGCAGCAGCGAGCCTAAAACTGAAGTTGCAGCGGTTTCTGGCATTGAACTACAAAATTTTGATACCTCCGTTCGTCATCAAGACGATTTTTATTACAGCGTGAACGGTAAATGGCTTGCCAATACCCCCATTCCTGCGGATAAGTCAAATTACGGTGCATTTTCTGTACTTTATGATCAAAGCCAAGATGCATTGAAAAAAATCATCGATGAAGCTGCCGCCAAAAAGAATGCTGCCCCTGGCTCTAATGAGCAAAAAATTGGTGATTTTAACGCCAGTTTTATGAACACGGATTTGCTTGAAACCCTAGGGGTGACTCCTCTTAATCCTTTACTTGCCGATATTGCCGCTGCTAAAACCCATGCAGATTTACCTGCTGTGATGGGTAAATTATTGACGAGCGGAGCGGGGATCCCTTTCGGCTTTTATGTTAATAATGACGCTAAAAACTCGACTCAATATGCGGTGTATTTAAGTCAATCTGGCCTCACGCTGCCAGATCGCGATTATTATCTTAAAGATGATCCTAAGTTTGCAGCCAATCGCCAAGCGATGGCCAAGTATGTGACTGATTTATTGACTGAAGCGGGTTACAAAGACGCTAAACGTGCGGTGAAAAATGTGGCAGATATCGAGATGATGATTGCCAAAAACCAGTGGAGTCGCGTTGAGTCTCGTGATGCAAATAAAGCCTATAACAAATTAGATCGTGCTGAACTGCAAAAACTGATGGGATCTTTTGATTTTAATGCCTTTGCTAACAGTGCCGGTTTAGGCGATAAGGCCTCCGAAGTTATTGTGCGCCAGCTTTCTTACTTTGAAAAACTGGGTACGAGCTTTGATACCTTTCCAGTCTCTGCTTGGCAAGATTATTTAACCTTCCACTTAGTCGATAGCTATGCTGAGTTGCTGAGCAAAAACTTTGTTGATTTGAACTTCGCCTTTAAGAGCAAAACCTTAATGGGTATCGAAGAACAACAACCGCGCTGGAAAAAGGCTGTTGACGGTGCCGATACTGTGATTGGTGAGCTAGTGGGTGAGGAGTATGTGAAGCAGTACTTCAAACCAGAAGCCAAGGCGCGTATGGAAACTATGATCAAAAACCTGATCAAAGGCTTTGAGGTTAGCATTAACGAACTGGAGTGGATGACACCAGAAACCAAAGTCGCCGCTCAGGAAAAGCTGGCTAAGTTTACCTATAAAATCGGTTATCCAGACAAGTGGAAAGATTATTCAGGTTTAGATATCAAAGCTGACGAGTTAGTGGGCAACTATCTGCGCTATGCTAAGTTTGAATATCAAGACATGATCAACAAGTTAGGTAAACCAATCGATCGCACTGAATGGCATATGACGCCACAAACAGTGAATGCCTATTACAGTCCTGTCAGTAACGAAATCGTATTCCCAGCTGCTATTTTGCAACCACCATTCTTCAATATGGAAGCCGATGATGCGGTGAACTACGGTGGTATTGGTGCTGTGATTGGCCATGAAATCAGCCATGGTTTCGACGACCAAGGCGCTAAGTATGATGGTGATGGCAACTTGCGTGATTGGTGGTCGGATAAAGACAGAGAAGAATTCCAAAAACGCGGTAAGCAATTGTCGGCACAATATTCCCAGTACGAAGCACTGCCGGGCAAATTTGTTAATGGTGACTTAACATTAGGCGAAAATATTGGTGACTTAGGTGGATTAACCGTTGCTGCGCGCTCATACATTATGAGTCTAAACGGTCAGCCTGCCCCTGTGATTGACGGCTTAACGGGTGAGCAACGCTTCTTTATTGGCTGGTCTCAAGTGTGGCGCCGTAATTATCGCGATGAAGAGTTGGGGCGTCGTTTACTGACCGATCCCCATTCTCCAAGCCATTACCGTGCTATGGGCACACCACGTAATATCGAAGCCTTCTACAAAGCCTTCGAGATGAAAGAAGGCGATAAGATGTATTTAGAACCCAATGAAAGGGTGAAAATCTGGTAACAGATTGAGTTAATAAAAAGCCAGACAATGTCTGGCTTTTTGCTTAGGTTAATGCCCATACCCTAAGGTTTCTATTTTTTCGATTTTCTGATCGGCGGCATAAATACGCCGCATCAATCTTGACGGGCCAAAATCATAGATCCATTCAGTATACTCAATCGGTAACTTGCTCGGATCGACGACGATATCGCCCGCGGAGTTTCGATAAGTCGCCGGTTGGCTGTATTCTTTGGCTTCGCTGGGATGACCACACTTTTCTAATACTATGTCCAGAGGATCGCCAACGCTAATAACGAATTGCTTACAGCGCATGGAATCTGTAGCTAAGGCGGGTAAACTCGCCGTCCAGAGGGCTAACAACACATAATACTTCATCAGTTTGTCCTCGCGGTGATTCAAGTCTCTCAAATCAATTTGGGTTGCTCTTATCTATAACACTTTGTTTAGCTCAGACAAACTCTCCAATTGGTGGTGAGCAATTATCCATTTGGCCTCGCCGCGTTGCTCTAGCGCAGGGATAGCAACAGTTTGCATATTGGCGGCGCGGGCCGCAATCAGGCCATTGAAAGAGTCTTCGATGGCAAGGCAATAACGTGGATCGACCCCTAGAGCGGTCGCACAATTGAGATAAACCTCGGGATGTGGTTTGCCATAGGTGAGCGCCTCTGCTGATTCTACTGCCATAAATTGGCTCTTGAGCTTAAGTCTTGCCAGCACTGCGTCAATCAAAGCTGTTGGTGATGAGGTCGCTAAGCCTATTTTTAATCCTTTGGCTTGGCAGTATGCTATTGCTTGCTGAACGCCAGGCATAGGTTCACCGGTTTGCCGAATTTCTTCAGCAACTTTGTCAACTATGGCTTTGCTGACCTTAGTATTGTCGTAATCGGCCCAAGGCGCCTTGTGATACCAATAATCGACACATTGGTCGATACGCAGCCCCGTGGTTTGCTGAATCGTTTCGATAGTGACAGGGACGCCGAGTGCGGATAAAACATCGTATTCAATACGTTGCCACAGGGGTTCTGAATCAATTAATATGCCATCCATATCAAAAATAACGGCTTGAATACTAAGGGATGTCATTACTACTCCAAAGGATGGGAATGATAACTAAGCGTTATGCTCTGGGAGCTTGAGTGTATGTTTAAGGCTCGCCATCTTCAAAGCCTAAATACACAAAGTTGAGAAATATTTTTGGTGGAAAGGAATTGGTGTGCAAAAAAATAATCGTTCGATTTTAAATTGATTAACTTATGTTAACTCTTTGTAGCTTATGATTTTTTGTCTGTTTTCAAACTATTGTCTAATTTCGCTTGTTTTATTATTCCCGTAAGTTTGTTTATACCGCCGGGTTTAGCCCTTATTTCGCCTTTCGCTGAGTGTGACCTGATTCATACTTTTGCAAAGCTGTAGTATACTGCTGGCCGGAAATACGGGTCGATCATGTCGGACTGTCAGCTTCAATAAAGAAGACGTGCAGTTTCGTTGTTAGAGCGCCAAACAAAGAGGAATGTTGCCGTGCTAGAAGCATATCGTAAACACGTCGCAGAACGTGCTGCAGAGGGCGTAGTCCCTAAGCCATTAGATGCACATCAAGTGGCTGAACTGGTTAAATTGGTTCAAACCCCACCCGCAGGTGAAGAGGCTTTTATCCTTGACCTGCTCGAAAATCGAATTCCCCCCGGTGTTGATGAAGCGG
Source organism: Shewanella putrefaciens (assembly GCF_016406325.1). NCBI lineage: Bacteria > Pseudomonadati > Pseudomonadota > Gammaproteobacteria > Alteromonadales > Shewanellaceae > Shewanella > Shewanella putrefaciens. The sequence goes on along the minus strand of NZ_CP066370.1, from coordinate 3,814,881 downwards.
CTTATGTGAAAGCGGCCTTCTTAGATGCGGTTGCCAAAGGCACTGTAACTTCACCTATTCTGTCTGCTGAGCGTGCTACCGAGTTATTAGGCACTATGCAAGGTGGCTATAACATTGAACCTCTGATCGCGCAGTTGGATAATCCAACCCTCGCACCATTGGCCGTTAAAGCCCTAGCTCATACTCTACTGATGTTTGACTCTTTCCACGATGTGGTTGAGAAGATGGAAGCAGGTAATGAGTTTGCTAAGCAAGTGGTTGAAGCTTGGGCGAATGCAGACTGGTACTTAAGCCGTCCAAAATTAGCGGACAAAGTAACCCTGACAGTATTCAAAGTCTCTGGTGAAACCAACACCGATGACTTGTCTCCAGCGCCCGATGCTTGGTCACGTCCTGATATCCCATTGCACGCGTTAGCGATGCTGAAAAACGCCCGCGACGGTATCGAGCCTGATGTACCTGGTAGCGTAGGTCCAATCAAGAAATTAGACGAACTGAAAACCAAAGGTTTCCCATTGGTGTACGTGGGTGACGTTGTGGGTACGGGTTCATCGCGTAAGTCAGCGACTAACTCAGTGCTGTGGTTTATGGGCGATGATATTCCATTCGTCCCTAACAAACGTGCTGGTGGTTTCTGTTTAGGCGGTAAAATTGCGCCGATTTTCTTCAACACGATGGAAGATGCGGGCGCCCTGCCAATTGAGCTTGACGTGAGCAAAATGGAAATGGGCGATGTTATCGACATTTACCCCTATGCTGGCATTGTTAAGCGCCACGGCAGCGATGAAGTCATTTCAGAGTTCAGCTTAAAAACAGAAGTCTTGTTAGACGAAGTCCGTGCGGGTGGCCGTATTCCACTGATCATTGGTCGCGGCTTAACTGACAAGGCTCGTGAAGTCTTAGGCTTGCCTGCATCTGACGTATTCGTACGTCCACAGGATGTCGCCGATACAGGTAAAGGTTACACGCTGGCGCAGAAGATGGTCGGTAAAGCATGCGGCGTAGCGGGTGTGCGTCCTGGCCAATACTGCGAACCTAAGATGACGTCTGTGGGCTCACAGGATACTACAGGTCCTATGACCCGCGACGAGCTAAAAGATTTAGCTTGTTTAGGTTTCAGTGCCGATTTGACGATGCAGTCATTTTGCCACACAGCGGCCTATCCAAAGCCAGTTGATGTGAACACACATCATACGCTGCCAGACTTCATTATGAACCGTGGTGGTGTATCACTGCGCCCAGGTGACGGTGTTATCCACTCATGGTTAAACCGTATGCTGCTACCAGATACAGTCGGTACTGGTGGTGACTCACATACGCGTTTCCCTATCGGCATTTCATTCCCAGCAGGTTCTGGCCTAGTGGCGTTTGCTGCCGCGACTGGCGTTATGCCGCTCGACATGCCTGAATCCGTATTAGTGCGCTTCAAGGGCCAAATGCAACCGGGTATCACACTGCGTGATCTGGTGCATGCTATCCCGCTTAAAGCCATTGAGCTCGGGATGCTGACCGTTGAGAAGAAAGGTAAAGTGAACATCTTCTCTGGTCGTGTACTGGAAATCGAAGGCTTAGAATCCCTGAAAGTTGAACAGGCATTCGAACTGTCTGATGCATCAGCAGAACGCTCTGCAGCGGGTTGTACTATCAAGTTAGACAAAGAGCCTATCATCGAATATCTGAACTCGAACATCACTATGCTGAAGTGGATGATCGCCGAAGGCTACGGTGATCGTCGTACGATAGAGCGTCGTATCAAAGGCATGCAAGAGTGGTTAGCGAATCCTGAGCTGATGAGCGCCGATAAAGATGCCGAGTATGCTGCAGTAATCGAAATCGATCTGAACGAGATCAAAGAGCCAATCCTGTGTGCGCCTAACGATCCAGACGATGCAGTATTACTGTCATCTGTTGCGCAAACGAAGATTGACGAAGTGTTTGTCGGTTCTTGTATGACTAACATTGGTCACTTCCGTGCGACTGGTAAGATGTTAGACAAGTTCGCTAAGACATTGCCAACGCGTCTGTGGATTGCGCCACCGACTAAGATGGACAGAGATCAACTGACCGAAGAAGGCTATTACGCGATTTTTGGTCGCGTCGGTGCGCGTATCGAGATCCCTGGCTGTTCACTGTGTATGGGTAACCAAGCACGTGTGGCCGAAGGTGCAACCGTGGTGTCGACTTCTACCCGTAACTTCCCTAACCGTTTAGGTACAGGCGCGAATGTTTACTTAGCCTCTGCGGAATTAGCGGCAGTTGCAGCGCTATTGGGTCGTCTGCCAACGGTTGAAGAATACCAAGAATACGCGAAAGAGTTGGATGCTACGGCGGCTGACACTTACCGTTACTTGAACTTCGACCAAATCGATTCTTACACGAAAAAAGCAGCGGAAGTGATCTTCCAGACGGCAGTGTAATTAATTGATATAAAATAAAAAAGCCAGCTTACGCTGGCTTTTTTATTGTCTGAAAAAGAGCATTCGTTGTGGGATGAATTATATCTGTTGGGTTTGCTCTGAATGCTTGTTATACAGGACCTCAAGGAGTTCATCCTCAAGTTCAAAACGGGTTTCCATGGTATGGGCAAGGTCAGATAAGTCTTTATCGAGTTGATATAAGACATGATCATCCTGAGCCTCGGCATATTTATCATTAAAATCTAATGCCGCACTTGTGGTAGGAGTAATTTTTGGTAGAACTTGTTGCGCTAAGGTTTTACTCGATGCACCAAATTTTTCACAGGCGGTAACGACTTGGTCGTACACTTCAAAATGGCCTTCAGAAACATAATCCACTAACAGATCACAGAAGGACTTAACATGCTCTAAAGAGGGGAGAGATTTTTCGGATTTGCCGTAGGGCGGTAGGCCAGCAATCTGACAATAATGCACTAGTAGTTTGCGGCGATTTTCTAGCCATTGATCTATAAGCTTATTTGAACCGCCCCACTTTCGTTCTGCCTTTTCAAGTTTTCTCAGCATGATGCATTCCATTTAGCTGCTAGCACATGATCCTAATGTAGGGATAAGTCTGGATTCGATCAACCCTTTTTATTGGCTTTTGCGATAAAGAACCAAATGAACAAACAGGCTGTTTTGTATGAAAAAATAGAAATAAAAAGCCCAACGATAGAAAGCTATCGTTGGGCGAGTAAAGTATATAGCAGGCTCGATGCGACGAGCTTCTTGATTGTTCTTGCTAGCGCAGACTTTTTATACCAAAGGCAGGGAACTGGCGCAACTTTTTTCTGTCTGACTGTGACTTCTGGTTTGATTATTAAACAGTATGTTATCTGGCTAACATTTTGGATTGAACTGGCTAAATGGACGTCAATGATGGGGATTAGCTCACATAAATTAGCTCATATTGGTTACATTATTCGCGTAAATGCTAAACTACCGGCCCAGCGGATCTCAATAAGTCTAGGAATCAAGCCAAATGGCAGAATTAAAGAATGATCGTTATTTACGCGCCCTACTAAAACAGCCTGTCGATATGACCCCCGTTTGGATGATGCGTCAAGCTGGCCGTTATCTCCCTGAATATAAAGCGACTCGCGCACAAGCGGGTGACTTTATGTCTCTATGTAAAAACCACGAATTAGCTTGTGAAGTGACTTTGCAGCCATTGCGCCGTTATGAACTTGATGCTGCTATTCTATTTTCCGATATTCTGACAGTGCCTGATGCTATGGGCTTAGGTCTGTATTTTGAGGCGGGTGAAGGTCCACGTTTTGAGCGCCCCACAGACACTATCGATGCGATTAAAAAGCTTTCAATCCCAGATCCTGAGGATGAACTCGGTTATGTGATGAAGGCTGTGAGCACGATTCGCCGTGAGTTAAATGGTGCCGTGCCATTAATTGGTTTCTCTGGTTCACCTTGGACGCTTGCGACTTATATGGTGGAAGGTGGTTCAAGTAAAACCTTCGAAAAAATCAAGAAGATGGCCTACGCCGAGCCTGCTGCATTGCATATGTTGCTTGATAAGTTAGCTGATTCTGTAATTTTGTATTTGAATGCTCAAGTGGCTAACGGTGCCCAGTCATTAATGATTTTTGACTCATGGGGTGGTGCGTTATCGCACACGGCTTATCGTGAATTCTCATTGCGCTATATGCAGAAAATTGTTGATGGCCTGACTCGTTTCGCCGATGGTCGCCAAGTCCCTGTCACACTATTCACTAAGGGCGGCGGTCTATGGTTAGAAGCCATGGCTGAAACCGGTTGTGATGCTTTAGGCTTAGATTGGACAGTTGATATTGCCGATGCTCGTCGCCGTGTCGGTCATAAAGTGGCACTGCAAGGCAATATGGATCCATCCATGTTATATGCGCCAATTCCACGTATCGAAGAAGAAGTGAGCCAAATCTTAGCGGGTTACGGTGAAGGAACTGGCCATGTGTTCAACTTAGGGCATGGTATCCATCAACATGTGGATCCTGAACATGCTGGTGCTTTTATTAAAGCTGTACATGCACAATCAAAACAATACCATAAGTAATAAGTTGTGTTCTGTAACAGGCCCATAATGGGCCTGTTTTTTTTGTCTACTCTTTAAGATAAATTGATAATAGTGCTAGTGTTGAGTTAAGCCAGTTGGGAACAGATAGTCAGAATTAAGTTTTTACTGTGTTTATTTAATGAATTAATGCGTTAAATCAAAAGGGTAAAATAGAATTAATTGCATGCTATTGCTTACTTTAGCAACGGATAAAGCTAAGTGATGTTTAATACTATTCGTAAATGGGATATGTTGCATGGCACAGTGAAGGATAGTGCGAAGCCCTTAGTCTTAATAAGCCGTGGTAAAAGATGCACATTGGCAAGAAAATACTGATATTTATAGTGGGCTTTTGTCTTCCAGCGGTGGTTTTAGTCTCCTATTGTTTAGGTAGTTGGTATGACCATCGTGTAGAGTTATTACGTCAAGACAGTGCTAACCGTGAACTTGCTAATATCCAGCAGCAATTCCAAATCGATGTCGATCGTTTGGGCTTTCTCACCAATATCTATGCGTTACCTTTATCGCAGCTAGACAATACTCAGCTTAAAGATCTCGAATCCTCTTGGCACGCTAGTTCAATGTCTGCCAATCTCAGTTGGTATATCTTACGCCAGGGGGAGCTACAGACCTTCTTTCCTAATGAGCGAGCCTTTCCAAATGATAACCTACGGGAAATTGCGACAGCGGTGACTGAGGCCGATGATCAAAGAGTCGAAGGGGCATATTTAATTGGTAATCAGGCTTATGTCGTTACAGCGGTAAAATCTGCTCCCAATCAGTATGTGTTACTTGTGCGCCATTTGGCAGATAACGATTTGCTTGAATATGCTCAGGCATTGTTAGTGTCAAAGGTGTCTATGAGTCACGCAGCTTCGGTGCTCCCAACGATAGAAGGGGTTCACAGTGAGGTGATTGAAGTTCCCAGTTTATTAAAAAACACCCCCATTTATCTGCAAGTTCAATTTTCCGATGGGCCTTTTCGAGAGGTGAGATTTAAACTCGATTGGGTATCGATGGGTTTTATTCTGCTTGGCGTCTTTATTGTTGGTTTAGGTTATATCTGGTTACGAAGAGGTTTGCTCAAACCTTTTAAGAATCTGATGCAACAATTGGCGTTAATCGATCCTATGGCGAGCGTTTATCAGCCTGTAACCGCAGACGGTAATGAAGAATTAGAAGTGCTGGCTAGTCGAGTGAATAGTTTATTAGCGAGGATTTATCAGCAAAAAGAACGAGCTAAAATCACTTTAGAATCGATTGCCGAAGCGGTCATTTTAACCGATGTGGACGCCAGAGTCATTTATATGAATCCTCGGGCAGAATCACTTTTGAATATGGCAAGTTGTTATGCGATTAATCAGACACTTGCTAGTTTATTAAAAGCAGGAGAACAGTTAAATCAGGCTGTATTTACCTGTATTCGTCTCGGAGAGACTGCGCCACAGGTCGAGAAAATCAAGTTATTAACCGCTACACCTCGGATTATGGAGCGCAGTATCAGTAATCTACGCAATCACGATAAAGAAATCGTCGGCACCGTAGTGATATTACGCGATATTACTCAAGAAGAGTTACTGAAGCGCCAGTTACAAAAAAGAGCCGATTTTGACAGTATTACTTTACTGCTTAACCGTCAGGCCTTCGATGAGCGACTGCTGAGTTTTGCTGACAACGCCAAAGCCATTGCCGTATGCTATCTCGATTTAGAGCAATTCAAGCTTATCAATGACAGTTGTGGCCATGCGGCAGGGGATCGCATGTTGGCCATGGTTGCTAAAGTGATGCAAGCCTGCCTTGGTCCACAGGAGTTATTGGGGCGGATTGGTGGGGATGAGTTCGGTTTAGTGATTTGTAATCGCAGTGCTTTATCTGTGGTGCAGTTGTTAAAGCAGATCAGTGCTCAAGTCTCATTACAAGTGCTAAATGATAAAAACTGCAATTATAAAGTTGGCTTAAGTATCGGTGTCGCCTTTGGTCGTGCACCTTATATCAATGCGCAAGAGTTGTTGAAAGATGCTGATATTGCCTGTCTTGCTGCTAAAGCGAAGGGGGCGAATCAAATCCATATTTATGATGATAAAGATAAAGAGCTCACCTACCAACGAAATGCACCTAAGTGGGCGGTAAGGATTGCTCAAGCCATTGAAGAAAATGAACTTATTTTGTACTACCAACCTATTAGAGGCTTAGGAACGGGTCCACAACGGCAACGGATGGAGATCCTACTGCGAATACAGGAACCCTGTGGTCGCATTTTAGCCCCTGCACAGTTTATTGCTGCCGCAGAGCGATTTAAGCTGATGCCAGAAATAGATAAAGAAGTGATCCGAAAGGCTTTTTTATGGTTGTCTTTACATCCAGTCCTGTGGCCAGATCATTGTATTTCAATTAACCTTTCAGGCAATAGCCTTGGTGCTGAAGGGATGGTGGAATATATTGCCCAACAGCAAAGGGTATTTGATATTCCAAGCCAATGTATTTGTTTTGAAATTACCGAAACTACGGCGATTCAAAATCGAAACCGCGGCATGGAAATGCTCAAACAGTTACGAAAACTCGGTTTTTCATTCGCGTTGGATGACTTTGGTAGTGGTTTTGCCTCCTACGGCTACTTGCGTGAACTCCCTGTGGATTATGTGAAAATCGATGGTTGTTTTATCAAAAACTTAGCCGTAAACGCTAAAGATTACGCCATTGTTAAATCGATTCAGGATGTTTGCCGTGTGATGGGCATTGAAACTGTTGCTGAGTTCGTTGAAAATCAAGATATTATTGATAGGTTACAAACTATAGGGATTAATTATGCCCAAGGGTATGCAATAGGGCGCCCACAACCACTCAGCTTGTATCGTGAGCAATATGAGATGGGTTTAGCACAACGCGCATGATGAATTTGCGCTTTTAGTCCGATTATGTCAGTTTACCCGATTCTAGGTTAACGCTTTTGCAACATAGGGTAGTGTTATGGATGGACTCACTGGAAAAGTCGTCATTATTACAGGCGCCTCTGAAGGAATAGGTAGAGCCCTTGCGGTGGCATTAGCCCGTGTCGGTTGCCAACTTGTACTGAGTGCGCGCAATGAAATACGGCTTGCCTCACTCGCCTTAGACATTGCCAATTATGGCCCAGCTCCCTTTGTCTTTGCCGCTGATGTCGCTAGCCAAGAACAATGCGAAGCGTTAATCACTGCCTCCATAGCCCATTATGGGCACCTTGATATCTTGATCAATAATGCAGGTATGACCATGTGGTCACGCTTCGATGAACTAACCCAACTCTCTGTTCTTGAAGATATTATGAGGGTGAATTACCTTGGTCCGGTTTACTTAACCCATGCTGCCTTACCCTATTTAAAGTCTCGTCAAGGTCAAATAGTTGTAGTCGCGTCTTTGGCTGGTTTGACGGGCGTTCCCACTCGTAGCGGTTATGCTGCCTCTAAACATGCTGTGATTGGTTTTTTCGATTCTTTACGGATTGAATTAGCGGATGATAACGTCGCTGTGACGGTAATTTGTCCTGATTTTGTTGTGTCAGAAATTCACAAACGTGCGCTTGATGGTAAAGGTAAACCCTTAGGCAAATCCCCCATGCAAGAATCAAAAATTCTCTCCGCGCAGCAATGTGCTGAAATGATGCTGCCTGTGATTACCGCCCGAGATCGATTGTTGATCACATCCTTACGTGGCCGTGTTGGCCGTTGGCTTAAGTTGATAGCCCCAGGGATAATCGATAAAATTGCCCGTAAGGCTATCGCTTCTGGGCGTTAGTACCTATTTATCGCGGTTATTAAGGTGCTGGACTATGGCTTGTTCAGCCTCACTTTGCGTTGCCTTTTCCCCATTGATATCGATAGCTGCAGTTGCCTTATGGCCTGTCATATCTTCTGCAATATGTAACCAGTCAGGGTGCCAGTAGTAACTCATACCTTCGAGAGTCTGCCAGTTATGCACACCGGATTTTTCACCTTGATAAATCAGATCTTTTATCGAAAAACTCATATATTAACCCCATTATTTTGATTCTAAGAGAAACAAGACCTTAGATACTGCGCGCCATCCGCTTCTATGAGTGTGCTCTGGTTCACATTTGGGTGAAAATTAAACGGCTCACAGCCATCATTTGGAGATAAAAAAGCCGACATATACAGTCGGCTCTCATTCAGCGCTAAAGTCGATTAACTGCTAGCCCTGCTGTTCACGGGCAATGGCACGGTAGCCAATATCGGTGCGGAAATACACATCATCCCAGTGGATTTCATCGACCAATAGATAGGCCGCTTTTTGTGCTTCGGTAACTGTATTACCCAATGCTGTTGCACACAATACGCGGCCGCCATTAGTGACTACATGGCCGTCTTTCATCTCAGTACCCGCATGGAAGACTTTGCCGTTGTTATCGCCAAGGCTTAAACCGTCGATCACATCGCCTTTGCGATACTCATCGGGATAACCGCCTGCGGCTAATACCACCCCCACGGCCGCACGCTCGTCGTATTCGGCAGTCACTTTATCGAGTTCGCCACGGGTGGCGGCTAAACAAAGTTCCACTAAATCAGACTTTAAGCGCATCATAATCGGCTGAGTTTCGGGATCGCCGAAGCGGCAGTTGTACTCGAGCACTTTGGCACTGCCATCGGGCGCTATCATCAAACCCGCATACAGGAAGCCTGTGTAGACATTGCCTTCAGCCGCCATACCATCAACCGTTGGGCGAATGACGTTGGCCACAGTCCAATCGTGTACCGCTTGAGTTACCACAGGTGCTGGCGAGTAAGCGCCCATGCCGCCGGTATTTGGACCATGGTCGGCATTATCGCGGGCCTTATGATCTTGGCTGGTGGCCATGGGCAGAATGTTTTTACCATCGACCATGACGATAAAGCTGGCTTCTTCACCTTTAAGGAATTCTTCAATGACCACGCGCGAACCCGCTTCGCCAAACTTGTTGCCGGCGAGCATGTCATCGATAGCGGCATCGGCTTCGGCTTGGTCTTGGGCAATGATCACGCCTTTGCCCGCGGCTAAGCCGTCGGCTTTGATGACGACAGGGTAGCCAGTGGTGGCGGTTAATTCACGCACGAAGGCTTTGGCATCGCTGATCTCAGTGCAGTTTTTATAACCCGCCGTTGGAATATTGTGGCGGGCTAAAAAGTCTTTAGTGAAAGCTTTTGAACCTTCAAGCTGCGCTGCCGCCTTAGTTGGGCCAAAAATCGCTAAACCTGCGGCGTTGAAGGCATCGACGACACCGATAACGAGCGGCGCTTCAGGGCCGACTATGGTCAGTTCAATCTGATTAGTTTTGGCAAAATCGAGCAGAGCAGGGATGTCGGTGGCGCTGATGGCCAGATTCTCTACATTAGGTTCTAGGGCTGTACCCGCATTGCCCGGTGCTACATAAACGGTATCAACTTGAGCCGATTGAGCGGCTTTCCAAGCTAGGGCATGTTCGCGGCCGCCGCCACCAATGATTAACACTTTCATGGTTAAAACTCCCACATATCGCAAAGGAAAAGGCCCTAATCGCTAGGGCCAAGTTTGATTTAAGTTGTTATCAATGACGGAAGTGGCGCATGCCTGTCATCACCATAGCCATGCCGTGCTCGTCTGCAGCAGCGATGATTTCAGCATCGCGCATTGAGCCACCCGGTTGAATGATGCAGCTAATGCCTGCCGCCGCAGCGGCATCGATACCGTCGCGGAAGGGGAAGAAGGCATCGGAGGCCATCACTGAGTTGACCACTTCTAGCCCTTCATCGGCGGCCTTGATGCCGGCGATTTTAGCGCTGTAAACGCGGCTCATTTGGCCAGCGCCGACACCGATAGTCATGCCGTCTTTGGCATAAACGATGGCGTTAGATTTAACGAACTTCGCCACTTTCCAGCAGAACATTAAGTCTTTCAGTTCACTCTCTGTGGGTTGACGCTTAGTCACGACTTTAATGTCGTCTAAGCCAACCATGCCTTGGTCGCGATCTTGCACTAACAAGCCGCCGTTAACGCGTTTGTAGTCTAAGGTTTGGGTCTTAGTGTTCCACTGACCACATTCCAATAAACGCACGTTGGTCTTTTTCGCAATCACATCGCGCGCCGCTTGGCTGACGCTTGGGGCGATAATCACTTCAACGAATTGACGCTCAACGATAGCGCTGGCCGTCTCGGCATCTAATTCGCCGTTGAAGGCGATAATGCCGCCAAAAGCAGATGTTGGGTCAGTTTGATAGGCGCGGTTGTAGGCGTCCAGCAGGTCTTTACCGAGTGCGACACCACAAGGGTTAGCGTGTTTAACGATAACGCAGGCGGGCTCACTGAACTCTTTTACACACTCAAGGGCCGCATCAGTATCGGCAATGTTGTTGTAAGACAAGGCTTTGCCTTGCAACTGAATCGCGGTAGCCACAGAAGCTTCATCAATTTTAGTGTCAACATAGAAAGCCGCTTTTTGATGGCTGTTTTCGCCATAGCGTAAATCTTGTTTCTTCACTAATTGAGTGTTGAAGGTGCGTGGGAACTTTGAGCCATCAACGGATAGGGAGTCTTCGAAACATTCGTCCGTGCTGTGGGCTGGAACCCTATGCATTGGAACCATAGTGCCGAAGTAGTTGGCGATCATACCATCGTAACCCGCAGTGTGCTCAAAGGCGGCAATCGCTAAATCAAAACGCGTCGCATGGGTGGTGCTGCCATTGTTAGTCGTCATTTCAGCCAGAACGCGTGAGTAATCGGCCGCATTCACCACGATAGTCACATCTTTATGGTTTTTCGCCGCCGCGCGCACCATAGTTGGACCGCCAATATCGATATTTTCGATAGCGTCTTCTAAGGTACAACCAGCTTTAGCGACCGTTTCAGCGAAGGGATAAAGGTTAACCGCAACCAGATCGATGGCATTGATATTGTTGTCGGCCATCACGCTTTCATCAAGACCGCGGCGCGCTAAAATGCCGCCGTGCACTTTAGGGTGCAGCGTCTTAACGCGACCGTCCATGATCTCAGGGTGTCCTGTGTAATCAGATACTTCGATAACAGGCACGCCGTTATCCGCTAACAGGCGAGCGGTGCCGCCAGTCGATAACAATTCTACACCTTGGGCGTGAAGTGCTTTGGCGAACTCGAGAATTCCGGTTTTATCTGAAACGCTTAACAGCGCGCGACGAATGGGTCTGGCATTATTTGCAGCAGTCATTTGGGTACAGGGTCCAGTTATTTTAGTTTCAAGGATCTTTCGGAAAACAGAACAGCCTTAGTGCTGTACCGCTTTCCAAAAGCCCCTTGGTCCTATTTGCGTTATTCGCTAACTTTTTATCCCTTCATCACGGCGCGCGTATTCTACCGTAAAACGGCATTTACGGGTGTTTTTTCTGCGTGATTTCACAATATTCATATCAGAACAAAGTGGAGTGGTTTCTGAGTGCGGTATAAATTAAAAATACCCCTTGACCTTGGAGTAGGCTCCAAGGTTTATACTCCGCCTATTGAGTTGAGATTGTTAACTTAAGGTCAACTTTGCAAAGGATAAAGCTATGTATCGAATTGGTGAGCTGGCCGATTTATGTGAGGTTAAGGCCGATACGCTGAGGTTTTACGAGAAGCACGGCCTACTCGCGCCTTCGAGCCGCACTGAGTCTGGTTATCGCGTGTATACCGAGGCAGATGCTGCGCGGCTGCGTTTTATCCTGCGGGCGAAGGCTGTGGGTTTTACCTTGAGTGAAATTAGCGAGCTGTTGTCTATCGATCTTGACAAGTCCAACTGGGCTTGTGCCGATGTAAAAGGCATGGTCGACCTCAAGTTGGCGCAGGTGCAGGTTAAGATTGCCGAGTTACTGCATTTTCAAACCAGTTTGCAGAGCCTGTCGGATGCCTGCTGTGGCGGGCCGCGTAGCGCCGAACACTGTTCGATTTTAGAAGCGCTGGAGTCGAGTACCGAGCGAGTACGCGTTGAGCATGATCATGGTGCAGATTGCACCACAACCCTAGAAAAGTCAGGGAATTAATTATGTTACTGAAGAATTTTATCGATCTGTTTTTAGACTCTGCGCCTTGGTTGTTACTGGGCTTGATTTTGGCGGGGTTATTAAAAGTATTTGTGCCTATGGCGTGGATGCAAAAACAGCTCGGCGGACATGGTTTTAAAACCGTGGTAAAGGCAGCGTTATTGGGCGCGCCTTTACCTCTGTGTTCCTGCGGCGTTATCCCCGCGGCTGTCGGGCTGCGCCGCTCAGGGGCATCTAAGGCGGCAACGACTTCCTTTTTAGTCTCCACCCCTGAAACGGGCGTCGATTCGGTGACCGTTTCCTACGTGTTACTCGGCCCTTTTATGGCGATAGTGCGCCCAATTGCGGCGATCACTAGCGCCATTGTCGCGGGTTTATTGGTTGGCCGTGATGATGACGATAGCAAGTCAGTGGTTAAGGTAGAAACTCAATCAGATAAGCCATTAGAGGGTGTGGCGTCTTGCTGCGCCTCAAAATCAGTGGCTCAGCCAGAGATGGTACAAGCCGAAGCGGTTAAAAGCTGCTGCTCATCGACTACGCCTGCGATAACGCCCGTAAAGTCTTCCTGCTGTGGTAATGACGGTGTTGATGCACCTGCAGCCGAGCCAAAGCCGAAGATCAAAATGACGCCTATGGCGGCACCGAGCTTAATGGCGGGGTCTTCAAGTGTTATGGCTGTTGGCGGTCAAACCATGGGATCTGTTCAGACTATGGGTTCTGTGGTCAAGGTTAACGCTGCTAAAGCAAAAAGCGCGGGTTCATGCTGTGGCAGCCAAACCACAGAGTCTGAACAAATAGTCGTAGTGAAAAAAGGCGCCTGCTGCGGCAGTGCAAGCGCGCAAACGAATGACAAGCCTGATGGCGAAAGCTGCTGCGCATCAACCCAAGATATGGCGACTGAGTTGAAGTCTGAATCGGTATTAAGCCGTGTCGGTATTGGCCTTAAATATGCGGCAACGGATTTAGTGCGTGATACCACATTATGGTTATTAGTGGGCTTATTCTTTGCGGCCTTAGTACAAACCTATGTGCCCGCTGACTTTTTGGCGAAATGGGGCGATGGTATCCTGGCGATGCTGGTGATGGTGTTGGTTTCAGTGCCTATGTACATTTGTGCCACTGCATCGACACCGATTGCTGCTGGATTATTACTGGCTGGCGTGTCACCGGGCGCAGTTTTAGTGTTTATGATGGCGGGCCCCGCAACCAATATTGCGACTTTGGGGGTGGTTGGTAAAGAGCTTGGTAAACGTGCGCTGTGGGGATATCTTGGCGGCGTACTTGGCGTGGCTCTAGTTGCGGGTATGTTAGTCAATTATCTGGTTGATACTTTTGGCTTTGTGGTGATGCCGCAAATTGGTGAAGAACATCAGATGTTGCCTGAGTGGTTGGTTGCCATATCGGGAATAGTCCTTGCATTGTTAATGGCTAAAGTCGTATTTGAGAAAATTCCCCGTAGTTGGCTACGTCGCAGCGATTGCTGTTCTTAATCTGAATCATATTATCCTTTAACATCAGCGCTTAATTTTCCGCTGATAATAAAAAATCCCCAGTGTTATTGCTAACACAGGGGATTTTTTATGGGTTTGATTTGCCAACTTACTGGTATTAGTTGGCTTTCTTGGCGTCGATAAACGGCAGTGTACCGGTCGGCAGCATAGTGGTTGGCAACTTACCGTCCCACTTTTCCGCCTTGGTCAGTTCAACTAAGTTTTGATTCTGTGCCAGTGCTTCGGCGCGGCTCTTAATGGCAGAGGCTTCGGCATCACCTTTTATGCGGATACTTTCCGCTTCGGCTTTAGCGCGAGCTAATTGTGAGTCGGCTTCGGCCTGTGCTTGAGTCACAGCAATTTGCGCGCTCACGCGCTCTTTTTCAAGATTCTGTAGCTGAGTTTGTACTTCTACTTCAGCGCGCATCCTGTCTTCAACGGATTTTTCATAGGCATTTGAAAAATCGATATTCTCAATCTGTACTGAGGTGATTTCTACTGGGCCTTTGACCGAATTAGTGATGGCATTGGTGACATCAATACCAAACTTTATCCGTTCCTGTACCACGGAGATTGCGGTGTATTTACCAAAAATATTTTCCACTTGGGTAGGTACTTGGCGATCAAGCAAACGTGCAACCATGGCATCGATACTTTTGAAGTTAGCGTACACTTCTTCTACTTTGTCTGGTGGGACGCTAAAGGTCACGGATGCATTCAGTGTCGCAGGTTGTTGATCGCGACTATAGGCCTGTAGTGAGGTATAGCTAGTGGTATGGGTTTGAGTCGATATTTTGACCACAGTATCAATGAGTGGAATTTTAAATCCTAGTCCAGGCTCTGCGGTACCAATAATTTTACCGTTGCGAAGCACCACACCTCGTTCACCCTGATCGACTGTGTACCAACTCCCGAATAATGAGATAAATAGGATTAACAGAATAAGGATAGGAATTATTTTGGTGAGATTTATAGTACTAGGTAAGTTCAGTTCATTTTTAATCATTTAGCTTCCTTTGCTTGTAAGTGATGTATTTAGCTTAATATTCCAATGAATTTGTTCCAATGGGTATTTATTGGCGCAAACTAAGGTTTTTTTGATATTTTCGAATGATTATGCTTTTGCAAGAAAATGTAACTTAAAGGTGTATTTGTAGCAATAATCTCATTACAAAACGGTTTAATGTGATGGCAATTACAGAGTCATCTCTTAAAGTGTAAATGGTATTGCGAATTGTTATCAATAAAGTTAGTATCGCGCGGATTAAATAGATTTACCCATGAATTTCATCATGTTAGTACTTACTTATCTAAGCCAATGGCTGTCTATCTAGTCAATCACATTGGTTTATTTGACAGTGGTCTAATGTGGGTTGTCAGTCGCAAGTTTTTTAAGGAATTAATCGCGTGTTGCAGCTTATTTTAGTGTTGGCTAGTGTGCTTGCCTGTTTACTGTTTTATCTGAGTAATAAGCAACAAGCACTTCTAAATCAATCTCTCCCGAAGCGCCCTTGGCGTTATTTGGCCTATGCTGTATCGCTTAGCTGTCTTGTGGGGTGGTTGAGTTTGTTTACCTTAAGTTCTGCAATTTTCACTTGGTTGGCTCTGTTTATATTACTGATGGGTTTAGTGCCATTTTTATCATTGATTTTGAATAGGAAATAGGAAATGGCCCGCTTAAGTGACTCGGAAAAATTACAGCCTGATTGGTGGACTAAAACCCTAGCAGGATTGATCTTAGGATTTACCTTAGCGTTAGGTTTAGTCGGTCTGTTTGCATGGTTTGGCCCTGGTGGTATCGATGCCGCCGTGAAAGTGCAATTCAATATGTGGCTGATCTCTCCTATATGGTTATTGATTGTTAGTTTTAGCTTTTTATTTAGAACCGGTTGGCGGGCTGTTGGGTATTTAGGCCTATTTAACATTCTGGTTTATGTAACTTTGTATAGTTTTAGGTGATCAGGATGAAAGTACGTAGTGATGTGTTACGGATCTATCAATCCATCCATACTTGGACAGGGATTATTGCTGGAATAGTGTTGTTTATCGGTTTTTATGCTGGTGCTCTCACTATGTTTAAGGGGGCGATTGAGGCTTGGTCTACGCCTCCAGCATTGACTTTACCTCAGGTTCCCACTGAAAAACTGGATGATTTAGTCACTCAAGTGCTAGCCCGGGATGATAAGGCTAAGACAGGGTTCCGCCTGAGTTTACATGATGAACATCAATCGCCTATGACGTGGTATCAGCAAGGCTCTGAACGTGAGCTAAGTATGAGTAACCAAATTTGGCATGCCAGTTTAGATGAACAAGGGCAATTGTTGACCCAATTGAGTACCCCAAGCGAGTTAGCGGAACTTGTTGACCAATTGCACCGTACAGCAGGCATTGCGGGTGAGGTTGGTCATGACCAGGCGGGTGTCTATGTACTTGGTGTCGCCGCATTTTTGTATTTCTTGGCATTAGTTTCTGGTGTGATCTTTCTTTTACCTAGCCTGACTAAAACCTTTTTTGCGCTGCGTAAAAACAAGGGCGAAAACCGCTTTTGGCTTGATGTGCATAATCTTATCGGTATCACGAGCTTACCTTTTCACTTAGTGATCAGTTTAACTGTGATTGTGTTTGCTTTTCACGATCAGCTTTATGATGGTTTAAAACACCTCGTCTATGGAGATAAGCCCCTATTTGCGATACCTGCACCTGATCGTACTCTCTATTCTTTGACCGAGTTACCGCGTATTGAAACTGTGCTAACGAAAGTTAAGCAACTCGCACCCGAATACCAAGTCAATGAAATGACCTATATGAATCTGGATAATCCCCGTGCCACTTTACGCTTAGGTTTGTACAACCCTAACGGCTTTATGCGTGGACCAGTGACTGATTACCTCTATATGCATCCTTATACCCTGACAGTATCCAATAGTACTTTTGATCCGAGCGAAGAGGGGATTTGGTCGCGGACTGTGGCAGTCTTTTTTGGATTACATTTTGGTAGTTTTGGTGGTGATCTTGGGCGCTGGGTATATTTCTTTTTAGGCTTAAGTGGGGCATTTTTGTTTTATAGCGGTAATTTACTTTGGCTTGAAAAACGCCGTAAAAAACAAGCCGCTGAGCAGTCCCATGCGAGTCGGTTGATGGCAAGTGCTACCGTTGGGATTTGTTTAGGATCGGTCGCTGCGCTCGCGGTCAGCATGCTGCTGGGTAAATGGGTTTATTCCTATTTTAGTAATATCAATTATGTTTATTTATCAGCCTATTATTCGGTTTTTGTGCTTTTAGTGGCCTACGCTTTTTGGCGGGGTGCTGCACGGGCTGCGCTACTTATTTTGCCGCTCTGTGCTATTGCTACATTCGCGATGCCATTCACTTCGTTATTGGCATTTGTATTTCCACAACTGGGTCTATGGGCGCCTTATTCCATGGCAACGCTAGGTGTTGATTTAGTCGCTTTAGCCTTTAGTGCTGTGTTCTTTTATGGTTATCGATTAACTCGTCAACGTGCGCTGCATGGCCCTCAGGATAGTGTTTGGGCATTACCTGTTAAGCAATCTTTAGTTGAAAATGAGCTTAGTCAACAAGCACAGTAATTAAATCGGTATAGGAGAGGGGCTCGCTATGGTGCGAGCCCCAAGCAACATTATATTCGTAAGGAAGTTAAAAACATTATAGGGAGGAAAAACGGGGTTTAGTGTTTATGACCAATTGAGCAAAAAGGTAACTACTGGTTAGAACGCAACATATGCCCAAATAAATGAGTAAACCATACTCCATTTGTCCAAAGCCGCTGGCAGCTAATGGGCCTATCACAGAACCTATTGAATAACTCAGCAGCATCACTTGAGTCGCTGAAACGATCTGGCTTGCTGGCAAGTCATCACAAGCTAAACTGATCGCAATAGGGTAAAGGGCAAATGCACTGGCACCAAGCAGTAGAAACCCAATGATTAAACTCATATTTGAATACTGAGTCAGCAGAAATAATGCGGCGGTGCCCAGCAGACAAAAGCCCATTATCAAGCCACTTTTATTGACTCGAGGCGATAAATAACTCACTAAGGGTTGTACTAGCATCCCGCCTAGGATGATGAGGGCCATAAATAGCCCTGTTTGTCGATCAAGTGCCATATCTATTGCTACATAGATAGGTAGTAAACCATAGATAGGGCCGAGTAATAATCCGGAAACTAAACATCCCACAATGGCAGGTTGGCTTAAATTTCTTAGTCCAGACAGTGACATCGACTGTTGCTCACTTGCGATAGGTTGCCCTCGTTTGACCAGTAATGCGGGTAAACTGGCTGCCGCTAATAATCCCATGATGACTAAATAGGGGAGATTCCCTGCCGTACCTAAATAATCTATAGCTAATTGTCCTATGGCTGTGCCGCCATAGAGTGCCGTCATATAAAGTCCGAGCCGTTTAGCGCGTTGCTTTTGGGTATCAGCCATTAAGAGCCATGATTCAACAACGACAAACACCCCCGCTACGGCAAACCCAGCCACGAGTCGAGAGGCTAACCAGACGCCACTTTGAGGGATTAAGATCATAGCGACAACGCTGCAAAGCAGGATATTCAAAAAAAGGATAAAGGCTTTACTGTGGCCGATACGGGCGACAATGGGAGCAATGCAAGGTGCACCCAACAACAAACCCAAATAAAAAATACTGGCAAGTAATGGGGCAAGTGAAGTATTGAGCTCAAAAAAGGTGAGCGACAATGGGATCAAACTCATCAAATACCCAGATGCCAATGCAAACAAACTTAAACCTGCCACAGGGACAAATAAGCTGTTCTTTTGGGTTGATTGGTTTAAAACAATATTTTCCACTAAATGCACCAAAGACAACTGACAGTGTTTAAGGTCGCGACTTTAGGATTTATTCTTATCAGGGTAAAGTGAGTTAGATTAACTGTGTTGGTCAATAATATTTGTGTTTACTATTCATATAGATATTGAGGGTTTGATGTTATTTTTTTGAAATAATGCTGTATTGATAGTCCGTTTTTTCAACTGAGAAGCCGTTTTTAGTGCATGATCAGCAGTATTCCCATTCAATTTAACGCCAAACTTGGTTTAGTGGACAATAACTCCCCTACAACTTGTAAGTTGCCAGAAGGGATAATTAATTTCGTTGGTTATCACCTTGCTAAAAAATCAAAGTGTGATTAGTGTCACAGTTTAAAATATTTATTCAATTACAACACCCATAAGCATTTGCTCGATATTTATGCGTTTGAAAATTAAAAACACAACTTCAGATCAGTATTTGGTGATTTTTGTCGCGTAAATGGCTTTTTTGCGATTTTTATCGACAAAGTTTGTTGTTTTGATGTGATAAAGCTACAAAATAAAGCGCTTTGTCGTGTGTGATCTATGCCATAAATTTACACCCAAATGTAATGGTATTAAGGTTGTAACCATGTCTTTAACGCAATCAACTACAGTTCCACCAAATAAGACACCTGCAACAGCGGGGCTAGATAAGAAAAAAATGCTGATTTTAGCGATTGATATCATCCTATTATTTGCACTCTACTATGGTTTACCCTTCGAGCAAGGAGTCAATACTGGGCTAGCCATTCTGGTATTTGCGGCAGTTCTGTGGCTAACAGAAGCTATTCATATCAGCATTACAGCGATTTTAGTCCCTATACTTGCTGTGTTTTTTGGGGTATTTCAAACCCAAGAGGCCATGAGTAATTTTGCTAACCCTATTATTTATTTATTTTTTGGTGGTTTCGTGTTGGCCGCGGCTTTGCATCATCAAAAAATTGATACCTTAATCGCACAAAAGCTGTTGCTAGCCTCAAAGGGGAAACTCAGCATAGCTTGTTTGATGTTATTTGGTGTGACAGCATTATTATCTATGTGGATAAGTAACACTGCGACAGCAGCGATGATGTTACCGCTAGCCTTAGGGATTTTGCAGCAGTTAGATCGCGACAAATACCACAACACTTACGTATTTTTACTGCTTGGTATCGCTTACTCGGCCAACATCGGTGGAATTGGCACTTTGGTTGGTAGCCCTCCGAATGCGATTGCAGCCGCTCAGGCAGGGTTGAGTTTTAGTGATTGGTTAAAGTTTGGTATTCCAACCGTGATTCTGATGATGCCGATGATGTTGATTGCTTTGTACTGGTACTTTAAGCCAGATCTATCGGTGAAATGCGATCTTAATCTTGAAGATCAACAGCTCACTTTCCAAGGTAAATTTACCCTTCTTATCTTCCTTGCGACTGTATGTTGCTGGATTTTCAGTGTGCCTTTAGCCAAGGCGTTAGGGGGCATCTCTCAGTTTGATACCATAGTCGCCTTGGGAGCCGTTGTTTTACTCTCAGGCTTAGGATTGGTTGGTTGGAAGAAGATTGAATCGACAACCGATTGGGGTGTATTAATTCTCTTTGGTGGCGGTTTAACCTTAAGTGCCGTGCTTAAAACCACGGGAACGAGTGTCTTTTTAGCGCACTGGATGACGGATATTTTTGGCAGCACCCATATGTCATTATTCGTTTTTGCGGTAATCGCTTTCGTGGTGATGTTAACGGAATTTGCCAGTAATACGGCGAGTGCTGCACTGTTAGTGCCTGTTTTTGCCGCTATTGCAGAGGCGTTAGGTGTATCCCCTGTGATGTTATCTGTCTTGATTGGTATCGCTGCTTCCTGTGCTTTTATGCTGCCTGTTGCGACGCCACCCAATGCTATCGTGTATGGCTCTGGTCATATTAAGCAATCAGAAATGGTGCGGGTGGGTATGATAATTAACTTTATCAGTATGATTGTATTAGGGATTATCGCCCATACCTTCTGGGATGTATAACGTCGTTATCTAGTCTTATATGTACAATAAAATACCCAGCGCTTAGCTGGGTATTTTTATGGACGATATTTATGGATATTAGCGATAACTTGTTAACCATTGATCGAAAGCCGATTTTGGCAAAGCCCCAGCTTGTTGGGCGAGTATATGCCCCTGCTTGAAAATCATTAAGGTTGGAATAGAGCGAATATTAAACTGAGCCGCGAGGGATTGTTGCTGTTCAGTATTAATTTTTCCGAACCGAAATTGAGGTTCCCACGTTTTAGCTGCCTCAGAAAATATGGGAGCAAAACTTTTACAGGGCCCACACCAGCTTGCCCAAAAATCGACAACAAGGGGAAGTTCAGATTTAGTGACATGATTGGTAAAGTTTGCGCTAGTGAGTTCAATTGGTGCTGCTGTAAAGACACTGAGCTTACATTTACCGCAAGTCGGATGCTGGTTTAAGCGCTCACTGGGAACGCGGTTTAACGTATCGCAATGGGGGCAAGCAATAATCATGGCAAAGCTCCAAAATAAAACGTCTGTATGTTTCATATATTGGGCTAATGGGCGGATATTTAAAGGGGGTGTTGATGTAATCACCAACCGTGTCCTTGTGATGAAGGATGGCATGAGTGTGCATTTTCAGCCAAAATGCTGCAATAGCGCCGACAAGCGTGAGCGTCGATGATAAAATCCGGTGCCAAGTGACTATCGCGTAATCAGTGAAGTACGCAAAAGAAAAGAGAGCGAAAAAATGACGGAATTAGAAGTAATAGATCTAGTCGTTGGTGAGGGTAAAGAGGCAGTAAAAGGTGCACTGATCACCACCCAATACCGCGGCTTTTTAGAAGATGGCACTCAATTTGATTCGTCCTATGATCGTGGACAAGCATTTCAGTGTGTTATTGGTACTGGCCGTGTTATTAAAGGTTGGGATCAAGGTATTATGGGCATGAAAATTGGGGGAAAACGTAAGTTGTTAGTACCTGCCCACCTTGCCTATGGTGAGCGTCAAGTGGGGGCACATATCAAACCTCATTCAAATCTTATTTTTGAAATCGAATTGCTTGAGGTGCTAACGCGCGACTAAAAGACACTTGATTCGTTAGTGTGGCAACGCTGAGGGAAATTGCTACTTTTGTTGTACTCGCTTTCGATGTATTACTACAAAGAGTGTTTTACACTGAAATAGCATTTATCTCATCAGTGGATTTCCGCCTTCGCGGGAATGACGAATTAAGGAAAATATTCTCGTGGATTCGGATACCACAGCGTTAATTCAGCAACTTCAAGCAGAAATTGCTCAGCTAAAAAGCGAAAATGCCCATTTATCGGCATTGAATTATCGTGCAGAAGAAAAGCTATTTGCAGCGCTTGATGGTAATGGTTTGTGTCTCTGGGAGCAGCATATTCCAAGTGGAAATTTAACTATATTCAATATGCGCTGGGGGGAAATGCTCGGGTTTAGTCCAGAAGAGTTGGCTGCCCATGTTGATATCTGGAAAAGTAAATTACACCCAGAAGATAAAGCGTGGGTTATACAAGTCTTCGAAGATCACGTCAGCGGCAAGTCTGATTATTATCAGGCAGTGTACCGAATGTTGCATAAAGATGGCAGCGTCACTTGGGTCTCTGATCGTGGTCGAATTGTTGAGCGCTTAGCCGATGGAACACCACTGCGAATGATGGGCAGCCATATCGATATCACCCAAGAGAAACGTTATGAAATGGGGTTAGCGCAACTGGCCCACAGTGATCCATTAACCAATTTGTTGAATCGCCAAGCCATTACTAAAGCCTTTGATGAATTGTTATTGTCTGATGCTGGTGGAGCATTACTATTTATCGATCTTGATGGATTTAAAGCATTAAATGATCGCCATGGACATAAGTTTGGCGATAGCTTACTGATACATGTAGCGAATACCTTAGTGTTGCATGCAGGGGAGTATGCACAGATAGCAAGATTTGGTGGTGATGAGTTTGTGATCTTGCATCCTTCATCGGAGATTGCTTCTTTGACTCAACTTGCCCAATCATTGCTTGATGTTTATCGACAGCGTTTTTTGTTAGATGGGCTTGAAGTAGAGATCGGTCTGAGTATTGGTATCGATATTTTTGGAGATGGCGACAGTTTTACTGACAGTTGTGAGCGTGCAGATATGGCAATGTATGATGTTAAACGTCAAGGTAAGAATGGGTACTGTTTCTATAGGAAGATTATTTAGTAGAAATATTTTCTGGCTCGATTTTTTGTCAAGTTAAATTATTAGATGCACTTTTTATATAATATTCTGTAATGTTATTAATATTATATTTTCGTATTGTTAATCCATCACTAAATCACCTAATAAAATGTTGTGACAATACATTATGCTTGGTGTAATTCCATGAGATAAAAATATTTTTAATGAACAGTGCCGATCTCAGTGTGGTTTTTTTATGATTATGGTAAAATAAAATATTCACAGTATATGGCGATAAGTTTCACTTATTTACATTGTAAGGCAGTAATACCCTATTTTAGTATTCCTAAGGAATGTCGTTAACATGTCTGGTAAAAATTTAAAAGCACTGATTATAAGCGATGATGTTATTCGTAATGGAATTGGTGTTGAGTTTTATATTGATGATAAGCTTATAGTCGAAATTTTTCGTGATGATAACGAGCACACTAAGATGTTGAGTGTGTTTGAACAACCTGTGTCGCTTGAACTTATTGAAGAATGTGTCACTTTATTTAAGAAGTTGGTGCCAATATATTAGCGGTTAATATAGCGGGTAGTCATTTGTGACAATAATAGTTTAATAATATTTTATAAATGACTATGGTTTTTAACTCTTAGATGTTGTCTTTCTCTTTGTTTTTCAAATACTATTCTATCCATACACCTCTCGATATTATCTAATCTTTCTTCACTTTATAATGTTTCATACTTTATCCGATCTTTTATGTGATTCAACATGAGAAACATATAGTCAGTTGGTGGTGAATATTAGTTTAATCTTAATATCATTGTTTAAATATTAAGTTTTTATAATAAAAACCACCTATAAAAGGTGGTTTTCAGGGGTTGATCATTTCGTCGTGTTATTAACTTATGGTGTTACAAAGTTAAATGGTTGATGACAGCTGACACAATAGTTTTCAGATTTCTTGTGTATATGGTGGCATTTACTACAGTCAGTTTCGGTGTCAAAGTGGCGATTTTTATGGGGATTGGTGGGTTTCACGTCCGCCGTTTTTTCCGCTAACTTTTTAGTGTTGTGACATTGCACACATTTAAGCATTGATACTGCTTGTCGCTCTTCTGCACCATGGCAACTTGCACATTTCACTCCTTTCGCGATATGAGTTTGATCGAGTAAAACACTCTCTTTCTCTTTAGCTATTGCGCTGCCAGCAAAAATGCCCAAAACAAGAGCAAATATAATCGTTACGTTTTTCATTGTTTGATCCCATTATTCATTTACTGGATGCCAAAATATAAGGCATCCATTATTGATGACTTTGCGTTCTATAGTTTTGCTACATACTTGCCAGCTAAGTAACCAAAGGTATAGCAGCGACCCAAAGACAAACCGAATACGGTTAATGGGTAGTCAACACCACCATAGAAGCCGGCTCCGAGGTTGCCAACAATGAATAAACCAGGAATTTCTTTACCATCAGCATCAAGCACTTGATGGTTTTCGTTAACAAGAATTCCTGAGCACAAAGTGGAAATGCGCATACGGCGGTGAATACCGTAGAATGGCGGTTTGACGACTGGCACCATTTTGCTTGCAGGTTTACCGAAATCTTCATCCTTACCTTTTTTGCACAGTTCGTTATAGCGATTCACGTTAGCAACAAAGGTTTTTGGATCGCATTCCAGCTTCACGGCCAATTCTTCTAAGGTGTTAGCAGAATGGGTGTTGATCAAAGAGGGGAATACCCCTGTTTTTTCACCAGGAACGTCTGGCATGTAAATTTTAAGTTCTTCAGGAGAGTAGAGGCGACCAGGCCAATCCTTCGCTTGCGTCATATAGTCTGAATCAAATACCTGAGAGTAATGACCAGCGTTCTGCTCATCTTTCAGATAGTTATTCATTAGTGACATTTCAACTTTTTCATTAACGAATCGCTCACCTTTGCGGTTAACCGCTAAGAATGGCATGTCACACATGGAGGCTGGACCAGCATCGAAGTCATGCAACATTTTGGTGTGACCAACGGGTTCGATAACACCGCCCGCCCAATAGGCCATGGCAAAACCATCACCAGTACGATCCATTTGTTTACGTTCAAAATTTTTCAGTTCAGGAATAAAAAAGTCACACATAGCTTTGTTATTTTGATAGTCACCTGATGACAGAATAACGCCTTTCTTAGCCATGTATTTGTGATACTTACCATCACGAGTCTGAGCTATAACTCCAATGACTTTCCCTGATTCGTCTTGGATTAACTGTTGTGCTGGCGTATTAAAGAAGAATTTAACGCCTGCTTTTTCGGCTGTTTTGGCGAGTGCACGGATAGCATCACCCGTGGTATAGGGTTTAGGGCCACAGAAAGAAGTGACAAAGCTTAGACGATCGCCTTCATCAGCAATACCGCGAATACCGTGTTGTACTTTTGTTCCTTGGTCTACAACTTGGCCGCCACCTTGCTTCATTCGGTCCATCACCCAATTGATAGCTTCACCAGAGTTATACGCCCATTGTCTTAACAGGCCAGGATGAGAACGGTGGGCGTTATCAGCCATTAAACGGCTAACTAAGGCTTCGATTGCAGATTTATCACTGTTTTTGAGATCGATCCCTGATCCTGTGTTTCCTTGAGAAACTGGAATGGCTTGCTTTTGCAAACATGCTACAGTGGCGCCACTTTCTCTTGCTGAAAGTGCCGCGGGTACACCAGAAGCCCCTGCACCAACAACAACGACATCAAAGGTTTGTGTTGTTGCTATGTCTTTGTCTGCAATAGGTTTTGGTTTAGGTAGGAAGTTTAATGTTGCACCACCAATCTCACCATATTCAGTCCCCACTTGGAGTGGTGCAGCGCTAGCAGAACCAATACCAAGACCAGCAAAGGCTAAACTACCGCTTCCGACTGCTGCTCGAGTCAGAAAACTTCTTCGAGATATACCGTTTTGAAGGACGCTAGCAGTGTACTGATCAATTTCTTTCGATTCTTTACTCATTTAATACTCCTTTGGCCCTCATTGCTAAAGAGTTCCTCCCTAACAACGACACTGGATCTATTTATAACCACATATGTTTTCTTTCTTTAAAACCTAAAAGTGCTGTTGTGTGACAGTGATGAAATTCTCACTCGTTAACAACATACCTTTAAATGTATGACATATGACCATAAACCAAAAGTGTTATTCATTACATCTTTGCAGTGCTTCACAAAATGCTGGAGTTTTGAGCTGTGAATATAATTATTCTTTTTAAAACAATCTAATATAGGGTTTTCTATATTAAAGAATTGTATGTGATTTTTGCGAGATGACGCTTTCGATAAATTCAAAGACCTGAATAAAATGGATGCCATAAAATGCTTTTTGTTATTAATTTGTTTTGAAATAGGGTTTGAATTTCAACAGGTAACAGAGGGGTAAAGAGTGTTTATCGTGACAGTTTTATTCCCCATTGGGCGGTGTGTGTGTGGGGTAAGGGGTAACTTATATCTTGAGGAAAAATGCCATCTCGTGATTTTCGAGATGGCATTTTTGAGGTGATATTTTGGATCTTATTCAGGTGTTACACAGGTAAAGTTAGCGGCATCTTCAATATTACCTATGCCGTTATATTTTGCGAATTGGGGGTAGGGACATAGGACTCGAGTCCTGCTTTTCGACCAATCACTAGGCAATTCAGTATTTTCTGCACGTACTGCCGCGGTGATACTTTGCGGTTCTACGCCTTTTTCAACCCAATCGACCAATGCACGCACCATATTAAATTTATCGGTTGTAGGGCCTTTTCCGCAATGATTCATACCAGGGATTAGAAATAAGCGGGCGAAGGTCTGTGCGTGTCCAGCATTTGCATTTCCTAAGTCGTTATACCAGTTCACGGTATCATTTACTGAAAATACAGGATCTGATGTGCCATGGAAAATCATCATCTTAGCGCCACGATTTTTGAGTGTCGTCAGGTCTGTTGGGTGAGGTGGTGTCATAAAATCAACGCCAGATTCAGCGTAAATGGAATCGGTTGCATAAATTCTTTGTGCATCATCATCCATGCTAAATGACTTGATAAAATCCAAACTGGATTGTTCACTTTCACCATTAAAAGGGGTTGGCGGTGAGCTAAAAATAAACCCTACAGCACCAGAGTCTCTAGTTAGCGCCATAGAGTATTCCCAATTGGCCCAATCTTTAGCTCCTATCCCAGCATCATAGGGAAAATCAGCATAAATGGCTTCACCCGTTTTGCTATTGTGCGGGCCTGCCATTATATTGCCTAGAACCTGCTTTTGCTTGGCGGTTAAACAAGTGTTGTCCCTCAGATTTGAGCAGGTTGGAATATCCCTTTCGAGATCAAATGCTTTTTGGCAAGCATAGGTATTTGCAATCATTCCATCATTGAGCCCATCGAGGGCATCACACTGTTCTAAGACTTTTTGAGAAACGAGTGAAAATTCTTCAGGCGTAATTGCCTTTTGCAGTGTGGCTAAAATATCTGCGCCATCAAACTCAACCAGTTTTGAATATTCTTGGATCCCGTACAATTGAGCAACGGCGGACTGGGGTAAATTAAAGCCTGGATTTCCAACAAGGAAGCCATCATACATATCGGCATAACGGCTTGCGGCAACCATAGTGTGTCTACCGCCGTTAGAACAACCTGCGAAGTATGATCTATCAGGTTGTTTACCATAGGCTTTCTCAATTAGATTTTTCGCCATTGGTGTTAATTCGGCTACGGCATTATAGCCATAATCCTGCCTTGCTTGGGGATCTAGGCCAAAATGTGGTGTAGGGGCGGGGTGGCCCATATCTGAACTTATTACGGCAAAACCTTCATTCAGTGCCGCTGAATCTGGGCCTCCAGAGAAGAGCAATCTACCCACCGCTTTGGCGACTGAACCATCGAGGCCACCATTGGCTTGATAATAGAATCGGCCATTCCAGTTAGTGGGTAAACGCATTTCAAAGCCAATCGCATAGCGAGTATCACCCGCGATACCCGTTCCTATCCTTTCATTCATATAGCCTTTGACTAAACAATGTTCTGGAGCGCGATAACTTTCAGTCGCGTTATATTCAACATTGCCAGCCGCAATCATTTTTGAGTCAGTGATGACGGTATTTTTGAAATGATATTGTGCCGCTATCTCATTGCATATATTCAGTGTTCCTGTTTTCGCAGGGGTTAATTGTGGTATGGATATTTCGGCATTATCGTTATTTCCACACCCGCCAAATAAAAAACAAGAAATAGTTACGGCTGGAATCAGTAATAAATTCTTTTTTTCCATTTTTATCTCAATCCTTAAGTCAAAGTATTCACCGCAACTAATTATTGGGGAGGGGATATTTTGCGGTGTAAAAATCAGGTGTATCTAACTAGGCTGATACACCCGCATTAATTTTGGTGCAGGGGAGTTGAACTTGTGACTATTGACCTAAAACAAATTTGTAAGTGATATATAAACGCAGATCATCATAGTCTTCGCCTTGATCAACATCGATCATGGCATAGCGTGCTCTAAGACCTAGGCCTGATAATGCACCAGAAAATTTATAGGTAATTGAAAAGTTCGTTTCGTTAAAGTCTTTTGCCGTACCCGTTGGCACATCATATTGACCATAAAATGCATAGGCCTCTAATCCACTCATGCCCACTTTTTCAAAGTCATAGGCGACTTTTAAAGCATTAACTTCTTCATCGGCTCTTGCTGATTGGTTTACTTGCTGGATAACCACTTTTTCATCTCCCCAAGGGGTGAGTACTGTGTCATCGCCTGTTTTGGCATAGATATAGGTGATATCCGTTCCCGCAAATTTTGCCCCTAAATGGAAGCCATATTGATAGGTATCCAGTGAACCACCAGTTTTATCTCCTGTTGCTTCTTGCGTTAAATAGGAGGGTGTTAAATAAACGTTGGTTGCACCTAATTGACTGGATAACTTCACTTTGGCATAGGTTTGATTGAAAACATCTTCCATGCGGTAGTGCCAGAGATCGACTTCAGTTTTAATGGTTTCAAAGGGAAGTTGATACTTGGCGCCAAGGGCATACACTGGATTATCCGCGACATCGGCGATAACACCAGCCCTTGCTAATTCGTTTTGTACCGCGTCTTTTACAGAAATAAAGCTATTATCGGACCAACCCATAGAGTCGGTGATATAGAGTGCAGAAAGTGTCAGATTATCAACACTTTTATTTTCTGCTGAAAAACCACGGAAAGTACGTGGAATAGCGCGAATATCATGGGGATTCATCATTGGAGTGCGCAGTTCTTGGGCACCTAATTTAAGTTTTGTATTCCACCATTCACCTTGAACAAAATATTCTTGTAAGCGGTTTACGTTGTCATGATCTCCTTTGGCATCACGTGCAACTAGGCCGTAGACATCATCAGAATCATTCGTCCAAACTGGATTTGCAGATGCGAAGCTAGTGCCAAAACTAATACCATTTACTTTAGCTGTATTGTAATAAAACAGGCCACCAAATGACGTATCGTGTTTGGTATTCGTCGTATTATCAAAGTCACGAGTAAAATCAAATAAACGAAATTCCCCTTTTAACGTACCTTGGCTAAACATTTGGTCAATGCTGGTATCCGCAATAGCAGGAATGGCTAAGGCTGATAGTACCAGCACAGATAAATAAGATTTGTTCATCATCATTTTCCTTATTTTATTAAGTTAGCCCAGAGCTGAAATGTCTAGGCTAGGTAAAAGATCATTTTTAATATCTTTAGGTGAAATGTATGACGTATAACCTTTATCCACAACGAGGTAAGAATGAATATGGGAAACAAGTTACGAAATTCGTACAGATGTTACGTAGATCAACAAAAGTGTTTGTTTTTTAATCACTAATATAGGATGTACGCGGATACTTTTTCTGCGTGAATGAGTCGGTTTATGGTAAGATGGGCGCATTAAGCATATTCGGGATAATCAAGTGCATATATTCAAGCCAATTAAGCAGATAAAAGCATCGAGTGAAGTTGGACAACAACTCAAAAATGCTATTTTAGGCGGTGATTATAAAGCGGGTGATAAACTGCCTTCCGAGCGTGAATTGATCGAACTATTTCAAGTTAGCCGTACCGTAATAAGGGAGGCAATTAAAAGCCTCGAAGCGGGAGGTTTGGTAGAGATTCGTCAAGGTGCTACGGGCGGTGCGTTTGTTAAGCACTTAACTTTCGAGCGCTTAAGTGATGCTTGCCACGATTTGTTTATGATGGGGAAACTCTCATTACCCGAACTATGCCAAGCGCGTATGCTGATTGAGCCGCAAGTGGCGAGGATGGCAGCTAAAAATTGCACGCCAGAGCAAGCCTTAATCTTGTTGGAAGCCGATCGCCATGAAAATGATACCAGTGCTTACCCTGATACCGTTACATTGCGTTCACAAGTGCATTATTTATTAGCTGAAATGTCGGGTAATCGGTTTTTAGAGGCCATTGTTAAATCTTTACTGATTTTATTACGTAATCAGACGATGAAATATGAGCCACCAACAGATGAGATCCATCCTCTAGGGTTGCACAGTGTGATTGTTGAGGCGGTTGTCGCTAAAGATGAAGATAAAGCCGAAGCTGAAATGCTGGCTCATCTCGAGGATTTTAATGTTCGCCTTCGAGAAATTGAGCGTAAATATAAAAATAAGCAAGCCTAGCTTTACCCTTGTTTCACCACGATTAAAACCACGCTATACGTGAAAAAAAGATGGAATACCTGTCTGAACTGATGGGTATTTTCATTTGATTTTTAAAGCAAAGCGCCACAACTCCATAGCTCAACCATTGCTTCCTCCTTTGTTGGAGCGCCAATCCAGTGGCTCATGGCGTTGCACTGGCTTTCGATACAGATGTCATAGTCACCCGCTTCGGGGGTTCTTCCTAATCTTAATGTCGGCAAAATGGGTAATGTTGGATGATAATGCCAACTACCGTCCATAAGATAAGCCTCATCGGGAATTTCCATTCCGGCACCAGTGCCTTTTACTCTGGCTTCTACTAAGACCAAGCCTTTAGGGGTAACGCGATAATCTTCCTCCCAACGGATTTTTTCTATGCTGTGGTGCCATGCCAAGGTGAAATGATCTGTGGGCACTTGTGCCCACAGAGTGCCCGCTAGGCCCAAACATAGGCCTAGCATTTCTTTTCCCTCTTTGTGCCTTTAATTTTTAATGCTCCCAAAGGCTTATCCTTGTTCCATAAGGCGTTTTAGTTTTCTGGCGCGCCAACTGTGTTGCAGGATAAACAAGAGTGCGAGACCAAAGCCAATTTCATCACTCAGTGGGGTAGCAAGAATTAAACTTGCACCGGCTAGGAAGCCGATAAGACGTTCCCACCAATAGAGTTTTTGTAACAGGAAACCCGTAAATATCACGCCCCAAATACCAATCGCTACCGTTGCTTTAAGCACGACAAATCCCGTGGCTAACCAGCTATCGCTTTGTAACATTAAGGCGGGGTCGTATACCGCCATAAAAGGGATCACAAAGCCTGCAATCGCGATACGAATTGCCCATAGACTAATTTTAAGCCCCGATTCCTTAGCAATGGGAGCCGCTGCAAAGCAAGCTAACGCTACTGGAGGAGTTAGATCTGCCATAATGCCAAAATAGAATACAAACATATGGGACACAATCAGCGGTACGCCTAAATCCAGTAGGGCAGGCGCGGCAATTGAGCTGGTGATAATGTAGTTTGGGATAGTCGGAATACCCATGCCCAAAACAAGGCAAGTGAGCATAGTTAACACAAGTGATAGGAAGAGGTTATCTTGCCCTACGGCCAATATATAGCTGGCAAAAGTAGAAGCTATACCTGTGAGTGACACTATGCCGATAATGACACCTACGAGGGCACAGGCGATACCCACAGGCACCGCATGACGAGCACCCTCTACCAATGCATGCAAGCAGATAACGAGGGTTTCTTTGCCGCCTTTAATAAACCAACATACCGCAACTAATAGGGCGATAACCGCAAATACAACGGCAATGCCGAGTTGGAAAAAACCAGCGCAAAGTACACCTAAGGCTATCCAAAATGCAAAACGCATCGCCTTTGATGGCAACCTTAATACGATTGCTGAACCTAAAATCACGATTGAGGTAAGTGCTAAACCCACCATGCCTGAGAATAGCGGTGTTCTGCCTGAAAATAGCAAGTAAATTAAAATAAACAACGGGATAAGCAGATACCAACGCGCTTTTATTGCCGCCCAAGGATCGGGACACTGATCTTTAGGTAAGCCTGAAAGATTGGCGCGTTTGGCTTCTAAGTGCACCATCCAGAATACGGAGCAGAAATACAGTAATGCAGGAACCAGTGCGGCTTTAGCAATTTCAATAAAGGGCACGTTAATGGTTTCAGCCATAATAAACGCGACGGCGCCCATGATGGGCGGCATAATTTGGCTGCCCATACTGGAGGTTGCTTCAACGCCACCGGCAAATGCGGGACGATAGCCAAAGCGTTTCATTAGGGGGATCGTAAATTGTCCGGTAGTCACCACATTTGCAACGCCTGAGCCCGTAATAGTGCCCATCATGGCGGATGACACCACAGCAACTTTTGCAGGGCCGCCCAGTTTGTGGCCAAATAATCCCATAGCAAAATCGGTAAATAATCGGATCATTCCCGCCTGTTCTAAAAAAGCTCCAAACAGAATAAACAGGAAAATATACGTTGCAGATACATAGGTTGGCGTACCGTATAACCCTTCAGTCCCAAAGGCTAATTGATTGATTATTTGGTCAACTCCATAACCACGGTGCATTAATTCACCTGGAAGATATTGGCCAAATAAACCGTAAGCCAAAAAAATGCAACAAATGATCGGGAGTGCCCAACCCATTACCCGTCTAGCAGCTTCAAATACTAAGACAATCAGAATAATACCTATCACCATATCCGCATCAGTGAGTTCGCCTGAGCGTTGGATCAAATCAGCTTCAAAAACCCATTGATAGGCCGCAGTTGCCATGCCTGCAATGCCGAGTAACCAAGCTAAGGGCTGCCATGGCCGAGATTTCCCCACAGCGGGATAACTTAAAAAAACCACAAGTAGCAAAAAGCCCACATGGGTTGCCCGCAATACTTGGGTGGATACTGGATGAAACGCAGCAGTAATAATCTGAAAAATGGAGAAAATAAGAGCTGTATAAAACAGCGCCTTGGGCCAGTCGCCAGTATTGGCACCCAAACCTTGTTGTGGATCGCTCATATTATGCCTCACAGCATTAGACTACAGAGGGTGGTGCAGCATTGGGGATATTAATGTCGTTAATATCCCCAATGTGTATTAGTAAATAGGTCGCACAAAATATTTAGAGCGCGCCCACTTCTTTGTAATAACGCTCAGCACCAGGATGTAGTGGAATGGGTAGATTTTTCGTTGCATTTTCGAGGTTAATGGTTTTGGCTGCAGAGTGTGCATTGCCGAGACGTTCAAGATTCGTGAACATAATTTTAGTCATTTGATAGGCTAAATCATCTGAGACGCCATTATGGGTTACCAGTAAATTTTCTATCGCAACGGTAGACACATCCGTCGTTTGACCTTCGTAGGTTGAGGCGGGGATGACACCATGTTGATAGGCAGGATTATTTATGTTGAGTACGATATCCTCAGGAATTTCGACAAAGTTGATAGGCATAGTAGCGGCGAGATCGCGGATTGCCGCCATACCTAAACCTGATGATTGTAGCGTTGCATCTAATTGACGATTTTTGATCAATTCAACGGATTCTGCATAGGGTAAAAATTCAACTTTCCCCATATCTGCGTAACTTAATCCAGCAGCCTTAAAAATGGCTCTGGCATTGAGTTCTGTCCCCGATTTAGGGGCGCCAACGGAGATGCGCTTACCCTTTAAATCGGCTAAGGTTTTAATACCCGATTCTTTATTGGCAACAATTTGGATGTAATTAGGGTAAGCCGCGGCAATGACTCTAATTTTATCTAAAGGTTTATTAAAGCCTGCATCAACATCACCTTGGTAGGCGGCTGACACTGAGTCACCTAATGCAAAAGCTAATTCACCACGACCCGATTGCAGTAGATTAAGATTTTCTACAGAGGCTTTTGTTGCTTGAACAGAGGTTTTAGCACCTTCGATCCCACTACCATAGAGTTGAGACAAGGCCACACCTATAGGATAGTAAACACCACTAGTTCCACCTGTGAGTATGTTGATAAATGCAGGGGCTGCGGCCATAGTGGCAGCACTGAGAGAGAGTGTGATTGCGACACCGATGGCGACAAAATGTTTGTTGATTTTCATATTGAAATATCCTTGTTTTTTATTGTGTTATATAGGTTCTTTCGAGTAGGGAATAGCATAATCAGCTTAATATAACCGCATAAAACCTAAAAAAGGTCAATTAGGCTATAGTCGATAGCGGAGTTGTTACATGATAAAACGGAGGTTTGATTACTGTTTGGTTTGAGGCAATAAATAGGGCTAACCTAAGTTAACCCTATTTGTGTTATTTGAGGATGACTCCTTTAATAACAGGACACTATTTAGTGTTATCTAAGAAACCTTTTGAAGCATTTTTAGCGTGTTTTGCTGCTCTTTTTTCTTTTGCAGACATTAACGGCTGCTTCTTGGACTCTTTGCGATTTTTTTGCTCTTTACTCATAGCTAACTCCATGTACTTTTGTGGTTGTTCATCAGGCTAATCATGTAAGCCATACGCATTGAACCTATTCCATGATGTCCTGATTAAAGCGAAACGTTAAATCTCGAATTACAACATTTTTAAATCACAATCATTTAAAATCATTGATAATTTATTTGAATTTGTTTGCCTCTTTGAGCTGTACTCGCAAAATAATCTTATCACTGAAATCCGCAGTAGGATCCACTCCATGCTTAGAATAATTAGCGCTAATGGTAGTGTTAACTTGTCTATAAAATATGCGATCGGTGGCACTGTATTGCACAATAACCAAACTAACGGGAGGACTTCCCTAATATGCCACCGAGTATCCCGCGTAAAATTTGTTTTCCTAATTGGTTGCCAACGGTACGCGCCGCCTGTTTAGAAAGGGTCTGTGCTAAACCTTGTCGGCGTTTATTTCCAAAAATAAGCTCGCTAAACCAACCTTGTTCATCGGCCTGATGATGAGGTGTGGCTTCTATTATCGGTGCGCTAGTGGCCGCGGTGTTTTCTGTTCGTCTTTGGTGGAGTAATTCATAGGCCGATTCGCGGTTGACTAACGTATCGTATTTACCGCCAATTGGACTCTGCGCGCGGATTTGTTTTAGTTCTTCAGTCGTTGCTGGCCCCATGCGACAGCGGGGCGGAGCAATTAAGGCGCGCTCTACCATAGTGGGTACGCCCTTATCGGCAAGCATTGAGGCTAAGGCTTCACCCACTGCGAGTTGAGATATCACCTCGCTGACAACCAGTTTAGGGTTGGGGACAAAAGTTTCAGCGGCGGTTTTGACCGCCTTTTGATCCCTTGGCGTATAGGCCCGCAGCGCATGTTGAATACGATTACCTAATTGACCGAGGATTTCATTGGGGACATCATCAGGGAATTGTGAGCAGAAATAAACGCCAACACCTTTTGAGCGAATAAGGCGCATGATCTGCTCAATACGCTTTAATAAACTGGGCGGGCAACCCTCGAAGAGGAGATGTGCCTCATCAATAAAAAACACCAATTTAGGTTTATCAAGATCGCCAACCTCTGGCAGGTTTTCAAATAGCTCGGAGAGTAACCATAATAGAAAACTTGAATATAAACGTGGCGTTAAAATCAGTTTATTCGCAGCGAGTAAATTGATGATGCCGCGCCCTTGTAAATTAGTACGCATTAAATCTTCAAGCTGTAAGGCTGGTTCACCGAAAAAGTCTTTGCCACCATCACGTTCTAACCCTAAAACGGCACGTTGAATCGCCGCGAGGGATTGGGCACTGATCAGACCATATTTAACCGAGATTTCTTTGCGCTCATCAGCGACCAGTGTCAGCATAGCACGCAGATCATCTAAATCGAGCAGCAGTAATCCTTGGTCGTCAGCCAGTTGGAAGACGATATCCAAAATACTGCTTTGGGTGTCATTCAGTTCTAAAATTCGGCTGAGTAAGGTCGGGCCCATTTCACTGACAGTGGTGCGTAAAGGATGCCCTTGAACACCGGCTAAATCCCAAAATACTACAGGGTTGGCCTCATTTTGATAATCCTCAATGCCAATGCTAGCCGCCCTTTGTAACAGTTTTTCACTGGGTGTACCCATGATCGCTAGGCCAGAAATATCCCCTTTAACATCTGTGATAAACACTGGCACGCCTTGGCGCGAAAACCCTTCGGCGATACTCATTAATGATACTGTCTTTCCCGTACCCGTCGCGCCCGCAATGAGTCCGTGACGATTAGCGTATTTAAGATGTAAGTGAACCTGTTGCTCACCTTTGCCAAGGAGTAGAGTATTCAAGATGATTCCTTATCTTAACTGAAGGGCAGATACTGGCGTTGTTGCACTGCTCTTATCTAACCCACTGTTGTGTCATTATATGTTTGTATGAAAATTCACCATTGAGTGTTGGCCTTAGCGGTATTTATGTCAACATGAGGGATTAAGTTAAAGGTCAGTGAGAGGTCGTGAAAGGGCGAATCGCTTAAGTTACGTGGCAAATTGTGATAAAACCAATCACGTAAAAATGGTTAAAACAGGACAGCAGCGAAATAAGGATTAGCATCGAGATATTTAACGGTGAAATCGGTATTGATGCTATAAGCGGTTTAAGCAAAGAGTTAAGGAGTGCGAAGCGTTGGCGTGACACAGAAAGAAGCTTCAATTCGTACCGAACAGACATGCAAGGATAATTGAGTGGCCTTTAACGATACCTTTAGATTGAGCAGCCACGCGGTTATTACCAATGCGCTGGGACAAGTGCTGTTGCTTAAGGCCAATTACGGTAATTTTGCTTGGGGTTTACCCGGCGGCGCACTCGAACCAGGCGAAACGATTCACGAGGCCTTGGTGCGTGAATGCCAAGAGGAATTAGGCTTAAGTGTGCGGGTGAACTATTTGAGCGGTGTGTATTATCACAGCGCCTATCAGTCCCAAGCCTTTATTTTTCGATGCGAATTACTGTTGCCTGAAGTGGCAAAAGATGGGGTAGAAGACGAGCCATTGCCGATCCAATTGAGTCACGAACACTCAGCGTTCGCCTTCCACGATATCGACACCCTTAGCGCGGTTCAGCAGCAAAGAATTAAAGATTGCCTCAATTTCAACGGGGTTGTGGTGAGTGCCAAGTTCTAATGCTTTGCCAGTAAACCGCCGGCTGTTAATCGGCTTGGGTTTGCGCGAGTAAGGTTTCTAAGCAGTGTTCCTTGATACCGTAATAGGCTTTAATGTCAGCAATTTGCGCGAGTATTACGGCGCTGTCTTTCGGGTTATGCTGCGACTTTTTAACGGCCAAAATCATCTTATTTTTATTGGTATGTTCTAGGCTGATAAATTCAAACACCTTAGTCGCATAACCATTGGCTTCCAAAAATAGCGCACGTAATGAATCTGTCACCATTTCAGCCTGTTGGCCCATGTGCACCCCATATTGCAGCATAGGTTTAAACAATTCTGGGCTGTGCATCTGCGGGCGAATTTGTTTATGGCAGCAAGGTGAACACATGATGATGTCGGCATTGGCGCGGATACCATAATGAATCGCATAGTCAGTGGCGATATCGCAGGCGTGCAGCGCGATCATCACATCGGTTTGCTTAGGCGCATGGGTTCTCACATCGCCGCAGACAAATGACAATCCTTGATGATCCAGCGTAGCCGCCGTTTCATTACATAAATCGGCTAAGGCTTGACGTAATTCTACTCCAGTCACCTGCGCATCATTATGTAGGCTGTGGCGCAGGTAGTCATGGATTGCAAAGGTGAGATAGCCTTTGCCAGACCCAAAATCGACCACATTGATCGGTTGGTCATTCTTGTGGGGTGAGGCTTCGAGTGCTTGGCTGAAAACCTCAATAAATTTATTGATTTGCTTCCATTTACGCGACATCGCAGGGATCACATTATGCTGGCTGTCAGTCACACCTAGCTTGGTCAGGAAGGGACGTTCGATATCCACAAAACGTTTTTTCTCACGGTCATGTTCTAACGGCGCAGCTACGGTTTGTTTAACGTTATGTGTGCTGATTTGGACTTTGCCTTTTTTGCTGATCTCAAGCTGAACTTCTGCCTCTGCCGTGGCTAAGTGGGCACTCTTAAAATCGCTACCGAGTAACAGTTTTATGCTGGCTAACCCTTCGTCATAACTCAGGTTTTTAGTGATGTGATTCGTCTGGTGTTGATACACAAACGACAGCATAGGCTCATTTTGCAAACTGATCGGCCGAATCGTGATGCGCTGCAGGCTTTTATCTGTCCCTCGGTACTTACTCAACAATAGTTTGATCAGACTATTCTTCGCCAAGCTGTCAGCCAAAAGCTGGTAAAAATCATCAAAAGAATTAAGCGCTGAATGGGACATTATTGTTTCCGAAAAAGTAACCAAGAAAAACAGGGTGAGTATTCTAACCGCGATCAGGCGCTACCTAAAGTTATTCTCATTGAAAGGATGGTTTGGGGTAGAGCTCCGCTGCTGATTTATCTATTCAGGTGGTAGTGATTAAGCATAGTCATTCCAGTGACACGCTCAATTGAAGATGCAGCTTGGTAATGGGTGAATCTGATTCACTTAGACTGATCCATAAGTTGGAATTCGCCATTCTGCGTTGGATGTTTGCTAATGGAGTTTTACCTAGACTTTGTTTGATTTTTTTAATAAAAGTCAAAGTCGTGGGGCTTCACCCCACACCCGACCAAGGAGGACTGCTCGTCCTATCCTCCTTGGATGCTCCATGACGCCCCCAACGGAGTTGAAAGCCCCTTGTGCTCATTGCCAAATTTGCTATCGCTTCCGAAGGATGCGTCCTTGCACCTGCGAAAGCTAGCTCGCCATCCATGGCGAGACTCACGCAATTTGTCTATTCGCCCTGCGGCAACTCCGAGGGGATGCCGTATTCCTTTGATTTTTGAGTTGTCTGTTAGTCAGTTAAAGCATTAAAGCGTTGTGGATGCCCTGTTTCACTCTATTACGTAGCAAAATTTAACAATGGTTTATCTCGATAAACTGTGGATGTCCTGTTTCACCCTATTCGGTCTTTACGTTGCAAAATTTAACAATGGGTGTCACGATAAACTCTTTAGGAATGAAAAAAGCAAAAAAATCATAGATATCGAAAAACACTTCCACTAATTTATGGAT
Source organism: Shewanella putrefaciens (assembly GCF_016406325.1). Taxonomy (NCBI): domain Bacteria; kingdom Pseudomonadati; phylum Pseudomonadota; class Gammaproteobacteria; order Alteromonadales; family Shewanellaceae; genus Shewanella; species Shewanella putrefaciens. The sequence continues at coordinate 3,775,602 of NZ_CP066370.1, read as the reverse complement.
AGGCCCTCTGGTGTGATGGGGTTTCTTTTGGTCGAAAGATCCGATCACTTGGAGGGCTATTAGTTCAACATTTCTTATCCCGAGCTCAGGTTAAATAGATTCTAGGAGGCTTCATTGAAAGGTTGTGCACTATTTCAGTTCTTTTACCCTGGAAATATTCGAGTTCTGCCCGGTGAAGCTTCATTCGATTATGAAGGGGAGCGTTTTGTTGTGGGTATTGGTAAGCCTATGAATTCCGTAAACACCTTATCAGTGAATGACAGGATAATCAAAGTTGAACATGATAACTCAGAGGGCTTCAAGTATGATTTTGAAGCATCACGACAGACTGGAGACAACCAGATTTGCAACGCTGTTCAGCGGGATGATGGTTCAATTGATGTTAGTTTATTAATGGATACTGAAAATGGGCACACACAGTTCAGTAGCTCCAGTATCACCACACTTGTGCGTGTTGCCGTTGAAGCCGATGGCCTTTCCGAAGATTTAGAAATTAAAGCTTTAGACGCCCTGAATCACTTTATCAGGGTCTATCGCTACGCCACACTAGACACGTCAATCAAGGAGGTAGCCTTTATGACTGGCTTTAAACCCTACATTGTTACTGGGTTTAAGCCGTACAACGAACAACACTTGGAGAAAGACCCCGATCAACGAGTCAGTGAACTGTTCGATGATTGGGAGCCTGATGCTCAAAGGTTCACTTCTTTGCAATCGATGAACCTAGCAGATCATGAATTGCCTAACTTCAACCGTGCTAGAAGCACTAGACACATTGCCCATTACCTTACGACAGGGGACTTTCCTAGCTGGCGTGTAACTCTGATGCGGGCATATGAAATGGCGAATGAACAAGATAATTACTGTGCGGCTGTGTTGGAGTCATTCATTGCGCTTGAGCTGTCTTTGTACAACCTACTAAACGTCTACAGAGCTAAAGGTAATAAGATCAAAAAGTATGGGCGCATTCATGATGTGATAACCGAAGCTTTGCCAAATTTGTTTAATAAAGAAGTGGATGGCTTGGTGAAGCAATTGCTTAGGTTCAAGGAGATAAGGAACGACGTCGTTCATGATGGCTATAAACCAACTGAAACAGAGTGTTCAGAATGTCTTTCAATAGCTGATGAAGCATTCCATTTTTGCGATTCTAAAGCCTGATCATTGAAGGCAAACCAACCAAAAAAATCTAAGGGAAGCACAATGCTTCTCTTTTTGGGTCGAGACTCAAATTAGTGTGCCATTAAAACTTATTATTAAATAAAGAGAAATTAACGATACATCCATCGTTAAATTTATACGGTGCATGCTTGTAAGAAGGGGGGGCAGATTACTGTAGAGGTTGGCAAGATTCAGCACTGTCATGGAAGTGACCGTTGACGGCATGGATGCCGTCGTCGAGCCCTCAGGGATGAGTTAATGGCGTGTCACTGGAATGACAGTGCTTAATCGCTGAAACAGAATGATGAACACCTTCTCTATGAGTCATTAATACAGCCTTGCATTTGTTCAATTCCTACCCTAAAAACAAAGATCTGTTACCGAAAAGCTGGATTCCCGCCCACAAGCATTGCGGGAATGACAGTGCTTAATCAATGTTGTCATTACAACACCAGTGCAAAGCAAGATGCGGCAACTTGTCATTCGTCCTATGGTTCTCGTCTAGTGGCTCTTGTCTTATGGATCAGGCACGCAGGCGGGTTTTCTTCTGTTATAATGCCCCCTCGATTTTTTGGAGGCGAGAATGGACGTATCTTCTTTACTAGACGGCCTGAATGACAAGCAGCGCGAGGCTGTCGCGGCACCGCAATCTAGCATGTTAGTGTTGGCGGGCGCGGGCAGTGGTAAAACTCGGGTGTTGACCCACCGTATTGCGTGGCTGATGCAGGTTGAACAGCAGAGTCCTTACTCGATTCTTGCGGTGACGTTTACCAATAAAGCTGCGGCTGAGATGCGCGAGCGAGTTGAAAAAGTCGCTGGCACCAATATGGGCCGCATGTGGATTGGCACGTTCCATGGCTTGGCACATCGCTTGTTGCGCACTCACTTCCAAGATGCGGGTTTACCGCAAAGCTTCCAAATCCTCGATTCTGACGATCAAGTGCGCTTGATCAAACGTATTCTTAAAAGCCTGAATTTGGATGAGAAACAATATCCTCCACGCCAAGCTCAGGGTTATATCAATGGTAAAAAAGACCAAGGATTACGCCCTAAACATATCGATGCGGGCGGTTTTCCGCTTGAGCAGAATCTGCTAAAGATTTATCAGGTTTATCAAGAGTCTTGTGACCGCGCAGGTTTAGTCGATTTTGCCGAAATCCTTTTACGTGCCCATGAGTTATGGCTTAATAAGCCGCATTTGTTGGCGCATTATCAAGAACGCTTTAAGCATATTTTGGTGGACGAGTTCCAAGATACCAACGCTATCCAATATGCGTGGATCCGTGTGCTTGCCGGTCAAACCGCCAATGTGATGATAGTCGGTGATGACGACCAATCGATTTACGGCTGGCGCGGCGCTCAGGTTGAAAACCTGCATCGCTTCCTTCAGGATTTTCCTACTGCAACCACCATTCGCCTCGAGCAAAACTATCGCTCTAAGGGGAATATTCTTAAAGCGTCCAACGCGTTAATCGCCAATAACCCCGAGCGTATGGGCAAAGAGTTATGGACGGATGAAGCCGATGGCGATCCGATTTCGCTCTATTGCGCCTTTAATGAAATGGACGAGGCGCGCTTTATCGTCGGTCGAATTAATGATTGGCACGAAAAGGGCGGCAATCTCAGTGATTGTGCGATTCTCTATCGTTCTAACGCTCAGTCGCGGGTATTGGAAGAAGCCTTGTTACACAAAGGTTTAGCCTATCGTATCTATGGCGGTTTACGCTTCTTCGAACGCCAAGAAATTAAAGATGCCATGGGTTACCTACGGCTGATCAATAACAAAGACGACGATGCGGCGTTTGAGCGTGTGGTGAACACGCCGCCCCGTGGCATTGGCGATCGCACTTTGGATATTTTGCGCTCCACTGCGCGCCAGCATGAGTTAACCCTGTGGCAGGCGAGTGTGCGTTTGCTCGACGAGAAAGTGCTCGCGGGCCGCGCAGCAAATTCTGTGCGTGGTTTCATGGACTTAATCATGACGATGCGTGAAGACACTCAAGATATGGTGCTGTATCGCATGGCCGATACCGTGATCCAAGCTTCGGGTCTTAAGGCCATGTATGAAGCCGAAAAGGGTGAAAAAGCCCACGCTAGAATCGAAAACTTAGAAGAACTCGTCACGGCGGCGCGTACTTTTGAGCTGCCAGAAGAGCTGGAGGACATGGGCGAACTTAACGGTTTCCTGTCCCACGCGGCGCTCGAAGCGGGTGAAGGCCAAGCCGATGCCTTTACCGATGCGGTGCAGCTAATGACACTGCATTCTGCCAAAGGGCTAGAGTTCACTATGGTGTTCATGGCGGGGGTGGAAGAAGGGATTTTCCCGAGTAAAATGGCGCTCGAAGAGGGCGATAGACTCGATGAAGAACGCCGTCTCTGCTATGTGGGCATGACCCGCGCCATGGAAAAACTCTACATTACCTATGCGGAATCGCGCCGTATCTATGGCCGCGAAGATTACGCGCGGCCGTCGCGTTTTATCAAAGAGATCCCGCCGCAATATGTGGATGAAATTCGCCTTAAGGCGCAGGTTTCCACTCCCATGGCAAATAATCGTTTTAGCACTCAAAAGTCGGCAGCGGCAAATGATACGGGCTTTAATGTTGGACAGAGAGTCAATCATCCTAAATTTGGTGAAGGCAAGGTCACCAACTTTGAAGGCAGCGGCGCACAGGCCAGAGTTCAGGTTAGTTTTACCGACTTTGGCAGTAAATGGTTAGTGGTGGCTTACGCTCGTTTAGAAGCGCTTTAAGCTTGAAATGATGGGTGAGTGTCATTCTTTTGTGACAATGTTTTTGGGTGGGAATTCGCGTTCAGGGTTAGCTTAGGTATATGATGCTAACCCATAGGGATGAAGGCGAAAATGGTAGATTATTAGGCGTGGGAGTACCTCGTTAATGAATTTAAAGCAGAAGTGGGACGTGTATTCCCGTCTGACTCGACTCGACCGTCCTATCGGTACGTTATTACTGATGTGGCCATGTTTGATGGCGCTGATGTTAGCGGCGGGTGGTATGCCCGATCTTAAGGTATTGATCATATTCATTATTGGTGTGGTGATCATGCGTGCCTGTGGCTGCATTATTAACGACTATGCCGATCGCGATCTTGACTCTTTTGTGGAGCGCACTAAATCTCGGCCGCTGGCCAGTGGCGAAATCAGCACTAAAGAAGCCTTGATACTGTTTGTCGTCTTAGGTTTATCTGCATTTGGTTTAGTCTTATTACTCAATGGATTAGTGGTTAAATTATCCGTTGTTGGCATTATCCTCACTATCATTTATCCCTTCACCAAACGCATTACTAATATGCCGCAGATGTTTTTAGGCGTGGTGTGGAGTTGGTCTATCCCTATGGCGTATGCCGCGCAGACGGGTGAAGTACCGATGGAGGCTTGGTGGTTATTTGCGGCGAATTGGTTTTGGACAGTTGCCTACGACACTATGTATGCCATGGTTGATAGGGACGATGATCTTAAGGTGGGTATAAAATCCACTGCCATTTTGTTCGGTAAATATGACCGCCAAATCATAGGCTTATTTCAGATTGCTGCACTAGTCTGTTTTATTGCTGCGGGTTGGAGTGCTGAGCGTGGTTTACTCTATGGCCTTGGTTTACTGACTTTTGTTGGCTTTAGTACTTACCAACAAATGCTGATTTTTGGTCGTGAACGCGCCCCTTGTTTTAAGGCTTTTCTTAACAATAACTGGGCGGGACTCGCATTATTTGTTGGCTTGGGGGCTGATTATCTAATCTAAACGTTTGTCGTTCACGATTTTTGTTTACGGCTAAGGCTAAGTTGTTCAGTTTTATCAGGAGCACTATCAAAGGAGGTGATGTATGCCGTGCCAGTTAACCCGACTATTTGGAATTGAGTTACCCATTATCCAAGCGCCGATGGCAGGTGTCCAAGGCAGTGCCTTAACGATTGCGGTATCACAGGCGGGCGCGTTGGGATCTTTGCCCTGTGCCATGTTATCCCTTGAGACATTAGATGCAGAACTTAGCCTGATCCGTAGCCACACAACTAAACCCATTAACGTAAACTTCTTTTGTCACCACGAACCTGAACCACAAGCGGCGAAACAAGCCGCATGGCTTAAACAACTCACCCCTTATTTTACTGAATTGGGTATCCATCCTGATACTCAAATTGCGGGAGCACAACGTGCGCCATACACGAGTGCTCAGGCAGAAGTGTTAGCTAAATTTAAGCCCGAAGTTGTGAGTTTTCATTTTGGTTTACCGAATGAAGACTTGTTGCTGGAGATTAAATCTTGGGGTTCCAAGGTTATTTCTACCGCAACCACTTTAGAAGAAGCCTTATGGTTAGAAGCGCGTGGGGTAGATGCCATTATTGCTCAGGGTTTAGAGGCTGGGGGGCACAGGGGGCATTTCCTATCGGACGATCTCACCGAGCAGCTTGGTACTTTTGCTTTATTGCCACAGATTATTGCCGCCGTTGATGTACCTGTTATCGCCGCGGGCGGGATAGTCGATGCTAAAACGGTGCGCGCTGCGATGGCAATGGGCGCGTCGGCGGTGCAAGTGGGTACGGCCTATTTACTCTGTCCTGAATGCACTACCACTAAAATTCACCGCGCAGCACTGCAAAGTGAGACTGCGCAACATACGGCGCTCACTAATTTATTTTCTGGCCGCCCTGCCCGCGGTATTGTAAACCGTTTTATGGCCGAACTTGGGCCTATCAATAGTGCGGTACCGGATTTTCCGCTTGCTTCGAATGCTATCGCTGGATTGCGAAGCGCTGCTGAACAACAGGGATTTGGCGATTTTAGTCCGCTCTGGTGCGGCCAAAATGCAACTGGCTGTCAGGCGATTCCCGCCGCAGAGCTTACAAAACAATTGGCGTTGGGGATTTGGTTGAGTGCAGAAGTGTCATAAAATCTGCTTTCTAGAAATAGAATATCAAACCTATGAGTTAATGCTTTGAAGTAAAGGATACAGTTTAGTTATGACGCCGATTTTCAGTAATGCCGCAATTGGTCGAACTCTGTTAATTTTACTCTTATGTGCCGGTGTATTCTTTTTTATCGACTTTTTAGTCCCCGCCTTAGCTGCCCTGATTGTGTGTTTTTCGAGTTGGCCGCTTTATCAAAAACTATTGGCAAAATGCCGTGGTCGTTCAGCGTTGGCGGCGACGATTGCTTTGGTGCTCATTGTATTAGGGTTGGTTATCCCGCTTGCGTTCGTTTTTTCCTATGCTTTACATGAAATTAGGGGCTGGGTTGAGTGGCTCGTCCACACGAATCAGCATGGTGCTGCTGTGCCTGTCTGGATCAAAGAATTACCTTTGATAGGAGAGTGGCTCACCCTGCAATGGCACGAGTTTATCGGTGAACCCCACGAGTTGGGTAAAATAATCAGTGCCATCAGTGGTCAAAATTTAAGTGGTATTTCCCGTTGGGTACTGCAATTGGGCTGGAACACCTTAGGGCTGTTACTGACCTTACTTTTTATGCTGATCACTTTGTTTTTCTTATATAAAGATGGCGAACATATTGCGAAACAGCTCGATATTGTGGGTGAACGTGTTTTGCCTGCCCGTTGGCACAGTTTTTCCCGCGTGGTGCCTGCAACGGTTAGTTCTACCGTGATAGGTATGACGCTTATTGCCATTGGTGAGGGCATAGTGCTCGGCATTGCCTATTGGATTGCGGGTGTACCTTCGGCTGTGGCTTTTGGGGTGTTAACCGCATTTATGGCGCTTATCCCCGGCGGTGCGCCCACTATGTTTACCTTGATTTCACTCTATCTTGTCGGCACTGGTGATATGACCGCCGGAGTCGGTTTATTCCTTTGGGGCAGTATAGAGCTGTTTATTGTCGATAAAACCCTAAGGCCAAATCTTGTTGGTGGGCCGATTAAATTACCTTTCTTACCGACTTTTTTCGGTCTGATCGGCGGGGTGAAAACCATGGGGTTTGTTGGTTTATTTGTCGGTCCAGTACTGATGGCCTTGCTGGTAGCCATTTGGCGGGAATGGCTAAGGGAAGAACCTGAAGTTATACAAATAGATACACAGGCTGGAAGCTAAAAGTTAAGGCTTAGTCTGTCCTAAGGTATTTTTGCGTTCATCGGTGTAAAACCACCAAGGCTTAGGATCATCACCCGCCATAAAACGGGTGATGGAGATAAACACATCGAGCATACAAGGATCCTGTTTTACCCCTGTTAATGTGTTGAGTGTGCGGTACATTTCGTAGGGATTTCTCCCAAGCAATTGCACTGGCGTCTCTATGCCGAGTAGACGCAGATCCGCAGCGCAGGCTTTACCAATATTGGGTAAATCCGTTAATTGCTTAACCTCGGCACGCACCACTTTCGCTGGATTCATACGAATTTCCCCGTGATAAATATCATTGAAAAGCCTGCGCTGCCGTAGAGTCGACTCGAAAGCGTTTAGGCTTTAACCAGTGTTGTTAAATCTGCTGGGCGATAGTAAACCGATTTTAGTACCTTGCCTTGGCGAACGACTTTACCTGCCATTTCCACATCTTTAGCGCATTTGGCGATGATAAAATCACCTTGCTGACTACCGACAATTTCAACACCTTGTTTGGCATAAAAGGCAATAGTCTCAGCCAGTTCTTGCTCGTTACGGCACACTTTACTCATATTGCTCGAATGCACTTCATCCCAGCAGGCGATAAAGTCGATTTCACGGTTATGAGCCACGCAAAGCAACAAGTCAATCAGGTAACTGATTTCGAGTCTGTCCGTCATTGCTTGCGCGCCCAAATGCACTAAACGTCCCATTAACACATATACAGAATCGACTATGGCATCGGCCTGTTCGATACGGCTATCGGCTTCGGCAAGCTCAGTTAACTCCTCAATAATCAGTGAAGTATGTAGGGTGTCAGCCTTGTCATCTAAGGAATGAACATCATTAACGGGTAAATCGAAGGTGCGACGAAACTCACTGATATCACGATATAAGTGGTCATAAATAGGTTGAGTTAAGCGGGTGAGTTTCATCTGATGTGCCTTGATATAAAAAAGTTTGGCGACAATTTTAAAGAAACGCACCGCAGAATACAAAGATGGGGCGAATATAAAAATACCCGCAGCCAAATGGGTAGCAGCGGGTTTCGGCAAATATTGGCGGATGACCGAATGGAGAAATATATTGTGAGCCTGTGTTACTTGGTGATTATTGGCCGTATTTTGCAATCAGTTGATCAAGATAAGGGCCAACATCTTTATCACTCCAATCTAAATAACCCCGTACAAAACCCACAAGATTACCTTTAGCATCAAAAATATAACTCGCTGGGACGACATTCGCTGGGATGATTTGCTCTACATTTTGCTTTGGGTCAAGCCAAGTGGCATAGCCGCTAAAGCCATATTGGTTAAGAAAAGGGCGTACATCTTTAGGTTCTTCATCGATAGAGATAGGGATGATGGCGATATTTTTCCCTTGATATTGTTGCTTCAGTTTTTGGAGTTCTGGAATTTCCCGTAAACAGGGGGTACACCAGGTTGCCCAAAGGTTGACCAAAACCAATTTTCCTTGGTGCTGTTTTAGGGTTTGAGTTTGCCCTGATTCATCAATAAAGTGGACTTCTGGTACGCCGCGTGCGTGCTGCATCTCTACAAAGCCCGTCATAACTCGAGGTTTAGGAAGGGGCTCGCCCGTGCTGTAGAGTTTATTGTCTAATGAGTGTGCTGGGCTGCTATTAGAAAATAGGCCAAAACACGCCAGTAGAACAAAGGGAAAATAGCGTAATTTCATTTGGTTATCCTTTATTTCAAATAGACGATTGTGTTTTTTTTCGGGTTATCAAACCAAAACAAAGCCCAACACCAAGCACTAATAACAGCAGTGGCCCAAGCCAAAGTGCGGACGTGGATGCCTTAAACTCAGGTTGATAACGGATTTTTTCACCATAGCGCTGCACCATAAAATCGATAATCTCATCTTGGCTTTGCCCCTGTTCTAGCATCGAGAATATTTGTGCTTTGAGTTCATGGGCGATAGGTGCCTGTGATTCAAATAGGCTTTGATTCGTCGCCATAGGGCAACGTAGCACTTTACTGATATCCATTGCCTGTTGTTGGTGGGAAAGGCCAGATATGGGCTGTGCTTGCGCCATGGATAAGGATGTGGTTCCTATCCCAAATAGGGTGATAGGGAGCAGTAAGACTAAAAAGCGCAATATTGGATTCATTAGGCAAGCGTCTCCTTTGGTTTGTGATGGGATAGGCTAAATAAGGTTGTTAAATCAGCTTGAGAGCTGAAACGACGAGTAGGCCAAGCGGCAATCGCCCCGCCGAGCATCATTAATAGGGCGCCAAGCCAGATCCAACTCGCGAGGGGTTTGTAGCTGATACGGATAAGGTATTCGTTATCACTTAATTGCAGCCCCATGGACACATAAATATCCCGCCATAAACCGTGGTCGATACCCGCGTGGGACATTTCCATCCCGTTGCTTTTAAAGGTTTGTCGTTGTGGTGTGATATAGCCTAAAACCCGTTCATCATTCGCTGCATCACGGATACTGATATTGGCTTGAATGGCGGTAAAGCTGTTGGTTTCAACATTCTCTGTGCTTTCATAAACTAAGACATAACCCGCTAAAGGCTTACCTTGACCTGGCCCCATTCGTAGCAGGGCTTCCTGCTCAAAAAAGGAGACGGATGTTGCTCCTATAATAGTGATCGCTACCCCAAAGTGGGCGAATAGCATGGCGACAAACCCTTGTTTTGATGACTTAACGGGTGAGTCGTTGGGGGCGGATTGACAGGCATATACTCGTCTACCCAATCCCGAGGCTACCAATATCGTGAGCAATAAACACACCAGCAACCAAAGTGCTGCGGCAGTGCCAAGGAGTAAAAATAAGCTACTGCCCGAGGCGGCTTGTAAGCTTACCCAGCCTGCGACGGCTAATATCATTAGGCTAGGAATGAGCAGGGAAGTAATACGAGTCTTTGAGGCATTTTGCCATTGCACTTTTTGCCATTGCACTAAGGGCGCAATGCCCATTAACAGGACAAGCAAGAAAGTGAGGGGGACAAATATAGCGTTGAAATATGGGGCGCCCACTGAAAGTGTGCCTAAATCCAGTAGCTCATAGATCAAAGGGTAAAATGTGCCGAGTAACACGGAAAACGCGGCAACGACTAAGATAACGATCCCGAGCAGTAACAGCGTTTCCTTACTAAAAAGCGCGAAAGTCACATCCTGTTTTAAATGATGCGCTTTGAGCGCAAAAATCAGTAACCCTGCACCAACAAAAATCACTAATAAGCAGAGGATTGACATGCCACGGGTAGGATCGGCGGCAAAGGCATGTACCGATTGCACTATGCCGGAGCGCACCAAAAAGCTGCCGAGTAAACTGAGTGAAAATGCCAATAAGCACAGCAGTAAAGTCGTCAGTTTAAAGCCATGAGTACGTTGAGTGAGAATGAGGGAATGCACTAATGCTGTTGCCACAAGCCAAGGAATAAAGGAGGCATTTTCGACAGGATCCCAAAACCACCAACCACCCCAACCCAGTTCGTTATAGGCCCACCAAGATCCAAAGGCATTGCCGCCTGTGAGAAACACCCACGCTAATAATACCCAAGGTCGTAAATAGTTAATTTGGCGAGTATTAAAGCCACCACCGAGCAGTGATGCTAACGCTGCGGCAAAGCAAACCGTAAGGCCTACATAGCCAAGAAAGAGCATGGGGGGGTGTAATATGAGGCCTATGTCTTGCAAAATGGGGTTAAGATCTCGCCCTTCAATTGGAATGTTAGGTAATAAACGGGCAAAGGGATTAGAGGTAAAGAGTAAAAATAGGTTAAAACCAAGGATCACTAACGCCAGAATAGCCAACAGTCTCGCAAAATACAGGGTGTCTTGGTAGCTATCGGTGGCCTTATCCTGAGTGCAATCCGCTATCTTCACGCGATAACTGATGATTGCGCCCCAAAGAGCAATCGCAAATATCCAGAAGAGCATTGACCCTTCATGGCTGCCCCAAACGGCGGCCACTTTATAGCCCAATGCCAATTGGCTATTCGAGTGGTTTGCAACATAAGCAACAGAAAAGTCATCAGTGACAAAACAATAAATTAAGCAAAGAAGTGACAGAAAGACTGAGGCAAATATGGTTCTAAAGAGTACCGGACTTAACCCAACCAGATAGGCATTATGCTGCTTAATCCCCATTAGTGGCAGTATTGCAGAAAATAATGCCAATACGCTACTGATGATCAATAATATATGCCCAATCTCTGGAACCATAGTTGTCATTTATTATTCCTTAGAATAATGATAACGCGGTAAAATAAAAGAGTGTTGATAGTTACTTTGTTCATGTGATTTTAAGTTTTTAACTTTATTGCCTTAATAAGTTTTATTTAATATTTAAATTTCATATCAGTCTTGGTTGAACACATTGTTAAAACATCATTTAACGACTGATTTGCATCACTGTCCATTTTGAGATTAGTCGAATTTTTCATTTGATAATGTGATCTTATTCGTTATTAATTCACTCCATCCCATCCTTAATTATTTTTGAAAAATAAAATCTATTTTTAGTTTTTTTTATAACTAAAACAGGCTTTTTTACTTCTAAAAAATAAGTGGTTGATTGTGTTTATGTGTTTGTATTTTATATGTTTTTGCCGCTTTCACTTCTCTTTATTTATCAGCGGGTATTTAATGTGCTCTAGCTCTGATTTTTCATGGTTTTTTGTCTCCATTATGCCATCACTGGTCAATTGTTTATGTCGTTCAGTGAGCAGTTAGGTTCAGTGGAAAATATAAAACTAATGATAATTAGGAGTGAATGATGAAACGATGGAAATCCAAGGTGGCACTCAGTGTGCTATTTGGTTTAGGTTCTGCCATAAGTACCATCTCAATCGCTGCCGATGCTAAATCGGATAATAAGGTGGTTCCTGGAGTGGGTAATAAACAGCAATCCCACTATACTCAAGATATTTTGGCTAACCCCAATTTAGCTGAAAATTTAATGGAACAATCTCGTGGTGTTAAAACACTACAGGATTATATTGTTCAAGAAAAAGAGTTGTTTGATTTTTTATTTGAAAATCACCCCGTTTTTAAATATGACGCAGAAGGGCGATTAAAGGGCACTTATAAAGTCAGTGATCGTGGTGAAGAATATTTACACGGTGGTGACAGTATTGCTTACAGCAAACACAGTAAAGAAGTGAATTCAACGGATGGCACTGCGGTGCGTTACAGTTCCTATAACGATGGTCAACGTCCCAAGGCCCTACAATACCGTTTAGGCGCAAAATCGATTTTAGATTTTCCCAACAAGTTTGTTGGCCCTGAAAAATGTGGTGAGTGTCATGGTCCACAGTATGAGAAATGGAGACGTTCACGCCATTCAAAAACGATTCGTTTCCCTGGGGAGCATCCAGAGGTTGAAAACAATCTAGATAAAACCATGTATGGCACTAAGGATACCTCTATCCTGCCAGACGGTATTACTCCAGATGTGATTTATGCCACTGTAGGTACGCCAAGAACAAAATATGGCTTTATCGACGGTTACTTAGTCCGCGGAACGTACCATGTGAAGGACGGTCTGCTTAAAGATGGCACTGGTACTATGGTCGCTGGTGGTAACCAATTCTCCCGTGGTTGGGCTGAATGGTTAACACCTGAAATGGCAAAGAAAATCCAGAAAGTTATTCCTGACTTTCCAACTAAAATGGAAGATTTTGGCGGAAGTGGTTCACACCAATGGGGTATGAGCTCCTATGGCGCTAAATATGAGAAGGAATTCTTATTCCAGCCTGCCAGTTCCTATTGTGAAATGTGCCACTCCTTTAAGTTTGACTTTAAAACGAAGGATGAGTTTTTTGCAGCTTTAGGTAATCCTAAAGAATTACAAAAACATACTATTTCTAAAGGTATTACCTGTGAAGAGTGTCATGGTGCAGGTGGTCATTTAGATGGTGGTATCGGTGGTGGTATGCCGTCTAACTGTGAGCGTTGTCACCAGCGTTTCAACTTTGTTGAAGAGTTAGCCGAAACGCCGCAGGGTAAAGATAAACTGGAATATGCCTTTAACGTGAAGATGAAATCTTCTTGCCCATCCTGTGGTACAGAAGGTTCGCAAATGTTTGCCTCATCTCACTACGATAAAGGCATGCGTTGTTCTACCTGTCACGACCCACACGAAGTGACGGATGGAGATTGGAAATCCGGTATTACCAAACCCAAAATCATCAAAGAATGTACCGATTGCCATACGGCACAGGCCGAAATTGCGAGTAATACCAAGACTCACAGCAAACAAACCTGCCAAAGCTGCCATATGCCAAACATGGGTAGTTGTGAAAACTTCACGGCGATCCAGTTCCCTGATGTCGCAGGCTTTGACAACGTCCGTAAATCACATATGTGGAAAATTGATGTTGATCCGCTACGTAAAACCCTTAATCCACCTGAAGGTAAGTCTCGCGACTCATCCACAAAAGGCTGGACTGTAGCGAAGGACGAAAATGGCCATAACTACCTCGATCTCATGTGGACTTGTGCTCGCACATCCGCTTCTGATCACGATGTGGTGGATAACAAAGGTTGCCATAGCCAATTCCAATCTAAGTTAGGTGAGGGTCTGCACTTTAAAGATCAACAGGAAATCTACGGCAGAGTTCAGAAGTGGCAAAAACCTGTGAAAGAAGCCTATGCCAAAGTAGAAAAAGCCCTTATTAGCATCGATAAGTCGCCCAATATGGCCAAGTTATCGGTAGAAGATAAGACGCAAGTGCTGTTGTTAACCGATAAAGCTCAAGATGTCCTCAAGCTGATTAAAGCCGATGGTTCATGGGGTGTTCATGGTGCGCGTTACTCACAAAAACGCTTAGATGCCGCCTTGACCTATGTGACCCAAGCCCAAGCCATTATTGATGGTAAGGCGCTGAGTGCGAAGAAAATATAATTTAACTTGAGTCCTAGTTATCCCCGACACCTTAGGGTGTCGGGAATATGAGAGCCTAATTATGCATAACGTGATTCGTCAAAGTGTAAGCCGAACATTGATGGTGTTGGCCTTAGGCGTGATAGCCCTGCCAGTGATAGCTGGTGGAGGTTCTGAAATGTCTGAAGTGCCCTATAACGAAATCCAATTAAATCCTATTTCGATGATGGAAGCGGAGACCTTGGTTGGCAAGCAAGGTGTTTATTTTTTCGACGTAAATACGCTGGAGATATGGGCAGAAGGTTTTATCCCCGGAGCGGTTTTTTTCAATGTTCAGAATTGGAGAGAGTTACTTCCAAAGAATAAAGATGCGGTCATGGTGTTTTACTGCGCTAACCGCCTTTGCACCACCAGCAATATGGCGGCGAGAGAAACCATGAAGCTAGGTTACACCGGTGTGCGTCATATGGCCGATGGTATTTATGGCTGGCGTATGTCTGGGCGAGTAACAGAAAAACCTTAGTAACACACAAGGCCGATGTTTTATCGGTTTGGTTTGCAGGGCCAAAAGGCGAAACCCACAGGGTTAACATTGTAGAGAACATAATATGAAAACACGTATACCAACTTCTTTTATCCCCAAAAGCATCACAGTGACGACCTGTGCCGCATTATTTGTTTCGGTAGCCAGTTTTGCAGGCACAGGTCTGAAAACCGATGCAGATAAAACCTCCTACAGCATTGGTGCTTCTATTGGTAATTACATTTCAGGCCAAGTCTACAACCAAGTTGAATTGGGCTCAGAGGTCAATGTCGACTTAGTCGTGCAAGGTTTTGTGGATGCGCTTAAAGATAAACAGCAATTAACCGACGAAGAAGTGCTGACCTACCTGAACCAAAGAGCAGAACAACTCAATGCAGCAAGAGCCGTCGTTGCTGAAAAACAAATGGCAGAAACCCAAAAGGCAAGTGCGGCATATCTTGCTGAAAATCAAAAAAAGTCAGGCGTTAAAGTTACAGCATCGGGGCTTCAGTACGAAGTCTTAACCCAAGGTAAAGGTCATAAACCCAATCCAGAAGATGTGGTCACAGTGGAATATGTTGGCACCCTTATCGATGGAACTGAGTTTGAAAATACGGTTGGACGTAAAGAGCCTACTCGCTTTGCATTAATGTCAGTGATCCCCGGTTGGGAAGAGGGGTTAAAGCTGATGCCTGTGGGATCTAAATACCGTTTTGTGGTACCCGCAAGCCTTGCCTATGGCGCTGAAGCTGTAGGTATTATCCCGCCTGAGTCTGCACTTATTTTTGAAATTGAACTGAAAAATATTGAGAAACCCAGCGAAATGAAAGAAATGAAAAATAAAAAGATGATGCCTGCACACGGTTAATCAGACTCCTAAAACGAGTTGTTTGGAGAGTGAAATGGAGACTGGAATGGTGAGCTTAGGACTAGGCATTGGCATCAGTTTACTGGTGTTTGTTGCTTACATTTACTGGCAGCACATGCGTCTAAACCTAGTAATCGGGATAGCACAGTTGCCAAATATGTCGAGCAAAGTACCCTTTGCGATGGGAGTCGTCCTAGTGCTGCTTACCCTTGCTATCTACAGTCAAACAGGCCGTTTTAGGGATTGGGATCAAGGTCGGATTGATGAAAATATTGACTATTTAGTGGCGGCCGAAATCACCAAAGCCAGTCGTTGGGCTCAGAGTGAGCCACAAAATACCTTGGCACTTATGGCATTAGCTCAGGCATACAGTGCGGGTGGTTTGTACTCAGATGCAGTGCTGACCTTGGATAAATTACTTGAAATAGGGGGAGAAGATGCCGAAGTGTTAGGGGCAAAAGCTAACGCGCTTTATTACCGCGAGCTTCGGCAAATGACACCTGAAACCCAAGAGGTGATTGCCAAAGCATTAGCACTCTCTCCCTTTGAGCCTCAAACCCATATGTTACTCGCGGCAGATGCTTACTTACATGCTCGTAACCAAGAGGCCATTGACCATTGGCAGCTTTTGCTCAAACACAATGGGGACAGTATTAACCGTGAAGCAATCAATAATGCGATTGCAAAAGCACAAAGCAAAATGAATGAAAGATGAAACCCGTTTCTATCAACCCTCGCCGTAACGATCTGTCCCTGCAAGGCATCTGGCGAGGTGTTGATATTTTAATAAAAGGATAAATAGGATGAAGAAATACTATGCATTGTTGCTGTTAGTGCCTTTGCTATTTGGCTGTAATAAAAGCGAGGCCACAGACCATGTTCATAAAGCCGAGATGATCCACGAGCATGACCGTTGTCATTTATGTGGCATGGTGATCACTAAATATCCTGGGCCTAAAGGGCAAGTGCACCTCAAGGCTGAGAAGACAGTACCTAAGTTTTGTTCGGTTCGCGATATGTTCAACTTTGCATTGCAGAGTGAGAACAAACGCCAAATTGACTACATGATGGTGCATGACGCGGGCAAGACCGATTGGGATCAGCCAGATGATGGCGCCTTTATCGATGCTAAAAATGCCTTCTATGTTTACGGTACGACTAAGAAAGCCGTGATGGGACCAGCTGTGGCACCTTTTAGCACTCGCGCTGCTGCCGAAGCCTTTGCCAAGGAATATGGTGGTCGCGTACTGAGTTTTGATGACATCACCTTAGAACTGCTCGCGGGTGATAAATAAGGCTGTGATGATGAAGCTGCGTCTATTGCTGATTGGGCTGCTGTGTTTTGCCTCTTTTGCTAGTTGGGCAGCACTTCTTCGGGTAACAGATACAGATTCACTCACCCTTGCCCTGAGCAACGCTCAAGCAGGTGACACCTTAGTGTTAGCCACTGGGGTGTATGAAGGCTCCTTTAAGGTGACGCAATCCATTTCGCTAAAGGGGGAAATGGGCGCGACATTAGATGCACTGCGCCAAGGGAGTGCGCTGATTATTGAGGCGCCTCAGGTGAGTATTGAGGGGCTAAATATCCGCCATTGGGGACGGGATCTGTATTACCGTGATGCCGCTATTTTACTAAAACAAGGGGCGGATAATGTGCTGATTAAGGGGAATCGCTTGGTGGGTGATGGTTTTGGCATTTATGGCGAACAGCTAAACTCGCCCACCATCACGGACAATAGCATTAGTGGCAACGGTGCTATTTATGTGCTTGATCGGGGAGATGGTATTTATCTTAAGCATGTTAATTCGCCACAAATTGACCGAAATCAGCTGATTTTTGTCCGTGATGGTGTGTATTTAGAGTCTGTTACCCAAAGTCGCATTTATGAAAATCAATTCACTAAGCTGCAATATGGCATTCACTACATGTATACCCAAGCCGACGAAGCGTGGCAAAACCAAGCGATTGCCGTCGATGGCGGTTATGCCCTAATGAATTCAACCCATATTTACCTGCACCACAACCGTGTTACCCAGGCGCGGGACTTTGGTATTTTGCTCAACATTACTGAGGCATCCCATGTACAAGCCAATATTGCCAGTCAAATCCATAACCCTAAGGGTACTGTGGAGCTTGGTAATGAAGGGAAAGGTATTTTTATTTACGCCGCTCAAAATAACCGTATTCAAGATAACGAGTTTAGCTACAGCGATACCGGGATCAGTATGGCCATGGGCGGAGAGGAAAATCGCCTTTGGCACAATCGTATTATAGCTAACCAAACCCAAGTCAAATATGTCGGTGAAAGCCAACTTGAATGGAGTTATCAAGGGCAGGGGAATTACTGGTCCGAATATCAGGGCTGGGATCTGAATGGCGATGGATTAGGGGATATTGCCCATAGGCCGAATGACAGTTTAGACAAACTGTTTTGGCTTTATCCTGAAGCCAAACTGTTGATGGAAAGCCCCGTTGTTTTACTACTGCGTTGGGTGGAACGTCAATTTCAGCCCCAAATGACGAGTGGTATAAGTGATAGTTTTCCCCTTATGCGGTCAAGTACTGTCTCACTGATTGATGGAGGTTCGCGATGAATTATCAGACTTTGACCTGCTCGTCGAATGCAAATGTTGTTAAAGCGATAAATGTCAGTAAAAGCTATGGCAAGTTTAAGGCGCTAGATGAGGTGAGTTTTGATGTGTTAGCGGGGCAAATGATTGCGCTTCTTGGCCACAATGGCGCGGGTAAATCTACGCTATTGAAATTGATTTTAGGGTTAGTGACCCCGTCAAAGGGGCAGATCCAAGTGCAAGGGCAAGATATGAGGTCGATGAATCTAAGGCAGCGTTTATCAATAGGTTATTTACCTGAAAATGTCAGCTTTTATGACAATATGACCGCCAATGAGCTACTGCGATATTTCGCTAAGCTTAAGGGCGTTGCCTTGCATAGAGTACATGAATTACTTGCTGAATTTGGTTTAGAGACCGCTAAAGATAAGCGTTTGAGTACTTTTTCCAAGGGGATGCGGCAACGTCTTGGGCTCGCACAGGCGATATTGGCTGAGCCTAAAGTATTGCTGTTAGATGAACCGACAGTGGGCTTAGATCCTCTGGCATCGGCGTTTCTTTATCAAAAAATAGCGCAATTAAAGTTGCAGGGCTGTGCGATTATTATCAGTACCCATGAGCTAGGTTTAGTACAGGAAAACATGGATCGCGCCTTGATCTTAGGTCAAGGACATATGCTCGCCTCGGGTCATTTAACCTCCCTACGCGAGGCGACAGCACTACCCGCATGTATGACCTTGCATGCCATCTCTAATGCACAAAGGCAGCAAGTGTTAGTCGATCCCGTATTAACCCCTTTCATATCGACTTCAACACCCCAAGGAATAAGGTTAAGCGTTCCTGTGGTACAAAAGTCTGTGGTATTAACGCATTTATTACAAACACTGAAGTTAGATACGCTTTCAGTCGAACCACCCAGTTTGCAGGATATTTTTCATTACTATATGGATAAGGTTGATGCTCCGTCATCCCACACTTTATCGGCAGATATTTCACTGAGAACCAATCCCACAAAAGCACTAATGCAGCGGACCAAACGGGAGTGCGTGGCATGAAACAAGCGTGTGTTTTGCAGGAGAATGTCCATTTAAGTGCCATGAGCCTTATTGTCACTATTGCCGCAAAAGAGTTTAAGGATAATCTGCGTAACCGCTGGTTATGGATGATGACGGGAATATTGTTACTGCTCTCCTTGAGTGTCGGTTTTATGGGGAGTTCGATATCCGGTAGCTTAGTGATCTTCGAGCCTGCCCAGATCCTGTCGGGACTTGTGACCTTATCGGTATTTATGCTTCCCTTGGGCGCGATTCTATTGAGCTACGACAGTTTTGTTGGGGAAAAGGAATCCGGTACTTTGCTGTTACTGCTCACTTATCCGCTAGCCCGTTGGCATATTGTGTGTGGCAAATTGTTAGGCCATGCCAGTGTATTAGCCGTTGCCTGTATTTTGGGGTTTGGGATTACAGGGTTTATCTTGGGGATGCTTAGCGAGGTACACATTAGATTATCGATACTTATTGGATTTATCCATTTGATAAGTAGTGGAATTTTGTTATCACTGGTGTTTGTATTACTCGGTTACTGGATAAGCTTAATGGTAAGGGAAAAGGCCAAAGCCCTAGGCATATTGCTAGTGTTATGGTTTGCGCTAGTGCTGATATATGACTTAGTGTTGTTGACAGCATTAGTGGGATTGGCTGATACACTCAATCGCACTTTATTCAATGTGTTAATCCTACTAAACCCGAGCGATTTATTCCGTGCTTTAAATTTACTTGCAGGTCAATCAGAGACCTTAGCCGCTAAAAGTAGTCTCGCATTAATCGCACAAACTGGAATAGGGTTACCGTTAATGTATGGCTCATTAATGTGTTGGATTGGCCTATTACTGCTTGGGTGTTTTTGGATATTTAACCATCAAGACATTTAATTTAGCGATATCTCTATTAGTTTACATTTGTACTTATTAAACAATGACTAAACTGAGTATAGAGTCACACTCTTATATGTTGTTAAAAGGTAAAATAAACCATCTTGATTTGGTGATTGCATATCATCGTTTTCTTGGAAAGAAACAATGTCACATGATGATTGCATGTTGCTAATGTAATCAAACTTTATCAGTATTGGCTGATCTTTCAGGCGTTTAACATGCATAAAATCACATCATATTTAATGTTAGATGAACAGGCTAAGGAATTAGTCGATCATGTGAATGGCGCAACCATCAGTCTGACGTTCTCTGAAACGGCGGTATTAGTTCTGCTGTTATCCTCCACGAAGGCCATTTTTACTAAGGAAGAATTGCTACAGGTAGGCTGGCCTGAAAGGGTGGTTGCTCCTACCTCTTTAACGCAATGTATTAGTACCTTACGTAAAAAACTTGAACCCTATACCGAAGTGCAACTTAAAACCGTGGCACGCCGTGGGTATCAGTTACATGTGTCTGAACAATCCCATGTAAAAATGTTGGCTATTAACGATGCCGATGCGATTCGCGATGCCATAGTCGGAGTATCCATTTGGACAAAAGTTGCAGGCATTTTGCTACTGTGCGTGATTTTAGGGGGGATCTGGTATGTGAGCGATCACCACGCTGTAGTGAAACGTATCGCGAAATGGCATGCCGATAAGTACATTAGTTTAAATATTGGCGGCACATTGGGCACAGCCCACATGCTTTATATCAGCGGTGAGGAACATTTACATCCTTCGTGGTGGCAAAAACATTTGGCGCCAGAAGGCAACCATATCAATAACCTTAACTATTTCAGTGCATTTGCTTCAACCGATGGTAAAAACTATTCGATGGCCATTTGCCCAGAGCTGGATGCCAAAGCCTGTAATGGCAATGGCATCATCAATATTACGGCGATAGATGCAAAACCCGCAGGATTGAATATGGCGGAGTTTATTCCGCTCAGTAAAAAGATGGAGCAACGCATTCGTTATAACCGCATTGTGCTTCCCATTGATGATAAGAGTTCTGGCGAATTACTTGAGCATAATTATCATGCCGATATCTATTTCCCTGTCGCGGGAGAGTTACTGGTTCGTACCGATCTCAGCATGTCGCTCGTCTATGACGGGGAGAAAAAAGGCAAATTTTACTCCACCTCCTGCATCACAGATCAAGACTGTTTAACCACGCCAATTAAATACACCATTCGGGGGGAGTTTGAGCAATATCAAACCACTATAGATGAGTTAAAGGTCGATGTGTTTCATGTTAAAGTGCTGCAAAAAGAACTGACAAAACCGGATGAAGTGAGCCCTTCTGCCATGCACTTTTACCGTGAGATCCGTAAACATGATATCCGCGATGAAGATTTATTTTACTACCGCGTTTATCAAAATGAGCACACCGCTGTATGGATAGTCCCTCAAATGGGACAAGTGTTGGCTTGGACTCAGTACACCCAAGTGAAACTGTAAACACTAGGATTAAGGGAATGACAAACGCTGACCTTCGCTATTTTTATGAACCCCAAAAGGGCCATGGATTACCCCATGATCCTTTAAATGCCATTATTGCTCCCCGTCCAATCGGTTGGATCTCATCACGCAGTGCAGCAGGACAGCGCAATCTCGCGCCTTACAGTTTTTTCAATTGTTTCAACTACAAACCGCCCATCATCGGTTTTGCCAGCACAGGCTGGAAAGACAGTGTCGCTAATATTATCGAGACAGGGGAGTTTGTGTGGAACCTCACCACACGAGATTTGGCCGAGCAGATGAATCAAACTTCTGCCATGTTGCCACGCGGTCAAGACGAATTTGCCTTTGCCGGACTCACTGCCAAAGCGGGCACTATTGTTAAGGCCGATTTAGTGGCTGAAAGCCCAGTGAATTTTGAATGTAAGTTGTCCCAATGTATCCAGTTAACTGCCGCTAATGGCGACAAGATTGATACTTGGTTAGTACTAGGTGAAGTGGTGGCCGTGCATATTGCCAAGCATTTACTCAATGCCGAGGGGATTTATCAAACTGCACTCGCCGAGCCCGTTTTACGTGCTGGTGGCCCATCTGCCTATTATGGGATCTCCGAAGCGTTACGTTTCGATTTGCATCGACCACAAGTGTAGGGGCTGCTCAGGTGCCGCAGGGCTTTGGGTTTTCAAACTTCGTTTGAGTTTGATCTTGGTGTAAAGGTTTGTGCATTAGAAATCAAAATCTAAATCAACGTCGTGGGGCTTCACCCCCTGATTTTTAATAAAGAGTCGACCAAGGAGGACTGCTCGTCCTATCCTCCTTGGATTCTCCCTTGCCGAACAACATCCATGTCTAACTGCCAGTTCGCCATCCCTGGCTCTCGTTCGAAACGCTGCTACGCAGCACTCACCCTAGCGAAGTTACATGCATTGATTAGTAGTCTCATACTCCAATAAAAATCGCCTAACGGCTCAGATGGGACATCCCTGTCCCCCCGAGCCTGCGCCATCATCCATGATGTCGCCACGGCATTTTTATCTGCGTATTTCGACAACTTCGCAGGGGAAGGTGTATACCTTGATATCTGGCGTTGTCTTCAAGTCAACGGAAGTTATTGGTTATTGTTAATAAATTTGAGCTTACTTATATACAGTCTTTATTTTTAAGTACACAAAGAACTGAGTGTAGTGCTATTGATTATGAATATATATATGATTAGAATCAGTAAATTTATTTAATTGTTAGATATATATGAGTACTAAGAAGTTAATTGCTTATGGACCGTTTAGAGTAGTTTTATTTATCGGTGTGTTTATTTTTTCTATCTCTTTTATTTCATTACTCATCACTGAAGTTTTAGAACATAATAGTACCCTATGCGTTTCAAAGGAGTGCTTTGTAAATTTTGTTAGTATTTTTAATTTTCCGATTGATGTGGTAAAGGGAACCGTTGCGCTTTTAGCACTTATAGCATTATTGCATAAAAGTGAGGAAACTCAACATCAAATAAAAATTTCAGAGGCTCAAAATGTGTTCAATAACTATTATCATCACCGGAGGATGGTGTTTGAGGAACTAAGTGACATAACTAAAAAAAATGAGTTTGTAAAGTTAGATAATTTAAATAAGTTGTATTCTTCAGCTTTTCCATTAAATTCCCCTGTTAATTTTATTCCAGTCTCTGACCTTGTTAACGTTAGGCAGACTATAAATTGTTTTTTTAAAGGGGTATTTTCAGAAGATTACTTTAAAAATATCCAATGTGTTGATGCTTATAATATTTCTTTATTTAGAGAATTTGAAAAGTTTACATTAATAGATAAAAGTAACTTTATAGAAAATTTTGAGTTAAATTTGAAAATCATGCTTGATAGTTTAGGATTGGGACTTTGTTGTGAAAACTACAAGTTTTCAGATGAAATTATAAATGACACTGAAAAAAGCTGGTTAGTAGTGCAAGAGATTTATATTTCAAAAAACAGTGAAATATTGAACATTGATTTTTTAAAAATATTAGATGAAATAGATTCATTGATGGCAACACTTAATCGAATTGCAAATTGTCATGATGAATTGAGTTTTACTTTGGTTGGATTAATGTTTTTCGAAAAAATTACAGATGTCAATGGGATACGCAGAGTTTTCTATGATCTAAATAGAAGTAGAAAGCAGTTTGCGTCCTTTATTTTTGATAGCAGCAATGTTACAGAAATCTCATAAGTTCTCAGTTGTGCATTGACTACAGATAACACCGATCCCCTGCGAAGTTGCCGCGGGGCGTTAGACTATTTGTTTTAAATAGTATTGCGTGAGTCCGGTTATGACCGGCTAGCTTCCGTAGGTACAGGGGCGTCATTAAAAATTTAATAAACCATCCATTATTAAATTTTCAGGAAGATAGCAGTAAGAAGAAGACTTTCTGGTTTCTGAGGAGGTTAGGGAGATTAAGTACTGGCATGTAAGTGACCGTTGACGGCATGGATGCCGTCGTCGAGCCCTCATGGATGAGTTTATGGCGTGTCACTGGAATGACAGTGCTTAATGGCTTAATTTTATGCTAAATCAGTTGGTTAGGTTAATCATTTATTTACTGTTAAATGATTAAGCAACAGCCAGTTAGCTCAAAGCTGGATTCCCGCTTAACAGCATTGCGGGAATGACGCTGAATGAGTGGCTGTATTAGACAAATTTAAATGAGCCATCCATTGTTAAATTTTCAGGAAGATAGCAGTGAAAAGAAGACTTTCAGGTTTCTGAGGAGTTTAGGGAGATTAAGCACTGGCATGTAAGTGACCGTTGGCGGCAGGGCCGCTCATTCACATCCATGTGATCGCGGCATTTGCACGTCCATATGCAGCAGATGCCGTCGTCGAGCCCTCATGGATGAGTTTATGGCGTGTCACTGGAATGACGGTGCTTAATGATTTAATTTGATACTAAATCAGTTGGTCAAATTAATCAGCTATTTGGTTAAATGATTAAGCAACAGCCAGTTAGCTCAAAGCTGGATTCCCGCTTAACAGCATTGCGGGAATGACGCTAAATGAGTGGCTGGCTGTATTAGACTGACGGCTAACTGTATAGACGAACGCTAACAAATCAGCGCGTTATTTGATAAACGCGAACGCATCACCGTAGAGATGCGCTTCTTCTACGCCCATCTCACGGAAGATTTCCCGTGCCGCACCGACCATATCGAAACGGCCGGCGATATAGATGTCGTAGCCATTTAAGCTGACAAAATCTAGTTTGATTTGCGCTAACAGATTGGCAGTTTTACCTTGCCAGTTGGTTGGGGCTTCTTCGATGACGGGGATAAAGTGCAACCAAGGGTGAGCGTCGTGCCACTGGCGGGCGATGGTTTCAAAATACATGGCATCTTGGGTGCGACAACCCCAATACAGCATCGTTTCAACCTGTTGGCCGAGGGCGATTTGGTGCTCGACGATACTCTTAATGTAAGAAAACCCAGTACCACCGGCGATTAATAGGCGAGGGCGTAGGCTTTCGTGGCGTAGGTGGGCTTCGCCACCTGGGGCTTCGATATCGATATGGCTACTGGTTTTTAAACGCTCAACCACTTGCATTGGATAGCTTTCGCTGACGGCGGCGCCAATATGTAATTCAATAAACTCGGCATTGGGCGCTGATGCGATAGAGAAGGGGCGTTTATCTTTTTCACCCATAACAACACATAAGTATTGTCCCGCTTGAAAATCGAAGGCGGTTTCTGGCTTTAACAATACTTGATAAACGGCATCGTTAAATGGGCTTACTTTCTCTATCTTACAACGTATGGTTTTCATCAAACTTCCTTTGCACCTTTCTCAATGTGTTGTGTTTAAGGTGTCGCATTAGGGCCGTTAGCGGCCTATTTTCTTGGCTTAAGTCGGTACTTGAGACTCTGCTTAAGCTGCATTATAGGGTTGGGCTGTCGTCTATGCCTAACTCATCCCAGATTGAGTCGATCTTTTGTTTTACTTTTGGATCCATCACTATGGGCGTGCCCCATTCGCGATTAGTTTCACCTTCCCACTTATTGGTGGCATCGAGTCCCATTTTTGAGCCTAAGCCCGCAACGGGTGAGGCAAAATCGAGGTAGTCGATGGGGGTGTTTTCGATCATCACGGTATCGCGTTTAGGGTCCATACGGGTGGTGATCGCCCAGATCACATCCTGCCAATCGCGGCAATTCACATCTTCATCCACGATGACAATAAACTTAGTGTACATAAATTGGCGCAGGAAAGACCAAGCGCCCATCATCACTCGTTTGGCATGTCCCGGATATTGTTTGCGAATGGAGATCACTGCCATGCGGTACGAACAACCCTCAGGCGGCAGATAAAAATCAACGATCTCAGGGTATTGCTTACGCAAAATCGGCACAAACACTTCGTTTAATGCAACCCCCAGCATAGCGGGCTCATCCGGTGGACGGCCAGTGTAAGTGCTGTGGTAGATGGCATCTTTACGCTGCGTGATGTGGGTAACGGTAAATACTGGAAACTTATCGGTTTCGTTGTAGTAGCCCGTGTGATCGCCGTAGGGGCCTTCTTCCGCCAATTCCTCTGGGTCGATATAACCTTCGAGGATGATTTCACTGGTGGCGGGCACTTCTAAGTCACAGCTTAATGCCTTACAGACTTCGGTACGTTCACCGCGCAGTAAACCGGCAAAAGCATATTCGCTCATGGAATCGGGGACTGGGGTGACGGCACCTAAAATGGTCACGGGATCGGCACCAAGTGCGACCACAACCGGATAGCGTTCACCGGGGAATTGCTCTTTAAAATCAGCAAAATCTAACGCGCCACCACGGTGGGATAACCAGCGCATAATCAGCTTGTTTTTACCCAGTAACTGTTGGCGATAAATGCCTAAATTCTGGCGACTCTTACGCGGGCCTTTGGTGATGGTTAAGCCCCATGTCACCAGTGGTGCGACATCGCCCGGCCAGCAATGCTGAATAGGCAATTTAGTTAAATCGACCTCATCGCCAGTTTTGATGATTTGTTGGCAAGGCGGATTACGCACTGTCTTTGGCGGCATATTCAAGGCTTGCTTGAACATAGGGATCTTAGCGATCGCATCCTTAAAACCGCGTGGCGGCTCGGGCTCTTTTAAAAAGGCTAACAGTTCGCCCACTTCACGAAGGGCTAAAGGATCGTCTTTGCCGAGCGCCATAGCTACACGTTTTGGCGTACCAAACAGGTTTGCCAGCACGGGCATGTGGTGATTTTTGGGATTTTCAAATAATAGCGCAGGGCCTTTGGCGCGTAGAACGCGATCGGCGATCTCTGTCATTTCTAAATGAGGATCAACTGGGTAGCTAATGCGTTTGAGTTCGCCATTGGCTTCTAGGTGATCAATAAAGCTGCGTAAATCCTTAAAACTCATGTGGAAATAGCCTCTGCAGTGAAAATCCATGTGGCGCGCACTATAACATTTTTCTGTTTTAGGGTTAACCTATTCAGTGATCTTCAAGCTTTAGAAGCGTAAAATAAGCTTCCGTAGGCAATAGTCTAGCTCGCTTACGCTTTATCTTTCGAGGTGCTTATGAATATTCCCTTAGCGTTTACTCAAAAAAAGTGTTGCCAAAGTCAGCTCCATGGCGCTTATCAATGGCTGCGAAAGTGGGGGACTTGGTCGCTTGTGGGTGGGACTGCACTTTTGAGTGGGTTGTGTGTATCCGCCAATGCAGTTGCTGGAAATCGGGACTATTCGGAGCACGTTGAGTCTTATGCTCAGTCTCGCGATAGCTATAGCCGTCATATCAATCATGCGGATCAACGCTATGATAAGCGTTACCGCCATAAACATAAATATCGCTATTACAATCCATGGGGCTTGGGCCTAGGGTTGGGATTAGCAACGGGATGGCATTCTGGCTGGAACCTTGGTTATGGTTGGAATACCCAGTGGAATAATGATTGGGGCTGGAATACTCGCTACCCATACTATCGTGAAGCTTATTTACGGGATAATTACGCCCGAGATTATCGCAATTCGCCTTATTCGAGCATTGGGTTTTCGATTCCAATGGCCTATGACGATCAAGTTGTTGCAGTTTCAACCCCTGTGCGGGTGACAACCAGTATGCAATATGCGCCAGCAGAAGGTCGGATGGTATCGAGTATGCCTGCGAGTGTTGGTAGCCAAACAAGCACTCCAGATAGTGCTTCAATTCAACAGCGCCGTGCCCGTACCGTGTCTACTTTGCCAACCAATGCCAGAATAGTGCAGCAGGATGGCCGTACTCTTTACGAGTGGCAAGGTATACTTTATGCCTTTGATTGGAATAGTAAAACCTACCAAGAACAATTGATGAAGTAGGTTTTTTATACTGAAATGGGAGCAAGCAATGCTCCCATTTTTACTTTGCCTTCAAGTATTAGCCGCGTTGTATGCTGATATCGGCGATATAGCCATGCGCTGTGGCAACTAAGGCTTGTTTGAGCATAGTTGCTGCTTCATCTGCCGACATAAAGCTTGAGGTATCCAAAGTTTTACCGCTACTGGGCCAAAAGCCTGTATCCATGCCTCCGGGATACACGGCAATCAACTTCATCGGGCTGTGCTTTAATTCCAAACGTACCGACTCGATAAATCCTCGCACCGCCCATTTTGCGGCGCAATAAGTCGACTCTCCGGCCTTAGCTGCAAGTGCTGCGGTAGACATGACGATGACGAGAGTGATGGCTTGATCTTTATAGCGTTTTATTAATTCCCGCACCAATAGAATGGTCGATGTAATATTGTTATTTAAAAGCGCTTGGATAGCGTTCACGTCTTGGGTTTCAATCGGGCCAAAGTAGCCACTACCTGCACAGTGGATAACGGTTTTGGGGATTGCAGTGAGACTATCAAATAGACTGTTAACGCTCTGTACATCCGCTAAATTTGCCGCCACCGCTGCAATGGGCCGGTTTGAGAATGGTGTCAGAGCATTGGCGACGGTATGCAGCCGCTCAGCATTACGCCCTGTGAGTGTCAGTGGTTCATTTTCTTTGGCGTAGAGTGCCGCGAGAGCTGCACCTAGTCCGCTGCTAGCGCCAGTAATTAATATCATTTTGACCTCGTTAATTCAGGCTATGGGTCACTCAAAATAGCCTAATGCTTGGCGTTAGCCCTTAAGTTGTTTAATGGCCGCCGACAGTGCAAACTCATAACCCTGAGCACCAAAACCGCAAATCACGCCTATCGCCTTATCGGAAAAATAGGAATGGTGGCGGAAGGCTTCACGGGCATGCACATTGGATAAATGCACTTCAAAAAAAGGAATTGCCACCCCAAGTAGAGCATCACGCAGGGCAACACTGGTATGGGTAAAGGCAGCGGGATTGATAATGATCATCTGCGCATCGGTCGCATGAATCGCATTGATTAGCTCAAATTCGGCGTTGGACTGAATATGCTCGAGCTCGACTCCCGCCTGTTGCGCCTGCTGGTTTAGCGTTGCCACTATATCGGCTAAGGTTTGATGACCATAAACGCTGGGCTCGCGGCGGCCTAAGAGGTTGAGATTAGGGCCATTAACGAGCAAAATTTTGTGACTCATTGCGCTTTCCTTCACGAACATGCCTTGGGATTAATGCAGGGATAAATGGATTTCAGTTTTGCATATAGGCCACTAACTTAACCTGTTCAAATCGATTTTGCATTATCTGTTATTAAAGTTAATAGTCACTCTTCTGTTGACGCATGGCCTTAGTGGCACCTTTTTGTTTCTTGGTCTCTAATCGCCGCGTTTGGCTGCCCTTAGTGGCGCGGGTGGGAATGCGTTTTTTCTGCACTTCACCGACACTGGCAACTAAGGCGATAAATTGCTCCAAGGCGGTTTGGCGGTTGGCATCTTGGCTGCGGCTCGCTTGGCATTTGATAATGATTTTGCCGCTTTTAGTGATGCGGTGATCTGCCTTGTTGAGCAAGCGTTCTTGGTAAAACTCGGGTAATGATGAGCTTTTAATATCGAAAATCAGCTGCGCAGCGGTGGACACTTTATTTAAGTGCTGGCCGCCTGCACCACTCGAACGGATAAATTGCCACTCGATTTCATTTTCCTGAAGTTCCACACGGTTTGAGATTTTTATCATGGCAAACTTAGGCATTTTTCAGCATGGATTGAGAAGCCATCAATAATGACTTATGGCTTTCCAATAGATTTGTTATCATCGGGCGCATTCTTTGCCGCTGCATTGGTTAAAGCCATTGCCTGCAAAAGTGTTCTCGATTCGGAGTGCCTCTATGTTATGCCAAATCCCCGATATTGCTAAGGGTGTTATCAGTCTTTTTGCCAGTGGCCGACTATCCTCCACCGATTATCGGACCCGTTTACAGCCAGCGATTAAGAGCTATCGTAAGGATTGGGGCCAAGTTTGCCTGTATATTGAGGCGGATGTGTTACTCGAGGGCTGGGAATTTGAGTCGCTGACCGGCAGTGGTGAAGTTCAGTTACCGAATTTTGAAGCGCTAGTGTTTGTGGGTGGCCCTGATTGGGTGGGAAATGCGCTGCGCTTACTTGGGCCTTTTATGCAGGGCGAAGTGGCTTGGTTTCCGCTTGAACAGAAAGCCAAAGCGATTGCTTGGATCACTAAGCGTTCGAATAATTAATTGCCTAAGATGGGCTTTGTTTATAAGGAATTAAATATGTCTTTGTTGAAATCTCTGGCGGTCAAGCCTTTATGCACCAAACTGGGTGCCATTGTGTACGTTATCGCTTTTACGGCTGGGCTGAGTGCCTGTGCGCCAGAAGTGGGTAGCGATGCTTGGTGTAAACAGATGAAAAATAAGCCATCTGGCGATTGGACTGCTAACGAAGCTGCTGATTACGCTAAGCACTGTGTATTTAAGTAAGTTGAGTGGTAATAGATCACAGCTTGGCGGCTTTTGCTTGCGGGCTGTGAACTTATGTTTATGATACGGGTCAGATGTTCCGTTATCCGTTATTTGCTATAGGTGATATTTGAATTCTACCGCTAAGCCATTTTTTACTCGAATGGTGACCCTACTGATAGCCATTATCGTGCTGCAATTTGCTGGCGCTAATTTGGGTGCGCATCAGTTACATGCGGGCAATGGTGCGGAAGAAGCTGAGAATCACCCCCATCTGCAATTTAGTGCTCAAGTGACCACTTTGACCCAATGTATTGAGTGTGTTTGTCCAAGCGAGCAAGCCTTAGGCTTTACGGACTCCACGGGTGTCACCAGTCATCACGCGGGTGAAAACCAAAGCAGAGGATTTCATTCCCACTTAGTGAAAACCACTGAAATACAAGATTTTGACCTATGCCTCGATTGCCAATGCCATGGCGGTCATGTGGCGCTGTTATCTCAGGCAGTGAGTCAGCCTGTACAGGCGTTAGAAAGCGTCTATCTGCCTACCGATGTATCCTATTTCCCGCCTGATAATTTACCTAAAGATCGTCCTCCTATCGCTTAATTCTCCAATATTCGGCTTATTTCTCGGCCTAGGACGATTGATTCATCTGATTGGATCTCATTCTATTTTGCCGTGTGATAAGCCCGTTATGTTCATCCCCCAAAAGATACGCTTGAACTGATGCTCAGCAGCGTTAACTGTTGGAGCCGTCATCGGCCTTTTAGCCGCGTACTGTATTGCTTGGCGGGATGATTCGATCGGCGCTTATTTGCCATGCCCAGAACGATATGATTGCTTTGCATTGAGCTATTTAAATCAAGCTCACATCTAGCCGTTTCGCTTTGGGCGCAAAAGTCAGCCGATCCACATTCGATATTGTTAGGATTTGCGATGAAAAAAACGATTCTCGCCCGTACTTTAGTTTGTCTGTTTAGATCGGGCTTGTTTAGCTGCGGATTAGTATTGGCCGCCGGATTGGTAGCCTTTGCCCTCGCGGCAGAAAATGACTCTCTTGAAGTCGACGTCCTTGAAGTCAAGGTCCTTGAAACCCAAGCCTCTGAAGCTAATGCCCCTGAAATCAATGCCTCTGAAGTTGAGGCATTTAAGGCGCAATCACTGGGCTTGCCCGCCAAAGAAACCGACACGCCACATGTCAACTTTGGCCAATGGTTGCCTGAGTTACTCACACAGTTCAATCAGTTACCTGAGGTTCAGGCGCAACTTGTAAGGCAGCAACAAGCCAAACTGGCCATTCAGGCGGCAGATCGCGCTGTGTATAACCCAGAACTTGGGCTTAATTATCAAAATGCCGATACAGATGCCTACAGCTTAGGGCTGAGCCAAACCCTCGATTGGGGTGACAAGCGCGGCGTGGCGACAAAGCGTGCCGAGCTTGAAGCGCAAATCCTGTTAGCAGATATAGGGTTAGAGCGTAGCCAAATGTTGGCCGAACGCTTACTGGCGTTGGCAGAACAGGCGCAAAGCCGTAAGGCGCTGACCTTTGCTGAGCAGCAATTAAGGTTCACCAAGGCGCAGCTCAATATTGCTGAGCAGCGATTGGCGGCGGGGGATTTATCCAACGTCGAGCTGCAATTGATACAACTCGAAGTCGCCTCTAATACTGCCGACTACGCCTTAGCCGAGCAGGTGGCCTTAGTGGCCGATGGCAAAGTAATTGAATTACTGGGGGATAATAATTTTGCTTTTAGTGAGTTTATCAAGGAGATCCATTTCTTTGTGACTCAGGCTAAGCATGCGCCAGCGGCCGAGTGGGGCACTTCTAAATCAGCCTTGCCAGCACTGGCGAGTGCTTATCAGCAAGTGCTGCTCGCCAGAGTTAATGTCATGCAAGTCAAAGCGGAAACTTCAGCTGACCCGACTATTAGCCTAGGCACTGAAAAGGAGGGCACGGACAATAAGCTCAGTGTCGGCGTGTCGATTCCTCTACAAGTTCGCAATAACTACAGTGAGTTACAAGCCGTAGCCGATAAGGGCATCGCTATCGCGGAGCAAGGTTATCTTGCCCGTGAGCGAGTGCTTACCGCTAAGCAGAAACAATTCCTCTATGCGTTACCGCGTTTACTCGAACGTTACCAAGACTGGCGCGAGTTAGTGCAAGTGTCAGGTGCTAAAGCCGCTAAATCCTTAAGCCAACAATGGCAGGCGGGGGATGTGAGTACTAGCGAGTACTTGCAGAGCCGTCGTCAGTTAGCCGCCAGTTATTTGGTGGGCTTAAACCTAGAAACGGCTATCTATCAGAGTTGGTTAACTTGGATGGGCGAAAGTGGCCAGCTTATGCCTTTTATCGAAAAGCTCATTATAGAAAAGCTAAATGCAGTCCCTTCGATAACATCTAATGCCGCCGCACGCACAGTAAACCCATGAGGTCACAATAATGAATTCAAATACTCACCACGAAAATATCCTTCAACTGGATGCTGTAATGACGCCTGAAAAGCGTCGGTTTAACCTATCAAAAATTGCGCTCGCATTATTCGTGCTGAGCACGCTGGCATTTCTCGCTCAGCCTGTATTGGCTGGCGGTGATCACGCCCCCGTCGCTAAGGAAAGCGGCGATTCGGTAACGCAAATGGCGTCGACGGATGAACACGGCGAACAGGCGCTGAAATTGACCGAAGCGCAGCAAGCCTTGGCGGGGATTAGTTTGTTACCTTTGTCGAGCGATAGCTTGAATATCGCCAATTTGAATCTGGATATCAGGGCGACGGCGACCTTAGTGGTGGATCGCGATCGAACCGCGACCCTTGCGCCGCAGCTCGATGTGCGCGTGTTGGCGCGCCATGTGGTGCCGGGACAAGAAGTGAAAAAAGGTGAGCCTTTACTTACCTTGGGTGGCGCAGCCGTTGCGCAGGCACAGGCGGACTACATTAATGCCGCTGCCGAATGGAGTCGAGTCAAACGCATGAGTGAAGGTGCGGTTAGCGTCAGTCGGCGGATGCAGGCGCAGGTGGATGCCGAACTTAAACGGGCAATTTTAGAGGCCATTAAGATGACGCCCGCGCAAATTCGTGCACTGGAATCGACACCCGAAGCCATAGGCAGTTATCAACTCTTAGCGCCAATTGACGGCCGAGTGCAGCAGGATATCGCCATGCTAGGTCAAGTGTTTAGCGCGGGCACACCATTAATGCAACTGACCGATGAATCCTATTTATGGGTTGAGGCGCAGTTAACCCCAACTCAAACTACGCATATCCAGGTTGGCAGTTCAGCTTTAGTGCAAGTAGGGGATAAGACGTTGGCAGGTAAGATCATAGGTCGCTCCCATGAACTCGACAGCGTAACGCGCACCGAGCAAGTGCTGGTGAGTATGCACAATCCTGATCATGTGTTGCATGCGGGGCAATTTGCTGAATTGTACTTTGCTGGCTCTACTACCGATCCAAACGGCAGTGGCATAGTGCTGCCCGATGCGGCGTTGACCCGTGGCGGCGATGGCGATTGGCAGATTTTTATTCAAGATGAGGATGGCTTCGAGTCCATTGAGGTAGAAGTGGTGCAGCGTCAACGCGGTCTGAGTCTAGTGCGTGGACCTGAGCTTGAAAAAGCCAAACAGGCACAGCGCAATGTCGTGGTGGCTGGCGCGTTCTTCTTGGCATCCGAGCAGGCGAAAGCGGGCTTTGATATTCACGCCCACTAATATGAGCGCCCTCATTTTGGAGATTTTCTATGTTGCAAAAGTTAATCGAAGCCGCGATTAAAAATCGGCTGTTAGTGGTATTGGCTCTGCTCGCCGTGATTGTGGGCTGTGTGGCCATGCTGCCAAAATTGAATCTCGATGCCTTTCCCGATGTGACTAACGTGCAAGTGACCATCAATACTGCGGCCGAAGGCTTAGCCGCAGAAGAGGTGGAAAAGCTCATCAGTTATCCGGTGGAATCGGCCATGTACGCCCTCCCTGCGGTGATTGAGGTGCGCTCGTTATCGCGTACTGGTTTGTCGATTGTGACTGTGGTATTTGCCGAGGGGACAGATATTTACTTCGCTCGTCAGCAAGTGTTTGAACAGTTGCAGGCGGCGCGGGAGATGATCCCAAGCGGCGTCGGAGTGCCTGAAATCGGCCCGAATACTTCGGGATTAGGGCAGATTTATCAGTATATTCTGCGCGCAGAACCTAACTCTGGCATTAATGCCGCCGAGCTACGTAGCTTAAATGATTATCTGGTGAAGTTGATATTGATGCCCGTGGGCGGCGTGACTGAAGTCTTGTCTTTTGGTGGCTATGTGCGCCAATACCAAGTGCAGGTCGACCCGAATAAACTGCGTGCCTATGGCTTGTCGATGGCGCAAGTTACTGAGGCATTAGAGAGCAATAACCGTAACGCTGGCGGTTGGTTTATGGACCAAGGCCAAGAGCAACTTGTGGTGCGCGGCTATGGCATGTTGCCCGCAGGAGACGCGGGATTGGCGGCGATCGCGCAGATCCCTCTGACCGAAGCCAGCGGTACGCCAGTGCGTATTGGCGATATCGCTCAGGTGGATTTCGGTAGCGAGATCCGTGTCGGGGCTGTGACTATGACGCGCCGCGATGAATCTGGCCAAATGCAAAATCTCGGTGAAGTGGTGGCTGGTGTCGTGCTCAAACGCATGGGGGCAAACACTAAGGCGACGATTGACGATATTGGTGCGCGGGTGAGCCTTATTGAGCAGGCCTTGCCCGATGGCGTGTCCTTTGAGGTGTTTTACGACCAAGCGGATCTGGTCGATAAGGCTGTGACCACAGTGCGCGATGCGCTGCTAATGGCCTTTGTGTTTATCGTGGTGATCTTGGCGTTGTTCCTCGTCAATATCCGCGCGACCTTGCTGGTGCTGCTGTCGATTCCAGTGTCTATCGGGCTCGCACTTATGGTGATGTCCTATTATGGCTTGTCGGCAAACCTGATGTCGCTCGGCGGTTTAGCTGTGGCGATTGGTATGTTAGTCGATGGCTCTGTGGTGATGGTAGAGAATATTTTCAAACACTTAACCCAGCCCGATCGCCGACATTTGCAAGAGGCAAGAACTCGGGCGGACGGTGAAATAGATCCATATCATAGCGATGAGGACGGTGGTCTGCAGGCCAATATGGCTGTGCGTATCATGCTCGCGGCTAAAGAGGTTTGCAGCCCAATCTTCTTCGCCACCGCCATCATCATTGTGGTGTTTGCGCCGCTATTTGCGCTGGAAGGGGTTGAGGGCAAACTGTTCCAGCCGATGGCGGTCAGTATCATTTTGGCTATGATATCGGCGCTGCTGGTGGCGCTGATTGCCGTGCCAGCCCTTGCCGTGTATCTGTTTAAGCGCGGTGTGCTGCTTAAACAAAGTGTGATTTTAGCGCCACTGGATGCCGCTTATCGCAAGCTACTGACGGCAACGCTTGCTAGGCCAAAGGTGGTGATGCTCAGCGCCTTGGTGATGTTTGCTTTGAGTTTATTGTTACTGCCAAGGCTGGGTACTGAATTTGTGCCCGAGTTGGAAGAAGGCACGATTAACCTCAGGGTCACGCTGGCGCCAACGGCGAGTTTGGACACGTCTTTAGCGGTCGCGCCCAAGCTTGAAGCTATTTTACTGGGGTTTCCCGAGGTGGAATATGCCCTGAGCCGCATTGGTGCACCTGAACTGGGCGGCGATCCCGAGCCTGTGAGTAATATTGAAGTCTATATTGGCTTGAAACCGATAGCAGAGTGGCAGTCGGCAAGCTCGCGCTTAGAACTGCAGCGCTTGATGGAGGAAAAGCTCAGCGTGTTCCCTGGACTCTTGTTGACCTTTTCGCAGCCAATTGCGACTCGGGTAGATGAATTACTTTCGGGGGTAAAAGCCCAGCTAGCGATTAAAATCTTCGGCCCTGATTTAGCGGTATTGTCACAGAAAGGCCAAGCACTCAGCGATCTCGTTGCGAAAATTACCGGTGCCGTGGATGTGTCGCTTGAGCAAGTGAGCGGCGAGGCGCAATTGGTCGTGCGGCCCAAACGCGAGTTATTGGCGCGTTACGGCATTAGTGTCGATCAAGTGATGAGCCTCGTCAGCCAAGGTATTGGTGGCGTGAGTGCAGGACAAGTGATCGATGGCAACGCCAGATACGACATCAATGTGCGCCTCGCGGCCGAGTTTCGCCAAAGCCCAGATGCGATTAAAGACTTATTACTTAGTGGCACAAATGGCGCCACTGTGCGCTTAGGCGAAGTCGCCAGCGTCGAAGTGGAAATGGCGCCGCCGAATATTCGCCGTGACGATGTGCAGCGCCGAGTGGTGGTGCAGGCCAACGTGGCGGGGCGCGATATGGGCTCGGTCGTGAAAGATATTTATGCCCTAGTGCCAAAGGCGGATTTGCCTGCGGGATATACAGTGATCATTGGCGGCCAGTATGAGAATCAGCAGCGAGCGCAGCAAAAGTTGATGCTAGTGGTGCCGGTTTCTATCGCCTTGATTGCTTTGCTGTTGTACTTCTCCTTTGGTTCATTCAAGCAAGTGTTGCTCATCATGGCGAACGTGCCCTTAGCTTTGATTGGCGGCATAGTGGCCCTGTATGTCAGTGGTACTTATTTATCTGTGCCTAGCTCTATTGGCTTTATCACTCTATTTGGGGTTGCGGTGCTCAATGGTGTGGTGCTGGTGGATTCGATTAATCAGCGCAGGCAAAGCGGCGAAGCACTCTATGATTGTGTTTATGAAGGCACGGTTGGGCGTTTGCGCCCGGTATTGATGACGGCACTGACCTCGGCCTTAGGCTTGATCCCGATTTTATTGTCATCGGGCGTCGGCAGTGAGATCCAAAAGCCCTTGGCAGTGGTGATTATCGGTGGCTTGTTTAGCTCGACGGCGCTGACCTTACTCGTCTTGCCGACCTTGTATCGCTGGCTATATCGCGGCGATAGGCGCATTGATGAGCTTGATTCGCTACAGATTAGCCACAAGTAAGCCGTCATCGTGGGCAATAACTGGTTATGTTTCGGGTTATTGCCTTCGTTGTAGACAGGGTTATCAGATTGACTAAAACTCTAAAAATCAGTGAGCTAAATAGCGATAGATAGGCTAGTCTTAGGGTCGACATTAAGGACATTCATTTCTGGAGAACATTATGATCGCGGTAATTTTTGAAGTCATCCCGACAAAGGAAGGGAAGGAAGAGTATCTGCACGTGGCGGCTGAAATGCGCCAATATTTAGAAGGCCGTAAGGGACTGATCTCGATCGAACGTTTTCAGAGTTTAACCGACGATGGCAAAGTGCTGAGTTTGTCGTTTTGGGAAGACCAAGCTTCGATCACCCAATGGCGTAATCAGATGGCTCACAGCATTGCCGAGCAAACGGGTATAGTGCCTTGTTTGTTTAACTCTTATCGCATTCGGGTGGCAGAAGTCGTGCAAGATTACAGTGAAACTGTGCATGTTGAAGCTGAGTAATCACTTATCTCGCTGATGTAAAAAACAAAACCCATCTCTAGAGATGGGTTTTTTATGCGTGACACTTAAGTTTGAGATTATTTTTCTTGTTGAGCTTTCAATAGATCGCGGATTTCAGACAGCAACTCTTCTTCTTTGGTCGGTGCGGGTGGTGCTTTAGGCGCTTCTTCTTCCTTGCGTTTTAGGGTGTTAATGGCTTTTAAACCCATAAAAATCGCGAAGGCGATAATCGTAAAGTCGATAACGGTTTGAATGAATTTGCCATAGGCAATCACCACAGAAGGCGCATCACCTTGGGCTGCCTGAAGCACTATGCTCAAATCACTAAAATTCACACCACCTAGGATGATACCAATCGGTGGCATGATGACATCGGCCACGAAGGACGAGACGATTTTGCCGAATGCGGCACCTATGATGATACCAACGGCCATATCGATCACATTGCCGCGGGACGCAAAAGCCTTGAACTCTTTAATTAAGCTCATTAGGTTTTCTCCAAAATTAAGATTAAATGTTGAGTTTTACTTTGCTAACGATATCAGGAAAACCCAAGGTCTTTTTCACCCTGTTAGCTTTTCAAGCTTATAGAGGCTTGTGAATTAAGGCAATTCAGACATTCTTTAACGGCAAAAAAGCATGTTAGACTGCGTCCGATTTAAGCCATTCTGGGGAGGAAGTATCACGTGCATTGGAATAATCTAACTTTTAACCAATTAGATATTAATATGCTGTATGACATATTAAGACTTAGAGTTGATGTGTTTGTCGTCGAGCAGGCCTGTGCGTATCCAGAGCTTGACGATAAGGATAGGCACCCAGAAACCCAGCATTTATTTGGCTTATCGCCTGACGGGGAACTGCTTGCCTACGCGCGCATTTTGCCGCCGGGATTGAGTTATCCAGAGGCGAGTATTGGTCGTGTGGTGGTATCGCCAGCGGGACGAGGCAAAGGACTAGCCATGCCTTTAATGCAGCAAGCCATTGAATCAGCACTGACGACATGGCCCGATGCGGGGATCCAAATTGGCGCCCAAGATTACCTCAAAGCTTTCTATCAAAAACTCGGCTTTGTCGCCTGCTCTGAGATGTATTTAGAAGATGGTATTCCCCATTTAGATATGCGCTATCAATCAGCATAAGCGGCTATCAATAAGAGTTATCTACATCAATTATCAACATAAGCATTCAACATTAAGCCAATAAGGAACTGAGATGTCGACTTCAACGGACTATAGAATCAATCAACAACAAATTGCCTGCGTGGCGAGTTTTCTGGCTAAAGAGGGCAAAACCGAAGCGCTAATCGCTGCGCTCGCGAGCCTTATTCCTGATACGCGCCGCGAAGCGGGTTGTATTCGTTACGAGCTCAATGTGAGCCGTGATGAGCCGCGCCGCGTGACGTTTGTAGAAAAGTTTGTCGATATTACCGCCTTCGATGAACACTGCGCTAAAGACGCGATTCAACATTATTTCCATCAAGTGATGCCCGAATTGGTTGAGTCATATCATGTAGAAACTTACCACCAAATTATTGCTTAGTGCTAGGGCGTGCTAATTCCACTTAAGCTGACTTTCATCGTAGACACATATAGCGTCCGCATAAAGGCACTACAGCAGGCTGTGCGCTAACTATCTTCATACGAGTGGCTCATTATTTGAGTGGGCCAGCTCGCTTCATTCCTCGATTCTCAGCCAAGAATTTGCTCGAACGAATACAAGGTCATTTCAAAATATTAACTGGCCCTCGTAATAGGCAAATTTAAGTAAGCAAATAATCACTTTATAGCGCATCATGTTGCTGTATCTACCTAAAGCTCGACTAGGGATTAGGTGGAACTCTCAAGGTGAAAATCCTGCAATGCTGTATCTCCAAGGAAATAATATGAAACGGGTTAGCGTATTAGGTGATTGCGATAAGTGTAAAAAAACTGAGGAAATGTTCAAAGATATATCAGAGGAAATGGCCGTCGATCTGATCGTTAAAAAAGATACTGATCCACAGAGTTTAGTGAAATTTAAAGTAACAAAAACTCCCGCAGTCGTTATCGATGGGGAGCTAGTGCATAGCGGTTCAGTGCCGAGTAGAGCCGATATCGAAGAATGGCTGCGAGACTAACACAGCTAGAATGAATGCTGGGATCATATTCAATGCAAAAGCGTTGCAGAATTGTGCGGTACATAAGTCAGTGTATACACTATGTTATGTTGAGTGCATGGTTTGGAATCTTTCCCCTATCGGCGGCTGACCCAGCACAGTCCATCGGCAAAGTACTAGAACGAGAGACCCGTTGGCAAAATCCAGATTATATCCGCCAAGCTTTCAGTCATATTGCGTTAAATAATGAATATGACACTTATAAACACAGAGTTCGTAAATGGCAGGTACCAATACGGGTTTTTATTGAACATCAAGTTGCCGATGGTGCTCTGCACACTCAATTAGTGCAGATGCATTTAAGCCATTTAACGGAGATTACGGGTCACGATATTCGCTTAGTCGATTCGCTTGAAAAGGCTAATTTGCACTTAGTATTTACCCGTCAATCCCTGTGGGCGAATGAGATAGTGCGCTTAATGGGGCAAAGTGCTGTGCAAAATATCCATGGTTCAGTTTGCATGGCAAAATTTGCCCTCAATTCTTTGCAGCAAATTGAACGTGCTTGGATCATCATTCCCGTCGATCAAGCAAAAATGCACGGTAAGTTAGTGGCTTGTATTGTGGAAGAAATGACCCAAGTACTTGGATTGCCCAATGACTCAGAAAAAGTGTTTCCCTCCATTTTTAACGATAAAACCCAGCAGGATTTGCTCACAGGGCTGGATTTTATTCTCCTAAAACTACTCTATAGTCCACTGATTAACGCTGGGATGACAGCCGCTGAGGTTGAACAACCTTTGTTGAACTTGCTCATCCAATGGCAGCATGATGGCACAATTATGAATGCCGATAAAATGGTGCGACAAGGTAAATTGTACCCCTTACTTGGCTATTAACTACTGTGTGTTACTCCTAAAGTTGACATTACTCGTATGTGATTAATTAATCCTTTTTGTTTTAGGAATAAGGGCATAGTCTATCTTTAATAAGAGGTAAATACGGTGGAGGGACACTATGCGAATGACACTGCAGTTTTTAGGGGCAACGAGAGAAGTGACAGGTTCGTGCCATTTACTCTCGGTCGATCATGAACATTTATTACTCGATTGTGGGTTGATACAGGGCGGTAAAGAAGATGAATTGCGTAATCACGACCCTTTCACTTTCGAGCCCGAGTCTATTTCCGCTGTCGTGCTGAGTCATGCCCATATCGATCACTCTGGACGTTTACCTCTGTTAGTCAAATCGGGGTTTGATGGGCCTATTTATACTCATAAAGCGACGGCTGAACTTTGTGCCATTATGCTTAAAGATGCTGCTATGCTGCAGAGCAGAGATACGGAACGTACTAATAAAAAACGGGCTAAGCACGATCTTGAGCCTTTAGAACCCTTATTTACCGTTGAAGATGTCGAACAAGTGATGAGGCAATTTATTCCCTTAGAATACGGCCAAGTGATAAACGTGATCCCCCATGTGGATATTTGTTTGTCGGATGCGGGCCATATTTTAGGTTCGGCTTTAGTTGAAATTTGGTTAGGTGAAGGTAAGTCGCAGAAAAAAATTGTTTTCAGTGGTGATCTTGGCCGTGCAGGTATGCCGATTTTACATAATCCAACCTTAGTTGATACGGCCGATTTAGTGCTAATGGAAAGTACCTATGGTGATCGTTTTCACCGGAGTTGGACTGATACCTTAGCAGAGTTGAAAGCCATTTTTACGAAGGCGGTGACAGAAAGCCACGGTAATATTTTGTTACCCGCATTCTCAGTCGGACGAGCACAAGAGTTACTCTATCTTTTTCATTTATATGCCAAGGAATGGGATCTATCCCGTTGGAGAATTTGCCTTGATAGCCCAATGGCGATTGAAGCGACTCGAGTCTATGTTAATAACTACCAGTTGATGGATGAAGACTTTAAGCATTTTACTCGCCAGTCACCAGGGAAGCATCCACTGCTGTCAAACGTTGAATTTATTCAAACCACCGAAGAATCAATAGCATTAAATGATATACACAAGGGGCTGATTATTATTGCAGGGAGCGGGATGTGTAATGGTGGGCGTATTCGTAGCCATTTTGAACATAATCTATGGCGCCCTGAATGTGATGTGATTATTTGTGGCTATCAAGCCAGAGGCACTCCTGGGCGTGCTTTAGTCGATGGCGCAGAAGAGCTAACCATTCACGGTAACAGTATTAAAGTCGCCGCTAAGCTACATACGGTAGGTGGGCTATCTGCCCATGCGGATCAGGCTGAGTTATTACATTGGTATCACCACTTTGATGATCAGCCCCCCTTAGTTCTCGTCCATGGCGAACCCGAGGCACAGCAGGGGTTAGTCGATGTCATTAACCAAGATCCTAAAACTAGACCTAAGGATATTGCGATAGCTGCATATGGTGATAAGTTGGATTTAACTGCATTGCCGCGGTTAATGTGGATCACCTCTTAAGTTTATGCCCTTCTTTGTAACGCCCTATTTAGTAAGAATAGGGCGTCTTATTTGCTTATAAATCAACGCGCCTTAGGTATGGTACCGAATAAATTTATCCATTATTTAGGTTTCCAATTGTTAATCATTCGTTGTAATCTGGATTGAGGCTATCTAGATTGGCTCATTAAATAGTCTCAATTAGGTCAAACCTAATTTTGCAGAGCTAATAAAACTATAACTATAACAATCAATCACGAGGTTTGAATGGAAGCAATTACGGAATTTGTTGGCCTAGTTAATGGCTTTGTCTGGGGCACACCTATGTTGGTGATGATCCTTGGTGTGGGTTTGTTTCTCTCTCGGGCTTAGATTGATGCCCATTCTTAAATTAGGTACAGGTTTTAAGCTACTCTGGTCTGGGCGAATTCCCGATAAAGATAAAAATGTGAAAGGAGATGTGAGCCCTTTTAATGCGTTGATGACGTCACTTTCAGCCACTATTGGTACAGGTAATATTGCGGGGGTTGCTACCGCGATTTTTATTGGAGGCCCTGGTGCCTTATTTTGGATGTGGTGTACAGCGTTAGTGGGGATGGCAACTAAGTTTGCAGAGGCCGTTTTAGCGGTGAAATACCGTGAAGTTGATGACCATGGTAACCATGTTGGTGGGCCTATGTATTACATCAAAAATGGCCTTGGTAAGAAGTGGGCTTGGTTAGGCACATTATTTGCGATTTTTGGTTCTCTTGCTGGTTTTGGTATTGGTAATACAGTACAGGCAAACTCAGTTGCAGATGCGTTAAGCAGTAACTTTGGGATTCCCGCTTGGGCTTCGGGCGTGGTGATGATGCTGTTAGTTGGTGCAGTATTGATGGGAGGGATTAAACGTATCGCCGATGTAGCGGGTAAGTTAGTGCCCTTTATGACAATTTTTTATATTACCGCGGGTTTAGCTGTGTTAGCTATGCATATTGAAGAGGTGCCTGCTGCATTTGCCTTGATTGTTCATAGTGCGTTTAATCCAGTTGCTGCCCAAGGTGGTTTTGCGGGGGCGGCAGTTTGGGCTGCCATTCGCTTCGGTGTCGCTCGCGGTGTGTTTTCCAATGAAGCAGGTTTAGGAAGTGCGCCTATCGCCCATGCCGCTGCGCAAACGAATAACCCTGTAGCGCAGGGGCTTGTTGCTATGCTTGGCACCTTTATCGATACCATTATTGTTTGTTCTATTACGGGACTAGCGATTGTGGTGTCAGGAGCATGGACTTCAGGTGAAAATGGTGCCGCATTGACTTCCTACGCCTTCTCCCACGCCTTACCGATGGGGAATTATATTGTCGCTGTAGCTCTGGCTATTTTTGCGTTTACAACCATTATTGGTTGGAGTTTTTATAGTGAGAAGTGTGTGCAATATCTCTTTGGTATTAAAGCAATAAAACCATTCCGCCTACTGTGGACGCTTGCGGTTCCCTTAGGTGCGGTAAGTTCTTTAGATTTCATTTGGCTATTAGCGGATACCTTAAACGCTATGATGGCTATTCCGAACCTTATTGCTTTAGTGCTGTTGAGTCCTGTGGTTTTCGGTTTGACGCGAGAATACTTCATTAAAAAACGCGCTGAAGATACGGCAAAAGTGCGCACTTAATTGCCGATGCGACTGAGTGTTTTCGAACCAAAAAGCTCACATATTGGTGAGCTTTTTAATCGAGCTGGTTACGCTATTAGTCTGAGTTGTTATCAAACTCTGTATCATCAAATAACTCATAGGCGGGAGATACGTTGGGGACATCCTTAAATAAGCGAGTGAAGTGACGCTGAACACCTTTTAAATCAATTCCAGCTAGGCCAGAGGCAAAACCAAACCATGCGTAAAGACCGCTAAAGTTATCAAACATAGGAGGTAGGTATTTTGGGGGCGTCAGAATTCCTTCTTGGCAGGCTTGATACAACACAGGGATATCTTCGATCGCCAATTTCCCTAAGAACAACATAGGGATGAGCTCGGGTAAGCCTGATGTAATTGCACTACGAATAAAGTTAATATTTTCTACATAACCGCGGACATAGGAAATATCTTTAGTGAAAAAGCTCCCACCTTCTACCATACCGCCACGGAAAACCCTTTGAGTGACCCGATAGCTGTCCTTTGCACTGAGATTTAATTCTCTAAAATAGTTAAACACGTCGATAAAGTCAGCGCCATTTTCCGCCATATCGACAGCCGCAACACGGTCGCTAATACGCCGAGCACGGCCTGGATTGGAGCTTAAGGTCAACATTTCGAGCAATACTGCGAGCCCTTCTTGGGTTGCCGCTACACGTGGAGACCCCACACTGAGCCAAGTTGCGTGGGGTTGGGCTCTGCCATTAAGGGTTGTACCAACATGTACCCAGCCTTCATGAACCTCATATACATTGAGGTCTGACTCACTGAACATCGCTTTACTGTTGAGTTTAACGGTATCGCCGCCCACTGCGGCATCCGAAACAATACCGTCACTGAGGCGAACACGCATATCATCGCTATGGAAATACTTTTCTAAACGCTGACTTAGTACATTAACGGCTTCCGGTGCGCTAATAATTTTGGGGTGATGCTTA
Organism: Shewanella putrefaciens; assembly: GCF_016406325.1. Lineage (NCBI taxonomy): Bacteria > Pseudomonadati > Pseudomonadota > Gammaproteobacteria > Alteromonadales > Shewanellaceae > Shewanella > Shewanella putrefaciens. The sequence goes on along the minus strand of NZ_CP066370.1, from coordinate 3,730,697 downwards.
TTCATATGTCGTGCTGCGGGCAGCGAGAATATATAACTCAGTTTATCGCCCAACTGACGCAGGGTATGGCGATCGCCATGCAATCTATGGTTTGCACTGCCGTATAATTCTTGACTGAGTTTACCAAAGGTCGGCGTACCTCTGTGGCCTAACATATCGACAACGAGACGATATTGATCGACGTTGGCAACTAATAATTTTCCAAGTTTGTCCCGTTTACCTAAACGTCTATGAATATCCTGTTTCAGGGCGATAAGTTCAGCTTGCGTTTTTATAGGGTCAAAAGGTAATGCTATGTTTTGATAGAAGTCTTGTTTAATCGCTGGAAGTGAAGAACCTTTGTTTGATAGAAAACGCTCTTCCATTTCCCTTGGCCATTTAATCGCATCGAGGATTTTTATGGGAGTTTGGATACGAATGAGTTCATCGGAAAAGCGGCGTAGATCTTGTTGGTACTGGGCTAACGACTCTGACATTTCCGTCATCCTGCGGGCTGTTTAAGCAATAGAAATTGACATAATCATAGCCTTTAACCCTATTGATTCCTATGGATCTGCTAGGCTGATGTTAAAAATTTTAGATTAAATAATCAATTTTTCATCGATTTAAAGCATCACTCGGTGAAAAGTTCTACACAGGATCTGCGATATGAACGCTGGCGCGTTTGGCGCTGGGATGAGGAACTTATACTTATTTATATAAAGGTTGGATGGCTTCTCATTAAAACCAAGACATAAAAAGGCAAAATGATAAGGTTGGTGGTACTAAAAATTAATGCTCACCCAGCCGATGAAGTACTGGGTGATACTTGTTTATAATCGAGCAAAATATCTATGCTTGTCGGTTTGTAGCGTAAGCATAATGGTATTAGCAGGGCTTAAAAAAATTCGTCGTCTCCTAATGCACGTCGAAGTTCTGCGCGTTCGAGATAATCTTCTAAGCGTTTTTTGATTTCACGCTTATGCTGCATGGCTTCGGCTGCTTTGCTGTTTCTAGGGGTGGTCATCGCCTCAATTTCAGTATCGTTGGGCACGACTTCAATAATATGAGCCATAACGAATTCCTCATGTTGTTCCTAAAGACTTTCTATCTAAAAATAGTGTGGCAGAAAAGCAAAAAATTTTGTGAATTAGAGTAAAAATTTCTTCCCATTGGTTGAATCGCATGCCGTCGCTTGTGGTAATAATAATGACATTTTTATATAGCAGTCTTCCTGTAATTTAACTCTATTTTGTGACTGAACACCTGATACTTTATTGTTAATTTATTGACTAATCCCTACTTAAATACTCAGACAAACTTGAATTAATTGACAACTACAACAACACTTTGATGATTAATGATTCGCTAGGATGGCATATATGCACAAGGATGACTTTCCTAAATACTTTGACTCTCCTAAAAATTTTTATTTCAGCGTCCTAAGTTCCAGTTGGATGGTGATCACGGCTGCATTGTTTTTCATGGGCGTTTCTTGGTACGTCTTAGAGGTTTATCTTAGAGATCGCGGGGAAGAGCGTTTTAATAATAATGTGCAGGAGCTAATTGAAGCCGTAAACAGCAGAATGATAGTGTATGAGCAGGTATTACGGGGGGGGATTGGGTTATTTCTTGCCTCTGATGGCGTGACCAGAGAAGAGTGGCAGACCTACGTAGTAAATGCGCGTTTGATTGAATATTACCCAGGTATTCAAGGCTTTGGTTACACTCCCTTACTGACTCCTGAAACCTTGGAGGCGCATGTCAATCAAGTTCGATCTGAAGGGTTTAGTGAATATAACGTCTATCCCCAAGGAGAGCGCGATCTCTATTGCGTCATTCAATACTTAGAGCCCTTTGATTGGCGTAACCAGAGGGCTTTTGGTTTTGACATGTGTTCAGAGACGAATCGACGCTCTGCCATACTCAGTTCTATAGCAACAGGGATGCCGACAATTTCAGGAAAGGTGATATTAGTTCAGGAAACCCAAGATAATACCCAATCGGGTTTTTTGATGTATTTACCCTTATATCAAGGGCAAGCGACTACTGATGAGGAGCGAAAACAGCGTGCCGTCGGTGTAATTTATGCAGCTTTTCGCATGGATGATTTGATGCAAGGGATTATGGGAAATAGATTTTCGGGTTTAACACTCGCTATTTACGATGGGGAAAATGCAAACGCTGAAAGTTTAATGTTTACCAGCAATAAATTGTTACCTAGTCCGCAGGATCTTTTTTATCAATCACAAACGGCAATCATTGAAGGCCGAGTATGGCGTTTAGATATTTCGTCAGAATCAGCCTTTATTTCTAGTTCGGAGCAAACCCAGAGTTTTTGGCTCCAATTGATTGGGTGTGGCTTTATATTAGCGTTATTTTACTCCGTGGTTGTGATGGCGCGTAATCGTTATCAAGAATCTAGGTTGACATCTGAACTTATCGCCAACGAGAAACGATTTAGATTAGTCATTGAAGCCTCACCAAGCGCCCTATTTATGATTGATAGAACAGGCGTGATCACTTTAGTCAATACTCATGCCGAACGCTTATTTGGTTATGCCAGAGAAGAATTGCTTGGGCATTCAATCAATATGCTACTGCCTAAGGGATTGTGGGATATACATCAGCAACATATGAGTAATTATTTGGTCCAGCCTATCGCAAAAAATATGTCTATGCGGGACGATTTATTTGGCTGTTGCAAGGATGGTAGCCGATTAGCGATTGAGGTTGGCTTAACACCAATCCATTTTAGTAATGGGCTCTCTATACTCGCGACAATCAATAATGTGTCAGAACGCAAACGTGTGGAAATTCAAAGAGCTCAACATACAAAAGAACTTGAGCGTATTAATCAAGAACTCGATCGTTTTGCCTATATTGCATCCCATGATCTTAAGTCTCCTTTAAGGGGGATTGAACAGTTGACGAGTTGGTTGGCGGAAGATCTTGTTGATAATACGAATGAAAATGTCCAAAAGTACTTAGGATTAATTCAAAATCGGATTCATCGTATGGTCTTGCTACTCGATGGATTATTAATGTTTTCCAGAATTGGTCGGGTTGATGCTGAAATTGTAGAGGTGGATGCGCGGCAGTTAATTGAGGATATGTTTGAGTTAGTCGCTCCTCCACAGGGATTTGAGTTATTGCTAGAGGGGGAATTCCCAAACTTTAAGACAGTCAAAACACTTTTGGAGTTGGTTGTTAGAAATTTAATGAGTAATGCCATAAAACACCATGATCGAGACACGGGTGTTATCAAAGTGCAATGTGAACCTAAAGGGGATGTATATTGGTTTAGTGTTGTTGATGATGGCCCAGGTATTTCAAAGGCTTATCATGGGAAAGTATTTGAAATGTTTCAGACGCTTAAACCAAGGGATGAAGTAGAGGGGAGTGGTTTAGGCTTATCACTGGTAAAAAAAACCATAGAAAGCTTAGGGGGAGAAATCAAACTAGAATCAGAGGGACGAGGTTGTCGTTTTCGATTCAGTTGGCCAGTACGTATAGTGAACAAGGAGGTTTTATGAGCAGTTCAAATAGCTACACTCAAGTGACAATTTTACTGGTCGATGACGATGATGTTGATTATATGGCTGTTCAGCGTGCAATGAAGCAGCTTCGCTTATTGAATCCTTTGATACGCGCCAGAGACGGACTTGAGGCGTTACATATTCTGACTAATCCCGAGGCGATTAAGGGGCCCTATCTCATACTGTTGGATTTAAATATGCCGAGGATGAATGGCTTTGAGTTTCTTGAGCATCTTCGATCCGATCCAACACTTTCTTCCTCTGTGGTTTTTATGTTAACCACCTCAAGTACCGATGAAGATCGGATGAAAGCCTATAGTCATCATGTGGCGGGCTATATGGTGAAAACAGATATAAAAGACGGTTTTAATAATATTTTTAATATGTTGGAAGGTTACTGGCGTATTGTTGAGCTTCCATCGGCATAGGATGGGCATATGGATTTACTACTAATCGATGATGATGAAGTGGATAGAACCGCGGTCATTAGAGCATTGAGGCAGTCAAAATTAGCGTTTAATGTCATTGAGGCAAATTGTGCGTTCGATGGATTAAACCTAGCGTTAGAACGCCATTTTGATGGCATTTTATTGGACTACATGCTGCCCGATGCCAATGGCCTCGAAGTGCTGATTAAACTCAATGCGATGACTCAAGACCAGACCGTAGTCGTGATGCTCAGCCGTTATGAAGATGAAAAGTTAGCCCAGCGCTGTATAGAACTGGGTGCTCAGGATTTCTTACTCAAAGATGAAGTTAATTCCCGTATTCTTACCCGAGCTATTCGTTACGCCAAACAACGAGCCTCAATGGCATTAGCACTACGTAATAGCCATCAAAAACTGAAAGAGCTAGCAGAGCATGATTCGCTGACGAAACTCGTTAACCGTTATGGGTTCGAGCTTTGTTTAAATCGAGCCATAGCTAGAGCCAAAAGGAGTAACAATTATTTAGCGGTAATTCTACTCGATCTAGATGATTTTAAAGCGATTAACGATACATTAGGTCACCAGACTGGCGATATCTTATTAGTCAAAGTGGCTTCTCGCTTAAGTGAGGTTCTGCGGGATGGTGATGTCATTGCTCGTTTAGGGGGCGATGAGTTTGTTGTCCTGGTGACGGATGATGATTACAAGTATTTTCCGATGATAGTGGCTAATCGACTGCTTAAGGCATTTGAGGAGGTTTTTTGCCTCGGGGATAATGATGTGCTGATTGGTGCCAGTATTGGCGTTGCTTTTTATAACGAGGCTGCATCAGACAGTTCCGAGTTGATGAAATGTGCCGATATTGCGATGTACCGCGCCAAGAAAATGGGGCGTAATCAGATCCAATTTTATTCTGAAGCCTTAGATAGAGAGGTGCGTTATCGCAATCATATCGAGTCAAGTCTTAGGGTTGCACTCAGACAGAATGAATTTAAGGTGTATTACCAAGCACAGGTTGATTCTTTGACCCATCAAATGGTCGGTATGGAAGCACTTATTCGTTGGCAGCATCTTAAAGACGGGGTTATCGCACCGGATCAATTTCTCCCTATTGCAGAAGAGATGGGCCTGATGGAGGAGATTGGGGATTGGGTTCTCACGGAGGCTTGTAGACAAGCTCAGATTTGGCTGACACAACTAAAACCCATTGGGCGTGATTTCACCATTGCGGTAAATTTATCAGCCTCACAAATAGCGCAGATTGATTTGCTGAGTAAAATTATCCAAACACTGGAATTAACGGGTTTACCTCCCACTGCACTAGAGTTAGAGATTACTGAGAATTGTTTGATTGAAGATCCCCATGAACACGCTAAAGTTTTAGATCAAATCGCTAAACTTGGTGTTCGTTTCGCCCTCGATGATTTTGGTACAGGATTTTCATCCTTGGAACACATCAAATTATTCCCTATCAGTGTATTGAAAATAGATAAAAGCTTTATCGCATCCTACGATAAAGATGAAAAAGACACTCGATTATTAGCCGCATTACTTAATTTTGCCTATGGTTTTAATGTTATTTCTGTCGCAGAAGGTGTGGAAACATTGGAACAGGCGGAGTTTTGTACGGCTCGCAATTGTAATATTTTGCAAGGATATTTATTCTCTCGGCCCCTAGAGGCAATGGACTTTGAGGCAAAATTTATTACACCATTACTCACAAAATTGTGAACCTTATCCAGTGGTCATTCCTGTAAACCGTTTTCATCTGGTGAGGAATATTTTCTTGCTTTACACTGAGCAATAGACAAATATCAGCCCCCCTTTTCTGATGCCGAATTTTGTTGTGTCAGAACTCTTTATTCACTGTGCTTAAGTGGGTCATTCCGTAATGAAAATAGGTATCTTATCCCAGTTTCCTCAACTGTATTCAACACAACGTTTAGTCGCCGCCTGTGAGAGTCGTGGCCATGAAGCGGTTGTGATCAATACTCTGAACTGTTATATGAATATCAACTCGATCAAACCCAGTATTCATTATGAGGGACAGGAGTTGGTTGGATTCGATGCAATCATTCCTCGAATCCATGCAAGTGTGACTTTTTATGGTTGTGCAGTGGTACGTCAGTTTGAAATGATGGGCGTATTTGTGGCCAATGACTCGATTTCGATAGCCCGATCCCGTGATAAGTTAAGGGCATTGCAGTTGCTTTCTCGTAAAGGGATAGGTATGCCAATTACGGGGTTTGCGAATAAACCTAATGATATTCCTGATTTAATCAATATGGTGGGAGGTGCTCCCTTAGTGATTAAACTGCTTGAGGGTACTCAAGGTATTGGTGTTGTGTTAGCTGAGACGAAAACCGCGGCAGAGAGCGTGATCGAAGCCTTTTTAGGATTGAAAGCCAATATCTTAGTGCAGGAATATATTAAAGAGTCTAACGGAAGCGATATTCGCTGTTTTGTTGTAGGTGATAAAGTTGTCGCTTCGATGAAACGTCAAGGACCAGAAGGAGATTTTCGCTCTAATCTTCATTTGGGAGGCTGTGGTGAAACGGTAAAAATCACCTCCGTCGAGCGTAAGATGGCGATTGCAGCCGTAAAGGCCATGGGGCTTGTTGTCGCTGGTGTGGATATTTTACGCTCTAACCGTGGCCCTTTAATTCTTGAAGTGAACTCGGCACCTGGCATTGAAGGTATTGAGCAAACTACAGGGATTTCAGTCACTGAACCGATAGTTGAATATATCGAGAAAATGGTTGCAGCGCGTAAAACAAATAGGCCAATCATTGCTTAATGGATCATTGCGATAGCACAACGCCACCGCTTAAGGTGGCGTTTTGATAACTTGTACTCGCTCGGGTTAGATAGTAAAGCTTAGAGGTCAAAGCTGTAGGAATAGCCTAAAACAATTTTAGTATCGTCATCGGTTAAGTCTGTATCTGCAACCATAAAGGATACTGTCCCCATACTCGTGTCGGCGCTTAAGGTCACGTTATAGTCGGCGTAGTTATCTTCGCCAAACCAAGCCTCAACCACATCACCGCTGGAATAACCATAATGCATGGATAAGCTCACCTTTTCAGTAAGTGGTATTGATACAGTAGCCGCAAGATAGCTCAAATCTTTATTATCTAAAGGCGATGCTGCTACATCATCTCCAGCATTAATGACATGGGAGTAGCTAAGCTCAATCCATTTCCAAGTAACAGCACCATGTAGTTCGCCGAAGTCGATACTTCCTGGTGCATCAGGATAGCCATAATAGAGATAACCTATGTCGTAACTAATATCTTCAGTGATATTACCTGCATAACCCACATAAAGATCGAGCTCATAGCTTGTTTCATCACCAAAATCCACATTCGATGCCCATGTGCCTGCATAAAATCCAGAATCATGGCTATAGTCAATTCCACCTTGGATGGCTACCGCATCGTCAGTTTGGGTTACACCACGCCATAGGTAATTTGATGTACCCCCTATATTGGCTGACACGGCAGCAAAGGCATTGGATGTCAGTAACATTCCTGTCGATAAGGCTAAAACGCTATACAGTGATTTTCTCATGCTCATCCCCTCGATTGATGTATTTATTGATTCACTTATGCCCCATTTTGTTGGTGGCACTGGTGCATCTTGGTTTTTTTCTGAAGAGTGAGTTGCTAATCGTATGCCATTATTACAATCTTATGGAAAACATAATGTTATAAAAATGTTTATCAGTTGTGCTTTTGGCTGTGCATGAAAATGGAGCAGGCACGCACTGTCGTTGTGCAATAAATCGTCATTTCGAGTTGAGTTTTGCGCAAAAAAAACGCCTCACAAAGTAGGAGGCGTTTCATCACGAATGGTTTTATCTACGAATTAATTGACGCTATCGCGTAGGGTTTTACCGGCTTTAAACTTAGGCACAGTTGCTTCTGCAATTTGGATTTCTTTACCCGTTTGTGGGTTACGACCTGTGCGAGCTGCACGGGTGGCCGTTTCGAAAGAGCCAAAGCCCACGATAGAAATTTTGTCACCATTTTTCATGGATTCGGTGATAGCCGCTTCGAAAGACTTTAATGCGCGTGCTGCTTCCACTTTTGTTAGATCGGCATTTTCCGCAATCTTAGCGATAAGTTCAGTTTTGTTCATCTTTGTTGTCTCTTCTTTCCGTAGATTATTTAAGTAAGCGTGCCTAACATGCCATAAGGCTTCATACTTTGAAAGCCTTTTACTGCCAGAGAATAGAATGAAACGCGGTAAATTGGAGAATATTTACTCGGTTCGTGACTTAGGTTTTATTCTTCTAACAGTTGAAATAAGAGCTGCTTGACGAGTTGAGGTTCGAAGGGTTTATCGCACAGAGCATTGACGCCTGCCTGTGATACATTGCTTAAGTGGGTATCGTTGGCTTCTGAGGAGACCATTAAAATAGGGATATGGGATTGTTGACTCTCGTTGCGAATAAATTGGGTCAATGCTAATCCATCAATACTGGGCATGTTATAGTCAGTAATTACCAGATCAAACATATTATTTCTCATTAACTCAATAGCTTGTGCACCATCTTCTGCTTCGGTAATGAGCTTTATTCCTAAATTACCAATAGTTCGTTTGATGACATTTCTCGCCATACGACTGTCATCGACTACTAAAACGCGCACATCATGTACATCAAAATGGCTAAGATCGAGTTCATCATGGCTTAATAGATCGATGGTCGCGTTCAGGGCTTTACCTAAGTGCTCAGCATGGAAAGGCTTAGGTAAGATAGCGACTACGCCTGATTGTCTAAAAATCTCCAATTGCTCGCGACGGCATTCGCTCGACACCAACATAAACTGAATGTCTTTGTAGTCACTATTTACACGTAAATAGCTGAGTAGATCGATGGCAGTGCCATCTTCGAAATGCATTGCACTGGCGATGAGATCGGGTTTATGGCGGCCAACCACGGCTTTAGCCTCTTCGATATTTGCAGCCGTTTGAATGCTGACAATCCCTTCTTGTTGTAGATGCTGAATAATGATTCGGCGTTGCGTATCCGAAGGCTCTACTAAGAGAATGGATAATTCGTTGGGTGATAGATGACTCATAGTTTTCGTCGGTATTAGCTGAGGGTCTTTTATAGGATTGTTAAGCTACGCTATAAATAACAGCTTAGCAATAAATCCGCTATTACTCTGTTTTACCACTTAAATACTGGTAAGTGACTTTAGAAAATGCTGCCCAATATTGTACTAACAACATAGCAATTATGCCGATAACAAGTGGTAGCATCGGAATTTGCTTACCTGCAAAGAACACTTTTACGTCTTCTGGTGTGATACGGTAGGCAATCACCGCAGTGATACCAAGCGCTGAAAAACCGAGGGTTTGCATTCCAAGATAGATTTTAAGCACTAGGCTTGACCAAGGGGCTCGCATCAGGATACCTACTAGTACGGGAAGCACTCCTAAGGTAAATAAATCAAAGGATTGGGTTGTTATTGCTCGCCATAGTGCGACTATGCTAAAGAGGCAATAGAGCGCGGTGAGTAAAATGAGACGTTTAGGCATTGAATGACTGATGGATTTCGTGGTCTTAGGATGAGGCAGTGTAGGAAAAGCGCTGAACTGAGTCCAGCATAACCGCATTATCATGTAGAATATTGCCTTTGCACGGGTATAGTTAATAGGTTTAGGTTATGACAGAAGTTGAATTTTGGGCATTGGTTACGCGTACTGAGGCTGCACAACCACAGGAATCTTTAGTGCAGGCACTCAAGCAAAAACTCACCGAACTCAGTAATGAAGAATTAAAAGCTTTCGATAAAATATTTAGCCAACAGATGCGGCGTAGCTATTTATGGTCAGTATGGGGAGCGGCTTATATTATCACTGGGTGTGATTCTGAATATGCTTTTGCGGAGTTTAGATGTTTTCTTATTTCTTTAGGGCAAGAGCGTTATGATGCAGTTATTACACATCCTGATAGCCTAGCGCGTTTATCCGCATGGCCAGAGAAAGACGGATATGCCTATCCCTTTGTCGATGAGTACGACTTAATTGCTGGGCAGCTATATGAAGATAGGACGGGTCAAGAGTTACCTTTTATGCCATCGGGTAAAGCGACTCCTGTTGGTAAAAAATTTAGCACTAAACCTAAGGATCTTAAACAGCAATATCCTGAGTTAAGTGCCCGTTTTCCATTTTAAACGTTAATCATTAATCTCTGTGGAATAGGCCTTAATTGTCATTTTTCATTTTTTTGCATTGAAACCCTTGTTTGCGTGGATCAAATTCACAATTTAAACCACATTCCCAAGGGACATTATCATAGAGAGAAGATTGCACCCGGGCAAAATCTCGGCAGGCATCATAATGATCAAAATTATCTGTTTTTTTGTATTTTCCAGAGTCATACCCATGGGTGTAGATAAAGGATGACCAAGTTTGGTGATGGTCATCTTTACTGTCTGGGGAGATAAACCAAATCGCACTGGCGAAACAGGTAAAAAGAATAAGAATGAACACAGGTACAACGGGGAATTTCATTTTCTAATCGTAGCCATATAAACAATAGGCGAAGAATAACGTGTTTTTAATCAAGATGCGCGCAAAATGATCACAAATTTATAACGCTGCACTTACTTAGTGCAGTGTCGATACAAAAAGATACGTGTCAATTTACAGCAAAGTGAAATATTTTGTTTATTATACAAATGCTTGTGTTTATTTTATGTTCTTGAGACTGTTTTGCGTTAAGCTTTAGTTCAGGTTAGATTTTGTACTGTCAATATAGAAATGATTAGGCCTAGGAGGCAAGCATGAAAGTTCAATTCCTTTTACTCGCAGGGGTATTAAGTTGCAGTGCAGTGTGGGCCGCAGATGAAACATCAACCCATCCTGTCACGGAAGATGGTGTGGTAAAAATTGTTTGGCAAAATCCGAAGGATTTTCGCGATATTAAATCATCGGGGGAAGTTCAATCCCGTTATGAGACTCGCTTATTTGAGACCTTAACCAAGAATATCAATAAAGAAGCCGCTAAAATTTTAAAACCCAATCAAAAGCTTGAAATGATGGTTACCGATGTGGATTTAGCGGGGGATATGCGTCCAACATTTGGTGCAACGGCAAATGATTTACGGGTTGTGAAGGATATTTACCCACCACGAATCACCTTTAGCTACCAGGTGTTAGAGAATGATAAAGTGATCGTTGCTGGGGATGAAAAATTATCTGATATGGGGTTTTTAACGGGTATTCAGCCCTTAAACGATAAACCTTTTATGTATGAAACACAGATGCTAAACGACTGGTTAAAAAAGACCATCGCCCCTAAGATTTAGATGTAAAAGCCACCTTAAGCGATTAATGCGTGTGGATTGAGTGCATTATTTTCCAACAGGCAAAATCCATTACTTGCGGATTTTGCCTGTTTTTTTGCCCTCGCACTCAGAGTGGACAAGCTATGTTCATTGCAATTATGGGTATGTTCCGGCGAGAGTAAGCCAACGCATAGGCTTATAAGTTTGTGGTAGCAGGCTTGCCCCTGTCTATCATCTGCCAGCATTTGTTGTGCTTGCCAATGTTCGGCACTATAGAACAATTGTTTATGGTGTTCAAAGTCAGTCAATATCCGCTGACAACGAGTTACGATTTGATCGCATGTACTAATTATCACAAAATCATCGCCTCCCACATGGCCAATAAAGCAGTTATCACTTTTATATTTCATTAATAAATTGGCCACTTCGCAAATCACTTCATCACCACGACAAAAACCATAAATATCGTTGTAGGGTTTAAAATGACACAGATCGAAATAAGCGAGGTAAAAAGACTTTTGTTGAATTCTTAGTCGCTTTAGCTCTTCTTGTATAGGCACATTTCCCGGCAAGTCCGTAAGTGGATTAGCATGGCGTGCCATTTTAATTCTGTGCTCAGTTATGCGCTGTAATAGATCTTTGGTGTGACCAATGCCGAGCAATTTGCCACGGCGCAGAATAATAAATTGCTGTGCCACGGTATTTGCACTTTCTGACGTTAGTAGCTGACTAACAGTCGAAAGGGGTTCATTGGCTTCTATCTGCAGTACCTGAGGATCCATGACCTCGCTAACGGCATGATTTTCATGTAATGCTCGACCATAGGGGGTGCTAAAAAGCTCAAGTAATGTTGCACGGCTAATAATACCTTGGGGTACTTGATCTTCAACCACAACAACTGCTTGCAGTGCAGGTTGGGAGATAAAAGTATCACTTAGATGTTTAAGCTTTAGGTTTGGTAGAACGGTAACGGCACTGCAACAGAGGCTTTCTGCTGACTCACTATATCGGGGTTGTGCTTGGGTATTATTGGGAACTAAGGTGGCTTTCATTGCTCTGCAGGGCATAGCCTCAGGACGACCGAGTAAATAACCTTGGCAATACACAATGCCAAGTTGTTTAAGTACTGCTAATTCCTCTTGAGTTTCAATCCCTTCGGCTATCACTTTACAGGTTAAACTCTGACAGAGTTCAACAATGGATCGCACAAATTCTTGTTTTACTGGGGTTGAGTCGATCTGATGGATAAAGTGACGATCAATCTTCACATAATCGGGTGACAATTCTGACCAGAGTCTTAAGCCAGAATATCCCGCACCTAAATCGTCAATTGCCGTCATAAATCCTTGACTACGATAGTGATTTAAGCAGGATTTAAGCAGGTCTATATCATCCGCAGGATATTGCTCCGAGAGTTCAATAACTACCTGTGAAGGTGAAATCCCAAGCTGTTGCAATAGTTGCAGTGTCATACCTTTGGGGTGGCAGGGATCTAACAGCGCCTTGGGTGAGATATTGATAAATAGTCGCCCCTGAAACTGACGGAATTTAAATTGCTCAAGTGAAATCCGTCGACAGAGGGTTTCGAGTTCACTGAGTTTACCCTGATGTTCGGCGGTCTGAAAAAGGGGAACGGGTGAATATAATGGGCTGTGTTCTGGGCCGCGACTTAGGGCCTCAAATCCATGGATCTTATGTTCTAATATATTGAAAATAGGCTGGAATAATGGACTGATAGCCCCTTTAGAAATTATTTTATCAAGCTCTTTAGCGAGATCTAAACTTGTCATTATTCAGCCCCTTCGTCTGTGTTTGCGGAGTCTATGACTTAGAAATGACAAAATGATGACAATTTTTGTGGCGTTAAAAGGGGTTTTCTCTGGCGCTAACAGGGTAAAGAGGAAAGGGAAAGCGCTAAACTTAACGAAAAATTTTAGCGCTTAGATAAAGAAGTTAGCTCTGTTTTTTAAAGACCTGAAGTGTTTTCAATAGGATACCTAATTGGCGCACATAGGTTTCAAGTGCGACAGGATCGAGCGTCGGTTGGCTCTCTAATGTGGTTAAATCATCAACGAGCTCTTGCACGTAGGGCAAAAAACGATTACTCGAAATGATAAATCCTTGATCTGCCGTAAAGATGCTGGTGAATTTTCCATAGCCCGCTTTTTTCAGTTCATCTAATTTAGCGTCGGCATCTATGGCTTGGCGATAGGCGGTTTGAAGGTTTTCTTTCAGTTGCTCTATAACCTTAGTGTGTGGCATAACAGCGTCTCATTGTAAAATTTGCAGGAATTATAAGGGGCAAAGGATATGGCAACAAGCCACAGACGACTCATCGCCGCAATCAGTTGTGTGACATTATTTTTTCATGCCGCAATTTTTGCGGCACCAAGCGATAAACCGCCGTTTTATCAAGTGCAGTGGCAGGGTAAAAGTGCCTATTTATTGGGATCAATTCATATTGGTAATCGCGATTTTTATCCCTTACCTGAGCAAATTGAAACAGCGTTTAGCAAAGCCAAGGGGTTAGTGGTTGAAGTCGATATGAATAAAGTCGATAGCCGCGCGCTATTGCAAAAGTATGGGATGGCAGATGGCACTAAGGGCTTAGATTGGCAGAACCGCGATAAGCAAACTGTTGAGAGTATGACGCTTTACTGTGCGAGTAGAGCAAGTGTATGTCAGTCAATTCAATCATTTGCACCTTGGTTACAGGCGACTCAACTCAATCTCTTACGTTACAATGGCTTAGGTTATAGCACTGATTATGGTGTTGATGCACAGTTGATGGCTCGTAATAAAACACTGCCAGTGTTTGAGCTGGAAACTGCAGAATCTCAATTTCAGTTGTTAGCTACGTTCGACAGCCAAGAGCAGTGGTCTATGGTGCGAGATGCGATTAGTGTGTCGGATGATGAGCTTTTATCGCTGATAACGGCGTGGCGTTCGGGTGACGAGACCGAACTTGATACTATTATGCAAGAACAGATGGGCGGCGAGGGTGATACTCGGATTATAGATAAGATCCTATGGCAGCGAAATCACACAATGGCTGAGGGTATTCTTAAGCTTATGGATGCCAGTGATGTGCCAGCACCGTTATTTGTGGTGATTGGGGCTGGTCATGTTGTGGGTGATAAGAGTGTTGTGCAGTTACTTAAACAGGCGGGTGCTAAGGTGACCGCCTGTTGGAGTGATACTTGTCTTTAACATCACGTTGGTTCAGTCGAGGTGCTATGTTCCTCGACTAATACCTAAGAAATGGACATATCTGCCAAGTGATATATACGGCTCGTGCTGGGAATATTCGAGTTCCATCTGCAGAAGTTTTTGGTAATCAAAATCTGCGGCTTGGCTCTTTTTCAAGTAATCGTGGATAACCCTCACCCCAGATTGGCTTATTAACGTCATTTCCCAATCCATAAACCATTGCTTAACCTCTTGAATATAAAGCGGGTGTGTGGGTGTTAGCCTCACTTTTTTCTTTACTTTAAGATCTGCGGCCACGTAGTCAAAATTTCCTGATATTAAGGCATGGAAACGCATTGCTTCTTTGTTATAAAACATCAGTGAAAACAAACCATTGGGTTTGAGCATCGTCAGCAATCCTTCCATAGTACGCTGAGCATCGGTAAGCCATTCGACTACGGCATGGCACAGTATGAGATCGAAAACACCATTCTGTTCAACTGATAATGCTTGGATAGGGGCATGGATAAGCTCAATATTTAAAGGCTCGGTAGAGGCATCAATATGTGCTTGGGCTTGGATAAGCATCTCTTGTGAGATATCGCAAAGTACGACTTCATGGCCAAGGCGTGCCAGCTTTTGGCTAAAGAAACCAAAGCCACCGCCAGCATCTAAAATTCGGAGTTTTTTATCGCCAAATGGGGCTAACGCAGAGCTGAGATCTCGCCATAGTACGGCTGCACGAATTTCCCCTTTGGGGGTGCCATAAATATTTTTCGCAAACTTGTGCGCGAGCTTATCAAAATTCTTATCTTGCACGTGTAAATTAACTTAAAGAGTGTGGGGTAATAGTGTGGCACAGACGAAATATTTTCGCACTCTGTAGGTATTATCTTTCAAGTTAGCTTACTTATTCACTCATAAAATTAGCTAACACAATGATTTTATTGATGGTAAATATTCCTACTAAACTTAGGGATACACAGAACTCTATCCCCTAGGTTATAATCACGCCGTTTTCAACAAACCTGACTCTTTCGCTGTCCATTCAAAGAGTCTGCATCACCCTTTTTAAGACGCAGCACAGCCCGTTTTACACTCGTTTTTAGCTTGATTTATCAGATGTCACCCGTCTGAGCGAGGTAATTTATGGCTATCTGTGCTAAGGGATAGTTAATTAAAAGGTACACAGACTTGAATAATGCATATTGTGTTGAGTTGAACGCGATGCCGTCGCTGCTTTCTCTTTATCGCAAGATATTTTTTGGCCGCAAACCAGGTTGGGATCAACAGCCATTGCCTCACATTAGAGTGACTGCACCTGATGTTACCGTCTCAGAAGCAAAAGTGAGTCAATACGCCCAAGTTTGTGGTTTCCAGTTTGATGGTAACCTGCTACCTCCAACTTATTTATACGTGATGGCGTTTCGTTTACACGCGGTGATTTTTACCCATGATGGTATTACATTTCCATTACTTGGCATGATCCACCTTAAAAACCGTATCCAAGTATATCGTCCAACCACAGTCAACGAAAAATATTCCTTTGAGTGTGCGTTAACGACAAGTCGTGAAACGGATTCAGGCTTGGAGTTTGAATTTGTTTCTAAAGTGTATGTTGGTGAGGAGTTAGTGTGGGAATCACTCTCGACCTATTTATATCGTATTGAAACCGCAGGTCGCCGCGTTCGCCCACCTAAGGCAATTGAAATGGAATGGGATGCTCCGCAAGCGTGGGAGCTGGGGGAAGATCTGGGCCGTCGGTATGCAAAGGCATCCGGTGACTATAACTTGATCCATTTGCATCCATTGTTATCAAAGCGATTTGGCTTTGATCGCGTACTCGCCCATGGTATGTGGTCTAAAGCCCGCTGTTTGGCTGAGTTAATGCCTGAACTTGGTACTCGCCCATTCACTGTCGATGTGACATTTAAGCTGCCACTCTTAATGCCTGCACAGGTCGGGTTTGGTTATGAGAAAAACGAGGATAATTGGGTGTTTGAGCTTAGAGACAGTAAAGGTCGCCGTCCACATCTGAGCGGTGAAATATATTTTTAGTATTAAACAATAAACGGCGCCGATGGCGCTGTTTGCTTATAAGAAATCAGTAATTAACCTTTTCGGCGACTGTATCTCTTAAGATCAATCACCTAATATCCGCCATATTCAAGCGATGTTGTTTATTACAATCACACCTATTTATCCGGAATACTTCAAAGGAGAAACCGACGCATGCTGACCGATATGGAGATTTCAAGCCGTGCCAGTTTAACAAATGTGGCAGAGCTTGGCGCAGAGTTAGGCTTATTACCGGAAGAAATGCTTCTATTTGGTAGCACAAAAGCTAAGGTAGATTTAAGTGTTCAGCAGCGTTTAGCGGGTCAAAGTCGGGGAAAACTGATTATTGTCACTGCTGTCACCCCAACACCCCACGGTGAAGGTAAAACAGTGACAAGTATTGGGCTAACTCAATCCTTAAAGGCCATAGGTAAAAAAGCCTGTGCCTGCATTCGCCAACCGAGTATGGGGCCCGTCTTTGGCGTCAAAGGTGGCGCAGCGGGTGGCGGTTATGCGCAAGTTGTACCTATGCAGGAACTTAACTTGCATTTAACGGGTGATATTCATGCTGTCAGCAGTGCCCATAATTTAGGTGCCGCCGCGATTGCGGCGAGGCTTTTCCATGAGTCACGTTTAGGTAAAGTGGAATTTGAGGCGCAATCTGGGCAAGCTTTTTTGGATATCGATCCTGCGCAGATCCGCTGGCATAGGGTGCTTGACCATAATGATCGTTGCCTGCGGCAGGTTCAGGTTGGACTAGGAGAAAACAACGGTCCTGTATATGAGTCTGGTTTTGATATTACGGCAGCATCTGAATTAATGGCTATTTTGGCCTTGAGCGCTAATTTGGCGGATATGCGGGCCCGCATTGGGCGATTAGTTCTAGCACTTAATCGCCAAGGGCAGGTGATAAGCGCAGAAGATTTAGGGGTCGCAGGCGCTATGACGGCGATTATGGTGGATGCGATTAAACCCACATTGATGCAGACCTTAAATGGCGCACCATGCCTCATTCATGCTGGCCCCTTTGCCAATATTGCCCACGGAAACTCCTCGATTATTGCCGATGATATCGCTTTAAAACTTGTGGACTATGTGATCACCGAAGGGGGCTTTGGTTCCGATATGGGATTCGAAAAGTTCTGTAATATCAAGGTGCGTCAGTCCGGGCAAGTCCCAAGTGCCGCGGTGTTAGTGACGACATTAAAAGCGCTTAAGGCAAATAGCGGTATTGAGTCAGACACAGATATCAATACTCCCGATGAGATTCGTCTAGAGGCAGGATTTGCTAATTTACACTGGCATATTAACAATGTGGCACGCTATGGCATTCCTGTCGTCGTGGCAATCAATCGCTTCGCCACGGATACCGAAGCCGAGTTGCAATGGTTAATCAACGCCGTTAACCAAACTGCGGCATTTGGTTGTGAGGTCAGTGATGCTTTTAGCCAAGGTGAAGCGGGAGCTATTGAACTTGCACATACTGTGGTTCGCGCCGCTGACACTCAGAGCCAGTTTAGGTTGTTATATCCGGATGATGCTTCTTTAGAGGCTAAGTTATCCACTTTAGCTGAGGTTGGTTATGGTGCGGCGGGCATCAGTCTCTCGGATGAAGCTAAGCAACAAGTGAGGGAGTTTACTTCGCTCGGTTATGCTCATTTACCCGTGTGTATGGCAAAAACACCCCTATCGATTAGTCACGATCCTATACAAAAGGGCGTCCCGAAAGATTTTATTGTGCCAATCCGCGCTTTAGTGCTGAATGCGGGGGCTGGTTTTGTTACAGCATTAGTGGGCAATGTGATGACAATGCCTGGTCTTGGTATAAAGCCAGGTTATCTCAAGATTGATATTGATGAGGCTGGAGAGATTATTGGTTTAGGTTAGGTGCTGAGGTTGTCATCGCTAGTGCTTAAAATGAATGGTATCGCCGCAGTGGGTTGATTGTTTGTCACCATGGATTGGGGCTGATTTTAGGCTTGCATAATAGTGTCAATAGTCAAAGTAAAACTAAAACTAAACTCTGAGCCTTAACCTAGGGCTCAGAGTGTATGCTAAGTGTTATTGTATAACTTGTTCTTGGCTCTTTAACGAATGCTCTACGTAGTAAATCCCGCCCAAAATTAATGCGCCGAAAATCACTACACCTAAGATAATTCCTAAGTTTTCACGGAAAAATGCTAGCATTTCTAGTTGCCTTTTGGTGGATGGAAAAAGAGACGAATGCCGAGAATTCACGGAGGAGCTTTCATCGACATAAAACTAAATACACTATAGTTACACTCACTTAAGCTAATCTTAAATAGCCTATTTTGTGAGAGTTTGTTCCGCTTAACGGGTATTTCTCGCGGTTTTTAACCTAAACATATCAAAGACAAATATCTTGTAACGTATTGGCGGTAGGTTGTCTTATTGCAACTTACTATGCGCCTGACATAAACTTGTGTCACTTTTTAACTATGGGGATGACTGAGTGAGACTTCCAAGTCACATTAGACGCATGATTTCAATATGGCTTGCGGCCCTATTGATTTTGCTGTCTTTTGCTGCCTCAGCCCATAGTGTGACGCACCTTGATGATGGTGCTAAGACTCACTGCACCCTCTGCTTCCACCAGCATCAATTTAATAAAATCTTATTGACTCAACCACTGGTGCTTAATTTAGCCGTACAGCGGTTTGATGTTGTTGAGTTTGTTCTACCGGTTTTCCTCTCAAAACACATCAGTGTTTATCGTAGTCGCGCTCCACCTGTTTTACTCTAAATCAACTTACATATTTTAACTTATTGTATTTCTTGATGGTTTTCACCATCGAGCGTTTGTTGTATTTTGGAGATATTATGACAGTTTTTAACACCCAAGTTTCTTTGGTGGCATTAGCCTGCGCGTTTGCTTCACCTTCGTTGTTTGCCGCTGATTCTAGCTTGACCAACCCTAATATTAGCGCGGTATTAAATGGTTATTACCAAACGGGCGAACGGCCTTTATCTGAAACCTCTGAAGGTTTTGGTCTAGGTGAAACTGAATTAGCCATGAGTGCCAATATTGATGATATGTTCTATGGCAAGGTGACTGCCGTTGTTGAAATCCATGATGGTGAGAGTGAGCTCAACCTTGAAGAAGCCTTTATCCAGACGATGGCGATGCCAGGGGGATTTTCTATTCGTGGTGGTCGTTTTTTATCGGATATTGGTTACCTTAATAACCAACACTTACATACTGATTCTTTCACCGATCGTCCTATCGCCTACCGTGCCTTTTTAGGTGGTCATTACTTTGATGATGGTGTGCGCTTAAACTTTGTTGCTCCAACCGATCTTTATTGGACTATGGGTGTAGAAGCCTTTAAAGGAGAAAGTTTACGTGCGGCCGATGAGCATGGTGAGCGTGAATTTGAAAATGTCGGGGTTTACACTTTATACAGCAAAATCGGTGGTGACATTGGCGATAACAGCTCATGGCAAGCAGGTTTAAGTTACTTGCGTAACGAAAATGGTCAAGTGACCGCCCATGAGGAAGGTGAAGAAGATGAACATGAACATGAAGAAGGACATGATCATAGCCATGCGGCATCTTATACGGGTAAAAATACCTATGGGGCTGATTTTGTTTATAAGTGGGCACCTAATGGTAACTACAAATACCAAAATTTAACCTTGAGCGGTGAATATTTTCGTGTGACGGATTTTACGCCAGTAGATTTGCATCCAGAAGATGCTCCGAGCAAGGATTATCATCAAGGTTGGTATTTGAGTAGTGTGTACCAATTTACACCAAGTTGGTCTGCTGGAGTGCGTTATGGTGAAGTTGATACTCAAGAACTCCATGGCGATCATTTTCATGCACAAAAGTTGAAGGAATCAGAGGTCACACTGGCATGGCATTCGAGCCATTTCTCGACGGTTCGTTTTCAGTATACTAATCAAAAAGGGACGAATTTTGATGGCATTGAAGACGATAACATCTTTACTATTCAGTATATTATGACGTTGGGGGCTCACGGTGCGCATCAATTCTAAATTAGTGAAATTGGCTGCAGTGGCGCTCTCTGCAGCTTATATGGGGTTGGCCCATGCTGAGCTGAATGTGTTTGCCTGTGAACCTGAGTATGCGGCCTTGGCGAAGGAATTAGCGCCCACGGCTAACATCTATTCGGCGACAACTGCATTACAGGATCCTCACCAAGTGCAAGCGCGCCCGAGTTTGATTGCTAAAATGCGCCAAGCAGATCTTGTAGTTTGTGCGGGGGCTGATTTGGGGGTAGGTTGGTTACCTATGTTACAAATGAAATCGGCAAACGCTAAGGTGCAATCAACGGAAAAGGGCCTATTCTTTGCTGCCGATCACATTGAGACACTAGATAAATTAGCCAGTGTTGATCGTAGTATGGGGGATGTACACGCCCAAGGAAATCCGCATCTGCATTTTGATCCTATGCGTTTGCTTCAGGTTGCCACAGCTTTAACCAGTAAGATGGCTCAGCTTGATCCTGCGAGTGAAGCGCATTACCAACAGTCCTTAGCGGATTTTACCGCGCGCTGGCAAGCTGCCATTCCGCGTTGGGAAGAGCAAGCAAAAGGGCTACAGGGTAAAAAAGTGATCGCTTACCATTCTAGTTTTCGATACTTATTTAACTGGCTTGGTATAGAGCAAGTGGCTGATTTAGAACCTAAACCTGGTCTAGCACCAACTAGCGGGCATTTAGCTAGCTTGTTAACGCGCGCTGAGCAAGGTGATATTTTGGCCGTTGTTGTGGCATCTTATCAAGATGAGCGCGGTGCAAAATGGTTAGGTGAAAAATCCCATTTGCCAGTGCTAATGCTACCCATGTCAGTGGGTGGTAATGATAGCAGTAAGGATCTCTTCAGCCTTTATGACAGTGTGATTTCCCTCTTAAATGGAGTGAAATAACGCCTATGTTTGATCTGGAGCTGATGTCGATTTTGCTGCCAGCATTTGCTGCTGGGGTTTTAGTGTTGTCGACTCATGTTGTACTCGGAAGACAAGTTCTAAAGCGTGGCATTATCTTTATTGATTTAGCCATAGCACAAGTGGCGGCTTTGGGAGCCATCGTCGCTCATATGGATCACAGGGTAGAAGATATACCTTTTTCTCATGTGTGGATGCCAGCGGTGTTTGCCCTTGCAGGCGCAGGGTTTATTGCTTGGTTATCTAAGCGTATGGCGGATGAGCTAGAAGCGATGATTGGTTGTTTTTACGTGTTGTCAGCGGTTGCAGCTATGTTGTTGTTGGCAAACGACCCCCATGGGGCTGAGTTACTAAAACAATTGATGTCAGGGCAGATCCTATGGGTCAGTTGGCCACAGTTAATCTTACCTACTGTGGTTTATGCTGTTGTGCTATTAACATTTCTTCTGCGCCCTCAAATCCTTGATGGCGCAGGATTTTATTTGTTATTTGCGCTGGTTATCACCCTCTCAGTTGAGCTTGTTGGTGTATATCTGGTCTTCAGCACCTTAATTTTGCCCGCGCTAGCACTGAATAAATACCGTGGAAAAGGTCAATTATTTTATGCCTACCTTGTGGGGTTAATTGGCTATTTACTTGGACTCGTGCTTTCTGCAGCTTTCGATTTACCCAGCGGTGCGGCGATTGTTGCTACATTGGCCGTGAGTGCGCTGGTATTTCGTTGGTGGTTAGCTAAATTAGGGACTTTTTCTGCTCAAATCGCCTCTAAACATTAGATGTTGAAATTAAAGCCCATCAACACACTGTATTTACAATGAGTTGATGGGCTTTTTTTTGTTAGCGAATCGGCTTACAGATGTAAACAATATATTGAGTCCATAGGCCATGCTGGCTATACTGTCGCCAATTTTATCGTTGGAGTATGCTGTGCTGTTAATCGTCAGATCTATGCTGTTGGCGGTGTCTTTGTTGCTTGCCTTTATTTTTGGTGGATTGGTGTGTTTACTTAGACCTCGACACCGTGACAATGTACATATGTTCGCCAAGATCTTCTCTTCTGTTGCACCGATCTTAGGGATAAAAGTGATCGTTCGTCGGCATAAAGAGGTACAGGATGGCCCCTATATTTTCTTAGCAAATCATCAGAATAACTTCGATCTTTTTACTCACACTAAGGCCGTTCCTAAGGGCACGGTTAGCTTAGGTAAGAAAAGTTTGGTTTGGATGCCACTATTTGGCCAAATTTATTGGTTGTCGGGCAATATTCTCATTGATCGGAAAAATCGACACAGTGCCTTTGATACGATGGCGAAGACAGTTGAGAAAATTAAGCAAAAAAGTTTATCTGTATGGATTTTTCCGGAAGGCACCCGTTCTCGAGGACGTGGTTTATTACCCTTCAAGGCAGGGGCTTTTCATACAGCGATTGCAGCAGGTGTCCCAATTGTGCCCGTGTTAGCTTCCTGTCAGAGCCATATTAATTTAAATCGTTGGGATAATGGGGTTGTTATTATCGAAATGATGGCGCCAATACCCACTGCGGATATAGACAAAGCGGATGTTAAAGCTTTTTCTGCACAAATTTATGACAGTATGTCGGCAAAATTTAATGAGATAAACCGAGAAGCGGCAACATTAATGGGTAAAACTCCTATGGATGATGGCGTATAATAGCCTCAATTTGAGCCAGATTTATCTTAACGGAGACACGTTTATGTCTATTGAAAGTCAGTTAAAAGCACAACTTGCCGAGAATCGCGACATAGTGCAAGCCCTACTCGATGATGGCTCTGAGCCTGATGCGGAGTATGTGATTGAGCATCATTTTTCATCAACCAACTTTGATCGCCTCGAAAAAGCAGCAGTAGATGCCTTTAAACTGGGCTTTGAAGTCAACGATGCCGAAGAAATGGAGTTAGAAGATGGTTCTGTGATCTTCTGTTTCGATGCAGTGGCTCACCATAAGTTAGATGTAGCATTAATCGATAAAGCGACTGAGCAATTGCTACAGTTAGCCGCTAAACAGAAAGTGGACTACGATGGTTGGGGCACTTATTTTGTTGGCGATGATATGGATGACGAGGATGAAGACGAAGAAGATGACGGATTTCCGCATTAATTTAGATTAAATGTTAAGCATCCACAAAGATAATAAAAAGCCCATTGAGATGGGCTTTATTGTCTTTAAAATCATGTAATTATTGTTTTTTCAGTATGTAGTACACTACAGTTACGACCTTTTTGCTTTGCTTCGTATAGTGCTTTATCAGAGCAGGAAATCCAACTTGAGCTACTACTAATATGCTTGCCTATCTCGCACACCCCTAAGCTGACAGTCACTTTTATTTTTAGGCTCTCATACACTATGGTCGACTCAGCAATTTTTTCCCGTAGACGTTCAGTAAAATGTAAGGCATCTTCACCGCTGGTTTTTGGCATAACAACTGCGAACTCTTCCCCTCCATAACGTCCTGCGCAATCGGTTTCCCGTAAAGATTGGCTGAGAATATGGGCTATATGTTGGATCACTTTATCCCCAGCGACATGACCATAGGTATCGTTAATGTATTTAAAGTTATCTATGTCTATCATCACTAGGCTCGCGATATCGTTATAGCGAGCATATAAGTCAAATTCATGCTCTAGGCATAGTTGCCAGTGCCGACGGTTATGCAGTTGGGTGAGTCCATCGGTTTGGCTTAGGCGTTCGAGTTGTTCGTTTGCCGCTTTTAACTGTAACTTGTTGACGGCAATATCAGTGACATCATACACAATCACGCTGATGTGGGTGATTTTGCCCGTTAATGAGGCCAGCGGGAGGAGTGTTACGTTTTGGTACATAAAGTCAGCGCGACCAGTAATAGGACGGTAATTTTTAAACTGGAACACGTATGGGCGCTGCTCCCAACTGATGAATGCTCGGTTTTTGAGCATAAAAACCGATTCCATTTTTTGCTTTAACCAAGTTGCGGGTAGATCGGGGAAACGCGTAAATACATTTTGGCCTTTGATTGAATTTGGAGAAACACCGCTGTGATTCTCCATAAAGCCATTCCATAGTTGGATATTGTAATGCCGATCTAACACCACCAAGCCTACTTCAATGGTTTGTACCATATCAATGAGCCAGTGTAGTTCGTTCATTGCGCTTTGGTCGTTTGACATAAAGTTAAATCCAACTGGTTAATCGAGTAAATAGCCAAGTTTATAGCTGAGTGTCGGGATCGAGTCTTCAGTAAAGAGCAATAATAAATCACACTGAATATCATGGTTTTCAATACGATAGTTTATTTCCATTGCGAGTGTTCTCTGCCATTTTTCTGAATTATCGTGGATAAGATCATTGACTGTGCAGTGGCGTCCAAGCACAACTGGATGCCCTTGGCTAAATTTCATATCGAGTTGCTCGGAAATCCCGTTCAGGAATGCACCAATTAGCACGTTACCAGTATCGATAAGCACTTCAATTTCGGTGTTTTTATCTTCAGGATCGGCGAGTCTCATTAGTTTTGCCATATCCTGAAAACTGGAATCATGGAATAGCAGTAGAGCCTCACCCGCAATGCCTGCGCCAATAAACCCTTGGCAAAGAGCTGAAACAGTTGAACTTTCCTCTGTTGCTTTTAGAGCCATGGTGAGTTCACTCACCTCAAGTACGTTCACATTTGGAATAGGCAGCAATACAAATACATCGAGTAACTTGGCAAGCAGATCGGCAGCGCGCCCCATGGCAACGTTAGCTATTTCTTGGCAAGCATCGCGCATATCCACCTTAATCATCGGAGTTTCATCTTCGAGCGCTTTTTGCGTCAGAGTCAGAATGCCGTATTCCTGCAAGATATTACTAATGGCATCGGCACTAACGGGCTTTTGAATAAAATCCAATGCACCTAGTGCTTTTACCCGTTCATGGGCTTTGATTTGAATATCGCCTGAAACCACGATAATAAGGGCGGGGAGGTCGTTTTGTTGTACCGTTTGCAGTACTTCATAGCCATCCATCACAGGCATATTGAGGTCGAGAAAGACGACCTCTCCTTTACCTGCGCGTATGGCGTCTAGCCCTTCGGCACCGTTGGTGGCGTAAGTAATCTCCACATCCCACTCTTTTGGTAGGGTGCGAGCCATTTGTTTGCGCGCCATAGCGGAATCGTCACAGATGAGTACAGATATTGTCATGCTGACTGGTGATCCTTATTTGCCCATTTATTGAAGATAACACTTATTTTCAGGTCCGACGGATGAATTGCGGTCTTCGGGCAAATCTGATTTATATCTTCTATTTATAACTTGCAGATTTTATTAGTTAATATGGCTAATTAATGGGGATAAATTCCTCAATTAATTTTATATGTAACTGAATAAACTCTTGTTCTTAGCTGTAAAAAGCGTTGCAGTATTCATATCATTTTTGACCGCTGATATGCTTTGTGCTGGTATTTATTAACCTAGATTTTGCCATCAGAGTGTGTGATTACCACCAATCTATGCCCTAATTGGGGTATAAATTGCGTAAGTTGCTGATAGTTGTAGTTATCAGGTTTAGTTGTTACAGCCTAACATAAACACTACCCAAAATTTATTAAGGCTGACAATATTTTGACTAAGGTCAAAATTAAGGTTTATGTTATATCTTTTAGTGGATTAGACCAAATGTGTTAACATTTGTTCTGGACTGACCAGTAACGGAATATTTGATGAGTACCCAATGTGTAAAAGTCACTATCAGCGATGGCATTGCCTATGTGCAGCTTAATCGTCCTGAAAAAATGAACGCGATTAACTATTTAATGTTTAGCGAATTAGATAGAGCAATTAAGAAAATTCAGAAAAATCGAGCCATTAGAGTGGTTATTCTTTCAGGCGCTGGGGGAAACTTTAGTTCAGGGCTTGATGTTAAAAGTGTTATGTCCGCACCGATGCAACCGGTGAAATTACTTTTTAAATGGTTACCTGGGAACGCTAATCTTGCTCAGCGCGTTTCCCTTGGCTGGCAGCGCTTACCCGTCCCTGTTATTGCCGTGCTTGATGGATGTTGTTTTGGTGGTGGTATGCAGATTGCGCTCGGCGCAGATATACGTATTGCCACCAATGACTGTCAATTATCGATTATGGAGGCTAAGTGGGGGTTAGTGCCCGATATGGCGGGATTAGTTTCACTTAGGCAAATTATGCCTAAAGATCAAGCGATGTTATTAAGTTTGACTGCTAAGGTTCTTTCAGGGGAACAAGCCTTCGCTCTTGGACTAGTCACTCAGTTATCTGAGCAGCCAATGGCTGCTGCAGAGCAATTAGCCAGAGAGCTAATCAAGACATCACCCGATGCTACCGCGGCGATTAAGCTCAGCATTAATAGGAGTTGGACGGCCTCAGTACGTAGCCTCTTAAGCCGTGAGTCATTGAGCCAAATTCGGCTCTTGTTAGGCAAAAATCGTACTATTGCAGCGGTACGGCAGCTTAAAGATCCTGAAAAACCTTATCAGGATCGCCAGTCTGGTTGGTAATACTGGGAATGTTGAACGCACTTAGGAATAGATGAGATATTTCGTAAAAACCTATCTCTCAGTGTGCGCCGCTCATTCTGGCGGCGAACCCCTTGATCGTGTTCAAACAATTTTGCCAAGCACTTTCATTATCTAAGTTGAGTACCAGCGTAGTTTGGCGGTAGTTTGGAGTCCCTAAGGTCACAGCCAGTATTTTGCGTTGTTCGGCTGTCTCTAGTGAGGCAGGGTGGCCATCGGGCGATTGAATATCTAGGATTGGCATCGTGAGTTTAGCCAGTTTTTCTGCAATGGCTTGATTGCGTGTCTCATCTTCATTGTAGGGATTAATGACAATCAATACGTCGGGATCGGCAATCTTCTTTTGGCTTAGTAGGCTTATCAATATTCCCGCACTTTGTTCCGCAGTAATAAGGACTCGCTTACCCGGATAGTCTGTACCTATGCCATCGAGCTGTGACATGGTTTTAATTAAAAATTCTTCTTGTTCTTGTAGGTGTTTATTGCTGTCTTCAGGTTTAATTTTCTGACTGGGCTTATTGGATGGTGTTGCTAATTGTGCTGCCCCAGCGGTGGTGACTTCCGCTGCTGCAGTTGCAAAATTGGGGGCTGGCAATTCTTTGGGCGGCGTTAAACTTAAGCTTGCCCAACCCGCAGGATTAATATTACGGCGCAAAAATGCCATTAGGCCGGGGGAATCAGCCGTACCATTGGTAGCGGGTAAAATAATGGTTGCGCCGAGTTTCTTTTTTCCTTCCCATGGGCGAACTAATAATTCATAGGGTTTGTTATCTATGGTGATTTGTTTTACTTCATTAGCGGGTAGATAGTTCCTCGTGGGGTTAGCTCTAGGAGTTTCAGTGGACGTATTAGGCTCTGCACTTAGGCAAGGTAACGTCATCAGGCTTAAGGACAAAACCCAAAAAGCTAAAAAGATGTGTGCCATAGGATGGATAACCCACTGTGTAGTATTACAAATTACTTCGCTTGAGTATAACCTGAACACTTATCAGTGGGCGATGTTTTAGATAATAGTGTCATCCTTAAAATAAAAACGCCCAGAGTATAATTACGCTGGGCGTTATTTTAAGTACTAAGTCTATCTGGCTGTGTGTTTACACATGGCTGACCAATACCATACGAATGGCATCAAGCTGTAGCTGACTGGCGTCAAGATAGGTGTTTAGCTCTTGCATTTGGTTACGTAGGTATTCCAACTCTTCTTCACGAATATTGGGGTTGACGGCTTTGAGAGACTCTAAGCGGTCTAATTCTCCCGTGAGTTGTGTTGTCATTTTCTCACGCGCTTGTATAACTAACTCATCTACAGCGGCCTGTGCGTATTCTTCACCTTTGGCAAACAGTGGATGCAAGATTGGTTGTGATGCAGTCACTAACTTTCCGCCGATATGCCGATTTACCGCACTCAGCTGCTTATCAAAGCTGGCGTAATCCACTTTGGCCGACAGATCATTCCCATTTTTATCCAGCAAGATGCGGATAGGTGTGGGTGGTAAGTAACGGTATAACTGGCTCGACTTAGGCGCAGAAGCATCGGCCATGTAGATGAGTTCTAAGAATAATGTGCCAGCAGGCAGGGCTTTATTCTTTAATACTGCGACACTGGTAGTACCCGTTTCTGAGCCTGTGATCAAATCTAAGCCCGTTTGCACTAATGGATGTTCTTGGGTGATCAGCGCAATATCATCACGCGAAAGTGCTGTGTCGCGGTCAAAGGTCACAGTTACGCCATCTTCTGGTAAGCCAGGGTATGTTGGGAACATCATATGTTCACTCGGGCGCAGGATAATGGAATTCTCACCCTTATCCTCTTGATCGACACCGATAATGTCCCATAGACGGATCACTGAGCCAATGAGTTGAGTGTTCTCATCGTTTTGGGCAAGACGCTCAACAATGGTCTTTGCTCTATCGCCACCGTGGGAGTTGATTTCCAGCAGCTTATCGCGGCCCTGTTCCATGGCGTGCTTGAGTTCTTTATAGCGGGTCTGAGTATGGTTGAGCAGATTCGTGAGTTCATCCGCGTCATCACCCACAAGTACATTGAGCAAATCTTCAGCAAATTCAGCGTAAAGCACATGGCCGCTTGGGCAAGTGAGTTCAAAGGCATTGAGCCCTTGGTGATACCACTGCATTAGGCGTTCTTGGGCGGTATCTTCAAGGTAGGGCAAGTGAATTTGGATATCATTTTTTTGACCGATACGATCTAAACGCCCGATACGTTGTTCTAGCAAGTCAGGGTTGAGCGGTAAATCGAACAGTACTAAGTGGCTGGCAAACTGGAAATTACGACCTTCTGAGCCAATTTCAGAACAGATCAGTGCCTGTGCGCCACCTTCCTCTTGGGCAAAGTAAGCGCCCGCTTTATCGCGCTCGATAATCGACATGCCTTCGTGGAATACGGTTGCTTGAATACCTTCTCTGGTTCTCAGGGCTTCTTCAAGGCTGAGTGCAGTTTCCGCTTGGCTAGCGATGATAAGCACTTTCTTACTGCGGTGGGATTTTAAAAACGCGATCAACCAATCCACACGGGGATCGAATTTCCACCAACTGGCGCTGTTATCTTCAAATTCTTGATACAGTTTTTCAGGGCTTAAGGCTTGCGCAGCTTTGGCCTCTAAGGTTTTATGCCCGCCCATCATACTACTCACGCGCGCAGCCGTGAGGTATTGCTCTGGCATGGTTTGAGGATGCGGATTAAAAAAGCGCTTTGGAAAGCCTTTTACCGAGGCGCGGCTGTTACGGTAGAGCACGCGACCCGTGCCGTGACGGTCGAGCAGTTCTTGCAGTAATTCGCTGCGGGCGGCCTGTTGTAGTTCGCTATCTATGCCGTCGGCTTGGATTAAGCGAATGCTAGGCGCTATGTCTTTTTCGCTGAGTAATTCGGTCAGGCTATTAATCGCAGCATCGGGTAATTTTGCGTTGCCTGCGAGGGCTTCTGCGGCCATAGCGACGTCTTTATAGCTGTCTTCTTCGGCGAGGAAGGCATCGTAATCATAGAAACGATCTGGATCGAGTAGGCGCAAACGCGCAAAGTGGCTTTCGTGGCCGAGTTGATCTGGCGTTGCCGTTAATAGTAATACGCCGGGCACGACTTCACTTAAAGCTTCAACCACTTGGTAGGCACGGCTTGGTGCTTCTTCGGTCCACTCTAAATGATGCGCCTCATCGACGACTAATAAATCCCAATCGGCATCTAAGGCTTGATCGAGGCGTTTCTTTTTACGCAGTAATTCGAGTGAACAAATCACTAACTGTTCTGTATAGAAAGGGTTGTCATGGTCGGCGTAGGCTTCCACACAACGGTCTTCATCAAACACTGAAAAACGCAGGTTAAAACGGCGTAGCATTTCGACTAACCACTGGTGACGCAGAGTATCAGGGACGATAACGAGTACTCGCTCGGCGCGACCGGTCAACAGTTGTTGATGAATAATCAGGCCTGCCTCAATGGTTTTGCCTAAACCCACTTCGTCGGCGAGCAATACCCGCGGTGCATAACGGCGGCCGACTTCATGGGCAATCCACATTTGGTGTGGGATCAGGCCAACTCGCGGACCTTGCAGACCGAGTAAATCAGAGGTTGCCAGTTTATGGCGTAGCATTTGGCACTGATAACGCACACCAAAACGGTCGAGGCGGTCAATTTGGCCGGCAAACAAACGGTCTTGGGGTTTATTAAAGCGAATATTGTGATTTAACAAGGTTTCGCGCAGAGTAACTTGCTCGCCCGTTTCACTATGAATACCGTGATAAATCACTAAGCCGTCTTTTTCAGTAAGCTCTTCAATGGTTAAGCTCCAACCTTCGTGGCTTTCAACCGTATCGCCGGGATTATAGGTGACGCGTGTCAGAGGGGCTTCTGCTCGGGAGAACATGCGATTCTCACCCGTTGCAGGGAATAACACCGTGACCATACGGCCTTCTACTTGAACCACAGTTCCTAAACCAAGCTCTGACTCGGTATCACTTATCCAACGTTGACCTAAGGCGAACGGCATCTTAAATTCTCATTTCTGGGCGGAC
Organism: Shewanella putrefaciens; assembly: GCF_016406325.1. Classification (NCBI taxonomy): domain Bacteria; kingdom Pseudomonadati; phylum Pseudomonadota; class Gammaproteobacteria; order Alteromonadales; family Shewanellaceae; genus Shewanella; species Shewanella putrefaciens. Next base: position 3,699,725 of record NZ_CP066370.1, on the reverse strand, counting down.
TTTAACAAAGGGCGCGTATGTTATACCAATACTGGCAATATTTGAATCGCCCTCTCACCCGTTAGAGCCTAATTCCCCAAACGCTAGATTACAAATTGAACAAGTCAGAAAATTGTCGTAGTCGGCCATCGATTTGTCATGCTACTGTCATATCGAGGGACCTACACTGCCCTCGAGTCACAGACTTAAACAATGGCAAACTTAATTGAGCTTTGGTGAGTTTGGTGCCAGTATTAATTTAAGCCTTTAGCTTTTTTCGAGCTAGATGTTTGAACCTAAAGATCATTCTAACCTTATCTAAGCTAATGACAGGAGCCATGCAATCTAACGTGAGACAGGATGTAGCGTAGACATCAATCAAGCACTCTGGAGGCGCCATGGAACAAGACGACAGAAAGTTGTTTGTACTGGATACCAATGTGTTACTGCATGAACCTTTGGCGATCTATTCGTTTAAAGAGCACGATGTGGTCATTCCGATGACAGTGCTAGAAGAGCTAGACCAGATAAAAGATCGAAAGAGTGATGTGAGTCGGGATGCTAGGGTGGCCATCAGGGCGTTGGAAGATACCCTAGGAGGTGATACCACACCTGAGCAGATTATTAATGGTGTACCACTGCCGAGTCGAGAGGGTCATGCCGATGCGATAGGAGCGCTCTCTATTTTCCCTGATCACCTTGTTGATTTTACCTTAGGCAGCTTGCCGGGGGATGGAAACGACAACCGCATTATCAACACTGCACTTCACCTACAAAACCTCCACCATCCACGTACCGTCGTATTAGTCACTAAAGACATTAATATGCGCCTTAAAGCCAAAGGTGCTGGCATTCAATTAGTGGAAGATTACCGTACCGACCAGTTGATTGATGATATTCGCTTCCTCAGTAAAGGTTTTTACCAATTTGAAGGCAATTTTTGGGAACATTTAAATAAAGTTTCTACCGAGCGCCATGGCAGACATATTATCCATGAAGTGCCACTTAAGGATCTGGAAAACGATCAATTTTATATTAACCAATACCTTATCGATACAGAGTCGGATTTTTGTGGCCGAGTCACGGGGCGTACTGATACTCACCTACATATCTTAGATTTAGGTCGTGAGCGGATGAAAAACCTTGAGGCTTGGGGGGTTAAACCGAAAAATGTCTATCAAGGCATGGCATTACAGGCGCTACTCGATCCCGATATCGAACTCGTGATTTTAACGGGTCCCGCAGGTTGTGGTAAAACCCTGCTTGCTATGGCTGCAGCCCTTGAGCTTGTGGTTGAGCGTAATCGCTACGACAAGGTGATAGTCACCCGTAACACGCCTGAAATAGCGGAGTCTATTGGTTTTTTACCCGGCACAGAAGAAGAGAAAATGATGCCGTGGCTCGCCGCCATCACAGATACCTTAGAAGTGCTGCACAAGAATGATGTGAATCCCACGGGCAGCCTCAATTACATTATGGAAAAGGCCAATATTCAGTTTAAGTCGATTAACTTTATGCGTGGCCGCTCGATTCAAAACTCAATTGTATTATTGGATGAGTGCCAAAATCTCACCGCTTCGCAGATTAAAACTATGATTACCCGTATGGGTGAAGGTACAAAGCTGATTTGTTGCGGTAACTTAGCGCAAATCGATTCTAATTATTTAACTGCCGTTACCTCAGGGCTGACCTACATTGTTGAGCGTTTTAAAGACTTTGAAGGTAGTGCTAACTTGTACCTCAATGGGGTTGTACGTTCACGTTTGGCTGAATATGCCGAAGAACACCTTTAACTGAACCCTTGAATATGACCAAAAGGCCTCGTCTTTGAGGCCTTTGTTTTTCTGCACCCATTTACACTTTTTTAATCGATGAATCATGGGCATGGATAGCATTAGTTCGGCAATTATTTAATGTGATTGGTGGTTTCTTCCTGCTACTATATTAGCCCTATAGCTTTTGTCACAGAGAGCTAAAATAAAGCGCTGCAATCAAGGGTAGTGGATGAAATCGAGTGAGCCGGATCTTCAACTAAAATCGCCGATCCAAAAGAATTACAACCGTGCCGTTTTTTATACGTACATAGGCGTTATCGTCATGTCGTTATTAACTGCGTGGGTGTTTTTTGACCGCCAGAAAACCCAGCAGATGGAACAGCGTGAAGAGCAAGTTGAACGACATGTGTTGCAAATTGATCTGTTGCTTGAGTCGAGTATTCGTGCCGTAAAAAGTCTGCGTGATGTTGCAGTCGATCATTTACGCTTAGGTGAGCTAGTTCGGAAAGACCGTTTACCTGAGTACGGTAAATTTAACGAAAGTGGTCAATATTTTACCCTTGAACCCAGTTATGCCAAGGGAGGCAAGCCTTTCACTAATATGGGAAGGATTACTGGTGCTGGATCGCTTGATGGTCGTAGTGACAAGTTTTATCAAGAACTTGAGATGTTATTTGAATTATCTTTGTCTTTTCCCGTCGCGAAAGAAGCCGCCCCTAAAGCGTCAGCTATTTATTATTTATCCAGACAAAGAATCATGTCCTATTTTCCTTGGACCAATGATGATTTGCGATTTAGGGATGAACTCCTCAATAAGAAACAGTTCCAGTATGCGACTCCAGCGATGAACCCGCAGCGCAGTGTGTTTTGGAGTGAGGCCTACATTGATTCAACGGGCAAAGGTTTGCTCACTACTTTGGGCGTTCCAATTTATCTAGATGATGAGTTTATTGGTTCTATTAACTTAGATATGACCCTTGCTTCACTTGCGCGGCAAATCCGCGTTTATTTTAGAATGCCCGGCACTGTGATTTTGCTCGATCAACAGAACAATATTTTATCCCACAGTGATTTTGACAGTTCCGATATTAATCGGGTGTATCACATCAGTCAGCGCATTCCATCTGAATTACATTCTTTACCTGAGTCTGAACTGTTCGATGCCCATGAAGGCATGATCCGTAATGGCTACTATATCCACTCAGTCGCCTTACATAACGCGCCTTGGCGTTTGTTGTACTTACAAGATGAAGACGACCTATTCCAAGATTCGTGGGAAAAATTGCAACTGACGTTTATTTTAGTGGTGATTGCGCTCTCAGTGCTGGTGACTATCGTGCATTGGCAAACGCGTCGTTCTTTTGTTAGTCCTGCATCACGTCTTTTGTCGCACCTTGAGGGATGTTCTCAAGAACCGCGCAAACCGCCTGAGAAAATTACTCAGGGTTGGGAGCCTTGGTTTTTGTTGGTGAGTCGGATTTTTGAAGAAAATAAACAATATACTCATCATCTTGCTGAGCAGAATAAGCGTCTCGATAAACTTGTGGCGCGGCGTACTGAGCGCTTGAAAGACACCACTGAGCGTCGTGAACGTGAGTATGCACTGCTGCGTTCGCTCCTTGATTCGATTCCTGAGGCTATTGTCTTCAAAGATAAAGAAGGCAACTACCTAGGTTGTAACAAGGCTGCAGAGCGCATGCTGGGTTACACCGAGAGTGAGATGATTGGCCTATCATCAGAGGATCTTACCTCACCGGAAATGGGGATCCGTATTCGCGCCGAAGATCAACAAGTACTTAAAGATCGTACACCGCTGCGTTATCAAGAAAAGGTCGAGTTGGCGGGTAAACCCGTGTTACTCGATACTCTCAAATTGCCATTTTATAACCGCCGCGGTGAGTTGCTCGGATTAATCGCCGTATGGCGTGATGTGACGCGAGAATATGAATCTGCTGAACAATTACGCTTATCTGAGGAGCGTTACCACTTAGCTATGGATGCGGTAGAGGATGGATTGTGGGACTGGTATTTAGATTCTGAGCAAATCATCTGTAACCCCGCGTATTATTCGATGCTGGGGTATAAAACAAATGAGTTCCCAGCGTTGGTATCGGCAATTGATCATTTAACTCACCCAGATGATCGTATTCGGGTGGAGGAATATCGTAACCAGTATTTACAAGATCCGGTTGATGCCTATGAAATTGAGTTTCGACTGTTAGGCAAGAATGGTACCTATCATTGGGTGCTTTGTCGTGGTCGGGTGGTGGAATTTACCGCCGATGGTCAACCTAAGCGGATGCTGGGGACACATAAAGATATTACCAGACAAAAGAGTAATGAAGTTGCCCTGTTAGAAGCTAAACAAGATGCGGAACTGGCAAACCTCTACAAGAGTGAGTTCTTGGCGAATATGAGCCATGAGATCCGCACGCCAATGAACGCTATTATCGGTATGTTGCAGTTAGCGCAGCGCACTTCATTAACGCCGCAGCAAAAAGATTATCTCGAAAAGGCGGGTTTCTCTGCCCAATCATTATTACGAATTATTAATGATATTCTTGATTTTTCTAAAATTGAGGCGGGTAAGCTTGAGCTTGAGCGGGTGCCATTTCCACTGGATAAAGTGCTTGACCATGCGCTTGATCTTAATGCGCTCAAGGCTCAGGAGCAGGGGGTTGAACTCTTACTCTATGCCCCCGTCACTGCAGGGCTTATTCTTAAGGGCGATCCGCTGCGTCTAGGCCAAGTGCTGATAAATCTATTATCGAATGCGGTCAAATTTACCCAATCGGGTGAAATTGAACTGGGTTGTGAGGATGTCGGCGAGCGAGATCATCGCATTACCCTTAAATTCTGGGTGCGAGATACCGGTATTGGTATTAGCAAAGACCAGCAGGAAAAACTCTTCGATGCCTTTGCCCAAGCCGATGGTTCCACGACGCGTAAATATGGGGGCACAGGTTTAGGTTTATCGATAAGTAAGCATCTCGTGTCTATGATGGGCGGTAAGATGCAAGTACAAAGTGAGCTTGGCGTCGGTAGTACCTTCAGTTTTACCATCAGTTTTGAAATTGCCGAAGAAGCTAAGGTTGAGCCGCTAGTCGTACCTGAAAAACTCAATAATTTACGTACGTTAGTAGTTGATGATAATCCAACTGCACTGCAAATCTATTCTGCTGTGATGCGGGATTTCCACTTTGAAGTGGATACTGCCGCCAGTGGCGCCGAAGCCCTGTATAAACTGTCACGGGATCCTATCGATTTATTATTGCTCGACTGGATGATGCCCGAAATGGATGGCAGTGATGTGATCAGTGCTATCGATACTATGGTCGCTGAAGGCAGGCTGGATAAGCGCCCTGTAATTATTATGATGACGGCTTACTCTGCAGAACCTTTGCAGTATGAGGTGGAAAGCGCCAACGTATTTGCTGTGCTGCAAAAACCTTTTAAAGCATCGAGTTTGTTTGATGAGATCATCGCCGCCTTTGCCGATGAGCCGAGATTAAATGTGGTTCAGTCCATGGAAGAAACTGACGTTGGCGAGCATACAGGTTTAGTGTTGCTGGTAGAGGATAACTTTATCAACCAACAAGTGGCGACTGAATTACTTAAGAGCGCAGGCTATGAAGTGGTGCTAGCCGATAATGGTCAAGTCGCGTTGGATATTATCGATTCCCGTCCCTTTGATGCGGTGTTGATGGATATTCAAATGCCAGTGATGGATGGATTAACGGCTGCAAGGGCGTTGCGTGAACGTTATAGTCCAGAAGAACTGCCTATTATTGCGATGACCGCCCATGCAATGTCAGGCGATAGGGAAAAAAGTTTGGCAGCGGGAATGAACGCCCATATTACTAAACCCATAGTGCTCAATGAGCTATTTGAGACGTTAAATCACTGGATCCAGCACAAGAACCAGCATAGTTGATTTTTGCTTGGGGCCAGTGATGGCCTCGCAAGGCATACGCCCTGCAGCCAGCACTATTAGGAGGAAGCATGAAACCCTATAACTTAGCCTTAGCCTTAATTCTTTTAGGCTTACCTGTTATGAGTGTCGCGGCTAGTGAACCTAGCACTAAGATCATTAAACAGAGCCAAGAGGCTAAAGGGTTTCTTAACCTTTACTACGAAACGTCTCAGGGACAGTTATACCTTGAAGTCGATCGTCTCAATCAGCCCTTCTTATTAGTCACTAGCCTCCCTGAGGGCGTTGGTTCAAATGATATAGGCTTAGATCGCGGTCAGCTTGGTCAAAGCCGTATGGTGCAGTTTGAGCGGCAAGGCCCCTACATAATACTTAAGCAACTCAATACCCAATATCGTGCTAATACCCTCGATATAGCAGAGCTGAGGGCGGTTAAAGAAGCCTTTGCGGACTCAGTTTTATGGCAAGGGAAGGTCATTGAGGGTAAACCTGATTTTGTGGCGATAAATAATCTCGTTCTCAATGATTTACATGGCGTATCGTCGGTATTACAACAAACATCACAGGGGGATTATCAGCTCGATTTGAGTCGCTCAGCCATCTTACCTGCTGGAGTCAAATCCTTTGAAAGAAATGCCGATGTTGATGTCCAGCTTACGTTTCATAATGCTGTTGCAGGGAAAGAGGTTGCTAAGGTCACTCCCGATGGCACTCTGATGTCAGTTAGGATGCGTTACTCTTTCGTTGAACTCCCCGATGAGGGTTATCAACCAAGGGCTTATCACCCGATGAGTGGTTATTTATCCGATGAATATCAGGATTATGCGACCGATTTTGATCAACCTCTCGTACAGCGATTTATGTTAAGGCACCGTTTGCAGAAACTGACGCCAGGCCCTTTACCAAGCAAAGTGGTTAAGCCGATAGTGTATTATCTTGATCCCGGTGTACCTGAGCCTATTCGTTCTGCCTTACTTGATGGTGCCAGATGGTGGGAGAGTGCATTTACCCGAGCGGGTTTTATTGATGGCTTTCAAGTGAAATTATTGCCAAAGGATGCCGATCCACAGGATATTCGTTACAACATGATCCAATGGGTGCACAGAGCAACTCGGGGCTGGTCCTATGGCGCGGCGTTAACTGATCCGCGTACGGGTGAAATTATTAAAGGTCAAGTTACGCTGGGTAGCTTACGCGTTCGTCAGGATTATCTCATTGCCAAAGGGTTAACCGCAGCTTGGCGGGATAGGGTCGCGGCAGAACAAGCTGCCACAGAGTTATCTTTAGCGCGTCTTCGACAATTGGCGGCCCATGAAGTGGGTCACACCTTAGGGCTAGATCATAACTTTGCGGCTTCGACCAATCAGGATGCCTCCGTGATGGATTACCCTCATCCTAAGATCCAACTAAAGGGCAATGATATTGATATCTCAGCTCCTTATACGACTGGGATTGGCCCTTGGGATTATTTTGCAATTACCTATGGTTACAGTGATGAAGGGGATGCTATTGCGCAAAAAAATCTCCAAACCCAATTATTGGCTGAGGTAGCGAAAAAGGGCCTACGTTACATTGGTGAGAGCGATTCACGCCAAAAGGATGCTAGCCAAGCCTATGCAAGCCTGTGGGATAGTGGGGAAGATCCTATTGTTCAACTGGTGATGCTCGATAAAATTCGTACAAAAGCCATTGAAGGTTTTTCCAGTGCAGCGCTACATCCTAGTGAACCGCTAGGGGAATTAGCCGATGCCTTTGCGCCTATTTATTTGCTAACGCGTTACCAAATTGATGCAGTTGCTAAGTTTATTGGTGGCACTGACTACAATTATCAGTCCATTGGTGAAGGCAGTCGCTGGAGTTATATCGCTCCACAGTTACAGCTAACGGCATTAGATACATTATTAAAAACCTTAGATGCAACTAGTTTAACTGTACCTCCGCTTTTGCTCGATAGCTTAGTACCTAAGGCGGGGAATTATCGCACTACTCGCGAATCCTTTGATTCGGGTCTCGGTGCAATAAGTGATCCTTTAGCTATGGCAGAGGGATTTAGTCGCCATACGGTTAGTTTGTTATTGATGCCGAAGCGTTTAAACCGTGTGAGCCAAGCATCGATGGCGGATAATGAACAGCTTTCAGTAGCCAGTTTATTGGATAAACTATTTGCGGCCACGCTGTACCAAGAAAATCAGCTTGGGCTTATCGAAGGTGTATGGATGCGGGTTAATGCCGTCGTGATTGATGAAGTACTGGCAACGCTGCACGATCCGCACACTTCCCCTGAGGTAAAAGCGGTAATGAACGATCGCGCTCAGTTTGCGATTAAACAATTAAAAGCTAAGGCAAATCGAGCGAATATGAATCGTGCAGCCCATTATAATTGGCTGCAGCAGGGATTCAATCAGGGGCTAACCGATGCTAAGGCCAAACTTATTGTTAAGCCGTTAATATTACCGCCAGGCGCACCGATTTAACTTCAAAATAGTGTTTAAGTAGGCGCGATTAGGCGCCTATTTCTTTTGGATTTTTGGGATAAAAGTGATCAGCTTGACGCTCAAGATGAGTAAAGCGACGGGTATTTTTATAGGGCAATTTCATAAAACCAGAGACACCATGACCTTGGATCTTACCCACATGGTGCAAAATGCGATCTAGGCTAGCACGAAATGCGGCCTGTTTACGTGGATTGAGTAGCTTTAAGTAACTGTGAATTTTTAAGTGATTCGGCAGCGCCTCAAAAATGATGCAACCTGTATGATGGATCTGGTTGATACGCGCCAGTTCTTCCATTATTTCGACGGGTAATTCGAGGTTTTCATCGGGATCTTTACCATCCTCAAAGTAGGAGTGTAAGCGTGATTTATCTTCTAGGGTGGGCACATCGCCGACTTCAAAAGGTAATTGCTGATCGGCACTGGCGACAAAAGGCTCATTGGTGCTAGCCCGTTCAATATGCAGCGTGTCTCTTGCGTTAAAGAAACAGGCTTTAAAAACCCCGATACGTTTAATCCCTCGCGCTAGCGTCACCATATTATTGACTGCGATGACCAAGGCACTTTTTTGTTGAGCATCATAAATGGCAAGATTTGAATCGATAAACACACCACTTTCCCGCCAGTGAATTGCCAGCCCTCCCACGATAGGGTATTGAGCCAAACGACCAACAGCAGCGATAAACCCCTTTTCGGTATCCCCCATGCCCGCTAAAAAGTTTCGATAATACTTTTCGAGCTGAATATCATCCATCTTAGCGATAGGATCTTGAGCGTTATGCTCCTTTAAAAAGGATTTACGTGAGCTATAGCTAACCGTTTCTACATCTTTGTCGCGGGATTGTACCCATACGGGGATTTCGCCCTGTAATTCAGTTTTAGGCAACTCAGGCAAATGCAATCGGTGGCTGTGTCTCATGCTCTTTAAAAAGTAATCGCCAGCAATAATACGCTGCTGAGGATCGCTACTGAGCATACCTTCTAAGGTACGAGCGAGTTCCACGGGTAAACCTATGCTGGTGGGAGGAATAACTTGAGCGCCGAAGCGGCTTGCTTGTCCTGATGCGAGTGCATATAAGGTGGCAGCCACACCTTGTTCGTCAAAGCGTGGGCTTGAGAGTCCGCCATTAAGCTGTTCTTCACCAATAAAATACACATCACCCATGCGGGCATTGGTATGTTGCTGATCGCTCGACATCAGTGCCATTACATTGTCTTCAACTGGCTTATTATATTCATCGCGTTGGGCAAATACTGCCGATCCCCAATCGATCAAAGACAAATGCTGACTTTGGATATCGTAGACTAAATTTGATGGCTTGATATCGCCATGAACCAGTGGTTTACCTGTGCGTAGATAATAAAGAATATCAGCGAGTTGGCGAGCAATGCTCATTACCATCGCAGCGGGAAGTGCACCTAAACGACGGCAAAGTTGCTCAAGATCTTCTCCTTTAGCGCGTTCCATCACAAGAATACCTTGTCTACCAACTCGCTCAAATTTGATCGCTCTGGGTATATTAGGGTGTGTGAGTAAGGACAGCATAAAGGCTTCTTCTTCGAGCCTATCCTGAATATGTTGTGGAAGGTTAATCCTTGAAAATTTAAATACATGGGCTTCACCTTCCAGATTAATACCTGCAAACACGAAGCCATAAGCTCCCTTGCCGATGAATTCAATATCGGAATAACCCAGTTTACTTAATTGTTGTTTACATAGACGGATCCACGCCTTGTGCTTGCGGGCATCATTGGCTTTGAGCAAATAAATAGATTGCTCTTCAGAAATGTAAAAATGCTGTAACTGGGGTGTTTGCAAAATTCTGCTCCTTATTTTGCCACTTCACCGGTATTGAGCGGAAATATCGCTATCGAGTGAAGTGGAACTTGCATTTTGAGGTTGCTTAGGTATTAGCGCAAGTCATAGGCTGCCTATCGCATCATTTCGTCGCTGACTTTGACTTATATCAAGTTAAATAGTGGCAACTATAGGTAATCTTTGTGGCATTGGATGGGATAAATTTTGGTTAAGAAAACCCACAGACAGAGTGCATTAAAGGAGGGCATATGCCCACCCAATATAAAGCGTTATTGATCGAGTTATTGGAATATCCACGTAAGCGTATTTTACAGTCGATGGAAGTCACCCATTGTCCCCATGCCGTGTTTTTTAATGACAGTGATGAGCAATGTTTAACCTGTCATCAGGGTATGGAATGTATTTGGATGAACCAAAATGATGAACTGGTTGCAGTGGAGAAAAAATCGATTGCTGAGTTAAAACAGCAATTACTGATCGCTGTTGATTTTATTGATTCCTCATTGAGTCCACATCATCTATCTCGTCGTCAGTGTCAATGCGATAACTGTGTATGGCTTCGTAAGGTGCAAGAGGCGTTAGATCAGTAAGTTAGTTTTTACACAGCGAGGAAGAGTTGCTTACATTAGCGGTTTTGCATCTATTTGGAAATGCCATTAGAGTAGGGCTACTTTCGTTATTTGAGATATTCCTATGGAACCCGGTTTTTGGCATGAAAAGTGGTACAAGCAGCAGATAGGCTTTCATCAACAGGATATTAATCCCTTCCTCGTTCAGTATTGGCAACGGTTAGCATTGCCTGCCGGGGCTAAAGTGTTTGTGCCTTTGTGTGGTAAATCCTTAGATATGTGTTTCTTGGCAGAGCAGGGGCACCAAGTTATAGGATGTGAGTTGAATGAATTAGCGGTGCAGCAGTTCTTTAGCGATAACCAACTCGAGATGACACAAACTGTTGAGGGTGAGCATCAACACTATCAAACCGAGCAAGTCAGTTTGTATCAGGGTGATATTTTCACCTTACCTAAGCGCATTACCCAAGATGTGACGGCATTTTATGATCGTGCGGCGTTAATTGCTTGGCCCGAAGAGATGCGCGCACAGTATGCTAAGCAACTGGCCAATTTATTACCTAGCGGCAGCCTTGGTTTGCTTGTTACCCTAGATTATCCACAAGAAACCTTAAACGGCCCGCCATTTGCTGTGTCGCCCAATTGGATTGAAGCCCATTTAACCGATGATTTTGAGATCCAAGCACTCGCTTGCCAAGATGTATTAGCCGATAACCCTCGATTCGTTAAAAAAGAGGTTCCTTGGTTAAATGAAGCCGCCTATCTTTTGAAACGTAAATAGCACGATATTAGATTTTGAATACATCTCATTGAATAATAATGTTTTATTAATTAAAGCTTGAGTTTGATGAGGTGTTTTTGATTAAAAGTTAATGTGTTGATAGGCAGGTTTACAAATATTTTTATGGGGATAAGTCGCGCTAATGACAACCGTTTGGTCTGCGGATTGGTGAGATACAGTCGTAAGGCGTGTTGTGATTATAACGACTAATATTTAACGGTTTTTTTGCTATTTAAAACTTAACTTTAAATGACTTACGCCACTTCATAATATTTAGGTTCTAGCTCCAATTGATTTTGGATTATCTGTACGGCCATTCTTGCACATTTGCCACATTGATCTGCAACACCTAAACGCTTTTTCACATCGGCAAGGGAACTATCGCCCTGGCTTACCGCGTTTTTAATCTGCGTATCTGTGATGGCATGGCAAAGACAAACGTACATATATTAGTCTCCAAAATGAATTGGTCTAATTCTAAATGAAAACGCTTATCAAATGCAATACAGTATTAAAAAAGGATATAAGAGAGTGCTAGAAAGTTTAATGATTTGTTACTCTGCGCACATTTTTTAGGCTATTCTCTTGGCTCAGTGCCTAGAAATGGAGTGGCAATTTTAATTAAAGATAAGCAACTGCTCAGGGTGATGCCTCATGGATGACTAAAAATATTAATCGTTATTCCATAAGGTGATCATGAGAAAAAACTTACCAGTTACACAGCGTGAATATGACTATCCGGCAGATTGGATATTATTATCGACAACGGATACTCAGAGTCATATCACCTACGCGAATGCCTCATTTTGTAAGGTCTCCGGTTATGAGCTCGATGCCATGTTAGGCCAGACCCATAATATGGTTCGTCATCCGGATATGCCACCACAGGCATTTGAAGATCTGTGGAAAAAAATCAAAAAAGGGGAGCCATGGAAGGGCATCGTCAAAAACCGTTGTGCCAATGGCGATCATTATTGGGTGGATGCTTATGTCTCACCTATTTCCATTAATGGCCAAGTCGTTGAGTTTCAATCGGTACGTACTAAGCCTAGTCGCGAGCAAGTTAAGCGAGCAGAAGCTGCCTATAGTGAATTGAATAAAACAGGCAGTATCAAGGCATTAAAGCTTACCCTAAGTATGCCAACCAAGTTACTGCTGATCGCTTTAATTGCTTTGCTACCTGTTTTGTACCTAGCGATTAAAGTTGGATTGGTTGGATTTATTGCTTTTATCTTTAGCTTCATTGTATTGCTTGTGGGAGGGCATCTCGTGCTTGGTCGCTACTATGCCTTAGTTGAAAAAGCGAAGCGGATCTACGATAGCCCTCTGATGGCACATATTTATAGTGGTAACTGTGATGATCTTGGCGCGATAGATTTGGCCCTACAAATGCAGAGTTCGGAGCTTAAGTCGATTCTTGGCCGCGCATCAGACTCCTGCTATAACGTCGCTGAGCAGGCTAAAGTTTCGGCGGCTAAGGGGTTGGAAATACAGAGAACAAGTCAGTCTCAGCTTTCTGAAATAGAACAAGTTGCTACCGCCATGCAGCAAATGACTGCCACGTTAGGGGATATGTCATCCAATTGCGCCGATACCGCCAGTGCGTCTCAAATGGCATCGGCCGAAACCATTAATGGTGATAAAAGGGTTGCGAGTACGATTAGCTCTATTCAGGCTATGGCTGAGCAGTTACAGGAGACTGCTAAGGTGATTACTCAATTAGAAAGCCACAGTAAAGATATAGGTACTGTGCTTGACGTGATTCAGAGTATTGCGGGTCAAACTAATTTACTGGCGCTGAATGCGGCAATTGAAGCGGCTCGAGCCGGAGAGCAGGGGCGAGGATTTGCAGTGGTGGCCGATGAAGTGCGTGCATTAGCGCAACGTACCCATGATGCAACTAAAGAAATTCACAGCATGATTAGCTTATTGCAGCAAGGAACCAGTAAGGCCGTTGAGAGTATGCAGCATGGCTTAGTGGCGGCCTCACAATGTATTTCGACTGCCGATCTGGCGGGGGCAGCGCTACAAACGATTCGTGAAGCCATCGCGACTATTACCGATATGACTCACCACATTGCTAGTGCAGTGGAAGAACAATCGAGTGTGGCGAATGAAATGAACCGAAGTGTGGTGAATACGGCGCAGTTTACCCATTTAAGTCATCAGCTTGGCAGTGAAATGGTGAGTTTAAATGATGACGTTATTCAAGAAATGGATTCCCATTCGGTATTAGTTGGTCAATTCTTAAAGCGTAGTTTTAAGGTTTAATCGCTTTAATCAAATGCGGTAGCATAAAGGCAATAAGCGTGGCTATTGCCTTTTTTATTTTAATAGCTATTAAAAATCAATTGGTTGGTTATAGTGATCGTTCATCTGCTACTTGATGGTCACCACTATAGTTGTGACTGTGGGGTTTTAAGAGAGCGCCCGTTTAAGATCAGCTCATCCACTATGTAGGCTTGCAACATTGACAGAATTATCATTGAGTCAAACTAGATTGGGGGAATTTTGCCCCCAATTCATTGGCGATGGAGTGCATTTGCTTTGGAGAGTAAGAGTCACTTGTGCCTCACAGCATCTCCCTTTATGCTTGTTATTGTTATTTTTCAATACACTGTCTTAGCCAGTATTATGGTTTGAGAACAGCTTTCTAGGTTGAATATTATGTTTGAACAGTTAGTTGCCATTATCGCCCAATTGGGTAATATGCTTCGCCCTTGGGCATTTGATATTGCCACCGCTATGGTGGTGTGCCTGATTTTGGTGTTTTCCGCGGATGTAAACCGCATTTTAAGACGTCATCTCTTAGGATATTCTTTTGTACTGCGCACTTTCGTCTTTATCATTCTAAACGCTTTTGGTTATGGTCTTTTAATCATAAAAACAACACCTTGGGTAGCTAGGCATATTGTTGCCATGCCACCACATTGGATGTTTCTATTAATTGTTTCTATGTTTATTTTTATCGGCTATTGGGCTCAGCGAAACAACCAAGCTTGATCTTGTCACTGAAGCTTACTCAAAGTAGCCTTGGTAATTGAGCGAGGGTGTTTGAGTTAGGGCCTCCATAGCGCGATCGGGATAATTACTGAAAATACCATCAACTCCCATTTGCTTTAGAGCATGAATATCATCGCTATGGTCTACAGTATACACGTACACTTTTGCGCCCCTTTGGTGAGCATCGTCCACGAGTGCTTGGCTGATAAAACTGACATCTAAATGTAAAGAGTAAGCACGAAGTTGGCTCACTACTGTAGCCCCATCCAGTGGAATGCTGGCGAGTAGTGGGGCAACTAGAGCCTGAGGTAATGCGCGCTTAATGTCACTTAGATAGGGATGATTAAAGGAGGATATTAATAGCTGATCTTCAGTAAATCCTAGTTCACTCAACACTTTTGGGTATAAGTCGACTAAGGGCTGAACGGTATTTATCCCTTTTAATTCGATATTGACAGTGCAGCGTCCGGCAATCAGTTCCAGTATTTGCCACAATGTTGGTATGGGTTCGCCCTTTACGTTTATCCCAGCCAAATAATCTTTAGTCACAGTATGGATAACACCCGTACCCGAGCTTTTGTTATCTAGGCGTCTATCGTGAAAGACCACTAACTCGCCTTCAACATTATGTACATCTAATTCAATTGCTTTTGCACCTAGTTCTAGTGCTTTTGCCATTGCGGCTAAGGTGTTTTCGACCTGATAACCGCTAGCACCGCGGTGAGCAAAAATAAGCATTTTCTACTATCCTGTTAGCTTCTAATGATACCGACCTGATCCCGATTTTGACCATTTTTGATATGGATTTCCATCTGAGGGTAGGCGAGTTCTAAATTGTTTTCTTTCAGCTTTCTGGTAATTCGTTTATGCAAATCATGGCGTAGAGGCCAGCGAGACGACATTTCTTTAGCATAGGCGCGTACCTCGTAGTCTTGTGTATGTTTACCAAAGCCTGCGAACCAGACCTCAGGCTCTGGCGTTGGGAGTGCATCTTCACACTCCTGCACTGCTTGATAGAGGGTTGCTTCGACTTTTGCGGGATCAGAATCCCGTGCCACCGACACATAGACAATAACCCGAGTAATAGGATCTGATAATGACCAATTGATTAATTGCTCAGTAATAAATGCTTTGTTTGGAATGATAATTTCTTTTCTATCCCAATCGATAATCGTGGTCGCGCGGATTTGGATTTTACTGACGGTGCCCGTTAGCTCCCGGATAGTGACGGTATCGCCAATCCGTACAGGTTTTTCAAATAAAATAATCAAACCTGAAATAAAATTGGCAAAAATCTCTTGTAAACCAAAACCTAAACCAAGTGAGAGCGCCGCGATTAACCATTGCAGTTTGGACCATTCCATCCCTAGGTTTGAAAAGCCGATCAATAACCCTAAGAAGACCACTAAATAGCGGCTGACTGTGGTAATAGCAAAACCGGTGCCGGGTGAAAGCTCGAGCCGTTGGAGGATCATCAGTTCTAGCAAGCCGGGCAGATTTGTCGCGACCATTAATGAAAAGCCAACAACAATTAAACCAAACATGAGGGATTTCATTGTGATAGGTAGTTGTTGCTCTACCCCATTGACACTCGTGTTGGTTGTCCACAATGTTATGCCATCAAGGAAGGAGAATAATGCCGTATGGGTTTGAGTCCACAAGCCAATTAAACTGGCTAAAAAGGCCAATAAAAGTAATGAGCGAACAAGGCCTAATGATTGGCTCGAAATCGTTTCCAAGTCGACAACGGGTTCTTCATAGGTATCTTGGCCATCACTTGAGAGATGGTGTGTTTCGTGTTTTTCTCTTTGAGCTAATCGTTCTGCACGTTTAGCTTTTGCGCGATCAAACGCAATGCGTCGGCGCTCAATCAGCATCCAGCGTTTGATGAGTTGATATAAGAGTAAGAATCCCAAACCTAATACTAAGGAGAGTTGTAGTTGTAACAACATTTGAAACGCGGTGAAATAATAGCCTCTAAATGCAAGTCCAGCACTGAACAGAGGTACAACAATTAACAAAGCCCAAAGCATTTTTTGAAGGAGTTTTTTGTTTTTACCGTCCATCTTAGAATCGATATTTTGGCGATTTAACACAAAAATATCTTTATATAACAAGAATAAAATAATACAAAAAAGAATAAATGCCCCGCGCCCTATGCTATTACGAACCAAGGATGCATCGAGTACTTCAGTAAAACCCATTAAACCCAGTAGTGGGCTAGCCACTAATACAAAGTGCTTTAATCTAAATTGACCCGCTTGAATTAGTTTTGAAGGACGTCTGAAGTGACCGACAAGCACGCCTTTATCAAGAGCCAGTACAAAAATCAGACGATACAGTAGGTAAACTAATCCAATAACTAAAATTCCCATGCCAATGGCCTGCACGAAGTTGCGTTCGGACTGATAAAAAATCAATCCCGCAATCACAACGGGTAATGGCTTTATCAAGGCATAACAAACACTGCAAAGCAGGGCTTTTAGGGTATAAATAAACTTATCTTGCGTCACATTGCCAACATAGGTGGTGTAATGTGTTAGTAGCTGATTGAATTTAGGAGTAACCAGATCTTGGGTCATTAAACAAAGTATCAGCAATATAATCCACCAAGACCAATAATCATTTTGTTCTTGCCACGCTTTCGTGAGTTGTCCCCATTGCGCTGTTTGGGCTAACCAAATCGTGCTGCGTTGCACATCGGTAAACCATAGTTTATTGATGCTGGCAGCATTGGGAACCCAAAATAAGTGCTCATTTAGCGTATTTTTTAGGGTAAGATTTTGCTGGCTAAGTTGCTGATAATTAACTTTAAGTTTGCCAAGTTCACTTAAATATTGGTCATAGCTTTGCATTAACTGTGCAATAAGCGCTTGTTGGGAAGTTAACAGCTTAATTTGACTGTCATTATAGAGTCCTGATTGTCCTAACTCTTGGTCATTCAGGGCTTGTTGCTGCTCTAAATGGTATCTGTCTAAGCGCGCATCGGCGATTAAGGTTTGTAGCTTTTCATGGTTTGGAGGCTTAGGTAGCGATTGCAGCATTTGCAAAAAACGCTCCCCAAAAGCTGAGTTCATTTTGACCCAAGTAATTTGCTCTTGAATATTGGCGAGCTGCTTAGCTTGAGACTGATATTGGATCTCGGCTTGTTCTTGTTGCTCAACTACATTATTAATTTGTAAGGTTAATGTTTGTAATTTCTGACCGTAAATTTGATTGGTATCAGCAATGTTGCGTGTAACAGGATCTAACTCTTTGCTATCCGTATCGACTAGGTTTTTGGCAAGCGTTGCATCAGTTTGCTGCTGGCGCTGCTTATTAATTGCCTTATTGATTGTTTCAATGAGCACCTCTTGTTGGATTAATTGTTGGCGTACTAACTGTAATTTTAGTTGAGTTAATTCGATGCGCTTTTGACTACTCGCCAGCTCAGCCTCACTAGTTGCAAGGCTTTGCTCAAAGAAGAGTCGCTGGGTTTGTTGTAACTCGCCCGAAGGAGTATCTAAGGGGGCCAACTCCGTTTTTTTTATTCTGCACCACATTTTGTCTGGCAGTCGCGATCACCGAGGGTAAAAGATTGTGGCGTTGCAGCAATTCATTAACTTGGTTACCTAATGCAGCCTCGCTTTCTTTGAGCTCAGAAAGGTGTGAATAAGCGATTGATGCTTGCTGGCTAAGATCGGTGTTTTTTTTGAGTTTTAAGGGTTTTGAGGCTTCTTTTAACTTTTGGTTAATTTCTTTTTTATTATCTTCAAAGTCCAATTGTGCTTGTTGAAAACTGGCTGCATTGGCTGCCAGCTTATCTATGTTGTTCTTTAACTCTGTAATTTGCTCATCAATACCTGCGGTTTGCTGCTGATTTTTATTATTGAGTCCAAGACGTTTATCCAACTGTAGGGGAGAGTTGGCTTGGATAGAAAATGAGAGAAAAACAATAATGAACAATAAAATACGTGGCATATAGGCAGATATACTTAGGGACAAAAGACGCTCTCATCTTAGCCCAAAATAGGGCTAAATGGGTATGTTTCAGATCCTCTTTTTTCGTCTTAGTGATTGATGGGATTGATGGGTTTCAAAGATGGCGGTAGCGACTATGATAGTCCCCCCAAGAAGCGTATTAAGATTTAAGGTTTCACCTAAAATCATCAGTGCTAGCATTGCACCATAAAAAGGCTGTAAACACGAAACGAGGCCAACGGTTTTTGCGCTTAACTGCCTTAGGGCAGAAGTAAATAATGCATGTGGCGCAGCCGTAAATACGATGCCCAGTAAAATGATTAATTCCCATACATCCAATGTGATGCTATTCAGGGGCGTTTCATGCCAAGGCATAAGAAACACCGCCGCCACTAAGGTTTGGTAAAACATCGCATGCGGGCCGCTATATTGAGTAAAGTAGCGTTTCTGGAGCAGATTTCGTGCGGTAAATAACATGGCAGAGAGAATACCAATCGCGATACCTAAGGTTGTATCATTACTAAAATTTGCTTCAGGTATCAGTAAGATAACGCCAATAAAAACGAGGATCCCGCTTATCATATCGATTAACTTGATTTTATTACCAGTCAATAGCGGTTCAGCGATAACAGTCATTACTGGATAAGTGAAGAAGGCAATCATGCCAATAGCGACGGAGGAGAGTTGCATGGCGGCAAAGTAAGTCACCCAATGGAGGCTGACAATAATACCGAGTGCAATAGCAATCAGGTAATCGTGTTTGTGTTCTAAGCTGAGTGGTTTTCGGCTGAATTTAATCAATAAAGCCAAAATCAGTGCTGCGACGATACAACGCCAAAAGGTGATATCAAGGGCACTTAATGGAATTAATTTTGAAAACAAAGCTGTGCCACCAAACATCAGCACAGCTAAGTGTAATTCAATTAATCCCGAAGGTTTCGTTATTGACCCCAAGAACGGTTAGTCCGTTTACTTCGGATTATTAAGATTAGCAAAGGCTTGACCCATGCGTGTAACTGCTTCGGCTTCCACTCCTTCAGCGAAGGTATCGATAGCGTCTTTAGCAAATAACATGACGACAGTACTGCCTAACTTAAAGCGACCCATTTCATCGCCCTTGTCTAAGGTGATGGCATCAGGGCCAACCGTGGGATATTCCCAAGTAAAGACTTGCTTACCTGTCGGTGGCGTGATTGTGCCTGCCCAGACGGTTTCGATGCTGGCAACGATAGTGGCGCCGACTAATACCATGGCTAATGGGCCATGTTCGGTTTCAAAAATGGCGACCACACGTTCGTTACGGGCGAAAAGGCCGGGTACATGTCTTGCTGTTAGCGGATTAACCGAAAACAGCTCACCGGGAACGTAGGTCATTTTTGATAATGTACCTTTTATCGGCATGTGAATTCGGTGGTAGTCCTTCGGTGCTAAGTAGATTGTCGCAAAATCCCCGCCTTCAAAACGTTTGGCATCTTGAGCTTGATCGCCAAGTAAAGTGAGAGATGAGTAATGATGACCTTTTGCTTGGAAGATTCGACCTTCTTTTATTGGACCAAGTTGGCTAACGGCACCATCAACCGGATGCACCATAATATGCGTATGTTGATTTATCGGACGAATCCCCGGTTTTAATGCGCGGGTGAAAAAATCGTTAAAACTTTTATAGGCCTGTGGCTCGCTTTGTGCCGCTTCACTCATGTCGATTTTATATTGTTTGATAAACCATTTAATCGCCGCAGTTGTTAACGTGCCCGCTTCAGCCGCAGCCAGTTTACCCACTAGACGTGATAATAAATGTTTTGGCAGCATGTACTGCAGAGCAATTTTGACTTTATCCAATTTTAATTCCTTCTTCTTACTTTACTGCTCAAATTTTACTGAGACCGTTGTTATGTATCAATCAGTCGTTATTCATCGGTGGCCGCACGGAAATGCCGAGCATGGCGTTGCTCATCAAGGCTGGCGATAATCCGATGGTAATTGTTGAAGCGATCTTCGCTAATTTTACCTTCATCCACCGCAGTTTTTAATGCACAACCGGGATCATCACCATGTTTACAATCACGGAACTTACAGCCACCGAGAAACTCACGGAATTCAATAAAACACCAACCAACCCGTTGAGCAGGTAAGTGCCAAAGCGCAAATTCGCGTACACCGGGTGAGTCAATTAAATCGCCACCGCTGGCTAAATGTAGCAACTTAGCTGTGGTGGTGGTGTGTTGCCCTAGGCCTGAGTTATCTGACACATCACCCACTAATAAGTCTGCATCAGGTAGTAGCGCGTTGATTATCGAAGATTTCCCTACACCAGATTGTCCGGCAAATACACTGACCTTGTCTTTAAGTAAACCTTTGATGGTATCGATACCTTCACCTAACTTGCTACTGACTTTATACACAGGATAACCAATGTCCTGATAGCGTTTAAGTGCAGCTTCGATTACCGGTGCTTCTTGCGGATTTAATAGGTCAATTTTATTTAAAATAATGATAGGTGGAATATTGGTATCTTCGGCGGCGACTAAATAGCGGTCGATAATTTGGGTGGTAAAACTGGGTAACACTGAAGATACAATCAAGATTTGATCGATATTCGAAGCGATAATTTTTACGCCATCGTATAAATCGGGACGCGTAAGTGAAGATCGTCTCGGATGTACGGCTTCAACGATACCAGCAATGCCACTATTTGCTTGGCTCTCAATCGCTAAGCGTACGACGACCTTGTCACCAGTGACTAAGCTATTAATCGTACGGCGAATATTACATCGTACTATTTGGCCGTCTTCGGTTTCGATGTCGGCATGTTGGCCAAAACGGGAAATCACAGTGCCGCTCTGTTCGGCACCAAGTGAACTATCCTGTAGCTCTGGCGTATTTTTTTCACCGCTGTCACGATTGAGTCGTTTCTCGTGATTAGCGCGCATACGGCGTAATTGACCTTGGCTTAGGGGTTTCTTTTTACTCACTGATTCGTCTTCGTCAATTAGATTATTTTTTGTGTTGGAAAAAAGCAGTATGATACACGCTCTTGAATAAAAAAGCCTGAATTTAGGCTAACTGACATGATAAGGCTGATTTATGACGGCGAATGTAAATAATCTCATTTGGATCGATCTTGAAATGACGGGGCTAGAACCTGATGTCGACAGAATTATTGAAATTGCCACTTTAGTGACGGATCAAGAACTCAATATTATTGGTCAGGGCCCCGTAATTGCTATCCATCAGCCAGATGAAGTGCTGGCGGCAATGGATGATTGGAATCAAAAGCATCATGGTGAGTCTGGACTGATTGATCGCGTTCGAGCGAGCCAAGATAATGAAGCGCAAGCCGTGGCAAAGACCATTGCATTTTTAGAGCAATATGTGCCTAAGGGCGCTTCACCTATGTGTGGCAATAGCGTTGGTCAAGACCGACGTTTCCTCAATCGCTATATGCGCGAACTGGAGGATTATTTCCATTATCGCAATCTTGATGTGAGCACAGTAAAAGAACTGGTCAAGCGCTGGAGTCCAGAAATTATGGAGGGCTTTAAGAAGCAAAATACCCATCAAGCACTACAAGATATCCAAGAGTCGATTGCAGAATTACAGTATTACCGCAGCAAAGTATTTAAAATTTGACCGATTAGCAGATAAATCTGAAAGAAGGGGTTGCAGCCGCATGAATTTTTCATATAATGCGGCCTCGACTTTTTGATGCGAACGGATGTTCTAGTCATTTAGATTGAACGCGACATTAGCTCAGTTGATAAAGGTTGATAGGCGATACCTTTGTGAATGTTGAAGGCAAATGTAGCAGCGATGCAAAAGGCGACATTAGCTCAGTTGGTAGAGCGATACCTTGCCAAGGTATAGGTCATCGGTTCGAACCCGATATGTCGCTCCAAATTAAAATTTAGTGATTTACCAAATCATTAATACAGATTATGCGACATTAGCTCAGTTGATAAAGGTTGATAAGCGATACCTTTGTGAATGTTGAAGGCAAATGTGACAGCGATAATTATGCGACATTAGCTCAGTTGGTAGAGCGATACCTTGCCAAGGTATAGGTCATCGGTTCGAACCCGATATGTCGCTCCAAATTAAAACTTAGTGATTCACCAGATCATTAATACAGATTATGCGACATTAGCTCAGTTGGTAGAGCGATACCTTGCCAAGGTATAGGTCATCGGTTCGAACCCGATATGTCGCTCCAAATTCCAATCTCTAAATGTCAATCCAACATTAGCTCAGTTGCGCTCTTAATATGGCGGTACCTTCTTTTTTCCAAGGTATAGGTCATCGGTTCGAACCGCTCTTGATCAAAATCACGTCACTCCAATTTTTTTATCAAATCTTTTCATAAATATAATCAATCTACATTTTGTTGATGTACCTAATTTTGCGGTTCTTCAAGCTAGCACTCTATCAGTCACAGTGAGTAAGTTCGGGTTTTAGCAACAGTTTTAGTCTGTGATGGATGCAAGCGTTGGTGAGGCTGCGAGCAAACCTTTTCTTTTTAACTTGTTTTTTCATTTTATGGAAAATAAAACACAGAGTTTAATGCGTGATCTGCGCTGTGTTTCTTCAAGTTTTCCTAAATTAGATGTATTTTGGAAAGGCAAATTATGACCTTGTTCAAATAATCGTAATGCGTTTACTTACATAATGGTTCCAGACAAAGTTAATAGCGCCAAGTTGTTGGCCTGACAGTGGAGTGCTTTATATGCGTATTCAACAATTACGTGATCTACTTGAGTATGTGGCAAATTGCCGCTTAGATATGGCGCAACTCTATGGCCGTCTTATCAATCAAGCCGACTCGGCCCGAGTTAAAATGATGCTAGAGTATTTTGAGTCGCACCAAAAAACCATGGCTGAGAAACTGCGCGACTATATGGACGAAGCACCACATCGTATTCTTGATACTTGGTATAAAGACTTTACTTTTGAAGATTTTACTAAGCGTTGCCAAGATACTATGTTGCCTGCAAACATGAATGAAGACGATGTGCTCAATTTGCACTTAGATTTAGAAAATCGTCTGATAGGCTTGTTAGAAAAAACCGTTAACTCAACCACTGCGGAAGATGCGCGTAATGCGTTAGCCAATTTGATCCGCGTAGAAAAAACGCAACAGCAACGTCTAGTGCATAGCACCATTCGGATGGATGATATCTAGATCTCCTGCACGCCATTCTCTCAACAAAGCCAGCATAGTGCTGGCTTTGTTGTCTTTATATGCATCGCAAATTCGTGGATTGCGAGACTTTAAGCGCATTTTCGCGCATCAACTGATTTACGTCATGATTTTATAAAGCAAATTTTGCTACTTTCTTGGACTATTGGTTGATTTTAACTTCGACTTTCTCAACAGGGATATCAGATTGATAGGTTGCCATCATTTAAGAGCTTGGTGGCAAATTTACAGTGTCTCACCTTGAAATTCATTCTTAATAGCGCAGGAGATCCTCTATGGCACAAGATTTATCTAGACTACCCACAGCGCTTTATACCCAGCAACAAGTTAGGGAAGCTGAATTACTCGCTGTTTCACAGGGTGCAGCGACACTTTATGAGTTGGTTGAGAGGGCGGGATATGCGGCGTTTCAATATTTAGCAAAACATATTGCAACAGAGCATGGTACAGCATCAACTCCTCTGCTTATGCTTGTTGGCAGTGGTAACAATGGTGCTGATGCCTTAGTCTGTGCACGCCTCGCACTCGAAGCGGGTAATACTGTTTCTGTGATGCTGACTAAAACGACAGGTAGTGTGGAGTATGAGCGGGCACTCACAGCCTACGTTAACCAAGGTGGTTTAACTCAAGAAATCGATATTAATCTGATTTCACAAGCTGAAATCATCGTGGATGGTTTATTAGGTACGGGTGTGAAAGGTGAAGTGCGTGATGACACCGCTAAATTAATCAATGCTATTAATCAAAGTACAGCTTGGGTGCTTAGCCTCGATTTGCCTTCAGGAATTAATCCGGATACGGGTGCTGTGGCTAATGTTGCTGTAATGGCAGATGTTACCCTCTGTTTTGGGGGGATCAAGCAAGGTTTACTTACCAGTAAAGCACGGCATCATAGTGGACTTATCGAGTTTGCCGAATTAGGTTTAACCCCATTTTTTACCCAATCCAGCGCGCAACGTGTTGGGCGTGAAATCCTGAAGGATTACTTTGCGGCTCGGGCACGAGATAGTCATAAAGGTCAGTCAGGCAAGGTCACTGTTATTGGCGGTGACTTTGGTATGGCAGGTGCGATTCGTCTTGCGAGCGAGGCTTGTTTGCGTGCAGGAGCAGGACTTGTAACTGTAATTAGCCGTCCTGAACATCAACTCACTGTGAATGTTTCTCGCCCTGAATTGATGTTTTGGGGCTGCGATCTGGTTGATATGGAAGTCTATCTTCGCCTCGGTTGGGCGCAGGTCATAGTACTTGGGCCAGGCTTGGGTAAGCATGACTGGGGTTATAATTTGTTTAAGGCAGCAGGGTTGAGTGATAAACCCTGTGTACTAGATGCCGATGCGTTAAATCTTCTTAGCCATGAACCTCGTCGTCAAAGTAACTGGGTACTGACACCGCATCCCGGTGAAGCTGCTCGTTTACTTGGTTGCTCTGTCGCTGAAATCGAGCAGGATAGATTTGCTGCGGTGCTTGCAATGCAGCAAAAATATGGTGGAGTTGTGTTATTAAAAGGCGCAGGAACTGTGATTTATGATGGTAAAACCATGGTCGTTGCACCTGTGGGTAATCCCGGCCTTGCAAGTGGTGGGTGTGGGGATGTGTTATCTGGTATTATAGGCGCGCTCATGGCACAAGGTATGGATAATATGCAGGCAACAATTGTCGCCGTAGTTGTCCATGGTTGTGCTGCCGATCTTGCGGCTACACAGGGTGAGCGCGGTATGTTAGCAAGTGATTTAATGCCTTTTATTCGCCAATTAGTGAATAGTGATTTACTCTAGGCGATATGTGAGACTCAAGTGCTGAAGATGGTTGATTTTTGTGCTTGAGTTGCTTCCTCCATTACTAACAGCAGTGATATAAGCGGAAATGATAGAGTTAACCTTTTTCTTAAATAATGAAGACGACACTATTGCGGTAGGGCAGCAACTGGCTCGCTATATTAAAGCGCCGTTAACTCTTTATTTAACGGGTGATTTAGGCGCAGGAAAAACGACACTGAGTCGAGGGTTAATTCAAGGGCTTGGTCATCAAGGGGCGGTAAAAAGTCCTACATACACACTCGTTGAACCTTATGAACTTAACGGTGTCGAAATTTATCATTTTGATTTGTATCGCCTCAACGATCCTGAAGAACTCGAATTTATGGGGATCCGCGATTACTTTTCAGATAAGAGTCTTTGCATAGTGGAATGGCCCGATAAAGGGGAAGGTTTACTGCCAGATGCCGATATCCATTTGCATTTGAGTTATGTAAATTCGGGCCGTGAAATCCATATTCAAGCCCTGTCTAAATCAGGTGAAAAGTTATTAGCTGCGATAAAATAAAAACAACAATGACTAAAATTAATCACTATTTTCATCTTATTACTCTTTTTTTATGCACTTTTTTTACTGTATCTGCCCATGGGGCAAATCGATTAGAAGGTGTGCGTATTTGGGCTGCCCCTGAATCGACCCGTGTAGTGTTTGATCTCAGTGAAGCGCCGAACTATACCTATTTTTCAATAGAAGGGCCTAACCGTTTAGTGGTCGATCTTAAAAAGACTTCAACTAAACTCACCCTTAAAAATATCGACAATAACAGCAAGCTCGTTAAAGGGGTGCGCATTAGTCAATCTCCAACGAAGGGTGATTTGCGTTTGGTGATTGACCTTGTAAAGCCTCTTAATGCTAACTTGTTTTCACTTCCCGTTACGGCTCCCTATGGTAATCGTCTTGTAGTTGACCTTGAAGATAAAACGGTCACACTGGCACCACCTGCCGCCAGCTCAACTCCAGTTAAAAAGTCCGTTACTCAAAGTATGCAATCCTCCCGCGATATTGTAATTGCTATCGATGCTGGACATGGTGGTGACGACCCCGGCTCAATTGGTCCATCGGGCCTTTATGAGAAAAAAGTGGTATTCGAAATTTCTCGGCGCCTTGCGAGTAAAATTAACGACACCCCTGGAATGCGTGCCGTTATGATCCGCAGTGGCGACTACTTTGTTAATTTAAATAAGCGCTCTGAACTTGCCCGCAACAGTAAAGCTGATTTGCTGATTTCTATCCATGCGGATGCGTTTACTTCGCCCAATCCTCGCGGTGCGTCTGTGTGGGTATTGTCTATGCGTCGTGCAAACAGTGAAATTGGTCGCTGGTTGGAGCAAAAAGAAAAGCATTCTGAACTACTTGGCGGTGCGGGGGAAATTATCCAAAATACCGATAATGAACAATATCTTGCTATGACATTACTCGATATGTCGATGAACAGTTCTATGGCTATTGGTCATGCGGTTGCGGGGGATATTCTCAAGGATTTAGGCGCTGTGACGACGTTGCATAAAAGTCGGCCCGAATCAGCCAGTTTTGCAGTGCTAAAGTCACCGGATATCCCCTCAATTTTGGTTGAGACTGGCTTTATTTCTAATCCAAAGGAAGAGCGACTCTTATCCAGTCACCAACACCAAGAAAGTATTGCAACAGCTATTTATAAAGGGGTTAGCCGATATTTCCATAGCAATCCGCCGGCAGATACTCTGATAGCCAAACAAAATGGGGCAAGGCCGAGTCCTATATCTAGTTCTAAATCAGCATCTACAGGAATAAGTTCAAGGCCAAGTGTTAGATCTTCTGGTACGGTCAAACATAAAGTCAGCCGCGGTGAATCGCTTTCAGCCATTGCGCAGCGTTATCAAGTCCCAATGTCGAGTATTAAACGTGCGAATGGGATGAAAACCGATGTAGTGCAACTAGGGCAAACACTCGTTATTCCTGAGAGTTAGAATGGAAAAATCTATGGGTATTCAGATCTTACCGCCGCAATTAGCCAACCAGATCGCCGCGGGCGAAGTGGTTGAAAGGCCCGCCTCAGTGGTTAAAGAGTTGGTTGAAAATAGCCTTGATGCGGGTGCGACTCGAATTGATATTGAAATCGATAAAGGCGGCAGTAAGCTGATTAAAATTCGGGATAATGGCTCCGGAATTCCTAAGGAAGAACTGACCTTGGCCTTATCACGCCATGCGACGTCAAAGTTACATTCATTGGATGATCTTGAGGCCATACTCAGTTTTGGATTTTGCGGCGAAGCGCTCGCGAGTATAAGCTCGGTTTCACGTTTGACTTTAACCTCTCGCACTGCTGAACAAACCGAAGCATGGCAAGCCTATGCGGAAGGTGTTGATATGGCAGTTAAAATTATGCCAGCAGCACATCCCGTAGGCTCCACAATTGAAGCCGTTGATTTATTTTTTAATACCCCAGCAAGACGGCGCTTTTTAAAGAGTGATAAAACCGAATTTACTCACATTGACGAGTGGTTAAAGCGTATTGCTCTAGTGCGTGGCGATATCCATTTTACGCTGACGCATAATGGTAAACTTGTGCGTAATTACCGCCCAGCGGTAAATGAATCCCAATACTTACAGCGTTTAACGCAGGTGTCAGGGCGACAGTTTGCGGAACACGCTTTAAAAATTGAGTGCCAACACGATGATTTACGACTAAGCGGTTATTTGCAATCGCCTTGGTCGACCGTGTTAACGGACACTCACTATTTTTATGTAAATGGTCGTTTAATTCGCGACCGTTTAGTGAATCATGCAGTGCGCCAAGCTTTTGCACACAAAGCCGAAATTGAACAACCCGGTTATGTGTTGATGTTAGAAATTGATCCCCATCAGGTGGATGTGAATGTGCATCCCGCTAAGCATGAAGTTCGATTCCATCAGAGTCGTTATGTTCATGATTATATTTTACAAGCATTACAATCGGCCCTCGAAGAGGCGGGGGAACTCTGCCTTACGGACAATGGTAATTTAACCGAACCTGAAGCTGCATGTATGGATACACAGTGCGCTAAGGCGATTGAACCCTCAGGATTATTTGAACTTGCAAGTATCAGTGATCAAACTGACAAGATTGAACGTATTCGAGACGCAAGCCCTGTTACGGCTTCTCAGGAGCGATTCACTGAGTCTCCCCAAGCGCAAGCCGTGACATCAGTTCGTTCAGGTTTTGGCATCCAGAAAAATGCTTTTGGCAGTATGGCACAGCCAAGAGATAGCCATTACCGCAGTTTTTCAGGTGGTGAAGCTCGGCAGCGCGCTGAATTACCTTCAAAGTCGGCAATAGTGAGTTATGGTGCTTTATTGCAAACACCATCTTATAACGTAAAAGATAAAGATTATCAGCCAGTAGCCCCTATGCCACCTATTTTAGATGGCCAATATTGGGTCGTCGTCGAAGCAAATCATCTTCGTCTTTTACCCATAAAATCAGTCGCATTGGCAACTCGCGCCCAAGAAATAGAAGCTAAGCTGGCAACGGGTCTCATTGGTCAACCATTGTTGATGCCGGTATCAGTTGTAGCCGATCCAGACTGGCAATCATTGCTCGATGAAAATGAGCAATTAATACGTCAAATAGGCTTAGAACTTACAATTCGTTACCAGCAGTTGATAATTAAAAAAGTGCCCCCATATCTGAGGGAAAGCCAATTAGCGAAGCTGATACCAGAGTGGTTACAATCGCTGCGTTTTGAAACGCCATCGCCCAATGCATTGGCTAAGTGGTTGGCAAAACAAAGTTTAAGTGGATTTGTGTCGGCACCAGAAATCTGGGCGGCTTTTTCCTTGCTAACGGATGAAACAAGACAGCATATTGCTAATCAAGCGATATCCTTACCTTGGCAATCATGGCTAGAAGAGTAATAAGTGAATACAGAATTGCTGCCTAAAGTGTTATTTCTTATGGGGCCTACTGCCTCTGGAAAAACGGCTTTAGCACTAGAATTAGCCGAAAACCATAACTGCGAGATTATCTCAGTTGATTCTGCACTCATTTATCGCGGTATGGATATTGGTAGTGCAAAACCTTCTATAGAGGAGTTAGCGCGCGGGCCACATAGATTGATTGATATTCGCGATCCTAGCGAGAGCTATTCTGCCGCCGATTTTAGAGCAGATGCTTTAGCTGAAATTGAGCAAATTATTCGCATGGGGAAAACACCATTACTCGTTGGTGGAACCATGATGTATTTTAAGGCGCTATTAGAAGGGTTATCACCGCTTCCGAGTGCCGATGACGCCATTCGTGCCGACATTCAGGCGGAGGCTGATGCGAAAGGATGGGAAACCTTGCATGACCAATTACGGGATATTGATCCCGTGTCGGCGGAAAGAATTCATCCTAATGATCCACAAAGGCTTTCAAGAGCGCTGGAAGTCTATAGAATAAGCGGTAAGAGTTTAACTGAGCTTACACAGACTAAGTCTGCACCTTTAGCTTACGATGTGGTGCAATTTGCCATTGCACCGCGAGAGCGTAAAGTATTACATGACTTAATTGCGCAGCGTTTTCGCATAATGTTACAGCAAGGTTTTATTGGCGAAGTGACTCAACTTAAGGCAAGGGGAGACTTACATTTAGATTTGCCATCAATGCGTTGTGTTGGATATCGGCAATGTTGGCAACATCTCGATGGAGAATTCGACTATGATACTATGGTCGAAAAAGCAGTTGCAGCTACTAGGCAATTAGCGAAGCGTCAATTAACATGGTTACGTAGTTGGCCAGAGTTAAATTGGCTTGAAAGTGGTGCTGAGGGGAATTTAGTTACACTTATGCGTCATTGCCGCTAGCTTATTAGCCCTTGCTGTATAATACTAAAACTAAACAAAAAACTTCACTGATATAGATTTATTTTTATAAATTAAAAAGGAAATAATAAAATGGCTAAGGGGCAATCTTTACAAGACCCATTTTTGAACGCACTACGCCGCGAGCGCGTTCCTGTATCAATTTACTTAGTAAACGGCATTAAACTCCAAGGACAGGTAGAGTCGTTTGATCAATTTGTCATTCTGTTGAAAAACACAGTGAGCCAAATGGTATACAAGCACGCTATTTCTACGGTTGTTCCTGCTCGCCCATTCAATGTCACTGGTCACCAAAATGCCCAGGGTGGATATGGTCCGCAAGACGATGTGCCTAGTGGCGAATAAGCGTTATTTGAGGAGTTTGCTTCTTGTTTGATCGTTATGAGGCGGGAGAAACAGCGGTTCTTGTCCATATCGACTTTTCCGATGAGGAACGCCGAGAAGACTTAGTCGAACTGCAGCTATTAGTTGAATCAGCTGGAGCACGCTCTGTCGGGGTCATTACTGGAAGTCGACGCTCTCCAGATCGTAAGTTTTTTGTGGGATCTGGAAAAGCCGAAGAGTTAGCCGCACTTGTGGCTGCTACTGAGGCGAATGTGGTTATTTTCAATCACGCGTTGAGTCCAGCTCAAGAGCGTAATCTTGAGCAAGTATGTCAGTGTCGTGTACTCGATCGCACTACGCTTATTCTTGATATTTTTGCCCAGCGTGCACGAACCCACGAAGGTAAGTTGCAGGTGGAGCTAGCGCAATTGCGCCACATGTCAACTCGTCTGGTGCGAGGTTGGACTCACCTTGAGCGTCAAAAAGGCGGTATTGGTTTACGTGGTCCAGGGGAAACTCAACTCGAAACCGATAGACGCCTTCTTAGGGGCCGCATTAAAAATATCAATAAACGCTTAGAGCGGGTTGATAAACAGCGTGAGCAGAGCCGACGAGCACGTAAACGCAGTGAAATGCCAACGGTGTCATTAGTCGGCTATACAAATGCGGGTAAATCTACGTTATTTAATGCGCTAACTTCATCCGATGTTTATGCCGCAGATCAGCTATTTGCTACGCTCGATCCAACGCTTAGAAAGTTAGATTTACCCGATGGTGCCGTTATTTTAGCTGACACCGTTGGATTTATTCGCCATTTGCCACATGATCTCGTTGCCGCTTTTAAGGCGACATTGCAAGAGACACGTCAGGCCGAACTATTGCTGCATATCGTTGATTGTGCAGATGAAAATATGGCGGATAATTTTGAACAAGTGCAATCTGTCCTGAAAGACATCGAAGCCGATGAAGTTATGCAATTAATTGTGTGTAACAAAATCGATTTACTCGAAGATGTTACGCCTCGAATTGAGTATGATGATCAAGGCAAACCCATTCGAGTTTGGGTTTCAGTACAGAAGCGTTTGGGATTTGATTTGCTGTTGAAAGCGATTACCGAGCTTATCGGTGAGGTGATTAGGGAGCTTACACTTAGAATTCCGGCAACTGCTGGACATTATCTTGGCCAGTTTTATCGACTGGATGCGATACAGCAGAAAGAGTACGACGATCTGGGGAACTGTATTTTGTCTGTTCGTTTATCGGACGCCGATTGGCGCCGGTTAGCTAAACAGAGTCAGGGTGAGTTAGAAACCTTTATCTTCGATGCGTCGATAGAAAAGGCTGTTTGTTAATAATCTAATTTATTTCATCCACTTATGGAGTGCTAAATGGCTTGGAATGAGCCCGGTAACAAGGGTAATGATCCTTGGGGAAATAAAGGTGGTAACGACAAAGGACCACCGGACCTTGATGAGGTTTTTCGTAATCTTTCAAAGCGCTTTGGCGGCAAAGGGACTGGTTCAGGCCAATCTTTTAGTTCGCTAAGCTTAATCATCATACTTGCCATTGCTTTAGCTGTTTGGGGACTCTCGGGTTTTTATACAATTAAAGAGGCCGAGCGTGGTGTGGCATTGCGCTTTGGTAAACACATTGGTGAGATTGGGCCAGGACTTCACTGGAAAGCGACTTTTATTGATGAAATTTATCCCGTCGACATTCAATCGGTTCGCTCTATTCCTGCGTCTGGTAGTATGCTGACGTCCGATGAAAACGTCGTGAAGGTAGAACTCGATGTACAGTATCGAATTTTAGATGCTTATTCATACCTGTTCAGTGCTGTCGATGCGAACGCCAGCTTACGTGAAGCAACAGATAGCGCCCTGCGTTATGTGATTGGTCACAATAAGATGGATGATATTTTAACGACGGGTCGTGATGCTATTCGCCGCGATACGTGGAAAGAATTAGAACGTATCCTTGAACCATACAAATTGGGTCTCTCGGTTGTGGATGTTAACTTCTTACCGGCACGTCCACCTGAAGAAGTGAAAGATGCTTTCGATGATGCGATTTCTGCCCAGGAAGATGAACAGCGTTTTATTCGTGAAGCTGAAGCTTATGCCCGTGAGATTGAACCTAAAGCGCGTGGTGAAGTTGAGCGCATGGCACAACAAGCTAATGCTTATAAAGAACGTGAAATCTTAGAGGCTCGCGGTAAAGTGGCTCGTTTCGAGTTGTTGTTACCTGAGTATCAAGCATCGCCAGAGGTAACCCGTAAGCGTTTGTATCTTGATACAATGCAACAAGTGATGACAGATACAAACAAAGTACTTATTGATGCTAAGAACAATGGTAACTTGATGTACTTGCCGTTAGATAAGTTAATGAAAGAGAAGCCTGCGACACCTGAACTTGAGCCTAAACCTCAGCAGAATGTCAATTCTTCATCTGTATCAACGACTCGCATTAGTAGTGAGCCTTTGAGTGGACGTCCGTCCCGCGATGATCGTACTCGCCAAGGGAGGGATTAATTCATGGGTAGATTAGGTATTATTCTTATCGCCATCGTTTTAGGTGTTGTCCTATCTTCTGTGATGGTTGTGAGTGAAGGTGAGCGAGCTATCGTCGCACGTTTCGGCGAAATCGTGAAAGATAACGTTGATGGCAAACCTATGACTCGCGTTTTCGGTCCTGGATTACACTTTAAAGTGCCAGTGATTGATAAAGTTAAGTTACTTGATGCTCGTATTCAGACATTGGACGGTGCTGCGGATCGTTTCGTTACCTCAGAGAAGAAAGATCTGATGGTGGATTCCTACGTTAAATGGCGCATTTATGATTTCGAAAAATACTACCTGTCCACAAATGGTGGTATTAAAGCGAATGCAGAATCGCTATTACAACGTAAGATAAACAACGATTTACGTACTGAGTTTGGTCGCCGCACTATCAGAGAAATTGTTTCAGGTAAGCGCGATGAATTGCAGAACGATGCGCTCGCAAATGCATCTGAAAGTGCAAAAGACTTAGGTATTCAGGTTGTTGACGTACGTGTAAAGCAAATCAATTTACCTGCGAACGTCAGTAACAGTATCTATCAACGTATGCGTGCCGAACGTCAGGCTGTGGCAAAAGAGCATAGAGCACAGGGTAAAGAGCAATCTGAAATTATCCGTGCGACTATTGACGCTAATGTCACCGTTAAGATTGCTGAAGCTGAACGTAAAGCACTCACTATTCGTGGTGAAGGGGATGCATTAGCCGCAAAGATTTATGCTGATGCTTACAACAAAGATCCTGAATTTTTTGGTTTTATGCGTAGTTTAGAGGCTTATCGTGCAAGTTTCTCTGGTAATTCAGATATCATGGTCTTAGAGCCTGATAGTGAGTTCTTCAAATATATGAAGAGTACATCACCTAAGAAGTAATACGATATAAAGCTCATTTTAATAGGCCCTGTTTTGCAGGGCCTATTTTTTATCTCAAGTTGATAGAGTTAAAATCGGGGAATTAATGCATATTAGTAAAGTATGCTTTATGCCGATCTCAATCCTTTCATGTTCCAAATACCATTCATGTGGATAGAAATAGGTTAATAGTTGTGCTTTTTTTGAACTTTTTTTAAAAAACACGCAATCTCCCTAACTTACTTGCGTCTTTTCACTATGATCTGCTTCTAATTTTTAGCTATAATGAGCCCCGCTTCAAACTTCGATTTTTGCCCATGGTGATGACCCGGGCGGAAAGTCTTTGAAAAACAAAAATTCCAACACCCTCTGGGAGATAAGTGGATGAGCAATGCGCCAGTCGATACCGGACGTCGCAGATTCCTGACAGCCGCAACCGCCGTAGTAGGTGGTGCTGGTGCCGTCGCTGTAGCGGTTCCTTTCATCAAGTCATGGAATCCGAGTGCCAAAGCGAAAGCTGCAGGTGCACCGGTCGAAGTAAATATCAGTAAAGTAGAGCCAGGTCAGCTGATCCGTGTTGAATGGCGTGGAAAACCTGTATGGGTTGTCCGTCGTACAGACGATGTGATCAACGCCCTACCAAAACACGATAATAAGTTAAGAGACCCTGCTTCTGTAGAAATGCAGCAGCCTGATTATGCAACGAATCCTCTGCGTTCAATTAAGCCAGAGTTCTTTATTGCTGTCGGTATTTGTACACACTTAGGATGTTCACCTACTTACTTACCTGATTCATTTGGTGAGCAAGTTGAAGGTGTGACTTCTGGTTTCTTCTGTCCATGTCATGGCTCTAAGTTCGATATGGCTGGTCGCGTTTTCCAAGGCGTACCAGCTCCATTGAACCTAGTTGTCCCTCCACATCAATACGTTGATGATGGCACCGTGATTATCGGTGTAGATAAAGGAGTGGCGTAATGGTTAAGAATCTAATTAATTGGATTGATGCACGTATTCCAATGACGGCAACTTATAACCGTCATGTGGGTCAGTATGCTACACCAACAAACTTCAACTTTTGGTATTTTTTCGGTTCGTTAGCAATGTTGGTATTGGTTAACCAATTACTGACAGGTATCTGGCTAACCATGAATTACGTACCCACAGCAGAAGGCGCATTTGCTTCTGTTGAATACATCATGCGTGATGTTGAGTACGGTTGGTTGCTGCGTTATATGCATTCAACGGGTGCATCAGCCTTCTTCGTTGTGATCTATCTACATATGTTCCGTGGTTTAATTTACGGTTCATATCAGAAGCCTAGAGAACTACTGTGGCTGTTCGGTATGTTAATTTTCCTCGTGTTGATGGCCGAAGCCTTTATGGGTTATTTGCTACCATGGGGTCAAATGTCATATTGGGGCGCGCAGGTAATTATCTCTCTGTTCGGTGCAATCCCTGTTATTGGCGATGACTTAACCCTGTGGATCCGTGGTGACTACGTGATCTCTGGCGCGACACTGAACCGTTTCTTTGCGCTGCACGTTATCGCGCTGCCATTAGTGTTAGTCGTATTAGTGTTCTTACACTTAATTGCACTGCACGAAGTAGGGTCAAACAACCCTGACGGTATTGAAATCAAGAAGAACAAAGACGAGAACGGTTGGCCAGTCGATGGCATCCCATTCCACCCATACTACACAGTTAAAGACATTATGGGTGTTGCGGGCTTCCTGATTGTGTTCTGTTATGTGTTGTTCTTTATGCCTGAAGGTGGTGGTTACTTCCTTGAAAAGCCAAACTTTGAAGCGGCAAACTCAATGAAGACACCTGAGCACATTGCGCCAGTGTGGTACTTCACTCCTTTCTACGCCATTTTACGTGCAGTACCCGACAAACTGGGTGGTGTAGTGATGATGGGGCTATCGATTGCTGTGTTGTTCGTATTGCCTTGGCTAGATCGTTGTAAGGTGAAGTCAGTGCGCTACCGTAGTACGCTGCACAAGTTGAACATTGCACAATTTGCAATTTCTTTCATTGTGTTAGGTTACTTAGGTGTTGTTCCTGCTACACCAATCCTAACGATTGTTGCGCAAATATTTACTGTTACTTATTTTGGTTTCTTCTTGGCGCTGTGGTTATACAGCAAGAACGAAAAAACTAAACCTGTTCCAGCGAGGTTGACACACTAATGAAAAAATTATTGATTGCATTAGTTACCTTGTTGCCGACGCTGGCGATGGCCGCGAGCGGACATAATGTACATTTAGAAGACGCAAAAGTTGATTTACATGATAAAGCTTCCCTAGAGCGTGGTGTGGATCTTTTCCAACACTACTGTTCAGGTTGCCATAGCACTCAATATCAGCGTTATGAGCGTGTAGCGAATGATATTGGTATCTCTGCTGATGATATGCGTAACAAGTATATGTTTACCGATGCTAAAATTGGTGAGCTGATGCAAAGCGCTATTCCTGCTAAAGATGCGGCTAAATGGTTTGGTGCTACTCCACCTGATTTAACCTTAGTTGCTCGTGTTCGTGGTGAAGATTGGGTGTATTCATACTTAAAGGGTTTTTATAAAGATCCTAGTCGCCCATTTGGTGTGAATAACACTGTATTTCCATCTGTCGGTATGCCACATGTGCTCGAAGAGCTGCAAGGCACGCCTGTTAAGCAAGAAGATGGCAGTATTGTGGTGACTGGCGGTAAATTAAACGCAGAAGAGTATGACCAAGCGGTGCGTGATATCACGGGCTTCTTAGTCTATTCGGCTGAACCTGTTAGACTAGAGCGTGAAGCGATGGGATGGTGGGTACTCGGATTCCTATTTATATTCTTTATTGTGGCCTACCTCTTGAAGAAAGAGTATTGGAAAGATGTACACTAGGCACCAATAACGGGTAAAATGTAATATCCGCATAGTGTAAACGGGGGGCTTTGCCCCTCGTTTACTTTTGTTTTATTTCGATTCTGGAGGGTATCAATGGCTGTTGCTGCCAACAAACGCTCTATCATGACACTGTTTTCAGGTGCTGATGATCTGTATAGCCATCAAGTACGTATCGTGTTAGCTGAGAAAGGGGTTACTGTTGATGTTTTGCAGGTCGACCCTAATGAAATGCCTGAGGATTTGCTTGAAGTCAATCCTTATAATTCAGTGCCCACTTTGGTAGACCGTGAACTCGTTTTATACGAATCACGCATTATCATGGAATATTTGGATGAGCGTTTCCCTCATCCCCCTTTGATGCCAGTCTATCCGGTATCACGTGGCCAAAGCCGCTTGATGATGCATCGCATAGACACTGACTGGTATGCGCTGGTTGATCGCATTCGCAAAGGTGATCGTGCTGAAGCCGCTCGTAAAGAGTTGACTGAAAGTTTGGTTGCTATTGCTCCTGTGTTTGGCGAAGTGCCCTATTTCATGAGTGAAGAATTTGGTTTAGCGGATTGCTATCTCGGCCCACTATTATGGCGTTTGCCAGTATTAGGCATCGAGTTAGACAGCCGCGTAGCGAAAGACATCAAAGCTTACATGACACGTATTTTTGAACGTGAGTCGTTTAAAGCTTCTTTGACTGAAGCTGAACGCGAAATGCGTATGGGCATGTAATGAAATCTTTGACTCCAAATCGTCCTTATTTACTTAGGGCTTACTACGATTGGTTGATGGATAACCAATTAACGCCTCACGTTGTGGTTGATGCCTTTGTTAAAGGCACCCAAGTACCACAGCAGTATGTGAAGGATGGCCAGATAGTGTTAAACATTGCTGCTGGCGCTGTGGGCAATTTGCAAATTAGCAATGAGTTTGTGGAGTTCAATGCGCGTTTTGGTGGCGTACCTCAACAGGTATTGCTGCCAATGGCGTCGATTATTGCTATTTATGCCCGAGAAAATGGTGCTGGTACTGTTTTCGATGTTGAAGATGCATATCTGATGGAGGATGAAGCCGAATCAGTTTTATCTGTTGTTGATGTAACGGATAAACCAAAGGATCCGACAGATCAGCCTCCTAAGCGTCGCAGTCACTTAACTGTTGTAAAGTAGTTAATTCGCTGTCATGTATTGCTAAGATTAAAACTAAGCCAGTCATATGACTGGCTTTTTTGTACCCTTACTAAACTTTAATATGTTTGGTTAATGTTCAGAAAAGCGCGTATAGCTATTTTAATGGCTAACATAATTATATAATATATTGATTTATTTAAATTAGTAACAGTCTGTTTACTAGGGTTACTCATAAATAGGTAAATATATAAAGAGGAATATATGTTTTTTAAAATGCAGGAGTTTTATTATAAAGATATTTATTTCTGTTACTCGGATAAAAATGCTATTTCTTATGTTGATGCATTAAAATCGACTTCAAGCAAAATAGATAACATGTATTATGATGTAGACTGTCTGGATGATATCGTTAACCAATATGATATTTTACCTACCTTAGGCTTACCTCTCGTTAGTCAGCGATTTTTTGATTTATTTAAAGATAAATTGGGTAAGGAAATTAATTTAATCCCTGCGGTTATTATGGATAGCGAGGGCAGGGTAAATAGTCATTTTTATGCCTTACAGGTTCTAACCTGTTATGAATGTGTCGATTTTGTCAGATCCCACATTTCCTACAAAAATTATGGTAATCGACTGTGGATGACAATAAAAAATCTCATTATTGATATGAATAAGGTCGGAAGTGCTTCAATTTTTTCGTTAAAAGAAAAACATGGGTATATTATTGTGAACAATGCAGTTAAAGAACAATGCGAAAAACTTAAAGGGTTTGAATTTAAATATATTAGTGAGTGATTTATCATTTTAGTTGATGACGTTCAATATTCTATCTCGGGGGCTAGTTTATCTTTGCTCATCATGTTGAAGTGCTTAAGTGGTGTAGTTGAGCGATTCGTTCATATCAAAATGTGATATTGACCTACTAAAGTTGATTGCCATAAATAAAGAAGTTCTCACAATGGGAATGGCTACTATCCCATCGCTACATGTGTCTATTGGAGAAGCACTGTTGTCATCATTTTCTTGGGTTCTTTCTCTCACTATCATCTTGGTTTTGTCTTTCTATTTGGCAAAGTTAACGCGCACATACAAAGCAAAGGTGAAGTCATTTCAGGCTGAACTTATTCAGGCTAATAAAACAATACAATCACTTATACAACAACGTGAATGTGTTATTGGCAGTTATCCGCTAAGCTCTATCCCTATGATAGCGATATTCAATATAACCTTGGCGTGTATTACCTCAATACCGAGCGCGACTTAGACAAAGCCCGCTACTACTTTAGCCAATGCAGTTGGCAAGAAAGCGAATGTGCCAGCGTGTTATCGCATCCCTTGTTAATTGGCCGCAGCGCCGAACAAGCACATTGGCAAACATTGCGCCAAGGGAGCGCGGTCGAGCAGCGTCATCGGTTAGAAGACAGGGCCAAGCACTTGTTGCCCGTACCTGTGTATTTTGACGATGAAACAGCAGAGATTATGCTGCAAGTGCAATTGAGCGATAAAGGGTTACAGAGCATTACCGCCACGACCCAAAGCCGAGATCTGTTGGAAAAAGCCTGCACTTGATTAAATCGCCTGATTTGGGTGGATACTTTTTCGGGGGCGAATGCGCAAACTTATATGAAGCTAAACCGTAGCGCGTTAATGTTACCCTTGGAGTGGCAATATCAAGGGGTGAGCTATCGTCTTGATGAATCATATGATCGGTGGCGTTGCTCAGTTAGTCAGCTTTCCTTCCTTACGCATTATTTTTCAGCATATTCTGACTATATTTCAAGGCGATAAACTATTTTTGGTACGGCATAAGGTATTGATTTTGTGACTTAAAGTGCTTTAAGTACTATAGTGAAAGCTTATTTTATCTGAAACATAGGTGAGCGCTTCCTAGGTTTCTTGTTTGATTTTGGGGGAAAAGTGCGAATTTTAATGAACAATTTCAAGGTAATTCGTTTTGTACGTCAGTGGTTACTGCTGGCGCTTTTGAGTATGGCGTTGCCACTGCAGGCGAGCGAAGATCCGCTGTGGATGGGGACTGCTGATTTACCTATGAGCGGACGCATCCATACTGGTGAACTTACTAATGGCACGCGTTATTTATTGGTGAGCAATAAGACGCCGGAGCAGGCGGTCATAGTGCGGATGCGGGTGGATGTGGGCTCTTTGGTGGAATCAGATACCGAGCAAGGGTTAGTTCACTTTCTTGAACATATGGCCTTTAATGGCTCGACGGGGTTGGCCGCGGGGGAGATGATCCCTACTTTGCAGCGCCTTGGCCTGAGTTTTGGCGCCGATACCAATGCCGTGACAGAGTTTCAGCA
Organism: Shewanella putrefaciens; assembly: GCF_016406325.1. NCBI lineage: Bacteria > Pseudomonadati > Pseudomonadota > Gammaproteobacteria > Alteromonadales > Shewanellaceae > Shewanella > Shewanella putrefaciens. The sequence continues at coordinate 3,659,520 of NZ_CP066370.1, read as the reverse complement.
GACGGTCTATCAATTTAACTTGCCGAGTAATAGCCAAGATAAAGTCGATACCGCTTTGTTTTTAATGCGAGAAATTGCCAGTAATCTATTACTCGATCCTGCGCTAATTGAACGTGAAAAAGCGGTGGTGTTGTCTGAGCTGCGTGAACGTAGCGGTGCGGATCTTGAGAATTACCGTCATCAATTACAGTTTTTAATGCCAAACACATTGTTGTCAAAGCGCTTCCCCGTGGGTGAGGCGAACAGTATCAGTAATGCCAATCGCGAGACGTTGCTGTCTTTATATCAGCGTTTTTATACGCCCTCACGCACCACTTTAATTGTGGTGGGTGATATCGAGGTAGCCGCGGTAGAACAAAAGATAAAAAAACAGTTTGCCAGTTGGAAAGCCGCGCCTTTGGCCGCTAAAACCAAGGAACAAGCTATTGGTACTGTCGCAGAGCGCCAAAGTGTCGATGCGGCGGCATTTTTTGATCCAAGTCTGTCAACGTCAGTTTCCCTTGGCATGCTAAAACCCATCTCAGCGATTACCGATAGCCCTGCTGTGCGGGAGCAGGAAATGTTGCTCGAGCTTGCCCACGGCATCTTGTATCGTCGTATGGAGTCGCAATTACTGCATAGCCAAGGTTTATATGGTGTAAACCTGCAGGTTGGGCCGCAGTTTGATATTGCCTATGGCACACAAATGAGCCTAGGTACGCAGGAAAATAACTGGCAAGAGGGAATCGCACTCTTGGAGAAAACCCTGCGTCAAGCAAAAGAGTTTGGTTTTAGCCAGCAGGAAATTGACCAGCAAATCAAACGTATGCATAAGGGATATCAGCTAAGTGTCGCGGGTAGCAGTACCATTCACAGTGTGAATATTGCCGAGAGTCTAGTGTATTCGGTGGCAGGCAATCGCGTCCCTGTCGAACCCGATTGGCAGCTCGCATTTTTTGAAAAAATAATGCCAACAGTGACACCGCAAAAGCTAAGCCAAGTGTTTAATCAAACATGGAACGCCACGCCGTATTTGTATCTGACGAGCAATAAGCCCATTGAAAATGCTGAAAAACAGCTTATCGCCAGCTACGAGAAAAGCCGTAAACAAGCGGTGAGCGCACCAGCAATCAAGGCGATTGATGAGTTTGCTTATACTCAGTTTGGCGAGCAAGGCAAGTTAGTTGCCGACAGTCGCGATAAGGAAACGGGGATTCGCCAACTGCAATTTGCCAATGGCGTGCGCCTTAATCTTAAGCCTACCAACTTTAACAAAGGCACCACATTGGTCAGCCTAAACATTGGCTTTGGTGAAGTGCCATTCCCTGAGTTGGATGGTTTGTCTTATCTGTTTAACAGTGCGTTTGTGCAGGGTAGGCTCAAGGCCCATGATTATGACAGTCTGCAGGATATTTTTGCTGGGCAAGATATTTCCATCAACTTAGGCCTGCGTGAGCAAAGTTTTGGCGGCGAGATTAGCACTAATGCCGCAGAGCTACGCACGCAGTTTGGCTTAATGACGGCTTATTTAATTGAGCCAGGTATGGATAAGCAGGCTGAGCAATTGTTTCGTGAACAAGTGATTGCCGAGCAACAAAGTATTCATAGCAACCCACAATCTGAGTTTTCTAATCAGTTTGCCCGTATCTCTCATAATGGTGATAAACGCTATGGTTATGGTGAGCCTGAAGAAATTCTCAAACGTCACTTTGGAGAATTAGCGCCGAGTTTCCATTCGGCCGTCGAGCAAGGGGCGATTGAACTCGCTATTGTGGGCGATTTTGACGAAGCGAGTGCCATTGCTGCTGTGGCCGAAACGCTTGGCGCCATTAAGCGTAGCCCTATTGCAAATGGTCAGACGATACTACCTGTGTTTCCACAAGTGCCCGTTCAGAAAACATTAACCCATTATGGTCAACTGGATATGGCGGCACTTGCCATGGTTTGGCCTACAACGGATATGACTCACTTGAGTCAACATGTGGGATTGGGTCTGCTGGAGCAAGTGCTAAGCATTCTATTAACGGAAAACGTGAGGGAGAAAGCGGGCGCGAGTTATTCGCCATCGGCCTTTTCTTACAACGATTTCAATGCCAGCGGTTATGGTTACTTAGGTTTGTTTAGCGTGACGACTCAAGCTATGTTGCCAACGGTTGCCGAGTATTTCACCGCCGCAGTTAAGCAAGTTAAAGCGCCTTCGGGGATCAGTGAGGACTTACTTAATCGAGCCCGCCAACCAGTACTTGAGTGGATGCAAGCTGCGCCGCAAACCAATGGTTTTTGGTTAGATCTCACCTCAACCGCCCAGAGTCATCCCGGTCGTTTTACTGCCTTTAAACAAAGGCAAGCGTTAGCGCAGCAGATGACAGTTGCAGAACTTAATAAATTGGCGCAGCAATATCTGCAAGACGATAGCAATTTAATGATCCAAGTCCTTCCTGCATCGGCAGAACCTCAGCAATGAGTGTTGGGCTCATAGAATAGTAGACTGATCATTCACCGACATATCCCCTGTGGTAGCAAACCGCAGGGAATATTTTTCTACCCCTTTCCTCTTTCTGTTCTGTTACCAACTTTTCTTCCACGTTCGTGGTGTTAGGTCGTCAATGGAAATACCTGTTGTCGAAAATGCCACTCACAGATCTGTGCGAGTGAAACTAGGCTAGGCGCAACTTATGTGTGAGATGGCTAATGGGGTGAGGTATATGTTTCGATATCTATTGTGCAGTTTTATTTACCGATCTTCCTCAGGTGTATTTACGCCGCGATCATCCTGCCTTGCAGGAAGAGTGGAATATAGACACCTTTCTTAAACATCCGCATATCAACATCTTGTGGGAAAAAAGCGAAACTTGGGCCTTGGATGATGTGCTTATTGAGCTTGGGTTAACTCGTAATATTGTGCTGACCTTGGCCAGTTTTGAGCAGTCACTGTTTGTCGCGGCAGAGCCTCACCACAACATGATGGCAATTGCGCCACAATATTGCGAACAATATGCTCGCCAATTACACCCTGACTTAGTCAGTCGCCCCATCCCGTTAAGCGACGAATATCTTGATAAACTCGCCATTCCTTTTACCTTGATTTGGCATAAGAGAAACAGCCACAACCCCAAAATCACTTGGTTGCGAAACAGGATAAAAGCGATTTATCAGCCGCGTGCGTGTGATTAAGACGTTAAGCTTCACAGAGGATATATGTTAGAACTGTTGACTCCTTTAAAGAAGACTGTAAATCAGTCTGCAAAAGATGACCTAGAGTACTGGCTAAGTTCCATGCCTGACAGGGCTGCTTGGTATGTTATTTCGGATTATTGTTTCGGGGACAAAACTAAGCAAAATGACACAGTGTCATTTACAGTTCTATTAAACTGCGATGTGGTTATAGTTATTATTGAGTTTGGTGGTAGTGTTTCCCGTCCCTTAGGCGTTTTGTGCTTTGAGGTAAAAATGGAATATTTAGAAGTCGAATCAACAGAAATCCCTATCCAGCTTTTGCTTGAAGCAGATCCCTCGGAGCAAAGCATTCGCTCATATCTAAGTGATTCGTGGTGCTACGTAGCGAAGAATAATGGACAGATTGTCGGTGCTTGTATTGCCAAATTAATCTGTGCTAGCACAGCAGAGATATTTAACATTGCAGTCTATCCTGACCATCAGCAGCAAGGTATTGGTTCTGGTTTAATAAAGCTTGCTTTGAACGAGTTAGCTAACAAAAAAATACATAGAGTGGAGTTGGGTACAGGCACGTTCGGTTATCAACTGACATATTATCAGCGCATAGGTTTTCGAGTTGACTCTGTTGTGAAAGAGCATTTCTTAGCAAATTATCCGGAACCCATTTTTGAAAACGGTATACAGCACAAAGATATGCTAAGGTTGTACATCGAATTTTAACCACGTAGATAAACGACTTTAAAAGGGACTGCCCACGAGTGGCCTTTTCAGTCCCATTGAGCCGCGATGTGCTTAAGGCTGTTGGATTGAGTTTAGTTGTTGCGTTGTCTGCTCCTTAGGCGGGTGTTATTCCAATTGCTGGCAAATATGTTGGATACAAAGTTCTCGCTGTTGGCACCATAGCCCATAACTGACGGGGATAAGTTTAATCCCTGCGCGCTGTAAGAGTTTATACAGTTCAATATCGAAAAAGTCCGCCCAAGGTCCTGGGTAACCGATTAAATCTATTGCTAAATATTGGTTACCATAGCGACATAAAATATCCAGTTCTAGCCCCGCCATATGATAGGCGCGCCAGACAGTTATGCCTTTTTCTTCAATCGCGAGTGCCACAGACTGGCCGAAGGTATCGAGGGAATCGACATAATTATGTGCCGCTTGAAATTGGCCCGCCGATGCTAAGTAAGTTGCCAGTAAATTATTTTTGGGGAGCTCATGCGCTTGTACCGATAAAAATAGCCACTGCATTTGTTTAGCGCGGGTGATCGCGACATTGAACATATCTTCGCGATTTAAATACACGGCGGCGCGGCTGTCGTTGGCCGTAATGCTAAACGACAGCAGCATAATATCGCGTTCCTCACCTTGAAATCCAAAGGGTGTGGCAATCCGTAATTGGTGACGCTCGAGTTGTTGTGCGCTAAAGCGCGCGAGGATTTGCTGGGATAAATACTCCGTCTGATTGCGAAAACAGGAGAGTACACCAATGCTGGAAGGCACTAATACATTTTCTTGTTCATCAATCAGTTGAGCTAACTTTTGAATTAATGCCTCCGCTTCTATGGCGTTAATTCCCTTACTATCACGGCTGCCAGTCACATGGACTCGGTGTAAGTGCCCAGAGCTTGTGCAAGGTCTGTGCTGCATAATCTTCAGCATGCCTTGATAAAACTGCTGATTACTAAATTGGATCAGCTCAGGTTTACTCCGAAAATGCTCATTTAAAAATACCACTTGGGATTGGCTCGCAAGGGATTGTGATACTAAGTCGAGCATACTGGCATCACGGTAGCTCATTAGGCCGCGGCAATCCGCAGCAAGTCCGAGTTGGGTCTGGATTTGGGTTTGTTTTGCGCGGGACAAAAACGAGAAATGGCGCAGCTGTTTGCTATCGCCCACCACCAGTGCCGCTTTTGCCCGCTGCAAGGCCGGTAAACAGGCGGCAATATTGGCTTGGGTGGCTTCATCAATAATCACTAGATCAAACATTTGCTGCTCCATGGGCAGCACTTTATGCAAGCTGGCAAGGCTAGATAACCAAATGGGAAAGGTTTGCTTTAAGGCATCAAAATCCGTTTTGTAGAAACCGTCGAGTTGCTTAGCGGACTGGCGGGCGCGTAACGCACTGGCAAAACTCACCAGTGTACTGCGCTTATGTTTGAGTAATTGGTTTAATCGATAGTGAGTTGCCAATTGTAAGTATTTGAGGCTTAAGTCTTCTTTTTGGGCGATGAGGGCGGTTAATTTATCGAGTTCATTCCATTGCTGGGCAAACCTTTTTATACCTGCACGGTAAGCCCAGTTGTAAAATCCTAAGCGCCAGCGCGATTGTCCTTGTTGTAAGGTCGCCAGTTTTTGGCCGCGACGTATGGCGTGGCGGCAATGACGTATAAAGCCCGCTTCCATCTTGACTTGCTGACGAGTCACAGTGTTAAGTTGCTGTTTTGCACTTAATAGCAACCTATCCGAGACGGCTTCATCTGACGCAGGGTGCTGACCATGGAGCATTTCATCAATCTGGTTTTTAAGGACTTTTATAAACTGCGGCGAGCCTGCTCGAATAAGGCTGCTCCCTAGCTGGAATTGTTGCTGTAACTTATCGGCAATCACATCAACAGCAACATCGGTATGCGCGACGATGAGGACAGATTTGCTTCTTAATACCTGCTCTGCTGCCACTGTGGCTATGGTGTAACTCTTACCTGTTCCCGGTGGGCCTGAGATCTGCCCCAAAGTATGATTGGCCGCAATCTTTAAGGCCTGAATTTGCACGCGGCTTAACAGCCCAGGAAGATAAGCCTCTTGCGTGTCTACACTGGCGCTTATTGATGTTGTTTGTTGTGTTTCTGCGAATAGCGCTTTAAGCGGTGCTGATGGTTCAGCCGCTGTCATTAGTTTGTCCAGTTCGTGCAAAATGCCCCGACTCGCGATCGAACGTTCTGCCAAAATGATTTGGCTTCGACTAACAAGAAACTGCCCACGTTTACGGCATAGCAGAGCAAATTCAGCCTCATCGATCAGCTTGGGAAAATGCAATAAGTGACTGGTATCAACATCGGCTTGGCCCGCCCGCAGCCAAGCTATCCAGCCACTGACATCCGTTGGATTATCGCGTAACTCTTGGCTTAGGCTATGTCCTTCAACGACTAATTTTTCTAATAGAGCTTCATTGATAGTGAATGGTCCGCTGCCAGATAAGGTGTTATTGCTCTCTAGATAAATATTATCGCCATCAGCTTGTAGTTGGCATTCCCTATACAATAGCGGTGTCACTACTTTTCGTTTTTCACCATTGAGTTCGACTGTGCCACAAAAAAACAAACAGCAATGTAATAACACGCGTTCACGTAAATACAAGGCACTGCGGGCCAATAATGCAGAAGCTGGCGAAAATGGCAGGGGTAAACGAGGAAGAAAGCCACTGCTTAACTCGTCTGCTTTTTCGAGTAATAACCATTCTTTTTCTGCAAGTTTATGGGTCGACCAGAGGTTTATTTCAGCACTATCATGCTGAAAACATTGTTTGTAGTAGTTTAAAATTCCTTGCAACTGCTATTCATCCTAGAAACGTCATTGGCGATGTGAGGGTAACCTAATCCAATAGGGCGGACAAGTTGTGTACTGTCTTGGGATGATTTAGCCGTAGAGAGCGTAGGTTCCTCTGCGAACTGTTAAAAAATGCCCGCACTCACCTGCACAGAGGGGGCTTTACTTGTGAACAAAAGTATCCGCTCACGCATTTGTATCAATTTAACCCTCATAAAGTGTGGTTTGTATCACTATTTTCATTGTTATTGAAATGTTTGTTAAGTGTTTGAGTTTGTGAAAAAATTGTTCTTATTTTTATGTCTATCAGCCATTGTTGTGGCGCTATATCTGCGTAGACTAAACCTGATTTTTCGTCAGTCTATGAGGGATATAATGATAAAAAGTAAATTAAAGGAATGGGTTGCTGTTACCGTGGCGTGTTTAGCCGTTACGGCTTGTGGATCAGATGATAAGGATGAAGGGAGTTCTGAACAAAACACCACTTATGTGCAATTCTACAATGCTTCTGCTAGAAGCACCGCAACGGCGCTCAAAGTTGCCGACAAAACCTATGAAAGTGTGATCTATGGTGATGCGATGCCCCGTTTTACGTCGATAGTTGGAGTATCTGCAATTGAGGTGATGGGGAAAGACGCCTCCAATAAAGAGATTTCTATTTACAAAGAGAATATTGAATTAAAAGCGGCAACGGATCACTTCTTTGTATTACATGGTGATTTTGCCGAACCTAAATTACTTAATATCAACTATTCTCGCACTGAACTCGATAAGCTCAACGAAGTGGCTGAAAACAGTAAAATGCAGCTCTTGATTGCCAATACCGCTGTACATGCCCAAGCCTTTGACGCCTATGTTGCTAAGTCGACCCAAACCTTTGCCGATGCCGTGATGTTAGGTAGTGTGGCTTATGGTGAAGTGTCGCAGCCGCAAATGATGGATACAGGTGAATATAAGGTTTATCTCACACCCACGGGAACAACCAATGTTGCTTATACAACGGCTAACATTAAATTCAGTTCAAAGGTGCCCTATAAGTTGATTATCCGCGAAGGTTTTGGTGCTTCGGATGCCAAAATCACCTTAGACAGTGTCGATTCAACTACCAATGTTCGCAACCATGTGGCATTAGAAGCGAGTGTCGATTATCGCGTCTTTAACGGTTTAGGCTCGAACATTATTGATGTGAAAGTCGCCAGCAGTAAGCAAGAAACCCTGTTTAGCGAAGTGCCATCTTTTGGGGTGACTAGCTATCAAGGTGCTGAGTTTAATGATTTTGGTGTGAGTGTGTTCGACCACGGTACGCAAACTAAATTACTCGATAATGTGCTTATCACCCTTAACCAAGATGACATTAAAACCATCTTCATCTATGAGCAAACGAATGAGCAGGGCAGCCAAGTGAAGGCGATAGAGATGAAGCAAACTCAGACGCCAAGTCCCTATAGCGTTAAGTTCGATATTGTGAGTTTTGCCGATAAAAGCAATCTAACCGTGTATTTTTTAAAGGCGAATGACACGATTGAAACGGCTGCAAATAAGATCACTGCGGTCAATCCAGCGAGCCCTCAGTCATTGACTGTGCCTGCTGGCGAGTATTCCATTAAGGTCATCGCCGTGGAAAACGGTACTAAAACCGTTGTCTATGCATCCGACTTAATGGATTTCAGCAATGAAGACAATGTGACTATGGTGCTGAATAAAGATCCTTCTACCAGCTTTGGTTATAACCTCATTAAGCTGTAATTACTCACATAAGGTTATTAAGCAAATAAAAAAAGCGCTATCTAGGTCCTAGGTAGCGCTCTTTATGAATCCAGTGTTTATATTACTCGGATAGCTTTAGCTCTTGGCCGGGTTTAATAATGCTCTTAGCATTTAGCTGGTTCCACTTCATTAAATCAGCCAGTTTGACTTTATGTTTACGGGCGATTTTATCCAGTGAGTCACCGGATTTTACCTTATAAGTAGCCGCTTTTGTTTCCGTCGTTTTAGCTTTTGTTTCAGTGACCTTGGCGCTAGATTTACTGCTTGTTTTAGGCGTTGCTGGGGCAACTTTAGTCTCTTTATCATTAGCCGCCAAAGGGGTTAATAGCGTGAGTTCTTGGCCTACTTTGATCCTATCTGATGTGAGGTTATTCGCCTGTTTTAACTCACTCACTGAGATATCAAACTTAGCCGCTATAGCACCTAGACTATCACCCGATTTGACGATGTAACTTTGGCTGTCATATCTTTTTTGGGCATAGAGTTTATCTTGATTTTCCTGATAGGCACCAATGTTTTCAATGGGAAGGGCTATTTGGTATTTGCCTTTACTGGGGATCACATTTTGACGGTAACCAGGGTTATAGGTTTTAAACTCTGCTTTAGTGAGTCCCGCCGCATTGGCAATGTGGCCAATTTCAACGCCATTAGGTGCGGGGAGTCGCTCAAGGAAAGGGCGATTGGCAATGGGAGACACTTTTAAGTTGTAATGGCTAGGCTTGCGAATAATTTGAATAAAAGCGAGCCACTTAGGGACTGTTTGTACTTGTCTTGCAGGGATATTAAGTGACCAAAAATCGGTTGGCTTTCCCTTTGCTTTGTTTCTTTCTATTGCGGATTTTATAACCAATTCACCACTGTTATAGCCCGCTACAGCGTTGATCCAGTCATTGCCTAGGGTATCGTATAAGTGCTGTAAGTAGTCGAGAACGGCATCAGTTGAGGCCAGCGCATCTTTACGACCATCATAAGCGGAATTAATGGTCAGGCCAAAATTGCGACCAGTTGCAGGAATCATCTGCCATAAACCCGCCGGACCATTGGCTTGCGCTAGTGGGTTATAACCGCTTTCAACAATAGGTAATAAGGCTAATTCAAGCGGCATATTACGGGCTTCTAGTTGACTGACGATGTAATACAAAAAAGGCTCTGCACGGTCACCAACTTGATTCATAAATCTTTGTTTATCAGCAAAAAATTTACGTTGTTTACGTACTTCTGCTTCATCGTGTACGTCAATAGTGCGCGCATGTTGAATTTTTTCCCATACGTCGCTGTATTGTTCTTCAACGGGTTCAGGTGTATCGCTGGTCTCTTGTGCTGAATAGTCACTTTTACCTATTTCTTCAGGCGTAGTGGCAGTGAATTCTGTTGGCGCATTATCCGCCGAGGTGGCTACGCAGCCACTGAGATGAGCCGTTAGCATGGCTAGCATAAGCACTGCAAAAGCGTGCATTTGGCGAAAATTTTTCCGCATGATAGTCCTGTTATTAGGTGACTTAGCTTTCAATATTTGTGCACATGCTAATCTGTTTTTGTGTTTCTGGATAGTTCTGTGCGTTTTTTGTACAGATGGAGTCGAGTTTGGTTTGTGGGTTAGCTTTTAGATTTTTCAATAAATGCGGTAACATAAGCGCGATTTTTCACTGATTTAGGTAGTCATGTGCAGACGTTAGCGCAGTTAAGAGCAGGGCAATTACAAGGGATCACGCGTTTACAGTTGGTTGAAGATTTAACTGAGTTTCCGCAGGAGATTTTTGACTTAGCCGATACACTCGAAATCCTCGATTTATCGAATAATCAATTAAGTGCGCTGCCTCAAGATTTGTATCGTTTATCCAAACTGAAGATATTGTTTGCTTCCAATAATCGGTTTGAGCATTTACCCGAGGCTTTAGGACGTTGTCCAAGGTTAGAGATGATTGGTTTTAAGGCGAACCGCATCAAGACAGTGCCTGAGGCATCTTTACCATTACAAACTCGCTGGCTTATCTTAACCGATAATCAGATCGAAACCCTGCCTTCGGCAATGGGAGATTTACAGCGTCTGCAAAAATTAGCCTTGGCGGGCAATTGTTTAACGGCTTTGCCCGAGTCGATGGCTAATTGCCGTAACTTAGAGTTAGTGCGTCTTTCGGCCAATCAACTGCAGGCGCTACCTGCTTGGTTACTGAGCTTACCTAAGCTGACTTGGCTCGCCTTTGCGGGTAATCCTTTTAGCCATACTTTGGTCGATCCCCACGCCGATGTCACGACAGTTGCTAATGTTACCCTCGATGAACTAAAGCTGACTGATAAGCTAGGAGAAGGTGCTTCTGGTGTGATTTACCATGGTCAATGGTTGACTCAATCTATGATTGAAGCGACGGGCTCGGCGCATGTTGCTGTCAAACTGTTTAAGGGCGAAGTGACAAGCGATGGTTATCCCGCAGATGAGTTAGATTGTTGCCTCACCACGGGAGCTCATCCTTGCCTTATCAAGGTGGTAGCGCACATTAGCCAAAAAGATCAATTGGGCTTAGTGATGGCGCTTATTCCCGAAGAATTTCGTAATTTAGGGTTACCGCCAAACTTAGACACTTGTACCCGCGATACCTTTACCGCGGATAGCCAATTTAGCCTTACCGATATTATAAAAATTGCATATCAGTTATCTGATGTTATGGAACATATGCATGCTAAGCAGGTAAGCCATGGCGATATATATGCCCATAATATTGTGATTAATAAAGAGATGAAGTTACTTTTTGGGGATTTTGGTGCAGCGTCTAATTTACGACAGTTAACCGATGTTGAACGCTTGGCGATGGAGAAAATTGAAATACGTGCATTAGGCTGTTTAATCGAAGATCTGTTGGCCTATGCCGATGCTCATGTCAATCCAGCAGATTATGCGCAGTTAACGGCAATTAAAGAGAGGTGTATGGTCGCTGATTTAGGGCTGCGTCCGAGTTTTAGTGCGGTAAAACATACACTTTTAAATGTAATACCTAGGGGGTGCTGACGCTTAGGAGCTCAGTATAAATAGTGTGATTTTACATCTGTTGCAGTTTTAATGGTTTTTTTAGGTTTTTGTGTGTTTCGCTTTTTAATTGTTAGTTCTTTAGTTAAGTAGCTGTTTTGTTTGACTCTGTGTTTCGTTTTTTACTAGCGTAAATCTGGATAATGCCTTTAGGCTATGTGCCGCACGATGGCGAAAGCGTATAGATGCCGTGCGGTTAACGATCTTAGGCTCAATCCGGTTTGTTGTCGGATAGGATGTCCGCTAAATGGTAAAAACGATAGGTTTTACACATTATGTTTAAACAAAAAATGAATCAACAAGCGCGTATTTCTCCTCTTTTTTCTGCAAAAAATAATATACATATTTATTCAAAGGCGCTGTTTTTTGCGTTTTTATCATTATTGCTCATCTGTATATTTGCCATCAATTTACCCTCAGCTACTGCCGCAGAGGATAAAAATGAGGCTATTCCCGTCACAGTGGAGGCCGTAAAAGCTGCGACTTTTGCCGATGTAGTGAAAGAAGTGGGCAAAATTAACGCTATTGACTCGGCGATACTCAATTTCAACGCGAGCGAAAAAATCAGTGCTATTCATTTTAGCAATGGTGACAAGGTGACTAAAGGACAGGTCATAGCCGAGTTGGATAACACTAAGGCTAAAGCGGATTTAGATAAGGCCAAAAGTGCCTTAGCGCTTGCCAAAACCAAACTTGAACGGGTTGAAGATTTGCTGATCAAAGAACCTTTTGCTTTGGCGAAGCAGGATGTGGATGAGCTCAGGGAAAACGTCAATCTTGCTGATGCGGATTTTCGCCAAAAGCAAGCGATCATGAATGACTACTTAATCAAGGCGCCCTTTGATGGGCAGTTAACCAGTTTTAGCCAGTCAATTGGTAGCCAAATTGGCGCGGGAACTGCCCTTGTCACGCTCTACAGCTTACATCCTGTTGAAGTGCGTTATGCCATCAGTCAAAACGATTTCGGTAAAGCGAAAAAGGGACAAGAGGTGGATGTCACCGTTGAGGCCTATGGAACACAGATTTTTAATGGGGTAGTGAATTATGTGGCTCCTGCAATTGATGAAAGTGCTGGGCGTGTCGAAATCCATGCAACGATTGATAACGCAGAGTTTAAGCTTGCGCCCGGCATGTTTGCCAATATTAAGCAGTATTATAGTCAAGGCACTCAACGCCTATTAGTGCCACAAAATTCAATTATTGCGAATAATGAAGAACGTTTTGTCTGGTTAGTAAGGGGAGATTCAGCAATAAAACAATCGGTTAAGTTAGCTCATAACACTAATGACGGTTATGCCATAGTGACTCAAGGCTTAATTGAAGGTGACTTAGTGGTTAAAACCGGTATGCAAAATCTTAAGTCCGATAGCACGATTAAGATTGTTCAAGATAAACAAACCTTGCCGAATACAGCGACTTCTGGCGCAGTGGAGATTAAGTAATGCGGTTGCCTGAGGTTTGTATTCGTCACCCAATATTTGCTTCTGTACTCAGTATTATGGCTGTTCTACTGGGGTTAATTGCCTTTCACAAACTCGATATTCAATATTTCCCTGAGCACACGACTCACTCGGCATCGGTAAATGCATCGATTGCAGGGGCTAGCGCCGATTTTATGTCGAGCAATGTCGCCGATAAGTTGGTTGCTGCCGCATCTGGATTAGATAAAGTCGATACCATGTCGACCGACTGTAGTGAGGGCCGCTGCTCGTTAACGATTAAATTTAAAGATGATACTACCGATATTGAATACACCAACTTAATGAATAAGTTGCGTAGTAGCGTTGAAGGGATTAACGATTTCCCCCAGAGCATGATAGATAAGCCCACAGTGACAGACGATACTTCGGCTACCGATTCTGCCAGTAATATCATCACCTTTGTGAATACTGGAGGTATGGAAAAACAGGCGATGTACGACTACATCAGCCAGCAATTAGTGCCGCAGCTCAAACAAGTTCAAGGCGTTGGCGCTGTGTGGGGGCCCTATGGAGGATCACAAAAAGCAGTGAGAGTCTGGCTTAATCCTGAGCAAATGAAGGCACTCAACATTAAGGCCGCCGATGTGGTGGGCACGTTAGGCTCCTACAATGCCAGTTTTACCTCGGGTGCCATTAAAGGGAAGTCGCGGGATTTCTCGATTAACCCTTTGAATCAAGTTGAGACGCTAGAAGATGTGAAGGATCTGGTGATCAAGGTTAGCGACGGCAAGATCATCCGCGTATCCGATGTTGCTGAGGTGGTGATGGGCGAGGAGAGTTTATCGCCGAGTCTGTTGTCGATTGGTGGACATAGTGCAATGTCATTGCAGATTTTGCCGCTGAGCAACGCTAATCCCGTGACTGTGGCTTCGAACATTAAAACCGAAATTGCACGTATGCAGAAACATTTACCCCAAGGCTTAGAAATGAACTTGGCCTACAATCAAGCGGATTTTATTGAAGCCGCTATCGATGAAGGCTTTGCTGCGTTGATTGAAGCGGTGATCTTGGTCTCGCTGATTGTGGTGCTGTTTTTAGGGAGCTTACGGGCGGCATCGATCCCGATTATTACCATTCCCGTGTGCGTAATTGGGGTGTTTGCGGTGATGTCGGCCCTCGGTTTTAGTATCAATGTATTGACGATTCTGGCAATTATTTTGGCTATTGGCCTTGTTGTGGACGATGCCATTGTGGTCGTCGAAAACTGTTATCGCCATATCGAAAATGGTGAAACCCCCTTTAATGCCGCAATTAATGGGTGTCAGGAGATCATCTTCCCAATCATTGCCATGACCTTAACGCTCGCCGCGGTTTATTTGCCGATTGGATTAATGTCTGGCTTAACCGCCGATCTGTTTAGGCAATTCTCCTTCACCTTAGCTGCAGCTGTGATTATCTCCGGCATGGTGGCGTTGACCTTATCGCCGATGATGAGTGCTTATCTTATCAATACCACTGAGCAGCAGCCTAAATGGTTTAGCCGAGTCGAAGGTGCGCTGCAGCAGTTAAATCATTTGTATATCAATGAACTCAGTAAATGGTTTACCCGTAAGCGCCAAATGCTCGGAATGGCCTTGGTGCTTATGGGTCTTGCGGGCATCGCCTATTGGCAGTTGCCTAAGATACTCTTACCCGTAGAGGATTCAGGCTTTATCGATGTGGCGGCTAATGGCCCTACGGGCGTGGGGCGGCAGTATCATTTGGACCATAATAGCGAGCTTAATGGTGTGATTGACGGCCATCCTGCGGTGGGGGCGAATCTGTCCTATATCGAGGGTGAGCCCGTCAATCATGTGCTGCTTAAACCTTGGGGGGAGCGTCGTGAGGGGATAGATGAAGTGATCGCTGATTTGATCGCTAAATCGAAGGAAAGTGTTTCTGCCTATAATATGTCCTTCAGCATCCGCTCGGCGGATAACCTAAATATTGCTACCAATGTACGCTTGGAACTCACGACCTTAGACCGTAACAAGGATAAGTTGAGTGAGACGGCTGCCAAGGTGCAAAAGCTTATGGAGGATTACCCGGGTTTAACGAATGTGGGTAACTCAGTACTAAGGGATCAACTGCGCTACGATCTATCTATCGATCGTAATGCCATTATCCTCTCTGGGGTGAGCTATGGCGATGTAACGAATGCACTCTCGACATTTTTAGGCTCAGTAAAAGCGGCGGATTTACACGCTACCGATGGGTTTACCTATCCCATTCAAGTGCAAGTTAATTTAGATAAGCTCAGTGATTTTAGGGTAATGGATAAACTCTATGTCACCTCTGAATCAGGTCAGGCTCTGCCACTGTCACAGTTTGTGTCGATTAATCAGACCACCGCAGAATCTAATATAAAGACCTTTATGGGCCTCGATAGCGCGGAGTTGACGGCGGATATTATGCCCGGTTATTCCACCGATGAAATCAAAGCCTACTTAGACGAACAGCTACCAACCCTGCTCACCGATGCTCAGGGCTTTAAATACAATGGTTTAATAAAGGAACTGATGGATTCACAGGCGGGTACTCAGTCGTTATTTTTGTTGGCACTGGTGTTTATCTATCTGATTTTGGCTGCGCAGTTTGAAAGTTTTGTCGATCCCTTAATCATTCTGCTCACGGTTCCCTTATGTATTGTTGGCGCGCTGTTGACCTTGACCTTGTTTGGTCAGAGTCTAAATATCTACTCACAAATTGGGTTACTAACTCTAGTTGGGCTAGTGACTAAGCACGGTATCTTGCTAGTGGAATTTGCCAACAAGCAGCAACTTCAAGGCTTGAGCGCGATTGAGGCGGCGCTGAGCAGTGCCAAGTCGCGTTTAAGGCCGATTCTTATGACCTCACTCACCATGATTTTAAGTGCTATTCCTTTAGCGCTGGCCTCGGGCCCGGGCTCGTTAGGGTTAGCCAATATAGGCTTGGTCTTAGTGGGTGGTTTATTAGCAGGCACTTTCTTCTCATTATTTGTGGTGCCTGTGGCCTATGTCGCTATGGCCGAGTTAAAGGCAAGGGATGTATACCCAAGTTACCTGAAGATGCAGGATTCAGCGGCTGATTTTAATGATTAAGTAACGCACTTTAGGCAATGCCATTTATTGCTCCTGCATAAATGGCATTCACGCCTTCCATGGCGATTGCGGTTATTTTCTAGACTGCGCTCGGCGTGATTGCAGTTGGGGTATTCGCTGACCAGTTTTGAATTGAGTCGGCAATTGTGTAGACTCCGCTAGGTTTATGGCGTGAATAGCGTAAAGACTCATCAGCAATGGAAGACTGGTATTATGGGTGTCAGATTAGTACTTAGATTAGTAACGAGATTGACTCCACTAGGCTTAGGCTTGACTGTGCTTGGGTGCGCCTTAGTGGGGAGCTTTTATTCCCCTCAGTCCTTTGCCTCTTTTTGGGATTTATTTACCAATAAGCGAGGAGTGAGTCAGGCAAGTGTCCCCAAGGACAGCCCTCGTATTGAGCTCGTTGGCACGCTTCCCGCTGATACTGAGCTAGAGCTTACCGGTTTTTATTATTCATCAATTTGCACCGAAAAAGAGATGTATTTCCCCAGTGGTGATATCGCTAATCCCCAGTGGCGCACCAAAGGTACGACTTCTCAATTGCGGCAAGTGGTCACCAGTTTGCACAGTGCCAGTCATTTTACTCAATCTATTGCGTTGCAGGGCGGAGGGTCATGTGAGTGGCAGCTGACTAACATTAAATTGAATATGTCACTTCTGCCCAGTCATCGCCTGTGGCAGGAAGCGCAATCCTTGAAAAAGCAGTATTTAGCTGAGTTACCTGTCGCCAAGGTGAAAGATGAAGCCCTTGAAAAAGATGCTTTTAAGCAGTCTTTTGACTTGATACCCACCTTAAAGGAAGCTGATGCGGCCAGCGTTGATAGCAATGACGCCACTATCTCCTTTTCACCAATTTATTATCCTATTTACAGTTATGCCCCCGAGGATAAGCAGCCCTTTGATGTTGGGCTGAAAAGCAGTTTGCAGCGCGAGGTTTCTGACCGATGGAGTTTACAACACTCGAGGCGTATCCGTTTAACCGATGAACGGGTAACACGGGTGAATTTTACCCCTCAGATTGCTGAAGATTATGCTGTGAATATCCATATCTTGGACAGAAAAGCCAAGGTAAGTTATCCCGATGGCACCGAGTTTACCTACATCAAGGCCGATTTACGGCTTTATCCTTACGATTCTGCAAAATCCCGCTTCAACAGCTTACAGCGCAGTGCGCGTCTTGAAGATAAAAGACAGTTAGCCAAGATTTACGATTCAGGCATTGAGCATGTGTTTGAAGGGGATAAAGCCAAGGCTGAAGTCTTGTATCGCGAGTTGGGTGAGGCAGGGGATATGGAATCAATCAACTGGCTTAGAGAACGGGCTCGTTGGGGCTACATTAAAGATGGCCAGTACTGGTTAGAGCGCGCTGCCAAGCTTGGCGATATTCAAGCTCAACTGGAGTTAATTAATCAACCCTTATCCGTCATTCCTCTGGGTAAAGTGAATACTGGCCAAGCAAAAATCCGTGAGCAGCAAGCATGGCAAGCGTTAACTGAACTGACTAAGCAGGGAATACCTCAAGCCGTCAGCACGATGGCGTATTATCAAGTGTTTTCTTGCTCGCCCTATTTTGATACCACCGCAGCGCTGGATAATTATCGTAAAAGTGTTAAAGCGCAACCTGATTTAGCCCAGGGCGCTGCTGAAACCTATTATTACTTTAAAGAGGATTTTAAACAGGCCGAGGAGTTTTGGGATATTGCCGCTGAGCAGGATCTATATAGTGCTGCTGAATTTGCCAATATTTTAATGACAGATAAATATAAAAATGTGGCTAAAGCACGATATTTATTAGAGAAAGTCGCTAATTACGGCGCTGAACAAGGTCTTCAAAATAACATTATGGGTACGGCGTATTTTCAATTGGCGACCTTACTTGAGAATGCAGATAGTGGGGATAAAGATCTTGGTCGTGCGCTCGCTCTTTACCAGATGAGTATTGATCTTGCTGCAGGTTTTTCAAATGATTATGAAACTCAAGCTAAGGCGAGAGTGCAAGCACTACAAAATTTATCGAGATAGCGAATAAAAGTGGTAATCGGGTTTGAAATTGCGCTAGCTTAGCCCCAATAACTTCCAGTCAGGTCTTTTGTATCGAATAAATATTGTTCCTCTCATTACGCGTTAATTCCTGCCGTTTTCACGCGGTAATTGACGAGTTTTGTGCAATGTCTTAGTTAACTATTCGCATATAAAAGAGTTAAGCCGTTACCTTCGCTAAAGGAATATTCTATGTCAGCTTTACCTAATGATTATGTCCATATCCATATTGAACAAGCTGGTGCACCTGAGGTGATGCAGCTCGCTCGCTCCCCTTTACCTATCCCTTCGGCAGGACAAGTGCTTATTCGTGTGCATGCGGCAGGGGTGAATGGGCCTGATATCAAGCAAAGAGTCGGTATATATCCGCCTCCGCCAGGGGCATCGCCCATTATAGGGCTTGAGGTTGCAGGGGAGATTTGCGCTCTGGGTGACGGCGTAAACCAATGGCAAATCGGCGATAAGGTATGCGCCTTAGTTCCGGGCGGTGGTTATGGTGAGTATGCGCTGACCTATGCTGCCCATTGTTTACCAATACCAACTGATTTTAGTTATGTTCAGGCTGCTGCATTACCAGAAACCTTGTTCACCGTATGGGGCAATTTGTTTATGCGTGCGGGGCTAAAAGCAGGTGAAACTGTGCTCATCCATGGCGGTTCTGGCGGTATCGGTAGCACAGCCATTCAGCTTGCAAGTGCGTTAGGAGCCAAAGTGATTGCTACCACAGGCAAGGATGAAAAGCGCGACTACTGCTTGGGTCTAGGTGCCCATGAGGTGATTAACTATCAAAGCCAAAACTTTGTTGAAGCCGTGATGGCATTCACGCAAGACAAAGGGGTAAATGTGGTATTTGATATTGCGGGTGGTGACTTTATCAACTTGAATTTACAAGCTCTTGCAATGGATGGGCGAATGGTGTCAGTGGCCATGCAGCGTGGCCCTAAAGCCGAGGTTGAACTCTTTCGCTTAATGGCAAAGCGCATCGTTTGGACAGGTTCCACCTTAAGACCGCAGAGTGTGGAGTCTAAAGCCGCAATCGCCAATGAATTGCAAACAACCGTATGGCCGCTTTTGGATAGTCATAAAATAGTGCCTAATATTTTTGCAACTTTTCCGTTGAATGAGGCTCCTAAAGCGCATGCTTTGATGGAGTCTGGCGAGCATAGGGGAAAAGTGGTTCTCACATTGGTTTGATTAAAACGGCAAGTGAGCGATTAGGATGAATTTTACAGTAAAGCTGTCCTAGTCAGTCTTTTGATGGATTAAAGGGCTGAATAAAAACTGGCAGCGATGGTTTTTTCGACTAAAGTCGTTAGTGCCGCAACTTTTTGGGGACTTTGGCTGAAATTAATGCGTAATAAGTGAAAATTTCATGGTATGAGGCATTGATTATCGGAAATATTCTGTAAAAATACCCACTTGAAAACGTCAGAGACAATCCGGCGCTATTTGTGGATCAAAGCAAGCGACACTTCGCTTATTCAGACTAAAAAACTCATGGTGTATGTGTTGATTTAAGGGTATTGGCATATATGTATAACACAGCAAAGAAACAAGTTTGGTATGGTGAGCTGAGAACATCGAAAGGCAATGCGATTGTCGTCCATGACAACCAACTGCCAGACGCCTCTCCTGGACGAATCTACCTATACAATACAGAGCGTGACGCCATTGTTGAGTACGTGGAAGATATTGTTAAAGTGAACCTATATGACTTAGATGAGGCTGCGTTAAAAGCTGCTGAGGCTAAGTTTGGTGGAGCATGGAAAGCGGCTAGATCTCAATTTATGAGCAAACATCAAGCTCGTATTGATCTTAATAATGTCAAAGAGACCGCTCCTGTACGTAAGGCGAAGCCTGAAGTTGAGCCTGAAATTGAAACCGATGCTATCGGTGCAGATTTTGATGATGACTGGGGCGATGATTTTGATGATTAACACAGTGTTGGCCTAGAGCCAAATGCTGTAAGGAATAAAATAGCCATTATTTTATTCCTTATCCCTACCTTTTATATTTTTTCCAATCTGCTTTTCTAAATCCACAATCTTTATTATTAGGCATAAGTATCAAACTGATAGCGACTAATATGGTGGTAAATTTCCCCCGGTACTAACCAGACATTATCACCATATAAATGGGGTTGGTTTGGTGAGTCAGGCGGCATTTGAGGTTCTATACATACGCCATGGTGTTGATTGAAAACCTGTTGATGACGGCCTAACGTCCCTTTTAAAAAATTGGAACAGTAAAGTTGGACACTCGGTTGATTGGTAAATACTGTCATAGCGCGGCCGCTCACGGGGCTGCTTAAACAACCAAAGCGTGCAAGGGAACCTTCGGAATTATTCATCAAATAACAGTGATCGTAGCCATGGGTACTAGCGAGTTCGGCTGAATGCAGTTTATCACCGAGACGTACGGCTTGACGTAAGTCGAAGATAGAGTTTTCAACGCTCGCGATTCCAGTAGGAATGCTGACACCATTTATGGTCAGATAACGCTCGGCATCCACTTGCATAAAGTGGTTGTGGTTAGTATCCGAGCCATCAAGATTGAAGTAACTGTGTTGAGTCAAACTAACGGGGCAAGGCTTATCTACAGAGGCTAACATTTCGACATAGAGGTTATTAGCTGCTAAGCGATAGTCTAATTGCACAGTACAATTACCAGGAAACCCCATGTCACCATCGGGGCTAACTAGTGTTAAGCGTACTCCATCGGGGAGTGTACCTAATTGCCAGACTTTGCGATTAAAACCTTCACGTCCTCCGTGTAAACAGTTCGTCGCTTGATTGATATCCAGTTGATAATTTTGCCCTCGATAGTGCATTTTGCCATTAGCAATGCGATTAGCAAAACGGCCTGTAATGGCACCAAGATGGGCATTTTGGGTGAGGTAATCTTCGACGCTATCGCAACCAAGTACAATATTGCCACGTTCCCCATGTTTATCGGGTGTCCAAAGTGAGCGAATAATACCGCCTAAGCTGATAACTTCTAATGCAAGAGTTCCATTGTCTATCCGTACTCGTTCGATTTCGCCACCGCGGGGATCCGTCCAAGGTTCTAATACACTGAAACGTACCATTTCGCTTCCTTCTGTATTTTGTTAGCAACTAGTTATCGATACGACCCGCTCCAGCACTTGCAGAACATAAATAGACTGTGGCATCGATCCCTGTTTTCTCGAAAAAATCATGCTCTACAGCCGCAACGACCTCATCGGTAAGTTCATGATCCACTAAAGCCACGACACAACCATCTGTCATACGTATGCCGCCACGTACTCCTATCACTTGGCCAACAATGTCAACTAAGGTGTCAAATTCGGGCAAGGTCACTTCAAAATCATCCCTGAGTGAGGCATGGGATTGCGCCATTAACTGGCTAAATTTAGTGATATTATTTTGTTCGAGAGCACGCGCAGCACTCTGAGTGCGTTTATTCTCGGTCACTACATGTTTGGCGCGGCGATATAGAGTGTCAGTTAATTTATCTTTAGCACTTTCTAACTGACGTAAATCCAAGTGGCGCAATGCATCTAAACCAAAATATTCAGCAGCTTGGGCACACTCATCGCGGCGTTGTTGATTGGTGGCCGCTAAACGCTGTTTTTCAATATGAGCATCTATGATGATAAGGCTTAAATTTTCGGGGATCGAAATGGCTTCACTGTCGAGATCCAAACAGTCGATCAGTAAAGCGTGGTCCTGCTCACCCATGGCACTGATCATATGGTCCATAATGCTGCAGGCCGATTTAACATATCTATGCTCACCACGCTGGGCTAATTGCGCGACTGCCATGGGGGATAAGTGTAGTTGGCTGCTATCACTGATTGCGGTGCCAAAAGCAACCACAAGCGCCCCTGAAGAAGATAAACCAGCAGCTAAAGGAACATCACCCACTATGGCTAAATCCAGTCCTTTTGCTAATAGGCCTGTGTGAGCCATGGCCGCTGTGAGTCCTTTTAGATAATTCACCCAGCCATCAGCCGGATCAATATGCCCCTCTTGGCCGAAGGTCCACTCTTTGAGTTGTCCAGGAAAGGCATCGGTAACGGCGCGAAACTTGGTATCTTCACGACGCTTAACCGCAATAACGGTATGAAAATTAATGGCTGCTGGTAATACAAAACCATCGTTGTAATCAGTATATTCGCCGATCAAATTGACTCGGCCTGGGGCTTGATATAAATCATCGGCTTTAGTGCCAAAGGTTTGGACAAATAACTTAGTGGCGCGCTGCGCAGGGTTTGACATGCTGTGAAAACTTCCAAAAAAGCTGAGCTAATTTCGTTCTTGTCTTCGATTTATATCACGACTGAGTCGGCTATGTAACTGAGATTTTGTATCGTTATTGCGATGGAGAGAAAAGAGAAAATCGATAGTCTTCTTGAGTACAAGTTAATCATCTTATATAAGTGATGTAGCCATTTGATTTGTAAAGAATAGTAAATTACAAGTGCGATAGGCTCAGTGGTATTCCTCTGAGCCTATCTAATGCTTTGTTAACTCACATTGTTTAATGTACTTGGCTTTAATGCTTCTTGCTCTTCGAGTGTTGTTTTATCAGAGGCTTGCAGTAATTCATGGATAACATGGTCGACAAAACCTGCACCAGCGGCTTCGTACAAGTTATAAACACTGTGCACACCGGATGCCCTTAGTGCATCGGCATCATCACTGTACTGAACTATCGCACTGATTTTGCCTTGATAATCGAGTTTTTTGAGTTGTTCAACTGCAAACATATTTCCTGCATGGTGTGGCATGGCGAGCAGTACGAGTTCGAGATTGGGTGCATGGTCGAGTTTTTCCCAAAAGTCGGTATCTGATGCATCGCCCTTGACCACATTGCGGCCGTTGGCTCTGTGTAAATCCACCAATTCTTGCTTATGTTCGATACCAAGGATTTCACCCTCAAATTTGTTACGTAGCTCATCGTAGGCACCGCTACCAATACGACCCATTCCTAGAATTAAGAAACGGGGATTGCCAATGGCGATTGGTCTATCTTCTGGGTGTAATGGCTGTTTTTCAAATCTAACCAACCGCTGTTGGAATCTCTGATAGATATTGCCGACAGTCGCATTGAGTGGAGCTGCGAGTAAGAAACTAAAACTTAAAGCCACTGCAATAATGACTAACCACTGCGAAGGTAACCAGCCTTTGCTGGTGGCCACCGCGGCGACAATTAAGCCGAACTCACTGAAATTACCTAGATTAAAGGAGCCTAACATTGAGGTACGCGAGCGTAGCTTAAAGCGGGTAAGAATATAGACAAATAATAGAATTTTTAACGGGACTAATAGTACTAAAAGGGCGGCGAGCACGATATCGGATACCGAAGGTAAGCCATTGAGCCCAATGGTTAAGAAGAAGGCGACAAGAAAAAGTTCTTTAAAATAGAATAAGGATTTTGCGAGTTCAGAGGATTTTTTATGCCCAGCGAGTAGGATCCCGATAATTAAGGCGCCTAAGTCAGGTTTTAAGCCCACGACTTCAAATAACCAAGCACCGACCACAAGTGCCATCACCAGTCCGAAAAGCACTAATAGTTCACCGTGTCCTACACGATCAAAGGCTTTGTAAATAAGCGGCTTAGCCAGCGGTAATAAGAGTAATGCAAAAGCCCAGACCGAAGGTACATCTCCCTTGGAAATGGTTAAAAACAGTACGGCGAAAATATCCTGCATAATCAGGATACCAATGGCAACACGACCATAGAGAGATTGTATATCCCCCTTATCCTCCAATACTTTTACGGCAAATACGGTGCTTGAAAAACTTAAGGCAAAAGCAAGTAGGGTAAGTTGCTCAATATTAAGGCTAGTCAGTTGACTTAAGCCGATAAGGCCTAAGATTTTAAGAATGGGCACAAATATTAGCATTGATAGTATTAAGTGTATGCTCGAACCCGCCCAAACCTCAGCTTTGAATAGACTCCGAATATCCAGTTTTAAGCCAATAGCAAAGAGCAATAGGGTAACCCCGAGGTTTGCGAGTTCTTGCAGTAGTGGCAGACTTTCTTTTTCTATGCCTAAAACAAACAGGACAAAGCCCGCCACTAAATAGCCGATGAGAGGTGGGAGTCCTATCCTGCTGACGAGCATGCCGCAGACGAGTGTGATGACAAGGATAGCCGGTTCCATAATGCTCCAATTTAAAAAGTCCACAATAAGAATGAATTGTATAAGAAATCGATGACAGAGCGATAAAAAAGCGGACTTTTAATTAAAAAAGTCCGCTTTTCTTTGTGGTTGTGTCAAAGCAGTGTTTAAACCCAAACTACCATAATTTTATCTTGGGGCTTTGCTTAACATTATGTTCTATAAGGTGTTACATTTATTTTACTAGGTGATCTAAATGGGCCGCAAAGTCTTTAGGCCCCATAAAGCCTGTCACGCGTAAATCTTCCCTTTGCGCGCCCTGCTCGTTAAACATCAACAGAGTTGGTAAACCGAGCACATTGTATTTTTCTAAAAGAGCGACATCCACAGCATCCGTTTTAGTCACATCGGCTTGCAATAACACTATTTTATTCATGCGATTTAAGACTTCTGCATCCTTAAAGGTTATGGCTTCAAATTCTTTACAGGCAACGCACCAATCAGCATAAAGATCTAACATCACAGGTTTGCCTTCGGCCACTGCCGCCGTGATTTCGCGATCTAGATCTTCTACTGACTTAATGCGTTTGAAGCCATGGGATTCTTCGGACGTCACCGCGACGCCCACAGGATGATGGCTAAAACCAAAATGCCTCATTACTGATTGAAAACCATAGGAGAAGCTAGCGAGGAGAGTCAGCATTAACAGTATTGAACGGACAGTCTGTTTCCAGTTAAAGGTGCTCAGTTTGTTTTGGTGCATCAAGTAGCCAGTGAAACTAATGCCCCAAAGTGACCAAAGCACATCGGAAATGACGCCAGTCCAAATACGGCCAAGCATCACAATGGACACTGCTATGAGAAGGAAACCAAACACGGTTTTAATGATATTCATCCATGCTCCAGCGCGCGGCAGCAATTTACCGCCAGAGGTGCCAATGATCAATAAAGGCACGCCCATTCCCATGCTGAGTACGTAAAGCGCTAAGAAGCCTTGGAGTAAATCACCCGTTTGCGCCACATAGACTAATGCACCCGACAGTGGAGCCGTTGTACAAGGAGATGCCACTAGACCCGAAATCACTCCCATCAAAAATACGCCAACTAAGTTGCCACCCTTTTGACTGTTTGATACCGAGTTCATTTTTTCCTGCCAGCGTGATGGCAGTTTTAAATCATAAAGGCCAAACATCGATAAGCTAAGAACAAAGAACAGGATAGCCAATACAACTAACACAGCAGGATGTTGGAGTGCGGCCTGATACTTCATCCCGGCTGAAGCGACAACTAAGCCCAGAAGTGAGTAAGTAATTGCCATACCTTGTACATAGGCCATGGACAAGGTAAAAGCTTTTGCCGTTGAGAGTTTTTGTCCTTGGCCGACAATAATGCCAGACAAAATGGGGTACATAGGAAAGACGCAGGGCGTCAGTGCTAAACCAATACCTAAGCCAAAAAAGATCACTAAGGTCCAAATTAAGCTGTCGTTGGATAGCATTTGGCTTAGGGTGTCTTGTTGAGTGATAGGTTGGGTGGTTTTATCTGGACTGACTGCTTGAGTCTTTGTCGCGTCACCATTGGCTAGAATACCGTCGTTGGCAGCTACGGCTTTAAGGGACACTTCGCGCTTTGTGGGCGGATAACATAGTTTGCCTTCGGCACATCCCATAAAGGTAACAGTGAGTGTACTATTTTCATCGGCTTGCTTTAGGCCAACAGGAATATCTACATAGGTGTAATAGACTTCTTGTTCGCCAAAATATTCATCGGTATGGGGTTTACCCTGGGGTAAGGCGATGGTGCCTAATTCGGCACCATTGACGGAGAATACCAGTTTATCGCGGTACATATAGTAACCGTCGGCGATAACCCAATTGAGTTTGACTTGATTCCCTTCCTGCTTGTAATCGAAAACAAATGCCTTATCGACGGGCATTAGTTCTGGTTCACTTTTTAAAAAACCAAAGGTGTTTGCTAAAACGCCCTCGCTATAGGTTAGCGGAGCGAGGAGCAATAAAGAGGTGAAGATAAGGCTAAGTAGTTTTTTCATGGCTGCGTGTTATCTTTTATCCAATCTAAGTAAGCTGGTAGCCCGTGAGTCACAGGTACGGCAATTATTTCAGGTACTTGGTAAGGGTGGAGTGTTAGCACAAGTTGTTCTAACTCGGCATAACGATTTTGTAAACATTTAATGTGTAAGCTAATTTCTTGCTCTTCACAGATTTTCCCCTCCCACGAATATATAGAACGAATTGGCGCCGATATATGCACACACGCGGCAATACGCGACTCGATTAAGGCGCATGCTAAGGTGTTGGCCAGTGACTCATCTGGGCAGGTAGTGCTCACCACTAAATATTGATCTTGCATGGTATGGGGTATCGTCCCTTAACAATCTTAAACTTCACTTAAGCCCGTTGGGGTAAGCTACTTTACGTGTTTTCATGGTCTCATACATTAACGCGTTAACAAAAGGGTGAGCTAAATTACATTCCGATGTGGACTATGCTCGTATTGATGACTTGATTTAAGACCGGACAACCCCCATTTAGTTTACAGTGATAGTGAGATAAAAACGGATAATCGGATAAAAACGGATAGTGAGATAAAACTGAGGTCGGTATGTTATTCATTCTATTTTTACTTTTTGTGCTGATCCCTGTGGTTGAGCTATCGGTGCTAATGCGTGTTGGTGAAGTGTTAGGAACGTGGACCACCATTGGCTTAGTTCTCTTTACCGCGATACTTGGGGTATCACTGGTGCGCAGCCAAGGGATCAGTACTTTAATGCAAGTGCAACAAAAGCTCACAAGGGGCGAAGCACCTGGGCAAGAAATTGTCGAAGGCATGATGCTAGCGATGGCGGGTGTGTTGTTGGTTATACCCGGATTTGTAACGGATTTTATTGGCTTATTGCTTTTAACGCCGTTAACTCGTCGCCCTATTGCTGCTTTGGTCTTTAAACGTATGCAGTTACGCGTGGTTGCGGGATTGCATGGTGGAATGAAGGGCGGTTTTGGTGAAGGGCCATTTAGTCAGCATACACAAGACCCGGGATCTAACCCATTTGGACACTCGCCTTTTGAACAGGATAAACCCGCTCAGGGAAATACCTACGAGGGCGATTTTGAGCATAAAGAGGATCCTCTCGAGCCAAAGCCAATGATCCACCAAGTTTCAGATAAAGACATAGATCCAAAGGATCCTAAGATTTAGCTGTCAGCTTTGTCTTTCGCGGTGATAATACAGTTACGGCCAGCGCGCTTAGCGGCAAATAGCGCATCGTCAGCAGCCCGTAAACATCGTTGATAGTCTGGATGCCCATCATACATTGCTAAACCAATACTGACTGTAATTTGTAGTTGTTGATTGTGTGGCAGTAAAAAGGTTTCACGCTCAACTTTGCGTCGGATATTTTCAGCCGAGAGAGCCGCTTCTCTGGCGTTTATATCGACTAACAACATTAGAAATTCCTCTCCACCGAGGCGAAATAAATAATCTCCACCTCGACCTGTATTACTCAGTAATGCCGCCAGATGTTGCAATACAAGGTCACCGCCTTCATGTCCATAGGAATCATTTACGGTTTTAAAATGGTCAATATCAATAGCAAGTATCGCAAATTGACTTTTATTACGCCGACTATAGCTGACTTCTTTCGTCATCACTGCGGGGAGAAATTTTCTGTTTAACAACCGCGTAAGAACATCACGACCAGATTCAACCTCTCGATTTTGCTCAAATAAAAGATCAAGATAGTAACGGATAGATTTAGATTGCTCGCGCAATTCACGAAGGCATTGGAGCTTTTTGGTATCGGCTTGTAAGGAGGGTAATGCTAAAAGAGGTAGCAACACATTATCAATATGGTTAATACCGTCATTAATCAGTGTTATCTCCTCCGCGCCCGCAAAAGCGTGCTCTGCTTTATGGCGAAACCATAAACCAAACTCAGAAGAATATAATGGCTGAAGTAGCGCTGCATCAACACCACTTGCGCAATCAAACATGACTTTGTTTTCCCAATCTAGGAACGCGGCACGTTGTTTATCTTTTTCATGGGCAATATTTTGTGCAATAGCATGTAAGCGATAGGCTTCCTCTGAGCGGGAATTTCGCTCATGTGAGTTAGAATACGCTTGGCTCATTATCTCCATTGCCAAATCAATCAAGATACTTGTATGGGATGCAAGTGCGTGACTGGTTAACTGGGTGATTCTTGTTTTTAGGTAGCGAGCGCCATTGAGTACTAAGTGTACTGGTACACCAATTCGGGCGTGAATTTCACCAATTTTTATCTGTTGTGCAACGAGTGCTTGAATATGCTCGGTCGTCTGACTTTGAAACATATCCGTCAACCATTGTTGCATTGATGCTTTTAAGCGTTTTTGTACTAAATCATTAGACAAGAATTCAGATGCTGAACTGTCTTGCATCATCGCTTGATAAAAAGTATCGCTAAGGGCATGTTGATTTTGATGAATAAGGTGCTCTAGTTGCCCTGCATCAGATCTGGAGAGGTTGTTGACTAGGGCAAGCCATTCAGCAGTATATTTTCGGTGCCGATAGTTGGCATGAGCATAATCCTTACTTCACTTGTTCTTGCGGTGTTGTATTTAAAGGTAGAGGGTTATTGCTGAAATTGCGCCTTTGCAGCTTCCACTTTGGCGAAGTCTAAACCGAGCTCCAGTACTGCCTCTTTGATCAACGCAGGCTTTTGCATTACCAGCGCCATAAGCTGCTGTAATTTTTCAGGTGGGATCCCCAACTGACCAATCGTTGCCATGGCAGCAAACGGATTTTCTGTTAAGGTTTGGAATAGCTCATTAATTTTGGCGTCGCTGATATTGTGCTCTTTTAAAATGGCAATAATGGGATTCATTGTATTACCTTGCTGATGTCAATACGAAATAGGCTCTGATGTTATCACAAACTGCTTGGTGAGTGTGAAGGGAGGGCGAGGGGATAACATACAGTAAATATAGATGAAGGAAAGTGACCTATAAAATCCTGCAAATTATCCCATGTTAATAAATGGTCCAGTAGGTTATTTAATCAGCTTTAATAGTGCCTTAAAGCGTTCACCTTGGGCTTGGTGTTGTAACTCAAATAGCAATGATTCCACATTGGTGAGTAGCGCGCCTTTATTCGTCATCATTTGTATACCGAGTTGCTTGTTAGTCTCACTTCGTGATGAGACAGCATCTGCGACTAAGTGCACCAAATATTGGTTCGCTAGTAAATCACAGCAGGTTTGATAAACACACACATGGGTTTCTATCCCTGCCAAGATGATTTGTTTACGTTCAGTTTGAATTAACGCTTGCTTAAATTCATCACAGCGCCAACCGCTAAAATGTGCTTTGGCGATAGGCATGTTGGTTTTTTCAAGCAATGTTTGTAATTCTGGGCTAGTTGCGCCGAGTTTATCAGGGAGTTGCTCTAGCCATAAAATGGGGATTTCAAACAACTGCGCGCCTTGAATTAAGGTTTGGAGTTGCTGGTGGAGTTGTTCACTACCTTGCATAATCTGAGCGAGTTTTCCCTGCACATCCACGATGACAAGCACACATTCTTCGGGTTTTAACATTGTGCCTTCCTTTTGCATTTTAGTTTATGACGGCGTTTTTTTTCATATCACGCTGTATCAGTAAACCCTAATTCCCCACGGTTACCAATAGGCATAAGGTCGAATAGTTCTGCACTTAAACAGATCACTAAAAGAGTGCGTTGCTAAGTGTTATGCACAAATGTGGTGCATTTTTAAGCGCAACATAAGGTCTGTTTGTATTAAATATATTATAAATCAATATATTAAATTATTGGCCTGATGATTGAATTACCTTTGATACAAGTTAATAACAATCGTGTTTTTTGGAGGTCAGGATGAAACTAGTCAGCGCTATCATCAAGCCATTTAAGTTGGATGATGTTCGTGAAGCTATCGCCGCAATTGGTATTGAAGGTATGACGGTGACCGAAGTTAAAGGTTTTGGCCGTCAGAAAGGGCACACAGAGTTGTACCGTGGTGCTGAATATCAAGTAGATTTTTTGCCGAAAGTAAAATTAGAAATTGCCACAAAGGCTGAAAATCTCGACATGCTGATAGAGGCTATTACCACAGCAGCTCATACGGGAAAAATTGGCGACGGTAAAATTTTCGTCGTTGACTTAGAACATGCTATCCGTATCCGTACGGGTGAACTCGACTCTGAAGCGCTATAAGGGGCTGATAATGGAAGAATTAACAAAATTAGGCGTTACAGTCACAGAACTGCGCTTTGCACTTGATACCTTTTACTTTTTAATCTCAGGTGCTTTGGTCATGTGGATGGCTGCGGGGTTTGCCATGCTAGAAGCGGGCTTAGTACGCTCAAAAAATACTACTGAAATTTTAACTAAAAACGTGGTTCTTTATGCAATTGCCTGTGTGATGTACCTCTTAGTCGGCTACAACATTATGTATGTC
Source organism: Shewanella putrefaciens (assembly GCF_016406325.1). Classification (NCBI taxonomy): domain Bacteria; kingdom Pseudomonadati; phylum Pseudomonadota; class Gammaproteobacteria; order Alteromonadales; family Shewanellaceae; genus Shewanella; species Shewanella putrefaciens. The sequence goes on along the minus strand of NZ_CP066370.1, from coordinate 3,628,865 downwards.
GATAATACCGAGGGCGGTTGGATACCCTCCATCGGCACTTTAATCGGTTCACAATCTGCTGATGCAAGCCATGCGTTAGAGTCTGACTTTTTCTTCCAAGTGGTGTTTGTGGCTACGGCGATGTCAATCGTTTCAGGTGCAGTGGCTGAACGCATGAAGTTATGGGCGTTTCTTTGTTTCGCCATCGTCATGACTGGGGTGATTTATCCTATTGAAGGGTATTGGACATGGGGCCAAGGATTTATTGCCAAACTCGGTTTTGTTGATTTTGCAGGTAGTGGCATAGTGCATATGACTGGCGCTGCAGCTGCAATTGCTGGGGTGCTCTTACTCGGCGCTCGTAAAGGCAAATACGGCCCTAATGGTCAAGTCAATCCCATTCCTGGTTCTAACTTACCCATGGCAACCTTAGGTATGTTTATTCTGTGGATGGGGTGGTTTGGGTTTAATGGTGGCTCTCAACTTATGGTGTCTGATGCTGAAAACGCAAGTTCAGTGGCAAAAGTGTTTATGAATACCAATACTGCCGCGGCATTTGGCGCTATTTCTGCCCTTATTGTATGTAAAATGATTTGGGGGAAAGCAGACTTAACAATGATTTTAAACGGTATTCTAGCGGGTTTAGTCGCAATCACTGCCGATCCTTTATCTCCTTCATTTTTAATGGCGGGCGTCATTGGCTTGGTTGCTGGTGGTGTAGTGGTGTTCTCCATTGTCGGATTAGATCGCGTTAAGATTGATGATCCTGTCGGGGCTATTTCAGTTCATGGTGTGGCAGGTTTTCTTGGTCTGATGTGCGTACCTTTATCGAATGCTGATGCAACCATTACGGCACAGCTAACTGGTGCTGCGATTATCTTTGCTTGGGTATTTTGTTCCTCATTTGTCGTATGGTCTATTATCAAAATGACTATGGGTATTCGAGTTTCTGAGGAGGAAGAATATAACGGTATGGATGCTTCCGATTGCGGTATCGACGCTTATCCTGAGTTTGTGACAGTAAAAAATGCCAGCTAAAAACTCACTGATATGACTTGATGCCATAACAGGATCAGGGGATAGTAAAGCAGAGCTTAGTGCTCTGCTTTTTTATGGGGTTATTTCAGTGGATCTTGCGCTCTAGCATGTAGAATTGAAGAAAAGCATCTTGTTGCAAATTAAGGAGTGACCGATGAACTTGATTGCAAATACTGTGCGGCGTTCTGGCTTACTAAGTCTTATCGCCATTAATATATTGTTGGCTATGCCTGTAGTGGCTGGGGAAGTGGCTGTTACCCGTTCGAGTGAGCCTTTCGACGCTTTTGCTGTCCGCGATCAAGTGCTTAAAGACTTTGAGTGGCAAGAATCGCTTCGTCGACAGGAGCAGATCCAAATTTTACAGGCTCTGCCTATTGGCTGTGTGTTGATGACAAAACCCTATCGCCATTTTTCCTGTGGTGAGAGTACATATCGACCCTATCAGTATCAGCAAAGGGAATTATATATAAAAGTTGATCCCCCTAGAGGATAAGGGTTTTAACTTCACCATGCTAAAAATGGTTATCTTTCACAATGAATTAGGGGAGTATTCTTATTTAGGGCTTGAGCCGAATTCATTTTTTGTAACCATTTTATAACGTTTTTCTGCCATTTGTTATAAGCTCAAATAAGCGCTAATGGTGTGGGAGGACGTATGTCGAAACTATTCCGAGCTGTCTATTTAACTGCTTTTTTAGGCGTTGCACTTGTCCAATTATGTGCCTGTACGACTGTGACTACGCCTAAGACGGATGAGGTAGAGTCTTTGTTTGCAGACTCACTCTTTACCCCTGTGACTGACATTCCCTCAATTAAGGATATTTTCTATTTACCCCCTGAAGTCGTCAGTGATATTAAACGTACCTATGATAGAAATGCTTTATCTTTAAATAGTGCTATTGCTGCAAACGAATGGTTAGTAAGGTACATCAGTGCAAATCAAACTGGGGCTGAGAGCAATTTTCGTTATCAAGATAACTTGACGCAAGTGGCATATGAAACTTATCTCCAAAGGGCCGGTAATTGTATGTCACTTGTTGTCATGACCTCTGCCTTAGCGGATATTTTGAATATTGAAACCGAATTTCAAGATATCGCCATTGAGCCTATGTGGGATAAGCAGGGGGATTTCTATTTAATTAATGGTCACGTTAATTTACGTTTGTTGCCCTCTGGTACTAGGCATACGGTTTATATGTCATCCCATGCCATTCTCGTTGATTTTATGCCGGAGCGTGCCCTACGAGGCTATGCCAAGACACAAATCAGTCGGCAAACATTGATCACTATGTTTTACAATAACATGGCTGCGGAATCTCTAGTCAATGGTAACTTAGATCGTGCCTATGCCTTGGTAAAAGCAGGTGTAAAGGCGGGGCAGTTTATTCCGGCGCTCAATACCTTAGCCGTTATTTATCGCCATAAAGGGGATGAGAAGCGTGCAGAGCAGGTATATCGGTACGCGTTAAGGTTCGATGCGCAAAATATGACAACACTCTATAATCTAGCGGTGATTTTAGGGGATCAAGGTCGATTAGATGAATGGGCTAAGATCCATAAAGTGCTCGAACTTTCCCGTATCCGTAATCCCTATTATTACTATGATATGGCACAACAAGCATTTGATGAAAAACAATATAACCAAGCATTGAGCTGGTATCAAAGGGCGCTTGAGCGGGCCGATTATCGCCATGAGTTTTTCTTCGGTATCTCGCAAACCTATTGGGCTTTAGGGGATAAAAAACGTGCTCAGCTCAATATGGAAAGAGCCATGGTACTCAGCCGTAGTGCTACTGAAAGATATCGTTATCAAGCTAAACTTGAAGCAATGAAACATCATTAACGGCCGACCTAAATAGCTGCGGAGGATAGTTGATACCTAAGCCCATCTCAAATGCAGATCCACGGCTGTATTCGATTTTACTAAGAATGACTGTGATTTCTGCTGCATATTTGAATTTATAGTTTTTAAAAATATATTAAAACAATAAGTTATATTTGATTTTTTGAAATAGAAACAACTTGGTTGCATTAGCGCTTCAGACTGGATAAATTGAACTCAGTATTGCCGTTGAGATCCCGTATTGCAGCGATAGAAATAGCCTAAGACACCAGAGTTGGAGCAGTAAATTATGCATTACCAAAACGATGACGTTCGCATTAAAGAAATCAAAGAATTACTTCCTCCCATTGCGATTCTTGAACGATTTCCTGCTTCCGAAAAAGCCTCTGCCACTGTATTTAATGCCCGTCAAAGTATTCACCATATTTTAGCGAAAAATGATGATCGCCTTTTAGTGGTAATCGGCCCTTGCTCTATCCATGATCCTAAAGCCGCATTGGAATATGGTCAGCGTCTTGTTTCTCTGCGCGAGCATTATAAAGATCAACTTGAGATTGTGATGCGAGTGTATTTTGAAAAGCCAAGAACGACTGTGGGTTGGAAGGGGTTGATCAACGATCCTTATATGGATAACAGTTTTAAACTGAATGATGGACTGCGTACCGCCCGAAAATTATTAGTGGATTTAAATGATAGTGGTATGCCAACGGCGGGAGAGTTCCTTGATATGATCACGCCACAATATATGGCCGACTTAATGTGTTGGGGAGCCATTGGTGCGCGTACAACTGAGTCACAGGTACATCGAGAGTTGGCATCGGGGCTTTCGTGTCCTGTCGGGTTTAAAAATGGCACTGATGGTACGATTAAAGTCGCTATTGATGCGATTGGTGCTGCAAATGCACCACACCATTTTCTTTCTGTCACCAAGTTTGGTCATTCTGCGATTGTGTCAACTAAGGGGAATCCCGATTGCCATATTATTTTGCGTGGTGGACGCGAACCTAACTACAGTGCGCCCCATGTCGCACAGATAAGTGAGCAGCTACAAAAAGCCAAATTACCCGATAATGTGATGATCGACTTTAGTCATGCTAATAGTAGTAAACAGTATCAGCGCCAAATGGTAGTCGCTCAAGATGTGGCTGACCAAGTTGCCGCAGGCAATAAAGCTATTTTTGGCGTTATGGTCGAGAGTCATTTAGTGGAAGGGCGTCAGGATCTCGTTGATGGGCAAGATTTATGCTACGGCCAAAGCATTACCGATGCCTGTATTGGTTGGGATGACACTGAGCGTTTGTTGGCTGTATTAGCCCAAAGTGTGATTGAGCGTCGCAAGGCCTAAAAGTCGGTCAGTAAGCAAAATAAAGGCGCTTTTCAGCGCCTTTATTTTTATGATTTATTGCTTATTTCGGCTAAATATTCGTTTGCTTTGGCTAAGCTACCAAAGGCGGCAATCAGGTTGTTTCGACCTTTGTCCTGAATTTCTGGATTGCCTGATTCTATCATCATCCACACCCAAGTTTGGATCAGTGGTAATGGCGGGTATTGAACTTTAGCGGAATCCAACATAAAGCTTCCTTTGATCTTGATTTAATTGAGTTATCTTAATATTACCGCCAGATATAAGTCAGTTGCGCTTATACCGCTCTATCTAGCGTCTTGAGATTAGCAAATTTTGTGGCTTTTCATCACCAACCCCAATGGCATTTTGGGTAAATCTTGAAAAATAATCAACACTATAAATCTCACTAATAACGCTTATTTTAGGGGGTTGTATATCGATAAGTTTATTGTTTGTGAGTTAAATGTGTTCATGGGTGCTGTTGATATATTTTTACATGGTATGTCTCTTATAAGTCGTAGGAATGACATTACGATTAACGAGTCTATCAGCCCCAATTCTGATTGTCTGTCAGATAAATCTGATTGATTTTGTTCAAGCTTTGTCGGTTTGATTTCACCCAATGTTGATATCTGCTGTTACAATTGGCCTAACTCATTTAAGGTTAAGTCATATGCGTCCAACATCATATTTTGAAGGTCCAATAGATAAGCTAAACTGGCATGTCCTCAAGTTACTTTGGCCCTATTTGCTTGAATATAAAGGTCGTATTACCTTGGCTATGTCTTGTCTTGTCGTCGCAAAACTGGCCAGTGTCGCATTACCATTTATCCTTAAACAGTTAGTCGATACTTTAGATGACGATAAAACAATACAGGCATTAAGTGTTCCTGTTGGCCTAGTGCTTGCTTACGGTGCGGTGCGTTTATTGACTGTTATTACTGGGGAAATACGCGATACGCTATTTGGTCGAGTCACTGAACGAGCTATCCGACGTTTGGGGTTAGCGGTATTTGATCATTTGCATCGGCTAGATTTAGATTTTCACTTAGAGCGAAGAACGGGGGGCTTATCACGGGATATTGAGCGCGGCACGAGTGGTGTGAGTTTTTTAATGCGCTTTATGGTATTCAATATCGTGCCAACCTTACTCGAAATTGCCATGGTGATTGGTATTTTCTTCTTTAATTACGGTGTCGCCTTTGCATCAATTACTTTTTTCTCTGTACTGGCTTATATCCTTTTTTCCGTTATTGCGACTGAATGGCGCACGGAATATGTGCGTGATGCAGCGAAAGCTGATTCGCTATCCAACACAAGGGCTATAGACAGTTTACTGAACTACGAAACTGTAAAGTACTTCAATAATGAGAAATATGAGTCTGAGCGATATGATCAAGCTCTGGACCAATGGGAAGTGGCGAAGCGAAAAAACCGTTTATCGCTCTTTGCCCTAAATGGAGGGCAGGCTTTAATTATTGCATTAGCGATGACGGCCATGATGGCGCTAGCGGCTTATCGTGTCACCTATGGCGAAATGACATTGGGTGATTTTGTATTAATTAACGCGTTTATGATGCAACTCTTTATGCCATTAAATTTTCTCGGTTTTGTTTATCGTGAAATCCGGGGTGCCTTAGCTAATATTGAACGTATGTTTAGCCTGCTTGATAAATATCCTAAGATCATCGACTCACCAAATGCCCTCGATTTTCAGCCATCAAAAGGTGAGCTTTGTTTTGAGAACGTCAACTTTAGCTATGATGATAGACCTATTCTGCGGGATGTGAGTTTTAAGGTCGCTGCGGGTAAAAAAGTTGCGGTTGTTGGTGATAGTGGAGCAGGTAAATCGACACTGATTAAACTCCTTTTTCGTTTCTATGATGTAGATCAAGGCGCGATTAAGATCGATGGTCAAGATATTCGTCATTTGACTCAAGATGCACTACGGCGTGCGATCGCGATTGTACCGCAGGACACTGTACTTTTTAACGATTCCTTAGTTGAGAATATTCGTTATGGTCGCCCTGGCGCGAGTGATGATGAAGTCCGAAATGCCATTAAACTCGCACACTTAGAACAGTTTATCGCTTCACTTTCCCAAGGTTGGGATACTAAAGTGGGTGAACGCGGCTTAAAGTTATCTGGCGGAGAAAAGCAACGAGTCGCTATCGCCAGAGCCATTCTTAAGGGATCGCCGGTGCTAGTGTTTGATGAGGCAACCTCATCACTGGACAGTCGTTCTGAGCAGGCTATTTTATCGGCGCTACGTGAGGTGGCTAAAGGGCATACTAGCTTAGTGGTTGCCCATAGACTTTCGACAATTGTGGATGCCGATCAAATTGTTGTATTGAGCCAAGGTAAGATAGTTGAGCAAGGTAATCATGCTTCTTTGCTGGATATGGGAGGGTTATACGCGAAATTGTGGCGAATACAAAATGAGCAATCACAAGCCCCTGTGGATGTTTAATTGCACAATACAGTTCAGTCTTTATTCAGCTTCAGATCTCTATACTCAAGAGCCATCAATCAATCGGTAGAGGTGTGGCATGGAGAATATTTCACTTAGAGTCAATATTGAAGGCAAAGAAGAGAAAGTCGCCACTGATTGGTTTGCAATTATGGCGACCTTAAAAAAACGTGGTGTGGATTATGATTCACTACAACGTATTCATGCAGAACTCAGTGCAGGGCTAAAAGTCACGACAAGACGTCTTACGCTGGCCAAAATGAATGAAGAAATACCTCTCGTCGGCGTGATCCGAGATATGAACATCTCTCATAGAGAATCAATAGGGATGCATTAGATATCGCTGTTGATACAACTGCAGGGGAAGATAGGGAAACGATTTACAACATTCCCTTCAGTTTTCCCCCTTTCCAGCCTTCGCATAACAAATTTAATTTAGTTGTCGATTCATCTATAAGGGTGAGTCTAATAATCTGCCCTTCACGAAAACACACAAGCTCGCCTTCGATTTCGGTCAAGCGATTACAGCTCTTACAGCTCGTGCTTACAGTTTTACTGGCGGGCAGTTGGCTTCCAAAGCTTGATTTCAAAGTGTTTCCTCAATTGTGTGATGCCGATTTAGCATTTTAATTATGCCATACCTCACGGATCTTACCCCTTTTGTGATACGCATTCAAATATACTCCACTTACCTAGTGTAGTCGAAAGTTGTATAAGCATGAAATTTTGGCGACTTTTCTTACTGATCCATGTGGGAATAGTATTTATCAAGGGAAACAGACAGACCACTGTCTAGCACTATCCTAACGTGGGAAGGTTTAAGCTGCCTTGGTTCTTTCACGCCGCAGGAGTGAGCAATCAAACCAAGGTCGTGATGTAGGTTGCGGTTATAGTTGGCGACACGCGTAGATTTATCCCTTGGGTTTAGGCCTTGTTGTAGCTTTTTATTGTGAGTCGTTATTCCTGTTGGACAGGTATCTTTGTTACATTGTAAAGCTTGAATGCATCCAAGGGCGAACATATTACCGCGAGCAGAGGCAATAAAATCGGCACCTAGTGCTAATGCCCAAGCGACTTTTGACGGCACGATCAATTTACCGGATGCGATAATTTTTACTCGTTTCCGCAAACCCCGTTGGATCAAAATATCAACTAATATCGGCAAACTTTCTTTAAGCGGTAAACCTACATAGTCCATCAAAGACTGTGGTGCTGCACCAGTTCCCCCGTCAGCACTGTCTAAGGTAAAAAAATCAGGGGCGGAATCTTCACCTCGGCGCTCAATTTCATTACAAAAGTCTTCCAGCCATTGAACATCACCGAGTACGGCTTTAATTCCTGTGGGTTTACCTGTTACCTCACGCACTCTGGCGATCATGTCCAAAATATCGCCCACGGATTTAAATTCGATATGACCATTGGGGCTAATGGAATCCAATCCTTGAGGAATACCGCGAATATGGGCAATTTCTTCGGTGACTTTTATGCCCGGCAGTATGCCGCCTTTACCAGGCTTTGCTCCTTGGCTCATTTTGATTTCAAACATTTTAACTTCTGGATGGGCGGCAATGGATTTGAGTTTTGCATCGTCTAAGTGACCATGTTCATTACGTACGCCATATTTTGCTGTACCGATTTGAAAAACAAGATCACAGCCACCCTTTAGGTGATAGGGACTTAGACCACCTTCACCGGTGTTTAACCAACAACCCGCGAGTGCAGCTCCGTGTGATAGTGCGGTAATTGCGGGTCGTGAGAGGGCATCATAACTCATCGCTGAAATATGGCAAATGGCTTGAGTGGTATATGGTTCTCTGCAGTGAGGGCCGATAGTGACAGGGTAAATTGGCGTGATATCTTCATCTTGGGTAGGGAAGGCTGTGTTCATAAACATAATTGTGCCAGCATTATCCAAGGGGCGAGTCGAACCAAAGGCAATTGTTCTATCCACATTCTTCGCGGCGCGGTATACCCAGCTTCGTTCAGCACGGTTAAAAGGCAGTTCTTCTCTATCTTGGGCAAAGAAGTATTGTCTAAAAAATTCTCCTTGCTTTTCAAATAAGTATCTAAAACGGCCTATCACGGGATAGTTGTGTCTGATGGCTTGTTTTGTTTGCATCTTATCGATGATATACATGTAGAAAAGGGCAAGTACACCGAATCCTATTAGGATTAAAAATAATCCAGAAAACAGATCTAGCCCCCACATAAACCAATGTTGTTCACTCATTTTGTGATCCTTTATTCTTGTCCATAACGTGTCGCAATTAGACTTGCAGCTTGACTATCACCGATGGAAAGCAAAAAAAGTTGGCTGTAATCATCTTCATTGATGGCGTTGATCTCGGGTCCACCCAATGCCTTGATAATAAGAGGGATAGTATTGGAGTGCCCGACAATTAATGAATTCCCCTTTACCGCATAGACTTGTTCAACGATTTGTTGAATATGCTCTTCGATAGGTTTTTGAGCAGGCACTATAGTTACGGGTAAATGACGTACTTTACTCATGGGAGACAGCGTTTGTTGCGTGCGTTGATACTGCGTGGCAATAAGTTGAAATAGTGGTGTACGATTTAAGGCAGTAATAAGGGCTACGGCTCGCATTTCTCCTTGAGGAGATAACTGGGGATCATCAATCTGCAGGTTAATCTTTTCAGCATGTCTTACTAGGACGATCAATCTCGTATCTGCTACGGCTTGATTTATGGAAGACGCAGCAAAGCAGAGCAATAACAAAAAACCAGTTAATAGCTTAATGGGTGACAGATAAGGGATGAAACGACGATTTGTCAAACTCACTACTACTTGAAAATTAAACTGATTGATGTCATGACATGCTGCCATTGCATTACATCCTTTTTATCGATTTAGATAAGCATTTTAGTGATTGGTTGAATAGGTACTTTTAAAAATAACCACCAATTTATATTGGTTTTATCATAGCGTTACGGCTTGATAATAGTGTAATTTTAAAAATTACTAAAGTTGTTCAAATTTTGGTCGATAATTAGGTCGACCCGAATTGAATGGATAGCTACCATGGAAATCAATAAATCCGCTCCGACTCAGCAGAGCACATCTTTGCCCCATAAAAATGTCCCTAAAGATAACGAGGCGAGTGAATCTAAAGCGGCAACAGCCCCCTCTAAGCTCACGGCACAACAGACAAGTAAGAATCTGATGAATCAGGCCATTTTATCCGCACAGCAGGATGTGAATATCAAGGCTGGTGATAAGTCTATGGTCTTACTCTATCGCGCAGCAATCGAGGCGATAAACAAAGAGTTAGCACCGAGCATGGGTGAGAATGCCATTCAAACGGCTTATGACAATGGCGTTGACACTTCGCCAGAGGCGACGGCCGATCGCATTGTTAGCTTTGCAACGCAGTTTTTTAGTATCCACCAGCAGCAGAACTCAAGAATGAGTTTCGATGAACAGCTCGATAGTTTTATGACCATTATTGGTGGCGCTATAGATAGTGGTTTTAAGGATGCAAGAGAGATTTTATCAGGTCTTAAAGTGCTGCAAGGCGATATTGCTGATGGCGTTGATAAAACTTATTCTCTGGTACAAGAGGGTTTACAAGCTTTTAGAGATAGCTTTAATAAGAAAAACGATAACAGTCAGACTGCTGCCACATAATGCCAATAGCTTTTGCATTTAACTTACCCTAAACCCCTTTATTACAAGGGATTTTTTATTAACAGCGAATCATAGTGTTGTTTAAATCTCCCTATTCCTGAAATTCGCATCTTGAGGTAACTTGGGTATATGCTAGAGATCTGTTCAAGATTTTACTTGAGGATGGCTTATGTGGATTAGAGGAAGAATTATTGAACGTATTGATTGGAATGATAAATTATTCTCACTGCGCATTGCTGCAGCACTGACACCATTTATTCCCGGTCAGTTTATTAAACTTAGCCAAGTACAAGACGAAAAACGTGTCGCTAGAGCATACTCGCTCGTAAACTCGCCCGATAAACCCTATGCAGAAGTACTTGCGGTCGCGGTAGAAGAAGGACAGTTATCGCCTCAATTACAACACTTAACCATAGGCGATGAGATTGATATTAGCTCGACAGCAACGGGTTTTATGACCTTAGATGAAATTCCTAAGGGGGAGGGTCAAGGAAAGCATTTATGGTTTTTAGCGACAGGAACTGCGGTTGGCCCATTTCTTTCGATGTTGGATACCGCGGAACCTTGGCAGCGTTTTGAAAAGATTGTGCTTGTGTACGGGGTGAGAGAGGCAAAAGATTTAGCGTATCTTGACAAATTACGCAGCTATGAACAGCAGTATCCAAACCAATTTATTCTGTGCTTATGCGTGACTCGCGAAGCTGTGGATGGTGCATTGCAATGTCGCATTCCAGAAGGTTTAGCTTCAGGAGAAATAGAGCATCAAGTAGGGTTAACCTTGAGTATGAACGATTCTCAGGTGATGATCTGTGGTAATCCTGGCATGATTAGCGGTGCTCAGTCTGTTCTACTTGATAAAGGTCTTACTAAGAATTTACGCCGTGCGCCTGGACAAATTACCGTTGAAAAATACTGGTAATGTCGCTATTCACAAGCGGCCTCAACATACTAATTTAACTAGTATTAAAAGTGTTTTTTTAAGGTAAATGATGATTCCAACAAGAGAAGGATATTTTTGATGAAGTTGCTGTGCTCTCTGGCATCCCCCTATGCCCGCTGCGTTAGAACGCTAATTCGTTATTTAAATATTAAGGATATTGAAGAAGTTACTGTAAACCCCTTTGAGAATACCGCTGAGTTGCTTGATGCCAATCCACTAGGCCAAATCCCGTGTCTTATCACGAATGATGGTATACCTCTGTATGATAGCGAAGTGATTATGCGTTATTTGGATGCTGAACTTGGCGAACAACATATGTTTGGTGTGCCCAATAGTCATTGGGTATTGCAGTGCCAGTTCTCTATGATAAAAGGATTGATCGATAGCGCGGTAAAATTACGTCAAGAGCAAATGCGTGAAGATGAAGGTTTGAGATCAGTCTTTTGGACATCGCGATTTGAACAGGCGTTGCTCCGCGGTTTAATGCAGATGGAGCATCAAAGTGTAATCACCCAAGCTACAGTGCAAGCGCCACAGTTAGCCTTAATTTGCCTACTTGATTATATGGACTTTAGACATCCAGAGCTTGATTGGCGAAAAGTTGCACCCGCTACGGCACTTTGGTTTAGTGACATGCGAGATTTACCTGCATTCGTTGAAACTCGTCCTCACTAGTTTGAAAAGGCTTAGCAATCAGTTACGCGCCTTCCCCTTGGATTGTCACGGCGATTTTGCTCACCAAAAGCGCCGTATAACTCCCGAGTGACACCGTAATCCACTCGACGATCATGGCCAACTTGACGCCTATCTTGATGGTGTTGATAACGACACTGACAACTTGCTTGGGTGCATTCTTCCATCGGCAGTTCAGGGGCTTCTTTGGATAAAAAACGTTTTCCTGATAGCGCATTCACTTTTTCACAACCACTGCCATTGCTTACTATGCTAACACTATGAAAACGGTGCTCTTGGATTATAGGTACTTTTTCTGCCGTATAAGATGTCGTTTTACTGCGGTATTTTCGCTGTTTTTTACGGCTCTTGAGTGTGCTTAATCCAAATAACATCAGTGTTGCTACGACTAGCAGGAGTATGGTCAACATATTTGTTCCCCATGGATTTTGACAAATTAAGGTTCAGTTTAGTTTGATTTGAGATAATCGCCAGTTTTAAGGTTAAATCTATTAAAAACAAAAAGTTAAACTTGCTATTGCTCTGTGGTTGACTATCTATTACTCTGGAATAAGTGATAACTATTATCATTAAAGTGCATAAAAATACTGGCGAGTGATATCACAATATTGGGGAGAAATAGATAATGAAATTGGTAACTTATGCTGCGTTAGTTGGGTTAATTTCCGTTGGGCAATCAGCGTTTGCGGATGAAAAACTAACGGTTTACTCTTATCGCCAAGCATTTTTAGTGGAGCCAATCCTTGCGCGTTTTACTGAGGAAACTGGCATTGGCGTGAATGTCGTATTTGCGAAAGATGGTATTGCAGAGCGCATTGCCCGTGAAGGCCGCTTATCTCCTGCTGATTTAGTATTGACCTCTGATTTTTCTCGCCTAGTTGAATTAGTCGAAAAAGATCTCACTTCTCCCGTTAAAACGCCCACACTCGAAAGCAATATCCCCGCACAATATCGTGATCCAGATGGTCAATGGTATGCTTTGACTATGCGAGTCAGAAACCTATACACAGCAAAGGATCGTGCTGGTCCGCAGCAATTAACCTATGAGGAACTTGCCGACCCTAAGTACAAAGGAAAAATTTGTACTCGAAGCGGTAAACATCCATATAACATTGCGTTAGTGGCATCAATGATTGCGCATCATGGTGAGGCTGAAGCAAAAACTTGGCTGCAAGGTGTGAAAACTAATTTAGCACGTAAGCCACAGGGTAACGATAGAGGCCAAATTGCCGCTGTTAAAGAGGGATTGTGTGATGTTGCGATAGGCAATAGCTATTACTATGGCAATATGTTGCAGGATCCTGAGCAAAAAACTGTAGCGGAAGCTGTCGTGATTAATTTTCCAAACCAAGCCAATCGCGGCGCCCATGTGAATGTTTCAGGTATGGTATTAACACGCCATGCGCCTAATAAAGAAAACGCGATTAAATTAATGGAGTTTTTATCGGCCGATATCGCGCAAAAAGCCTATGCTGATGTAAACATGGAATATCCAGTCAAAGCCAATGTAGCACCATCGCCGCTTGTGGCTTCTTGGGGAGAGTTTAAGGTTGATCAACTGCCTATTTTCAAACTTGCTGAATATCATCAAGCCGCGGTGAAGTTGTTAGATGAAGTACAGTTTGATTTGTAGTTGCTTGTTATTAAAAGCATTGCATTAATATTAAAGCCAGCGCCATTTATTGGCGCTGTGACTTTTTAAGGATTGACATGATTTTAGGATTAGCCAGAAGCTGGTCGCTTGCTGGTTATGCCGTGGCAGCATTACTCGTATTGCCTCTTTTTGCCTTAATATTTCAAGCATTTCAGCCCGATGAGGCAGTGTTTGACCACTTAATGGCAACTGTGTTACCCACTTATATCATCAACAGCTTATTACTGATTTTTTGGGTGAGTGTGGGTGCGCTTTTACTCGCTTTACCCTGCGCTTGGTTGGTGGCTCGCTGCGAATTTATTGGAAGGCGTTATTTGCAGTGGGCGCTGTTACTGCCTTTGGCTATGCCTGCCTATATTGTTGCTTATGTATATACCGATTTACTCGACTATGCAGGGCCTGTTCAGCGAGGGCTGCGCTTACTCTTTGATTGGCGTTCATCTCAAGAATACTTTTTTCCTGATATTCGTTCCTTAGGCGGTGCGGCTTGTATGCTGTCGCTCGTACTTTTTCCTTATATTTATCTTTTAGCGCGCACCGCTTTTATGGAGCAGTCCCTAAGCTTAGCCCATGCCTCTCGTATTATGGGCTGTTCTTCATGGCAGAGCTTTTGGCGCCTCTCTTTGCCAATGGCAAGACCCGCAATCGCCGTGGGAGTGGCTTTGGTCGCGATGGAAACCGCGGCAGATTTTGCGACTGTAAGCTATTTTGCTGTGCCCACTTTAACTACTGCGGTATACGATACATGGCTCGGCTACGGTAATCTGACTGCTGCGGCGAAATTGTCAGCCATTATTTTACTGGTGATCTTTATGCTCATTGGATTCGAGCGATTTGCGCGCCGTAAACAGCAGCTATTTCAAAAACAGTCACGTATTCAGACTACTGATTTATATCGACTTACCACTAAACAAACTGTGTATGCACTCATTTTTTGTGGAACAGTACTCTTACTATCGTTCTTATTACCTTTTGGGATTTTAGTATCCTATGCTATTGGTTATTTTGAAAAAAGTTGGGATTCAAGTTTTTGGCAATTGAGTCTTAATAGCCTTAGTCTTGCGTTAGTCACCAGCATACTCTGTTGTTTGATAGCTTTGTTCTTGATGTTTGTGCGTCGTATCAGCCCAAGGCGCAGTGATACATTACCTTCACGTTTAGCATCAACAGGCTATGCTTTGCCCGGTACTGTGTTAGCTATCGGTGTATTAGTGCCGTTAACTTTGCTCGATTTTGGAATTAACGATCTGGCTGACTATATCGGTGTCAAAGGTCCTGGACTCCTACTCACGGGCAGTGTAGTGGCTTTGGTTTTTGCTTTTTGCGTGCGCTTTATTGCCATCGCAATCGGGAGCATTGAAAGTAGCTACAAGCGCATCTCACCATCATTAGATATGGTGAGTTTAACAATGGGACAGAGTCCAATAAGACTACTCAGTCGAGTACATTTACCCTTGCTCTCAAAGGGGATTTTTGCCGCAGCGTTGTTGGTTTTTATCGAAAGCATGAAGGAACTGCCAGCCGCTTTGCTGCTAAGGCCGATTGGGTTTGAAAATCTTGCAACTCATGTCTTTCAGTTTGTGTCCGATGAAAAACTGGAACATGGCGCTCTAGCTGCTATTGTGATTGTCATCGTGGGCTTAGTGCCTCTCATTTATTTAAATCGTTCTTTGGAGCAACACAGCGGATGACTCGTACGCTCACCCTTCACCAAGTTCATAGTGATTATCAGGGCCAGCAAGTGCTCAAAGGCTTAAGTTTAGATCTTGCTCAAGGAGAAATTCTTGCACTGTTAGGGCCTAGTGGCTGTGGAAAAACGACTTTGCTAAGGGCTGTCGCTGGATTGCAGGCGATCAGTCAAGGCGAGATTTTGATTAATGGCAAGCTCGTGAGTGGTCAAAAGACATTTGTGCCTAGTGAGCAACGTGGCATTGGTATGATTTTCCAAGACTATGCACTTTTCCCGCATTTGACCGTAGCAGAAAATATCTTATTCGGTGTACCTAAGTTATCAGGGGCTCAGCGTCAATCACGTTTAGATGATATGTTAAGCCTTGTTAAACTTGACGGTTTAGCAAAACGCTATCCGCATGAATTATCGGGTGGTCAGCAGCAGCGAGTTTCGATTGCTCGTGCGCTGGCCTATGAGCCGCAGTTATTGCTGCTTGATGAACCCTTTTCCAATATCGACGCTCAAGTGCGCTACGAGATGATGGCTGAAATTCGCAGCATCTTAAAACAACGTAATGTCAGTGCGGTATTTGTTACTCACAGTAAGGATGAGGCGTTTGTGTTTGCTGATACTTTAGCCATATTTAATCAAGGGGTTATCGTGCAATATGGCAGTGCTGAGGCTGTGTATGCCACGCCAAATAGCCGCTATGTGGCAGACTTTTTGGGAAGTGGCAATTATTTACCTGCTTCAGTAGTCGATGGGCACAGAGTTACAACACCAATAGGGCATTTAACCAGTCTTACACCTTTACCATTTCCGAATGAGTATCGTGGACAGATCTTCTTGAGACCGCAGCAATTGACATTATCAGCAGATGAACAGGGTGTTGGCACTATTACGGAGCGACGTTTCTTAGGCACTTTTTGCCATTATTGGGTGAAGGTTGAAGAAGCCTCCCATGCCTATTATGTGGAGGTTCGTAGCCAAATGATGCAACTTACCATTGGGCAAAAAGTAGGATTGACGACAGAACCGCATTCATTAGTGCTATTCGAATCTTAAGCATATTTAAAATGTGGGTACCCAATTTAAGCAATGAGTATTTATTGGATGCTGATACCACATAGCCAATGAAAGTAAGACATTTTTGCTTACGTTTAACTTGGGTCTACGCAGTATTGGATGATGATATTTTCAACCATCCTTGTTACTTTAAACCTCCGGTTTCGGAGGATTTATGCTAAAAAAAATAAATTTAATTTGTACCCTCGTTATTGTAACAACTGCGATATTGTCTTCAGGAGTGATGGCCATGGATAGGATCACAGGTAAAGCTTTTGCAACTCGTTCTGAAGTGTATGCAACCCAAGGGATGGCGGCGACAAGCCAACCCTTAGCGACACAGGTTGCGATCGATATTCTTAAACAAGGCGGTAGTGCTGTTGATGCGGCTATTGCCGCCAATGCGATGCTAGGGTTAGTTGAACCGACAGGTTCAGGTGTAGGTGGTGATTTATTTGCAATTGTGTGGAGTGCGAAAGATAAACGTCTCTATGGTCTTAATGCCTCTGGTCGCAGCCCCAAATCCTTAACGCTAGAGAAGCTAAAATCCCTCGGATTAGATTACTTGCCTCCTTTGGGGCCGCTACCCGTATCCGTTCCCGGCGCGGTGGATGGATGGTTCGAACTGCACGATAAGTTCGGCAAGTTACCAATGGCCGATAACTTAGCGCCAGCGATTCGTTATGCCCGCGAAGGTTTCCCTGTCTCCGAGTTGATTGCCTATTACCTTGAGGGCAGCGGTAAAAAGCTCGCTCAATTCCCCGGTTTTAAAGAAACCTATATGCCAAATGGCAAAATGCCAGCCGTAGGGGAAATCTTTAAAAATCCTGCGCTTGCTAATACTTATGAAAAAATTGCCAAGGATGGGCGCGATGCTTTTTATAAAGGGGATATCGCCAAAAGTATAGATAAGTATATGAAATCTCAAGGTGGCTATTTAAGTTATGATGATTTAGCGAGTCATACGAGTGAATGGGTTGATCCAGTTTCGGTCAATTACCGAGGTTACGATGTGTGGGAATTGCCGCCCAATGGACAGGGTATTGCTGCGCTGCAAATCCTTAAAACGATGGAGCCCTTTAATGTTGCTGCTATGGGCTTTAATAGTCCTGAATACGTACATTTATTTGTTGAGGCTAAAAAACTCGCCTTTGCCGACAGGGCGAAGTTTTATGCAGATATGGCTTTTAACAAAGTCCCCGTTACAGAGCTTATCTCACAGAAATATAACTATGATCGCGCTAAGTTAATTAATCCTAATAAAGCCGCTAAAAGCGTTGATGCTGGAAATCCAGCATTACAACATGGTGATACGGTTTATCTAACTACCGCCGACAAAGATGGCAATATGGTGTCACTCATTCAGAGTAATTACCGTGGTATGGGCTCTGGGATGACACCACCAGATCTTGGTTTTGTATTGCAGGATCGTGGGCAAATGTTTGATTTAACAGAGGGGCGTTTTAATTCATACGCCCCTGGTAAGAGGCCATTCCAAACCATTATTCCCGCTTTTGTGACTAAAGATGGGAAGCCTTGGCTGAGTTTTGGTGTGATGGGCGGCGCAACCCAGCCACAAATGCATGCTCAAATATTAGTCAATCTCATTGATTTTAAAATGAACTTGCAAGAAGCGGGCGATGCTCCCAGAATTTTACATTCTGGCTCCACTGAGCCAACGGGTGAAGTCATGCATGATGGTGGTTATGTCAGTCTGGAATCAGGTTTCCCGGTAGAAACCCGCCGTGAGTTAATTAAGAAAGGCCATGTGTTGCGTGATAGTCTTGGTGATTTTGGCGGCTATCAAGCCATTGGATTTAATGCCGAAACGGGTGTATATCGTGCGGCATCTGAGAGTCGCAAGGATGGTCACGCCGCAGGCTATTAACACTAATATAAATGCTAAGGTAAACTCAACACTGAGTGAACCTGACTTCATTGATTCGATTAAACTGATTGGCGAGACTTTAATGGTCTCGTCAATTTTTATGTTTAAGGGTCTTGGGGGATAATGCTCCGCTATTGGCATTATCATAAACAGATCAGAGCAAACTGTGCGTTACTTAATGTCATTTTTGGGTAAAGTTGCGGATAATATTGCCGAAAATGAATTTATAAAAAGGGTCATAACCAGATGGATATCCAAAATATGCCACGTGAACAGTTGGGTGTGTGTGCAGAGGGGAACTTACATAGTATTTATTTGATGTTTACTGCGAATGATAATGTTGAGTCTCAATTACGTCCCTGTATTGCCAACGTCGCGCAGTATATTTATGAGCTGACAGATCAGTATTCCGATAGTGCATTCAATGGCTTTGTGGCTATTGGCGCTAACTATTGGGATAGCCTATATCCAGATTCGCGTCCAGCAATGCTCAAACCTTTTCCTGCGATGCAAGTTGGAAGCCGTGAAGCGCCTGCAATCGAATACGATTTATTCGTGCATATTCGCTGTGACCGTTACGATATTTTGCATTTGGTTGCCAACGAAATTAGTCAAATGTTTGAAGATTTAGTGGAATTAGTCGAAGAAGAACGCGGTTTTAGATTTATGGATAGCCGCGATTTGACAGGGTTTGTTGACGGTACTGAAAATCCCAAAGGTCGTCACCGTCAGGAAGTGGCACTTGTAGGAGATGAAGATCTTGAGTTTAAGGGCGGCAGCTATATTCATGTGCAAAAATATGCCCATAATCTGAGTAAATGGAATCGATTACCTGTTAAAAAACAAGAAGATATTATCGGGCGTACTAAGCAAGATAATATTGAATATGAATCGGAAGACAAGCCGCTAACGAGTCATATCAAACGTGTGAATCTTAAATATAACGATGGTCAGTCCATGGAAATTCTGCGTCAAAGCATGCCTTATGGTTCGCTCAAGCAGCAAGGTTTAATGTTTATTTCTAACTGCCGTACACCGAATCATTTTGAACAAATGCTGCATAGCATGATGTTTGGTGATGGTGAGGGAAACCACGATCACTTAATGCACTTTACTAAGGCGATGACAGGCTCGTCTTTCTTCGCGCCCGCATTAGACTTTATGCTGCAGTTTGACGAATAAGCCTTCTCACGCGATTTAAGCAAATACGAATAAAACGCACTGATGCTCAAGCATTAAGTGCGTTTTTTGTGTTTAAATCAGATGGGCGGGTGTCCATTTCTTGATATCGAGTTGCCACTGCTGAGCGGTGAAATCGATAAACGCTCTGACTAACATCTGCTGATAACTTCGGGATAAATAGACGGCCCACAGGGTTTGGCCAGGAGCCGTAAAGTCGGGTAAAACTTCCTGAAGTTGGCCACTGGCAAGGTACTGATTGGCCAAGTCACAGGGAAGGCGTACAATGCCGTGCCCCCTCAGTGCTGCGCTAACCAATACCCCCATATCGTTGGCTTTGAGGTTACCAGTGACTTTGATGACTTCACTTTGTTTTTCTTTTAGAAAATGCCAACTGTGCTGCGCCGTGTGGACAAGGCAATTATGTGCTAGTAAATCAATTGGTTCGTTTAAGGGGCTTGTATTAGCAAGATAAGTTGGTGCAGCGCAAACCACTGCATCTATCATCATTAAACGCCGCGCAATCAAATTCTCATCGGGCTGTTCGGTGTATCGCAGTGCCACATCAACCCGTTCATCGACCAATTGGGCAAAACTGTCTGACATGGCCAGTTGGATATTGACCTTAGGGTGTAGTTTGATAAAGCGATCGACAACATCAAACAGACTGTGCTGCCCCAGCCCTATGGGGGTTGCGATTCTGATGCTTCCAACAAGTTCAGTATTATGACTATGTGCACGGCTCTCCATCGCGGCAACTTCACTGAGCAAGCGCTGGCAATACTGCAAGGTCTCTTCACCCTGTAGCGTTAGGCTTACGCTACGGGTCGTTCGGTGTAATAAGCGTAAATTGAGCCATTGCTCAATTTCTTGAATATGGCGCGAAACCTGTAGTCGACTTAGGTCGAGGTGTTGGGCGGCCTTAGTAAAGCTTCCACAGTTTGCCACCTCGACAAAACTGCGTATTGCGGCAATCTTATCCATATTAGTATCCCAATCTGAAACAATCTTGCTCATTTATCGATATTTATCACGTGAAATATCCCAAGTAAACTGAATCCAATGTAAACCATCTGAATAAGGTAACAAAATGAAAATCGCAATTTTAGGTGCAACAGGTTGGATTGGTGGTGCAATTTTAAAAGAAGCACTAAGCCGAGGGCATGAAGTCACCGCACTGGTTCGTGATCCAAGCAAATTACCAACAACGAATGCGGCAGTGCGTACCGTGGATTTAAATCAGCCACTTGTTGCTGATAGCTTTACCAATCAGGATGTCGTGATCGCCGCGATCGGTGGCCGTACCGCACAAAACCACGAAATAGTGGCGGGAACAGCCACTCATTTATTAGCAATATTGCCTAAGGCCAAAGTGCCGCGTTTATTGTGGGTGGGTGGTGCAGGGAGTTTAGAAGTCGCACCGGGTGTAACTTTAGTATCAACCCCTGATTTTCCCGAAGCTTACAAGAGCGAAGCATTAGCGGCGGTTGAAGCATTAAAGGTGTTTAGAGAAGCCAATACAACGGTCAATTGGACATTTGTTAGCCCCGCCGCTGAGATTTACCCAGGAGAGAGTGAGGGCCCCTATCGTGTTGGTGGCGACAGTTTTTTTACCGATGCCAATGGTCAAAGCCGTATTTCGGTCACTGATTACGCCAAAGCCATGGTAGATGAGGCTGAAAAGGGCACTCACCCAAACCAACGCATCAGTGTGGCTTATTGATATGACGATGGTGAGTTAGATACTGTGCTGGAATGTGTAACGTAATAGGGACAGTAGACATATAACTGCACCGTTATGTACTTAAAAATGCACAGGTAAAATAAAACAGGTCAGCGAACTGACCTGTTTTTTTATTCTGCATAATTGAATAAAGATTTGATCGTTTCTAAGGTATCGGCGATATCTTGGATACTCGATGGACAAATAAAGATAGTGTCATCACCAGCAATCGTCCCCAAAATCCCTTCAGGTTTACCGATTGAGTCCAATAAACGAGCAATTAACTGTGCAGCACCCGGACTGGTACGTACAACTATCATAGCTTGGTTGTGGTCAACATCGAGTACCAAATTCTTTAAGGGGCTGCCCGCAGTGGGGACACCTAACTCGGCTGGTAAGCAATACACCATTTCTTGCTTAGCGTTACGAGTCCGCACAGCACCGAACTTGCTGAGCATCCGCGATACTTTTGATTGGTTGATGTTGCCAAAGCCTTCTGCTTGCAAGGCGGCGACGATTTCACTTTGAGAGCCAAAGCGCTCTTCTTTTAAAATCGACTTAAAAATTCTAACAAGGTCATCCTGATTCTTGGTCGTTTGCATAATGTTATTATTCGTTATTCAAAAAAACAGGCCCATTTTGAATATTTTTAGAAAAATTGTCAACAAATAACCAGATTGGTTGAATAAAAATTCACTTGTTAAGTGGGGTTATGCTTATGTTTCGCACTTTAATGCATAGAATAGAGTGATTGTTCTACTTTATTCCGTAATTCTTTTCTCCCACGACTAAGGGATAATTGAAATTGTTGTGACATTCCAGTAATGTGACGCCAACGGAAACTAGATCCATGTCACACATATCCGAGAAATAACGGAGATAACTATGAAAGTTGCTGTACTTGGTGCTGCTGGTGGTATCGGCCAGGCTCTTGCCCTACTGTTAAAAACTCAATTGCCTGCGGGTTCTAAACTGTCTCTATACGATATCGCACCGGTGACTCCGGGTGTTGCGGTTGACTTGAGCCATATTCCAACTGCGGTTGAGATCAAAGGTTTTGCTGGTGAAGATCCAACGCCTGCCCTCGTGGGCGCTGACGTTGTACTCATTTCTGCAGGTGTTGCACGTAAGCCTGGTATGGATCGTTCAGATCTGTTCAATATCAACGCGGGCATTGTTCGCAATCTGATTGAAAAAGTGGCTGCGACTTGTCCAAAAGCACTTGTGGGTATCATTACTAACCCTGTGAATACGACAGTTGCTATCGCTGCTGAAGTGATGAAAAAAGCAGGTGTTTACGATAAGAACCGTCTATTCGGTGTGACCACTCTGGACGTTATCCGTTCTGAAACTTTCATCGCTGAATTAAAAGGCTTAAACGTTGCTGATGTTAAAATCAACGTGATCGGCGGCCACAGCGGTGTGACTATTCTGCCATTACTGTCTCAAGTTGAAGGCGTGACTTTCTCCGATGAAGAAGTCGCTTCTTTAACTAAACGCATTCAAAACGCGGGTACTGAAGTGGTTGAAGCTAAAGCCGGTGGCGGAAGCGCGACTCTGTCTATGGGCCAAGCGGCTTGCCGTTTCGGTATGTCTCTGGTTCGTGGTCTGCAAGGCGAAGCGAATGTCGTTGAATGTGCCTACGTTGATGGTGGCAGCGAACACGCTGAATTCTTCGCACAACCTGTTCTATTAGGCAAAAACGGTATCGAAAAAGTACTGCCTTACGGTGAAGTGAGTGCATTTGAAGCTAACGCCCGTGATTCTATGTTAGATACGCTGAAAGGCGATATCAAACTAGGCGTTGATTTTGTTAAATAATCTTTTTAGATTGTGACGAATGAATAACGGAGCCATTGCGCTCCGTTTTTTTATGCCTACGTTTTACACTTTCTCAAGCTAATTCAGTCGATCAGCGGCGCTTAGTGGGAATTTGGCAGTTATCATCGCAGCGGGCTTTGCCCGTCAGTAAATAGGAGATGCGGTATCTGTGCTTTGCGAATCTGAGGTAGCACCAATCAGCAATGGGTTTGATCACAGGCAAACGTAATAGCTGGATCCAAGCGCGTGTGCCTGTGAGCGCCCACGCTTTACAAGTGACATCTAACCCGAGTAACACTTCGCCCGTTGCTGTTTCGCCATGGAGAATGGTATTAGCAAAGTCTTTATCGATATGGCTGAAACGCTCGCTAAAGTCGGGTGCATTTAAATCCTCTAGCGCAATTAAGTTCTTGGGATCGCGTGCTTTCAGTTGACGCATTTCGGCGCTACATAATGGACAATTACCATCGTAAAAAATCCGCAGTTCCATTGGGTTTACCTCTGATGACGTGATCACAATACTTGGTCTAAGTTCTCGGCTTGAGAACTTAAGGCTCAGTTTTCTTCTACCCTATACGCAGCATAAAGGGTTTTAGATCGAAGCGATTGTAGAACAGATCAGCATCTCATTTGGCTTTTTGTTAGGTTAAATTCAAATGATTGCAGTAACATCTTGGTTATTCATCAGTTTAACTTGATTGCTGATTTTTAAGTGAACAAGGTAAAGCCTGACAAATAACGACTCAAAAGGATAAGTATGACATCTCCCATCATCATCACAGGCGTGGGTAAGCGTATCGGATACGCCTTAGCCAAACATCTTCTTGCCCAAGGTCATAGTGTGATTGGCACCTATCGTAGCCATTATCCGAGTATTGATAAGCTGCGGGTTTTGGGCGCGACTTTAATTCAATGTGACTTTTACGACAATGTTCAGGTACAAGGCTTAATTGATCAATTGGGCCAGTATCCAAAGATCCGCGCCATTATCCATAACGCCTCGGATTGGTTGGCGGATAGCAGTCAAACCTTTACTGCCAGTGAAGTGATACAGCGGATGATGCAGGTGCACGTAAGCGTACCTTATCAATTGAATTTGGCGTTAGCATCGCAGTTGCAAGCGGGAGCAGAAGAGGAGATTGGTGCCAGCGATATCATCCATATCACCGACTATGTGGCCGAAAAGGGCAGTGCTAAACATATCGCTTATGCCGCCAGTAAAGCGGCGCTACATAATTTAACTTTGTCCTTTGCGGCTAAATTCGCCCCCGAAGTGAAAGTCAATTCGATTGCACCAGCGATGATCCTATTTAATCAAGGCGATGATGAAGCCTATCAGCAAAAAACCTTAGCTAAAGCACTGCTGCCAAAAGAGGCGGGGAATGAAGAGATTATCGACTTAGTGGAATATCTGCTAAATAGCCGCTATGTCACGGGGCGCAGCCATCATGTCGATGGTGGTCGGCATTTAAGGTAAAGAAAAATCTAGATTTTAGGCCCTAGGCCCTAGAATCTAATTACCTAGCACCTAGCACCTAGCACCTAGCACCTAGCACCTAGCACCTTCTTTTTTAAAACGTCAGCACGCGACTTGGGGTGATGATAATAGGTAAAGGTACATCCCAATGCTCGCAGGGCAAACTCGCAACTTGCTGACAATCATGGGCGTAACCCATAGGCAAAGGTTTACCTTTAAGCTGCCAGTTTGCCAGCGTCCTATCGTAATAGCCGCCGCCCATGCCCATACGATTTCCCATTAAATCAAAAGCCACTAAGGGCGTGATAACCACATCTAGCGCTGTCACGGGGATAATGGCGCGCACATCTAACTTAGGTTCTAAGATGCCGAATTGATTGGGTTGCATCAGGGTATCTGCGGTGTAATGCAAGAATAACAATTGTCCGGCATTAAAGGGATGCAGCCTTGGGAGATAGGTGTTTATGCCCAATTGCCATAGTGCATGGATCAACGGTGGTGTAGCAAGTTCGCCATCGTGAGTTAAATACAAGGCCACATGCTGTGCTTTTTTAGCCTGCAATTCATCGAGCATTTTCTGGCTGGCACAGAGGCTTGCTTGGTTTTGCTCTGTTGCGGACAGGGCATTACGGGCTGCTCGGATAGTTTTGCGTAACTGATTGCGGCTTGCTTTTAAATGGATTGCAGCATCATCGGCAAGGTGTGCCGTTTTGTTTTGGACGCTGAAATAAGAAAGTTTGGCTGATGTAGACATAGAATTAAGATGCTCCCCAGAATGCCGCTACCGGTGTAGCCCTTGAACCGTAGGTTCAAGGCGGGTAAATGATTACTTCCTAAGGCTTCTCGGTACGAGCCGAGCATGCTCAATGTCAGTAAAGCATTCACCCTGAGATCAAAATTATCGGCACAGGGACATTACCAGTTGGCCTGCACCCCAGGGAGCAAAAACGGTATCGAATCGTTAAACATTGCCCTAAGAGTATAGGTCAGTTTAACTATTCACTGTACAACTCTTGTCTGAAATTGAGTGGCTAAATAACCAAGTTGCACAGTTTAAATCTATTTAGTTGAACGCTCAACTAAGGCATTCTCGAGGGTTGACTGCAACAGACTAATGCGGTCATCCATTTGTTTCATATAATCTTTATTTTTTTGCTTTTCTTGGAACAACTCGTGTCCAATATTCAGCGCCGCCATAATAGCAATTTCTTCACGGCTTAAACTATTAGTGCGATTTTTCAGAGAGGTAAGCTGTTGCTCAACCCCAGTTGCCACTATACGCAAGGCATCCTCTTGCCCTTTAGGACAAGCGATAGAGTAGGTGCGCCCAAGCAGGGTGATTTCAACTGCACTATTACTCATGTTGCGGATGATCCTTTTATTGGCATCGATAGGCCGGACTATATAGGGCTGATCTTAAAAGTGCAAGGTAAGCTGCAAATGGATTGTGTATTCACCGTTGTGTTTGCTGCTTGTGTGAGCAGTTGCCAAAAATCTACTGGTGATTTTGGCATAAACAGGATTCAGTATTGGTTCAAGTCTTTATCTCTGCTAGCATTGCTGCTGGAAAATTCTTATTGGAATCTGATATGGCTACCCCTCCTTCGTTACGCATTGAGAGCTTAAAAATAGCCTTAGATGCGGCTGAAATTGGTCAGCATCCCGTGGAAGTTCACGGTGCCCTCGTGGGTTTAATCTGCGGTGGCGTAGAGCAAACCGGCGATATGTGGATTAAGCCCTTATTCGACTTGATGAACGATGGTCAACCACTGCCTGCGCAGTTACATCAATTAGTGTGTGAGTTATTCCAAGATTCGGTTGCGCGTTTAGTGGACTTTGAATTTGGTTTTACTCCTTTACTACCCGAAGAGGAAGAGCCGCTCAGTAAACGTGTAGAGGCGCTGTCCCTTTGGGCACAAAGTTTCTTAACGGGTATTGCTATTATTCAGCCAAAACTCAATCAGGCCTCAGTTGAAGTGCGTGAAGTGATTAAGGATTTAGCCGAAATAGCCCAAGTAGAATTTGATGTCGTTGATGATGAAGAGTCTGAAACTGCCTATATCGAGTTGCTGGAGTTTGTGCGAATCGCCGCCATTATGTGTTATTCGGAATTCGGCCCAGAGATCCCGCACGGTGAGGATGACGACACCGCTGTTGTTCACTAATGCCTGACGAGTGAACTAATTTGATGTAAAAAGGTTGATACGCTTCCCCAACATTTGCAGATTCAGCCTTTTAGTACATGGTTCTACTTTTTAGGATCATGCCATAGCTTGAATGAGATCCCCATGACGGTAACGAATCACATGGATACTTCAGTTCAAAACGTCGACATCGCGATTGTAGGCGGTGCCATGGCGGGGGCAATCTTGGCGTTGGCACTCGCGCGCCTTTCCCACACAACAGCCCCACTTTCTGTTGCCTTAGTTGAGGCACACCTTCCCGATAAGCAACACCCCGGATTCGATGCCCGCTCTATTGCCATTGCCCATGGTTCTGTCTTTGAATTATCCCGCTTAGGTTTATGGCAAAAGCTCGCCCATTTGGGCACGGCGATTGAAAATATCCATGTGTCGGATCGCGGCCATTTTGGTATGACAGAGTTAAATGCGGCACAGTTTCATTTAGATGCCCTAGGCCAAGTAGTCGAGCTTGAACGTGTCGGCCAAGTGCTGTTTAACGAGTTACATAAGAGCGAGGTTAAACTTTACTGCCCCGCTAAGCTTGACCAAGTAGAAGCCGCAGTCGAAGGTCACACCTTAGTGCTTGATACGGGCGAGCGCATTCACGCCAAACTTGTGGTCGCCGCCGATGGTTTACAATCTAAAGTGCGCAGCAGTTTTAATCTGCCCATTACCCAAGTGGCGTTCGAGCAAACTGCGATTATTGCCAATATTCAAACCGCTGATTTGCCAACCAATAGGCCTCAAAAACATTGGGCCTACGAGCGTTTTACCGAGACAGGTCCCTTAGCACTGCTACCTATGGGCGATAGCCAAGGCCAACCGCGTTTATCCCTCGTATGGGCCCTCGATAATGCGCGGGCTAAGCAGATGCAAACCGTGCCTAAGGCCGAATTTTTAGCGGCGCTGCAACAGGCCTTTGGTTATCGTGCGGGCACGTTTATCGATGTTAGCGCGCGCCATGCGTATCCGCTTAATTTGTCTTATATGCCAAGGCCAATCCACCATAGATGTGTGTTTATCGGCAATGCGGCGCAGACGCTGCATCCGATTGCAGGGCAAGGCTTTAACTTAGGGCTAAGGGATGTAGTCAGCTTGCTTGAGGTAGTCAAATCGGCGCTAGCACAGGGGGAGGATATCGGCTCTGCCGCTGTGACCCATGCGTACCTTCATGCCCGCGAGGACGACAGAAATACCACTATCCGTAATATCGAATTTTTAGTTCGTGGCTTCTCCAACCAATACTGGCCCTTGGCCCTTGGGCGTAATTTAGGATTACGGCTCTTGTCTTGGTTTCCGCCACTCAAAACCCCCGTCGCTCAAAAAGCGATGGGTTGGAAATAACACAGCAATTTACTGGTATCGCAACGCGAAAAGGATGTACCCATGTTAAGTTCACAAGCCTATGACATTGCCATTGTGGGTGGCGGCATGGTGGGACTCGCCACCGCGATTGGATTGGCGCAGGCCGATTTAAATGTCGTCGTTATTGATGCGGGCCATACACAGGCCGTTGTCGGCGAACCGCGTTTGCGGGTGAGTGCCATCAATAAGGCGAGTCAACGCTTATTGGAACACTTAGGTGCGTGGACATACTTAGATACAAACCGTGCCACGCCTTATCAAAAAATGGCGGTGTGGGATAAAGACGGTTTTGGCAAAATTGCCTTCGATGCCAGTAGTATCAGTGAGCCTAGCCTCGGCGCGATTATCGAAAACGACGCCATTAGCTTTGCCCTCGCCAAACGTGCCAGTGAGTTTGACAATATTACCCATATCCAAAACCACCGCCTCGAGCGCATTGCCTTTGGTGATCGTGAGGCTTGGTTGACCTTAGCCGATAGCGCCGATTCTGAAATCGAAAGTGTTAGTGCAGCCTTGGTGATCGCCGCCGATGGCGCCAACTCTTGGGTACGTGAGCAGTGCAAGATCCCATTGACGTTTTGGGATTATGGTCATCACGCGATTGTTGCAACTATCCGTACGGAATTACCGCACCTTGCCACCGCCCGCCAAGTGTTTTTACAGGACGGCCCTTTGGCATTTTTACCTTTGTATGAAGACAATCTCTGCTCCATCGTCTGGTCGGTACCGCCCGAGCGCGCCACTGAATTACTGGCGATGGACAAAGTGCAATTTGAGCGTAGCTTAACCGCCGCCTTCGATGGCCGCCTCGGGATTTGCAAGCTTGAAAGTGAGCGCCAAGCCTTCCCATTGCGAATGCGCTACGCCCGCCATTTTGCCCGTCACCGCCTGTTATTAGCAGGCGATGCGGCTCATACGATTCATCCGCTGGCTGGCCAAGGGGTTAACCTCGGCTTTTTAGATGCGGCGAGTATTATCGAAGTGGTCAGTGAGCTACATACAGCAGGTAAGGATATTGGGGACTATGCACACTTGCGTGCGTTAGAGCGTTGGCGCAAGGCCGATGCGATGGAGATGATTGCGGCGATGGAAGGCTTTAAACGCCTATTCGAAGGTTCAAATCCGGTCAAAAAGGCCATTCGCGATTTGGGATTAAACCTAGTTGATAATGTCGCTGGGCTGAAAACAGTGTTCATGCAACAGGCCATGGGCAATAAGTCGTCGCTGCCTAAGTTATGTCGTTAGCCTCGGTTGCGCTAATGTGATCAGAATTGCTGACAATATCAGCAATTTGGCTGCAAGCTGCGCAAATCTGGTCTTTGCATGTAAAAAAATTACATGTTGAAGATGAGAAAATCTAATGACATTGGCTTCGGATTAGAAAAATATCCTGTATACAAATTTGTGACGCAAGGTATAATTTCGCCGCATTTTAGACCCTAGTATCTACACCCTACACTAGGCAGAGACCTGAAAAAGGCCGCACAAAAGGGATAACAATGGCTAATAAAACTATTCTGTTTAACAAGCACTTAGAATCAAACGCTAAGATGGTCGACTTCCACGGTTGGGATATGCCCCTCAACTATGGTTCCCAAATCGAAGAACACCACGCAGTACGCCAAGATGCAGGTATGTTCGACGTTTCCCACATGACTGTGGTTGATGTAACCGGAACCGACGCGTGTGCATTCCTGCGTAAGTTGCTCGCAAACGATGTGGCTAGACTTAAAGTGCCAGGTAAAGCCTTATACAGTGGCATGTTAGATGAAAATGCCGGCATCATCGACGACCTTATTACGTACTACCTCACCGACACTTTCTACCGCGTTG
The DNA here is from genome assembly GCF_016406325.1 of Shewanella putrefaciens. NCBI lineage: Bacteria > Pseudomonadati > Pseudomonadota > Gammaproteobacteria > Alteromonadales > Shewanellaceae > Shewanella > Shewanella putrefaciens. Next base: position 3,599,049 of record NZ_CP066370.1, on the reverse strand, counting down.
TCGTCAACAGCGCGACCCGCGAAAAAGATTTAGCGTGGATCGCCAAGCAATCCCAAGGTTTTGATATCACTGTGACTGAGCGCCCTGAACTGGCGATGATCGCTGTTCAAGGCCCGAATGCAAAAGCCAAAGCCGCCGCCGTATTCAGCGCAGACCAAAACGCCGCCATCGAAGGTATGAAGCCATTCTTCGGTAAGCAAGCTGGCTCACTATTTATTGCGACCACAGGTTACACAGGTGAAGCGGGCTACGAGATTATCGTCCCAGAAGATGAAGCCCAAGCCTTGTGGCAAGCATTGTTGGATCAAGGGGTTAAACCTTGTGGTTTAGGCGCTCGCGATACATTACGTCTCGAAGCCGGTATGAACCTCTACGGCCTAGATATGGACGAAACCATCAACCCATTGGCCGCCAACATGGGCTGGACCATCGCATGGGAACCAACCGACCGTGACTTTATCGGCCGCAAGGCGCTTGAAGCCCTGCGCGATGCCGGAACCGACAAATTAGTCGGTCTAGTGATGGAAGAAAAGGGCGTGTTACGCCATGATATGCCAGTATTTTTCACCGATGCAGCGGGTGTTGAGCACCAAGGCGTGATCACCAGCGGGACTTTCTCGCCAACATTGGGCTATTCTATTGCGATGGCGCGTGTTCCTAACCAGATTGGGGATACGGCAGAAGTCGAAATGCGTAAAAAACGTGTGGCTGTTAGAGTTGTGGCGCCAAACTTTGTGCGCAACGGTAAACAAGCATTTTAAAAAAACGGAACAAGGACCAAGAACAATGAGCAATATTCCGACAGAACTGAAATACGCCTCTTCACACGAATGGATCCGCAAGGAAGAAGACGGTAGCTACACAGTTGGTATCACTGAGCACGCCCAAGAGCTGTTAGGTGATATGGTTTTCGTTGAACTCCCAGAAGTGGGCGACACTGTGACGGCGGGTGATGACTGTGCCGTAGCTGAATCAGTAAAAGCGGCGTCTGACATTTATGCCCCCATTTCTGGCGAAGTGATTGCCGTGAACGAAGCGCTGGAAGATTCTCCAGAACTCGTTAACAGCGACGCTTACGGCGAAGGCTGGTTCTTCCGCGTAATGCCTTCTGATGAAACAGAAGTTGACGCACTGCTCGATGCAGAAGGTTACCAAGCTGTTATCGACGAAGAATAATCGTCGATGCTAACGAAGCCCTTAGGGGCTTCGTTTGTTTTAGCACAAGTTTGACATAACAATAGCCCGTTAATCAGTACCCTACAGTCCTGAGTTACGGCAAATCTGGAACAAGGTTTAACATGACCAAGCAAACCCTCACTCAGTTAGAACAGCATGATTTATTCCTACGTCGTCATATCGGCCCTGATAGCAGTCAACAGCAAGCCATGCTGAACTATGTTGGTGCCGAGTCACTGGATGATTTGACCGCGCAAATCGTGCCTGAGTCGATCCGTTTAAGCCAAGAGTTGAGCATTGGTGATTCCTGCGGCGAAGCCGAAGGTATTGCTTACATTCGTGGTTTAGCGAAACAAAATCAAGTCTTCAAAAGCTACATTGGTATGGGTTACTACGGTACCCAAGTCCCGAATTTGATTTTGCGTAACGTCTTAGAAAATCCAGGTTGGTACACGGCTTACACGCCCTATCAGCCAGAGATCGCCCAAGGCCGTTTAGAAGCCATTCTAAACTTCCAACAAGTGTCGATGGATTTAACCGGATTAGATTTGGCTTCAGCGTCACTGCTTGACGAAGCAACTGCTGCGGCCGAAGCGATGGCGCTGGCCAAGCGAGTTTCTAAAGCGAAAAAAGCCAATATCTTCTTCGTTGCCGATGATGTGTTCCCGCAAACCTTAGACGTAGTAAAAACCCGCGCTGAGTGTTTTGGTTTTGAAGTGGTGGTAGGCCCTGCATCTGAGGCCGTTAACCATGAGCTGTTTGGTGCCTTGTTCCAATATACTAACCGTTTCGGTCAAATCACTGACTTCACTGAATTATTCGCCGAATTGCGCGCCAAGAATGTGATTGTAACTGTGGCTGCTGACATCATGTCGTTAGTGTTACTGAAATCACCGGGCGCTATGGGCGCCGATGTGGTATTCGGTAGTGCGCAGCGTTTTGGCGTGCCAATGGGCTTTGGTGGTCCACACGCTGCCTTCTTCGTGGCCCGTGACGAACATAAACGCTCTATGCCTGGCCGTATCATTGGTGTGTCAAAAGACGCCCGTGGTAACCGTGCACTGCGTATGGCGATGCAAACTCGCGAGCAACATATCCGCCGCGAAAAAGCCAACTCAAATATTTGTACTGCACAAATTCTGTTAGCGAACATGGCGTCTTTCTACGCCGTATTCCACGGCCCTGATGGCCTGAAAACTATCGCTTCACGTATTCACCGTTTCGCCGATATTTTAGCGGCCGGTTTACAAGCGAAGGGTGTGAGCTTAGTCAACAGCACTTGGTTCGATACCCTCAGCATCAAAGGCTTAGATGTTGCTGCCGTGAATGCGCGCGCACTGGCCGCTGAAATGAACCTACGTTTTGATGCCGATGGCACTGTGGGCGTGAGCTTAGATGAAACGACACTGCGCACCGATATCGACGCCCTGTTCGATGTAATTTTAGGTGCCGGCCATGGTTTAGATGTTGCCGCGTTAGACGCGCAAATCGTCGCCCAAGGTAGCCAATCGATTCCTGCTGCACTCGTGCGCCAAGATGCGATTTTAAGCCACCCAACCTTTAATCGCTACCAAAGCGAAACCGAGATGATGCGTTATATCAAGCGTCTCGAAAGTAAAGACTTAGCACTGAACTACTCGATGATTTCATTGGGCTCATGCACCATGAAGTTAAACGCAGCGGTTGAAATGATCCCCGTAAGCTGGCCAGAATTTGCCAACATGCACCCCTTCTGCCCACTGGATCAAGCCAAAGGTTACACTCAACTGATCGAAGAACTGTCTTCATGGCTGGTGAATGTAACGGGTTACGATGCCGTGTGTATCCAACCTAACTCTGGCGCTCAAGGTGAATACGCTGGCTTGTTAGCTATCAAGAAATACCATGAGTCACGTGGCGATGCGCACAGAAACATCTGTTTAATCCCGCAATCTGCCCACGGTACTAACCCTGCATCGGCGCAATTAGCCGGTATGCAAGTGGTGGTGACGGCGTGCGATAAGCAAGGTAACGTCGATTTAGAAGATCTGAAGACGAAAGCTGCCGAAGTGGCTGAAAACCTGTCTTGCATCATGATCACTTACCCATCGACCCACGGTGTGTATGAAGAGTCTATCCGCGAAATCTGCAATATAGTGCATCAGCACGGTGGTCAAGTGTACTTAGACGGCGCCAATATGAACGCACAGGTCGGCTTAACCTCTCCAGGCTTTATCGGTGCCGACGTATCACACCTTAACCTGCACAAAACCTTCGCTATTCCACACGGCGGCGGTGGTCCAGGTATGGGCCCAATCGGCGTGAAATCACACTTAGCGCCGTTTGTAGCCGGTCACGTTGTAGTTAAACCGGGCCGCGAAAGCGATAACAACGGTGCAGTATCAGCCGCACCTTACGGTAGCGCTGGCATTCTGCCAATTAGCTGGATGTACATTAAGCTGCTCGGTTCAAACGGTCTTAAAAAATCGACCCAAACCGCGCTGTTAAATGCTAACTATGTGATGAAAAAGCTGTCAGAACACTACCCAGTACTGTTCCGTGGCCGTAACGATCGCGTCGCGCACGAATGTATTATCGACCTGCGTCCAATCAAAGAAGCCTCTGGCGTGACCGAAATGGATATCGCTAAGCGTCTGAACGACTACGGTTTCCACGCGCCAACCATGAGCTTCCCAGTTGCGGGAACCCTGATGATTGAGCCGACGGAATCTGAGTCTAAGGTGGAACTCGATCGTTTCATCGACGCTATGGTGTCAATCCGCGCCGAAATTGCCAAAGTGGAATCGGGCGAATGGCCAGCGGACAACAACCCGCTGCACAACGCACCGCACACTATGGCTGATATTATGGATCCAGAGTTCGATACGCGTCCATACAGCCGCGAAGTGGCCGTGTTCCCAAGTGCCGCAGTACGCACTAACAAGTTCTGGCCAACCGTGAATCGTATTGATGATGTTTACGGCGACCGTAATTTGATGTGTAGTTGTGCACCATTATCAGACTACGAATAATTAATAATGGCTACTTGGCCTAGATAATTCGGCGTTGAATGAGGCTTTCGCATAGCTCGAAATAGAGAGTTTGACACCAGTCAACTCCGTGGCGAAAAGCATCGGCTTCCTTGCCTTATCGTCGGCAGTAACGCCATTATTATTCTTCGGCTTCAGCGAATTTGAAGCATAAAAAAGCGACCGAAAGGTCGCTTTTTTATTGCCTGCTGCAGGATTCTGCATGCTCTTGACGCTCTTGTATGAGCTACACCTGTGACACGCCGCCTAAGATTTAAATATTAGCGTCTTTGTAGGCTCCCATGTGTTAGAAGGTCACTGGTGCAACAATGCCTGTTCTGGTGTAACGGTTTAGTACAGAGTTATGCTTGTTCTGACATTCCCCAAATACGAGACGCTGGCTGATAAAACGGAGGTGTTACAGGTTTGCCAATAAGCTATTAACAAGCTCGAAACCATACACCTCCATTGAGGTATAGTTATTATACTCAGAGACAGGGATTCGTTTAATTTCTTCCTCTCCCTTATATAGCCCTCCTGAGTAATTAAAGATCCTTAACTCGTCTTTATCTTCGGTCAGGTCTGCATGTCCAATTATCTCCCAAGAACCATTTTTTACATTTTGATTCCCAGTAAATATAACTTTCATCTCTTTCCCCATATCCATGATAGGAAGAGGGCGAAGTACGTCATCACTTTTAAAAACTTTATTATCCTGTAGAAATAGGACGCAGAAACCTATGACTTGCTTAAACTTCCCTTTTGGGGCAAAAACAATTTGGCAGATGGCAAATTTACCCTCTGTAGGAATAATAAAAATATCACCTTCTTGATATCTCATTTTCACAATCTTTTACCTCTTAGAATAGAAAGAGCATCATCCAGTATCTTATCACCTCAATCACAACTTTCTACTTTAGAAGGGTTAAATTTTGCCGTCCACCTTTAATGATTTGAATTTTATTTCTGCTGAGTTTAGTGCTGCGAAATAGCTTTATCATGGCTTTTGGCAAAGGCATTTCCCAATTGCCTGCCGCAGGCTCTCGCACTGTTACACCAGTGACTCGCTGTAAATACATCCCTGTAAGCTCTACTAAAACATCCATGTTTTAGAAGGTCACTGGTGCAACAATGCTGTGTTGGGTGCCACCTTCGAGAGTCGTGCAGTGCCTGTTTTAGGGAAGCAGCAAGCTACGATAAAGCTTTCAATACGCCTAGAATTAGCTTCGCCAGCAACGCAATTATGAACATGTAAAAGCGAACCCTTAGCGGTTCGCTTTTTTATTGCCTGCCGTAGGCTTTTGCATTCTCTTATATAAGTTACACCAGTGACACGCCGCCCATGATGTAAACATTAGTCATCCTGTAGGCTCTACTAAAACATCCATGTTTTAGAAGGTCACTGGTGCAACAATGCTGTATTTGGTGTAACCATTGAATGATGAGTAATGCTTGTCCTGTTGTTCGGTAGCAAGTTTATCCTGATATATTTATCATGAGTTAGTTGAACAAAAATTATTAATGGTACATAGTATTTACTATTATTTGGCCAAATATATTGACCATCCTTATAACTATATGGATTGCTTTATGTATGAAGAACAAAAGGTGCATTCTCAACTACTTCAAGATGCATTCAATCAATATCTCATACACTTTTATGAATCATCATTGACTCCTACTGAAAATCTATTGGACTATGATTTTGATTTCTTAGTAAATAATATGAAAAGGTTTGATTTTTCTATGGTCGAAAACCATCTGCAGGAATTAACGAATCTTATTAATCGTTGGCATGCATCTCTTTGGCGATGGAATGCTTTGGAATTAGTTTTAAATAACTATGAAGAAATGGATGCATGGGAAATTAGAAGCGAATTTCTTGATTACATAGCATATGAATGTTTACTTATGCCTGCTTCAATTCGTGATGTATTCACTTCTGTAGCAACAGCGTCGTTTCATCAAATACGATTGAAAAGTGAGATAAAATACAAGGATCGCCTAGAGGGAGAGCCAAATACTTCGGAGGGAAAGTTTAAATATTTGAATCGAGTACAGAAGGAGAGTCGTCTACAGAAAATGGTAAGCGTATGGGAAAATTCAAGTGATTTTTTAATGAGATTGCGTGAAGTAAACTCGGCAGATTATGTTAATAAAACTTCAAATTATAGAAATTTAAGTGCTCATTCAATTTCACCATGTTTTGAATTTGGACACACGCACCTGTGGTCGCGTAGTTTAGTTCAGAAACAAATTCTCAAAGAAAATGACGATGGCAGTTATGATTTTGTAGATGTTCCAGGAGAGTTGGATGTTAGTTATGGGTTTGGTGGAATAGCTCCATTAAATTTAAAGAGTGTACTTGCAGCTAATTTAGTTGAGTTCGATAAAGCTAGACGTTGTTATACAGAGTATAGGAAACTTTTAGAATCAGCTGTGAAAGGTATTGAGTCATTAAAATTTTGAATTTTCAATAATTTTTTAGTAAGCATAATTTAAACTTGACTAAGTTGTACCTAGAAAAACTTTGATTATGCTTAATTATTATTTTAGTTTGGTTCTCCTTTTAAAGAATACATAAGGATTGTGATGAAAGAGAATGATATGTTCAAGTTGCCACTAAAACATTTTTTTAAGCCTTCATTGGTTGTAGCTAAAGAGAATATTGTAAATATTCACTTTCAGGAGCTTTTAAAAATTCTACGTATTAGTGAGAAAGCAAAAAATAATGAGAATCTCCAAGATGGCCTAAAGTTTCTATTGGTTGCATTGAAAAAAAGTAAGTTTGGAAATTCGCTTAGTGTGTACTCCCTTTCTAAAGGTGTCAAAACCATTGGATTTGGATATGCTCCATATAAAACATTATTTCAAATCCGTATCAAAGAAAAAAGTTACAGTTTTCGCTTGAATGGAAAAGATATAGAGCACGAGGAAAAATGGAATAAAATAGCTGAAGAGCATCATTTTGACATATTGTTTCAGTCAAGTATTCCTCTTGTTGATTTGTCTAGAGGTAATAAAGATACTCAAAAAATGTTGACGAAATATTTAACGCTGGTTGAAAAACTTGATTTTGCAGAATCATTTCTAGAAAACAATTCATTGTCAATAAAACAAAATAAAACACAAGATGAAGACGATCATGAGGATGAAGATGATTATGAGCAAGATGATGCGGTTCAGGTACTGAGGTCGCAGCAAAGGAGTCCAAAACTTCAAAAGCAATTACGGAATAAGGCAATTAAAAAATTTGATGGGAAATGCGTGATAACCAACTGCCCTATTGCTCAATGTCTTGAGGCTGCTCATATTTATGATTATGCACTAGTTTTAAAAGATGCAAATGAAGAGTCACAAGTATCTAAAATACCAAAGGAAGCTTATGATAAACACAATGTATTACTATTAAGTCGTGATTTTCATGCATTATTTGATATTCAGCGTCCTTTAATTCATTTGATTCCAATCAGAAAAGGTTCAACTAAAGTAAGAGTATTATTTGATGTGAAGAAAGGAGATAGAGCGAAATTTATGACAATTGGTATCACAGAAGAAATGCTAAAAGGAGTTGAAATTGATCTCCAATCCGAAAAATCTATTGAGTATGTAATAAGGCGAAATTCATTTTTAGCTAATAAAAAATAAGTTGTATTTTTATTGTTGACCTTTTGTTAATGACTTCATGTTTAATTTTATTGAAAAACTTAGCTTTCAAATCATGATTTTTATTTGCTAATTGTCTGTCGTAGGGATTTCACTGTTTACATGCTGAGCCTACTCATTGTAGGCTCTTCTAAAACATCCATGTTTTAGAAGGTCACTCAGACAATAATGCTATATTGGGAGTGATCGTTAAAATTGTTATTTTAATTTGTTTTTAAATTTTTCTCTGTTTTTTATTATTCATCACTTCCATTTTTTTGAATTGGAGTAACTTTTGATGAAATTGAATCTTTAATTGAAATAGTACGCTTTAAGTTAACTTTATCGGCAAACTTCCCTGCCTCATTAGCAAGAGCAGGAACAGATTTAATTGCTTGCTTAAAAATTTCTGAGTCAGTGAACTCATGCCAAGGACTGCTGTAGTCTCTTGTCGATAATAATCTTAATGGCATTTCATCAAATCGATCTAATGTTGAATTGAATAGTCTCTTTTCAGTTTCTTCATCAAATTTACCTGCAAACTTTTTAAATCCGGTAAAGGATTTTGCTACGGTTGCTTTATATGCATAATCTTCTGAAAGCTTAAATCTTTGGTTAATTTGTTGTGTTGATATCCATGCTAACCATAGTGGGCCACCAATTGAAATAATAGCCATTATGGTATGCAAAATTGCTTGTCCAGAAGTGATATCTTTATTTAACACTTCAGTCAAAGCATCAACCCTTTCAGAACCGATTAAATATGCTGAAATCAGTGCAACCAATAAGCCTACAATCCAGACCCAAATTGACAATTTTAATTGATTTGCTTTTTGATCAAAACCTGCCGCTAATCCTTGAGTTGTAGTTATTTGCAAAGCATCATCGCATTGTGCAACTAACGCATCAGCAGAAGTTTTTAAATTATTTATTTCATTTATGGTTACATTGCACTCATCATTATTTACTTTTATTTCTGACTTTAAAATGGCAGAATCTTCTTTTATTTTGCTAATTTCTTTTTTAGTCTGCTCAAATTCTTTCTTTGCCATCTTTAGTAAATTGCTTAATTCTTGTTTAGCATCTCTTAAATCCTCGAGATCTGTTGGAAGTGATTCAGCTGCTTCATGAGCATCATTTATTATTTTTATCTTTTCTTGTATATCTTGACTTTCAATGTTTAATCTTTCAATCCTTGATTTTGTTGCTCTTAGAGTTCTAGTTAGATTTTTTGGATATAATTTTTCAGATTCAATATTCTCAAACGAAAAAAGTTCACAGTAAATCTCAGACTCTACAGTGCAAAGTGTCATTAATATTGATGGGACAAAGTAAATCAGATGGTTGGCATTGTTAGTAAAATAGTTTTTAGCCGCACTGTTTAGCCTATTAATATTGCTAATATGATCGTTGACTACTATTGAAAACCCATCAGGCACAGTCTCTGATGAGTAATTATGTAGCATGTTTATCAAGTTTTGGATAAAATTTTCAATATCTTTCTTGCTAAGATAGACTTGATTCCAACCGTGTTGCTGGTCAAAGGTATTTTGATTAAAGGTTGCCGCTATTATTGTAGCTTGTAGAGTCTCTAAAGAATCAATCAATAAGCTTATGTCTTTGTTCATAACATTATAACTTCCTAAGTTAAATATAGTTATTTATATTCTATTTCCCATTAAAGTTGAGCTACATCTCGTATACCTATCATTTCCCCACTTCGCTTTTGCTTAGACATCTTTGGGCGACTTGGTAGATGATGGAGTCGACTTGTTGTTGGGTAAGTGCTTGGGTTTTAAGTGTTGGTATAGTGCCGACTAATTGTTTGTGGTTAACGATCGGGAACGGTGGTTTCGATTGACTTGTGACATACCAGCCGGGGAATACGAGTACTGGGGTTGAGGATACTGGTGTTCCTGTGGCCTTGGTTAACCATTGGCTGACCCGTTCTCTTAACAAGAGTGCTTGGCGCTGCGCTTGTTCTATGGAGTTGGTTTCTGTCCACGAGGGGAAGTTTAATCGCCCGTGTTTGTTCTGCGCGCACATCACTCCAATAGTGACAAACATGCTGGAGAGGATGATCACTACCGATAAAAGATTGCTAGTAAAATCTGCCATTTACATCCTTGAAATCAAAAGGTTTAGCATTAATTCCATTACTTACACAGGCTTCTCCTGTGCTGATTTAGCTGGGTGACAGAGGTGGCTGTTAAGAGGGGTGAGGCAGATAACTTATTTGTTTCTTCATCCCTAAATAGCGTGCTCGATATTGGTGTTCGAGTGTGGCTCTATGTTTTCCCTCAGTGGCCACACTTTAACCTGCACGATACGGTTTAATCAATGCGTTTTGTCACAAAAGCTTATTTTAAATAACAACTTGTGATCATTTGGCGGAAGATAAATATAAGGTTGAAACTTCGGTGTTAGGTAGGCAAATAAAAACGGCCGATCAGATTGGCCGTTGTTATGCTCCCGCTCTTTGCGCTAAAGCTTAACGATAAAACGCTTCAACTGTGCCTTTTACTGCGAGTAGCAGTGGTTGGCCGAGACAGTCCAATGATTTATTGCGGATGACCATTTATTTTTTGTTTAAATTTTTTCAAAGGCAATATTTTTAGGAGGGAAACTATTAGGTAATGATCCTGATCTGATTTTTCTTAACAATAAACCAGACAATAGAGAGGTTATATTTTCATCAAAATATTCTACATCTGGCGATCTAGATGCGATTATTGCTGTGCCCCATGTATCACTGTCTTTTAGATCGGAAACAACCCAAAATATGTAATCACCATTATCCGTTACGCCTATTGGTAAAAGGCCATTAATTTTTGGATAGAGGTTATATTTAAAATACTCTGGGTCTTCATTATTAAGGTAATTGAAATCCTCAATAATTGTTTTCTTCTGCTCAAAAAAATCAAGATCATAATTTTTAGTAAATGGATTGAATATCGCAATAAAATCGGCAATTCTTCCTGTGCCATAATGATTAATAAACGCAATGTAATCACTGGGAAAACTAAGATCTTCATCTATAGAAGGCCAAACGTTACCAATCCCAGAGTCATTAGGGAAGTTAGGGGGAGTTAAAATGCTATTTAATACAGATAGGGTCATGATCTACATTCCACGAGGATTAAGAAGAGTAATGTTTTCAAAGAAACCACCACTACCTTGAGCATTCACTGTTATACCTGCCGGTATTCTGGAAGGACCTTTATATATTGGAGTTACCGAGACATCAACTATTTCTCCTCTTTCTAACGCTTTTATCTAGCCAATCCCCAAATAAACTTGATGATATTCAAATAAGTAGACATGCATACTGCTGTTTGATTTAATCCATTTCGCCAAAAACCGACTGGATAGCTGTTCCGAATGGTAGTTAACTGCACTCGTGCAGTTTCAGCAAGTAGTATTGAATTAGTATCATTTGCTGCTGGGCAAACAAAAACGGCCAATCTAATTGGCCGTTTTTATGATCCCGCTATTGCGCTAAGGCTTAACGGCTTAACGATAAAACGCTTCAACAGTGCCTTTTACTGTGAGCAAAAGAGGTTGGCCGCGACGGTCTAAGGATTTGCTTGGCACTTTTACCCAACCTTCACTGATGCAATATTCTTCGACATCAAAACGCTCTTTGCCGTTGAGCTTGATACCGATATCGTGCTCGAAAATTTCTGCCACATGGTGTGGGCTGCGTGGGTTAACGGAAAGGCGATCCGGTAAAGCTGGTAATGATGTTGTGTCGGTCATGGTCGTGATCTGTCATTGTCTATAGTGAAAAAGCGTGCGCTATTGTAGGCAATCCCAGCGCAACGCTCAAGACTTTAACTGTGACTGATTGCGCAGCATGGGATAAGTATGGGCGGCATTTGTTAGAGAACCTTATTATCCTGATAGGATACAGTGCTACACTTTCGCGCTAGGTATTTTATGGCGCTTGAATGTTAAGTCGAGCCGACCTTACCCAATTGCCATGAAAGTATTCGATAAACCAACAGTTATTCATCACGCGTTATGAACGACGACATTACTATCTTACTGCCCTCGCTTATTCATCGAATTGGGCGCGAGGCGGTTAAACAAGCTCAAGCGATTGCAACTCAGTATGATTGCGAGCTTAAGCGTGTGCGGCGTTCGAGGAATTGGTGCATTGTTGGCGCAGCGATCAAGATCCAATCCTGCACTGCCCATTTACAAGCCGAGCAGCGACTGATGGCTGATGGTGCGTTTCGTTATCTTATTCAAAAGCTTGAGTCAGCTTTGCTACAGTATGCAGACAAACTTGAACCATTAGACGCTAAGCTGATTCGGCTTATCACAGACAATCCTGCTATTACCTTAGGTGAGTTGATGCAATTGACTCAATGCACTGTCACAGAGGCCAGATTGGCACGTTTTCAAGCTGACTCTTCGCATTTTAAGTAAACCAATGGGTTGCTACTTTTCATTCTGATTTCGCAACCCATTGCGACATAGCTTTAAATTTTAAACTGACCGACGAGCTTACCTAAGTTTGTTCCTTCCTGTGATACGGTTTGGCTCACTCTGGCGGCATCTTCGCTAGAGTGGAGTAGCTCATTCACAATCTCTTGGATGGCGTACACATTACGGTTAATTTCTTCGGTGACAGAGCTTTGCTCCGTTGCTGCGGTGGCAATTTGGGTACTCATATCGTTGATTGCTGTGACTGCCGATGTGACTGAGCCAAGGCTTTCAGAGATAGCGCGAGAAGAGTCTACCGAGCGCACGCAGCTTTGCTGACTTTCTTCCATTGTTTTTACGGCCTGTGCGACAAGTTTGTGCAGTTCAGAGAGCATTTCATTGATTTCTAATGTGCTTGATTGGGTGCGGCTCGCTAAGTTACGCACTTCATCGGCCACCACGGCAAAACCTCGACCTTGCTCACCCGCGCGGGCCGCTTCGATAGCAGCATTTAATGCCAATAGGTTTGTTTGCTCAGCAATACCACCGATCACTGACAGCACGTTGTTGATTTTTTTAGACTGTTCGCTTAAGGATTGAATACTACCCGCGGCATTATTGATTTGCTCCATCAAGCCTGCAATTTCCTCTAATGAGGCATCGACACAACGCTGAGCGTTGGCGACATCACCTGTTGCGGCTTGGGTTGCTTCCGCCACTTGGGTGGTATTTTGTGCCACTTCGCTTGCTGTGGATGACATTTCAGTAATGGCCGTTACCACTTGGTCTGTTTCATTGTTATGGCTGATAAGCTGGCTCGACATGGCTTTGGTTTGGTCATGAATCGCATTCGCTGCCGATTTAACTTTGGCCGTTGCACTGGCGACATCGCCTATGATGGTTTGAAGTTTATCGACAAACAGGTTAAACGATTGACCGAGTTTGGCGATTTCATCTTCCCCTTTGACGGTAAGGCGCTTGGTTAAATCGCCTTCGCCTTTGGCTATATCGTTTAGGTTATCGGCCATATTTTTAATCGGTGTGACCATACGATGGGTTGTGATCATGATGATAAAAGCGGTGATGCCAGCAAGGACAAGCGCAATCAACAGAATTGCAAATGATTTACTCATCATTTGCTCCGTTGCGGTGGCGCGATAATCCTCAACGACCGCGTCGATATCATCAATATAGGCTCCAGTACCTAACATCCAGTCAGTGCCTGGGATCATCATGGAGTAACCGAGTTTTTCTATTTGCTCCTTGGTGTTAGGTTTTTCAAAATAAAAGGAGAAGTTGCCATCGCCATTTTTAGCGGCATCGAGTAAACCGACAATAATTTTTGTGCCGCGAGGATCTGTCATATCGATTTTATTTTGCCCTTCGAGGTTGGGCATCACGGCGTGGAAGAGGTTCTTGCCTTGGGAATCATAGATAAAAAAGTAGCCTGCACTACCAAAACGAATATCACGCAGTGCTTGGTTTACGTTGCCATTTTCCTTTAACGACAGTTGGTATTGTATTATCCCGGCGGCAATTTCGGTTGCTTCTTTGATTTGTGCTTTACGCTCGCCAATCAGTTTCGTTCTAAAGATAGTGACTTCATCGGCGAGGGCGTCTTGCTCGACATAGTAAGTGACAGTCATTAGGACACATAAAGTAAAGAGCAGGGGGAACAGCGATAATAATAGTAGTTTATTACGTAGACTAAAATGAGGCATATCTGAATACTCCAAGATGAACATCGCTTTTACTGCGGGGAGTATAGCTAATATTCTCTCTTTCTTAGTGCTGAGGTTAACAAAATTGTCATACTCCGACTAAAAGCCTGCTTTTAGCTTACCTTGATGACAGGTTTACCCCTGTAAATCCCTCGTCGAATTTGTTTAACATAATTAACCCAAGACTAATGGGCGAAAAACACCGATAATTCACCCCTAATGACTCATTACCGATGAAGCGTCTTGGTTAATGGCTGCTACAGACTCACATATTTAGTGGAAATCATATTCAATGGAAATCAAAGTTAATTTTCTCGACAATCTTAGACTTGAAGCCAAGTTTGATGATTTTACCGTGACCGCCGATCAGCCGATCCGCTACAAAGGTGATGGTTCTGCCCCTAGTCCGTTTGATTATTTTTTAGCGTCATCAGCCCTGTGTGCGGCCTATTTCGTGAAGGTATATTGCAAAGCCCGTGATATTCCAACGGATAATATTCGCCTGTCGCAAAATAATATTGTTGATCCTGAAGATCGCTATAACCAGATTTTCCAAATTCAGGTTGAGCTACCCGAAGATATTTCCGATAAAGATCGCGAAGGTATTTTGCGCTCGATTGACCGTTGTACCGTTAAAAAAGTGGTACAAACGGGGCCAGAATTTAAGATTGAAACCGTTGAAAACCTCGATGCCGATGCAAACGCTATGCTGATGGGGCATCCAGAGGGTGAGAGCAGCACTTATATCTTGGGTAAAGATTTACCGCTGGAGCAGACCATTGCCAATATGACGGCGATGCTCGCCGATCTAGGCATGAAGATTGAAATCTCATCCTGGCGCAATATTGTGCCGAACGTGTGGTCACTGCATATCCGCGACGCAGCCTCGCCAATGTGTTTTACCAATGGCAAAGGCGCAACCAAAGAAAGCGCGCTGTGCTCGGCACTCGGTGAGTTTATTGAGCGGTTAAACAATAACTTTTTCTATAACGATCAGTTCTTTGGCGTTGAGATCGCCAATAGCGAATTTGTGCATTACCCCAATGAAAAGTGGTTTGCATTAGAAGAAGACGATTCGCTGCCAGCGGGTATTTTGGATGACTATTGTTTAGAGATTTATAACCCAGATGAGGAGCTTTGCGGCTCGCACTTGATTGACACCAATTCGGGCAATATTAAGCGCGGTATCTGTGCGATTCCTTATACCCGTAAATCCGACGGTGAAACGGTTTACTTCCCGTCAAACCTGATTGAAAACCTCTTCTTAAGCAATGGTATGAGCGCGGGGAATAACCTTAACGAAGCCCATGTGCAGTGTTTATCAGAAATTTTTGAACGTGCCGTTAAACGCCAAATCATTGAGCAAGAAATTGTCTTGCCCGATGTGCCTATGTCTGTGCTGGAAAAATACCCTAGCATTTTGGCTGGCATTAACGGTTTAGAAGAACAAGGTTTCCCCGTGGTGGTAAAAGATGCCTCACTCGGCGGCCAGTTCCCGGTAATGTGTGTCACTTTGATGAATCCGAAAACCGGTGGTGTATTTGCCTCTTTCGGCGCGCACCCAAGCTTTGAAGTGGCGTTAGAGCGCAGCCTAACGGAATTGCTGCAAGGTCGCAGTTTTGAAGGGTTAAACGATGTGCCAAAACCCACTTTTAACAGTATGGCGGTGACTGAGCCTGAAAACTTTGTTGAGCACTTTATCGACTCAACGGGCGTGATTTCATGGCGCTTTTTTAGCAGCAAGCATGACTATGAGTTCTGCGAATGGGATTTCTCCGGCACTAACGAAGAAGAAGCGGAACGCTTATTCGGCATCTTAGAAGACCTAGGGAAAGAGGTGTATATTGCTGAGTTTACCGATTTAGGCGCCTCGGCCTGTCGTATTCTTGTGCCTGATTATTCTGAGATTTATCCTGTTGATGACTTGATTTGGGACAACACCAACAAGGCGTTGGCGTACCGTGAAGATATCTTAAATCTGCATTCATTAAGCACTAAACAACTGGCTAATTTGGTTAACCGTTTAGAAGAAAGCCAACTCGATAACTACACGGATATTCGTACCCTGATCGGCATTGTATTTGATGAAAATACCGTGTGGGGTAAGTTGACAATTATCGAGCTGAAAATATTGATTTATTTGGCACTCGGTGAGCATGAAGAGGCCCTTGAGTTGGTCGGTGAGTTCCTGCAATTTAACGATAACACGGTTAAACGTGGTTTGTTCTACCAAGCGATGAATGCCGTGCTGGAAGTGACCTTAGATGAAGACCTCGAACTCGAAGACTTTATCCATAATTTCACCCGTATGTTTGGTGAGGAAGTGATGAATGAGGTGGTTGGCAGTGTCACGGGTAAAGTGCGCTTTAGCGGACTAACCAAGACCAGTATGCAACTTGAGGGTATTGAGCCGCATTTAAGGCTTATTGAAAGCTATAAAAAACTGCATCAAGCCCGTAAAGCTAAAATGGTTAATTAACCTGATTTATTGATTGATAACTCAGTATCTAAAGCGAACTCTAGGGTTCGCTTTTTTTATGGCTTCACCTTAAAGAATTTGAATTCCCGCATTAGGCTTCAGGCCCACTTAAAATAAATGTTCCATATTTATGACTTACATCAATGTTGTGATGTAACAGGCTATTGCCCACAAATATTGGGCTGCTTTATTCTGTTCGATATGGATTTTATCTAGGTTGGGATACCAACATGATAGTGTCATCAGTGAATGGCCGTTTGCGTCTTAGAATGCCCGCCGAAAAGTTAACCTGCTTAAGCCTGTTGCAACAGCAACTCGAAGCGTTGCCCGAAACACTGGCGGTTCGGGTTAATTGGTCTGCGCGCAGTCTTATTCTCACCTATCAGCCGTCATATCCTAAGGCTGAAATGGAACAAAAACTAACGCAGTTGATAGAGAATTTCGTGGGGCAGGTTGAGGCGCCCATCGCATTAGATGTAAACCAGCATCAAATTTCACGTCCTAGAAAACATGCTCGGCGTCGAGATATTAATCGAGTCGCCAAAACCGCCGCCATTATTAGCCTGCCATTATCCATTGGGCTTGTGTATTCCGGATTTAAACGCTGGCATGCCATTACGGGATGGTGTTTTGTTGCCGCGGCGGCAACCCATGTATTCATTCACCGTAAGAATACTTTTCGTTAGTCACCCATTGATGATATTGCATGAATAAACTTGAAAAATTGCGAGAGCTGACTGAACACATTCTCGTTGCTCACCATGTACCGGGCAGGATCCGATTCAAACTAAAAAGCCATCTTCCCGATAATTTGAATTTAAAGGGGTTTAAGCACACACAACAGTTACTTCGATTTATGGAGTCAATACCTGGGGTTAAGTCGATACGCCCTAATATGTTAGCCCGTTCGTGTGTTGTGGAGTATGACACTAAAGTGCTCAGTGCATCATTGTGGGAATCGTTGTTGAAAGCGGAAGATAAACCCAATGTCATCGCTTTGTTAGATGAAGTAGAACAGCATTTTCAGTGGTTTAAGATGCAAAATACCTAACACTCATTCCGTTGCTTTTGTTCAAAGGAGAGATAAATGAATCCAATATTAACCTTATTACTCGGTGCTGCTACTGGCGCGACCTTGGTTAAACTGGCGCAAAAAAGTAATAGTAAAGCTTATGTTAAGCGAGCGCAGAAGAAACTTTATGAGTCAACGGCGTCGAGCCTCGAATCATTAGAGCAAACATCGGCTAAATTGCGACATAAACTCGAAGCAACTGATAACGCAGAAGAGGTGAAATCTCAAACTGAGGAGTCAGGAGATGACACTAAAAACCAATGAGTTAAGTAATTTTTTTATTCGTGGAGCCGTGGCCGCAGCATTACTCACTGCGCTGCAACAGACGGATGGCGCTAAAAAGAAAAAGTCCAAGCCTAAAGCAAAAAAAGTGCTGAAACGTGCCTTACAGGGTGGTGTCGCGACTGCGGTGGGCATGGGGGTCGCGAATGCGGTAGAAGTGAAAGAGTATGAGCAGGCGCTGTTATTGCTATTGGGTGGTGGCGCAGGTATCGCAAGTATTGAATTACTCATCAAGGATTAATAACGAGGTATCGAACCATGGGCAAAAAGAAAAACAAACAGTTAAAAAAGCAACTTCAAGGAAGTATCCCAGCGGGTATGACAGTTGAAGAGTTACTTGCAAGTGCCGCAGGCGGCAAAAAAAGCAAGGGGCTACTCGGTGCGATACAAAACAATACCAGTAATCAGTTTTTACTTGGTGCATTACTTGGCGCAACGGCTGCTTATGTGTTGAGCAACGATGAGATGCGCGAGAAAATTGTTCGTTCAGCCGTAAAACTGTATACCGATATTGCTGGCGGGATGGAAGAGCTTAAAGAACAGGTTGCAGATATCCAAGCTGAAATGGCAGTCCAGACTGGTGATGATGAACAATAATGCCGCAGTATTTAAAGCATTAGCTTTAGTCCACCATTGTACTAATCGGGTTCGATGGCGTTATTCTTTAGCAACGAATAGCCAAGAGCTCAAAGGCTTAGCATTGGCCATTGAGAATCTCGATGAGGTGTATTCTGCGAGGTTTAATCCCAAAGCTCGTTCCTTAATTGTTAGCTATAACGCGTCTAAAATATCGATTGAGAAATTAGCCAGCCGAGTGCTACAGGTTAAGCCTGTCATTTTGGTTGCGGGTGATGGCCAAAATAAAGAGAGCCACCCCGCCCCCCAAAGACTGTTGCTGAATCTTGCGACATTAATCAGTGTGAATTTTTTACCTATATCGATGCGCTTGCCCGTCTCTCTATTGTCGGCATTGTCTGTGCTAAGGCATGGTGCTGAGGATGTTGTGAGTAAAGGGTTAACTTCTCATGCGCTAGAAGCCTTGGCCGTGACTATCTCCCTTGGCAGTGGTGATTATATTGCTGCTAATACCACAGCCTTTATGTTGGAGTTAGGCGAATACCTCGAAGACTCTATCGCTCGTCGATCTGACGATATGCTGAAAACCTTGTTGCAGCCCTCGGATAAATTTGTATGGGTTGAACGCAGTGGTGTAGAAATCCAAGTGGCAACCAATGAAGTGGTTGTCGGCGATACCGTGATCGTGGGTGCAGGTGCTGTGCTGCCTGTAGACGGTACTGTGCTTGGGGGAGAGGCTTATGTTAATGAAGCCTCAATGACAGGCGAAAGTATGGCAACCCGGAAAAAACGGGGTGATACCGTATTGTCGGGTACGGTTGTGGAAGATGGCAGATTGAGGATCTACGCAGAGCATGTCGGTGTGGGAACCGCGGCGGCGCGTATTGCGGATTATGTCGAACAATCGCTCACAGCCAAAAGTGACGTCCAACTTCAGGCTTCATCATTAGCCGATAAATTGGTGCCCCGAGTACTCACATTAGCAGGTGCCACTTATTTAGTTTCTGGTAACTGGCAGCGCAGTGCCGCTGTTTTACAAGCCGATTATTCCTGCGCATTAAAGCTCGCTACACCAGTGGCATTTAAATCGGCCATGTATCGTGCAGGTAAAAACGGGATTTTAATCAAAGGGGCTACAGCGTTAGAACGACTCGCTCAGGCAGACACTTTTATTTTTGATAAAACGGGTACGCTTACTAAAGGTAATCTTGATGTGACCGACTCAGTGGCGTTTGATAGTACCTATTCTGCGAATGATTTGATCTGGCTGGCAGCCTCAGTAGAGGAGCACTATTTTCACCCGTTGGCCATGGCGGTAGTGGAGGCTTCACAAAGCATTGATGGTCGACATTTTGATCACTCTGAAGTGGAGTTTATCGTTTCCCACGGTGTGGCGAGTGAAATTGATGGGAAACGTATTGTTGTCGGCTCTCGGCATTTTATTGAAGAAGATGAGTGTATTGATGTAACACCTTATCTTACTGAAATTGAAAGATTATACAGTGAAGGTAAAACCTTACTTTATATTGGATTTGGTGGTGTACTAATCGGTGTTTTAGCACTTAGGGATGCCATTCGTGATGAAAGCGCAGCAACCATACATCGCTTAAAGCAATTAGGGGTAAAACGAATACTGTTACTTACTGGCGATCAGCAGGAGCGTGCTTTGGAGCTTGCCAAAGATCTTGGTATCGATGAAGTGTATGCAGAGCTATTGCCAGAAGATAAAGCCGAGATCATTGAGCGACTGAGTCAAGCGGGGTGCAATATTGCCTTTGTGGGGGATGGTATTAATGATGCGCCTGCGTTAGCGGGGGCTCATGTTGGTATTGCTATGCAAAAAGGAGCTGATATTGCGCGTTTATCCGCAGATATTGCGCTCTTGCAGGATGACATTACCCGAGTGGCCGATGCGAAGGAATTAGCGAATTTATCTATGGCACTTATCCATGATAACTACCAGTTAACACTGAGGGCGAACACAGGAATACTAGGCGCTGCTGCCGTTGGTTTACTCAGTCCTGTAGCGGCATCTATATTACACAATGGCACGACTATTGGTATTTTGCTCAAGGCCTTACGGGGAAATCGCCGCATAATTAGGGCGTGTTGACGTTTCAGGGTTATTTTTGCAGCGAGTTGGCTGGCTTTTATGCAAGGTAAAGCCCGTGCGGTGTAGTTATTCTACATAAACGGGCGATAACGCAGCAGAAACGCAAGCCAAACGCTGCCCGAAGGGTTAGTCTGGCAAGCTCTTGCTCTTTGTCACTCGTCATTTGAGTAGAATAACTACACGTCACTCCTCGTTTCGCGATCACGAGCTTGCCAGAACGAACAAAATTTAATCTCGAAACGTCAACACGCCCTAATACGGCCTAATATCATCTACGGCCTAATATCATCGTTAGAAAGCAAGTTGATCGCGTTTTAGCCGTAAAAGCAAATACCCCTACAGGTGTTAGCTTTTACGGCTTTATATTATACAGCGGGACAGAGTTGTGCTTTTAGCTCATCTTCACTGGTAAAACCGCGATATCCCTTCACTAACTCTCCCTTTGCATTTAAGAGCAGTAGGATCGGGGTTGCGGGTATGCCGCCCATTTCTTTGAGTAACTCTGGCGGTGCGCGGTAGGCTTCAAAGGGAAAATTAAGCCGAAATAGTGCACGCTTTAGCGTTAAATGATCGCCATTCACCCCCAGTGCAACAGGGTGAATAGGCTGACCACAATCTTGCTGTAGTTTTTTGAGTACTACGGATTGTTTGATACACCAAGGGCATTCAGGCTCAAAAAACATGATTGCCGTAGGCTGGCCCTCAAGATGGGAAAGGTGAGTGAGTTTTTGGTCACGCAGAGATTGAAACTGATAGTCGCGGGTAAGCTGCGCCGCCTGTAGAGGCGCGGCGCAGCAAACTAGCACTAATATGATTTGACGTAACATTAGAAGGCTAACTTCATGCCGGCGTAAATCTCTCTGCCACGCAGCGGTCCGTAGATATATCCCACGTCAAAGGCACCTTCAGCATCGTAAAAAAGCGGTGTTTCTTCATCACCCGCTTGGGTGTAATCAAATAAATTGCTGACACCACTGTAAAGGGACAGATATTCATTTAACTGATAGCTAACACGTAAGTCTACTGTGAGGTAAGACGGTGCATCCGTGGTCTTTTTAGAGTCAGGATCGACTTGACCATTGGCATCTAAACGGTTGTAACCTTCATAACCATATTTGGATAAATCACGACTGCCCACCCAAACAACATTAGCGAAGAATTCCCAATCGTTGACATCCCAGTCGAAGGTGAGCGTAAGCCTTTCCTCTATTGGTGCAATTGCATAGGATGATTTGAATACCGAATCGTAATCAAAATGCTCAGCCGTTAGGCTTAATGTCATGTCATCGGTCAATCGGTAACCTAATGCAATATCGCTGGTTATCACCGTCGCTTTTTCATCGAGCTGAGTGAGTAATGGAATACCAAGGTCATTGGTGGTTAATGCGGCAAGATGCTCCACCTCTGTCCATGCGATAGAGGCGGTAGAGGTGAGTTTTTCACCTTCATAACTTAATGCATAGCTGGCTGAGTTTGAGCGTTCTAACTCGTCGATATCAATGTCAAAACCCAGTGAACCGTCTAATATGCCGTGGTCGGTTTCAAAGAAGGAGAGTGGGGCACGATAGCCTCGTCCTGCTGAGACCCGAGAGGTCCATTCATCATTGTGACGTAGGCGTACATCCAGTCGTGGGGACAGAATGGATTCATCGAGTTCAGTACCCGGTTTGTTAGGATCGGTAAAATCGGCGGTGATAGTGTCGTAACGCAGTGCCATGGCAATTTCGAGTGCTTCAGTTGCTTGCCATGTATCCTGTATATAAACCCCTTTCACATCATAATCAAAGGAGTCAGAAGCATAATTGGGGTTGGCGCTGCCTGCGCGGGAGTGGGAGCGCATTTCTTCGGTGCGTAAATCTGCGCCAAAGGTCAGTAGTTGGTTTTCTGTCAGTAGGTAATTAAAACGCGCATCGAAGAACCACATTTTGTCTTCGGCGGTATAATCAAAACCTTCATAGAATGAGTCTTGCTTATGTTCGGCATAGCTTGCGGCTAAATGCATATTCCAGTCATCGCTGAATTCTTTAAGCCAAGCTAATGAAGCCTCATTGCGCTCTGTTTTGATCCATTCAGTGGTTTCCCATGCTTTACCTGTAAATGGTTTGCGAACATCCCCATCTTCAAACAGTTGTTGTGGTTCACTAAATTGATCGTCAAAACCGGATAATACATTGCCAATGCTTGAGGCTGTGCCATCGGCAAAGGTGCTCCCTAACATAGGCCCACCAAAAATTTCTGATTGAATATTGGCAATACGTAACACGAGATTGTCTGTGTCTGTGACGTCCTGTGACACTCTGGCGGTTAGGCTGCGGTTTTCTTGCTGCGGCGCTTCGTTGACCTTGTTATGATCGGCGTCAAACTGATCTCTATCATCGTATTGGGCAACTAAAGTCGCACGGGTACGGCCATCTTCACTCACTCCCTTACCTAGGAAGCCCATTTTCCGATAACCATTTTCACCCGCAGATACATCGAGTTCGGCACCATTTTCTGTGGGTTCGTAG
This sequence comes from Shewanella putrefaciens, assembly GCF_016406325.1. Lineage (NCBI taxonomy): Bacteria > Pseudomonadati > Pseudomonadota > Gammaproteobacteria > Alteromonadales > Shewanellaceae > Shewanella > Shewanella putrefaciens. Next base: position 3,576,039 of record NZ_CP066370.1, on the reverse strand, counting down.
CTGATAATATTGATCGTGCCACCAATCGCTTCGGGAGCAATTAATGACGCGCCCGCCCCACGGGCAACTTCAATACGTTCTATCCCTGTGGTAGGGATAGCATCTACGGCATAGTAGCCCGAGATCATGGTATGTACAGGTAAGCCATCGACTAAAATCGTGGTTTGCTCGCCTTTCATACCGTTCAGCATAATGCGTTTAACACCACACATTGAGCATTCGTTAGAAACCTTTACTCCCGGCGAGTTATCAATCGCTTCTGATAAATTAACGGCATTTTTGTTTTCAATCGTGGTGGCGTTAATCACCTCGGTTTTCATTATGGTATTGGCTAATGTTCCTGCTTGTTCTAGCCGCTGCCTAACTCCGATAACACTCATACGTTCAATATTTGCTGTTTCAGCGCTATCAACTTCTTCAGCGACCACCAGTTGTGGGCTGAGTAAAATGGCTAAGATTGTGGCCAGATAAGTAGGTTTCACTCTCGTTTCTCCGTAAAATAGAAAGTGGCGCCATAGTATGCGAATGAGAATGGTTATTATTTGATGTGGATCGTGTTTTTAACATCTTTTTAAAACACGTATAAACGAGATGATAAAAATTTGATTAGGATCTTTTTTCAGAGGTATTGAGTATGCAGACCGCAGATGAATTTATTGAACATTTAGCACTAGAGCAGCACATTGAAGGTGGATATTACCGCTCATCCTACCGTTCTGATATGCCGTTTGATGACAATCGTGCACTATGGAGCAGCATTTATTTTCTACTGCGAACGGGGGAAGTGTCGCATTTTCATCGCCTCACGGCTGACGAGATGTGGTATTTCCATGCGGGGCAATCATTGACGATTTATATGATTTCTCCCGATGGCGAATTAACGACCGCGCAATTAGGGCTCGATTTAGCGGCGGGTGAGCGCCCACAGTTTTTAGTGCCCAAGGGCTGTATTTTTGGTTCAGCCATGAATCAAGCGGGATTTTCACTGGTGGGTTGTATGGTGTCCCCTGGGTTTACCTTCGAAGATTTCGAGTTATTTAGCCAAGAAACATTGTTAGCGCAATATCCGCAGCATAGAGATATTATTCTGCGACTTAGTAGAAGTGAGCACTGTTAAAGTTTAATTGTTAACATGACCTAGGTTGTTGGGCATAAAACAACCTTATTGTGCTGGATATTCCAATAATGGCGTAATAGGACTTGTCTATTAGTGTTTAACCACGTAAAACAAGTTTTTTTAGCCTACCTCGATGTAGCAAGTGTGATGGAGTAATTGAATTTGGAACACTTAGTGTGGGGGCCAGATCCTGTATTAATCTCGTTTATGGGAGTCAAAATACATTGGTATGGTGTCTTGTTTGCTGTGGCGATCACTGCGGGTTTTCAGGTGATGAAGCGCATGTATATCAAGGAACATCTCGATCTCGAATCCCTTGATAATCTGCTGATTTATTGTGTGGTTGGTATTGTTGTTGGCGCGCGCTTAGCCCATTGTATTTTTTACGATCCCGCATACTACTTCTCCCATCCATTGAAGATTTTGGCGATTTGGGAAGGTGGGCTTGCCAGCCATGGTGGGGGACTCGGGGCAATATTGGCCTTATATTATTACCAACGTAAGGTGAAGCTGCCCTTCCTCTTTTTATTGGATAGGCTGGCGATTGCGACTGCCATTTTTGGCTTTTTTGTGCGGATGGCGAACTTTGCCAACTCAGAAATTTTAGGTGAACCCACGACTCTGCCTTGGGCCATTATTTTTAACCGTGTTGACATGTTGCCAAGGCATCCGGCGCAGCTCTATGAGGCTTTTGCTTATTTAGCTATCTTTATTGGTTTGTATGCTTTGTATCAATATACGCAGATTAAACAAAGGCATGGGGCAATCTTTGGCTTATTTTTGGTTTTGGTATTTAGTGCAAGAATAGGCATAGAGTCGATTAAAGTGAGCCAAGCGGCTTACACAGAAACACTGCTCAGTGCGGGACAACTGCTTAGCTTACCTTTTTTAGCTGTGGGTATCGTCTTGCTGCTATTGGCGTATCGAAAGCCGCGGACATAAGTCCTAATATCATTGGGATAAGAATAAGGCTTTCTATTTGAATAGGAAGCCTTTTTTATTTATACCAATCGTATTAAACCTAAGCCATTAAAGAGATCGTTAGGATTTTTTCACAATATTGACTATCTGCACCATGGCATCCCGAGCGGAGCGGCTCACTCCTGCGAGTTGGAAGAAGCCGTGGATCACCCCAAGATAACGGCGGCAATGGGCATTTACGCCAGCCTCTAATAGATGTCTAAATAGCTGCTCCCCCTCATCGACAAGCGGATCAAACTCAGCGGTGATGATATGGGTTTCGGGTAAGCCTGCTAAGTCATCGCGGCGCAGTGGACTGGCTTCAACGTCGGTTCTAGGGTGCCAATCGAGGTACATATCAAATCCCGTGAGCAAGGTATCGCGGGTGATAATGTATTTTTCGCCATTATCACTATAACTCTGGCTTTTGGCAGTCGCATCGAGCATAGGATAAATAAGTACTTGTTTTTGTGGCAACCATTGCTCTTTGGCTTTTAAACGCAGGCAAGTGACTAAGGCTAAATGGCCGCCCGCGCTGTCGCCCATTAGGGTGATATTGTTTTTATCGCCACCCCATTGTGAACAATGTTGATAGATAACCTCGGCGGCATGGAAGGCATCGTCGTGGGCGGCGGGGTAAACGTGTTCAGGAGCGAGGCGATAATGAACGGCAATGACCAATGCTCCTGCATCATTGGCGAGTTTTCGCAGTTGCTGATTATGGGTTTCAACACCGCCGCTGACAAAGCAGCCACCATGGTAGTAAATCACTACAGGTAAATTGGTTGCCGCCGAAGGCTTAAATAAGGTGAGTTCTGCGCCATCGATTGAAACTGAGCGAACCTCAAATACCTCTTCAGGTTCACCTGCCAGTACCGTACTGGCAATATAACCTTGGCGACGTTCTGCTATTGTTTGGGCCCGCACCGATGGACAACCTGCTGCAATAAATTCGCCGACTAATTGTTTAATTCCTTCTTCCAAATAGAGTTGGCTCATTTTGTTCTCCTAAAATTCGATTGTATTACTGCGCCGTACCGCTGCGGTAAATTGCGTCGCTTGCGGGAGTTTATCCCTCGTATCATACAAATGGTAGTGACCTTGTCAGGCCTTATAAAAAATAAATGGTAATAAAATTACCATTACAATTGACTGTTAGTGTTAATGCGCTTAAATTTCCGCCTAAATCCGGCTGTCAGTCTGGTTTTAACTGAATAACGCTTTTTTTGTGAAATTAATTTTCAAAAAAGTAACATTAAAGTGTTATTTATGGATTAGTGACGCATGTGGTCGTTCTCGGTTATTTTGGGGATTGGCGACATAAGCGGTAAAACTGAACAAAAACTCTCTTACGATTTCATTCTCCATTTAGTAGGCATTTCTGTGGCAAAAGCACCCAAAACATTGCAGCAGCGCATGAGTATCGTGGCGCTGACTTGGCCTATTTTTATCGAGACCTTGCTGCAATCCTTGCTTGGAATAAGTGACATTTTTATGCTCAGCAACTATTCCGATAATGCGGTTGCTGCGGTTGGGCTCACCACTCAGTTGATGTTTTTTATGATGGTGATGTCCATGATGGTGAGCACGGGCGCGAGCATTTTGATTAGTCAACACAATGGTGCGGGACAACCGCAGCAGGCGATTGATATTGGTGTTGCAAGCATTGCTTTGAGTCTCGGCTTAGCCGTGGTGATGGGCGCCTCAATGTTTTTAGGTGCTAAGAGCATTATCGGTTTATTCGCCCTTGAGCATGAGGTTGCAGGCTTTGGATACGATTATTTAGTCATTTGCGGCAGCTTGAGCATAGGGCTAGTGATGAACATTGCCTTCGCCGCTATTTTGCGTAGTTATGGCTTTACCCGCTCGGCCATGTTAGTCACCTCGAGCACGGGCTTGATGAATGTGTTAGGCAATTATATTGCCCTGTATTCTCCCTTTGGTTTGCCTGTATACGGGGTAACAGGGGTGGCGATTTCTACTGTGACCAGCCAGATTATCGGTGCCTTTATTATGCTGATGGTGATCCGGCATAAGCAAATCCCGCTGCCGCTGCAACGACTTAAGCTCTTACCGCGCAGCACTTATTGGCGCGTGATGCGCATTGGCCTGCTTAATGCGGGTGAGATGCTGTCTTACAATATGGCGCAAATGACGATTATCTACTTTATTAGTCAGATGGGCACTTTATCGCTGACGGCTTATACCTATGGTTTGAACATTAGCCGTTTTATCTATTGTTTTGCAGTCGCACTCGGGCAGGCGACGCAAATCCAGACTGGATATTATGTGGGTAAACAATGGTTCGATGAAATCACCACTCGGGTGCAGCGTTACTGTTTGGTGGGTTTTATTGCTTCATTGACCATAGTATTGCTCTTCTACTGGCAGCGATTCGTTATTGTCGGCTGGTTGAGTGAAAACGAAGAAGTTATCCAACTAACAGCGTTATTGCTCGCAGGTTCCATCGCCCTTGAAACCGGACGAGTGTTTAATCTGGTGATTATCTCGGCCTTAAAGGGCGCTGGTGATGTGGCATTTCCCGTGCGGATTGGTCTCTTTAGTATGTGGGGCATTGGCGTGTTATTGGCTTGGTTCTTTGGCTTGCATTTAGGTTATGGCGTGTTGGCTGCTTGGCTTGCCGTTGCGGCAGATGAGTGGGTGCGTGGATTGATTATGGTGCAGCGTTGGCGCTCGGGTCGCTGGCAGCGTTTTACGCGTATTCCGCCAGTAACCCCAGCTTAACCTGTTCTGATATCAAAAGGTCAACGCTTATTGTTTGCCCCATTTACCCGATTTCAGCAGTTCATTTTTAAATTGTAGATACCTTGGGTGCCCTTCATAGGTTTCGATTTCCATAGTGCTATAAGGGGCAAAAATAGCCCCTGGAATTTGGAATCCTCTAGTAAGAACGTCTTCTAATGAAGGCATAAAACATTCTTTAATCGGGTCAAAATGGATTTTATAACTGGCATAGCCGCGCTCAATAAATCTATCGGTTATGGTTTTGAATAGCTGTCCAAAAGGTGTATTGAGCGTCTCTGGCGTGGAGTAATAAAAGCCTTGTCCGTACCAGTAGAGTAATAAGGCGGTACCTGCATCGCAGAGTGGATGTTCGATAATCGCCCTGACTATGTCGGGATCATCGTCATCCCAATTCAAGTTGGCCGCGACAAAATGCACTTCCTCCATACTTTGTAAGTCACTGATACAGGTGATTTGTGTCGCCGCTTTGCCAAAGTAGGTACTGTCTTGATGTAAAAAGTCGTAATCGGGATCGGCGAGTAATTTGGCGAGTTGTTGTTGATTGGCAAAACAGCCAAATTCTGCGCATTCATAGGCGCGAATAAATTGTTCTTGTGAGAGTAATTTAGCCAAGGGAATCCTTTCTTTTTATAGAAAATACAGTTTATAAAAAAATACAACGCCAGCCTTTACGTAGTAAAAGGCTGGCATAGAAGAAAAGGAGCGTAAAACGTTACGCTTGCTGTTGCAGCAGGGTACGGCACAGCTTAATAAAGTCCGATGAAGTGACTATACCGAGCACTTTTTTATCGGCATCGACGACGGGCAGGCAACCAAGTTTGTTCTCGATAAAATATTCCACCACAACGGTTAAAGGCTCATCGGCAGTTAAGTGCTGGAATTCTTTTTCCATAACAGTGTTAATCGGTGTGTAGCGTTCTTTGCGATCGAGTGCCCCTTGGCCGTATTTATTGAGCATAGACAGCACGCTGGCAATCATTTTTTTGTGGGTGAGTATACCTACAAGGGTGCCATCGGTTTCAGAAATGACGGGCAGATGGCGAACATTACGGGTTTGCATGAGATGATGGGCATCTTTTAGGCTGGCGCCATCGCTAATGCAGATGGTGTTTTGGCTCATAATATCGCTGACTTTCATCATATTAAATTCCTTCCTTGCGGTTCGCGAGCATCTGTCTTATGCCCTATAAAACGGGCTGAATTGAGCGTAGTTCGATGTTAGCAGCTTCTTCGCCCACTGTGCTAGTCCTGCATCAATAAAGTAGAACGTCTAGTATAACCATTTGAATTGATAGAGATCCTAAATGGATTATTAGGATGTCACCAATATGTAACAGTTATGTCCCACAATCTTGGCCTCATTAGACCTCATACCTGTAAATGTGAAGCGTAATCTAACAAGGGAATAATAATGAATCGTACCGTGACTCGTCGTGATTTTCTGGCTATGTCGGCCAAAGGTGTTGGCGTTGCTGTTATTTCCTACGGCTTGATGGGCTGTAGTGATAATGATGATAATGCTGTCCCCGCGCAATTTCTTCATGGGGTAGCCAGCGGCGATCCAGCCCATGATGCCGTTATCCTATGGACTCGTGTAACACCCGAGTCACAAGGTGATGTGAAAGTGAGTTGGCAAGTGGCGAGTGATGCGGCGTTTTCACAGTTAGTCACTACGGGGGAAACGGTGACTAATGCCAGCCGTGATTACACGGTTAAAGTGGATGCCCGTGGTTTACGTGCAGGGCAACACTATTTTTACCGCTTTAAGACGGGGGATAAAACTTCAGCGTTAGGTCAAACCCAAACTTTGCCAGAAGGTGAAGTCAGCTCAGTAAAGTTAGCCGTACTTTCTTGTTCTAATTTCCCTGCGGGTTACTTTAACGTGTATGAGTTAGCGGCGGCGCAGGACGATTTAGCTGCTGTGGTGCACTTAGGGGATTACATTTACGAATATCCTCGCGGTGGTTATGCCAGTGAACATGCGGCAGAATTGGGCCGAGAAGTGCTTCCCGCCAATGAGTTATTGAGCTTAAGCGATTATCGTACCCGTTATGGCCAGTACCGCACCGATGCGAGTTTGCAAAAATTACATGCCAAAGTGCCTTTTATCACGGTATGGGATGACCATGAAGTGGCTAACGATACATGGCGTGATGGCGCAGAGAATCACAACGAAGATGAAGGGGATTTTACTGCTCGTAAAGAAGCGGCATTACAGGCTTATTTTGAGTGGCTGCCCATTCGCCCATGGCGTGAAGGCAACCATGAGGAGATTTACCGCAGCTTTAGTTACGGTAATTTAGTGGATCTACATATGCTCGATACTCGCGTGTTAGCGCGGGATAAACAGCTCGATTATGCTGATTATATGGATGCCACTACAGGCACCTTTGATGGCGAGCGTTTTCTTACGGATGTGACATCGACCTCGCGTACGTTATTAGGTTTGACACAGTTATTATGGTTGCAAGGTACATTATTACAGGCAACGGGTAAGTGGCAGGTGTTAGGTCAGCAAGTGTTAATGGGTAAAATGTCATTACCTGCGACGATTGCGACTCAGCAGATGAGCATTCCCCAATTTGCTATGTTAGGGGCTTTAGCTAAGTTAGCGGCGCGTGCAGCGGCCAATGATCCCACCTTAACGGCCCAAGAATTACAATATCTCCAAGCCAACCAAGCCTTATTAACTCCAGAAGTGATAGCCCTGCTGCAATTGCCATCGATTCCCTATAACTTGGATGCCTGGGATGGTTATGCCTATGAGCGTGAAGTGATTTTAGGTACGGCTAAATCGAAAAATCTCAACCTAGTGGTGATTGCGGGTGATACCCATAACGCTTGGGCGAGTGAGCTTAAAGATATGAAGGGCGATACTGTTGGTGTGGAGTTTGCGACGAGTTCGGTATCCTCGCCGGGGCTTGAGTATTATTTGAATCTCCCTGCAGAACAGATCCCGGCAACCGAAGCGGCGATTGTCGAGTTAGTGCCAGATCTTAAGTACACCAACTTGAAAGACCGCGGCTTTATGACGCTGACATTCACTCCCGATGCGGTGCGCAGCGATTGGCATTATGTGGACACGATTTTGTCGAAGGATTTCCAACTTGCAACGGCGCGTAGTTACAGTGCGGTGACGAAAGCGGGTGAGCACACGATTAATCCTGTGAGTTAATGCCTTGGCGTGTTCTATGTTGGCTACCTTAGGGTGGCCTTTTTTGTTAGTTTCATCCTAAAAATACAAAATAAATGGCTGTTACCGCCCAAGTTCTTATTATTACTGCAGCACTGCGGTTTTTTTTGGTATAAAATTCGCTCCCAAAATTCGGCGGCTGCCTACACTTGCTAGGACTCTTGTGAAGAGAATGCTGTTCTCGTGTTTTGGACGCCGAACAGACCTACTAGGTAAAAGCATTCGCTTTAGCCACCTGAAAATAAATAATCGCGATGGGGACGGTGTCATGTCAGAAAAGTATTTTGTTACCGCACAGCAACTGCTGGAAGATTCATTTTTATTAGCTTCACAAGTGTATGAGAGTGGTTTTCGTCCGCAGTTTATCGTGGGTATATGGCGTGGCGGTGCTCCAATTGGGATTGCAGTTCAAGAGTTTTTCGATTTTAAACAAGTAGAAACTGACCATATCGCCGTGCGTACTTCCTCTTACTATGGTATTGGTACCGACAAGCAAAGCAAAGAAATCAAAGTGCATGGCCTGCATTACATCGTTGAAAATGCAAATGCCAGTGATGGATTATTGATTGTCGATGATGTGTTTGATTCAGGCCGTAGCATCCATGCATTAAAGGAAAAGTTAAGCCAGCTTATGCGCTTAAACATGCCACAGGATATCCGTATTGCTTGCCCTTACTACAAACCGAAAAATACCGCCGTGCCTTTAAAACCAGATTATTACATCCACGCTTCTGAAGATTGGTTAGTGTTCCCCCATGAAGTCACGGGATTAACGCCTGAAGAAATTGCTGAAGGAAAAGGTGATTTAAAGAATATTCAGCACCTTTTCAAATAATTTTAAAATTCATATCAATACAAATGCGTTAGCGGTCGCCGTTAGCGCATTTTTGCTTATTTAGGCCAAACTTGCCAAGCTAGTATGTGACTGGATTTGAGAAATGTTAGGCCGCAGAGTTAAATTGACCTTAGTGGTATTGCAAAGCAGAGGTCGTGATGTTCAGTGTCAGAACGATAGATGAATATGTGAAGCTAACATGAATATTTTCACTCGAGCGATCTTTCTAGGCTGAAATCAAGTAAACTGCGCTCCTTTTGTTTTATGATGAGCGTTTGGTTCGCTTGATAAGACAAACGTGACAAGCATCATTTAGGAAACAGAGCAGAATGAGCAAGGGTAAAAAATACGATTTTCGCGTAACACAGGGCGATAATGGTTGGAAAACTGAAATCACACGTCGCATGACATCCACTAAAACCGTAGTGTCTAAAAGTCACGATGGTTTTGCGACCGAAGCCGAAGCACAAGCTTGGGGCTTAACTGAATTACAAGTGTTTTTAGGTACGTTAACTGAGCGCAATAAACGTCGTTCAGAGAAACAAGCTAAAGCAAAATTAGCGGCAGCATTAGCGGCTGAAGCGGCAACTGATGCCGATGATCTTGATGAGGATGATTTCGACGAAGAGTAACACTCATTCGTTTATTTTTGTCTTATCAGCGAGAGTGACCCTAAAGCGGCATTGATGCTCTGGATGAGTCATTCTGGCTATCAACAATAAAAGGCGGATCTTAGGTTCCGTCTTTTGTGTTTTTGTTCTGCGCTAATTTGTTCTGCTCTACATTGAGCTGATAGCCTCATTTCACCTCATTTCCTCTTTTTAGTGCGCTCCCGAGTATTTAGCTTGTTCTAGTCTATTCAATATCGATATCGCTATTACCTTGTTTTGATAACACTTCAGCGTGATTACGTATTCTATACCATTAATAATTAACGATAATTATTATCATTTGATTTACTTGGATTCGGGTCTGTGTTCATATGTAGGGAATTCGAACGCACGTTTAACTTTTTAACGGTAAGGACACTCCTATGAAACGACTTCAATCCAGTTTATTGCTGTGTTTGTCAGTTTGGACCTCCATGAGTTATAGCCAGACCCTAGATACAGAGGCGTTGCGATTGTTACAGGTGTCACTAGACGATTCGACGTTAAATACACAAACTCAGTTAACCAATACGAAAAGAGCTTTAGCATTAGATCTAAGCCATCAATATGCGCAGCTTGAACCTATTTTACAGATGGAAATAAACCAGTATCAGCTAGCAGTGAATGCTGATGCAATCCTATCCCAACATACGCTTAATAGTCAGGTGATGACCAAAGCCGATGCCTCTATCCGCCGGGCGAAAGGGCTAAACTTAAGTGCGCAAGCGGATTCGTTGGTACAAGTGCGTTTGGCAGATGCGACTATGTTAGGGGCTTGGCAGCAAGGAGAATTGCCCTTATTTGCCTTTGAACCTGAGGGAGACGAGCGTCAGTGGGATTATATTGAAGCCTTTGATATTTATGGACAGGTGCATCAGTTAGATGTGTATAACCTGCCGCAGCCAGTGTTTGTGGTTGGTATTGATAGTAAAAAAGCCTTTATTGCTGGATTAAAGGTGATGCGATCTACTTTTGCCGAAGCACAAGTTAAACAAGGTGACAGGGCCTTTTTGAACCGTTCATCAAGTAAAGCGGTCGCCGATAAACCGATTTCAACTACAGTGATCAAGCAGATATCTTTGAAGGATGATCATGAACCTTGGATTTCTGGGGCTGCCGAGATTTATGCCATAGTGACAGGAGTTGACCCGAGTCGCGATAAACCAGTGCTCGATATTGTCGAAATGCCCTATTTAGATTATGCAGATACGACTTATTATCCAAATCAAGTCATTATTCATTGGGAGCGTTATCGCTGGGCTGCTGCGGATGTGATTTTAATGGAGCACGATGATGGCACTAACTATAAAGTGCTGGCGACTAAGTTGTTGGAAGCGGCTGAGCAGATCTTAAAATCGATCCCAGATCCTGAAGCTCAGGGCTATGCACTGATCCCACAAATCACTAATGGTATTCTAAGTGCGATGCCAGATGCGTGGTTTACTAATGACGATGATTTTGTCGACGTATATTACACATTACAAGAAGGGCTGGATTATCCTAACTTGAATGGTGCTAATGGCAATGCGATGACGACTTTTTCCCCGCTTGTTATTCAACCTAGGCATTAAAAACTTACGGCTATCCCGTCCTAAGATAGATAAAAGCGGATCCGAAGATCCGCTTTTTTGTAAAGTGAATGCGAGCCTAGCTCAATCTATGCACTTTACGCTTTTAGTTTAAAACTGCCTTGCATAATTGCCCAGTGGCCTGGGAAGCTACAGAAAAATTTGTAATCTTCCGCGGCATCCATTCCTTCTGTACTAAAGGTGATTGAAGTTGATTCACCGCCGCCTACCAATCCAGTGTGTGCTATTACGCGAGTATCATCAGCTTTTACATAGGCCGCATCGGCACCGGCACTCATTCCATCATTAGCGGCACCTGCCATATCAGCGGCTTTTGTTAATACCCAGTTATGGCCCATGGCAGCCTTTGGTAGGGTGCCTGTGTGTGTCAGAGTGAGGGTGACTTCTTTACAACTCGCAGGGACTGACAGTTCTTTTGTGTCAAATTGCATTGCATCAGTGGCAGCAATCTTCAACTCACATTCATTGGCACTCGCTTGACTCGCGACGAATAATCCTAAACCTAAAAGACTCACACTGGTTAGGTTACGTAAAGAGGTGCTCTTTGCTTTCATCTGGTACTTCCTTATTTAAACAAGGGGAAGTTGAGCCGTTTTGGCTCAACCATGCGCTGAAATAATAGCCAATTTGTATTAAATGGGAATGAATTAGTTTAGTAAATTATGTATATACAACTTTCGACTGAAAGCCGCGCAGTGCGACAATCTGTCGCACAAATGAGTGCCTAGTTAGGGACTTCGTGGCGGTAGGGGATGGCTCTTTGTGCGCCTTGGCGAGTCACCGTTATGGCGCTGGCGGCATTGGCAAATCCCACGGCAGCATCAATCGACATTCCCTCACTTAACCCGACAACTAAAGCACCATTAAAGGTATCACCCGCCGCAACGGTATCAACGGCTTGTACATTGATGGCGGGTACGAGCCCGGTAAAATGAGGACTGCTGATATAAGCACCCTTTGCCCCTAAAGTGATAACCACAATACCTACGCCCTGTTGATGCAGCAATTGTGCGGCGAGATGCGCATCATCGAGGTGATTAATCTCGACGCCAGTCAGTGCCGCGGCTTCGGTTTCATTTGGGGTAATAATATCCACCCACTGAAGATAATTAGGTCCTAATACTTTGGCTGGAGCAGGGTTTAATACTGTCGTAACGCCCAGTCTTTTCGCCATTTGTAGTGCTTTTGCTACCGTCGTCAATGGGGTTTCTAACTGGATAAGCAGGTACTGTGCATTCGCAAATAGGGCATAATAATTTTCTAAATCTTCAGGTAACAGCTCCGCATTAGCACCTGCGGCAACGCCAATGGTATTTTCACCGTTGTCACCGATAAAAATCATGGCCGTTCCAGTACTCATATTGGATGTTTGAGTGATCCCTTCTGCACTAATGCCGTCTTTTAGCCAGCTTTGGAGCATATCATCGCCGACGCTGTCTTTGCCTAAGCGACAGATAAAATCAATGTGCGTATCTGGCTTGGCTAAACGTGCGCAGGCAACCGCTTGATTTGCTCCCTTACCACCGTGTTCAAGACGGTATTCTCGGCTCATCAAGGTTTGTCCTGCGGCGGGTAGGTATTCAAATTTCATCACATGGTCGGCATTGGCACTGCCGATAATGAGTATTTGACTCATAGACGATCCTCTGTCGATGTTATTTGCGATTGAGATAAGTGGGGTCATAAACACTGACACTTTCTACGAGCAAATCGACAAAACCTTGCCTATCGAGCCCAAATAATACCGTAGCATTGGCGGCTTTACCTGTAAGCTGATAGCGATCAACCACTGTCATGCCTAGGGTCAACTCACTTTGGGTTTCAATACTGACCCAGCAATCTTGCGCTTCAAATAGTTCAGGTTTAAGCAACCAAGCAATAGTGCAGGGATCATGCAGTGGCGCGCCAATAAAGCCCCATTTAGGATCTCTGTGGTAAATCATAAAGAAATCCAATAATTCGGCGACGCACTGAGCAATGGGATTTTGAATCGCGCGAATGCGCTCAATATCTTCATCCATGATCTGCGCCTGATGGGTTACATCGAGCCCACACATGGTAATGGGAATACCTGATTTGAATACAATATCGGCGGCTTCGGGGTCGACAAAAATATTAAACTCGGCGGCTGGGGTCCAATTACCGACACCGGCTGCGCCGCCCATTAGCACTATGCGCTCAATCTTATGGTGTAACTCGCTATGACTCGCTAGTAAAAGGGCGATATTAGTCAGCGGCCCTGTGGGAATTAATGTGACAGGTTTTGTACTGTGGCGAATTTGCTGCGCCATTAACTCCACTGCGGTAATGGGTTGAGGGCTAAAACTTGGATTAGGTAATACAGGACCATCGAGTCCTGTTTCCCCGTGAACATTGTCGGCAATAATCAGTTCGCGGGCTAAAGGTTTGATCGCACCACCGGCCACAGGGATATCACCGCGATTTAACAGCGTTAAGATCCGTAAGGCATTATTGAGGGTTTTATCTGGGGTTTGATTGCCTGCGCTAGTTGTGACGGCAAGGGGAACAAGCTCTGGGTGAGCTAAAGCTAATATAAGCGCGATAGCATCGTCATGGCCGGGATCGCAATCCAGAATAATAGGGCGAGTCATACTGTTACTCCTTTAAACAGATACTGTGGTGCATTAGAGTAGCATGCTTAATATTTTGAGGAAGTTAGATTATTCGACTCAAGAGGCAAAGTGTGAACTTTTGCGCCTTTTCGCGATAAGCTGCTAGAATCGCGCGCATTTTATTGCTGTAAAAATTGAGTGCTGTAAAAATTGAGCGATACAACAAATACAAGGAAATAGTAATGCGAGCTAATCGAATCTCTTGGCCAATGGCTGTGCTAGCGGGCATGGTTGCTGTACAACTCGCAGGCTGTAGCGACCCTAAACCTACGGCTGTAATTGAAAGCAATAACGAATCATTAGTGCAGTTTGATAACGGTAAACTCATTCAATTGAAGGAAAAACCGAGTCCACAATACCGTCATATTCCCTGTGATTTACCCACGCTAGCCTCCGTTATAGCAAATAATATGGCTATTGCAGCTATCACCCAAAATGGCGATGTGATCACTTGGGGTAACAGTTTTAGCGGCGGCGATAGCCGTGAAGTGACAGATCAACTTAAAGATGTCATCCAAATTGTGCCAGTTAAGGACGGCTTTGCTGCGCTGCGTAAGAATGGCACTGTGGTGTACTGGGGTAATGCGGGGAAATTGAGCCTCGACAAAGCACTACAAAACCGCATGACCAATATTACCAAGTTGTTCGCCAATCAAGAGGCCATTGCTGCTCTAGATGCCAATGGCAAAGTACACACTTGGGGTTATGGCCCGTATGGTGGTAATAGCTTACATGTGCAGGATCAGCTTATTGATGTAGTTGATATCGTTGCTGCAGGGCGAAGTTTTACGGCACTAAAAAAAGACGGTAGTACTGTGATTTGGGGAAAAATTGAAAGCTCTACCAATATGAAAAAGCTGCTACCGCAACTTAAGGATGTCGTCAGCGTCGAGTACACTCATGGTACCTTTGCTGCTTTGAAAAAGGATGGCACTGTCGTGACTTGGGGGCATAGTAGTGATGTTTATCCTATTCGCGGTGCGTTACAGGATGTGGCCAGTATTACGACAAATCGCTGTGCCTTTGCCATCTTAAGTCCTACGGGCGAGGTGCACTTTTGGGGTAATTCAACGAACTGCGGTATCGATTGGCTCAAGCAAACGGGTATTAAAGGTGTGAGCAGTATTGTTAGCGTAGATACAGGTTTTTTGTTATTGCGTGACAATGCTGTACCGCAAATTATCGTCGACGATACTGACTACGCTTATCTGTATGGTTTTCATTATGCCCAAGACATTCTCAATCAATATTGGCAGGAAGGGAGCCGTATTATCAACGGGCAAGCATCATTTGTGTTTATTCGCCCAGATGGTAAGGTCGTGCCAGTAGGCTATCGAGCTAATCTCGAAAATGTCCAAAAGTTAATAGCAAGCATTCCGCGATTAACTTGGTTAGGTGCAACAGATGATGGTTATGTCGGGCTCAGTGAAAAAGGAGAGTGGGTATCTTGGTCGATGAATACCGATACGTTTGCTACATCTTCTGTAAAGGTTGCCGATTCACTCGTGATTAAGCCCCTCGATTTTTCGGCTCCAACACAATGTGAAACGCAGGAGCAGCGTCAGGACATTTTGAGTAAAGAAAGACCAAAGCCTGAAGTTAAAATGTGGTCGTTTAGCGAATAGGTGCTTGTTTGAGTTTAATGGACTTTCATCCGTATAGACGTCTATAATGCTCGCGCTTGATGTAGAGTAGATAGGTATAAAGAAATGAATGACGTTTCTTTAGCCCTATATATCAAATTTTTAGTCAACCTTCTGAGGTGCTTGCGTGCTCAGGCCGCGAGATAATCGGGAAGCCAGTGAGATTCTGGCACTGCCCCCGCAACGGTAAAAGGTGAGAGAAGACCGCGTTTGATAAGTGAGTTCAAGACAGAACCCGATAATCAGAATGTGAAAGGTCAGTCTCGCGTTAATCCAACTTTTAATGGATTAACATAGCCTAAGTCCGGAGACCGGCCCTAAAGGTGTTTTTGAGATTTCGGTGGGCAGATCTCAAAATGCGATAATCACCGTCAGTATTTACGCTTAATCAACGGTATCGTGGCGTCAATGCCCCGTTTTCCTTGTAGGAGTTAAAGGTAAAATGGGAACAAATCCAACTAAAATCGCGCTGCTGATCGGCAGCCTTTGCAGTTTTTCAATTATCGCGCCCGCTCTGGCGGCCGACGATACCCATACCGCTAGAGTCGATGAGCATCTTGTCGTGATTGGCCGTACAGACAATACCCCGCTAAACATTGCTGCCAATGTGAATGTGATTGATGCCGCTGCAATTGAAATGAGCGGTGCAACGAGTTTGACTGATGTACTACGCGGTCGAAGCGGTATTCAAATTTCGGATAATAATATTGGGACTAGCTTTGCGATGCGCGGTTTTAGCGCCAGCACTGCTGTTAACAATACACTGATTTTACTCGATGGCCGTCGTCTGAATAATATCGATATCGCTGCGCCAAGCCTCAATGCGATTCCGCTTAACCTTGTTGAACGTATTGAGATTTTATCGGGCAGTGCGGGTGTGCTTTATGGCGACCAAGCTGTCGGTGGGGTGATTAACATTGTGACTAAGTCACCCGAAAATACTAGCGGTAGTGTGCAATTATCGGGTGGCAGCTTTGATACCTATGAAGGTCGCGGTGATATTTCTGGCGCCATCAATAAAGACTGGCGTTACTTTTTTACAGGTAGCTACAACCAAGGTGATAACTATCGCAAGCATAATGCCAATGAAACTGGCTCGATTTTAGGCCGTATTCAATATAAAACTGATACAGATGCTTTCTTTGTTGAAACCAGCTATTACGATGATGACCGTGAAAATCCCGGTTCACTTACCAAAGATCAATTTAAACAAAACCCTCGTCAATCTTCCAATAAAAGCGAATATGTCCATGAGATGACCACCGCGGCGCGCAGTGGTTATGAGCATCAGCTTAACCCAAATTGGGCCTTAGCGGCGGATCTGGATTATAGCGATACCTTAGTGACCTCGCTGAACTGGGGGGCTGGTAGTCATAATACCCGTTCACTCTTAATGTTTAGTCCTAAGGCCTTAGCAAATTACACCACTCGCCAAGGTGAGCTAAATCTAGTGACAGGTTTAGATCTTAGCCGTGGTAAGGCCGACTATAACACTATGGCGCGTAGCAATGTGCAAGAAATGCAAAGTGCTTATGTACAGGCCACAGTGCCATTAAGCCACAGCTTAAGCTATGTGGTAGGTGGACGTTATGCGCGGGTGACCGACGAGTTAGTCGATGGCAATGTCTATCCAAATGGTATTGATTTAGATGAGGATGCGACCGCATTCGAGTTCGGTCTAAACTATCGCCCAAGCGCCGAGCACCGATTCTATCTACGCGGCGATGAAAACTTCCGTTTCGCTAAGGTCGATGAGCAAGCCTACACCCCGAAAGATGTCTATGGCCTAAAGCCGCAGACGGGCCGCTCCTATGAGGCGGGTT
Organism: Shewanella putrefaciens; assembly: GCF_016406325.1. Classification (NCBI taxonomy): domain Bacteria; kingdom Pseudomonadati; phylum Pseudomonadota; class Gammaproteobacteria; order Alteromonadales; family Shewanellaceae; genus Shewanella; species Shewanella putrefaciens. The sequence continues at coordinate 3,558,830 of NZ_CP066370.1, read as the reverse complement.
GGGATTGGACTGTTGCTAGCCAAAGCCTGCGCGTAAGCTTATACCGCCTCGATTTAGAAGATGAAATTGTCTTCGACCCCAGTGCGGAAAAACCTGTTGGTGGTAGTTTCCAAGGCGCGAACGTCAATGCCGATGCCTCACGCCGTTATGGTGCGAGCGCAGACTGGGATTGGCAGATCACTCAAGCACTGCAATTAGGGCTTGAATATAACTATATCGATGCCGAATTTACCGATGGGGTGAATGATGGTAAAGCACTGTCTTGGGTGGCAAAACATACTGGACGTGGTTATATCAGTATGGATTTCGCCGAACATTTCCAAGTGTTTGCCGAGGCGATTTATACGGGAAATCGTTTTATTGAAGGCGATAATGCTAATGAAGGCGATAAGCTGGCAAGTTACGTGCTTGGTAATTTAGCCTTAAATTATAATCGTGATGCTTGGTTAGCAAGTCTACGCGTCGATAATTTGTTCGATAAAGAATATGTTAGCTCAGGTTATTATGGTGGTGGTTTGTGGGATAGTTATTATTCTGGCCGAGGTCGTGATATCCGTCTAACTTTAGGTTATCGCTTCTAATCACTTAAAAAATATATTTAGCCACCTTTAAATCATTTTTAAGGTGGCTTTTTTACGCTTAAATTATGCCTATTACTTAAGTGCAGATTGATTGTCTATATCATCAAATAAATAGTTGAAAACAAGATTTGATTCTAATGTTTCGATTGTTTCTACCGTAGATTTTTTCATTGTTTTATAGGATGCAACGATCCCATGTTTACCCAAGGTGACTTCAGAGTTGACCTTTTTGCCAGTGCCTACTTTAGCACCATCAACATACCAATCAGCATCGACATTGCTAGTCAGTGTGACGACTGTAGACTTCAGGCCAAGTTTGTCATTGAGCATAGACTCGATTTTATTGTTATATGACGGTTTAAAAGTCATATTAACTTTATAGTGTAATTCACCATTCATATTCATACTTGCATCAATTACTTTATATGATAGAAGAACACTTTTATCGCTAAGGAAAGGATCTGAATTGATAGTGTTTTTAACAGTATATTTTTCAGTGTCTTTTAAACAATCATTTATAGATTGAAACTTAGAACAGGTCATTGAGCTTTCTAAGTCAATAGATTTAACATTTTCAGCACTTGATAATTCAGTTATAATTCGATTTACGATTTTCTTTTTTAGTGAGGAAAGTTGTTCTATTTTCTGTAAGCGTTTACTATTGATAATGTCGTACTGTTTTAATATTTCTTGATAATTTTCTTTATTTTTAATTTCATCACTGACAGATTGTTTTTCAAGTGAGTCAATGTTTTTAACTAAGGTTTCAATTTGTTTGAAATAATTGCTAGCGTTATTATCTTTTAAAATTGCATTCGGTAACTCTAATATTGCCTTATTATAATTCTCTTTTTCATTTTTAATATTTGTAAGTAGTAATTTGTAATCATACTCATTTTGTTGATGCTCAGATAATCGATTATTTACAGATATCAACAAATTATCAATGTCAAATTCTTGCTTGATCTCATTTACAGCTTGGTTTTCAGTTGTTGTTATCAATTCTATGGCAAACGAGTTACTTACAAAAAAGTATAACAAAGCAATTGTAAATTTACTGTATCTCATCTTTCTCTCCGTTAAGTTATCTGAAACAGTCAAAACGCTTGCCATTTCTGAGTTTTGAGCAAAAAAAACGCATTTTATCCATAATACTTAAGTTAATTTTTCTTTTCAAATAGATTGTTTTTGTTGATTTTAGTCACATTTGATTGTTTTTTGATATGAGTTTAGCGTGTAATTGTGATCTTTTGGTGGTTTTAAACTTATTTTCTTTGATTGTTATTCAGCATTAATTTGAATATAAGTTATTTTTTAGGAAGTTAGTGGTTATTTTTCAATGCGTTATGTTTATTTGTGCTGATGTTTTTAGCTTTTGTTTTTTCAGGATAGAGTTCAGTTTAGCCGTTTATTTTTGATTAGCTTTTAGGGTTGCTGTTATCGCTGTATTTGTGTGCAGATGTTGAGCAACATGGGCTGTAACTTAACTATAACCAAGTTGGTTTTGTTGTAGAAATGGTGTTGAGGTGTTTTACTTAATGGTATGACTAATGTGGATCGGGTATAAGTTAAAGCCTTTTAAAACAGTGGATTACAAAAATTTTTTTTTGTGCGGTCACTTTGAGTTACCGACGACCATATTAATTTATGGTTATCTTCATTACACAATCAATGACTAAGTGCTGAAATTCTTTGAATTTTGGGTATGATATGGATCGTAATCGAATCATCTTAATTTTTAGTAAACAGGTGAAAAGTGTCTTATGACTGATCTTGAGCAACAGGTTTTTACTCAAGTTAGGGCGATCATCGCAAATGAAGAGCAAGTGATTGGCCGGAGAGGAATTCTCATTCCCCTTAAAAAAGCGATCCTTGCCGAAGGCGATATTCGTAATGTGATCGATATTATTTCGAGTGACCCTGCATTGGCGGCACATATGTTAATGCGTAGTAATTCTGCGCAGGCGGCCGTGGTGGCAAATCACAAATCTCGCTCATTAAAAGAAGCGTTGATCCGTTTAGGGCAGGTCAATATTTATCGTTATGCTTTCACTTTCTACCTTAAAGAACGCCTCGATGAGCTACCGCAGCCCTATAAAAAGTTAGTTCAAGGTTATTGGAAATTAACAGAAAGTATTGCGATTGATGCGGTAGACAGTTTGGTGGGTATGGAAGGCGTTGAGGTTGATCCCGATGAAGTACAAACCTTAGCGCTCTTTAGTGTTTTTGGCCAAATTATTGCGCTCACCGCATTTGCTTACCTTAATGCTAGTGCTGAGCAATCTTTCCCATTAAGTGTAATTAAGTCATTGATTGATAAACAGCAGCAAACCTTAACCATAGAAGCATTCGAATCATTAGATTTAGATCAAGATCTGCGTCAAGAATTTATGATTGCCCATAATCTACGTCAGACTCGAAATCCCAATTCTCCAGGGTTAATTCTGCGCCGTATCTTATCTATGCGTGGACTATTAATGAATCCGCTGTAATTTTTAGATTTGATAGCATATTAGCCCAATAAAAAGCCTGCATTCGCAGGCTTTTTATTGGGCTTACTACCTGAATCAATTAGATTTATGCTGGCGGGATAAACCTTCACTCGCCACCAGTTGTAACCAATTTTGGATCAATGCTGGGTTTGCGCTGTGGCGGCGATAGGCGCCAAATAGCGGGCGTTTTAAGCCTTCTTGGCCGAGTTTTACCGTAGCGAGACTCAGTCCATGTCCTTCATTTATCGACCAACTTGGCAGTGCGGCTATGCCGTCTTTACAGGCGATGCGTTGCAATAACATCATGGTTAAATCACAGGTTTTTTGCTCGCCTGCCTCTATGCCCGCAGGCTCTAAAAAGTGGCGATAAATATCTAAACGCGTCAACGGCACCGGATAACTGATAATAGGCAAGTGTGCTAATTGCTTAGGGGTGACATAGGCTTCTTTTGCTAAGGGATGATCTTTTGCAACCACTAACTTCACTTCAAAATCAAACAAATGCTGGTAGGCGAGTGAATGCCCAGGCACAGGATCTGAGGTTAATACAATATCCAGTTCACCCATTTCTAGGGCATTGAGCGAGTCGAACAGGTGACGGCTCGACAAGTCTAACTCGGCTGCCGGATGATCTTGCCTAAATTGCTCCATCACAGGCATTAACCAGCGAAAACAGCTATGGCACTCAATGCCGACGCGCAACTGATTGGTTTCGGTTTCTAGCCCATTCTTCAAATCTGTCTCGGTTTCTAACACCTTAGGCAAAATCTCTTCGGCCAGATGCAACAGGCGTGCACCTTCTTGGGTGAATGACAGTGGCTTACTCTTACGCACAAAAATGGGTGAGTTAATTCGTTGTTCCAACTCCTTAATCTGGTGGGAGAGGGCGGATTGAGTGACAAAACGTTTTTTGGCCGCGCCCGCCAAACTGCCGCTTTCTTTCAGGGCCATTAAAGTTCGCAGGTGTCTTAGTTCGATCATGTTCACTCCAAGTGAATTTCGCTCATGTTGTGCTTGAAATCAATTCGGTTGCTGGGATAGAGACTAACACAATAAACTTCTAGACGTCCAGACGCCCATTGTTATTTATCAAGGCTGAAATGCTGAAAAGTGCCAAGAGAAAACAATCTGGTGGGTGCAAGTGCCGAATATGGCTTATCTCAAATAAAGGAAGATATGGTATGCAATTAAATAGTCTTGGGTTTCCCCGTATCGGGCGTCGTCGTGAATTGAAATTTGCCTTAGAAAAATACTGGCGTGGTGAGAGTACTCAGGCACAATTGCGTGAAGTGGCGAGTGAACTTCGCCGCACCCATTGGCAGTGGCAAGCTGCTGCTGGCATTGAGCAAGTTCCCGTAGGTGATTTTGCCTTTTATGATCAAGTGCTGACCTTAAGCGCGACTTTAAATGCCATTCCTGAGCGTCATCGTGGTGAAGGAGCAATCGATCTCGATACTTTATTCCGTGTTGCCCGCGGCAGAGCGCCAACGGGCCAAGATGCGCCAGCCTCTGAAATGACCAAGTATTTCAATACTAACTATCACTATCTGGTACCTGAGCTCAGCCAAAACCAAGAGTTTTCGATTGCCTATGAGCAGTTCTTTGATGAAGTCAGCGAAGCGCAAGCACTAGGCTATAAAGCCAAACCTGTGCTACTCGGTCCTGTTAGCTACTTGTACCTAGCTAAAACTGTGGGCCAAGAGTTTGATAAGTTAAGCTTATTACCCAATTTATTAACTGCTTATGCTGACATTTTGGCGCGTTTTGCTGCTCAGGGAGTGCAATGGGTACAGCTCGATGAGCCCATTCTCGCATTGGAATTGGATGGCGAATGGCAAGCGGCGATCACTGAGGCGTATCAAGCCCTCAGCATTACGAAGGTGAAGATCCTTCTTACCAGTTATTACGGCGGTATCGCACACCATCAAGCGCTGGTATCGGCCTTGCCGGTCGCGGGGTTGCATGTCGATTTAGTCACAGCGCCGGATCAATTGGCGGTCTTTGCCAATGCGCTTGGTCAAGATCAAATTCTGTCGGCGGGTGTGGTCAATGGTCGCAACGTGTGGGCGGCAGAGGCGGATTTGATTGCCGAACGCATAGGCACGGTTGCCCGTGATCTCGGAGATCGCTTGTGGATCGGTACTTCTTGCTCACTCCTGCACAGCCCTGTGGATTTAGAGGTAGAAGCCACGCTTGAGCCCGCTCTGCGTCAACAACTCGCGTTTGCGAAGCAAAAATTACTCGAACTGGCCAATGTGCGCCAATTGCTACTGGCACCTGAATCGGTCGCGGCAAAAGAGATTGTGCAAACCTGTTTGGCACGCCGTGAGGCGAAAGCGCAGGCCGCCGACAGTCAAGTGATTGCTCGCGTTGCCGCCTTGACATCTGCCAATTATGAGCGCGTTAGTGATTTTAGCGTACGCCAAGCTGTGCAGCAGCAGAAGTATCGTTTACCTCTGTTGCCGACCACTACCATTGGCTCCTTCCCACAAACACCAGCAATCCGTGGACTACGCAGTCGCTGGCGCAAGGGCGAGCTGAGTGATGCACAATATACCGAGCAATTACAACAAGTCACCCGCGATACTATCGACCGCCAGCTTAAACTCGGTATCGATGTACTGGTTCATGGTGAGGCCGAGCGTAACGATATGGTGGAATATTTTGGTGAACAGCTTGCGGGCGTTGGCTTTACTAAAAATGGTTGGGTGCAAAGTTATGGCTCACGCTGTGTTAAGCCGCCGTTGATCTATGGTGATGTTAGTCGTCCAAAGGCGATGACGGTTGATTGGGCCGAGTTTGCCCAAAGTCTCACCGACAAGCCTGTAAAAGGCATGTTAACTGGCCCTGTGACGATTCTGCATTGGTCATTCGCCCGTGAGGATATCGGCCGCGATGTGATTGCGACTCAGCTGGCGCTGGCGATCCGTGATGAAGTGGTGGATTTACAAAATGCCGGTATTGGCATTATACAAATCGATGAGCCCGCCTTCCGTGAAGGTCTGCCATTGAAACAAAGTGAGTGGCAAGCCTATTTAGATTGGGCGGTGAATGCCTTTAAACTCAGCGCTGCTGGTGTAATTGATGAGACTCAAATCCACACCCACATGTGTTACAGCGAGTTTAACGATACAATTGCCGCGATTGCTGCCATGGATGCCGATGTGATCACTATCGAGACTTCGCGTTCACGGATGGAGTTACTCAACGCCTTCGAAGACTTTGAATATCCCAATGAAATTGGCCCCGGTGTGTATGACATTCATTCGCCAAACACCCCAAGTGTGGAGGCCATGGTGCACTTAATCGAGAAAGCGGCGCAAAAAGTGCCCGTAAGTCAACTGTGGGTCAACCCAGATTGTGGCCTAAAAACCCGTACTTGGGATGAAGTCGAACCCGCCTTAAAAAACATGGTCGATGCCACCCGCGAGCTGCGTCGCCGACTAGGTTAATTGTTCACTTATTGATTATCAATAATATCAATAAGATAGAAGGCGGATGTTTATGCATCCGCTTTAATCCTTGAGTTATCGACTTACCATGTTTCGCCTGTTTGAGGAATATAGACCCCGATAATCTACAACCCGTCGATTCGGTATCGCACTAAATTGGCATTACAGCCTAAGCACCACTCAACCGTGTTTGCCTTGTAACTATCTACACAGATATTTGCAAATCTTTACCTGTTAACGACATTTCCTTCGTCTACTGTCTTTTATTAACTCTATATACTACCTACATAATTTAATCTTTCTACGTGAGCAATATGCTTGCGGCTTTTTAGTTTATTGGATGTGAATATACCGATGAAAAAATCCTCAAAGCGTAAACTGCTGATTGTGATTAGCGGCCTTATTATCATTGGTGGGGGAGCATTTTCCCTGTGGTATAAACCAGAAACACCGCCAGCCTATGTTACAGAAGCGGTATATATCGGTGATATTGAAAGTACAGTGCTTGCAAATGGTACGTTACAGGCATTAAAGCAAGTCAGTGTTGGTGCACAGGTGTCGGGGCAGATTGACAGTTTGTTTGTACAGTCAGGTGATGAGGTTAAGCAAGGCGATTTAATTGCTCAAATCGACAGTTTGGCACAACAGAATACGATCAAAGAAGCTTTAGCCTCGCTGAAAATTATCAATGCACAATATCGTGCAAAGCAAGCACAAATACAGCAAGCCAAACTTGAGTTTGCTCGTCAACAACAAATGCTAGCAGATAATGCTAGTTCTCGAGCGTCTTATGAAGCGGCAGAAGCAACTTTGACTGTTTATCAGGCTGAAATAGAACAATTAGAGGCTCAAAAACAACAGGCTGAAATTAAAGTTGATAGTGCCAAAATTGATTTAGGTTATACCAAAATTACCGCGCCTATGGATGGCACCGTTGTATATTCTGCTGTCGAAGTTGGGCAAACCGTTAACGCGAATCAAACGACACCAACCATAGTTGAAATGGCACAGCTTGATACTATGACCGTCAAGGCTGAAATATCAGAGGCTGATATTATCAACGTTAAACCTGGCCAAGCTGTTTACTTTACGATTCTTGGACAACCTAATCGTCCCTATCACGCGACCATTAGGGCAATTGAGCCGGGACCGACTTCGATGGAGAGCAGTAGTAGTTCAAGTTCAAGCTCAAGCACGACAGAAGCTATTTACTACTACGGTTTATTTGATGTGAAAAATCCAGATCGTACTTTACGTATTGGAATGACAACCCAGATTTCAATTGTGCTTGCTAAAGCAGAGAACGCATTACTCGTGCCTTCACAAATCTTACGGATTAAGCCAAGGGATAAGCAAACTGCACCGCAGCTAGATAAAGACAAAGATACGCAGTCTAGCGAACCTAAGCGTCATCGTGGGCCTCAGTATCAAGTACCAGTATTAGTGAATAATCAAGTGCAATACGTGGATGTCACCGTAGGTATTAACAACAAAATTAATGCCGAAATTACCTCAGGTTTAAATGAAGGCGACTTAGTTGTGCTGGGTATGCCCTCATCGGAAGAGAGTAGCAAACTGCGCCGCCCACCTAGTGTGAGGTTTTAATTGTGAGTGCCACATTACTTGAAATTTCAGGTTGCTATCGCACTTTTCAGGCGGGAGAACAACAGCTTACCGTACTAAAAGATGTGAACTTAACGATTGAACGTGGCGAGATGGTTGCCATTGTCGGCGCCTCTGGTTCGGGCAAATCGACCCTAATGAATATTCTTGGCTGCTTAGATAAACCGTCGAAGGGGGCGTACTTTATCAATGGACAAGATACCTCCACCATGGATGCCGATGAGCTAGCTCAATTACGGCGTGAACATTTTGGTTTTATTTTTCAGCGTTATCATTTGCTTAGCGATCTTACTGCGATAGGTAACGTGGAAGTTCCTGCGGTTTATGCAGGTAAAGAACGAAGTGCCAGAAAAGACAGAGCCGAACATTTATTAACTCGCTTAGGATTAGGTGATCGACTCGATCATAAACCTAATCAGCTCAGTGGTGGTCAGCAGCAGCGGGTCAGTGTGGCGCGTGCGTTGATGAATGGCGGTGATGTGATCCTTGCTGACGAGCCCACGGGGGCGTTGGATAGCCACAGCGGTGAAGAAATGATGCAGTTGTTGCAGGAGCTTCACAGCGATGGTCATACCATTATTATCGTGACCCACGATATGAATGTGGCCCAATATGCCGACCGGATTATTGAAATTAAAGACGGCATTATTATCAGTGACGAACGTAAAACTAAGGCACCAAAGCAAGTCGATACGGTTGTCACTAAGATAAATAGCCGTATTCGAGTGGCCTCGTGGGATAGATATGTTGAAGCGTTCAAAATGGCGCTACTTGCCATGTCGACTCACAGATTACGCACCTTTCTCACTATGCTTGGCATTATTATTGGTATTGCCTCGGTTGTTTCCGTCGTTGCATTAGGAGAAGGTTCCCAGCGAGAAATTCTTAATAGCATTAGCTCAATGGGGACTAATACGATTGATATTCGCCCAGGCTTTGGGTTTGGTGATCGCCGTTCAGGAAAAGTGAAAACCTTAATTGTTAAAGATGCCGATGCATTGAAACACTTACCTTACGTTGACAGTGTTACACCAACCGTTGATTCAAGTATGACGTTGCGTTATGGCAATAAAGCGGTTACCACGGTCGTGAATGGTGTTGGCCCAGAGTTCTTCAGGGTACGAGGTTATGAGCTGGCTATGGGGCAGTTCTGGGATGAAGATAGTGTTTCATCGCTTGCTCAAGATGCTGTGATTGACGATAAGGTTCGTAAAGAGTTATTCCCTCGTAGTTCACCTATTGGTGAGGTGATTTTTATCGGGAATCTACCCGTGCGGATTATTGGTGTGACTGAACCTAAAGACAGCGTATTTGGTAAAAGTGATTCACTGAATGTGTGGCTACCTTATACAACGCTATCGGGACGTATTGTCGGGAAAAACTACCTGAATGGTATCACCGTAAGACTCAATGAATCGGTGCCGAGTAATGCCGCTGAACAGGGCATTATAACTTTGCTGAAAATGCGCCATGGAATAGAGGATTTTTTCACTATTAATACGGATGCAATTAGACAGAATATTGAAAAAACGACGGCAACGATGACCTTGCTTATCTCGGCAATTGCGGTGATATCCCTGATTGTGGGCGGGATTGGGGTGATGAATATCATGTTGGTTTCGGTAACCGAACGTACTCGTGAAATTGGTGTACGTATGGCAGTCGGGGCGCGTCAGAGTGATATTTTGCGTCAGTTCCTGATTGAAGCTGTGTTGGTCTGTTTATGTGGTGGCACTTTAGGTATCGCCTTGGCCTATTTAATTGGCGTGGTGTTTGCTCAAACGGGAGGTAGTTTCCAAATGATTTATTCCACTACCTCGATTGTCGCTGCTTTTGCCTGTTCGACGTTAATCGGTGTGCTATTTGGCTTTTTACCCGCCCGCAACGCGGCGCGATTAGATCCCGTTGACGCCTTAGCAAGAGAGTAATAACACCATGAATAATCTAATATTAAATCGTAAAATTATGTTACGTACTTGCGCCATCGCTGTAGGTGTTGCATTACTCGGCGGCTGCGGTAGTTTTATGCGCTCAGACTTTGAGCCCCCCGCGTTGACGATACCAAGTCATTGGCAGCATACACAGGTCAACGAACAGGTGAGAGTTGATCCTTGGTGGCAGCAGTTTCAGCAGCCAGATCTTAATAAGTTAGTAAGCCAAGTCCTAAGCAGTAACAATGACTTAGCCCTTGCAACCTTGACACTACGTAAGGCGCGTTTACAGGCAGGGCTTGCTCAAGATGCACTTTACCCGCAGTTATCCTCAAACCTTTCTGCATCGCGCAGTAACCCCCTAGATGGTGGCGAATCAACCAAGAGCTATCAGGCCAAGCTTTCAGTCAGTTATGAAGTCGATTTATGGGGAAAAGTCTCGGCAGAGATGGATCAAGCTCAGTGGTCGGCATTAGCGAGTGCGGAGGATAGAGAAAGTACCACTCAAAGTTTAGTGGCAACTACAGCATCGCTTTATTGGAAGATGGGCTATTTAAATCAAAGGATTGCTTTAAGCAGCCGTAGTATTGACCACAGTCGACAAACACTGGCATTAACCCAGCGTCAGTATGATTCTGGTGCGGTGACTCAAGTCAATGTGTTAGAGGCCAAGCGTAGCCTAGCGGGACAAGAGGCATCCCATAGTCAACTTATTCAACAGTTAACGGAGGCGGGAAATGCGCTTGCCATTTTACTGAATCAAGCACCTGGAGAGGCTTTCGTTGAGATTAACGCCTTACCTGATGTTGCTGTGCCGGAGATTGCCGTGGGGATGCCAGCGGATCTATTGGTGAGACGCCCTGATGTGAAGGCATCTTTATATCAATTACGTTCAGCACTCGCCAGTAAAGATGCGACTTATACCCGTTACTTTCCGAGTTTGAGTTTAACCGGCAGTGTGGGGGAGTCGACCTCAGAGTTAAAAGAATTATTGCGCAATCCCGTGGGTAGTTTAGGTGCAGGCTTAGTGTTGCCATTTTTACAGTGGAATCAAATGCAAATTAATAACGACATTGCTGAAATTGATTATCAAACTGCAGTCGTAAATTACCGTAAGACACTGTATTCCGCCTTTGAGGATGTTGATAATGCCATCTCGGCTAAGCAGCAATTTGCTTATCAAGGAGACAAATTACAGCAACAGTATAATGCTGCGGTAGCGGTCGAGGCCATTTATGAAAGCCAGTATCGCCATGGTGCGATAGGTATTCAAGATTGGATTAATGCCCAAGAAAATCGACGTGCAGCGGAGGCGTCTTTGCTCGAAAACCGCTATAACCAACTGACGGCCCAAGCAACGCTCTACCAAGCCCTTGGTGGGAGCGATATCGCCCCAGAGATTGCTCAGATTTCTAACTAATTTTGTTTTTATGGGTAATACTAATCGTATTAATGATAGCTATGCTCATGCTGCTGGCGATCATGTGTTGGTTAATGTCGCTAATTTATTACAGGGAGTGTTGAGGGAATATGATGTAGTTGCACGTTGGGGAGGAGAGGAGTTTTTATTGCTGTTACCCAACACGGATATAATAGAAGCGAAAGTCGCTGAGCGATTACGCGAAATTGTGTTGTGCAGGCATCAGCCCCGTGACCACACGGGGCGGTGCAGATATTAGCTTTGCAGTATCTTAAGTGGCAGGCTAAGCATATCGTCACCTGTTCCAGCTAAGTGCCAGATAATACCTACTAAGGCGCCGACAGTCAGTAAATACCAGATAGTTGAGAAGATTTGCCCATATCTATCGAGAGGTAGTAAATGGCTTTGATGGCGAGTTCGCCATTCAAAGATAATTTCCAAACTGCCTATTAACAGTAAAAAACCGAGTAATGCTAAACCAAAGGTGTAGCTAACATAAACGCCAAAAGCGGCTCCTACCGCACAGGCGATAAGCCCCATTACACTGTTCATTGAAAAGCTAATACTTTTTAAAATATGGCCGCCATCTAATGGCAAAATAGGCAATAAATTAAACAAGTTAAGTAGAGCATTAAAGGCTGCAAGCCCCGCAAAAAACACATTGCCCGTAGCGTGGTAGGCAATCAATGAGCCTATAGACATGAATAAGCCAAAAGTGGGCCCCATGATGGATATCACGACATCTTGCCAACGTGTATTAATTTTTTCATCGGAAAGAGCGAGCCCACCCATAAAAGGGATCAGGTAAATTCCCTTGGTTTTCATCCCAAAATACTTCATCGCGCGGATATGGCCGTATTCGTGAAATACTAAACAGGCGATCAATGCCAGTGCAAACTGAAACGAAAATAGCCAAGAATAGGCAGCAACACTGGCTCCGGCTAGTGCCACTTTAATTACTTTGGCACTTTTTAATAATTTAAATCCAAGGGATGCCAGCCCAACAATGCTTAACTTTTGTTGTTTAACGATAGGGATTTCAGGATGTTGTCTTTCGATATCTTTTTCGGTACGTGTTCCTTGGGCTATGACTTCATCATCCTGTAGCAGGCGATAATCGAACCGAAATGGCTGCCAAACTAAATCGGTTTCAAGGCGAATGATGATTTTAGCTTCGAGGGAACTTTGTTCTCCGCCTTCGGGAACCAGTGGGCTGTTAAATTGGCTGAGTTCAAATTCATGTATTCTGAGTCCGCCATTATCAATAGAGGCAGATTTTTGTGAGACTAAGTTGTTGTCCCAGAATAGTTGCTGCCATCCTGCGAGGGAGCCTTCTAAACGCAGTTGTTTGCCTAAGCAGTCAATCTTAAGTAGTTCCAATTTGGGTTCCATTTGTTCGTGTATCTGAGGGTGGTTTTTACCTAAGGCAATCCGTTACTGTAATTCGTATTGCTGGACCAGAAAACATGGCGTGTGCGCCGTTAATGCAATTTCGGTTCTGACAAATTATGCCTGTGAATTTATAGCGAGGATATTAGCTTTTAAGATCCAAGCGTTTTTTAGTGCAAAAAACTAGCATATATCCCATGACGTCAAAATCCCAAAGCATGAACAGATAGCTAAGATGATTAATATCAATCTATTCATCTAGGGTGCGTACGATTTCTATTCCTTGGCTAATCGTGGTGAAGGCAAGTTTAGCTACGCAGCAGTGTCCTAAGGCTTTGGCATGGTTTTGCACCCATTTGATAAATTCTGTTAATGGTAGCAGTTGCTCCTGTTGGAGTAATGTGGGGAGTTCACCGATAGGATCTTCATAAACAGTGCGGGAATTTGCATTGATATAGTAGCGGTGGCCTTTACTATCAAGCAATTGATCTTTATCAGTAAAGTGATGCTGATAAAGGCAGGCTAGCTCTAACCAATCCCGTTGGTGGGCAAGATAAAGCAGTTCATCATTTTGAATGAGCTTAACTACGGCGGGCCATTCAATGTCCGACATCTTGACGCTGGTCATTATCGCTCCTGTGACGAAAGTCCAAGCCCTAAAGTGTGAGGCCATAGCTGAGTCGCATGACAATATTGGGATCGAATAAAACAATAGGAGTCATGCCATTGCTAGGCAGTATGCCATGCTTAGATTGGATTAATATAGACGTAAGCGCACTTACGTCTATATTGGCTATTAGCTTGGTGTGGGAGTCTTGGCTTTGGCGTTATAGTCGAAATTAATTTCTTGGTTAATATTAGCTATGCAACAAGTTCCATGTTCCCTTGTTGTACGATGATTGGCAGGTCCTATATGAAACTCCACATTAAGGAATACGTGCTTAAGGGCCTCAACACGGTATTTTTCATAATAGCCTTCGACTTCTTGTTTAAGTGTATCGAACTCAAGTTCTTCCCGAGACCGCTCATTTAAAATGCGATTTTTCTCATCGAGCATCATCTTTATCTGCTCAACCATCACGGGATCATCTTGCCATTCTGATTTGGGTGGTAGCTTATTGAGGCGAGCTTCGATATCTAAACTGGCGACCACCATCGCTTGAACACCTTCTTCAAGCAATTTCAGATTTTGTTTTAGCTCAGCTTGTTCCATTGCACAATAAAGTTCTGTTTTTGTGCCTGCGGTCGCACCTATGACAACAGCTTTAATACCTTTTTCGGCTTGGGCTACACCACCCACCAGATCGCCACGGCGTCCACTGGCATCGCTTACTGTTAAGCTGGCGGCAGTTTTAGTATTACTGTGTAATAACTGTTTGGTAATGAGGATATTACCTTTAGCAATCAGTTGAGAATACTGAACAAATTGTGCACTGATTTGCCCTTGGGCATTGATCTTTGTCGAAAATTCATTTGCTTTAATCTGTCTGCCGATAATGCCTTTGCTTACAGTAACATCACCTTCTGCATCTAAGGTGGCTGAATCCACAAATCCCATTACGGTAATATCACCAGAGCTTTTGACTAGCATGCCCTCATGTACATCACCCGTAATTAAAATACTCCCCTTAAAGGTGACATGGCCTGTACTGATATCCACATCTTTGAGCTGCAGTACATCATCCACATTCATACCCGTTCGGGTTTCTACGGGTTGGCCTGCAACTGTCGCGATAAGTTTATTGGGATCTTTGGGGTGAAAATCAGTTCCTGTCCCAGCTTGCAATACATTATCTTTGCCCGGCTTTTGTTTGAGCACTTCGCCTTTAATATTGTAACCAGGAGTGCCTTCTGTCGCGGGATGTTTGACCATCAATATATCATTGGGTTTTACCATGATCATTGAGCCAAGATTACGCATATCTACGGTACCATCAGCGCGCTCTTGTGGTTGTAGTAAGCGTTCCCGAGCGAGGGCCACCTTACGTTCTAATATGGCATTTTTCCCATTAATGGGGATCTTACCTTGTGCAATCTCTCCTTGACAGCTTTCACCTGGCTTGAGCTTACTGAGTTTTTGCATTAATGCTTGGATCTTGAGTTTACTCAATCCCATACATACATTGTGTTTTTTGAGTTGAGTGAGGATTTCAGGTAAATCAACGGCTTTACCACCCCAAGCGGCTGTAAGCGTCATGCTGGCGTGCATTTTATCTGGGCTGATGTCAATCGTAACACTGCCGTTACGCCGTTCTGCTATTTCAGCAAATAGTTCAAATTTACCATCCTCTTGATGGCATAGAGCATTAATCTGAGTGATAGTTTTATTGATGGAAGGCTCTAGTGGAAACAGGGATGAGAATTCTGGTAAGGACAAGAGTTGCATGATGTCTTCACGGGTAACAGGGCCGTGGTTATTTGGGATAACACGCAATTCCGCCTTTGTTTTATCACTGCTTAACTCAAGAAGTTCAGGTGGCAACATAGAGAGCTTCCTACCAGTTTGTTTTATTATTGTTGGAAATACTGTTTCGAGTATAACAGTAGAGACTTTGTGCAAAGAAGCCTTTTTGACGCTAAAAACAGCAAATGTTGTTTTATTGTTTTTTTAGTCTATGTGCTGGTTTTTAAATAGTTTTTTATACGATATGTTTGACGTTATGCAGTGTAATCTCTGGCGGTTTATCTTAAATGAACACATTTTTCGAGGGTTATGCTTATTTTTAACTTAACAAATATTTTATATTTCAATAGTTAAAAACCTATGTTAGGTGCGATAAAACAGCGTCAATGCTGCATTAGTTGTAGCAAATCGATGGGTGAGCCGTTTCACAAATCAGTGCAAATGTTTTTAAGCGACCAGAAGATGCTGCAACGTGTTTCTTTCGGTCGCTTAGGTAGAGACTTATTGTTGCTGAAAGTAATACAGCTTGTATTTATTGTTTTCGGCGGGGACTGTTAACTGGCCAAATTCTGCTTCAATGATATCAGAGTAAGGTAAGTGGCGATTGGCAACAATTTGCCAAATACCGTTATGCTGTAATTGCTTTGCACTGTCTGTAACGAAATTTTTCGCTATATTAGTTGTGCTAGTTAGACCATCGTGAAACGGTGGGTTAGAGATAATACCGTTAAATTTTCCTGTGGTTTGAGCGAGTCCATCAGAGGGGTAAACTTTAGCTGTCATACCATTGGCTGCAAGCGTGAATTCACAAGATGCTAACGCCATGGCATTAATATCAATGCATTCCAAGGATAGATGCGGTTGTGCCTTGAGTAAGGCGGCGGCAATCACACCAGCACCGCAACCAAAATCGAGCACTCGACCTGAGAGTGTGGGCAGGTGTGATAGCAATAATTCTGTGCCGAGATCTAACCGTTTTTCACTAAATACCCCCACTAAGTTACAGATACTGATCTCACCCTGTGGCGTGCTGAGTTGATACTGGCTGACCCAGTCGCTGAGTTTCATTGCCGGGGCGCGGCCCTCTAAATTGCTACCAAATAGCAGGCAGTGGCGGGCGTTATCGAGCTTCATCCCCGTCGCAAAATACTCAGGCAAGAGTTTAACTAAAGACTTAATGCCGCCTTTGTTTTCCCCAACCACTAACAGTTGGCCGTTAGGCACAAGATAGCTGGCGGCGAGGTTAAACAGATAAGGTGCGAGGGGTTTAGCCTTGGGGAAGTAAACGATAACCGTATCGTACTTTTCTGGTTTAATTGGGTCTTGATGTGGCAATTCGTGGCCGAAGTAGCAACGCAGTTTTGAATTCGCGTGCGGCGCTAAGTGTAAATAATGGTGATAATCCAAGGCGAGGGCATCGACCGAGGCCGCGACATCGAGCAGGGCTTTGGGCAGTAGATCGGCTTCATGGTTGAGCACTAACACTTTATGTTGGTTTAGGCTGTCTTGATTGCGAATGATAACTTGCGATGGATTGGTTAACACAGTGACTCACACCAATAGATTGAAGTGTGGGCATTATACCCGTTATTCGTCATTCAGCCAGTTTGCATCCAAGAGTTTCAGCAAAGGGTGATAAAAAAGGCAACGCTATTATGCAGTTGCCTTTAGTGTCAGGTGTTGAAGGACCAAAAGCTTAACTTTTGGATTTCTTCGGTTTTGGCAATAAACTTAAGATCTTATTGGCAATATCTGTATTGTCCTGATGGCCGTTAAACAGCTCTGATGCAGGACCTGCAGCAAAGACTTGTACATCTGTACCTGTGTGGCCGTCAGTTGTCCATCCTGTATCTGTACGTTTATCGATAACATGGCGGATCGCGATGGCCATGGTTTCTAACCCCTGCATTCTGGCAACATTTAATTTGGTCACTTCTTCTTCGCTAAGCTCAAATCCTAAACCACGGGCGAGATCAGCTTGCCATTCATCTCCGCTAATGGCGGCTAAAGCTAAGGTGTCTGAACTGGCGGAAATATTTCGCAGAATTTCGGGATTCCAGTTGTAGTTACCATTGGCACCAATCGATAGACCTCCAGTATTGTGGTCGGCGGTAATGACCATTAGCGTGTCTGGATTTTGGCGAACAAATTGTTCAACCACTTCAATGGCATTAGAGAACTCATCCATTTCCCCCATCACAGTCGCTATGTCATTATTATGGCCCGCCCAGTCGATTAAACTCCCTTCGACTAAGAGTACAAACCCTTGTTCATTTTGTGAGAGTAAACTAAGGGCTTTCTGGGTTAAGGTGCTGAGTTTTTTAGCTTCTTTTTCATCAATGGCCCAAGGCAATTGCACCTCGGCAAACAGACCTAACACTTTAGGTTGAGTGATAGTGGCGAGATCATCAAAACGGGTGATGTGTTGATAGCCTTTAGCTGTAAATTGCGCTAGCAGCTCGGGTGAAAAATACTTTTGACCGCCACCTAAAAATACATCGGCATTAGTTTCTAAATAACTGAGTGCTATCGCATCGTAGTTTTTACGGCTTTCATTATGGGCCAAAAATGCCGCTGGCGTGGCATGGTTGATTTGTGATGTAACAGCTACGCCTGTGCTTAAGCCAAGGGATTTGGCTTTTTCGAGTATGGTCGGTAGTGGTTGCTTTTGAGTATCAACTGAAATCGCCCCATTGTAAGATTTAACGCCAGTGGCGAGCGCGGTTGCGGCGGCCGCAGAGTCGGTAACATAGCCACTGACACTGGCGGGATAGGTACTCGCCATACCCACCAGTAAACGGTCAAATACGGTTTGTTCGACTTCTTCGGTATCTGGATTATCTTTGTAGTAACGATAGGCGCTCGTATAAGCAGGCCCCATACCATCACCTATCATAATGACGATATTTTTCGGGCGAGATGGCGCTTTTGTTGGGCCTGTTTCGATGTTTGCCCAAGTCGAAGTCGATAGCAATAAGCCTATGCCGAGCAACAAGAGTGGCGCTTTGGTGAAACTCATATCACATCCCTAGAAAGTGGCTTGGCGCTAGCTAATTCATAGCGCCTTAGAACAACAAACTCTTATAAGTTAACATATTAGTTCAATCAAGCTGAGGCTTTAACGCGCGCCTCAATAGCATCCATTAACCTGCCAGTGATGTCGACATCAAATGCCGCTTGGATTTCACGGATACAGGTTGGGCTTGTCACGTTTATCTCAGTCAGCTTGTCACCAATGACATCTAGCCCGACAAAAATCAGTCCACGTTTTTTAAGCTCAGGACCAATGGCACGGGCAATCGCCCAATCGCTGTCGGATAAAGGCTGGGCTACACCGCTACCGCCAGCAGCTAAGTTACCACGGGTTTCGCCTTTCATTGGGATACGCGCCAAGGCGTAAGGCACTGGCTCACCATCGACCACTAAAATGCGTTTATCGCCTTGGGTTATTTCAGGGATAAAGGCTTGCGCCATGGCATATTGTTGACCATAACTGGTCAAGGTTTCGATGATGACACCAAGGTTTGGGTCATCCTGCTTCACGCGGAAAATCGAGGTGCCACCCATGCCATCTAAAGGCTTAAGAATAATATCGCCCTTCGCTTGGTGGAAAGCGCGGATACGTTTGGCATCACGGGTTACGATCGTTTCTGGAGTGAATTCGCTAAACCAGGCGGTAAACAGTTTTTCGTTAGCATCACGCAAACTTTGTGGCTTGTTAACGATCAATACGCCTTGTTCTTCGGCGCGTTCAAGCATATAAGTGGCGTAGATAAACTCAGTATCGAATGGTGGGTCCTTACGCATTAGGATCACGTCGAGTTCGCTCATCGGCGTGTCTGTAGCTTCGCCGAGTTCAAACCATTTGCTCGCATCATTGAAAACAGTTAACGGGCGCATATTGGCCATAGCCACACCGTTGACCATGGCAAGATCGGCCATTTCCATATAAAACAGCTGATAACCTCTTTCCTGCGCGGCCATTAACATGGCAAAACTGGAGTCTTTCTTAATGTTGATCTCACTGATGGGGTCCATCACTATGCCGAGTTTTATCATTAATCTGTTCCTTATTTGTCGCCGTTCGCAGGCAAAAAAGTATTAATTAGGTATTGCTTGTCGATCAGCCTAAATCACCGAATCTAAGTTGCAGTGCTGTAATGGCGGTGAGCGAGGCGGTTTCGGTGCGTAGCACTCTGGGGCCAAGTAACACATCGGTAAACTGATAGGTTTCTGTCATGGCGATTTCTTCCGCCGACAAACCGCCTTCAGGGCCAATTAATAAACGCACGCGGGTATGGGCCAAATCTAAGCCATTGATACCGTGTGCGGCACGTGGATGCAGATTGAGTTTAAGTGCCGAGGTAGGCTCACTGCACCAATCGTGTAAGTCCATTGCTGGGCGAATCAGGGGTACTTGGCTGCGTCCCGATTGCTCACAGGCGCTCACGACGATTTTCTGCCATTGTTGAATTTTTTTCTCTAGGCGTTCACCGTTGAGTTTCACGCCGCAGCGATCAGAAAACAGCGGCGTAATCGTATTCACGCCAAGCTCGACGGATTTTTGAATGGTGAACTCCATTCTATCGCCACGGGAAATCACTTGGCCTAAGTGCAAGTTGAGTGGCGACTCTGATAAATTTGCCTCACAGGAGAGCAATTTTACTGTGACATGCTTTTTACCTGTATCAACAATTTCAGCAAGATAATCATTGCCATCGCCATTGAATAGACTGATATTTTCACCGTTGCCCATGCGTAACACTTTGCCGATATGGGCCGCGCCATCTTCGTCTAAGTTCAGCAGTTGATTGATAGCTAATGGCTGAGGTTGATAAATTCTTGGGACTCTCATTGTCGACCTTACTCGGCTAATTGTTGACGCTGTGGTGGCGCATTACAGGCATTCTGCACAAAGGGGTTATGGTTGCCTTGAACCTGCGCTATGGCGTTATCGCGTTGGCACTCAATAGTATCAACTGGATAGGTTTTATCCCATGCCTTAAACAATTTTAATTGGCTAGAGGCAATTTTAAGACCATAGGTCTGCTGCATATACAGGTAGGTTCTGGCTATCTTACCGCGGGTATTCGCGGGTGGCTGTACCTGACGATTCTTAAAGTCGACAACTATAGCACATTGACCATATTGATTGGCTTTACCGTTCCATTCGCTAAAACGGAAATTACTGCGATCACCATTCACTTCACCTATGGCGGGCACTAAGTTGTGCATGTCTGCCTCCATCTTATTAAATTCATTGCTGTTATCGGCGCAGTTTTTACGACCACCCTTTTGCCAGCATTGGAGTTGATGGCCAAATTCCCAGGCGGGCACTATGTGCTCCCACTCGATACGGTTAGCACGAGTTTCCTGTTTACGGACTTGGTAACCACAACTGGTGAGATCGGGTTTCCACGATTTGCCTTTAATCTGAATGTCACAGCCGCAATAAAAGCTGACTGCGGGCAGCATACCTTGACGATTGCCAGCATAAAGCGTCTGCGACTTAGTTTTCGCTTGGCTGAAACTATTGGGGTGTGATGGTGATGCACTTGTGGGGACAGATAGGGTCACCGACCAAGTGATGAAGCACAGCAAAAGTCGCCGTGAATAAACGGTTAAAGAGGCTTTGTTCAACATTTATCCCAAAATAACAAATACAACGCGAGCCTCTGGCTCGTCTTTTATGGCGTGATGGTAAGGGAAAGACGGTCGCTTATGCAAATTGAGTCGTACTTAGGGGTGTTTAAGCTAAAAGTGGTTAGGCCAAGATTTAATTAGATAGCAGTTAAATGGGTCTTACAGCGTTTACAGATATAACGACTTTCACCGCGCAGAACCTTGTTATGGCGGCGAATACTGAGGCGTATTGGTCCGCAGGCACAGCGATATTCAACCTCTTTGCTTGCAACTGAGGTGGTGTTGAAATTGTGGGTAGTCTTTGGATTGACCTTAAATACCGTTAGCATCAAAGATTGCCATTCTTTACCGTGGGGTTTGGTTTTACCAAAAAGCTGAAAACACAGTAGATGACAAATTTCGTGAGGCACGACCTCTGTCAGAAAAGCTTCGCTGTTTTCCCGCAGTAATACGGGATTGAATCTTAATCTGTTCTGCTGTAAATGGGCTGTGCCTGCACTTTTTCCCCTGAGCGTAAATTGCGTTATTGGGCGAGGGAATGCACGTTTAAGCGTCATTTCGGCCGTTTGATAACAGGTTTCAATTCGCTCTAGTACTTGAATTTGTAGTGTCGAGAGTGGACGTGATGAACCGGTGAAAATATGCGCCTTTGCCGGATCTTGTGCTGGTGGACTCATTATCACCTGGAACTTATCTTGGCTTTGGCCTAAGGCTGAATACGTCGATTTTGTTAGCGGTGCAAGGGCTTCACTGCTGCGACGGCGTAAGGCATTGAGTAAGTCAGCGGGTTTCAGCATAGGGTGAGCTTTGGATCTCGTCGGTTAAGGTAAAAATTGCGTGCTTAAATTGGTCAATTAGAAGCGTTCGCATCATAGCGAACGCTATCTAACAATGCCAGTTTCAGTCAGTTTCAGGAAGTGTGGCTTTGTTATAAACTCGCCGCCGCTTGCATCACCATGGCCCGCACTTGTTCAACGATCACTTGCTCGGTATCTGCGTCATAGCCTTTGACTCTTGGTGTGTGAATGTGGCCGACCTTGGCATGGCTATTAAACTTTTGCTGCAAGACTATGGCGCGATAGGAGATTTCATTAGAGAGATAACCGCCGCCAGAGCCTTCGACTGAGGTTTCGTTTTGCAGTTCGTTTAATGATGTCGCGCTAAATTCACCGCGGGCAAGGGTTGTGACAGTATGGTTATCATTGACTTTCCATTGGCCATCTTTGACTTGCATGGCGGCGACGGGCAGTGAAAATTCCACAAATTCGGGGCCGATAAAATCTTTGCCATTGAGCTTAGGGGTAACGGGCGCGGTTTTCGTGCCGCCAGTGAGTACGTTTTGGTTATCGGGTGCCGCTGCGCTGCGATTGCGAGCAGGGAAGCGTTCGATATCAAAATCAGTTCGGCCCATGCTAACGGTGAACACAAATTGGGTTTTAGGATCACGATAAATCGGGCTCAATAGCGATTCGATAAGACCTTGGTCAAAATCTTCAAAACGTACAGGGATCATAGCGGTTTCGATTTGCGCCGTTTTCCCATTAATTTCAAAGCGAAAACCATCCAAGGCGAGGGCAACTAGACCGGAAGGGTTACTCTGGGTGATATCTTTGTCGAGGAAGAAAGGATCGAAACCCGTGAGGAATATTTTGATTTGGATATCATCACCATATTGAATATCGCTAAACCCCCGTGAGGCTTTTTCAACCGCACTCATTAATATGTCTTGTTGCCAATCGGCCATTTTAAAGTTGGCGCTGGTGGTTTTTAGACTATTAAGCATGGAAAGGCGAGCCCAGTATAAAGGTCGGTCGTCAAAATGCCCTGACTGTACATCGCGGACAGCTTGTTGCCACAATCTGTGCCCTTGGCGCGCTGCTAAGTGGGTGGCGTCAACTTCGTTTTTCTTTGAGCTCAGTTGAGCCAGACCATCGTCAAGTGCTTGATAGCGAGTGACTACGTCGCCTATGGTTTTTTCGGCTGTGGGTAGGCGGGAAACTTCAACGTCACCAAATAACTGCACGGCACTGGCTGTAGTCATTAAGCTGGTGGTGAGGATGAGTGTTAACACTGGCTTCAACATGTTTGGCTTCCCTGTAGTGATTAGACGTTATTCATTGGAAATAATGATTATTTTTTCGTGTAGATAGGCTCTTATGCCAAAAAGTATGCACTACAAGCTGAGGGTAATAAAGTTAAGCCCAGTGATCTTTGTGATCTTATACCAATATCTTCTATCACAAATCATGTGGATCTGGCATTAATCCATCTGCAACAGTGCAATAGGGTCTAGTCTGCCTCTTTTTTGCCACAATTGGTCAGCAGTTTGCTAGGGCATGCCGTAGTGCTAAGTGATAGCCTTAATCACTTTTTTAGTTTGTTGGATTGTTTGTTTTTTCAAGGAGATTTTATGCGTTTGTTCGTCATCTCGGCGGTATTGGTGATGTCCTCTATCTTAGTTTTCCCTGTTTTTGCTGCTAGCTCGCCCCAAAAAGAGTGGCAAGAAACCCGCAGTTGGGATGCCAGTTTTACTCAGCACCAAGCTAAAGGCGTGGTGGTGTTATGGAATGAAAATAAACAACAGGGATTCACTAATAATCTTAAACGCGCCAATCAAGGTTTTTTACCTGCATCGACGTTTAAAATTCCCAACAGTTTGATTGCTCTCGATTTAGGGATGGTGAAAGATGAGCACCAAGTTTTTAAGTGGGATGGTAAAAATCGTGATATTGCCGCCTGGAATCGTGACCATAATTTGATTAGCGCCATGAAGTATTCGGTTGTGCCCATCTACCAAGAGTTTGCTCGCCAAATAGGTGATGCTCGCATGGGGAAGATGATCGCTGTTTTTGATTATGGCAATGAGGATATCTCAGGCAATTTAGACAGTTTTTGGTTAGATGGAGGTATTCGGATCTCAGCCAAAGAGCAAATCGATTTCCTACGTCGGCTTTATCATAACAAGTTGCATGTTTCCGAGAGAAGTCAGCGTATTGTTAAGCAAGCCATGCTGACTGAAGCCAATAGTGACTATATTATCCGCGCAAAAACGGGTTATGCCGTAAGGGCCGAACCGAGCATTGGTTGGTGGGTCGGTTGGGTAGAACTCGATGATAATGTATGGTTTTTTGCAATGAATATGGATATGCCATCAGCGGATGGTTTGTCACTGCGCCAAGCCATTACAAAAGAAGTACTCAGGCAGGAAAAGATTATCCCTTAATCAACTGTGTTATGGGTGACAGATGAAAACAAAAAGCCTAGTGGGATAATCTAGGCTTTTTGTTATTAATGGGTAAACCCTTAGCCCATTAACGATTGCAGGCTTTCTTGGCTGCTAAAGCGTTTTACAAAGAAGTCCAAAAACACGCTGATATTGGTTGCCAGTTGGCGTCGACTCGAATAAACCCCATAAACCTTAAAAGGTTCAATCGGCCATTCCTGTAAGATTGGCACTAGCTGTCCATTGGCGAGTTCTGTCTTACAAGCAGAATTAGATAGCATGGCAATGCCAAAATCATCCATGGCTAACTGCTTTACCATGATAGGGCTATTGACTCGCACCTTACGTTGGAAGTTCACCATAGTTTTTCGTGGGCCTTTGCCGAGGGGCCAGATAGGTGCTGAGCGTGAAGTCCCTAATAAAATGCCACTGTGCTGACTGAGTTCCTGTGGTGTTGCGGGCGTTCCCCTGAGTTTTAGATAACTCGGACTTGCGACTAAAATGGGCTGGCGTTCAAACAATAATCTTGCCACTAAGTCCGATGATTGCAGTGGACCATATTTGATAGCGATGTCATATCCTTCTCCGACTAAACCTATATCATTGTCAGTAAACTGGACATCTAATTCCACATTGGGATATAAACGCATAAATCCGCTACAGAGGTTAGCGATTAATTCTTGGCTAAATGATACCGGGATTGCAATTCGTAATGATCCTGACACATCATCGTGAGTATTCTCGATAACTGCCTTGGCCGCTTCTACCTCATTGCGAATGGAATCACAGTGTTGATAAAAGAGTGCCCCGACTTGGGTCAAACTCAGGTTACGGGTGTCGCGCTGTAATAATCGTACGCCAAGTTGTTCTTCAAGCTGCGCGATTTTGCGACTAATGGTGGATTTTGGGTGGCCGGTTTCACGTGCAGCTTGGGAGAATCCCTTTGCTCTAACTACGGCTGCAAATAGCATCATACCGTTTAAATCTGGCATGTTTTTCCCACTGTCTCATATATGGAACATAGCGTCTTATGCAGTTTAATGGCATTTGGCGGGATAACAAAGTTATATTTATTGGCTAAAAATTTTCAGAGGCTAAGCAGAGGATCTTTTGATGACCAGCAAAAATCAGCCCACACACATGACTCAAGCCCAAACGCCCGACCCGCTTTTTTTACAAGCCGAGCATTTGGCAAAGGATTTTTCTCTGTTTCCAAAACACAGCAAACAGAGTTTAACGGAAGAAATTAAAGGTCTTTTAAGTGAAGATGCCATTCAGGCAAACTTAAAAGATTTAGCATCATTAGATGTTGATGGTTACGTTGCTAAGGTGATCCTGCCGACTCAAGATAAAGGTCGCCCAGGGGCTAAGCGTATCATCGCCGATCTTAAAGGCCGATTGATCACTGAAACTCACTTAGGCTCTTTTTACAGTGCCGAAATTGAGCTTAATTTCGGTTCTCGTACTCGCCGTGTTGGTTTTATCGCTCAAGAGCGCACCACAGCGAACGGTGCTTGGATGCCTGAGCATCACTACGCTGCCTGTAAAGCAATTCGTCATTTTGCCGAATTGTCTATGCCAATTATCTATTTAATTGATACCCCAGGAGCGGATGCTGGCGAAATTGCTAACAGCCAAAACCAAGCTCATTCTATTTCTAAGGCGATTGCCGAGAGTGCTAACGTTGACGTGCCTACAGTCGGTATCGTTATCGGTGCGGGTTATTCAGGTGGCGCGATTCCATTAGCGGCGGCGAACATCCTGTTATCGCTGCGCGATGGTATTTTCAACACGATTCAGCCACAGGGTCTGCAAAGTATTGCCCGTAAGTACAATTTATCTTGGCAAGAATGCGCAAAATCTGTTGGTGTATCGCCAGAAGAGCTTTATACCTCCGGCTGTATCGATGGCATTATCGATTTTTCACCGAGCGATCGTGATGAGCGTCAGCATAACTTGCGCCGCGCTATTATCAGTAGTATCGAAACTGTTGAACGTGCCGCAATGAATTTTGTGCGTGAATCTAAGGATTTACGTGAGCATTATGACCGTAGTTTAATGCGTTTCCTTAATCCATCTAAAAACCTGATGGCATTAGAATTGAACGCAGAATTGGCGGTAGCAACCAGCCCAACCAATCACCATAACCTGTTCGGTAGTGCCTATCGCTATCTGCGTTATCTTACGTTACGCAGTCGTATTCATTCTATTTCTCAGGAACAATATGGCCGCTTGTCGCGGGTCAGTGTGCCTGAAGGCGACTTGTTAACGCGCATCCAGCAAGAGCAGGATCGGGTATTCCAAGCTTGGTTGTCTAGCCCCGATAAATTGGTTTATGACGAAGATTTAAACAAGCTTTGGGCTAACTTTGTTGCTAAGCGTGATGAAGTATCGACCGAACGTAATATGTTGACCCGTTTAATTTTGGGTGAACCAAAAGAAAACTATAAAAAAGCCCGTAAGGCGCTGTTATTTAACATCGGTTGGTCCTTATATCACCGTTGGAAGAGCAATGCGGCCAATAACTTTAAAGGGCTTATTCAGCATTTAGAAAATCTACCTAAGTCAGTCACTCAAGCTAAATGGCCTGAGTTGAACCAGTTGACTGTGCTGGATGTGGTGGTAAACGAAGAACTGCGTGAAGATTTTATATGGCAATGCCATAACATCCTGATCTTTAACTCACTTTACGACAACGTGGTGGGCAGCTTAGCGTCAATCGCTAAAGAAGCTATGATGTCTAAGAGTTTGTCACGTAACTCAGTGAACAATCTACTGCATAAGTCAATTGACCATGCACTGTCGACGCAGGACACCGCTAACGATAAAGCCAAATTTTACAAGTGGCTTAAGTACTTTATGGGGCAATCTAACCGTGCCGACTTGTTGGTACGTGTAGAGCAGTGGAAGAGTGTGGGTTTCCCACAGCTCAATGACAGTTTGTTCGTGGTGCTGACTTACTTCTTCGAGCGCCTACTACCAGAATATTTTGATAGCGAAAGTGACACTAGCAAATACACTGGTGCAATAAACCCTGTGCGTATCGGTCGCCGTAAAGACTTCTGGAACCGCTTGACCATGGGTTATCAGGATCTATTGATCCAAAAAGTACTGCGGGACGAAAAGCGTAAAGGCAATATGACATGGGAAAATGTCATCAAGCAATTCTTTACCCGTTTTGATGAGATTAACGGCGACAAAATGTCGGCTAACTTATTGAACTTCCCAGGTTTCCGTTTATCGATTGAAGATGCTTTAGATAAAGGAATACGTCCTTGTGGTCTAATCACTGGTATTGCGGATTTTAAAGAGAAAGGCCAAAAAGTCCGTGTGGGCGTGGCTGTCTCTAACACCGCATTCCAAGCGGGTGCCTTCGATATGGCGAGCGCCGAGAAATTCTCTGCGCTGCTGATTGAGTGTGCTAAGCGTAAGTTACCTGTTGTGTGCTTTATTAGCTCTGGCGGTATGCAGACGAAAGAAGGCGCGGCAGCACTTTTCTCTATGGCGGTAGTCAACGACCGTATTACCCGTTTTATTCGTGATAACGAATTGCCAGTATTGATGTTTGGTTTTGGTGATTGTACTGGTGGTGCACAGGCGAGTTTTGTGACTCACCCATTGGTACAAACTTACTATCTGTCTGGCACGAATATGCCGTTTGCAGGGCAAATGGTGGTTCCTGCTTACCTGCCATCGACGGCAACGCTGTCTAACTATCTGTCTAAAGTTCCTGGCGCAATGGCGGGCTTAGTCCATAACCCATTTAGTGACACGTTAGACAGCCAGTTAGCAAGTATCGATCCTTTGATGCCGATGCCAACTGCAAACATTAACGATGTGATTATTAATGCACTCTCGACACTGGTGGTTGAAACACCCGTTGAAGAAGATGTTATCGTACAAAGCGATCCTCGTAAGTTAATGAAGCCAATCAATAAAGTATTGGTTCATGCCCGTGGTTGTACGGCGGTTAAACTGATCCGTAAAGCGCACGATAATAATATCAATGTGGTTTTAGTCGCCTCCGATCCTGATATGACATCAGTGCCAGCAGATATGCTTAAAGACACCGACAAGTTAGTTTGCCTCGGTGGTAACACCTCGGATGAAAGTTACTTGAACGCATATTCTGTATTGAAAGTGGCTGAGTATGAGCAAGTCGATGCACTGCACCCTGGTATCGGTTTCTTATCTGAAAGTCCGCAGTTTGCTGCATTGTGTGTGAATAACGGCGTTAACTTTGTTGGCCCTAGCGTGCATTCAATGACCACTATGGGTAATAAGTCGAACGCGATTAAAACGTCTCAAGCGCAAAATGTACCAGTCGTGCCAGGTTCTCACGGTATTCTGACCAATGCTGAGCAAGCGGTTAACGTGGCGAGTGAAATTGGTTATCCAGTGCTGCTGAAAGCCGTACAAGGCGGTGGTGGTAAAGGTATTCAGGTTGTTAAACGCCCTGAGGATATGATTGGCCTATTCCAAAAGACAGCGACCGAAGCGGCTGCAGCTTTTGGTAATGGCGACTTATACTTAGAAAAATATGTGACCTCACTGCGTCATATCGAAGTGCAGTTATTGCGTGACAAGTTCGGCAACGCCAAAGTGTTAGGTCTGCGTGATTGTTCGGTACAACGTAACAACCAAAAAGTCGTCGAAGAATCTGGCTCAACCATGTTGCCGGATGAGCTTAAAAAACAGGTGTTGGATTACACCCGTGCTTTAGGTGATGCGACTGATTATATGGGTGCTGGTACTGTTGAGTTCATCTATAACTTAGATGCAAACGAAGTGTACTTCATGGAAATGAACACCCGTCTACAGGTAGAGCATCCAGTAACGGAAGCCACTTCTGGTATCGATATTGTGAGTGCACAGTTTGATATCGCTGCGGGCCGTTCAATCGAGCATCTAGAGCCGAAGGAAATTGGCTATGCGATGGAAGTACGTGTGACTGCTGAAAAAGCGGCGCTCGATAGCCATGGCATACTGCAGCTTATTCCAAATCCTGGCAAGATCACTGAGTGTGTATTCCCAGAGCATCCTGATGTGGAAATTATCTCAATTGCTGCACCTGGCAAAGAAGTCTCGCCATACTATGATAGCTTGATTGCGCAAATCATTATGCGCGGTGAAAACCGTGAAGATGTGATTGCCAAGCTGCATGCTTATCTGGATAGCGTAGTGCTGAAAGGTATCGCAACTAACATTCCGTTACTTAAGCTAATCTTAAATGACGGTACCTTCAAAGAAGGCGTATACGACACTAACTATCTACCACGCTTTATGGCTGAACTTGATATTCCTGCGCTTATCGCAGAAATGGAAGCGGCAGCTGAAACAGTGGGTGTTGATACAGAGTCTTTACGTGTGGGCGAAAGTAACGAATTGAAAGTATTAGCCCAAGGCGCGGGTATCTTCTATACCTCTCCTGCACCGGGTGAGCCTGATTTCGTGAAAGAAGGTGATATTGTTACCGTTGAGCAAACCTTAGCGTTAACTGAAGCGATGAAGATGTTCTCGCAGGTCAACTTGGCTGGCTTTAACCGTCAAGGCGCCATACTTTATCCTGAGGATCAGAAGTATCGCATCGAGCGCATTCTGAACAGCAATGGTCAACAAGTGTCTCAAGGTGATTTACTCTTTGTGGTATCGCCCGTCGACGCTTAAACGCTAAATAAAATCTGATACTCCGAATACCCGCCTTTGGCGGGTATTTTTATCTAATTTAACCAGTATTACCATAAAGACTTGATGGTCACTCGGTATTAGTGTTGGATTTTATACTGACCAAATCTTGGGGTGATGCCCTATTTTGCTTCAAAGGATGTGCTGTCGATAAAATGCCTACCTTATTGT
Source organism: Shewanella putrefaciens (assembly GCF_016406325.1). Taxonomy (NCBI): domain Bacteria; kingdom Pseudomonadati; phylum Pseudomonadota; class Gammaproteobacteria; order Alteromonadales; family Shewanellaceae; genus Shewanella; species Shewanella putrefaciens. Next base: position 3,528,816 of record NZ_CP066370.1, on the reverse strand, counting down.
TTTAGGTAATGCGTCATATGATGAGCATTCTTGCTAAGTCTTAAGCCGTTCGAGGTCATATTTTTAGGCGATTTAGCTTATATACAAGGCATAAAAAACCGGAAAAACATCAATATCATTTGCAAAGCTATATTTTTAGGTATTTTTATTGATTGTCTAAAATTTAGGCTAAATTGGTTTATTTGGTTGTTTTTGTTTGTATTTGTGCAAATTTTTTTAAAATTTACCACGACTTTATCGTGAAAAATTGCAAGAGTCATTTGCGCAGAACTGGGTTCCAATTTACAATATGCGCCTAAAATAATCTGATGTGCGGTGTGTCGGTGGTTTGTCGCATACTCCGTCTACTTCTTAAACTAATCATTAAAGTTGAATCATGACCGAATTATCCAAATACAGAAACATTGGTATCTTCGCTCACGTTGACGCGGGTAAAACCACGACCACCGAGCGTATTCTTAAGCTAACTGGTAGAATTCACAAAGCTGGTGAAACACACGATGGTGAATCTACAACAGACTTCATGGTTCAGGAAGCTGAGCGCGGTATTACCATTCAATCAGCAGCAGTAAGCTGTTTCTGGAAAGAACACCGTTTCAACGTTATTGATACCCCAGGGCACGTTGACTTCACCGTTGAAGTTTACCGTTCTCTGAAAGTACTCGACGGCGGTATCGGTGTATTCTGTGGTAGCGGCGGTGTTGAGCCTCAATCAGAAACTAACTGGCGCTATGCGAACGAATCTGAAGTTGCTCGTATCATCTTCGTAAACAAGTTAGACCGTATGGGTGCTGACTTCCTGCGTGTTGTTAAGCAGACTAGAGATGTTTTAGCGGCTAACCCACTGGTTATGGTTCTGCCTATTGGTATCGAAGACGAGTTTAAAGGTGTTGTTGACCTATTAACCCGTAAAGCCTACATATGGGATGATTCAGGTTTACCAGAAAACTTCAGTGTGACAGACGTTCCAGCTGACATGGTTGATCAAGTTGAAGAATACCGTGAAATGCTGATCGAATCTGCTGTTGAGCAAGATGACGATCTGATGGAAGCCTACATGGAAGGCGAAGAACCATCGATTGAAGACCTGAAACGTTGTATCCGTAAGGGTACTCGTACAATGGCTTTATTCCCAACATACTGTGGTTCTGCGTTCAAGAACAAAGGTATGCAACTGGTTCTAGACGCTGTTGTTGATTACTTACCAGCGCCAAACGAAGTTGATCCACAGCCTTTAACTGACGAAGAAGGTAACGAAACTGGCGAACACGCTATCGTTTCTGCCGATGAGCCATTGAAAGCGTTAGCGTTCAAAATCATGGACGACCGTTTCGGTGCTCTGACCTTCGTACGTGTTTATTCTGGCCGTTTGAAGAAAGGCGATACCATTCTTAACAGTGCGACTGGTAAGACTGAACGTATCGGCCGTATGTGCGAAATGCACGCAAACGACCGTATCGAAATTGAATCGGCTGAAGCTGGTGACATTATCGCTATCGTGGGCATGAAGAACGTGCAAACGGGTCACACTCTGTGTGATGTTAAGCACCCATGTACATTAGAAGCCATGGTGTTCCCTGAGCCAGTAATCTCTATCGCAGTAGCGCCAAAAGATAAAGGTGGTAGCGAGAAGATGGCTATCGCTATCGGTAAGATGATCGCTGAAGATCCATCTTTCCGCGTAGAAACAGACGAAGATTCAGGTGAAACCATCCTTAAAGGTATGGGTGAACTGCACTTAGATATCAAAGTTGACATCCTGAAGCGTACTTACGGCGTTGAGTTGATCGTAGGTGAGCCACAAGTGGCCTACCGCGAAACCATTACTCAAATGGTTGAAGACCAATACACCCACAAGAAACAATCTGGTGGTTCTGGTCAATTCGGTAAGATTGAATACATTATCCGTCCTGGTGAGCCAAATTCTGGTTTCGTATTCAAATCTTCAGTTGTGGGTGGTAGCGTTCCTAAGGAATTCTGGCCTGCAGTTGAGAAAGGTTTCGCGAGCATGATGAACACGGGTACTATCGCTGGCTTCCCAGTGTTAGACGTAGAGTTCGAATTAACTGATGGTGCTTACCACGCAGTTGACTCATCAGCTATCGCGTTCGAAATCGCTGCTAAAGCGGCATTCCGTCAGTCTATCGCTAAAGCTAAGCCACAACTTCTTGAGCCAATCATGAAAGTTGACGTGTTCAGCCCAGAAGACAACGTGGGTGATGTGATCGGTGACTTAAACCGTCGTCGTGGCATGATCAAAGACCAAATCGCAGGTGTGACTGGTGTTCGTATCAAGGCTGATGTACCGTTATCAGAAATGTTCGGTTATATCGGTACTCTACGTACAATGACTTCTGGTCGTGGTCAGTTCTCTATGGAGTTCTCACACTACACACCATGTCCAAACAGCGTAGCTGAAAAAGTAGTTGAGCAAGTTAAAGAGCGTAAAGCTGCTGAAGCTAAGAAGTAATTCTTAACTCAACACGAATAGAGACCGCTGCTAAGCCTAGGCTAGCAGCGGTTTTTTTATGGGCGTACATTCTGGTAGACGGTAGACGGTAGACGGTAGACGGTAGACGGTAGACGGTAGACGGTAGACGGTTTCTAGGATTCGGTCTTTTGTTTACTCAATTCCAGCAGCGCATTGGCAGCGGGTGTTAAGGGTAAACTCTGGCGCCAAATTAGTGCGAGATCCCATGTCATAGCGGGCTGCATTGGTTTGAAGATTAATTTGCTGCTAGTGAGTTTATGACAGATAGGCTCAGGTAAAATGGCAACGCCCATATCGGCCTCCACCATAGCCGCTAGAAAATCCCACTGACCGCTACGAAAGGCAATATTCAATTGCACACCAGCCTTACGACTGAGGCGGTTTATCAGCTTAGCGAGGGAGAAATCCTCGTTATAAAGGATAAAAGGATAGGGTTCGAAATCTTGCCAATTGATTTGGGATTTATCGGCTAGAGGATGTCCCTCTGGCAAACAAGCGAGTAATGGATACTTGGTTAAGGGTTGATTGACTAGCTCTGTTTCATGGGTTGTTGGTAGCGCAGTAAAGGCGATATCTAAACTGTTATTCAGCAGTGCCTGCTCGCAGCCAAATCCACCGTATTCATACATCTGCAGTTCAATACCCGGATAACGCTTACGATAACTCGTCAGCAGACCGATAATCAGACTGCTCATCATAGGACATACACCTAATCGCAATCGCCCTGATTTGAGTCCACTTAAGTTACTCATGTCTTCTTGTAGCCTATGCCATTGGCCTAGGATCTCTCTCGCACTATGTTCAAAAAGCTGTCCAGCTTGGGTTAGCTCTACCTTTTGATTGTTACGGATCAGCAGGGTTTCTCCTAGACTTTCCTCTAACCTTTGGATGATCTTGCTAAGCGTTGGTTGGGTGATAAAACATTTTTGTGCTGCACGGGTAAAGTTTTCGGTTTCCACTAAGGTCAGAAAACACTGTAAGGTCTTGATTGGAATATTCATGCTTAAATGGAATCCATATTATGGCATTAATTCATTTTACTGATGATAGCCTAAGTATTACTTTGACCTTGTTAACAAAACAGGGGAATACCGATGAAATCAACTTCAAGTCTATGGGTAGGTGCTTTGTGGCAGGCGGCTATGCCTGTGGCAAAGGATGTACAAAAAGTGAAAGTGACACAAGCAGCACAAACGGCTTCAGTGGGTAATTTGCATAAAGCAAAACAACAAGTAAACCCAGCCTAGGCTGGGTTTTACTTTTTATTATCATTACGCTCTTTCCTGCCCCATTTACCTTTCCTGACACTCATATTTTCTCTGCGCTGTATTCCAAGCATTTAGCGGCTCTCATCAAGGTGTAGCTATCACAACTCAGTTCACCAAGGCTTTGAAAGTAAAAAGCCACTGAATATCAGTGGCTTTTACGGGCAGGGGAGTATCGTCTATTAGTTTGAGAACTTATTCTCGACTAAGGGTGCTTTATTTTCTGCCTGAGCGACATGGCACTGGGTACAGAAATAATTTTGTCCGTTTAAGGTGCCTTTATCATCAATAACGTGTGATTTAGCAACCGGTGTTGCTTTCATTCGCTCAGCTTTTTCCCAACTATGGCAGCTTAAGCAACCATTTTTATCTAAGGTAATTTTGTAATCATCTTTGTGAGGGATAAGCGGAGGTTGGTCGCTAAAGCTACGTTCGAGTGCTGCGCCACGAGTAGGAAAAACGGGCATAGCATCGGCGGGGCGAATATCGGTAATTGCTGAAGTACCAGCGAGTGAATTGATGGTAACAGGTGCTGAATTAGTGTCTGCTTTCTGGCCTGTGCAGCCGCCGATAGCGACAACAATGGCAGCTAAGGTGAGTATTTTTTTCATTGGTCATTCTCCGCCTTGGTGGCAATGTGTTGACGAATATTGGGTAATGTAGATTCTGTGGATGATTGAGTATTAGAGTGAGCGTTAGCAAAAGTGAAACGATGCTGATAGCTAAATACACGCTTGGCGCAGACATCGATACAGCGGCCGCATTGGGTGCAATCTTGGCTTAAGATCACCGGGTTTTGTCCTTTAAGTGCAGTTTTTAACACATGTCTTTCAGGACAAACGGCAAAACAATCCATGCAGTTGTTGCAATCTTTGGCTTGCAGTGCGGCGATCTTAATTGGACTGAGTTTGCCCAAGAGACCAAACAGGGCTCCCGCAGGGCAAAGATGGCCGCACCAAGCGCGCTCGACGATAAATAGATCGAGCAGGAAGATAGCCACAAGGAGCCACAAGCTACCGACAGTGCCAAATAATATTGCTCGATACAGTACTGGGACTGGGTTAATCCATTCCCAAACCGTTAAGCCTGTTATCAAGGGCAACAAGAGTACCAGTGCGAGTAGGTAATAACGTAAATTACGAGGTAGTTCACTAGTGCGAGGTAGATTAAGCCGACGTCTTAGCCAACTCGCGGTATCTGTAACCAAGTTAACTGGACAGACCCAACTGCAAAATACCCTTCCTCCTGCTACGCCATAAAATAAGACGATAATCCCAGCACCAATAAGCAGGCTAAATTCAGGGATATGTCCCGTCATTAGTACCTGCAAAGCCACTAAGGGATCGGCCAGAGGGACAGTATCAAGCAATAGACTTGCCGATAGGTTACCTTTGAGAATCCAAATACCTGCGACAGGCCCTAGTGCGAATAAACCGAAAAGACTTAGTTGCACTAAGCGGCGTAGCAGCAGATATTTATGGGCTCGCCACCAACCTAGTTCCGCAACTGCAGCCGCGGCAAAAGGTGTTTCCAAGATATTTGTGCTCTTAGATTGAGGCGCTGGTGTCTTCATCTTCATAGCACTAACCCCTTGTTTAACATCTCTAGGGTGGTTTCTTCTGTATTGATGTAAGTATCGTGCTCTGCGGTTTTTCCTAGGGCTAATGCCGTAGGTAGCACCTTGATTGCTGCGATATCGAGTACACAGGCATGTTCACATTTGCCACAGCCAGTGCAGGTATCGCTGTTGACTGTGGGTAAAAACATGGCGTGGTGATCGCTTTGGTTGTTGCGCTGGCGCTCTAAGGTGATGGCATTGTCGATTAACGGACAAACCCGGTAGCAGACATCACAGCGTAACCCCTTAAAGTTAAGACAGTTTTTCTCATCTATCAGTACCGCAATGCCCATTTTTGCATCGTTAATGTGTTCAAGCTGAGGATCAAGCGCACCCGATGGGCAGGCTTTTATGCAGGGAATATCCTCACACATCTCGCAGGGAATGCGCCGTGCGGTAAAGAATGGCGTGCCAGTGGCAGCGCCATCGAACCAGCGTGCCAGCGATAGTGTGTCGTAGGGGCAAGCCTCAACACATAAACCGCAGCGCACACAGGCCGAGAGAAAATCGCCTTCTTCAAGGGCACTCGGCGGCCTGCAAGCTTGAGGGGCGAGCTGGCCTTGGCTTTTTGCCGTAGCCGTTAAGCCTAATCCCACGAGTCCCATCACACAGCCAGCCTTCGCCGTCGTTGCCAAAAATTGGCGACGGTTGACTTGTTTGGCTGTGAATGCACTCTTAACTTGCTGACTCACCTTAGACTCCTTAATTGCTATCAAATGAGCTAATCGCTATCAAAAATGAGGGCTTAAGCCTTCATCACTTTGACTGGGCACTTCTTAAAGTCAGTTTCTTTTGACAGTGGATCGGTTGCATCCAGAATCAACTTGTTCACTAACTGACGCGCATCGAAGAAGGGCATAAACACTACGCCGCGTGGCGGTTTGTTACGGCCTTTGGTTTCAACACGGGTTTTGACCTCACCACGGGGAGAGGCGACAACTACTTCATCACCACGTTGTAGACCACGAGCCTTGGCGTCTTCTGGATGCATAAAGATTTGTGCATCGGGATAAGCGCGATAGAGTTCAGGCACCCGTGCTGTCATCGAACCTGTATGCCAGTGTTCGAGCACGCGGCCAGTTGACATCCACAGATCGTATTCTGAGTTCGGCTCTTCCGCTGCAGGCTCATAGGGCAGGGCGAAAATCACTGCTTTACCATCTGGTTTACCATAGAATTTAAAGCCTTCACCTGCTTTGACGTAAGGATCGCTACCCTCAACGAAACGGCGCAGGGTTTCTTTACCATTGACCACTGGCCAGCGCAGACCGCGGGTTTCGTGGTAGCGGTCAAAGTCGGCTAAATCATGGGCATGGCCACGGCCAAAGGCGGCATATTCTTCGAAAATGCCTTTTTGTACATAAAAACCAAAGTGCTGACTTTCATCGTTTAATTCAGCCTTGCAATCGGTTGTTGGAAACTTGTTGATCACGCCGTTGGCAAATAGCACTTCAAACAGGGTCTTATCTGCGTATTCTGGCTGTTTGGCGATAAGCTCTGCAGGCCACACCTCTGACACGTTAAAGCGTTTCGCAAATTCCATTAATTGCCACAGATCGGATTTTGCCCCTTCTGGCGCTTTGACTTGTTGATGCCACATATGGGTGCGGCGCTCGGCATTACCGTAGGCCCCTTCTTTCTCTACCCACATTGCCGTTGGCAGGATTAAATCCGCCGCCATGGCAGTTACCGTAGGATAAGGATCGGATACCACGATAAAGTTTTCAGGGTTACGGAAGCCCGGATACATTTCTTCATTGATATTGGGGCCTGCTTGCATGTTATTGGTACACATTGTCCAATAACAATTGAGCTTACCGTCTTTGAGCATACGGCTTTGAAGTACCGCGTGGTAACCCGGTTTTGGTGGAATCGTGCCTTCAGGCACTTGCCACATTTTTTCAGTAATAGCACGGTGCTTATCGTTATCCACAACCATGTCAGCGGGTAGACGATGGGCGAAGGTGCCGACTTCACGGGCGGTGCCACAGGCAGAGGGTTGACCTGTTAATGAGAATGGGCTGTTACCGGGAGTCGCGATTTTGCCCGTCAGTAAGTGGAGGTTGTAGAGCATATTGTTTGCCCATACGCCACGTACGTGTTGGTTAATCCCCATGGTCCAAAGACTCATAACCTTCACCTTAGGATCGGCATAGGCTTTGGCTAAGGTTTCGAGTTTTTCAGGCTCCACACCACTCATCTTAGCCGCGTATTCCAGCGTATAAGTGCTGACGAACTTAGCGTACTCGTCAAAGCTAATTGGGGTTGATTTACCATTGCCAGGGTTTTTGGCTTTCTTCTCTAATGGATGATCTGGACGCAGACCATAGCCAATATCATCAACACCTAAGGCAAATTGAGTATGTTTAGTGACAAAGTCAGTGTTTACAGCTTTGTTTTGAATGATGTAGTTGGCGATATAGTTGAGGATCACCAGATCTGATTGCGGATGGAAAACCATAGGGTTATCGGCTAAGTCGAAGCTGCGATTCTCAAAGGTAGAGAGTACATGTACGCGGCAACTCGGACTGCTTAAACGGCGATCAGATAAACGTGCCCACAGGATCGGGTGCATCTCGGCCATGTTGGCGCCCCAAAGCACAAAGTGATCGGCGGCTTCTAAATCGTCATAGCAACCCATAGGTTCATCGATACCAAAGGTACGCATAAAGCCAACCACAGCCGAGGCCATGCAGTGGCGCGCGTTAGGGTCGATATTATTGGTTAAAAACCCCGCTTTATGCAGTTTGGAAGCGGCGTAACCTTCCCAAATCGTCCACTGGCCTGAACCGAACATACCGACAGAAGTCGGGCCTTTAGTGGCAATGCTGTGTTTCCACTTAGCGGCCATAGTATCAAGGGCGACATCCCAGCTAACAGGGGTAAACTCACCTTCTTTATGGTATTTGCCGTCTTTCATCCGTAGCAGTGGCGTGGTTAATCTGTCCTTGCCGTACATGATTTTCGACAGGAAGTAACCTTTAATGCAGTTTAAGCCACGGTTAACAGGGCTTTCTGGATCACCCTTAGTGGCAACGACTTTACCCGCTTTAGTGCCGACTAATACGCTACATCCTACGCCGCAAAAACGGCAGGGCGCTTTATCCCATTTGATATTATCTGACTCGGCGGCTTCAACCATTTTCACGGGAAGCGTCACGCCAACGGCCGTCGCAGCGGCAAGGGCTGCGTTGGCCTTGAGAAACTCGCGGCGACTTATGCTCATAATATTTCCTCACTCATTTGTTCTAAGGGTTCTACTTGGTGGTAAATCAAACTGGCGGATAACACGCCGGACAGGGCATTAATAGCTTCAACATTGTCGAGAATGGCTTTTTGACTACTCCCTTCAAGGGTGACAACCAATTTACCTTCAGGTGTGATGGCATGAATATCACAGCCCAATAAGGCACTAATATCTGCTTCAACCTGCTGCAAGGCATTGGGGGCTGCATGTACCACAAGGCTAGTAATATGGTATTCCTGACTCATCGCGGGTGACCTTTAGGTGGTTTTGACTCAGTTGCGAAGATTTTAAAGGACAACTAAGTGCTGATTTCTGCGAGTCTAGACCTGATAAAAAATGTGGGTATACCTCACAAGAGGTATTGAAAGCGATAGTCGATCGGGATCAAAGTTTTTCGAGTGATCTAACTCCCAGTTTGATATTTAAGCGGTTAGTTCTGTTGTCACTGGTGGCGATGTCACTACGTCGTAAGTGTTATGCCCAGTATTGGGGAGGGGAATACTGGGCATTACGAAGTTGGCTCTCTAGGTATGGATGGCGCATTCACATTGCTTAGTATATAAGGCATTAATACCCCGTTAGTTCCATATAACCCACACCAGTATGGCTGCCGGTGAGTTGCACAGGGCCTTCCCAGTAAGGGGTTGAAAGAGGCATGGCGCTATTAGGGTTTAGTGGTCTAATCGTAAGGTCAATATTCTCACTTGGGATTTTAACTTGCCAACTAACAGGATAGTTGCCATTGACGGTTGATTGCCATTCGAGTGGCGTCATTTGAATGCCATTGGGGTGATCAGTAGAGTTAATATTGCGGCCTGTACCATCTTGAAACATGCGTCTTGCACTATAAAATGCTGAAATAGATTTATTCCCTTTTGATTCATGCGGTAACTCATCCCGTAATTGAAATAACATCAGTGCAGAACCATCGTTTAGTCGTAGGGCAAACCAGTCCCAACCCTGTTGGTTTTTAGTGAGAAATTGTGAGCTCCATTCCCTATCGAGCCAACCTTTACCCGTTACGTGCTCCACTTTGCCGTGACGGATAATTTCACCTGAAATATCAATAAAGGGCTGACTGTAATAATAGGAGGCAACTTTACCGTCACGGCTTTTTATGCTGTAACCGTTATCACCTTGATATTGCAGAGGTGCTTGGCTATCAAGCTTAAGTTGATAACTAAAATCTTCATTTTCGACGCTTAATATTGCGGGGAATAATGTCGTATTCTCACTCTTCCATGTCCAGTTATCTAAGCGGATCTGATAAGGGATTGCTTGAACATCGGCAAGCTCTTTGTGGTGGCGTGACCATTTTTCGTGAGCCATGTGAGTATGGTTTGAGGTTAAGGCGCTATGGGCGAAATATAATTGCCGACTTGCCCAAGTCGATTCATTTTCCCTATGGGCATTTGCAGCATTAAGGGCAATTCTAAATTGTGTCCACTGGGCGCCGAGTGGTTCACCCTGCTCTGTGGTTAGGTTTGCGGTCAGATACCACCATTCTTGCCTAAAATCATTATGGGCTAAGTGATCTCGCGGAAACTCGAAACGGTAACCTTGGATGACGGGCGCAAAGGATATCTCGCTATTTGAAGACGCCTTACCTGATGTACTGCTTAGCACATTCCCCATAGATTTTGAGGGATTGTTCTGTGTGGCTGGGGATTTATCGCAGCCAGTTGTCAGCATTAGCCCTATCAGAACATAAAATATGGTTTTGGCTATTGTTGGGTTCACTCGCGTTATCAGCTGCCTCGTTTTTGGCTTTTTCATCATAAAGTTTCCTGCTGTAAACTCGCCACTAAGGGTTTACGGGTTTGCCAATATAAGGGTAGAAGTACGGCCAGAGTGCAGGTAATGAGCGCAATAAGGATAGCATGACCGTAGGCGAGCCAATCCCAAATCATATGGATTGTCCAACCAAAGGCTTGCAGCGTGATTTTATGGATAAGCAGATACCCTAAAAGCGCGCCCGTTGGCATTGCGAGTAAACAGGTAATAAGTACCACAATCAACATTTGGACAAAAACCATTATACGTAATGCTCTTCGGCTTACGCCCAATGCATATAGTCGGGCCAGTGGCGCCTGCCTTGCCTGCGTTAACATTAAGCAGGCACTAAAAAGCCCAATAGCCGCCACAATTAACGTCAAACTGTTGAGCACTAAGGTAATCGAAAAAGTGCGTTTAAACATCGCAATGGCTTGGGTTTTGATTTTGGTCTGGCTGTAGATTTGTGCTCTTGATAATTCAAGCTCTTGTGCTAATTGGGCTTCGAGTTTATCAAGGTCTGTATCGCTTATCTTGGCTTGGTTTTTGCCATAAAAACTTGCCGCGAGGCTAATAGGTTGTATCGGTAATTGTGCTTTTTGCCACAGGTTTTGACTGATAATGACTTCATTTCGGGTATTGCCGTGATCATAGTAAATTCCGCCAATAATCAGCTTGTTATTATCCGATAGGCCCGTTTTATCGAGCACGTCAAGCTCGGCAGTATCCCCAAGTTGTAAACCATATTTTATCGCGAGAGGTTCACTAATCAGTAAATAGGGTTTTTCAAAGTAGGATTGCCAAAGTGTGGGTAAACTTTCTTTAAGTGCACTGGTATAACGCACTGAATAATCATCGCGACTTAATAGATTGACTGGAATCGCCTGCTCACTTGAGGTTTTATTCGCGCTATTAAGCGTAAGTTGAGCGTCTATTTGCCATTGCTGGTAAAGCCCGCTTACCCTTGGATCATTAGCCAGTTGGGCTTGTATTGCTTCAATGCGATGACTCGGTGGACGGATATAAAGATCGGCATGTAATCTGGTTTCCAGCCAAGCGCGTAGGGTTTGCTCAAAACTACCGACTAAGGTATTCATCGATACGTTGGCGCTGAGGGCAAGTAAAATTGCCATCATAGCGAGGGAGAGCGGGGCAATTAACTCGCGAGTTTCTGCGAGCAGGTATTGCCAGAGACCTTGGCGTGCAAAGGGCTGTAATATGCTGACTCCCCAATGTAGTAATAGCGGTAACAGCAAAGGGATCGCTATGGTGACTATGCCGAGTAGTACTAAACTCACATCATAACTTTGGCTAAAGGGAAATAGCAGGGCTGCAAGGCTTAATAAAATGCAAGCACAAATAAACTGTTTACTGTGGGTTTTTCGATGGGCTTGGGTGAGTTGATAGCGATTAGCCCCTTGAGCCAGTGATTGTCTCGTTAAGTCTAAATATAAAGGCAAGCAAGCGGCTAACGCGGCCACAAAAGTGAGTGCTATCGCCTCAAATAACCATGTCCATTGCCAAATACCTGGCAGTAAATGGGCGCCATACATTTGCTCTAATGTCATTGCCACCATAGGTTGTAACCAATGGCTAAGCTGTAATCCGATGATAAACCCAAGGCATGCCCCTACAACCACGAGTAATACGAGTTCAACCATCAGCGCCGCCATCACGACACTGCGTTCCATTCCTTGCTGCAGAAGCTGAACCAGTAACTTTTGGCGTTTCATCAGGCTATAGCGTACGCCGTTGTACGCGATAAAGAGTCCGACTACGAATGCCAGCATGCTCATGGCATTGAGGTTTAAATGAAAACTGCGAGTGAGAGCGATAAGCGCTTGGCCCTGATCCTGCTGATTAAAGCTGGCTTTTTGTGGTGTAATCTCCAATTTATCTAGTTGGGATTTTAGTGCAGGGAGTTTGTCTCGTTCACTAAACAGGGCGATATAGCTGAGTTTCCCGTTAAGATTAAGCAAATGTTGGGCAAGGGATATATCCGCTAAAATGGCGCTGCCTAGGCCAAATTTATCATCGATAGCGATAACCTCTAGGGTCGTTTGCGCTAGGTAAAGCTGACCATTGGGGGCAATCTGTCCAGCTAAACTTTGGCTCATCACCACCACAGGATCGCCGCTTAACAGTGCGGCAAGGGGGAGATCTTGCATGGGAGTGTGAGTATCGTTTTCTTTATTGGCTTGGGATTTCTGTAAGGTGAGTGCTGCCGCTAAATCACTGCCTTCAATTTGCCAAAACTGACCATCTTTACCAGCGACTCGACCATTAACCACGGAAAGACTTTGGCTGAGCCCTGCTTGTCTTAGGGCGAAATATACGGATTCGTCTAAGGTATCTTGTCCTATTGGCGCAGTCAGTAATACATCCGCTCGTTGGCTTAGGAGTTCGGTGGCTTCACTATAACTGCGAATCGCGTTGTCATTGGTCGCTTTGACGCCAATAAGCAGCGTTACGGCAAGTGCAATCCCTAGCAATGTGGCGCCAGCTTGGAGTGGTGCGTGGCGATAATGGGCCAAGAATAGCTGTAAACCTAGCCTTATTCGCCTTAGTTTGCCACTAATGAGCGCTTGGTTTTTGATGGTTTTTTTAGCCATGATTTGTGTTTCCAAGGCGCGTGTCATCCTGAAATTGCCACGGCACCATGGGATAAATGCCAGCGTTTTTGCATAAAGGCCGCACATTCCTCGCTATGGGTGACCATCAAAATGCTGGTGTGGCTTTCCCTTGCGAGTTCACAAAGTAGTGACATCACTTGCTTACCCGCCACGTCATCTAAGTTACCTGTGGGTTCATCGGCAAGCAGCAAACTGGGTTTGTGGGCTAAGGCACGGGCAATGGCGACTCTTTGTTGTTGTCCACCGGATAGCGCTTCAATCTGCCGTTGTAGCAGTGGTGTAAGATCCAGTTTATCCACTAAATAATCACACCAAGGCGACCATGATTGCTGGATAAGGTTGAGGGAAAACGCGATATTATCTTTTACATTCAGTGGTGTCAGTAAGTTAAATTGCTGAAATACGACCCCCAGTGATTGCCGTCGAAAGTGACTCCATTGACTATCTTGCCAGTTTTTAGTTGATTTATTTTCAAGGAATATTTCACCTGAATCTTGTGTTTCAAAGCCTGCAATAAGATTTAGCAAAGTGCTCTTTCCACTTCCGCTAGGCCCTGTGAGCGCAACTGTGTCACCTTTGTGGATCGCTAAGTCAACCGATTGCAGTACGGCATGGCGCAGTTCTCCATCGCGAAAACTTTTACTGATCTGAATGAGTTTAGCGACTTCCGTCATTTGAACTGTTCCTTATTGTTCGTGACAAGCTAAAGGATAAACATAAAGCAATTTGTATTCACATAGATACTGATATTTCTATTAAAAAGTTCACTTTAGATTTGGCCAGTGTAACCATGTTATCTCAAATACCGAAAAACAAGTGTGCTCAAAAATTCACCAAATAGGCGTGTGGGTCAATAACTGTGAGCAAACAGGCTTGAGCTCTTAACGGGTTTGTTGCATGCTGTGCGCCCTGTTAAATCAATATGCTGATATTGAGTTAACAATCCGTTCGGATGAAGGTAGCAGGAGAGTGGGGAATTAACCCCACACCGACGAGGCAACTTTGTCTTTTTATCCCACACTCGATTTTTAAAATCAGTTGCAGGGATGAGAAGCAAAGCACTCTTTCAGGTGCCGTAAGGCGTGGACTGCTACTGGACGAGCCTCTGGAGAGACTACCGCTACACTTGATAGTGTGGAAAGGTGGCGCCGAAGGCGAAAGTGTCGCCGTGTTCTTAATGAAGATGCGACGCGAAACGCTCAGGCAAAAGGACAGAGGAGAGGATGACTGCACAGTCCCTGTCGTTTGTCGTGGGCGTTTTTTAGGTTGAGTGAGTTGAAATGGGTATGTTGTCTATGCCACAGATCGATCCACACAGGTGAAAAAGCGCACTAAGCATGCCATGTGTTTGTGTCTCAGCCATTTCTTTTCCTCCTCCCTTATTAATTTAAGTTGTTTAATAATTGAGGAATATCATGAGTTTTGAAGTCTTGCTCAGCAGCCTAAACGGTATTGTATGGGGTCCTATCACACTTTGTTTATTAGTTGGCACAGGGATTTATCTCACTGCGCGGCTAAAGCTTATCCAAGTTTTTCGTTTGCCTATGGCGCTCGGACTATTATTTAAACCCGCCAAAGGCCATGGTGATTTATCCTCCTTCGCCGCACTCTGTACTGCGTTATCAGCCACGATTGGTACAGGTAATATTGTTGGCGTGGCGACGGCGATCAAAATGGGAGGGCCTGGGGCCTTATTTTGGATGTGGTTGGCGGCCTTTTTTGGTATGGCGACTAAATATGCCGAGTGTATGTTGGCGGTAAAATATCGAACAACCGATGCGAGAGGTCAGATAGCAGGTGGCCCAATGTACTATATCGAGCGTGGCCTTGGTCTGCATTGGATGGCAAAGTTATTTGCACTTTTTGGCGTTGGCGTAGCGTTTTTTGGTATTGGCACTTTTGCACAGGTGAATGCCATCAGCGATGCGCTGACGATTGCCTTTGAGGTGCCGACTTGGTTAACGGCTGTGGTGTTAACTATGCTGGTTGCGGCTGTCACGTTAGGGGGCGTTAAGCGCATTTCGAATGTGGCACAAAAGCTGGTGCCTGCTATGTCGATTGGCTATATCCTTGCCTGTTTGTGGATATTGATTAGTTTTGCCGATCAGATTATGCCTGCGCTTGGTCTTGTGATTGAATCGGCATTTACCCCATTATCTGCGGCGGGCGGATTTTTAGGCGCGACGGTTGCTCAAGCCATTCAAATTGGTATTGCTCGGGGGGTGTTTTCGAATGAGTCGGGTCTTGGCAGCGCTCCCATTGCAGCAGCTGCGGCAAAAACCAATGAACCAGTAGAGCAGGGGCTTGTCAGTATGACGGGCACTTTTTTCGACACCATCATCATTTGTACTATGACGGGCTTAGTGCTGATTATTACAGGTGTATGGAGCGGTGATACCGCGGGCGCTGCAATGACTAGCGCGGCATTTGCCCTCGGGGGCTCTGCGGTTGTCGGCCAATATTTAGTGACAATTGCCCTCGTTTGTTTTGCTTTTACGACCATTTTAGGTTGGCATTATTATGGTGAACGCTGCTGGTACTATCTGGTGGGTGAGCGCGGCTTACGTGTGTATCAAGTGGTTTTTCTTGTCTTAATCGGGGGAGGAGCATTTATCAAATTAGATGTGATTTGGCTATTAGCCGATACTGTCAATGGCCTAATGGCTATCCCTAATTTGATTGCTATTGTGGGTTTGCGTCATATCATTATTGCCGAGACTCAACATTACTTTGCGCGAATGCTCCCAAGCCGCAACGTAGAGACTATTTATTAGTGCTGTTAAAACAATAAATTACTTCACATTATTTTAACGCTAAGGATTGTCGCCTCATGGTTCTTCGTTTACTTTATATAAGTGCTGTTTAACGACGTGTGCTTTTAAACTCGATGACTTTGGGGCGATGCTATGGATAGAAGTAAACTTCGTACCTTCCGCAGTAGAATTTTATCTCACATCGCCTTGCCTTTGATTTTAATTATGACGGGTGTGTATGGCGTAAACTCTTGGTTTAAATATCAAGCATTAGAAAAAACGCTCTATGAAAAATTAGAACAGCAGGCTAGCCATTCGGCTTCTCGGTTACAACTTATCCTCGAACATGCCCAAGCGAACACCCAAGGACTGGCAGATTTTATCGGTTTTTTATCCAATAAAGAGGGATTTAATGATATCGATAACGTCAAACAGGTATTGATGAATCGTTTGGAGCGAAACCCAGACTTTTTTGGTACTGCTGTTGCGTTTAAACCCGATGTATTTCCTAATCGAAAACTCTTTTCTCCTTATGTATACCGCGCTGGCGAGGCGTTGCATTACCTCGATATTGGTGCCGAGGGCTATGATTACACCGATGGTTCTTGGGACTGGTGGACGAATGCCATTAATCAAGCCAATGGCTATTGGTCTAAGGCATATTTTGATGAAGGTGCTGGCAATGTCCTTATGGTCACTTACTCCGCCCCTTTTGGCGTTTTAGATCATTATTTTGGTGTGGCTACTGTCGATCTCGCCCTCGATAGATTACCTAGCCAACTAGGTGTTGCGTCGAATCGCTTAGTTATATTAGACGATCAGGAACGACTCATTTTTCATGCCGATAGAGACAAAATACTGTCCACAACCTCGGCGCAGTGGCTCGATAAGAGCATGAAACACAATGGGGACTTTTGGTTACTCCAAGAGAAAAATCTCGATGGACAGGCAAGGTTTGTTGATGTGCAGGGGATTAGCTATCTTGCCAGTGTTGCAACTGTGCCTAAATTGAAATGGCGCGTCGTCGTTATGGTGCCAGAACAGGAGTTATTTACGGCTTTACTCGATGATATTGCCTCCATTGTGCTGGATTTAAGTTTGTTAACCTTGCTGTTATTGCTGACCTGCTATTTAACTGCAAAACGCCTGACCCGACCATTAGAGTTACTGGAATCAGGCATTCTCGCCTTTGGTCAAGGTAAAGCACAGCAACTTGTTATTCCTAAAGGTGCGGTGAGCGAAATTGTGACCTTAAGCCAGACCTTTAATCAAATGGCCGAGCTATTAGCTGAGCGTGAACAGGCCATTCTCGACTCCCGTGGTAACCGCTTTGCTCGCTTAATTGACGGTATGAGTGATAAATCCTTTTACTGTTCACTCGAACCTTCAGGGCAGTTGGCCCAAGTGAGTGATGGTGTGACGAAAGTACTTGGCATTGCACCTGAGTTATTAAAGCGAAAATATCAACGGCTTTTCTCGGTAAATCCACTGAATGAAAAAAATTGGCAATACACAGATTTGGCCTTAAAAGGCCAAAATGTGCCTTCGCACCAAGTTGAAATGATTGATGCTCAAGGCCATTTAAGGCGCCTCGATGTCTTTATGCAGCCCTTAGTGTCAGAGACGGGCGAATTAATGTCGGTAGAAATGCTTTTTACCGATGTGACAGAGCAGTTTTCAGCGGCAGCTTGGTCAAATGCCGTGCTTGAAGCCGCACCAGAAGCCATGCTGATTGTTGATGAAAAAGGTGAAATCATCTTTAGCAATAGTCGTTGCCAACAACTGTTTGGTTATCATGCTGAGGCCATGTTAGGGCTGCAAGTTGAAGCTCTATTGCCCCAAGCACTAGGGAGTGAACATGTGCGTTATCGGCAACAGTTTTTACGTGATGGCCGCGATAGAAGCATGGCAAATGCGCGTCATGTCCGTGCTGTAAAGGCCGATGGTAACGAGTTTATTGCTGAAATTGCCTTAAGTATTCTCCCCGCCGATGTGGATGGCAGTAGACAGGTCGCTGCTTCCATTCGCGATATGACTCAGAAATTAGCCATCGAACAAAAAATCCGTGACAGTGAGCTACGTTTTCGCGGTTTGGTGGCGAATATTCCCGGTGCTGTTTACCGTACCCGTATCGGCGAGGTATGGGTGATGGAATATATCAGTGACAATATCGCCGATATTACGGGTTATGCGGCAAGTCAGTTTATCGAAAACCGCCAACGTAACTTCTCATCTTTGATTCTGGAAGAAGATCGTCCTCTGTGTCATCAGCATATTGATAAGGCATTGGCACAGCAAGAAACCTTTGAGGTGGAATATCGTATTCGCCACCGCGATGGCAGCATCCGTTGGGTGCATGAAAAGGGTAAAGCGAGCTATAACGAAGAGGGCTTCCCACTTTGGTTTGATGGCAGTATTGATGATATTACCGAGAGCAAACTCGTGTCTGTCGAGCTTGAAGCCTCACGTCAGCAGCTGACCAATATTACTGAATCGATTCCTTGTACTGTGTACCAGTTGCGTTGGCGTTCTCCCTCTGATCGCGCATTTACCTTTCTTTCTGGTGCCGCACTGCCGATGCTAGGGTTGCAACGCGATAATTTAATGAATGATTTTAATATTATTGCAGAGCGTATTTTTGATGAGGAAAGGCCTGAGGTTGTTCGTGCCTTAGCGGGTAAGAGTGACGATAAGTTGCAGTGGATCCGCGAGTTTCGTTATCGACATCCTAACGGCAGTATACGCTGGATGGAGGCTGGTGCGAGTGGTCACGTAGAGAGTGATGATGTGATCATTTGGAATGGTTACGTTATGGATATCACTCAGCGTAAAACTATGGAGCAAGAACTCGCCTTAAGTGAAGCGCACTTTAGGGCACTTTTTGATGGTGCAACCATAGGTATTATCAATATCGATGCTAAGGGCTTGATTCTGGATTGTAATGACCAATTCTGTGAAGACATAGGACGAGCCCGTGAGGAATTACGTAATATTCCCATATTTGATGTCCTTAGCCCACAGGATAGAGAGATTGCTAAAGCACAATTTAAAGATCTTGCTGATGGTAAAGTCGATCACTATCGTGGAGAACGTAGTTTTATTCGCCCCTCCGGTGAGCCAATGTGGATGACGGTTAATGTTTCCGCACTTTTTGACTGTCATCACCAATTTGAATCTGCAGTTGTCAGCATGGTGGATATGACCGAGCTTAAACTGTTGTCAGATGAACTGCTTATCGCTAAAGAAGAAGCCGATGCAGCCAGTAAGGCAAAGGGGGACTTTTTGGCCAATATGTCCCATGAAATACGCACGCCAATGAATGCCATTATTGGTATGTCACAGCTGTGTTTACAGACCGCGCTCGATAAAAAACAGAAAAACTATGTGGAGAAAATTGAGCGAGCCTCACAATCATTACTCTCAATTATCAATGACATCCTCGATTTTTCTAAGATCGAAGCCGGTAAGCTGGATATTGACGCCGTTCCTTTTCAACTCGATACCATGCTCGAAGATCTCAGTGATATGTTCTCGGAGAAGGTGGTTCACAAACAACTTGAGTTATTGTTTGCAGTTGCGCCCAATGTGCCACGGCATTTGTTTGGCGATTCGCTACGCTTAGGGCAAGTGCTGATCAACCTGATGAACAATGCGATTAAGTTTACTGAAAGAGGGGAAGTATTACTTTCTATCAACTTGGTCGAGCAACAGAATGATGATGTGACGCTGCGCTTTAGTGTACGCGATAGCGGCATAGGCTTAACCGATGAACAGCAAGCCAAACTGTTTAAATCTTTCAGCCAAGCGGATACTTCCACGACACGTAAATACGGTGGTACAGGCCTAGGTTTAGCCATTTGTAAACAGCTAGTGGAGCTAATGGGAGGTAATATTGGCGTTGAGAGTCAATTTGGGCATGGCAGTACTTTCTATTTCACGGTGAAACTGCAAATTTCCAGTGGTCAAAAGTTGACGGTAGGTCAAGAGCTCGAAGGCATGTCGGTGTTAGTGGTCGATGATAATGCGACGGCTAGAGACATTATGCGTACGGCACTGGAGAGCATGGGATTCAATGTTGATACAGTGCGCACAGGCGAAGAGGCTGTTAGTCGATGTATACAGCATGAGTATGCCGTAGCATTAATTGATTGGAAGATGCCGAGTATGGATGGGCTAGAAGCTGCACGGCAGATCCAACAGCAGGCTAAAGCCGCACCGCGGATCTTAATGGTGTCTGCCCATGCGAACCATGAATTTTTAACACAAATAGAGCAACTTGGATTAGCGGGATATATCAGCAAACCTATCAGTGCCTCACGCTTGCTTGATGGCATAATGAATGCCCTAGGTAGGGCCGGAATCTTACCGGTGAGGCGGCATAATGAAGCGTTAGATCCCCAACTCTTACTGCCACTTAAAGGAAAGCGTGTCCTCTTAGTTGAAGATAATGAGATGAATCTTGAAGTCGCCACAGAGTTTTTGGAGCAAGTGGGTATTATTTTATCCATTGCGACGAATGGGCAAATTGCCTTAGATAAACTGTCTCAGCAAAGTTATGACTTAGTGCTTATGGATTGCCAAATGCCAGTGATGGACGGTTATCAAGCGACAATGGCAATAAGGCAGCGGCCTGAGTTGGCACATCTCCCCGTTATCGCTATGACCGCAAATGCCATGGCTGGCGATAAAGAAATGTGCTTAAGAGCAGGGATGAATGACCACATCGCTAAACCTATCGAAGTCAATATTCTGTATCAAACCTTATTAAAATATCTTGGAGATGATAAGTCGCAATCGACCTTATTAGAAAACGCACAAGTTAATGATATTAAAAATAAACCTATCAATACTGATCCAGCAACTATGCTTAAATGGCCAGAGCATCCCGAGTTAGATATTGATAGGGGATTGCAACTTGTCCAGCATTCTGCACGTTTGTATCAACGGATTTTTGATCGATTTGTAAGCAGTCAGCGTAATGTTGTGGAGATGCTTCGTAAGGCTGTTAGTGCAAATAAACAGGAGGATGCCGTACGTATTGCCCACACGCTCAAAGGGCTTGCTGGTAATTTAAGTTCGAGCAAATTAGTTGAACTTGCTCGTTTATTAGAATTGCATTTGAGTGAAAATCAGCCTTATCAGGACGAGCTTGAGCAGATTGAAAAACTGGTTGCCTCTATTTGTGAAGCTATCGAAAAAGTAAAGCCTGAATTAGAGGACATTTCTGAGATTGGGATAGAGCCACTCTCCTCTGAACAGTTAATCATAGCGCTTAAACACTTACGTCAGAGTTTAGAAGAGGCCGATGCTAAGGCTGTGGAGCTGATTAATGCGTTAAAACCCCAAGTGAGCACCAAGTTATGGCAACAATTAAGCCCGGTACTGGCGATGATTAATCAATATCAATTTGATGAAGCGGTGGACTTGATTGACGAGGTTTTAGCAGAGTTAAATTCGCATTCCCAATGATGCACATCAAGATGGAAGGCTAGCTCAATAAGCCGAAACTTAATGCCATGGATGACGTGTCGAATATGTGCCTGTGTTTGATATCGGCTATGGAATAGCGTTGGTAAAAGAGCGGACAAAATAGTTTGTTATTTGGCATAAGTCGAGGTTGT
This sequence comes from Shewanella putrefaciens, assembly GCF_016406325.1. Lineage (NCBI taxonomy): Bacteria > Pseudomonadati > Pseudomonadota > Gammaproteobacteria > Alteromonadales > Shewanellaceae > Shewanella > Shewanella putrefaciens. Next base: position 3,507,415 of record NZ_CP066370.1, on the reverse strand, counting down.
GAATGGATAAGGCAACAATATTAGTCGTTGATGATACTCCCGAGAATATCGACATCTTAGTGGGTATTCTTGGAGAAGATTATAAAGTCAAAGTGGCTATTGATGGACCTAGGGCGTTGGCACTTGTCGCTAAATCCTTGCCGGATCTCATTTTATTGGATGTAATGATGCCGGGAATGAATGGTTATGAGGTTTGTAAGTTATTAAAACAAGAGCCACTGACATGCCATATCCCCGTTATTTTTGTTACCGCATTATCTGAAGTGGCTGATGAAACCCAAGGTTTTGAGTTGGGTGCAGTCGATTACATTACTAAGCCTGTCAGTGCGCCAGTTGTTAAGGCGCGAGTTAAAACGCATCTTGCATTGTATGATCAAAAGCGACTTTTAGAACAACAAGTTAAAGAAAGAACACAAGAGCTAGAAGATACGCGTTTCGAAATTATTCGTCGCCTTGGCCGTGCCGCAGAATATAAAGATAATGAAACAGGCTTACATGTGGTACGTATGAGTCACTATGCGCGGTTACTTGCGATAAGGCTTGGTTTACCAACGACTTTTTGCGACTTGCTTTATAATGCAGCACCGATGCACGATATAGGCAAAATAGGTACACCCGATGCCGTATTAAAAAAACCGGGTAAGCTAGACCCTGAAGAATGGGAAATTATGCAACAGCACGCCGCCATAGGTGCAGAAATTATCGGTGAGCATAGCGACCCTCTATTACAAATGGCCCGTCGTATCGCCTTGACTCACCACGAAAAATGGGATGGTTCAGGCTACCCCAATGGGTTAATGGGTGAGAATATCCCAATTGAAGGCCGTATCACCGCGATTGCGGACGTGTTCGATGCGCTAACATCCCAGCGACCGTATAAACAGCCTTGGACCATAGAGGCAACAATGGAGTTACTCGAAAACCAAGCCGGTAAGCATTTTGACCCTAAGCTGGTGGAGGCATTTAAACAAATCCTGCCAGAAGTCATTGCGATTCGAGATACCTATTTAGAGCATTGAGGATTAAATCTTAGTGAAAATAAAGGCGCACATGGCGCCTTTATCGTTTATAAAATAAAGGGTTATGCTTCATCTAGTGAGTAAGGTAAGGCTTGAATTGTCAAGCTTGATTGCTCATCGTCAGCAAAACGCAGTTTAGCGTCATTTTCGGTATCGTTAGCCAGTACGGCAGTCAGCAATACTTGATTACCGCGTTGCACAAATTCAATGATTTGCCCCCCTTTGCGATAACCGTCTTCCATCGCAATTTCAAGGCTAGTTTCCAGATCCACCGTTAACGAGGTTGTGCCATGGAGAATGTAAAGTGCGCGCTTATTTCCGCCGCGGTACTTCATGCGGGCGACGGTTTCTTGTCCCATGTAGCAGCCTTTATTAAAGCTGATACCATTAACAGCTTGCAGGTTACACATTTGTGGTACGTACTGGTGGGCATGACTGGCTGCAAGGTTAGGATAACCCGCTGCAATTTCTAATGCTTGCCAAGCGGTGGCATCAAATACTGTGTGCTCAGCAACGAGGGTGTTTGCGGTTTCTGGTTGCAGAACCAAAATAAATCTATCCGCGTCTTTTAAAATCGCGCCATTTTCAATGAGTGTGAGTTCTTGCTGAATATCACCAAAATGCTGTTTCACAAATTGGCAGGCCTGTTCGCCGGCAACGCCGAGTAAAGTCCACTCACCGGATGCATTGCTTAAGGTAGCTTTGCTAAATACCGCATATTTTTGTAGTTGGGGTAAATCGACTTCGATAGCACCCTTTGGCATCAACATAAAGAGTGCCTCTTGGATGGCAAAGGTTCTGAAACTGGCCAGCATTTTACCTTTAGGATCGCAATGGGCGCCCCAGCGCCATTGATCCGTGGCCAATGAGCTGATGTCTGTGGTCACTTGGCCATGGATAAAACTACGGCCTTGTTCTCCAACGACTTTGATTAGGCCCATATGAGATAAGTTGGCAAGCATAAGTGGAGGCAAGGTAGCGTCCAGATCCCAATGGGGTGTAGAAACTGAAATAGTCATAGCGAGATCCTGAAAATGAAGACGATGTGAGAGGCTAGATTGTAACGGAATTCCAGTTGGCTCAAAAGCATAAGGCGCACATATCTGTGAATGATATATGCGCCTTAATGTGTACTTTAGCCGATACGCGTATGCGGTTGGATTAATATCTTAAAACAGTACGCGGGTACGCAGTGTGCCTTCAATCGCTTTGAGCTCAACTAAGGTTTCTTCCGCTTGAGTGGTATCAACTTCCATCACGACATAACCAATTTCTGCGGTAGTTTGCAGATATTGGGCGGCGATGTTGATGCCTTTTTCTGAGAAGGCTTGGTTGATCTTGATCAGTACGCCAGGGCGGTTTTGGTGAATATGCAGTAAGCGTGAGGTGCCTTTATGCGTTGGCAGCGACACTTCAGGGAAGTTAACCGCAGACACGGTTGAGCCGTTGTCTGAATATTTCGCTAACTTACCAGCCACTTCAATACCAATGTTTTCCTGAGCCTCAGCCGTGCTACCACCGACGTGCGGCGTGAGTAATACGTTGTCTAAACCACGTAGAGGAGTGATAAACTCATCGTCATTGGATTGTGGCTCGGCGGGGAACACATCGATTGCGGCGCCCGCAAGGTGACGTTCTTTTAAGGCGACCGTTAAGGCATCGATATCGACTACTGTACCACGTGAGGCGTTGATAAAGATGCTGCCTTTACGCATAGCGGCAAACTCAGGTGCGCCTATCATATCTTTGGTTTGTGGTGTTTCAGGGACGTGTAAACTTACAACATCAGATTGCGCCAGCAGTTGCTCCATTGAATGGATTTGCTGTGCGTTACCTAGCGGCAGTTTGTCTTCGATATCGAAGAACACCACGCGCATACCTAAGGTTTCCGCCAGAATACCCAGTTGAGTACCAATATGGCCGTAACCAATTACACCTAAGGTTTTACCACGCACTTCGTAGCTGCCTGCAGCGGTTTTCATCCAACCGCCACGGTGGGCGATGGCATTACGCTCAGGGATGCCTCGCATCAGCATAATGATTTCGCCAATCACTAGCTCAGCAACACTGCGCGTGTTTGAAAATGGCGCGTTAAATACAGGAATACCAAGGGATTCGGCGGTGGCAAGATCAACTTGGTTAGTACCAATACAGAAACAACCAATCGCGATTAACTTCTCGGCACGTTTCAGCACCTCGGCAGTTAACTGAGTACGCGAGCGAAGCCCTACAAAGTGCGCATCTTTGATGGATTCAAGTAAGGCTTCATCACCTAAAGAGGCTTTGTGATATTCGATATTGGTATATCCCGCACGTTCAAATACATCGACCGCGGATTGGTGGACGCCTTCCAACAGCAGGATCTTGATCTTATCCTTGTCCAGCGAATGTTTCGCCATGATATGGGTACCCTCTAATTAATAGAAATGTTTCTTATGATATGCTGACAACCTTCACCCACCAAAGTAGCACTTTTTTTGCTCAGTGTGGAGGGCTAGATGGCTAAAGTTAATATTCTAAATTTAGAACAATATCGCATAAGAGGAAGAAGCATTGAATAACAAAATCGCATGGTGCGGTATTTACCTCTCAGTTTTAATATGGTCGGCGATAAAACCCGCAGATCTATTTACTTGGTTGCTCGAAGCCTTACCTGGATTAGTCGCAGTACCGATTTTATTTTTTACCCGTAACCGTTTTCCGCTAACACCTTTGGCGTATTTGTTAATTTTAATACATTGCTGTGTGTTGTTTGTGGGCGCTCATTACACTTACGCTGAAGTGCCGTTGTTTGACACTATTGCTGATTGGATGGGCTCGGAACGTAATAATTACGATAAAGTCGGGCATTTTGCCCAAGGTTTTATCCCAGCCATGCTCGCCCGTGAAATTATGCTGCGCAACGAAGCGGTAAAACCAGGGGCTTGGTGTGCGTTTCTTGCGACGTGTTTTGTGCTCGCATTTTCGGCGTTTTATGAACTGATCGAATGGTGGGTTGTTGTGGCAACCGGCGAAGGGGCTGAAGCCTTTTTGGGAACTCAAGGCTATGTATGGGACACTCAATCGGATATGTTCTTTGCCCTTATTGGCGCGATAGTAGCACTGACTTTGTTGTCTCGTTTTCAAGATAAGCAAATAGCAGCACTTACACCAAGCACTTAGTATGACTGGTGAATGATGCGGTTTATTTGAGTGGCAAGATTTTCCTCCCGCTAAGCACATCTGATGAAAGTATGACGAGATAGCGTTGTCATACTTTTGCACTAACCTTTATGTTTAATTTATGTTGCAACTTGGGGCGGCTCATCCTAGTTTAACAGTGCAAGTGCTGTGAGGCTGTGGATTTAACGAGTGGTTTTGACTCATAACCCGTTTTTCGATGGTGTGTTAGTCGAACTTACTATGGCTAAACAGGGAATAGTACATTTGGGTGATGTTTTTCAATCGTTAACTAGTCAGAATTAACTAGGTTAATGGAATGTTGAGAAACCTAACTAGAAGACGAGTCAAACAGACCATTTTGCAATAAGAGAATACTTTTCAGGGAGGAGAGTCATTGAGCACAATTAATGAATTGGTTTTTTTACACCAAATGGCCGCGCCATGTCATTTAGCGTTACTCGCTGAATCCATAGGTTTGAAAACGCGTATTGTAAAGCACGCAGCAGAATTGGATTTAGATAAAAGCCGTCGTAGTTTTTATCTGATCACCCAAAAAGGTTCAGCATTAGATAACAAAGGAATTCCTTTGCTGGCTTCGCGTTTAGTGTCACATTTTCCTGTGGCGCTGTATCAAGTTGAGCGAGACTCCTTAGACCAAGAATCTGCAATGTTACTCGGCATTCGAGGTATTTTATTTGCCGATCAACGTATGGATCTGATGTTAACGGGTTTACGTAAAATGGTGGCAGAGGAGCTTTGGTACGATAGAACGTTGCTAAGCAAAATGTTTCGCCGTGTCGTACAAAAGTTAGAGGGTAATAATGAGATGCCCTCCGATACTGTGGCTATGCTGCAGATGCTGACATCCCGTGAACGTACCATTATTCAATTTGTATCCAGTGGCGCAAGGAATAAAGAAATTGCCCATAGGTTATGCATCAGCGAACATACAGTAAAAGCACACATTTCCTCTATTTTCCGCAAGACCCAGTCTCGTAATCGGGTTGAGCTTTTACGTTGGGCGCAAACCTATCAAACTCACTTTGAGCTATGTAGTTAACCTGCAAAGGGTGTGGTCATTTGCCTGTTGCTTTGAGTGGTTAATGTTAATTATTGCTGGCATATCAAAATAGAAAAGCGGGAATGTTTATGTAAACATTCCCGCTTTTTTTATACCATTTTATCAAACAACACCAAAGAGTTAGCTATGGTGGTTTAGCAGTATTTATTAGTATTGCACTACAGTGGCAATGTTCATATTGCCTGATTGGTTCACGCTGATGCTGTTGTTATTGCCAGCTTGAGAGCCCAACACTAAGTTGTCATTCCCCTTTTGAGCGATCAATAGGCTGTTGTTGTCACCTTTAACTGTGAATGAGGCACTATCGTCACCACCGACCCAGTTTCTATTACCTGATTGGGCAATTTGTGCCGTGTTTTCATCGCCTTTGATAATCAAATCAATAAGGTTAAGATCGCCCTTTTGAAGTGCAGTTGCATCGGCATTATTGTTACCAGCAATAGAAATTATGCTCTCGTTTTGATTACCATTTTGCTCAACATCGACTTCGTTATCGTTACCGACTGCATCGACATAAGCAAAGTTCGCATCACCTTTTTGGTCGACTTCAATACTGTTGTCTTCACCCTCTGCGAAGGCAACGATTTCGTTGTAATTGCCTTTAGAAGATAAGTCGAAGTCGTTATCTGTACCGTATGCGCCAAAGGTGGCGAAGTTGGCATCGCCTCTTTGTTGTAAATCTACATCGTTACTATCGCCCCATACTTGGAACTCTGCACCGTTAACATCGCCTTTTTGGGTGATAGTAATATCATTATCATCACCTTGGATATCGGCCACTAAAGTATCACCGATAGTGTTGCCGCTACCATTTTGGGTAATATCAATACTGTTGTCGTCACCCGTTGTCATAGCAAGATAAGCGGTGTTGCCACGACCTTTTTGATCCATGGCAATATCGTTATCGTTGCCCGCTAGTGCATAAACAAAACCAACATGGTTATCACCCTTTTGAACCATATCAACGCTATTGTTGTCGCCTGCAATGCCTTTAGCCGCGCCAAAGTTATTGTTACCCACTTGTTCAACAGACACGTCGTTGTTGTTACCTACGTTAGCGGTTAAATCAAGTGCAATTACCCCTGCTTGGTTATTGTCACCGTATTGTTTGATGTCGCCGTCGTTATTGCTGCCTTGAACACGGAAAACTGCAAAGTTGGTATCACCTTCTTGCTCAACAGATACCGTGTTTTGAGCGCCAGTGATTTCAACTTGGCTTTCATTTAATTCGCCTAATTGACTCACTACGACGGTGTTATCGTTACCAGTAACATCGTTGCTGCTTTGGTTATAGAAACCGTCTTGGGAAACATTAACAAAGTTGCTGTTGCCCTCAACATTGGCACTTGCCACATGCCAGTCAACTTGTTGTGTTATCTGGACTTTATTGTCAGTACCTGCGGAGTTGATAGCCGCTTCATGCCATAGCCCGTCTTGGATTACGGTAGCGGTTTGATCTGTACCTGTTTGCACAACCGCAGCAGCATTAAGGGCACCCGTTTGTGAAACTAAAGTGTCTTGGCCTTGGCCTGACTGTACTACGCTAATTTCACTCACTGTACTGGCTGCAAAGGCTTGACCGCTTAAACCTGTTGCAATGGCCAAAGCAATAAGTGATTTTTTAGCTTGTGATTTCATGTGACGCTCCCTGTTTAATATTGAGTTATTGAGATTGCAGCACCGTCTGCAATCTGTTGAATCGAAAAGTTGCCGCTTCCTAGTTGGTTCAGTTGCACGAGATTGTCATTGCCAATTTGTGTCACTGTTGCCGTATTTTGACTGCCGACTTGCAGTAGTTGGACTTCATTGTTTGAACCAATCTGTGTAATTAGCGCATCGTTATCATTGCCCACTTGTGTGACATCGGCTTTGTTATCGCTACCTGATTGGAACAGTAATCCTTGGTTGGCATTACCTTGTTGAACCAGCTCGATAAGGTTATCGCGACCAGAGCGTTCTAGTAATGCTTGAAGGGTTACGGGTAACTCGTTGACATTCAGCCCTTGTGCTGAAGTCATACAACTACAGAGCAAGAGTAGCAGCACCAAAAAGCGTATAGAGGTATTTGGCACGGGTGACTCCTTGCATCAAATATCTTGGGCTGCTTAACACCGCTTACATCCCAAATTCAGACTTGAAGATACGAGTCCGATGAACATGTCGCAATTGGTCAAAAGGGTATTTATTCTAGAAAGGGTTAACGGAAGGTAAAAGAGAACTGTATTTATATCGTATTGATTAAATGAGTTTTATCTGTTTATTGACGTGTTTTTATTTATGGAGCCTAACCTAGTTGTCCTAGTAGTTAAGTTGTATTTATTGTGAAGCAGCCCTATCAATAAGGTCAAATTTTTAATAGCTCATCGATAGAATAAGTACAACATTCTATGTGAATCAGTGCTGTTTAGAGTCTTTCAAGTTTTCAGAAGAGACTTCGTTACTGATTTGACTTTTTCGGTCATTGAGTTGCTGCATTGCACTGTTATTGTTCACCATTAATGCATTGAAGCGAGAGTTAATCTCGTTCAGTTCATTGATGTATTCAGGATCATTTTTTTCTTTATTTTGCCAGTAACGTTTGCGTTCTAATTTCTGTAATTCACTGGCGCGTAGGATTTCAAAATAGCTGTTTTCCTGCTTAAGTCGATATATTTCACTATCCAGCAGTTGTAGCAGTTTTTCTTTGGTAATCGTTTGATTATTCAGTAATGCTTGTAAAGGATCGACAGGCATATCCCGTTTATCTGAATCTGTTTCTGTTGTGACGCCTAACTGGTACTCGATTTTGTGCTGACGATATTCCTGCGGGCAAGCGATTTGACTAAAAACCACTTTATCGCCCTTATAACATTTATAGATAATGCTTGCCTGAGTCATGCTTGACAACAACAGGCCTATGAGAGTCAATATCAACTTTGCCATTCGGCTACAAATCCTTGTATATTAGTGACATAGGTTATTCATCAAACCTGTGTTGTGGTTTGTTTAATACTATGGTGTAAGTTTGGCGAGAAAACCAGTTTAGGCAGTGGATCTTTTCAGTGATTAAAATGGAGGTTTCAGGGAAGTTGCAGTCACATCAAGCCATAAAGGGTAAAAAGGAGCCTAAGCTCCTTTTTTACAGATATTTATTATTAGCGATCGAATCTTAAATTATCGATAAGACGGGCTTTACCGAGATAAGCCGCCGCTAAAATCACCAGTGCTTTATCCTCTGATTCGGCGTTTGCTAAGGTGTGTGCATGGCGAATTTCTAAGTAATCAGGAGTAAAGCCTGCTGCATATAAACTCGCTTTAGCTTGTTCTGTTACTTGCTCAAATGTTTCACCTTGCTTGATGCCTGCCGCCATTGCATCCAGTGCTTTTTTAAGCGCAGGTGCTGCCGCTTTTTCATCGCGAGTTAAATAGCCATTACGCGAACTCATGGCTAAGCCAGAGGCTTCACGTATGGTATCAACACCAATAATTTCAATGGGTAATGATAAATCTTCAACCATAGTGCGGATCACTAACAGTTGTTGATAATCCTTATTGCCAAAGAAAGCGACATCCGGCTGCACTATATTAAATAGCTTGCAGACAACGGTAGCAACACCGCGAAAATGCCCAGGACGGGATGCGCCACAAAGCACCTCTGAAATACCCGGTACTTCGACAAAGGTTTGTTGTGCTAAACCTTTAGGGTAGATAGTGGCGGGGGTCGGAGTAAACAAGAGTTCTGCTCCCGCCGTAGTGAGTGCTTCGCTATCGGCGGCCAGAGTACGTGGGTAGGCATCGAGATCTTCGTTTTGCCCAAATTGCATTGGATTGACGAAAATGGATACCACCACATGGTCACATTTTTGTGCAGCTTCTTTGACTAAGGTGATGTGTCCTTGATGAAGATTCCCCATGGTTGGCACAAAGGCGACGGTTTCGCCCTTGGCACGCCATGCGCGCACTTGCGTGCGAATATCATCAATATGGGCGCTTGTGATCATTAAGCCTTACCTTGCTAAAACCTAAAATGAGTTGAATATGTGCTCGGCACTATTAGCTGAATGTGTGCTCTGCACTGGGGAAGGTGCCAGCGGCAACTTCTTCAATATAAGCGCGTACCGCAGAACGGATTTCACCCGTTTGTTTTAGGTAGTTTTTCGAAAAACGTGGAATATAACCACTTGAAATACCTAATACATCATGCATCACTAAAATCTGACCATCGGTCGATGCTCCAGCACCAATTCCAATGACTGGAATGGTTAGGGCTTGGGTGATCGCTGTGGCTAATGGTGCTGGAATACATTCTACGACGAGTAATTGGGCGCCTGCGGCTTCTAATGCTTTGGCCTCATCGAGAATTCGCTGGGCATTTTCGGCATCGCGCCCCTGAACTTTAAAACCACCAAAAACGTGAACAGATTGAGGCGTTAACCCTAAGTGGGCACAAACAGGAATACCACGTTCGGTGAGTTTAGTGACGGTTTCGAGTAACCAATGGCCGCCTTCAACTTTGACCATGTTGGCGCCAGCCTGCATCAGCTCGGTGGCGTTAATCATAGCTTGTTCTGGCGTGGCGTAACTCATAAAAGGCATATCGGCAATCAGTAACGCTCGCTCTATCCCGCGGCGTACGCAGCGAGTATGGTAAGCGATCTCTGCTGTCGTGACTGGGAGAGTATCGTCATGGCCTTGCAGGACCATTCCCAAAGAATCACCGACGAGTAGCACATCTACACCTTCGCTATCGAACGCGCCAGCAAAACTGGCATCATAGGCTGTCAGTGCAGTGAATTTTCTACCTTCCTGTTTGTATTTCAACAGGGTTGAGCTAGTAATTTTAGACATATGGATGATCTTCAAACCAAATAGAAGTGGTGTTATAAGCTAACTGGAGACGGACTTCAATGATCAATGCCCCAGTTGTTGTAACTCGGCCAACATATTTTTGTCGATAAGACTACTTAGGACTGTGTTACAGGGCAGGATAAGATCTGGAGCAATCGCGGCCAGTGGAACAAGAACAAAGCTGCGTTCTTTCATACCGTAGTGAGGTACTTTTAACCTAGGCTCATCAATAAACTCATTGCCATATAGCAGCAGATCAAGATCTAAGGTTCTTGGTCCCCAGCGTTCTTTACGTACTCGCCCTTGGGTGTTTTCGATATATTGCAATGCATCGAGTAAGGCGAGTGGAGTTAATGTTGTCTCAAAGCTTGCCACCGCATTGATATAATCGGGTTGGACCACATCGCCCATCGGGGTGGAGTGATAGTAAGGTGAGACAAGCAAACTGTTGCCCTGAGCAAGGTTGGACAATGCTATCACGGCATTGTCCAATTGCGTTTTGGGATCATTAAGATTAGCCCCTAATGCAACATAAACGCGGGTCATTATTCGGCTGCTTTGGCTTTAGTCGTACTTGATCTGCGGCGGCGACGCTGAGGAGCATTGCGATTCCCCGATGACTTATTACCACTACGAGCGATAGTCAAGCGCTCGGTTTCATCGGCTTCAACGAACTGCTGCCACCAAGCAGCACTTTTGGCAACATTCCCCCCCTCGACTTCACCTCTGAGCAAGAGTAGATCGTAGGCGGCTCTAAACTTAGGGTGCTCCATCAGTTTAAAAGCACGAGTGCCTTGGCTGCGGTCAAAGCGTAGCTGTAATTGCCAAATATCTTTTGAGGGTGTGCTAAAGCGACGTGGAATGCTAATGGTTTGGCATTGCTGCTCCATCACATCGCCCATTGCTGCGAAAAAGGCATCATATAAAGTTAAGCCACTTTCAACGGCAATATCCTCAGCACGTTGACGCAGTGGATACCAAAGCATGGCCGCATAAAAGAATGAGGGAGTAACAGGTTTATCCTCATTTACCCGTAAGTCAGTGCTTTTCATAATGGCCTGCACCATTTTCATCGCAGGACCCTTTGGATCTTCTTTTAATAGGGCATCGACCTGAGGAAATAAGGGGGCGAATAACTTGTATTCTTGCATCATTTCGAAGTTAGCTAAGGCTTTGCCAGCAAAGAAAAGTTTAAGCACTTCTTCATACATGCGTGCCGCAGGAATATCTGTGAGCAGTGGCGCCAATTGTTTAATGGGTTTTGCGGTCACGTCCTCAATATTCATACTGAGCTTAGTCGCAAAACGTACGGCCCTTAGCATACGAACGGGATCTTCACGATAACGTGTTTCAGGATCGCCGATTAATCTTAAGGTACCCGCCTTGAGATCAGCCATGCCGCCACCGTAGCTGCGGATAGAATAATCGCTGATATCGTAATAGAGGGCATTGACAGTAAAGTCGCGGCGCTCGGCATCTTCATCTATTTCGCCATAGACGTTATCGCGCAGTAAGCGGCCTTCTGCGTTGGCTTTGGAAATTTTTTCATTGCTTTCGCCATGGTGACCACGAAAGGTGGCGACTTCAATCACATCCCGACCAAAGACGATATGGGCGAGACGGAAACGGCGGCCGACGACTCGGCAATTGCGGAACAGTTTTTTGATTTCTTCTGGGGTTGCGTTAGTAACAACGTCGAAATCTTTAGGCTCGAGTCCGAGGAGTAAATCACGCACGCCGCCGCCGACCAAATAGGCTTTAAATCCTGATTTATTCAGTCTGTATAATACCTTAAGGGCATTTTCGCTAATTTGCTTGCGCGAGATTGAGTGGGCATCTCTGGGCACTAACTCTAGGCTTAAGGCGTTAGAAGAGGCTTCTGACGCTTGAGATTGGATCTGAGCTGGAGTTGGAGCGGTCGTTTTAGGCGCGTCTTCAAATAGCTGCTTGCAGAATTGGCTGATACGGCGAAAAATGGGACACCTCGAAATGTGATCTGTTATGTGATTAAAAAATCTGGCGGCTATCATATACCAAATGTCGCCTAATGGGTATATAGCGATGCTTGACTTAGCCCACTGGAGACACAAATTGCGGCATTGTGCACTTTCTCGTGTGGGGAGAATTTTATGCGATTTGGCATCATTAGGATTCGATCAATATTTCAGGCTGTTTTGGGATCGTTGATAATTGAAATTGTGCCACGGCTTGGTCGAGCATGTGTGCCAACGAACCTTGGGCTTCTACTGGGGCTTGCCCCAAAAATGCCAGTGCTGCATTAAGGCTCTTTTGTGGGTATTGTTTATCGATAGCCTGTGCATGATTTTGTTTTGAAAGCTTAAACCCAGGACTCAAGCAAGCTAAGGGCAAATGTAGCCATTCGGGAGCGGTTAAGCCAAAGGTTTGATACAAACTGAGTTGGCGACAACTGGCTTCGATTAAGTCGCAGCCACGCACCACTTCAGTAATGCCTTGATAAGCATCGTCAAGTACAACCGCTAGTTGATAGGCGTATAAGCCATCGCTGCGCTTGATGATAAAATCCTCTGCGGCAAAATGGCTATCGACGCAGATTTCTCCCATCAAATTATCATTAAATTGGGCTACTTGAGCACGGTTTACAATACGTACCGCCCCCGATAAGTGTGGTTTAGATAAGCGATGGCAGCGCCCATCATAAACTCCCCCCATAGCCTGAATATGTTTACGACTGCATTGGCAGAAATAGGCGTCGTTGTGAGTGAGCAGATGGTCAATTTGTGCTTGGTAGGCCTCAGTGCGTTGGCTCTGGTATAACGGCGAGTTATCCCATTCAAAGCCATAGGCTTCTAAGGTGCGTAAAATCTCATCTGCTGCCCCTTTGATTTCCCGCGGCGGATCGATATCTTCGATACGAATTAACCATTTACCTTTCTGTGAGCGAGCGCGTAAATAACTGCCAAGGGCGGCGATAAGCGAACCAAAATGCAGCGCACCTGAAGGCGAAGGTGCAAAGCGGCCAACATAGGGCTTATTGGCTAAAAAAGGTGTCAATGGATTTGGCATAGCATCAAGATTCAGTTTGAAAGTCGCACCGACAAAAGTGGAGGTATTTTAGGGGTATACCAAGATAAAAGCGAATAACAGAATAAAATGAAGTGAGTTGTACTCGAACGAGTTTGATGAACTCATTTTAACAAACAAGTAGGCGGGGAAATCCCCGCCTTGTTTAGCTCAGCCGATTAACCAGCCATTTGCTTTTCTTTAATCTCTGCAAGCGTTTTACAGTCGATACATTGGTCGGCTGTTGGACGCGCTTCGAGACGGCGAATGCCGATTTCGATACCGCAGGAATCACAGAAGCCGAAATCGTCTTCTTCGATTTTTTGCAGTGTCTTTTCGATTTTCTTGATCAGCTTACGTTCTCTATCGCGAGCACGAAGTTCGAGGCTGAACTCTTCTTCTTGTGCAGCACGGTCAACAGGATCGGGAAAGTTTGCTGCCTCGTCCTGCATGTGACTGAGAGTACGGTCGACCTCTTCACGCAACTGATTGCGCCAAGCTTCAAGAATAGTCTTGAAGTGACCCAGTTGCTTAGCGTTCATATACTCCTCACCCGGCTTTTCCTGGTAGGGACTTACACCTGCGATAGCGAGTACGCCAAGTTTTTTGGTGCCTTCAGGCATAACGCATCTCCTGTAATCATTTGCGTTTGTAGGGCGTCCTTAAGAACGGCCGCTATCTATATCAGAATCTTTACATCGAGGCAAATTTTTCAACTCGCCTTGAATGAATTTTATGATTCAATTCGCTAATTGAAATGAATTTCAATTTTACCGACCGTTAACATCATACTCGGACTGGACAGGCTTGGGCTAGGCGTATCTCTGTTGGTGACATTTCGCAGCGATATGCCAATACTTCAACACCCGATAAAGTCGCCTTTTTCAGTAGGTTAGCGTATTCAGGATCAATGTGTGCTGCAGGCGCAACGCTGAATATTTCTGAGTGCTGTACTACAAATAACAGCACTGCGCGGTGGCCAAGATTTGCCATATGCATCAATTCACGCAAATGTTTTTGGCCGCGTAAACTCACTGCATCGGGGAAAAATCCTTGTCCATCTTCGAGTAAAGTACAACTTTTGACTTCTATGTAACAGTCTGGTTTTTGAGCACCTTGGAGCAGAATATCAATACGGCTGTTTTCATCGCCGTACTTCACCTCACGGCTTAAAGTGTCGTAACCCGTCAGTTCTTTGATAATGCCGCTATGTATGGCTTCTTCGGCTAGGGCATTTGCACTACCTGAATGTATGCCAATAAAATCACCATTGGATGTGCCCATTAACTCCCACGTGTATGCATATTTACGTTTAGGGTTAGCAGAGGTTGAAAACCACACGGCTTCTCCGGGGAAGAGACAGTTGCGCATTGAACCTGTATTAGGGCAATGGATTGTCATCTCACTGCCATCGGTGAGCTTTATATCGGCAAGAAAACGTTTATAGCGTTTAACTAATATGCCTTGCTGCAAGGCGGGTTCGAACTGCATGCTACTACCTGTATTGAGAATACTCAGGCGGCAAGACTAGCAAATTTCGCAAATGTTTACAGATTTTACCTGAGTAACTTCCGCCAATCGCTTTGAGTCATCGCCTGCTAGCAGTAAACTGCCGCCATAAAGTTTGTTCTGATTGCTGATTGTTCTAAAACGAATCGAAAAATAAGGATCCCTAATGAGTGAACTAAAAGTAACTGAATTGATGAAAGTGCAATTAACCAAAGAAGCACCAGCCGCCCATTGGGGTAAGGCTGATGTGACTTATAGTGCCGACGGTGCACAAATTCATTTAGCGGATGGCGATGAGCTGCGTCAAATTCAAATGGCGGCCCGCAAACTACGCAGTCAAGGTATTAGCAGTGTGGTATTAGCTGGACAGCTTTGGGATCTCAATAGCCAGTGGGTATTTGCCCAAGGTTTCGCAACCGCCAAAACCGGCTATCAAATCCACTGGTGTGGTGATGAGTCTGTTCAAGCAGAATTACAACGCAGGTTCGATGTGGCAACCTTTGCTCGTCAATTGATCAACGATACGCCTGAAAACCTCTCGCCAGTAAAACTTGCTCAACAAGCAGCAAGATGGTTAGCCGATATTGGTGGCGATAAGGTGAGCTATCGGATTATCGAAGGCGAAGCACTGCTCGAAGAACAGTGGATTGGTATCCATGCTGTGGGTCGCGGCAGTGAGCGTCCGCCAGCAATGTTAGAATTAGACTTCAATCCATTAGCCGCTGATGCACCCGTGTCTGTCGCGCTTGTGGGTAAAGGGATTACCTTTGATTCTGGCGGTTACAGCATTAAGGCTTCCGAAGGCATGCTCGGCATGAAATGCGATATGGGCGGCGCCGCCACTGTGACTGCAGCACTCGGTTTAGCAATGAAATCGGGGCTGAAT
The DNA here is from genome assembly GCF_016406325.1 of Shewanella putrefaciens. Classification (NCBI taxonomy): domain Bacteria; kingdom Pseudomonadati; phylum Pseudomonadota; class Gammaproteobacteria; order Alteromonadales; family Shewanellaceae; genus Shewanella; species Shewanella putrefaciens. The sequence continues at coordinate 3,491,889 of NZ_CP066370.1, read as the reverse complement.
AAACGGGTTAAGTTATTCCTTTGCTGTGCTGAAAACTTGATCAGCGGCCGCGCTTATAAGTTAGGCGATATCCTTACCTACAAAAATGGTGTGACAGTGGAAGTGGTGAATACCGATGCTGAAGGGCGCTTAGTGTTGGCCGATGGTTTACAAGCGGCTTCTGCTACTGGAGCACCTTTTATTATCGATGCGGCGACCCTAACAGGCGCCGCAGTGATGGCGGTAGGTTCAAACTATAACGCAATTTTTTCGCCACAGGCGGATGTGCTGCAACTGGCTCAGCAAAAAGCGACAAGTGTTGCTGAGCGCGTATGGCCGCTGCCGCTAGACCCTTGGCACAAAGAAATGTGTCCATCGGCTTACGCTGATACAGCTAATAGTCGTCCGGTGAAAGGTGGCGGTGCAGGTGGTGCCTCTAATGCGGCAGGCTTCCTATGGCGCTTTGTGTCACCCGAAGCTAAATGGTTACATGTGGATCTCGCCGCCGCATTTGAAGATTCAGCTTCTGCCCTATGGGGCGCGGGTGCAACGACCCACGGCGTATTGACTATTAGCGAATTGATTAAAGGCTAAGTTAAACCATGAGGCTTAGTTGAAACATAAGGCTTAGCTAAAATATAAAACTAAGTTAAACCATCAGAAAATACGCTAGCACAGATCCATTGAGCTTCTGTCGCGTTATTTAAAACCGCCTTCGGGCGGTTTTTTGTTGAGTCACATCTGAGATCAAGAGTTTACTTGGTGATTGAGTCGCTTCATGGCATGTTATGGGGAGATATTTTATTGGAAAATCTGATGATTACGATTCGAAAAGCAACTAAAACCGATGCACAAGCATGCTGGGATATTCGTAATGCTGCCATCAATAAAGGCTGCGCCGGATTTTATGATGCGGGCGATCTGTTGATTTGGACAGCAGGCGAACTGACCGAGCAATTTAGGCGTATCGTCGAGGCGCATTTTTATGTGGCAGAGATCTCTGATAATGCGTTGCAGGTAAAGACTGTGGTCGGCACTGTTATGTTGGATGAACCCTATGCCCAGTTAGAAGCCCTGTTTGTTTCCCCTGATGCTATGGGGCTTGGGGTAGGTAAGGCACTGCTTAAGTTTATTGAGACAATGGCGTTTAATCAGGGGATTGCCCAGCTCAGGTTGGAATCGACCTTGAATGCAGTGGATTTTTATCGCCACTGTGGTTTTGGTGGTGAAGGTTTAGAAGAGGAATCAATCTACTGCTCACCTAGGGGCATCGCCTTAGAGTGTATGGTGATGTATAAGAATCTAGAACGGCCTTCGGCCTTGCCGTTACAGAGCGTCACTTCGTGACTCACGGTTTACCGAACGGGCTTTGCCCTTACGGTGAGCGCAGCGTTCTGTGAGTGAGTTTACGAACGTTCTGTTTTCCGAGAACCTCTCTTGGCATTCTCAAGGATCGAGCATAGAGGCGGAATTAACTTGCAAGTCTTAAAGAGAGGTTGCTGACATACTCAAGGAATCAACAGATCAAGCATGTAGGCGGAATTAACTGTTCAGAGAGGTTGCTGACATACTCAAGGGAATCAACAGATCAAGCATGTAGGCGGAATTAACTGTTCAGAGAGGTTGCTGACATACTCAAGGGAATCAACAGATCAAGATGGGGGAATTAACTCCCAAGAGTATGCCAACTATCGTTCTTTCGCCTGAAATCCCGATGCGAGCAAGGTTAGCGTTAATGGCTTAAATAAAACTTAATCCATTGCAAAAAAAGACTTTATTTCCTTAACCTTTGGTCAAACTCACTTGAGAATCGGTAAGGTTTTAGTTCGTTTCAGGACTATTAAGTTGTTGGCGTTTTTCCATTAAGTCTTTAATTAAGGGCGTAAGAATAAGCTCCATCGCTAAGGACATTTTACCGCCGGGCACGACTAAGGTATTAACCCGTGACATAAACGCGCCTTGGATCATGCTCAGGTAATAAGGGAAATCGACATTATTAATACCGCGGAAGCGGATCACCACAAAGCTCTCATCCAAACTTGGAATGTCTTTGGCGCTGAATGGGTTAGAGGTATCAACCGTGGGTACTCGCTGAAAATTAATGTGGGTGCGAGAGAACTGCGGTGTCATATGCTTAATATAATCGTCCATACTGCGCACAATCGAGCCCATGACTTTTTCACGACTATGACCGCGCTCTGAAGTATCTCGGATTATCTTTTGGATCCATTCTAAGTTGACAATGGGTACCATGCCGATAAGCAAATCGACATGTTGGGCGACATTGGCTTCTGGCGTGACGACACCACCGTGTAACCCTTCGTAATAAAGCATATCGGTATTTTCAGGTAGTGGCCGCCATTGGGTAAAAGTGCCGGGCATTTGATTAAAGGGGACAGCCTCATCAAAGGTGTGTAGATAACTGCGAGTTTCCCCTTGCCCTGTTGCACTGTAGTCGCTGAAGCATTGCTCTAAGCGAGCAAAGTTATTGGCTTCTGGGCCAAAATAACTAAGATTACGGTTTTCTGCTTGGGACTTACGGATCATCACTTCCATTTCGGCGCGGGTAAAATGGTGGAAACTATCCCCCTCTACGAAAGCTGCGTTGATCCCAAGTTGGCGAAAAATATGGCTAAAGGCCGTGGTTGTCGTAGTGGTTCCTGCGCCTGAAGAGCCTGTAACTGCAATAATGGGATGTTTTGCTGACATTTTTTCTACCTAGCTAGGAACCAAAAGAGCCGCTTATGGGTAAGCGATAAAACCGCGAGTTCTATTTATACGGTACAGGGGTAGGGCTGGTCAATCTTGCCGTTTTGCTATTTGATCCGCAGGTCGTATCGCGAAAGACTCGTCATCTTCGCTATATTCTAAGAGCAGCTTTCCTTGCTTAAGCGCTTGTTGGCACTGGGCTATGGCCAAGGACATTTCCTGTTCATCTAGGCTCGCAAAACTGCCATCTTCTACTTGACCAAATAGGTATTCGCGGACAAGATTTGCCAGTGTTTCCTTTGGTAGCTGTAAAAGCACATCATAGGGGATGAGCATGGTTTTTTCCTTGTTCAATGTTATCAGACAAGCGTTCGTCGAATAGGGTGTTGCCACGTAAGAAAGCTAAAATACGACGTTCAAGATAGAAGCGTGGTTTCCATGGTGTACCGCCTTCGATAAAACCAACATGGCCTCCATAGGAATGTAATTCGTATTCGACATGCTCAGATATTTGGCTTGGATGTGGGATCACATCGTCCGTCATAAAGGGATCATCCTTGGCATGTATGATCAGTGTGGGTTTAGTAATGCGGTTAACAAAGGGCAGGCCGCTAGCGCGAATATAATAATCATCAACGCCATTAAAACCGTGGAGTGGTGCCGTGACTTTATCGTCGAAGTCATAAAAAGTATTAAGCTGCTCGACTTGCCATCGGCTTAATGGCAGAGTGTTTGCCAAATCAGGATCGGCGAGTTTTTGGTTTATTTTTTTTTGTAATTGCTTGATAAGGTAGCTTTGATAAACCTTAGAGAAGCCATGTTCGAGTCGTTTGGCACAAGCTGATAATTGCAAGGGGGCTGAGACAACCACGGCCCGAGTTAATAAGCTGCTATCTTGATATTCGCCTTGGTACTTAGTGAGTACATTTCCACCTAAACTGTAACCTACAGCTAATAACGGGGATTGCGGATACGTTTGTTGTAGTGTTGATAGGCTAAACTGCAGATCGTCTGTGTCACCACTGTGGTAACTGCGAGCGAGACGATTGGCTTCGCCCGAGCAACTTCTGTGATGATGCACAACGGCTGAAAGTTGCTGTTCTTTACAGCTCAGCAGTATGCGCCTCGCATAATGGGATGCCGCGCTGCCCTCTAATCCATGGATGATCACGACTATTGGTTTACCCTGCTGCGGGACATCCTGCCAATCTAAATCGATAAAGTCACCATCGGGCAATTCGAGGCGCTGCCTTGTCAGTGCCGGTTTGGCGACTTTCGTCAATACGGGCAAAATCGTTTGTATATGTGGACTCTTGGCCCACCAAGGTGGCATAAAAGAATTTGGCATAAGAGTTTATCTAGGCACCGCTATTGCTGAAAATTAAAACGTATGTTTAATTTGAATTCGCGCTTAGTGTAACACAATTGTTTTTTATGCTGATATTCAGGAGATAGCGATGAAACGAAGAACCTTTTTACTGGGCGCATTTGCAGGTACTGCAGTGCTAGCCTTAGGGGTTAATCTCTATTCCCCTGAACTCAGTTTACCCGATGATAGTGAAGGTAAGGATTATCGTTTGCTATTTAGTGTACTCTTACCTGTGATGCTCGATGGGGCGCTCCCCGATGTGACGACTCACAAGTTAGTGGCTCAAAATAGAACCTTAGACGCTATAAAACAGTCGATTGCTGTGTTGCCAGCCGAGCAGCAAATTGAGTTGTTTGAATTACTCGATATGCTCGAGAATCGGCTTGGGCTACTGCTATTAACCTCTAGCATGACGCCACTATTAATGCGTTCTCCTGCTGAATTAACAGAAATGCTAGAAAGTTGGCGCCATAGCTATTTTTCCTTACTACAGACGGCTTATTTAGGACTACGGGAATTAGTGATGGCCAGTTACTACGCCTGCCCTGAGCATTGGAGTCGTCTGCATTATGCCAAGCCTGAGTTATTCAAATAACGATTCTGTTAATGTTGGCATTAAACGCAAATAATCAAAATGTTACCCGTAGCACTGGAGCGCTCAAGTTGGCAATCATCGATCCCATAGTGAATGGTTTAAATTCAGGTTGGCAGCATATAGATGCGAGCCTATTGCAGGCAAACCAGCAATTTGAAGCCGATGTGATTATTGTTGGCACGGGTGCAGGGGGCGGTGTCGCGGCTGAAATTCTTACCCAAGCAGGACTGAGTGTCATCATGGTTGAAGCGGGGCCGCTTAAATCTTCCAGTGATTTTGATATGGAAGAGCGCGTCGCTTACCCGAATTTATATCAACAAGCGGCCGCCATGAAAACCGCCGACAAAGCGATTGGTATCTTCCAAGGCCGCGCCGTTGGCGGTTCGACAACGGTAAATTGGACGACCTCGATTCGTACTCCGGCTGAGACGTTAGCCTTTTGGGAGCAAAATAAGTCCGTCGCTGGATTAACATCAGAAAGCTTAGCCCCTTGGTTTGAGCAAATGGAGCAGCGCCTAAATATCCACCAATGGAATTATGAACCTAATCGCAATAATGCAGCGTTAAAGCAAGGCTGCATTAATCTTGGTTGGGATTACACTGTGATTAAGCGTAATGTAGCGGGTTGCTGGAATGCCGGTTATTGCGGTATGGGTTGCCCAGTGAATGCCAAGCAATCTATGTTAGTGACCACCATTCCCGCGGCGCTAGATAAAGGTGCACAGTTGGTAAGTCGCGCAAAAGTGGTGAACATTGAGCATCATAACGGTCATGTTTTTGCATTAAAGGCACAGGCACTTGATGTGAACTTAAGGCCAACCGCCATTGAGTTGTTATTTAAGGCCAAACATTACATCTTGAGTGCTGGCGCCATTCATACTCCAGCGCTTTTAATGCGTTCTCAAGTGCCCGATCCCCACAAGCTTTTGGGTAAACGCACCTTTTTACATCCAACTTTGCTCTCTGGTGGCGTGTTTGCCGATGCGATTAATGCTCACAGTGGTGCACCGCAATCCATTTATTCCGATGAGTTTGTTTGGAAAAATGGTGCAGAGGGGGAGCTGGGTTATAAGCTCGAAGTACCGCCTGTACATCCCATACTCATTGCCTCTAAAACCTTAGGTTATGGCATGAGCCACGCTGAGCTAATGTCACAATTTAATCAATTACAGGTGACTATCGCCCTTGTGCGTGATGGTTATCACCCCGAGAGTCAGGGGGGGCAAGTGCATTTAACATCAACAGGTTTTGCCTTAGATTATCCTCTGACCGATATTTTTTGGCGTGCGGCGAGACGCGCCTTTGCCAGTATGGCCGAGTTACAATTCTCTGCGGGCGCGTTAAGAGTGTTACCGATTAGCGATGGCATGCCCTATTTGTCTTCATGGAAAGAGGCCAAAGAAAGCATTGCCCAGATGTCGCTCGCGCCACTGCGCACTGTGGTGGCATCGGCCCATGTGATGGGAGGATGTCCTTTGGGTGAAGATAAAAAACTTGCGATGGTTGACAGTGATGGACAGTCACATTATTTAGAAAACTTGTCGGTAATGGATGGTTCTATCTTTCCGACGAGCCTAGGTGCTAATCCACAATTGTCGATTTATGGCATTACGGCACGTAATGCGAGCAAACTAGCAGAGAGACTCGCGGCAAAACTCAGTGTAGGGGACAAGGTTTAGTATGACTGAAGAATTCCTTTTAGAAGGTGGTTGCCTGTGTGGGGCGATTCGTTATCGGCTCGATGGTGAACCCTTTGATGCGGATTATTGCCACTGCCGTATGTGTCAAAAGAGTACGGGTTCAGTGTTTGGCGCTTGGATGGATTTTAAGTTTGCTCAAGTCACTTGGCTTAATGGTGTGGTGACTGAATTTGCATCATCTGAGTTTGTTAGGCGCGGTTTTTGTAAGGAATGTGGTTGCTCGCTGACCTATCGGCATACCCAATACCCTGATTATGTCACCTTAACAATAGCGAGCTTAGATGATCCTAATCGCATCAGGCCACATTACCATATTTATACTGAGAGTCAGGTCAGTTGGTTGACTATTGAGGATAACTGTAAAAGGTATCCCCAAGGTCGAAGCGCCTAAGCTCTGTGAGGTAATGGCTTTATCTAGGCGTATAAATTTAAGGTGTGAGTAGCGCTAACTGTTTTACATCGGCTTCGCCTAGCCCGAATAAACTTAGGTAGCTCACTAGGTTAGTCTTTAATCCTAATGGATTAAGCCTTCTCAGAGCACAAGTGATGGTGCGCTGTGCCTTACGCTCCATCATCAACTCAACATCAAGCATTTGCTGATATTCATCTTTATTCAGACTTGCTTTGGCAAGGCGACGTAAACGGCGATAGGGAGAAAGAAACTTCTCATCCCATTCCTTTACGGCGGCAGTCAATGTTTGCCATTGCTCAGTGCTATATTGCCTTGGCCCTGTAACATCAAGCGTGAGATCTAAATATTGCGCCAGTAGCAGCAGGTTAACATTCACTTGGCAGCTATCCTGCAATTCGAGGCACAGTGCTTTATTGTGCCCATAACTCATATCACACCAATCCCAAATTTGGCCGTCTAGTCTGGATGGATTTTGCATACATTGTCCTTGTATATTGGGGGGGGTGATCATGTTTGTAGTCCCTACTGGTTTATCACTTCGAGTTCCATTGCATCAATTTCTTCTTGCAGTTCTAGCCATTGCATTTCACTGTCTTCTAAGGTTTGCGTCAAGCTCGTTCGCTCCGTTAATACAGCGGTTAGCTTGGCTTTGTTATCTTGGTCATATAATTCGCTATCGGCCAGCAAGTGTTCTAGCTCGGCGAGGCGTTCGCTCAGCTTTTGTTGATCGGTTTCTAACTTAGTCTGCTTACGCTTGAGCGGCGATACCTTTTGGCGGATCTCGGCCTCAAGGCGTTTTTGTATCTTCTTATCAGCCGCTGGTTTGGTGTCGTCGCTATTGCTCGTTTGATTGGTACTGGCTTTAGCCGCATCGAGCAGCCATTGATGGTAATCGTCTAGGTCACCGTCGAAGGCGCGCACTTCACCTTGATCGACCAGATAATAATCGCTACAGGTTAACCGCAGTAAATGCCTATCATGGGATACGATAACCATTGCGCCTTCAAAGGTTTGCAATGCCATGGTTAGGGCGTGGCGCATCTCTAAGTCTAAATGGTTGGTGGGTTCATCGAGCAGCAATAGGTTAGGGCGTTGCCAAACTAATAGCGCCAACACCAAACGGGCTTTCTCGCCGCCAGAAAAGGGGCGTACAGGTGAAAGCGCCATATCGCCGTTAAAGCCAAAACCGCCTAAGAAGTTACGCAACTCTTGCTCTCTGGCATTGGGTGCAAGACGTACTAAATGCTGCATCGGTGTATCATCGAGGCGCAAAAATTCGATTTGATGCTGGGCAAAGTAGCCAATATTGACGCCGGGATTAGGTTCATACAAACCTGTCGTTGGCGATAATTGACCCGATAACAGCTTGATTAATGTCGATTTACCCGCGCCGTTACGGCCGAGTAAACCAATGCGTGCACCCGGCACTAAGTTTAAATGCACCTTGCTCAGGATGGGCTTATCGCCATAGCCTATTGCGACTTGCTCCATCTTAATCAGCGGATTGGGTAGGGCTTCCGGAGCACGAAACTCCATATAAAAGGGGCTATCGGCTTGAGACGGCAACAACTCAGTCATGCGCTCTAGCGCCTTTAAGCGGCTCTGGGCTTGTTTGGCTTTACTTGCCTTGTAACGGAAACGGTCAACGAAGGACTGCATGTGCGCACGTTCTTTTTGTTGGCGTTCGAAGGCGACCTGTTGTTGCGACATACGTTCGGCACGAATGCGCTCAAAGGCACTGTAATTGCCTTTGTAGAAATTGAGTTTTTGATTTTCAACGTGGACGATTTCATCAACGATTTCATCGATAAAGTCCCTATCATGGCTGATTAAAATCAGCGTACCTTGATAGGACTTAATCCAACCTTCGAGCCAGTACATGGTATCTAAGTCTAAGTGGTTGGTCGGTTCGTCGAGGAGCAATAAGTCAGAGCGGCACAGTAGCGCTTGGGCTAAGTTGAGGCGCATACGCCAACCGCCCGAAAAGCTTTTCACCGGATTGCTTTGCTCGGCTTCACTAAAGCCCAAACCCGCTAACAATGAGCCTGCACGCGAATGAATCGCATAACCACCGATAGCGTCGATTTTGCCGTGTAAGAGTGCGATGGCATTGCCGTCGTTATCTTCTTGAGCCTTGTGTAATAGGGCTTCTAATTGACGATATTCGCTATCGCCATCGATCACATATTCCAGTGCCGAGACGTCGAGCGCAGGAGTTTCTTGGGCCACAGTGGCAATTTGCCAGCCAGAAGGCAGACTAAATTCACCTTTATCTAGGCTTAAGTGACCTAAAATTAATGCGAGCAGTGAGGATTTGCCTGTGCCGTTAGCACCGACTAAACCGACCTTATGGCCGGGATAAATCGTGAGAGAGGTCTCATCTAGCAGGGTTTTGCTGCCACGGATTAATTGCGCTTGGTTGATGCTGATCATTAACTACAACTTGGTTAGAACGTAAATTCGTCAGGGCACAGATAATAGCGTACAACCCCGTATCAAACCACAGCCTGACCCGATAACTCGGACAATTATTCGACTTTTCAGGATGATCTTTAGCGAATCGCATCACATCGACCTAAGGCCTCATACTTTCAGGTAACACTGGCATTCAATCATCAGTGTGGCAAAATAGCGCCAATTTCTTCGGCCGAGTCCCTTGGCCCTGCTATCTGGTCCTTTATCTATTATGACAAACACTAAAATCAAAAAGCGTTTCGTAGCCGGTGCTAAGTGCCCAAAATGCAGCGCCAAAGACAGCATTTTACTCTACAAAGAAAACGGCATCGAAACCGTTGAATGCACAGAGTGTGATTACCGTGAACAGCAAACCAATGAAAAGGTTGCTGAAAAAGCCACCGGCGCTGTGATCGGCGTGTTTAAACCGGATTAGGTTGAAGCTTCAATTCACGTGAGAATCTGAATGTGGCCACTTTAAAGGTCACATTCTAAAGCTCGGCTAACCATTCAAGATAACGGTCTCGTCAGTTGTGTCGCATGAATTGTCATTGTTTCCCCAGTGACTCGCCATAAACTCGTCCCTGATGGCTCAACTAAAACATCCTGTTTTAGAAGGTCACAGGTGCAACAATGCCAATCTTAGCTAAGTCCTTAATTCACAATCTGCCCTAAACAGCTTTTGCCCAAAGCTCGTTATAACACCTTTGGTCAATCGTAAACGGACGAATGAGTTGCCCTACAAATTCTCATATCTTTGTCTAATGTTTGACCCTACCGTAAATTGCCTAACAATGTATGGGTATACAGTCGTATTTTAATTTAAATATTTTGTGGTGGTTTGAAGACAAAATCAGTGCGCATTTATCCAATCTGGAATAAATAAAACTATATAAAATCAATAGACTATATTGACTGGCTTTTAGTTGATAGGTTTGGAAAACGCGCATGCACGCTTTCCAGATGGTGTATTTGGCAGAAAGCTGATAAGTTCTTTGCATACATATAGTTAACTGTGCGCGTTTTCACTGGTCCAACGAGGTAAACGCGCAGCTCATAAATACTAAGACGTTAGCAGGTGTTCGGGTTTTAACAGTTTTAGTCAGTAGTTTTGTTCCGGCATTGCTCGCGTTTGGTTTTCTTAGCAGCTGCGCCAAAAGGTTAAGTTCGCCAGTTTGCGGGTTTGCTGCAAACGGTGGTGACGGCAGCGTTGTTCTTTGTGGCTTCGCTTAGCTGTTTTACAGGTTCCGGTTGGCTCGCCGTATCGCAGTTAACGGGTGTAGTTTTTAATAAAAGCAGTCTGTCGTTTGTTCGGGTTTGCCAGTGCGGCAAGCCGCGCAAGTTCGGTTTAGGCTGCTAACAAGCAAAGCCCGCCGACGCATACCGCGCAGCTGCTTTGAGCGTTAGAGGGCAACCCTGATTCATTGCAACCATAAAGACTTTGATGAGAAAATTTGCTTGCTATCAAACCTGAGCTTTCAGATTGTTTTAAAGGATACTTAAATTGATAATTGAAAAAGTGAGTCTTGAAGGCTTTAGGAACTTCCGAGAAGCAACTATTCGCTTTACAGATAAGACGCTAATGATTGGAAGCAATGATGTTGGTAAAACAAATTTACTCTATGGCATCCGTTTGCTACTTGATAAGTCGTTGTCAGATAGGGATATTGAGCCAGAAGCTACGGATTTCTTCATAGATAACGATGGAATTCAGGCAGAATCTTTCTCTATTAAAATCTATTTTTCTGATATCAATGAGGATGCTGTTCTTTCTGCGCTGAAGGGGAGTGTGAGTGATGAAAGTAAGACCGTGATTGCTATTACAGCAGATAGAAAGACACTAGATTACGAGATATCTATCGGATGTTCGGATGATGAGCTTGAGCTTATTCCATCAAGATTCTATTTGAAACAGTTAAATTTACGATATGTAAAATCCAGAAGAGACCTTCAAAAGTTTATTCAAATAGAAAAAAGACAATTACTTAAACAGTCTCAAGACCGCCTTGAAGACGAAGAACTCGAGCATGACCAAGTTGAAATGGTAGCCATATCAGCCAAGTTAAACGAAGTTAATGTAAAGATTGCGGAGCTTAACTATGTGAAAGATGCTACCTCAGCAGTTAATGAGGAGTTGAAAAAACTTTCATATAAAAATGATAACTATAGTGTTCATTTAGATACTGGGGCTATAAAAGTAAATCAGTTTATTGAAAATTTAGAATTAGGCGCATCTACATCTGGCTCAAAACTAATGCTTGGTGGTGATGGTCGAAATAATCAAATATTATTAGCCTTATGGAAGGCAAAAAGTCAAAGAGAGTTTGATCCTGAACACGAGGTTACATTTTATTGTGTTGAAGAACCTGAAGCTCATTTACATCCACATCAACAACGGAAGCTGGCTGATTATTTAATCCATGATCTTCCCGGACAAACTATAATTACAAGTCATTCTCCTCAAATAACAGAACGATATAAGCCAGACTCAATAGTTCGAATTCTCTTGGCTGAAAATGGAAGTGTAGCGGCTAACGGTGGCTGTTCGGCATGCATTTCCGATGCATGGGACGACTTAGGTTATAGGATGAGTATTCTTCCTGCTGAGGCCTTTTTTTCTAGCTGTGTTTTTTTGGTTGAAGGACCATCAGAAAAACTCTTTTACGAAGAATTGGCAATACAGATAGGAATAGATTTGGATTTTCATAATATATCAATCCTGAGTGTTGATGGAGTTCAATTCAAAGTTTACAGAAAAATTTTGGATGCTATGGAAATACCTTGGGTGTTGAGAACAGATAATGATGTTTCAGGTATTAAAAATAGTGTTAACAAAAGAGCTGTCGGTATTAATAGATGCTTATCATTGGCTGGCCTAGCTATTGGCCCCGACTATACACCAACAACAACTTCGCAAGGCTTAGTTGATTCTGGATTTTGGAAAACGACTTCAGATAAAATAAATCCACACGGAATATTTCTTTCAAAGATTGATCTAGAAGCTGATCTGGCTTTAGAGCTTCCTGATGAATTGTTAAATTATTCCGGAAAGACCGCTATCAATGATGCAGTAAAATACTTGCAGAGTAAGAAAGCTATTAGAATGCGAGAATTTTTGTCACAAAATAAAAAGGCGCTTGCAGGGTTAAGTGGGGGTGAGTTAGCTAAGCCATTGCATCATGCTGTTAAGTTGGTAGGCCAATAACATGAGTGATTTCGAGTATACTCCAGATCAAAAAGCAGCGATAAGCTCAAATTCAAATATGGTCATTACTGCTTGCCCAGGAAGTGGAAAGACTACTGTTATTGCACAAAAGATAAGAAATGAAGTTAAAGAGCTTCCGTCTTATCGAGGTGTTATTGGGATTACTTTTACTGTAAAGGCCAGTAAGGAATTAAGAAAGCGATGTAAGAAGAATGCTTGCGATACAAAAATGAGCTTTTTTGGCACTATTGATCATTTTTGTTTGAGTGAGATTATACATCCTTTTTTGGCAAGAGTTCTTGATAGGCAAAAGCACCAATTAGAGTGCATTAAATTCGATGAAATACCTAAATGTGTTATGGACAAACTGAGTGTAATACCTCATTACAGCGATGAGGTAAACTCAACTACTTTTAAATGCTTAGAAGATGATATTGTCATATTATTCGATCATGGTTTTGTCTTGCTAGAACTGCTTGGTGTGATAGCCAATCATGTCATAACGGAATCTCATGCTTGTCAAAGATATATTGCAGCAAAATACAACTCGGTATACATAGATGAATATCAAGACTCCTCTGAGCCACAACATATACTTTTTCTCAAGTTACTAGAACTGGGGCTAGTAGGTGTTGCAGTTGGTGATGTACAACAATCTATCTATGCTTGGCGTGGGAGTGACCCTGAGTTTATTAAAGAGTTAACAAACAAACCTGATGTCTTCGAACATCATATCGTAAATGTCAATCATCGCTGTCACCCATCAATTACTAATTATTCTAACCGGCTTTACGACGCTGAATGTGATTTATTGCCAGCTAGTGATATCAGAGTATATAGGCGCAACTACACAGGCACTCAAGTAGATGTTACTGAAAAAATAAATGAGTCAATTGAACTTGCATTTAAGAATAATCTAGTTGAATCATACTCGCAAATAGGAATACTTGTAAGAAATAACATATCTCTAGAATTTCTTAGTAATGGATTAAATGTACCGTTTCGAATCTTTGACGAAGACCCATTGGCAGTTAGAAACACAAGGGTTTGTAATTTATTTTCTCAGCTTTTAAGGTTTCGATTCGACGAGCATCATCGTTTAAATGATGTTGTTGAGTATATACAGTCATTTACTCCAGTTTCGAATAATAGTTTATCTGTATTGCGTAAAACGATATCATCTATTGGTGATAAAGTTCAAGATGAACTATCACGTGCAATTGTGGATATCACTGGTCAAGTCTTAAATGTCGATATCAGTGCTTCAGATAAAGAGTTGATCAATACAATATGCTTGGAATCTAGGTTGCTTCAGCACTATAAGCCGATAAATGAGAATGAAGTTCAAGTTATGACACTTCATAAATCTAAAGGGCTAGAATTTGAGCTTGTCTATCACTTGGATCTATACGATTGGATTCACCCAAAAAGAAAGTTTGTTCGAGGTTGCTTCGATGTAATATATGATAATTGGGAGCAGGAGTTGAATTTACATTTTGTTGGGATAACTAGAGCGAAAAATTATTGCGTTCTAGTTACAAGTAATAGTCGTCTCAATCGAGACTATGAAACCAAAACAGGAAAACCGTCTCAATTCTTTTCGTTGCCTGGATTAGATGGATTGTATCGATAGCGCATTAAATATGCTCTTTCTTCATAGAGAGAAAAACCTGCGGCAACCCGCAGCGTATTGCTATTTGCTCTCTAACAAGTTTCTGCACACGGAAAAATTACTCGCTGCGCTCCTAATTTTCCGGTGAGCAAGGCGTTAACCCATATAAATTTTAATCCGAACTCCACGAATTAGAGTAAAAAACCTAGCTCACTTTTGTCCAAAAGTGTGTTACGTATGTCTTTTAAATCTATAGGTTACGCTAATGCCAAAAAGGTGAGTCATGGTGATTAGCGAGACGACCGTCCGCCCCATGGACGGACTGGCTGCGAGTCGACGAGCAAATGCCATGGCAAACCTGTGTGAGTGGATATCAACTGCCTACCCTTCTATTTTTTCGAATGTTTAGGCCGTGATTTCGCGTTATTCTTTTGTAAACTTCCTTGTTATTCTGCCTCTATCAGCAAAGCGTTTGCGTCTTGTGTTAGCCACATGATTTTGGCCTTTCACGCACCGCTTTGCTCAACCGATAGGAGAGCAGCAATGAAAGTATTAAGTCAGTTTTCCGCCAAAGCCGCGATGGATGGCGATGGGGTCAATATTCGCCGTGTCGCCGATTTTGTGACGACTAAATTTGATCCTTTCTTGATGATCGACGAAATAAAATCCGATGATGAACAAGATTTTATCGGTGGCTTCCCCGCACATCCCCATCGCGGGATGGAGACCTTCACTTATATTCGTAAGGGCGGTTTTGAGCATCGCGACCAAATGGGTAATGTGAAGGCGATTCGTGCGGGCGATGTGCAGTGGATGAGTACCGGGTTCGGGGTAGTGCACTCTGAAATGCCGCTGGCCGATGCAGTTGATGGTCTGCATGGATTCCAAATTTGGGTCAATATGCCCGCCAAAGACAAGCTGCGCCCTGCGAAGTATCAAGATACTGCGGGTAGCGCGAGCGTTGAAGCGACCAATGATACTGGCGCAACCTTGAAAGCCTTAGCGGGTGACTGGGGCTTTAAAGATCAACCGATTATTAGTGCGGCTATTCAAGGATTAGCGGGTGAGGCTGCGATTGCTGATTTAAGTCTAGCGCCAAACGCTGAGGCCACGCTTGATTTGTCTCAACACGAGTTTGTCGCCTTGTACCTTTACCAAGGTGGCTTATATAAAAGCGATTCGAGTAAGGGTGAGGATTCACACTGGTCATCTGCTTCAAATCAACATCATCATGGCGAGTTTTTAGTGCTCGATAGCCAAAGTGTGCTTAAGCTTAAGGTCGATGAGCGCGGCGCGGGGATGTTACTGTTTGCGGGTAAACCTATCCGTGAAAAAATCGTCCAAATGGGTCCCTTTGTGATGAACACCCAAGCGGAAATTCAGCAGGCGATCCGCGACTATCAAGAAGGGCGTTTCGGCCAAATCGCGTAATTTGTTAAATCTGCCGTGCTGAGCTAATTCTAAATCCAAGCCTAAATTTAAGTTTAAGCCCTGTATTCCTACAGGGCTTTTTGTTGCTGTTCACGCAAGCTATGTCTATTGCTTAAGGACTTGAGGCAAAAGCCGCGCTTTGTTGCTACAATAGCCGTGCTTTTGGGTTGAGCGAGCCTAGCGCTTAAATCTAAACTCAAGCTAGCCTAAAACTAACCTGAATCTTGATAGACCAGTTTAATCGATAAGTAACGCAATTTCAGTAACCTAGCAGCCGCTTCGTTACCCACCACAGGATATTCACCTTGAGCAACTCTGATACTAAGCCTAATCCATCAATGGCTTTTTCGACTCTTAAGCTAAAACCCGAACTGCTTGAGAACCTTTCTTCTATGGGTTACAACGAGATGACGCCAATTCAGGCGCAAAGTTTGCCACCCATTTTAGCGGGGCAGGATGTGATAGGTCAGGGTAAAACTGGCTCGGGTAAAACGGCCGCCTTCGGCTTAGGGTTACTGAACAAGTTAGACGTTAAACGCTTTCGCATTCAAACCTTAGTGTTATGCCCAACCCGCGAGTTGGCCGACCAAGTGGCGCAGGAAATCCGCACCCTTGCCCGTGGTATTCATAACGTTAAAGTACTGACACTTTGCGGCGGTGTACCTATGGGACCACAGGTTGGCTCGCTGGAGCACGGTGCACACATTATTGTGGGTACGCCGGGTCGTATCGTCGATCACTTAGATCGCAATCGCTTAGATTTAAGCAATCTCAACATGTTAGTGCTCGATGAAGCCGATCGCATGTTAGAAATGGGCTTCCAACCCGCCCTCGATGCGATTATCGAACAAGCTCCGCGTGAGCGTCAGACGCTGCTATTCAGCGCGACGTTCCCTGAGCAAATTCAATCGATTGCTAAGCAAATCATGTATGACCCAAGCATGGTTAAAGTCGAAGGTAATCACGACAGCTTGAGCATAGCCCAACATTTCTATCATTTAGATGATGACAAGGCGCGTATGCAAGCGCTGCAATTATTGTTGTTAGAACATAAGCCTGAAAGCGCGGTGGTGTTCTGTAACACGAAACGCGAAACTCAAAAAGTGGCCGATGAGCTTGAAGGTTTAGGCTTTAGCGTATTGGCTTTGCACGGTGATTTAGAGCAAAGAGACAGGGACGAAACCTTGCTGCAATTTGCCAACAAGAGTGCCTGTGTCTTAGTGGCGACCGACGTTGCCGCCCGTGGTTTAGATATCGATGCGCTGGATGCCGTGTTTAACTATCATGTCGCCTATGACACCGAAGTGCACATTCACCGTATCGGTCGTACTGGCCGTGCGGGCAGTAAAGGCGCCGCTTATACCTTCTACAATGACCAAGACGGTTACAAGATTGCCTTGTTAGAAGAATATTTAGAGCGCGAAATCACCAGCGAATCACTGCCATCTGAAAGTCTGCTCGGTAGCACGCCTGCAGCGCCAACCATGATCACTCTGCAGATCGATGGCGGTAAGAAGGAAAAACTGCGTCCAGGGGATATCTTAGGCGCACTGACGGGCGAAAACGGTATCGAAGGCTCACAGGTGGGTAAAATCCAAGTGACCGATTACCGCGCCTATGTGGCCGTTAATCGTAAGGTTGCCAAGAAAGCACTGAACAAACTGACTGGCGGGCGTATTAAAGGTAAATCTTACCGCGCTTGGCCAATGAAGTAAGCTTGGTTTTGCTGTGAGGTTTTGTTAATCCGCTATTGTTGATTAATCACTAAATGAAATTGAGCTTTGGGGCTCAATTTCATTTTTTATATCAAGTTGCACCTTCAGATATTCGCTATTCTCAGTTTGCACATCTATTTGGCTTTTTTTTCTAAATTAATCTTTTATGTCCTACCAAAGCCTGATTTAGCTGCTAAATTTTTATCAGTCATTCCAATCTTAAACAAAATTTAGTTGATGTAGTCCCTGTTGTGGTTCACTAAGGAGAGTGTCACAAATGCGTAAAAATTTGCCCATTACAGGAAATGAAAGAACATTTCCGAAGGAACAGCAGCTTATTTCATCTACTGATATTAAGGGCACTATCTTGCATTGTAATGATGCATTTATCTCCATTAGTGGTTTTAGCCGTGAAGAGTTAGTTGGCAAACCCCATAACATAGTTCGACATCCTGATATGCCTGAAGCGGCATTTAAGACGATGTGGAGCTATTTACAGCAGGGCAAACCTTGGATGGGGCTTGTAAAAAACCGCTGTAAGAATGGGGATTATTATTGGGTTAATGCCTATGTGACTCCAGTGACGGAACATGGACGTGTAGTGGGGTATGAATCGGTTCGCTCTGTACCAAGCCGAGAGCAGGTAGCCCATGCAGAGCGTTTATACACGGCAATCAATGCAGGAAAAAATCCTCAAAGCAGTCTTTCAACCCTGATGGCTAATCTTCGTTGGGTAAGCCTACCTGCGATCGCTATGATTATTTCATTACTGTTATGGTGGCGATTAGGCCCAACAGAAGCGTCTATTGCTTTTCTTATCACAGCGTTACTTAGCTATGGTTTGGGAGTATACCGTTTAAACAGCACACTTACTCACCTTGTGGAATTGCTGCCAACCCCTTTTACCGATCCACTTGCAGTTGCTTCCTATGCAAAACATCGTGGAATATTGGGGCAATTGGAGGTTGCGGTATTAGCGGAATCAGCCCATTTAAATACAGTGTTAACTCGGATCGAAGATGCCTCGACTAAAGTGGCCTCACAATCGGATCAAGTGATGCATTTATCTGTAGAATCAACGGACTGTATCCGTAAGCAGCAAGTGCAAACAGAACAAGTTGCGACAGCCATGAATCAGATGACGACAACGATTGCTGAAATATCGTCACATGTGCAAGATACCGCAACCAAAGCCAGCGATGTTGATGCGTTAGCCTGTTCAGGTTCTGCGGTGGCAGGACAAACACGTAGTGCAATGCAGCAGCTACAAAAAACCGTCAATGATATTAGCCAGTCGGTGGCGGATCTTGCTGATCAGACTGATAAAATTGTGGGCGCGGCACAATTAATTGAACAGATCGCCGAACAAACCAACTTACTTGCCCTTAATGCTGCAATTGAGGCTGCAAGAGCAGGTGATCAAGGCCGAGGCTTTGCTGTGGTCGCCGATGAAGTGAGGCTGCTCGCGTCGCGAACTACCGCATCAACTAAAGAAATTTACGATATTATTCAACTACTTTCGACCAAAGCTAAAGCCTCAGTATTGATTGCTCAAAATGGATGTAAAGATACTGAACAGGGGGTTGCTCAAGTCGGATTAGCTGAAAAGGCATTAGAAGGCATTAGTGTTGCAGTGACGAGTATCGCCACTATGGCGGTGCAAATGGCTGCTGCGGTGGAAGAACAAGCCCATGTTGCTGAAGATATTAATCAACAAATTGTGATTATTTCTGAGCTTGCCAGTACTTCATTAGAGCAAGGCACAGAGGTCAGTGAAAGTGGCAAAAATCTACAAATGACATCAGAACAATTGCACGAGCTGGTAGAGCGCTTCCGTAAGGTATGACATAAATAAGCAAGGATTGTAAAAATACAAACGCCCAAATTTATGTGGATTTGGGCGTTTGATTGAGCTTGATACTAAGTCGTTTTTCTTGTTAAAGACGGACTAATCTTGGGTGTTTCTTGGGCGACTTGCACCGTTATTTGGGCGACGGGTGTTTTTCTTTGGGCCATTGGCGTAAGGATTGTCACTTGATGGACTACGATTTTCGCCAGAGCCTGAACGGCCTTCACTTGGGCGATTGGCGCCAGTGCTATTCGCACGACCGTCGTTTGAACGTGGTGTACGAGGTTTAGCATCGCCGCGAGGAGCGCCACTGACTTCACCGCTGTGTCTGGGATTCTTGTCGTTTGGCTTGTGACCACGAGCGACATCACCGCTGCGTTGACCATCTTTATGCTCGTTACTTTTGGGCGATGGTGTATGTTGTTGGCGCTGCGCACCTTCTTTTTTGTCCTCAGCTTTATAGCCATCACGTCCTGAACCCGCTCTCGGTGCAGCCTGACCTGCACTTCGGTGATTGCGACGACTTGGAATGGTTTTTACTGTGTTATTTTTACTGCTCGAATTTAAGCGTGACTCAGGCAGTGGATGTACTGGATTAAAGCCTTCAACGACCTCACGGTCGAGGATACGGTTGATAAGGCGTTCAATATCATTAAGTAATTTGATTTCTTCACTGCTGACCAATGATACCGCTTGGCCCGAAGCGCCCGCACGACCAGTGCGACCAATACGATGGACATAATCTTCAGGCACGTTGGGTAAGTCGAAGTTAACGACCTGTGGCAGCTGGTCAATATCTAAGCCGCGGGCCGCAATATCGGTTGCGACTAATACACGCACTTGACCATTTTTAAAATCGGCCAAAGCTTTAGTACGAGCAGTTTGACTTTTATTACCGTGAATTGCCGCAGCTTTAATCCCTGCTTCTTCCAGATTTTTAGCTAAACGGTTGGCACCGTGTTTAGTGCGTGAAAACACTAATACTTGTTGCCAGTCGTGTTGCTTAATAAGTTGGGTGAGTAGTGCCGACTTTTGACCTTTATCAACAGGGCAAACCCACTGTTTGACTGTGGTGGCTGCGGCATTGCGCGGTGTCACCGAAATTTCTACCGGATTGTTCACTAAGCCTTTAGCTAACTCGCGAATTTCATCGGAGAAGGTGGCTGAGAACATCAGGTTTTGGCGTTGCTTAGGTAATATGGCGAGAATTTTTCGGATATCTCGGATAAAGCCCATATCGAGCATGCGATCGGCTTCATCTAATACGAGTATTTCAAGTTGATTAAATTTCACCGCTTTTTGATTATACAGATCCATTAATCGACCGGGTGTCGCGACTAATACATCGACACCGTGGCGTAATTTTGCGATTTGCGGATTGATCGGGACGCCACCAAAGACGACCGCAGAGCGTAAGGGTAAGTATTTGCCGTAGGTTTCGACACTTTCAGCAACCTGTGCCGCAAGTTCACGTGTGGGTGTTAATACTAAGGTGCGAACTTGTCCCGCTTGGGCTTTTTGACCTTTACTGAGTAACTCTAACAAAGGAAGGGTGAAGCCTGCTGTTTTACCTGTTCCAGTTTGGGCTGCCGCCATCACATCTTTGCCTTGAAGCACAGCGGGAATTGCTTGCGCTTGGATTGGCGAAGGTGTGTCGTAGCCTTGTTCGGCAACGGCTTTAAGTATCGGGGCCGATAAGCCCAGGGAGGTAAAACTCATAGATAGGTCTCTTGTGGCAACACTTTGCTGCATTTGTGGTCAATGGCCAGGGTTCGCTGGCGGGCGTGCAGCTTACAGGATCAGGCCCTTAAGTGCCATCGAATAAAGCCAAGTCCCCCTGTAATATGGCTTAGATATATAAAAGATAGCTGTTAAAGCGTGTGGCCACTTGCCACGCTTTATTCCCATTTATTGATATTTAGCGAATTTATACCAGTTAGGGTGTTGTTCAGTATTTAGTGAAAGATCACGATTATGTTAATTTGATTGCTTTTAAGTGGTTTGTCTTGGAGTAGAATTAACAAATGCCCACAATAGGTTGCAGCGATTTTATACCTAGGTTGAAATAAGTGGATATTTCCTAAGGTGAGACAGGGCTTGAGGTTGTGTTCCTTGATTGCCAAGCCATTTTACTTTTAGGATGGGATTTTCTTGAGTTGATTATACGCCTCATTACAGGTGAACTATGACAGCGATACAGCATATTGAACGCCTTGCACGAGGGCGAAGTGAGCAGGCCGTTGCCGTCATTAAAAACGTGCAACAGATGTCCAATATTCCTACGCATGAAATGCAGTTAGCACTTAAGCAATTAGTAAGCTGTGGCCGTGTCGCGTTACATTTTCATCCCGATAGAATTGATAGTCGCGGCATGACGGTAGCAGAAGGTTTGCTCCGAGATGGTCAATATCGCAGCCAGTTTGAAACCCATATTTCTAATGGTCAGTTATCCCCTGAATTAGGTGGCCCAAGGGATCATTGGGAAAACCAACTCTTTGGCAATGTGTATAAAGGAACAAAATCCCGACCTAAATATGGCGCCTTAGATTTGAGCATGTGGCAGGATGGCCCAGCTCCTCGCTTTGGCAGTTGTTATTTCTTGACTCATACAGAAGTGATGTCTCGGGCTACCTTTTCCTACCTTGACTCATATCGCAATCCAAAGGAGAAGGGAACTTTAGGTTGTTTTGAGGATATTTTAGCAGCGCTGTTAACGGAAAGCTTTGAGCGTCACTATGCCTTAGGCAAAACTGACTTCAAGCCGCTGAATGTGATCCATTATTTGGGGCATCAACTCAATGCTTCTTTGATGTCACGGTTTGAGCGGCCACTATCAAGTAACCTCGATCATTATATTGAAGCGCAGATCCACGGTGATGTATCACTCGATGAGGATATCGCCATGCTGGTGGCTGATCCGAGTTTTAAGGGGACGGATATTGGCGACACTTTGAGTAAAATGTGTGATAGGTATGATATTGAACTGCAATATCACCAAGGTTTTAGCTTACATACGGAACAAATCCCAAGTGATTTTCGTGGCCCTACTATGCCATCACTCGCTCAGTGTATTGCGATAGAAGATAGGGTTAATGCCTATGCTATTGGTGTTGCTGCGAGGGATTTATATCATTTCCCCCAACATTGGCGTGAACGCGGAAATCGCGCTCTGGTCGCCCATGAACTCAAATTGCTTTGGCATGTGTTAGTAAAATACGGTGCTTAATTTGTAAATTGTTAAATTATCTCGTTTTTGTGAATCGGTTAACAAAAGCCTCCTACAGGGTTTCATCTATTGCGGATGCCTGCGATACTGCGTTCCTATCGCAACTTTTTCTGTCTTGCAAGTGTCTTAAACTGAGTTGTTAACCTAGCGAATGTCCAATGCAAATCGCTTAATCGTTGTCTTGTTGGAGCACCATGGATAAGTCCTTAGAAAAATCCCTTATTGTCTGGCTTAAGTCGCAAAAAAAAGCCTGTGGCTTGTTTCTTAAATTATCAGTATGGCTTGGGATGCTAAGTGCAATTGCTATGGTGGCTCAGGCGTTTATTATTGCCACTATTCTCGATGGCGTGATTATCGGTAATAAGCTTCTCCCCCTTGCGGATACAGCATCGTCCGTTGCCATTAATGCCAGCAGTTACATCCCCCATTTTATAGCCTTGATTGGCTTAATCTTGCTGCGATCATTGCTTGCCTATGGTCGTGAGCGGGCAAGTTTTGAGGCGGGCAAGCGTTTACGCAGCCATATACGTACGCAAGTTTTAGATAAACTCACTAAACTTGGCCCTGCATTCATTAAAGGTAAACCTGCGGGGAGTTGGGCCAGTATAGTCTTAGAGCAAGTTGAAGATTTACAAGACTTTTATGCCAGATATTTACCACAAATTACCTTAGCAGGATTTATCCCTATTCTGATCCTTGCAGCCGTTTTCCCTATTAACTGGGCCGCAGGTTTAATCCTATTGTTAACCGCTCCTTTAATTCCATTATTTATGATTTTGGTCGGTATGGGCGCCGCCGATGCTAATCGCAAGAACTTCAATGCATTGGCCAGACTAAGTGGACATTTTATGGATAGATTAAAAGGTTTAAGCACCTTGAAACTATTCCACCGTGGTGATGCAGAACTTAAGGTGATCGCTAAAGCGTCAGAGGAGTTTCGCAGTCGCACTATGTCGGTACTGCGCATGGCTTTTTTAAGCTCGGCGGTATTAGAGTTTTTTGCAGCGGTATCGATTGCGGTATTAGCGGTTTACTTTGGTTTTAGTTATTTGGGTCACTTAGATTTTGGCTATTACGGTGCGCACGCCAATATCACTACCGATACGAGTTCTGAGCTAGGTGGTATTCCGTTTAGCTTATTTACGGGTTTGTTTATTCTGATCTTAGCCCCTGAGTTTTATCAACCGCTGCGGGATATGGGCACCCATTATCATGCTAAGGCGCAGGCCATTGGTGCGGCGGAAGCCTTAATCACCTTACTTGAACATCCAGAATCTGAGACCACAGGCAAGATGAGTCTAAAGGGTATCGATACTGTTAAAGGGGACAATCTTGAAGTCTTTAGTATTGATGGTACGCGATTATTAGGCCCTGTGAGTTTTGAGCTAAAAGCTAATGACCGCTTAGCATTAGTGGGACCAAGCGGAGCGGGTAAAACCAGTTTACTCAATGCCTTACTGGGATTTTTACCCTACAAAGGGCATTTACTGATCAATGGATATGAGTTATCTGCAATCGATCTTGCCAGTCTGCGACAGCATTTAGCTTGGCTTGGGCAGGAGCCGCAGTTATTTCACGGTACAGTGCGTGACAACGTCGCATTGGCTGATACTTCAATGACGGATGAGCAGATTTGGGATTTGTTAACTAAGGCCAATATTGCTGAATATGTTAAGGCACAACCCTTAGGTTTAGATTCGCCTATCGGTGAGCAATCTTCGGGTTTATCCGTTGGTCAAGCTCAGAGGCTCGCCCTCGCCAGAGCGTTAGGGCAAAAAGCAAGTCTATTTGTACTTGATGAACCTACCGCAAGTTTAGATAGCCAGAGTGAGCAGCTAGTGAGTTCAACCCTTAATCAGGCGATGCTAGGTAAGATGTGTATTATGGTGACCCACAGGTTAGATCAACTAGATCAAATGGATACTATTCTTGTGCTCGATAAGGGCTTAATCGTACAACAGGGTAATTTTGCATCCTTATCTACAAGTGATGGGTTATTTCGAACTATGTTGCGTGAGAATGTAGAGTCTATTGCGGATATCGAGCTTGTGCCTTTAGATACGATCACCCAAGAGGGAGCTTCATTCGATGGTGTTCTAGATACGGCCGAAGGAGATGACCAATGAAAGTGCTGATCCCTTTTATTCGTCTGTTCTCGCGTCAATGGTTGATGATGTCCGTAGGTTTGCTGCTAACGCTGATCACCTTAATGGCTGGCATAGGGTTACTGTCACTGTCAGGTTGGTTTCTTTCGGCCACCGCAGTAGCAGGTTTAACCATAGTCACCTCCCAAGCATTCAACTTTTTTACCCCTGCTGGTGGAGTGCGTTTCCTCTTCATTGCTCGCACAGCGAGTCGCTATGGTGAGCGTTTAGCGACCCATGAGGCAACCTTTAAGTTACTAACTGAGCTTCGGGTTTGGGCGTGGCGCAAACTTTTGCCCCTAAGCGCTAAGAATTTACAAGGGCTTCGCCGTGGTGACATGCTTAACCGCTTAGTTGCCGATATCGATACCCTCGATCATTTATATCTACGGCTCCTCACGCCCATGGCGGCGTCATTGATGATGACGGGGCTTTTGTATCTATTCTTAGCTTGGTTCGACGCTAAACTTGCGCTGAGTTTATGTTTATTCTTGGTTGTCGTTTGGTTGGTAATGCCCTTGCTGTTTTACCGACTGGGACATCAACCGAGCAGAACTATGCTTGAGACTAAGCGTCATTATCGGGTGCAGTTACTGGATATGTTACAAGGCCAAGCCGAACTCAGCCTATTTGGTGCGAACGACAGATATCGGCAGAGGCTCAATCAAGCAGAGGAAAGTCTGTTTAAAAGCCAGAGCGCGATGGCCAATATTACGGCACTCAGCCAAGCCATGTTGATCCTCTCCACGGGTTCGGCCCTTATTATGATGCTGTATTTAGCTGCCAATGGGGTGGGTGATGCCGTGCCGCCGGGGCCCATGTTCGCACTGATGGTGTTTGCGACCATGGCGTGTATTGAAATGATGATGCTAATTGCTGGCGCATTTCAGCATCTTTCGGGCTGTGTACTTGCCGCAACGCGGATTAATGAAATCACCGAACAAGAGGCTGATATTCAATTTGTTGCCGATAATGGCCTTCGGGCACATTCAGGCGCATTACAGATTGAAGATATTCACTTTGGTTATAGGGAAGGCCAAAGCGTGCTACAAGGTTTGTCCCTTGAGATAAAAGCCGGACAAAAAGTGGCGCTATTGGGGGCTACGGGGTGTGGTAAATCGAGTCTATTAGCGTTGATTACCCGTGAATGGCAAGCGCAGCAAGGGGATATTAAGCTTGATGGTCATCTACTGTCAGACTATAGCGAGCGTGGTCTTAGGGATGCGATAACCGTCGTCAGTCAGCGGATCTATCTGTTTGCGGGTACGCTGAGGGAAAACCTCGTGCTCGCCTTACCTGTTATTGATGGTGAAAAACGCACCGCCCACGACGCGCGTTTGGTTGAGGTATTGCAACGTGTAGGGCTAGGTGCGTTGCTTACGGGTGATAAGCCGCTGGATATGTGGATTGGTGAAGGTGGGCGCCAACTTTCTGGGGGCGAGCAGCGCCGTATTGGTGTCGCAAGGGCGCTGTTGCGTGATGCACCACTGTTATTGTTAGATGAGCCGACAGAAGGACTGGATAAACGCACTGAACGGGAAATTTTAAGTTTACTATTTGAATTTGCTAAGGATAAAACCTTATTAATGATTAGCCATCGTTTGACCGCGATGGCTAAGATGGATCAAATTCATCTGCTGGATGGGGGCAAGATTATTGCCTCAGGTAGCCACCAAAGTTTGATGCAAAACTGCCCTGCCTATCAGGCCCTTTACAAGCGTCTTGGTTAATCACCTTTAGTCGGCCGTTATTTGCGTTAAACACTGAGGCAAATTTTATGAATAGTGTGATACCTGAAAGTCTTGCACCACAAATCGATGCCCATTTTAATGGCAAGTTTGAGGTAGAACTTAAGTATCGATTGACCGATCGCGAAATGTTTTGGGCGCGGTTACACGCTAAATCCCCCGAGGTGATGCTTGAGGATAACCTTGAGCATGATTGTTACTTTGACTCGCCTTCAGCGTCTTTAAAATCTGAACATAAGAGCTTATGCATCCGTGAGATGCAGCCTTCTGGCATTATGCTGTGGATAGTTAAAGGCCCAGAAAAGGACCGCTGCGAAGCCGTGAATATTACTGATGCGACTAAAGCCAAGAGTATGTTGCATACCTTAGGCTATGAGTGTGTGCTCGAAATGAAAAAGCGCCGCAGTATTTATTTTCTCGGTGAGTTTCACCTGACAGTCGATCATCTTGAAGGTCTGGGGGATTTTGCAGAGTTGGCAATAATGACTAATGATGAATCCTTATTAGCCATGTATGAAGTTAAGTTATTGCAACTTGCTGAAGATTTAGGACTGAGTGAAACACAGCGAGAGTTTTTATCTTACCGTGAACTAAAGCAAGCACTGAACCTAAGGACATTTTGAGTTAAGTTAAGGATGCTTGCGAGGATAAAATCAAATCCTTTTGGATTTATACTCCGTGTTGCTGTGTATTGCGTAACAGTGGCTATTCAAATTAAGGAAAGCGTGAAAGCTAACCTAAGCGTTGAGAAAAAGCCAAATAACGTTTTACTTCTGCTTCAGGAAATTTCAATTCACCATTTTCTTGAACACTGGAAAGCAAATTTTCCCGTGCATAGCGTTTAATGGTCGTTGGGGTTTTATCTAGCATTTTGCAAACTTCATCTAAGGTTAATAATTGCTCACTCATGGCGTACTCTCATATGTTGGTTGAAATATAACTACAAGAGTATAGGACAAGAATAAAACCACAGTGCTTAACTGCTCGCACTGTGGTGTTCATGGGTTCAGCTTTGTTGGCGTTTGGCCTCGCGAGTTTCATACTCCTCACCTAAATGCCCCTTTGCTGCGGTAATTGCCATCACTGCGCGAGACTTAAATTCGCGGCGATATAAAGTAATAACCACAAATAAGCTAGCTGAAATAAAGAGGGTAGGGTGAACAAACCAGCAAAGCACAGCCATGGAGAAGTAATAGGCCCGTAGACCATAGTTATAGGAATGGGCGGCCTGATCTTGCACTGTGGCCATCTGCCTTGCATAGCCCCTAAGATTTTCGTTTGAACCATCAGCATCTAATGGGCCCGCACCAATCATGACGTTTACAAAGCCATATTGGCGCATTGACCAAGTGAATTGGAAAAAGGCCATCACAAAGATCCCAACAAGTAGAGCTAGCTTAACTTGCACCAGTGCATGATTGGGTGGCGCGGCAAAAGGGATGGTCGCAATAACACTTTCAAGACGCTCTACTTGCGCAAATAAGGTCAGTACACCCGCGAGTACAAACAGCGTCGTTGACGCAAAAAATGCAATATTGCGCTCAAGGTTCGCCAGTAGCGCAGCATCACCTACACGTACACCACGGGTCATCACTTCAAGCATCCAATAAATCCTGTGCTTGTGTAATCCACGGGCGATGCAGTTAGTATCCCTTGCTTTACGCCGCGCAAAAGCGGTATAGCCAGCCCAAGAAACGATAAACCATATCAATGCAGAAATATCCAATAACGAGAATGTCATAGCTACCTTAGAGTTAGGTTAGATGTGTAGTAATGCGTATGTGTGGATTTCAATTAGCAGATTATGCGGGGAGAGAAATACTGGGCGCAACTTAGAAAAACACTTTAATGATAATTTTTATGAATAGTGATTGTTTGTTCACAATCGGAAAAATGAACTTTGTTATTGGTTATCGTAAATGGCTTAGATGAGCTATTGCCTGTAAGGGTTTACATTATCTTCGCTGAATTAATATTTTGGTTACATGAGTATCAACTTTAGATTGACATTCAAAAGGTAATTTCTTCTAATTCTTAAGTTAATTTTCACATACCAAATCAAATTCTTAAATTTTAACGTTAGGGATGACTATGACGTCTAATTTCAAGCCCATAGCAGTAGCAGTCGTTACCGCATTATCATTAAGTAGTTGTGCAATTACGCAATCTGTAGAGGAGAATAAAGAGACGGTTATAGGCTGTGCCATCGGTACTGGTTTAGGGGTACTCATCGGTAATTATTTGGGTGGAAAAAAGGGGATGGCTTATGGCGGTGCTGCTGGTGCTGCGATTGGTTGTACTGTGGGCTACGATTTTCAAAAGAAGCGTGAAGCACTTGAAGCATTAGCGAAAACTGAAAATCTCGATATTCAATTCACTTCAATCAGCACATCAACCAATGCAGATAACCAACAAAATAGCTTATTGATCAGTGCTAATAATCAAGCTATGTCAAAGGAAGAACAGGAAAAATATGCTGATTATCAAGTCGTAGGTATGGCCGCGACAATTTCTAGCACCGATGAAATGATGTTTGGCTCAGGCTCAGCGGAAGCGACAGCACAGGCAAAAAAGAAATTTCAAAAATTAGCCGCTATCTATAAAGATTCTAAACAGAATACCCTTATTACAGGTCACACCGATGCCAGTGGCAGTGAATCGTTGAATCAGACGTT
This sequence comes from Shewanella putrefaciens, assembly GCF_016406325.1. Lineage (NCBI taxonomy): Bacteria > Pseudomonadati > Pseudomonadota > Gammaproteobacteria > Alteromonadales > Shewanellaceae > Shewanella > Shewanella putrefaciens. Next base: position 3,463,066 of record NZ_CP066370.1, on the reverse strand, counting down.
AAGCGAAGCGCGTGCGCGTTATGTTGCCACGCTCTTTAATCAGGCTGGCGTTCCGACAGAAAGATTATTTTTCCAAGGTGCAGGTGAATCACAACCTGTTGCGGCCAATACCGATGAAGCTGGTAAGGCTAAAAATCGTCGGGTGGAAATTGTTGAAATTGAGGGTAAGCCAGATCAGCTTCTGGCTTATTCTAACAAACAAAAAACTAATCTCAGTTATTTATCTCGTCGCTCCCAGGATAAGGTTGCCACGGTCAAGCCGAGTGAAACCACCGCAAAATCTGTTGATGTTGCAAGTAAAGATGCACAAATCACCATGACGCAATCTGAGATGGTGCAATTAATTGAGCCTGTAAAGCAGCAAAAGGCTTTAGTGGATTTTGGTGGCCAAAAAATGACGGATCCATCGACTAACTTTGCTCAATTGGTCGGAACGAAAAAAGAAAGTGGATTTGCCTTATTTAGTAATGCCTATGCATCTGAAATATCGAGCCTTAACTGTGCCGTCGAAGGGCCAAGAGTGGCTGGAGACGTGAAAAGTTTAGCGACGGGTGAGAGTTATAATCGCCAAGATTACAATACTGCCGATTACTTACCAGGGATGAATGGTACGGTTTGGGTCAATAAAGTGAATGGTCACTACATTGGTTTGTCCCCAGTTGCTGTGATTAAAGATAGCGGTACGGCCGTTGCGGCGCCTAAAGTGAATATTTGGAAAAACTATAAGGGGGCAAGTCAAGAAGCGCCTAGTTATGAGCTATCAAGCCATGTTGAAACCTATTATGGCGATAGGGGGTTGTTATATCGGATTTTTACCACAGATAAAGATTCTCCAGTACGTTGCATGGATGTGGTGATGCCGATTGACAGATCGACCACAGCGATAGCGGGTAAGTTGTATTACGAAAAAAATAAGACCGTTTATGAAGCAGGTTTTGAACCTAAATTGTTATAAGCAATACGCTTAGGAGTGGGAAATGGATTTTATATCTATTCTGTTTAACGAGTACCGTGCACTTGTTGTGTTACTGCTCTCTATGATGGCGTTAATCGTGACGATTACGATTTGGTGGGATCAAGTGAGTTTTTGGTGGCTTAATACTTGGTATGCCTTTCCGTTAATAGGTAAGGAAAGTCGCTTGGCAAAAGATTATGAAACCCAAGTTAAAAATTACGATAAAGAGTGGCTCAATAGTGAGGTCGCATTATGTGCCGATTTCGCTGCCCACTATGAAAAAGTCAATAAAGACGAGGAGCTCTTTAGTAAGAGTCAGGATTACTTAGGTAAAGTGACTGAAAATGGGCGCAATAATTTACATATTTTTGGTTGGATACTCATTGCCGCTTTAGTGTTTGTTGAAGCGATGGGGTTCAGTTATGTACTTTCTGGTTTTACGATCCCCGGTGCTTCTGAAAAACTGCAACAGCAAGGTGCTGTCGGTATCGCTTTTATCATCTCAGTTTTATTGGTTGGTTTAACACATTTTACTGGACATGAGTTACACGCTAACTCATTAATTAAAAAAGCCAAAGTATGGTGGAAAAATGCTAAAAACCGCGATAAGTCAACCCCAGAACTCGCACCTAATACTCGGATTAATTTAGATAAAACCTTCGAGGATGACGACGAGCCTCAATACAAACAGCTGATTAACCGAATTTCAACTAATGCAGAGGTAAAGCCGCGTTATTTAATCACGACCATTACCGCGGTGGCGATTATTGTGATTGCAGTACTTGCAACCTATGTTCGTGGTCAAGTATTAGAAAAAATGCACATTGATGAGGTAAACCTCAAACAGTCAAGTGGACTTTATCAAGAGCAAGATCCATATGCGGAAGCCGCTCCTGCTATGTTAGTACAAGAGGCTAAAAACGCGGATGATAAAGCGGGTAATGATTTATGGGAGCGTGAACAAAAGGGAGGATGGGGAACATTTATCTTCTTAGCTTTCCTATTTGTTTTACTACAGATTTTTGGCATTTTAATTGGCTTTAAAACTGGGTTTGCGGGTAAGCATTCTAAAGATGCACGTAAGGAAATCGGTAACTTTAAGAGTGAACGTGAATTTAAGACTCACTATTCTCGTTTAAAGCAGCAAGTTGCGCGAGTAGCCCAAAAACGCCTCACTAACTTACAGCAAAGAATGAATCAAAAGGCCGAAGTCAATTGCCAAGATCCTAAGGTGTTAGAGATGCTTGAAGGTTGTGGAAGTCGTTCATTCCTTACCTATATGGAAGATTTAGGCAATGCTGAAAATCGATATAATCAATCGGTACGTTTACGTGAGCATCAAACTATCACTAACCACCAAACGATGAAAAGTGCCACCGTTGCGACATCAAATACAGTGACGGATATTGAAACCCCTGAGGCGATGGAGGCCAGATTAAAAGCTGAAATGATTGCTGATGCGAAAGCTAAAAAAGCCGCGGAAGCCGAAACTCCAGAACAGGCAGAGCAACGCATTCGTCAGGAGTTACTGGCAGAGATGGCACAGCAGAAAAAGGTTGTCGAAACAGAAGAGCAAATGCGGGAGCGTTTACGCAAAGAGTTGCTTGGAGAATTAAGCTAATGGCTCGAATGACAAAACTCGCTCGGTTTATGCGGGGTGGTTTATTTAGCGCATTTGTCTTAGCGGTGTGTGTGCCAGCAGTGGCAGCCGAAAGAAATGACATTAAGAGCTGCTACGACTTCGCAAAAATCGAACCGTCGACGGCTAAGGTTGTTTCTGGCCGCCATTTATTTGTTGCCGTTGATGGTACGTTTTCACCGGACATTAATATTAAGAAGTTAGTCCATGAAAAAGTGCACCTCTTTTTGCAACCTGGGGATAAAATCACCATTATCAGCTTTAGTGCTTATGTGAAGGATTTTTATACTGATGTGTTATTCAGTGGAAGATTAGACACAGATATTGCAGATAGAGATGATGTTTCCAAAAAGAGTTTAATGACCTTCGATAACTGCATGGCGAAACAGACTCAATTTGTAAAAACTAAAGTCGACGCCCATATCAAAAATGCTTTTAAACCTCATGATGCGGATGTACCTAAAACTGAGATAATTACCAATTTATCTCAGGTGATTGCCCCACAAGTAGCGGTCAATCAGGCAGAACGACGTGTGCTGTTACTGGTTTCTGATATGGTTGAAAATTCCGATGTCACCAGTTTTTACAGTAAAAACACCTTGAAAGTGATTGCGCCCGAGCAAGAGATGCAGAAAGTCCAAAAAGCCAATATGTTAAGTGATTTTAAGCAAGCGGACATCTACGTATTGGGCGCGGGTTGGGTGCCAGCGACATCGAAAGGATTTAGAGGTGGTCAAGTCATGCTCCCGCTGAAACAGTTTTGGCAGCAGTACTTTGAGGCATCCAATGCTCAGTTAAAGGAATTTGGACAACCAGTATTAATGAGTGATATGTAATAAAAAAGCCAGATTCGGTCTGGCTTTTAGTATGTGTAATTGTAGAGCTATATTGTTATTTCAAAAAATGGCTTATTTAATCTATTAAGATGAGGCTATGACTTCATAGCCTCATAGTTGATTTTATTTTAAGGATATTTAATGGACATTATCTTGATCTTATTTGTGCTGTTTTGTGCATTTGCTATTTGGTCAATTTTTACCTACAACTCGTTGCAATCTAAAAAGCAATCTCTGGTTGAACAAGCCTCCAATATTCAGGTTTCTTTGCAAAAGCGAAGAGATTTGGCATCAAGAGTGATCGATATTGCACAAGGTTTCGGCGATCATGAAAAGTTAACACATCTTAAAATATCAGCAGATCAACAGGCCAGTACCCAGTCTTTGGCTGCGTTGTCACAAAGCTTCCCTGAGTTGAAAGCAAATGAAACCTATTCCAAGCTTATGAAGCAGTTGGAAGACTTAGAAGATAACATTGCGGCGAAACGTGAGACTTATAATAAGCATGTGAATATTTACAATAGTTACCGCTCTAGCTTTCCCACTATGTTAGTGGCAAATAAGCTGAGTTTTGATTCCGCACCTTATTACAATGCTGATAACGAGGATACCTTGAGCTCTCTAGCGATTTTCAATCGTGATGATTCGGAAGCAGTGAAAAATTTGATCAACACCTCGTCACAAACCTTGAAGTCCTCTGCAAAATACCTCAAAGCCTCTGCGACCACGCATATAGAGAATGCTAAACAATCGGAAACGTTTAAGTCAGTTGTTGATCAAGGTGATATAGCCATTACTAAGGTAGTTGAAGCTGCTAAAACAAAGATAGAAAAAAAGGAATCAGCCGCAGCAGAGAAAGAAGCCTAATAAAAAAGCCAGACACGGTCTGGCTTTTGTTCAACTCTCACTGGTGAAAGATATTATTCTTCACTATCACCCAGTGACAGCAATGTCGCATTACCACCGATGGCGGTGATGTTATTGGTGCGGGTCTTTTCAGTCACAAAACGGGTTAGGTAGTGTGGGCCACCGGCTTTCGGGCCTGTGCCTGACAGGCCTTGACCACCGAAAGGCTGTACGCCAACCACAGCGCCGATTTGGTTACGGTTGATATACACGTTACCCACGTTAACCTTGTCAGCTACTTCGAGGGCATGGCCTTCGTTACGGCTGTGGATGCCTAAGGTTAAGCCAAAGCCCGTGCTGTTGATTTCATCGATCACTTTGCCAAGATCTGCCGCTTTATAACGGATCACATGCAGGATTGGGCCAAAGTGTTCTTTCTCAAGCACTTTAATTGAATCGATTTCAACCGCGGTTGGCGACACGAAGTGACCGTTCTCAGTGCCCGCAGGCAGTGGCATTTGCTTGATAAGCTTACCGACTTGTTTGATATGGTCGATGTGGGCATCTAAGTTAGCTTTGGCTGTGGCGTCAATCACTGGGCCTACGTCGGTTTTCACTGAACTTGGGTTGCCAATCACTAATTCATCCATAGCACCTTGCAGCACGTCGATCACGCGATCAGCGATATCTTCTTGGAGGAAGAGTACGCGCAGCGCCGAGCAGCGTTGGCCCGCACTGGTGAATGACGATGAAACCACATCGTTCACTACTTGCTCAGGTTGAGAGGTTGAGTCCACCACCATGGCATTTTGACCGCCAGTTTCGGCGATTAATGGAATAATCGCGCCTTCGCGGTTGGCGAGTGTGCGGTTAATCAGTTTTGCTGTGCCAGTTGAACCAGTAAAGCATACACCACCGATACGTTCATCGGCCGTAATTGCGCTACCCACAGTCGCACCAGTACCCGGTAGGAATTGCAGCACCTCGACAGGAATACCTGCTTGGTGTGCGAGTTGCACCGCACGGTAACCAATAATCGAGGTTTGCTCCGCAGGTTTTGCGATGACTGTGTTACCCGCCGCTAATGCCGCAGACACTTGGCCTAAGAAGATAGCCAATGGGAAGTTCCATGGGCTGATACAGACGAACACACCGCGGCCTTGGAGGAACAGTTCGTTCAGTTCACCCGTTGGGCCAGGAAGCAGTTCAGGTTTTGCCATCATTTTCTTGGCTTGCACTGCGTAGTAACGACAGAAATCAACGGCTTCACGCACTTCGTCGATACCGTCTTGAATGCTCTTGCCCGCTTCACGGGTACAAAGCGCGATCAATTCTTCACGGTTTTCTTCTAATAAATCCGCTAACTTTTGCAGTGCAGATGCACGGGTTTCTACTGGCGTACGTGCCCAAGAGGTAAATGCCGCTTCGGCGGATGCCAGTGCTTGTTCGATAGCAGCTTTATCTGCAAAGGCCACTTGACCCACGGTTTGAGTGGTATCGTATGGGCTAACAACCGTTTTATGTTCACCAGTTAAGGTTTTACCGTTAACCAGAGGGCCCGCTTGCCATTGGGTATTTTTAAATTTGTCTAAGGCTGCGAAGAATGGCTCAGATTCGGAAATGATGTTCATATTGAGTCCCTTGGAATTTTTGCGATCACTACCGAAAATGTCGGTAGGTAAAACGATTCTGTTGTTAGCCAGGGTTTTATAGCCCGTCAATGTCTTTAACGGATGTACCACTAATGATTCGATTGGCGTTTTAGGATCGACTAGTTTGTGGACGAACGAAGTATTCGCGCCGTTTTCCAGCAGGCGACGGACTAAGTAGGGCAGCAGATCTTTATGGGCACCGATAGGCGCATAGATACGTACCGCTTTCGCGCCAGCTTCCGATAAAATAGTGTCGTACAGTTCTTGTCCCATGCCGTGTAAGCGTTGGAACTCATGGTTACGATCGCCCGCCATATCGGAAATGGCCGCCACGGTTTGCGCATTGTGGCTAGCAAATTGTGGGTAGATAGCACCACGAGTCGCATCCGATAACAGGTAACGTGCACAGGCTAGGTAAGATACGTCGGTACCGGCTTTACGAGTGTAGAGAGGATAGGCGGCTTCACCCGCTTGCTGCGCCCATTTTAGTTCGCTATCCCAATAGGCGCCTTTTACTAAGCGGACGGGGATTTCATCCCCTTGCTCTTTCGCCAGACGCGTTAACCAAACTAGCACGGGCAGGGCACGCTTAGAGTAAGCTTGAACCACAATACCCAGTAATCCCCAGCCTTTTGTCGCTTCAGAATTAAACAGTTTTTGGAACAGTTTCAGTGATAACTCGAGGCGATCGACTTCTTCAGCATCGATAGATATACCGATATTTAAGCCACGTGCCAGCTTAATCAGGCGAATCACTGTATCGTACAGCTCAGTTAAAACACGATCTTCATTGGCCACTTCGTAACGTGGGTGCAGTGCCGATAGTTTGATGGAGATAGTTGGGCGCGGTGATTCATTTTCGTTATAGCTTTGAGCACCGAGTTCGGTTATCGCATTGGCGTAATCGGTATAGTATTTATCGGCATCTTTGCGAGTTAACGCCGCTTCGCCCAGCATATCGTAGGAATGGGTATAGCCTAATTTGCGCTTGTCTTCGCTGTTTTTGAGCGCTTCTTTCATCGTGCGGCCAAGGACAAACTGTTTACCCATGATCTTCATCGCCGCCATCATGGCCTGACGGATCACGGGTTCACCCAAGCGATTCACTAAACGGCTGAGTAGGCTGCTTGGGGTGCCATCGAGTTTTTTATCTAAACTAACAATTTTACCCGTGAGCATTAGGCCCCAGGTCGATGCGTTAACCAGCACTGAGTCACTTTTACTCATATGCTCATCCCACTTAGCGCCTGAAAGCTTATCTTCAATTAGCGCATCTGCGGTGGCGGCATCGGGAATACGTAACAGCGCTTCGGCTAAGCACATCAGGATAATGCCTTCCTGTGTTTCTAGGCTGTATTGCTGCAGGAAGGCATCAATGCCAACCATTAAGCCTTTTTTCTCAAATTGACGAACCTTGTTGACCAGTTCATGGGCTCGACGAGTGACACGCTCTATGGCTTCATCACTGGAGGGCACTAGTTTGATTAGCTCTGACAAGTATTGTTCTTCATCGACAATGTAGTTGTCGCTGATAGCTTTGAACAGTTCGTCGAGATTGGCAGAATCGTAGCGGCCTGCCAGCACTTCACTCGCTTTGAACATAGTTATCGCTTCCATCTTGGCCGTTATTGGGGCGCTATTGTTGAAACAAATAGGGAGACGCGAAACGCATTTGATATTTTGTATACAATATGAAGGTTTGCGCGCGCAGATTATACAAGCAAAATGTGACGGACAACACTATCGAGTGGAAGAATGTGAAGAATGTTTAACTGAGGCGTAAATGAATTGATGTAACGCTTAATTGACAAAAAGCCAGTGGTTTAAAACACTGGCTTTTTGCTCGATATTGATTAGGTCCAGAATTACATCCAACGCTTTTTATTACGACGTTGTGGTCTGGGGAGATAGACTAAGATCATACCCGCAATTAACCCCGCACCTGCAATCAATCCACCCTGACGCCACAATTCGAAGCGCTCATCTTGGGCGCTTCAATCAACAGCGACTTTTAAATTATCCCGTTCTTTAATTGTTTGTTCCAAGGTATTTTCCAGCTCACTCAGCTTGGCTTTTAATTCGATAACCTCACCAGCATGGTTATCTTTTGAATTAAACACCTCTGCTAATTCCGCCTTTGCTTTAGCTAATTCATCTTTTAAGACTGGTACTTGCTCACGGAAACTTTGAGTCGAGCTAATTAAATTGGTAAGTACCCAACCTTCTCGGCCTTTGTGATCAATTATTTTTGAATAATCACCTTGGGTTTCATTTAAAAAGGTAACAGGTTGACCCGCTTCAATGGAACCTAAAATACGATAATCTGTACTTGGACCATTTAAAAGATAAAGAAACACGTTATCCGAGATGTAGCGGGATTGGCCTTCGGCCAGCAGGTTGGGAGATAGCAACATCATTCCCACCAGAGTCAGGAGTCTTAACACTTTTGTATTCTCATCAACGAAATAGTGAACACATGCTATGGATTTGATGCCTGCAATGCAAGAGGGAAGTCATAGACTTCCCTCAACTTTGCGGCATCCATGCTAGCTATTCCTGTTTGTTTTATGCTTTTCTACAATTTGAAAGTTGTAGACGCTTTACATCTTCTTAATTAAAGATACCTTTAATAATAAAGAAGAAGACAATTGATAGACCCGCACCAGCAGGTAAAGTTACAACCCAAGATACAACAATATTGCGTACTACACCGAGATTAATCGCCGCAATACCACGTGCCATGCCTACGCCTAAAACTGCGCCCACTAAGGTTTGCGTAGTTGAAATAGGTAAACCAGTACCGGATGCAATAACGACTGTTGAGGCGGCTGCTAACTCTGCAGCAAAACCACGGCTTGGTGTTAAGTGAGTAATGTTTTTACCGATAGTTTGCATTACACGCTTACCGAAGATCGCTAAGCCCATCACAATACCCACAGCACCAAGGGGTAAAATCCACCAGACTAAAGCAGATTTAGCAGCAATCTCACCGCCACTATTCACAACAGAAACGACAGCCGCTAATGGGCCAATGGCATTTGCGACATCGTTCGAACCATGGGCAAAAGCCATACAACAAGCGGTAACGACCATAAGAATAGCAAACACTTTCTCAACGTTAGCGTACATTGTTTGACGGCTGGTTTTATCACTCATTTTTAAACGAGAAATTGCTACCTTACCGAAAAGACCCACAGCTATCGCTACTGCGCCGGCTAACAAATAGGCATCAGCACCTTTTAGGTTGATACCTACATGGCTTAATCCCTTCAAAATAGTCACTAATGCCATGATAAAGCCTGCAAATGCCATATAGAAAGGCACATAGCGTTTTGCATTACTTAGTGGGTCATCAGTGTTAAAAATTAGCTTTTGGGTACTTTGGAAGAGGATAAATGCGATAAAACCAGAAATTGCAGGGGTAACGACCCATGAGCCAACAATTCCGCCTACTTTATCCCAAGAGACCGAATCACTCCCGACACCTACCGCAGCAAAGCCGATAATGGCGCCAACGATAGAGTGAGTTGTTGATACTGGCCAGCCTAGGGCTGAAGCCACGACTAGCCAAATACCTGCAGCAAGCAGCGAACCTATCATACCGTAAACCAGTAATTCAGGCGTGTCCGTGAAGTAATTGGGATCGATAATTCCGTTACGTATCGTACTGGTGACTTCGCCACCGGCTAAATAAGCACCCGCGAATTCGAAAATCATCGCGATAATAATCGCTTGTTTTATCGTGATTGCATTTGAACCGACGGAGGTTCCCATCGCATTAGCAACGTCATTCGCGCCAATACCCCACGCCATGAGAAAACCAAATGCAGCCGCAACGGCAATAAGCCACGGGCCATTGGTGACTAAAACGTTAGCCACCTCAATACCTGCATCAACCATATTGATACCTTGATAACCTTATTTGTTAAACGCGAGCCAGCATAAGCTCAAGACGCGAACCGACGCGTTCGGCGAGATCTGCAAGACCACCGACCCATTCAATCGTTTTGTAGAGGAACATCACATCGACAGGATTCAATTCAGATTCCAAGGTAAATAACTGACGGCGTAACTGAATTTGTAGATCATCAGTGTCTTCTTCGATGATATCGAGTTCGTTGATCATTTTTGCCACTAAATCCACTTCACGACCGCGGAAACCTGTTTCTAATAGATCTTCGAGTTCGTTAATGACTTCTTTTGCTAAACCTACTGCATCGATACAACGTTGTAGATAAGCAATAAAAGGGACTTGCATGACCTGAGGGATTAACAGTTGACGGCCGATTACACGACCAGAGATATCTTTTGCTTTATTAGCGATTTTGTCTTGTTGAGTTAAAAGTTCCAATAAATCAGTGCGTTCTACCGGCATAAACAAACCGCTTGGCAGAGTGAGGCGAATTTCACGTTTCAGCGAGTCACCTTGCTTTTCTGCTAAACTAATTTGCTTGCGTAGTTGAACTGCACTATCCCAGTTACCTGTGATAGTGGCTTCGAAAAAGGGGACCAGTAACGATGCGCAATCGTAGACTTTGTCCATGTGCTCTTGAAGAGGCTTAATTGGCGATTTTGCAAACACGCCCAAAATAGAGTTTACTGGCATTGCCGTTTACCTATTTAGATTGTTCCATGATTGGAAAAAGCGGGCGCATGTTAACCTATGCGTCCGCGTATTGAAACTGTGTTTTTTGAAGAAAAAACCACAGCTTTATTCTAACGGGTTATATACCAACTGCAAAACCAAATCCTACGGGTTTTTTATGACACATTTGTGACATTATGAACCAAAAATGACGCATTGATGAATATTTGATGACAAAATGAGCGGTTACGCAATGAGTGCTGAGATAGAATTAAAACTGTTTTTCCTGCCTAAATATCAAGATTTCCTGATAAATAAATTAGATAGCCTCGATAACGCTATCCCTCAGGGCCAACGCCGTTTGGTCAATGGCTACTTTGATACTCCTGATTTACAGTTGCGAAAATGGCACATGGGATTAAGAGTGCGAGGCTACGATGCGCATAAAGAACAAACCATCAAAACTGCAGGGCAAGTGGTGGGCGGGATCCATTCCCGCCCAGAGTATAATGTCACTATTGAGGGGGATGGCCCTGATTTAAGTCTATTCCCTGCTGAAATTTGGCCTGTAGATGCGGATTTGCTCACAACTCAGGCCCAACTTTCCTGTGTATTTCACACCGATTTTTATCGCCGAGCTTGGCATATTCAGGTTGGTGGTAGCTTAGTTGAAGTGGCGTTGGACACCGGAGAAATTACAGCGAATGGTAAGCAGGAGGCTTTGTGTGAATTAGAGTTTGAGCTACTCAGTGGTGAAACACAGGCTTTACTTACTCTTGCTTCTGAAGTCGCCAATGTTGTTCCTGTTCGTTTGGGCAAAGCGAGTAAAGCGCAGCGGGGATATCATCTTGCGGGCAAATCTACGCCATTGGCTTTAAGTGCGTTAGCATTTTTGCCTCTGCCAACCCCGGAGGAGGTGAATCTTCATCAATCCCATCAGCAAGCATTAATGACTACTTGTCAGGTTTTACTTGAGACAGCACTCGAGCGTTGGCAACTCCTAGAAGGCATGATTGCAGAAGAGCAAGATAACGAAGCCTGTGTGGCGCTTTGGTGGCGGATGAGAGCTTGTATTCGCTTGCTACGAATGACCTTAAATCAGTTTGGGTTACTTGATGTCAGATTGTCACATCTGTTTACCCATATAGAAAAGCAATTAGCTTTTATTGAAGAAGCGCAATCCCTGACGGCATTGCTCGGCAGTCAAAAATGTTTAATGACAAAGCTGACGGACAATATGGCGCTGACGCGGCAACTACAGATACGATTAGCCGCGCTTAAGTTGGCTGAACAGTTGCCCTTGTTATGGCAGCAAGTTGAATATGGTCAATTGCAGTTAGCTATTGTTGATATTTTACTTGGTATCAGTGCTGGGCGTATTCCATTAATGGGTAGGTTAGATTTGCGGCAGCACGCTGACTGTGTTCAGCAAGCCTCCTGGCAGGCGATACTCGATATTATGTCGCCTGATAAGTCGATGGATTGTGATGACTATTTGCGGGTATCTCCTGTTTTGGATGAAGGGCTACTTGTTGGGCAGGTATATGGCAGTTTGTACGAGGCTGAATCTCGCGACGCTTTTCGGGCCCCTTGGCAGGATCTTGTACTTGGAGTTAAAACATTAGCTAACTATCGCGTCTTAAATTTGACCGCACAGCAGCTAGGTATTGATTTAAGTGAGTGGCTTGAAGATAAACAGCAAAGCTTATTATTTGCGATGGAATCATCAAGACGTAATGCTATGCAGCAAAAAACATATTGGTAGCAGAGCGCAGTTTAGGTGGGTAAAAGGGCTTAAAATTGAGCCCTTTTTATTGAGATGTTTTCAAACAGAAAATTATCATTTTTTATTTTCTAAGGCTTGTCTTAACTCTGTAATTTGCTGCAACATTTTAGTCTGATTTTCTTCAATTTGCTTTTGGTTCTCTTCCATCCTAAGGAGTGCGAGTTCAAGCTCAGACTTAATTTCGGCCTTATGGGCATCCTGACGTTCTTGCTGCTCTGTTTCATCGGGTGCGACAAATACGGATGCCATATAACCTGAAATAACCCCGAAGAAACTGACGCCGCTAACAATAACCAGACCACCAACAATATGCCCGACTGTACTTACCGGATAATAATCTCCGTAACCTACGGTAGAAATAGTCACTAGAGCCCACCAAATCGCCTGTTCAGCCGTTTGAATATTGGCACCTTCAGTGCCACTTTCAACAATTAAAATAATGATGGAAGCGAAGGTAAGTATTGTTACCATGGCAACTAATAGACTGGCTAAGGTGGCTTGTTTTCGTTGTTTTATCAGCGGTAATAGCAGTGAGCTACTCATGCGGATCAAACGGATCACTCGTAGGATCTGGAAAACACGCGCGATACGTAGTGCTTCTATTGCTGGAATGCTTGCAATAAAGTCAATCCAGTGATGGCGTAGATAAAACGTCTTATTGCGAGCACGGAATAAACCCACAAAAAAGTTGGCCATAAAAATCAGACAGACACTGGTATCAATAAAAAAGAGTAAACGATAGGTTTCAGTGTCGAGTCGGACAAAGGTCATGACGAGGACGATGATCACCGACAGTAGGGATAACAACATCATCGCCAGCTCAATAGGTGATGGGCCATTAAGCGAACGGAGCGACCATGGTGTTTTATCTGTCATGGTAAACATGATCCCTTTAAAGTGCGATAAATCTCTAAAGTAAAAGACTTTATGCTACGAGTAAATTGTGTTTGTGATAAATGGCGTCTTTACTGTGCCTGTCATCAAATCATTGTCAAGGTAGGATGTGCTAGGTCTTATCCACAAAATGCACTAGATCATCGAGTACACGACGTTTTATCTCAAGTTGCGCCTCAGCACTTAGCCCATATTTTTTGGCGAGTTGAACATAGTCATCGGCATTGAGTGATACGGTGAGGCGTGGTCGGGTCGGGCGTTTGGATACACTTAAACCTAAAATGGTACGGATTTGGTCAGAAGGACTCACACCTGCATCGAGTGCCGCTTTACGGATGGAGTATTGAAATTTTTCATCAAGATCAAAAGCGACTTGAGTTGCTTTTGCCGCCTGTTGATTTTTTAGCCATTGTTCGGGAAGTGGATTTTTTGTTTTACTCATTGCGTATTACCTATTGCTATCAACTGGTTGCATCACGCTTTCACGCTGGCGTTAATTATACAGGGAGTGTATTGAGATTAGCGATAAAGTGCGTGCCACGCACTTTATCTTATTCTAGCCGCTACTTACTAGGCCAGTATTCCCTAATATCAGTAAGAGGGCGGTATAGGGTCAATACCACATCGGTATCGCCACCTTCATAAACTTCAATTTCGATTGCACGGCTCTCATCATCATTGAGTAGCAAGTAATATTCAAAAGGTTCGCCCGTATTGCCATTAGCATCTTGGGGTGGCTTTAGGCCTCGGTAATCTTCGCGGTGGAAATAACCAAAGGCGGCAAAAGTCACTTGATGGTATTGCTTTCCAAGCCATTGCTCAAGTTGAGCAGCGTTATCAGTGGATAACGCCTGAGTTGTTAATTCGGCGTGTCCAGGCTCATCAAATAGAGTACTAAATTGTTCTAAATCAAAGATCTGTTCAACTTGGTTACGGGTGATCTTAATGGACAATGCGAGGTAGGTTTCATCGTCTTCTTCAATACTTAAATAAATGGTATCGCTACCATGCCCCTTAAGCACCCATTCGGCTTGTTGGTTACGCTCGAACTCATAGGTGTTAACAGCTTCGACTTTAAGCTGTTGACCTCGTAATTGTGTTGGTAGGGCAAAACTATCATCTATTGAGATCATATCGCCCACATTAAGCTGGGATGGATGATTGAGCTCACGTTGTGGTGGCGTTTTTGTACCAAAAATACTGTTAAAAAATCCCATATTCACTCCTGCTGACTTTGCCTGTGTGCTGCGTGATAAGCGAATAGCTGCGGATAATCACTGACGAAGGTGAGCTTATTTAATGGTTGAAACAAAAAATGCCGAGTTCAATAGGGGGTGATGATCCCATCGATACTCGGCATTCGGTCACTCTTTACTTAGCTTTTGCGAGCCTTGATCCTGTCAAGTACTGCATTTGCATTGGATTTTTGCTCACCGATGCCAGCTTCAGCTAACTTAGCTTGCAGTGATTTATCGCTGCTTTCTTCAGCTAAAGTTTCTGCGGCTTTTAGCCTGTCATCAAACTGTTGTTGACGTGCTTTGATACGCTCTAATGAATCTTTTGCATTCAGCAGTTTAGAGTTGCTTGAAGCAAAAGAGTCGGTAATCGTTGCCGTGGCTTTTTGAACGCTTTCAGTGGTTTTAACCATGCTCAACTGACGTTGATAATCAGACAGTTGGCGTTCGGTTTTCTTCACTAAGTCTTTCAAGCGTGCAGCATGGGCACTAAAGCTATCGTTTGCACTTTGTTGCTCGGATAACTCTTGATCCAACTGTGCAATCTTCTCTGCAATTTCAATCGCGAGAGGTTCATTACCTTTATCCAGCGCTTGAGTTGCATAGCCTTCGTGTTCAGCAATAGAACGCTTCAAACGATCGATTTCACGACTGGCCTGCATTTCTTTTGCCATCACATCGGTCAGTTCGCGTTTAGCGTTGGTTAAGTGTTTTTCGGCGTCACGGATTTCCTGCTCGAAAATACGGGTTGAGTTTGCGTCAACGATGCTTTGGCCAACTTCGGTGGCACCACCGCGAAACGCTGTTAAAATTTTATTCAGAATGCCCATTTTGTGGCTCCTTATTTCAGATAGTCGACCAATTCATCAATAACTTCTAAACAGTTATCAGATAAAACTGCTAATTCTTGCTCTATTTCAAGCATGCTAGATTGTAGTGATAGCGCGCCGTAAACTACGTATTTGTCATCGATTTTTGCAAAGGCTGACAAAGGCATTGGAATGTTGAGCTCTAGCATAGTTTCAAACATTTCACTGCGACGTTCTTGGTTTACTTCATTCTCGCCCCACAGGTAACTGATGCAGAGAATTTGGTTATCCGTTACCGATACGAATACCGGGATTTCTTCACGGCCGACCACATTCACTTGCAACACTTCTACTTCGCCATCAATCGGATAACAATCAAATTGAAAGCCTGTTTGGCTGTTATTGCCAAGACTGTTGAGGTGATTGGCAAGGGTATGGATATTCATATTTGTCCTTATTGACATATTATGTCTGTGTTCAAAGATAGCACCGAGACATAATATGTCAAGCACTATCTTTCTCCGTTAAAAAAGATCGATTCCTTGGTTTTCAGACCAAGCCTGTAAATGGTAGTGGTACAACTGTAATGAGCCTAATTCATTGGGTTTTATATTGACAGCATCCAGATAAAAGTTAGCTGGAAACTCAAATGCGCCCTTCACAAGTCCTAATGTGAGCCAATCATCTTTGATAGGGAATTCCGTTAACTGCGCAAGCCTGTACTGTGCATCCCGTCCACCAGCGGTAGCAATGCTCCATCCCCATTCGCCAAAGCTGGGGACATTATGGTGATATTGCTTAACGTCAAATCCTGCTACAACTAAGGTTTTTGCCACTGAAATAAAGGCCTTAGGAGCATGATAAGGCGAGGTTGACTGTACAGTCAGTGCGCCATCACTGCTCATTAGTTCCTTTAATTTACGGTAGAAATAATCTGAGTACAGCTTATTGAGATCGGGGTGGCTCGGGTCGGGTAAGTCCACAATAATGGCATCGTATTTAACGCCTGTGGCAATTAGTTTATCGACGCCGTTAAAGGCATCATCATTGATGATTGTGACACGGGGATCATTCAGTGCGTCGCCATTTAATGCCAGCATAGCTTGAGTTAAATTTTCAGGCATATCTGTATCGGGTGACTTAAATAACTTAACCAGATCAGCATCAAGATCGAGTAGGGTAACCTGTTCCGGTTGCCAACGCAGTACCTGTTTTAATCCAAGCCCGTCACCACCGCCAATAATGAGTACTTTGTTATGGCGGGCACTGGCGGCGAGTGTGGGATGCACGAGAAATGTATGGTAGATGTGCTCATCTATGCTCGAAAATTGTAAACGGCCATTGATATATAAAGCATATACAGGTGCTAATCCATTACCCCGTAGGCGTTCAGTAAACGTCAGTTGTTGGAATCGAGTTGCCTTGCTATAAACCACTTTATCTTTATAAAGCAGATTGTTAAATTCTTGCTCCCAGCGTGGGCCGTGTATCGCTAACACCAACAAGACGCCGGTGACAACAAGATGCCCGATTAACAGCAGTTTAGCTTGGCGGATTTTCGGCCAGAATCGCCAGATAAACACAAAACCCGCTAATAGGTTAAAACTGGCGGTTAAGGCGGCGGCGAGCTGAATATCAATGGCAAGCATAAAACCCACCCAAATGGCGGCACCTATGCCTGCACCTATGTAATCAGCACCATAAATAGTGCCAGCATTATGGAGCAAATGTTCATCAGAAAGGGATTGGCGTACCCTTGCGATAAGGGGGATTTCCATACCAATCATCAAGCCTAGCAACACACCCCACATATAGGGTAAGTATTCACTGAGTTTTTGCAGCGTACCTATCACACCGCCATCCGGTAATTGATCCGGTGGTAACCCTAATGTACTTGCAATGATTAAAGGCAGTTGTTGACCAAAACCAATCACCGCCGCGGTGATTAAAATGGCGAGTGAGCCACAAAGTGCGACTGTGAGTTCTAATATGACAAAACCGGTAAAGGCATCTCGGATTTTACGTGCAGCAAAGGCCCCCAATCCCATAGAAACGATCATCAAGCCAATCATAGTGTAGATGGCCGCTTCTAATGCACCTAAAATACGCCCCGCATAATGTGACAGTAGATATTCGTAAATCAGGCCGCAGCCTGCTAATACGGCCATAATGCCCAATAATAGGACATCGTCAAACCAACCTAAGCGGCTAGGTTTAGCCGCTAAGGGAGCTAAACTGTTTTCTTGCATTCGATTAGGCCATCAGTGCCGTAAGAATAAGCGCGATAGCGATACTGATCGCCATTTCTACTGCAGCAATACCAATATTGTGCTGTCTTTCCACTTCATTAGCCAAATCGATGCGAGCCAAGACTAATTTTTTCACCACAAATATCAGTAGTGAAAGCACAATCAGCATAATGATTGAAAATACCAACCAGCCAATCACATTTGTTACGTATGCTGTTGGATTAAAAATAATAAAATGACTTGCGGCATTAAAGCTCAATGCCATTGCAATCATGTAGCCCGCGTGGCGAATCGCCAGCGCAGTGTGCCCTTGTTCGAGCGCATGTTGCATAGAAGAGTCTTGGTTGCGGCTTGCAAAACGGTTTTCACGCCAGCGAGTCAGTAATACTAGCATTAATTGCGAAATCGCAAATGCACTGAAAATTGCGATGAAAGTATCGACCGTTAAATCCTCAGCCCAGAGCAAAACAGCGCGGATAATAATGGCGGTCGCAATGGCGGCGCTTGCATCAACGATGGCAACAGAAATATTTCCTTTAATGATTTGCTGATTTTTATCCAGTTCATTTAAGGCGATTTTATCGTGCAAAAAACGTCCGAGCTTGATTAGTACTAAACCAAACAGTCCATAGGCGCTCATGCCTATCGCCTCGGTCATATAGGAGTGAGCTGCAGCCCCTGTTATTGCCCCAGTTAATACAATGCCGAGAGCAGCAACTGCGCCAGCGGTACTGATACCAAAGGCAAAATTATCTCGCTCGGCGAGTTCTTTACTGCTATTAACTTTTACACTCCAGCCTTGTAAATAACGCATTAAGGTTAGCAAGATAACTGCAATAGTAAGATCGATAGCGAGTATCGTGACTAGCTCTGATGTGATACCGAAATCCTGAAATAGTGTCATTGGAAATCCTTAGTTACTTGCCCCGGCGCACACTGCGGGTCGTACGATTGCTGGAATTACGGAAACTACTGTCTTTAGAATAGTTTGAACGGAACTTACTGCTTGAATTATTCGCAGAACTTTTACTCGCGCTCGTTGTATTGGCTTTGGGTGTACTCGTGCTTTCACGGGATAATGCCGTGGCTCCTGTACGTGGTTTCGCATAGGGACTATCAAAACGCTTACCTTGAGAGTCAAATCGTTTTTTAGTTTGTTCAAATGTTTTCGCTTGGGCATCGGCTTGCTTTGGTGAGGTATAGCGATAACGGCCTACGTCATTGTAATAACTATAGCCACGATTACCTGACCAGCGGTCATAGGCAATGGGACGATTAAAAATATTTGAGAACATGGAATACATGCCGTACCAAGCCCAAAATGACGTACCACTGGAATCGGTTTGCCAACTGCCGTAGGCAGGGTTACCAACAAGTTGGCTACCAGGGCCAAAGTCTTCTGCGCCATTGGCTAATGCTGCGGCTTCACGGCTAATCGCATTTACGCGGGCGAGCTTACCCTCGGACATATCGGCAACCACGTTAACGGGATCGGACAGCATATCGTTAAACAGGCTCGGATCTGCCGCTTGATAGAGGTTTTCAGCTTCGGCTAATTGCTGATCGAGATCGGCAAAATTTGCCGCATTTTTAGACTCTTCTAAGCGACGTTTTAGTGATGTATACATAGGCCCTTTGGGGCCTGAATCCTTCGCTAGTTCATCAAGCAGTGGTGCTAAATCGGGTTTTTGCTGTTTTAACAGTGTGCTGTATTGTTTTAGCAGATTGGCGTTACGCAATTGCCCGTCATCGAGCATAGTGCCGAGCGACGCGAGACGCTGCTCAGTGAGTTGTTGATACTTAGCTATTTTATCCGGTCTATCATCACCACATCCCGTCAAGGATAAAGTCACCGTAATCAAGAGTATCGATATGAGAACATGCCTTAGCATTCCTGCCATGTTGTCTCCAAAAGGGTTGAAATAAAACTCAAATACTTGCGGGCAAATAATAATCCTCTTGCCCAATATGCCTGTTGCACAGGTTATAGTACCCTTAAACAGCACTGATAAAAGGGCATTCCTTTATTTGTGTGTTACATCAGGTAGCTGCAAGTCTCGTTGAACATGTCAATCTATATCATTTACGACATAATATGTCGATAGTTTAATTTGTTAGGGATTATTATGACCATGCAAAAAGACAGTAAGAAGTCATTGTCTACACTCATCACACAAACCGCAGAGCGCCATTGGCAGCGGCTAGAGGATGTATGGTCCGATGGGCTGTCACATTTGACACCAACAGCTAAACAAGAATTAAAAACGGTACTGGGGTTAAGTGATTATGTGGCCGCGCAGTTAAGTAGACATCCCGAATGGATTAATCGACTATTCATGGGAGACTTAACGGATGTTAATCGTAAACATTATGATGTTGAATTACATGAGTTGCTAAGTAATGCGACTAGCGAGGATATGGCTAAATCCGTATTACGTCGTTTTCGTAATTATCAAATGGTACGCTTAGCTTGGCGTGATTTTTTAGATTACACCAGTTTAGAAACCTCCCTTCTAGATTTATCTGCACTGGCTGAAGCGTTAGTGATCTGTGCCCGCGATTGGCTTTACAAAGAGATGTGCGCGCAATATGGCACACCAATGGATAAAGCTGGTAATCCGCAACCGCTGCTGATTTTAGGTATGGGGAAACTCGGTGGTCGTGAGCTTAACTTTTCCTCGGATATCGATCTGATTTTCACTTTTCCCGAGCATGGCGAAACCCTTGGTGGCCGTCGGAGTTTAGATAACCAACAATTTTTTATTCGTATGGGGCAAAGGCTTGTCAATCTACTCGATCAAATAACGGTCGATGGTTTTGTTTTCAGAGTCGATATGCGTTTGCGTCCTTATGGTGAGAGTGGTCCACTGGTGGTGAGTTTTAGTGCACTTGAGGATTATTACCAAGAGCAGGGGCGTGATTGGGAACGCTATGCCATGGTTAAAGCCCGTGCACTTGGTCCGTGGAATCATTTTTCCGATGAACTACACAGTTTACTTCGCCCCTTTGTGTACCGCCGTTATATTGATTTTTCGGCTATCGACTCCCTACGAAAAATGAAGCAGCTTATCGCTCAAGAGGTACGTCGTCGTCAGCTAACTGACAATATCAAACTCGGTGCTGGCGGTATTCGAGAAGTGGAATTCGTGGTGCAAAGTTTTCAACTTATTCGCGGTGGAAGAGAGCCAGCACTTCGCCAACAGAGTTTATTTGGCGCTATGGACACGCTTTATAGTCTTGGGCAGTTTGAATACCTGGCGGTGGACGAATTAAAACACAGTTACTTGCTGCTGCGCCGAGTCGAAAATCTACTACAAGCGATTGATGATAAACAGACTCAAACCTTACCGAATAATCCCCTCGATTGGGCAAGATTATGTCATGTACTCGATATGGCAAATGAGGTTGAGTTACGCAGTCATATTGAAGCGGCAATGGCGAAAATACACCGTCATTTTAAAGCGACCGTTGGGGGTGAAGAAGGGGAAGAAAAAACAGAGCATTGGACTGTGCAATTGTGGAATGTACAGCAGGATGATCATGCACTTGCATTGTTTGCCGAGCAACAGATCGAAGATGACAAGCTATGGCCTATGCTTAGCTGTTGGCGTGAAACGGTGATAAAGCGATCTATTGGACCTCGAGGCCGGGAAACTTTAGATAAATTAATGCCAAGATTATTGGAGGAGCTTCTCAATCAACACAGTCCGTCGGCGGCCTTCGAACCCGTTTCTAAGGTACTTGAACAGATTTTAACGCGCACCACTTACCTCGAGCTTTTATGCGAAAACCCTGGTGCGCGTCAACAATTAGTGAGCTTGTGTTGTGCAAGTCCTTGGATTGCGACTCAGTTAGCTAAATTTCCTATGTTATTGGATGAGCTTATCGATCCCGCGCATTTGTACGACACCACTTCATTGGACGATTATCCCAGCGAGTTACGCCAATATCTGCTTAGGGTGCCGGAAGATGATATGGAGCAGCAAATGGAGGCGCTGCGACAATTTAAACTTTCACAACAACTTAAGATTGCCGCAGCCGATGTCACAGGCGTATTACCTGTGATGCAAGTCAGTGATCATTTAACCTTTTTAGCTGAAGCCATTATTGAGCAGGTTGTGATGCAAGCATGGCAACAGGTGGCGCAACGTCATGGTGTGCCAGGGTATCTTGAGGGCAGTGATACTGGTTTTGCCGTTATTGGCTACGGTAAGTTAGGCGGTATTGAACTTGGGTATGGATCGGATCTGGATTTGGTATTCCTATACGAAGCCCATAAAAATATGGAAAACAGCCTAACTAATGGCGATAGACCGATAGAAGTAGGACATTTTTACCTTAAACTTGCCCAACGCATTTTGCATTTATTCTCCACTCGCACCACATCAGGAGAATTGTATGAGGTCGATATGCGTCTGCGCCCCTCTGGCGCCTCGGGGTTGATGGTCAGTGAGATTGAACGCTTCGGGGAATATCAAGCTAATGAGGCTTGGACTTGGGAGCATCAAGCCTTAGTTCGCTCACGTTTTGTTTTTGGTGACAATAGTTTAGCGGTTAAGTTTAGTCATATCCGAGCCTCAGTGTTAGAACAGTCGAGGGATAAAGCGGAGCTTAAAAAAGCCGTGCGTGAGATGCGCCAGAAGATGCGTGATCATTTGTTAAAAGTGACCGAAGGCCAATTCGATTTAAAACAAAGCATTGGTGGAATCGCCGATATTGAATTTATTGCTCAGTATCTTGTGCTTGCTAATGCCCATGAGTATCCAGAACTATCGATTTGGTCTGATAATGTGCGAATTTTTGCTGTGTTAGCCGAACTTGCGCTTTTACCTATTATGAGTGCGCAACATTTAACTCAATCCTATTGTTGGCTAAGGGATGAGAATCACCGACTTACACTACAGCAAAAGTCGGGGCAGTTGCCTTACATTGAGGTTGCAGAACATGCAGAGCGGGTACTGAACATCTATCGAGCCGTGCTTGAATCGTAAACTTTTGTCTATTCAAATTCTCTAGGTCGGGGGATTTGGTCTAAAGTTTAATGCAGAGCAGCTATTAGAGAGTGCCATGGAATTACCTCCCATCCCAGAAAATGAGCTGCAACGTTTAGCCACGTTGCGAGCTCTCAATGTGTTAGATACCGATGCAGAGGAGCGCTTCGACCGTATCACTCGCCTGACTCGGCGAATTTTTTCGTTGCCAATTTGTGTCATTACCCTTGTAGATGCTCAGCGCCAGTGGTTTAAATCTCGCCAAGGACTTGAAATAACTGAAACATCACGGGATATTTCCCTTTGCGCCCACGCAATAAACTATGAGGGTATTTTTATTATTAACGATACTCTCCTCGATCCGCGGTTTTGTGATAATCCTTTTGTGGCACAAGAACCCTTTATTCGTTTTTATGCAGGTTACCCACTCACGATAAATCATCATTACCGAGTAGGAACACTATGTGTAAATGACACTGAACCTCGGGAGTTTAGCCAAGAAGATATTGAAACCTTGACAGATCTCGGCCAAATGGTTGAGGCCGAGTTATTATCTATCGCGCAGAATACCTTAGATCCTTTAACGGGCATTTCAAATCGTCGAGGATTTGAGTTATTAGCACATCAGGCCATAGCGAGTTGTCGACGCACTGAATCGGAGGCGGCTTTAGTGTTCTTCGATCTCGATTTTTTTAAAGAAGTGAATGATAGCTTTGGTCATCGTAAGGGCGATCAGGTGTTATATGATTTTGCCCATATCTTAATGACTGCTTTTAGGGAGTCGGATGTGATCGCAAGGCTTGGCGGCGATGAGTTTGTGGTGCTGTTAAGTTTTGTGCATAGAGATACAGTTAATCGAGTCATCGAGCGCTTTACGCAGTTACTTGAGCAATATAATCAACAGCATCCTAAGCAACATCGATTGGCGACCAGCATAGGTATAGCCCATTGGACGCCGGATTCAGATATGGGCTTAGAGGATCTGTTAGATTCCGCCGATAAAGCCATGTATCAGAATAAAGCCGCACATCACAGTGATGCATCTTAAATTGCTTATGCCAGATGAAAAGGGAGACAATAATGTCTCCCTTTTCATTGGATCTGATTAGGCGAAAAACTAAATACCGGCGTTAAGCCGTAATGAGCATGACCCAATGTTGATATAAAGGTAAGCCAATTAATACGTTAACTGGAAACGTGATCCCAAGAGAAGCTAGCATTGCTAAGCCTATATTGGCTTCAGGGATTGCGGCACGTATGGCTGCAGGTGCCGCGATATAGGATGCGCTAGCACTTAAGCCCGCTAATACTAAAATACTGCCAGCGGGTAGATCTAGCCATACACCCACACCAATGCCGAACCAGGCTAAAACGAAAGGAACCACCGCCGCAAATACGAGTAGGCGCCATTGTTTGAGGGGCAGAGGTAAGCATACCTTGGCCGTGACTAAACCCATCTCGAGTAAAAATAAGGCCAATAAGGTTTTAAAGCCACCGAGTAGCACGGGCGTTATTGGTGCCAGCCCATTTGGGCCATAGAGCCAACCAATAGCGACACCACCGAGCAGAAGGGCAACACCACGGCTGGTTAAAGCCTCGTGCAATACATTGGATTGTGCCTCCACT
The DNA here is from genome assembly GCF_016406325.1 of Shewanella putrefaciens. Taxonomy (NCBI): domain Bacteria; kingdom Pseudomonadati; phylum Pseudomonadota; class Gammaproteobacteria; order Alteromonadales; family Shewanellaceae; genus Shewanella; species Shewanella putrefaciens. Next base: position 3,438,963 of record NZ_CP066370.1, on the reverse strand, counting down.
TTAGGCATTGTTTCTGTAGCATTTTTAGCACTTAAATATCGATGTAGCCAGAGCATCACAATAATTGCAGGCAGTTCGAGTAACACTAAATACAGTGTTGTTTCGGGTCTTAAGGTGAGTCCGGTATTTTCCACGATCGCCATGACTACCGCAAAAGTCCCCGCACTCACAGAGCCATAATGGGCGGCAATGCTAATGGCATCGGTGCGGCCTATGCGTACCAGTTGGGTTAATACTGGATATAGGACTAATGGAATGATTAAACCTAGCGCAATGACGGCTAAGAGTTCACTAAGCACTAAGTTTTGGGTGTGCCCATGGAGTGACATCCCTCCCTTTAATCCCAAAGTCAGCATCAACAGAATGGATAAGGTTTCGTAAATAGCTGGGGGGACTTTAAGATCTGATTTTACGAGGCCAGCTAATAAACCTAAAGCGAAGAAGGCAATCACAATATCGGGCATAAGTATCTCATTAGTTTTGACTCTTACACCCTGTCATACCGGGTGAGTGGTCGAGTAATCCTGATGGCTGGTGATTTTGAACCTAATTGGTTATATTGGAAAATAAATTGTTTACCACTTAGGTATAGATCATTATCTATGGAAAAGCATTCGTCATTGACCCCATTTAAATTGCGGCACTTAAGTTTTCGTTTATTGCAGGTCTATGTGCAGGTTGTTCGGCTTGGCAATATTTCCGCAGCAGCAAGGGTTTTACATTTAACTCAGCCGACAGTGTCATTGCAACTTAAGAAACTGGCCGATGTGTTGGGCGAGCCATTACTGGAGAGCCGTGATGGCCGCATGTTGCCTACTTTGATAGGTAATGAACTTTACCGCGCCGCCTGCGATACCTTAAGTCGTTTTGAGGATGTTGAAGCTTTTATGCAGCAGGCTAAAGGTGGCAGCGTTGGTCATATCAATATTGGCATAGTCACCACTGCAAAATACGTATTACCACGGATTTTAGGTGCATTTTATCGGCAATTTCCACAGGTTAAAGTGACCTTAAATATTGGTAATCGTGCCCATGTGTTAGGCCGATTTGAACGCCAAGAAGATGATTTATATCTGTTTAGCCATCCACCAAGTGGTGATAATGTGTTATCCGCGCGCATCATTAAAAACCCACTGCAATTGATTGTGCCTAAAGATCACTGGGCGGTGGGCCGCGAGCAAGTGAATTTTAATGAGCTTAAACATGAGCGTTTTATCGTGCGCGAACCAGGCTCAGCCACGCGCTTGATGTTTGAGTCTTGGTGTAGTGCTCAAGGCATAACCCTAAGCGATACGATGCAAATTGAGAGCAATGAAGCCATCCGTTTGAGCGTTGCGTCGGGTTTAGGATTATCCGTCATATCAGCACACACACTGCAAGAAGGGCGTGAAAAACCAGCGGTTTTGCCTGTTATTGGTTTTCCTCTTGAAAGTAATTGGTATCTGGTTGGTCGTAAAGATCGCCGCTTACCCTATGCGGCCATGCAGTTAGTGGATTTTATGGCAGCGCACTTGGCCGAATGTATTGAACCAGAGTGGGTGGCTACGGATATCCAGCAGCTTAGCATGCATTTTAATCCTGCAAGTCTATCTAGGTAAGGGGAATCTAGCTGAACTTTTTTTAGTGATAGCAAGATTTAATAGGACTTTCATCTTGATAGGATGATGAAATATGAATAATTGGGTTTTACTGAATCTTGGCGATGCGCTATTAGCTGGCAATCAGCTCAGCAGATTACAAAAAACTTAATTGATTTATATCATCGGTATAAACGCCTGATTCATTTGCCGCCTATTATCGATATGAGTCATCGTGATAAAAATAAACTCGGCAAAAGAATGATGGCTTTTTTATTTTACTTTTACAGCTAATTCTATGGCTTTTTGCGGCCTTAATTACCACTGATTATGATGATTCAATCAGCTTTGGCTTGGAATGATAACTTATTGTTAATTGGCAATAGAATCCTAATTGATATTCTGCTGTTTGAGTGACTTTATCATCCGCAAAAACACACTAATTTTACATGTTCCTCATCATGTTTATTCTCTGATAGTTGATGATTTTTACGTATTCTTTACGGGATTAGTCATTTGAACTCTAGAGACTTTACACCGTTAATTCATATATTTGTCCCGTTACTCAATTTCTTAAGGACAAATTATATGGACTGGATATTTCTAATACTTTCCATAGCACTTTTCATTTACTTAGCAGTGGCAATGTTTGCCCCTGATAAGTTTTAGGAGTCGTTATGTTTGAAATTACCCTTATTTTTACTACTGCGCTTGGGCTCGCATGGCTGTTGGGATCCTATATGACAGGGGTTTTCTCTGGTCAGTCCCATTTTTCAGATCGTTTATTTAATCCTATTGAAAAGTGGATTTATCGGGCTATCGGCGTAAATGCCCATTCGGGGATGACATGGAAATCCTATGGTGCGGCGTTTCTTATCAGCAACTTAGTACTTGGCATTTTGGCGTTTCTTATCCTTAAATTCCAACATGTGTTACCGCTTAACCCCGATGGCATAGGACCATTATCTTGGGATCTGGCGTTGCACACTGCGGTGTCATTCCTCACCAATACCAATCAACAGCACTATTCTGGGCAGGCTCAGCTCAGTTATCTGTCCCAAGGATTTGTCATTGTCACGCTGCAATTTGTCACTCCAGCCATGGCGCTGGCGGTTTGTGTGGCGATTTTGCGGGGAATGTTAGGCGGGTTGAATAATGACAGCGCCAAAGAGGGCGAGGCTCGAAATCTGGGTAACTATTATGTTGACCTAGTGCGCGGTGTGCTCAGACTTATGCTGCCATTAGCGGCTATTGTGGCGCTATTACTGACTTGGCAAGGCGTACCGAGTAGTTTTGACGGTGCGCAAAAAGTGAACACCTTAGATTCAGTATCACCTATCTCTGAGCAGGTCGTTCCGATTGGCCCCGTTGCTTCTATGGTGGCCATCAAGCAGTTAGGCACTAATGGCGGGGGCTGGTATGGTCCCAACAGCAGTAACCCGCTGGAAAACCCAACGCCAGTCAGTAATGCAATCGAGACCATTGCCTTAGTGTTGATCCCTATGTCCGTCGTTTTTATGGCGGGCGGCATGCTAAGACGCAAAAAATTTACCTTGATGGCTCTGGTGGCAATGGGTCTATTGAGCGTCAGTTTTCTTGGGGCAACTGTGTACAGCGAGTTGCAACCCAACGCCGCCTTTGCGGGATTAAGCGCCCAAGGGCCTAATATGGAGGGTAAAGAAGTTCGCTTTGGACCTGAGCTATCGGCGCTATGGGCTTCTTTTACCACACAAACCTCTAACGGTTCGGTCAATGCCATGCACGATTCCTTCAATCCAATAGGGGGATTGATGACGCGATCAGGCATGTTGCTCAATGCGATATGGGGCGGTATTGGCTGCGGTTTTGTTAACTTTATCGTTTATGTGTGGATTGCTGTTTTCTTATCGGGATTGATGATTGGCCGTACGCCAGAGATATTTGGTCGTAAGCTCGAAACCCGTGAAATCACCCTTTTGGGAAGTCTATTAGTTTTACCTACCTTATGCGTCTTAGGTTTGACGGCGATCAGTGTGGCGATCCCGAGTATTACGGGCAACAGCAACCCCGGCTTTCATGGAATTTCGCAAGTCTTTTACGAATATACCTCCGCTTTTGCTAATAACGGTTCGGGTTTTGAAGGTTTAGGTGATAACACACCTTGGTGGAATATCAGCTGCGTTATCGCCTTACTGCTTGGTCGATACCTGCCACTGTTTTTACCGCTGGCGATTGCGGGGATGATGTCGAGTAAAAGAGTGAGCCCTGACAGTAACGCGAGCCTGAAGCTCGAGAGTCCCACCTTTTGTTTCACCCTTATTGCCGTGATTTTAATCATTAACTTCCTGTCTTTCTTACCAGCGGCGGTATTAGGGCCTATTGGCGAAGCTTTAGAACTTGCCACTATGAGTCTGGAGAAATAGTCATGCATAAACCTGCTCAAATATTAGATAGCGCTGGCGTGAAGCAAGCTGCCTTTGGTGCTGTAAAGAAAATGTCCTTAGTGAGTATGGCTGGCAATCCTGTGATGTTCGTGGTGCTGGTGGGCGCTTTACTCGCCGCATTGATCACAGGACAAAAGTTCTTCAATGGCGAGGCTGTTGCTTTTGAGTTAGCCACGACCCTTATTCTTTTGCTTACCGTGTGGTTTTCTAACTTTGCGGAATCCGTGGCAGAGGCCAGGGGGCGCGGACAAGCGGCTAGCTTAAAGTCGGCGAAAGAGGCCTTGCAGGCTCGGCGCATACGCCACGGTGAGTTGGAATCAGTATCCGCAACTTTGCTTGTCAAAGGCGATAAGGTGAAGGTTTTACAGGGGGATTATATTCCTGCCGATGGTGAGATCATCGAAGGGATAGCCACTATCAATGAATCTGCTATTACCGGTGAATCTGCGGCTGTGCTGCGTGAAGCAGGCACAGATCATTCCGGTGTGATTGGCGGCACTAAGGTACTTACGGGTGAAATTACCGTGCTGGTTGCCAATGATCCTGGGAATAGCTTTTTAGATCGTATGATAGGGCTGGTCGAAGGGGCGAAGCGTCAGAAGACACCGAACGAAACGGCGTTGACTGTGCTACTTGCATCATTGACTGCGGTTTTCCTTATCGTGGTGATGACTTTGCCACCCATGGCGGGTTTCGTCGGTGCAAGCCTTGATTACACTATGTTAATTGCGCTGTTAGTGTGTTTGATCCCAACGACGATTGGTGGCTTGTTACCTGCCATTGGTATTGCCGGCATGAACCGTGCCTTAGCCGCCAATGTGGTCGCTAAATCGGGTAAAGCCGTGGAAGTTGCGGGGGATATCGATACGTTACTGCTGGATAAAACTGGCACTATCACTTTCGGTGATCGCCAAGCGACCGCGTTTCTACCCGTGAAAGGCATTGCAGCTGAGATGTTGCGTGATGCGGCGGTACTTTCCTCCCTCGATGACCCCACCCCTGAAGGGAAATCTGTACTCAAATTGGCCATAGATTTTGGGGCGGTATTGCCCGTCAAACCTACGGATGCAACTTTTATCCCTTTTACGCCGGAGACTCGGGTTTCTGGGGTGATTTTAACCGATGGTATTCAAGGCATAAAAGGCGCGGGCGATGCGATGCAGTTTTGGGCGCAGCAGCATCAAATTCACTGGCCTGAATCTGTTAACGCGCTTATCCGTAAAGTGGCTTTGCAAGGGGGTACTCCTTTAGTCGTTGCCAGTGGCACGCACATTTTAGGGGTTATAGCCTTAAGTGACGTGATTAAGCCAGGCGTTGCGGAGCGGTTTGCCCGTTTAAGGGCGCTCGGTGTACGGACCATCATGGTGACAGGGGATAATCCGCTAACGGCTGGCGTGATTGCCGCCGAAGCTGGGGTTGATGATTTTGTCGCTGAAGCTAAACCTGAGGATAAACTTGCCCTTATTCGTGCTGAGCAGGCCAAAGGTCGATTAGTGGCTATGGTGGGGGATGGCACTAACGATGCGCCGGCATTAGCGCAGGCCGATGTAGGTCTTGCAATGAACTCAGGTACCCAAGCCGCTAAAGAAGCTGGCAATATGGTGGATTTGGATTCTGATCCCACTAAATTACTGGCTATCGTTGAAGTCGGAAAACAATTGCTGATCACCCGTGGCGCCTTGACTACATTTTCCCTCTCCAATGATGTGGCTAAGTATTTTGCCATTATTCCAGCGGTATTTGCGGGGGCTTTGCCTGCGATTGGTGCACTGGATCTGATGCAGCTTCACAGCCCAACCTCAGCCATACTCGCAGCGCTCGTATTTAATGCTCTTATCATTCCCGCCTTAATTCCATTGGCATTAAAAGGCATCAAGCTCAGACCCATAAGTGCAGAAAAATTACTGCGAAATAACATGCTGATTTATGGCTTAGGTGGGGTGATTTTACCCTTTGTCGGCATTAAAGCGCTCGACTCAATCATTGCCCTTATGCTCTAGGAGACAGTAATGAATTCAATCGTATACACCACTAAAACCCAGCATGCCGTTATGGGATTGAGAGCCAGTCTCGCCCTGTTATTTGTGTGTGGCGTTGTCTATACCGGCACTGTGACTCAGCTCGGTGGCGCTTTATTTCCCGTACAAGCTAAGGGCAGTGTGATCCACAGGGATAATGTTGCTATGGGTTCTGAGTTCATCGCTCAGCCCTTTGTTAATCCTGCCTATTTTTATAGTCGGCCGAGCGCTGTTGATTACGATCCTATGGCGACAGGTGGTAGTAACCTTGCGCCGAGTAACCCAGCGTTACGTGAACGTGTGATGGCAACGAGCCAAGAAATCCAAGCCAGAGAATCCGTTCAGGCCGCTGATATCCCTGTGGATTTACTTGCCACATCGGGGGCGGGGTTGGATCCTCATATTTCTCCCGCAGCAGCCAAACTGCAAGTCGCACGTGTGGCTCAGGCTCGACAGTTAGCTGAACCACAAGTGTTGACCTTAGTGGCGCAATTTATCGAACCACCGCAGTGGGGCATTTTTGGGCAAGCGCGCGTCAATGTGCTCAAGCTCAACCTCGCTCTCGACCAGATTGCTAAACACGCTCAATAAAACAATATTCTACTGAATTTAAGGATACATTTTTATGTTACCGATTAAGTCGGCTCTTTGTTCGCGTTGCTCGCGCCTTTGCGCGGGTGTGATGATGGCGTTATCTTCACTCTCTATGGGCGCGCTTGCCAGCACTGAGGCTCAAGGGGGCAATGCCTCTTGGCAGAGCCAAGGGAGTGTGATGCTCATCAGTGATTATGCGTTTCGCGGTATTTCTCAAACCGATGAAGGACCAGCAGTTCAAGCAGGGTATACCTTAAGCCATGATTCTGGCTGGTATGGCTCGCTTTGGGGCAGTAACATCGAATTTGGGGATGGAAGTTTAGAACTCGACTTGTCTGCTGGCTGGGCCAAGGATTGGGATAATGGCTTAACAACGGACCTAGGCGTGATACGTTATCAATACTCGCAGGACGATACAGACCTGAGTTATAACGAAATTTATGCTGTGGTAAGCTACGCCGATGCTAAGTTAGGGTTGGTTTATTCTCCTGATTATTTCGGCGAGAATGTGGACGATTTTCAGTATGTCTACGTAAGCTATGAGCCGCAACTATTCTCTAATGTAAGCCTCGCTCTGCATCTTGGGAGTAATTTTTTTGCGTCCCAGCAAGATATGGCGCAGTTCTTAGGCTCTATGGTCGCAGACAATAACCACTATTGGGATTGGCGAGTGGGGCTGAACCTCAATATGACTGAGCAGGATGTGTTGAGTGTCGGTTATGTCGATACGGATTTATCGCAGAGTCAGTGCCAGTCCCTGTGTGATGCGCGCTGGCTAGTGAGTCTTTCAAGGAGTTTCTAATCGTGGTTCCAATCAGTCAAACACAGCAAGCCAATGCGCTTTTAAGTCAGATACAGCAAAATGATAAAGGTAAACTGACGGTTTTTCTTGGGGCGGCACCTGGCGTGGGCAAGACTTATGGAATGCTCAGTGCGGCAAGGGAAATAGCCCACCAAGGTGTCGATTTGCTGGTTGGACTGGTGGAAACCCATGGGCGTGCCGATACCGAGGCCATGCTAGCAGGTTTTGAGGTATTGGCGCGTAAACCCATTGATTATCACAATAATCGTTTAACAGAATTTGACTTAGATGCGGCGCTGCTTCGTCGGCCTAAGCTGATCCTCGTCGATGAACTGGCCCACACGAATGTTCCCGGTAGTCGCCATAAACGGCGCTATCAAGACGTTGCAGAATTATTGGCTGCGGGTATCGATGTCTATACCACAGTTAACATTCAACATTTGGTCAGTTTGAATGATCTGGTTTTGCAAATTACTCAAGTGCGGGTACGGGAAACCGTACCTGATCGCTTCCTTGATGAAGCCCATGAAATTATATTTGTCGATTTACCGCCATCAACACTTATCGAACGCTTACAGCAAGGCAAAGTTTATCTGCCGGAGTATGCTCGCTCAGCCTTAGATGCTTTTTTTTCGGTCTCGAATTTGACGGCTCTGCGCGAATTGGCAATGAAAAAAGTCATAGAGAGAGTCGATGCAAAACTGATTTGTGAACTCGATGCCAAAGCACAGGGAACAGATTTTGTTCTCAAAGATAGATTGTTGGTTTTAGTCAGTAACAGCAGTGATCATCAATATTTGATCCGCATAGGTCGGCAGATTGCTGAGCGGCGGCAAATTCCTTGGTTAGTGCTTTGGGTCGATACAGGTAAAGCGCTGGGCCTTTATCAGCGAAAAAGACTAAATGAGGCCTTTGCCTTAGCCAAAGAACTCGGTGCGCAGACCGAAGTATTACGTGGCACGAGCAGTTATCAGGCCATTTTACCCTACATAGCCCTACATCGAATTAATACAGTGTTAGTCGGCGCGGGTGTGAAACGCACCTATCCTTGGTGGCGTAAAAGGCTCTACCAACGCTTGATTGAATCTGGTTTACCCGTTGAAGTCAGCGTATATCACGCCCCCGACAGTCAAGTACAAGTACGAGACCCTATCAAGCCTAAAGTCAGTTTTGGTGATCTTCGAGGCCATATTCTTGGGCTGATTGGTGTGGTGGTTATTTTCCCGCTGGTGGCATTTTTAGATACTTGGCTCAGTAATGGCAATCTGGTGTTGTTATATGTTTTCTTGATTGTCAGCATTGGCTTAACCTATGGCGCTCGGCCTGCGATGGCGACGGCGGTATGGTCATTTTTTAGTTTTAACTTCTTTCTCACTGAGCCTAAATTCACTATGAATGTGAATAGCCAGGATGACATTGCCACCTTAATCTTTTTGGTTTTTATCGGGCTTATCAGCGGCCCGGCCGCTTCTCGGATCAGGAACCAGTTTATTTTACTGCGCGAGTCAAATCGTTATGCAGAAACGTTAAAGGATGTCGCCCAAGAATTATCGGTCGCCGATGATGAAAAAGCCCTTTGGCAAACGATAGGACGCAAGATTACAGGTTCAGTGAATGCCGATTGTTATATTGTTTTGCAGCGTAAAGACGGTCAGCGATCCTATTTACCGCTGCTGAATACGCCATTTAACGACCTCGATTTGGCGGCAATCGATTGGACCCTGCGCCATGGGCAAGCTGCGGGGCGTTTGAGCGATACCTTGAGTGCATCGGGTGTCAGTGTGTTCCCCATTGAACTTGAAGGTACGACGATTGGCGCGGCGATTTTAGATTGGCAACCCACAGTCAACGAACTCAGTCCGTTTGATAGAGAGCTTATTCTTGCCATGTTACAGCAAGGCGCTAATACTTGGCGGCGTATTCAGTTAGTGTCAGATCTTGAATCGGCACGGGTGAAAACAGAAATTGAGCAGTTACGTTCGGCATTATTATCATCAGTATCTCACGATCTAAAATCACCACTCTCAGCTATGATGGGGGCGGCGGAGAGCTTAAAACTATTGAATAAGCAATTGCTAGAGGCCGACCGAAACGAGCTACTCGATACTATTTTGCAAGAAAGCCGTCGCTTGGACAGCTATATCCAAAATTTACTCGACATGACACGCCTAGGTCATGGCACTTTGAGCATAGAGCGTGATTGGGTTTCGGCAGATGACATTATTGGCAGCGTACTTGGTAGGCTTAAACGCTATTTCCCTAACGCAATCGTTGAATATCACAGAGAAAAAGAACCCCCACTCCTCTTTGTGCATGCGGCGCTGATCGAACAAGGATTATTTAACATTCTAGAGAATGCCGTTCGATTTTCACCACCAGAAGAGCCTATTTGTATTGAATTAACCATTTCCAATCACCGTTGCTGTATTGCCATTGAAGACAGAGGGCCGGGGATCCCCGTCAGCCATAGGGATCAAATTTTCGATATGTTTTATGTGGTTGCCGATGGCGATCAGAAAAAACAGAACACAGGTATGGGGCTGGCTATTTGTAAAGGCATGATAGCTGCACACGGGGGGAGTGTTCGCGTTACCGATTGCCTACAGGGGCAAGGCACTCGTTTTGAAGTTGAATTGCCGTTAGACTACCCTGTTCCTGGCTAATCATTTTTAGTCAAAATATCCTTACTAAACCACAGAATGGACTAGAGACGTGGCAATAAAAATCGTGGTTATCGATGATGAGACCCAAATACGCCGCATGTTGCGGATTGCACTCGCCAGTGAAGGTTATGATGTTACTGAGGCAGAAAATGGTCAGCAAGGACTCTCAGCTGTCGCTCGCCAGCAACCTGAATTAGTGATTTTGGATTTAGGCTTGCCGGATATGGAAGGCCATCAAGTGCTACAGGAGTTACGGGGATGGTCCGATGTTGCTGTGATTGTATTGTCGGTTCGCAATCAAGATAAGGAAAAAGTCGCAGCATTAGATGCAGGCGCGCAGGATTATGTAACTAAACCCTTTAGTGTGGAAGAGTTACTGGCAAGGGTGCGGGCAATTTTAAGGGACCATATCAAACCTGAAAAATTACCCATATTAGATGATGGTAAGTTGCAGATTGATTTAAGTCGTAGGTTAGTGAAAGTGGATAACCAAGTTATCGAACTCACACCCAAGGAATACGCGGTATTGTCTAAATTGGCGTCGTCACCTAACTGCGTTGTCACTCAGACTCAGCTACTAAAGGAAATTTGGGGGCCAGCCCACACAGAAGACACACATTATCTACGAATTGTGGTCAGTCACTTAAGGCAAAAATTAGGCGATTCCCCGAGTGAGCCTCAGTATATGCGGACTGAACCTGGTGTCGGTTATCGTTTATATTTTGAGCTATAGGTTATAGATATATTTTTACTTTGAACCTTAAGTGCTGCGGCTCATTTCGATTAATCGACTGTAGGTTCTGCGAAATTCGAAACTGAGCGCGCCACCTTGGTAGAGTTCATTGAGTGGTACATCGCAACTCAGATATAAACGGACATGTTGATCGTACAGTTCATCAATTAAACTGATAAAGCGCCGTGCTGGGTCGTCGTTGACTGCATAGGAGAGTTTACGCTCGCCTGTCGCGGCGGCTTGGTTTTCTCCTGTGCCATCCTCGGTACCGCGGGCGCGGATCCAACCTTTGACTTCACCGCCTAGTTTAGGGACACCGCTTACCATTACGATTTTAAATCGACTTGCGATTTCGATGTAATCGAGCTGGGATCTTGGGCCGTCACAGAGAGCATGAAAGTCGAACCAAGCAATTGAGTTGTCTGTGTGGGCTAATGTAGCGCGGATAACTGGGATTTCACGGTTGCAGATGGTAAGGCTAGTATTGCTTAAGTAGGGAGCATTTGGGGCTAATTTATTCACAATATTGTCAAATATCTGCTCGAAATTAAGCGTTCCACTAATACCTATATTTAGGGACGTTGAGGCGCTGATATCAGCTATCGAATCAGTATGTATCCTATGGTCTTGATTGCCTGCAAGGTGCAGCATTTGCGTATGTGTTTGCAACAGTTGGATACAGGGCAAAAATCTGTGTCTGGCTAAGCCGTTTTCATATAAGCGCTCTATGGGGATATTTGATGTGGCTACCAAGACCACACCTTGTTTGAATAGGCACTCAAACAGCCCTGCGAGTATCATGGCATCGCCAATATCTGAGACAAAAAACTCATCAAAACAGAGCACCTTGCACTCTTTCGCTAGATTTTTGGCAATCACAGTTAAGGGATCTCGTTTACCCGAATGTTCGCGTAATGCTTGGTGGATCATAGCCATAAATCGGTGAAAATGCAGTCTTAACTTTCCTTCTGTTGGTAAACAGTCGAAAAATAAATCCATCAAAAATGTTTTGCCCCGACCGACATCGCCCCACAAGTACAGACCTTTAATCTGCGAGTACTGTTGCTGGCAGCTATTTTTAGTAGGTGAAGTCAATTGATGGAATAAATCTTCTAGGGCGAAAACGGCCTGTTGTTGGGCAGGATCTACAACCAAATTTACGCCAACTTGAGCTTGGTAAATGGCCAGTGGAGATATGTTGGTATTTTTAGTGATTTTTTGATTTAAAAGCATAGTATTAGCCATATTCACAATCTAGTTTACTCTCACCTTTCAAGCCGCCACTCCAAGTCGTCGCCACGCAGGCAGCTTAGCTGCTAAGTCGGGGGATTATTCTGCCTGCTCTGGTTAAAAATGTCGCACTTTACTTTGTGAGTATTGGTAAGGCGTAGGGTAAAGTCAGAGACTCGTCGGATTTCATCGAATTCAGTTGAATATCATTCAGTTTTCTAAAAGAACTACTATGATGGCACAGTTCTTTTTCTGGCATAAGTACAAGATATGGTAAGCAGATCTCCGTTCGAATCCTTTCAGTGGAAAAGCGATATTTTTAACTGTGAAAGCACTGATATTGATAATTTTTATCTACTGCTTGAGCAAGAAATGTCCCGTTTGGGCATGGTTGAGAAGGTATTGGGTGAAGTAGGTAAATATAAGGTTAGCTTGTATCAATCTCCTGCCGCTAAATCGAGCTTACCGTCTTTATTAATCAGTGCTGGTTTTCACGGTGAAGAATCCGCTGGGCCATGGGGGTTATTGCACTTCTTAAGTGAGGCTTCCTCCGAGTTATTTGAGCGCGTTAACCTAAGTTTACTGCCCCTCGTTAATCCAACAGGATTTAATCGCGGCCATAGATTCAACAAATTCGGTGAAAACCCTAACCGTGGATTTGTGTTTGAAAATGGTAAACCAAAGGCGAATGAAACCACATCAATAGAAGGTAAATTATTACTCGAACATGCACAGTTACTGATTGCTGCGAGCCGAGAAGGGATTTTAACTTGCCATGAAGATGTGTTAAGCCATGAAGCCTATGTGTATTCGTTTGAACCAAGCCAAGTACCTGGGCGTTTTAGCCTCGATTTACGCGACACTTTAGGGGGATATTTCCCTATTGCACCCGATGGTGAGATAGACGGTTGTCCTGTAAAGGATGGTTTGATCTTCAACCACTTCGATACTTCATTTGAGGCTTGCTTGGTCCGCAGTGGTGCAAGAGTCGGGGCTTGTACCGAAACCCCTGCACTGCACAATTTTGATCAACGGATCTTGGCCAATAGTGCGGCGATGACGCACTTTTTAGCACTTTGTGCACCATTATGTGATTGAAAAACCTATTTATAGATAAAAAAATACCCGCGAATAAGCGGGTATTTTTTTAGCTGTGCAGTATTACTGATTGATAACGGTGGGCACGCCAGTACGTTCATCAAGCAGTTTTTTAATCACAGAAGAATCGGTATCCGCCTTCGCGATAAACTTAACGATATCCTTGGGTAAGGAGATAGCAACAGGTTCATTTGATTCAAACTCTGCAATAGTACGCGATAGCGGTTGATGTACCGCTAAATAGCGTTTTCCATCAGGCTCTTCTGTCGCTTTAATCGGTTGATTAACAAATTGCACACGAGTGCCGACAGGCACTGTTTTAAATAAATGCTCGATATCTTCGTGGCGTAAGCGCACGCATCCTTGACTGACGCGTAAACCAATACCAAAGCTGGCGTTAGTACCATGGATAGCATACAAGTTGCCAATATAGAGCGCATATAAGCCCATTGGGTTATCAGGGCCTGCTGGCCATACCGCGGGGAGAATTTCGCCTTTTGCCGCGTATTCTTTGCGGATACGTGGTGTTGGTGTCCACGTAGGATTGGCACGCTTACGTTGAACGCTAGTCACCCAGTTTTCTGGCGTATCTTTGCCAATTTGTCCAATACCAATAGGCAGGACTTCAACGGTCTTTTTGCCCTTCGGGTAGTAGTACAAACGCATTTCCGCAACGTTGATCACAATGCCTTCACGCGGGGCGTTTGGCAGAATTAACTGGTGTGGAATTAATAACTGGCTGCCAGGTTTGGGTAAGAATGGATCGACACCAGGATTGGCTTCCATCAAGTTACTTAGACCCAGCTGGAATTGAGCCGCGATATCTTCTAGGGTGTGTTTACCCTCTGGCACAGTGTAATAATGGTTTTCGCCAACTAACCGACTTGAAGGCGGCGGTAAAGGGTATTCCGTTGCTAAAGCGGAGAGACTTGGGAACGCTAAAGTCAATAATAAAGCTGTGGTGCGAAGCATACTCATAAGCGGATACTACGATTCCTGTTAATAAAAAAGCGTGTTGAACGCTGCTTTCTCTACCTAAAATAGCGCGGCAAATTGACGGGCAACATGCTCTGGCGCGCGAAGCTCGCATCCTTCCTTATTTTGAACATTATTTCAACTGAAATATGATCCGTACAGCGTATTTATCACTTATTTTAACTTTAGACGCTTAGCCAAGCGATGTAGATTGCCAGGATCGACGCCCAATATCCTTGCTGTAGCGGCCCAATTGTTATCTTGCGTAGCAAAGACGCGTTTAATGTAATCGCTCTGAAATGACTCAGTCGCAAGCGTTAAGTTTAAAAATTCCCTCGTTTCTCGTGCGGACACATCGCTAGTCGCTATTGATTGGCTCGTTTCGAGGGGATTGAGTTTCAGTGGTAAGTCAAAATGCTGTGGCTCAATGGTGCAGCAGCCATTTTCGGCGGATACGCGAGCTAGAACCGTTGCCCTATGGATTGCATGTTCTAGCTCTCGTACGTTACCAGGCCAAGTGTATTGGTTGAGTAGTAATAAGCTAGTGGGACTAAAATTGAGTTGTTTTATCCCAAGCTTTTGCTTGTAACGCTCGGCAAAGAAACCACTTAATAGCGTGATATCCTGTCCACGCTCCCGTAGTGGGGGCACTAATAGGGGAAATACGCTTAATCTATGGTAAAGATCGGCTCTAAAGCGTCCTTCTAGCACTTCAGTTTTAAGCACTTTGTTGGTAGCAGCAATAATCCGCACATCGACTTTTAGGCTGCGATCGTCTCCTACTCTTTGTAGATCACCGTATTGCAGTACCCGCAGTAATTTTGCTTGTAGTGTGAGTGACAACTCACCTATTTCATCTAAAAATAAAGTGCCTTTATCCGCCATTTCGAATTTGCCACTACGATGGCTTATTGCACCAGTAAAGGCGCCCTTAACATGCCCAAAGAGTTCACTTTCTGCGACCGACTCGGGGAGCGCTGCACAATTTAGGTAGACTAAGGCTTTAGTCGCTCTTGCTGATTTTTGATGTATGGCTTGAGCGACTAATTCTTTTCCTGTACCCGTTTCGCCTAGGATTAATACATTGAGATCACTGTGGGCAACGACTTCGATTTCTCGATTTAGACTTTGTATGATGGGAGAATGACCAATGAGTTCGCCATCCGTATTCAAGTTTGGGGCATTTTCTTCTGTATGGCTGGCGTGGCTATTAAGGGCCAAACGCTCAAGTTTTTCTACCAATAATGCATTGCTTAATGAGGCGGCTGCGATAGCACTTAAACTGCGTAGCTCGGTATTGCTAAATTGATCAAATTGAAGGGGATCAAACGCATCAATAGTGACAGCCCCGATAAGACGTTCATTGGAAAAGAGTGGCAGACCAATGCAGGCGTGTACTTTTAGTTGGTCAGCTTGATTCGGAATTAAACCATCGTAGGGATCGGGCAATTCACTATCAGCGGGAAAACGCACTATATCCCCCGCCCTTGCGATGGCTTCAAGCCTAGGGTGTTCACTGAGGATAAATCGTCTACCAAGCACATCGTCATTTAAGCCATTGATCGCCAGTGGCGTAAAGTATTGTCCATGGAAAGTGAGCAGTGCCGCGGCATTACAGTGGAGATTTTGTCTTACGGTATCCAGTAAACGTGAGAAACGATCCCTATGACCTAAACCTGAAGTGATATCAAGGGCAATACGGGTCAGTTCGGTTTGACTTAATGCCATACAAACTCCAGTGTATCCAGTGGGTATAAATAATTGTGATATTGACACAGGTAGTTTAAACAATGCCAGTCTGCTTTGAACTGGTAAGTTGAGTTATTATGTAACCGACGCAATAAAATCCAGTTTGATGCATGGTGGCTAGACTGACTATGGCTAGACTCACCGCTGTTAAACTATAAGTCCAAGGCATCGTAAATGATGCCTTGGACAAGTTTAAAAGAGGGCGTTAGCGATTGGGTTCGAGTAATTCATGCTGAACTTGCGGTGTTTTATTCAGTGCTTTTTTAATCAGATCGAATAGGAATGCTCCCATCAACAAACCGCCGACACTAAAAATAACGTCCCCAAACATGCGCATCCAGACGAGCCGTTCGACTAATGGGCTGTGGATAACCTCAGGCGAGCGAGCATACCAATATCCATGGTCGATGACGGCAAAGAATTGTGTAATGCCCACAGGTAGCAGTGACATAAAGACCATAGCTGCAAGACCGATATTGAGGCTCCAGAAGGCTCCTTTTAGCATTTTTTCATTCCATTGCATCTTGCCTGTTAATCCGCGTAGACAGAAGAGCATCAAGCCCATGCCTAACATACCGTATACTCCCATAAATGCCGCATGAGCATGGGTTGCCGTTGTGTTTAAGCCTTGTATGTAATAAAGGGCGATAGGTGGGTTGATTAGGAACCCAAGTATGCCTGCCCCAACTAAATTCCAAAACGCAGTAGCGACAAAGAACATAATGGCCCAATGATATCTTTGCATCCAGTGACTGGCTTTGCGTAGGCGATACGTTTCCATCGCTTCAAAACCAATAATGGCTAATGGGACTACTTCTAATGCGGAGAAAATCGCACCCCAAGCAATAACGGATGTGGGTGTTCCGGTAAAATAGAGGTGGTGTAAGGTGCCAATGAGCCCGCCAGTTAAAAAGATCATAGTGGTAAAAAGTACGGCGCTGTTGGCGCTGCGACCACGTATTAAACCAAGACGCACTAACATCAGGGCGATAACGGCGGTGGCGAAGGTCTCAAAGAAGCCTTCGACCCACAAATGCACCACCCACCAACGCCAATATTCGGCAATCGCGAGGTTAGAGTGTTTCCCCATAAAAAGACCTGCGCCATAGAATAATCCAATAGCAACACAGGAGGCGTAAAGTACCCATATAACGGGGCGCATTTCACTTTGGACTTTGAGCGCGGGTTTCATTGCCGCAGTGACTAGAGCCAACCAAATTAATAATCCAATTAACAACAGTATTTGCCATACGCGGCCTAAATCTATGTATTCATAACCTTGATGGCCGAAAAGGAAATTCATATCAAGATCAAAGTACTGCTGTACTCCCATCCACTCACCTGCCATTGAACCAACTACAATTATGACTAAGGCGACCCATAGCACGTTAACACCGAGGCGTTGATATTTAGGCTCATGACCTGATAATGCTGGGGCAATATATAATCCTGTGCCTAGCCAAGCAGTGGCAATCCAGAATACTGCTAATTGAGTATGCCAAGTACGAGTGACAGAGTAGGGTAGGATTTCTGCAAGGGGGAAACCGTAGAATTCTTGGCCTTCCACCGCATAGTGGGCGGTAATACCACCGAGTAAAATTTGTAGTAGAAAGAGGCCAATCGCGGTAATAAAGTATTTACCAACCGCTTTTTGTGAGGCGGTTGGTTTAGCCAAGAATAGTGGATCTTGCTCAGCAGGTTTAGGTAGGCTTTCGTGTTTACCACTGGCGTGATGCCAGATTAAGCCACCAATTCCTGCGATTAAAGTGACAATACTGAGGATTGACCAAACAATATTATCCGAGGTTGGGGTATTGCCTAGCTGCGGATCGAAGGGCCAGTTATTTGTATAAGTATATGAAGCATCTGGACGTTCAGTGATTGCGGCCCACGCCCCCCAGAAGAGAAAAGCATTGAGTTGCTCACGGCGGGCAAGATCGGGCACAGTGCCTTCTTTCATTGCATATTGCTCGCGTAAGTTTTTTAGCTCAGGATCGCTACCAAACAATGAGAGGTAGTGCTGGCTGACCTTATTAATGGCTTCAACTCGTGTTGTAGATAATCTGATAATACTTGTGCCATCAGCATGTTGTTCTACAGTATTACGACGCAAATCATCCCTTAGTGCTTGTTCTAAACCAGCCTTTGCAGGATTAGTCAGTTGTTCAAAGGGTTGTTGATATTGTTCCATTGCGCGTATGTTGAGCCAAGCCTCCGCTTCTTTGTGTAACCAGTCGGCGGTCCAATCAGGGGCAACATAAGAACCATGTCCCCAAATGGAACCCAGTTGATGACCTCCCATAGATCGCCATACTAATTGGCCTTGTTCTATATCTTGTCCACTAAACACTGTGTGTCCACTGGCATCGGTAAAGGCTGTTGGTATGGGTGGTTTTTCTCGATAAATTTCACTGCCAATACTAAGCAGTACCGTAAATGAAGCAATTAACACTAATAATAGTGCAATTACTGTGAGTTTTTGTTTGCTCATAAATCCCCTTAATACAACGTCATTTTGATACCTTTGTGTTATCTATAGCTGGAAATGTGCCAACATTTATCTTATTGAAATTAAATGAATATTTATTGTATGGGTGTCTTTTTGATACGCTTTTAAAGTGTCATAATGACATCTATTGTTTTTATGACACTATTTATTGAGTTGTGTCTTTAAAACAATCGTATTTAGGCTTCTTATCCTAGAACTTACTATTTTTATTGGTATTTTTATTGTTTGTGCTAATTTTCATAGTATATCGGGGTTTCTATTGCGTTATTGCTTGGTTTTAACGTCAATTAGGTGGGTTTTAATTGAATGGTTATTTTCTTAATATATTGATATTTAGCTATTTTAATTGCAATTTATTGGGTTGTTGGTGTTATCGTGAATTTAGAATTTTTTACTGGTTTTTACATCAAAGCTAATACAAAGTTACTGTTGAAGCTATTTGTCTGTAGATGATTGAAATTTAATATTTAACGCTCCAATAATTCGCTATTTTTGTGCTAATATAAAATCATAAAAATTGTAAGTTGAGTCATTTTTAACCTCGGTGATTTGTCTATCGTTTAACTAAACAACCTGTATTTAAGGAGGCATGTGTGGATGCAGATTCCATCAATAGTTTTTTTCTGATCGGTGCCTTGCTTGCAGCAGTGAGTGTTTTGCTTAGTCCTATGTCTTCCCGTTTAGGCATTCCAATTTTATTGATTTTCCTTGCTGTAGGTATTTTGGCTGGTGAAGATGGTCTTGGTGGTATCCAATTTGATGATTACTCCACAGCTTATTTAGTCAGTAACTTAGCCTTAGCGATTATTTTGCTCGACGGCGGTATGCGCACGCGCGTAGCCAGTTTTAGGGTGGCGCTATGGCCTGCATTATCCTTGGCGACTTTTGGCGTTGCGATTACCACCAGTATTACTGGTTTGATGGCCGCATGGTTGTTTGATTTGCATTGGCTGCAGGGGTTACTGGTTGGGGCTATTGTGGGCTCGACCGATGCGGCTGCGGTATTTTCCTTACTTAAAGGACGAAGTCTTAATGAGCGGGTTGGGGCAACCTTGGAAATTGAGTCCGGTAGTAACGATCCTATGGCGGTATTTTTAACCGTCACATTAATTGCTATTTTGGCTAATGTTGATACTGAGCTTTCGGTTAGTTTTATGCTGGTAAGCTTTATTAAACAGTTTGGTTTGGGAATTTGTTTAGGTTTAGGCGGTGGTTGGCTGCTATGGAAACTGGTTAATTTAAGTAAGCTTGCAGAGGGGCTTTACTCAATTTTAGTCTTAAGTGGCGGACTGATTATTTATGCTGTATCTAACAAGTTGGGTGGAAGTGGCATTTTATCCATTTACTTAGTCGGATTATTCCTCGGTAATAAACCCACTCGTGGTCGTCATTCTATTTTAAACGTACTCGATGGTATGACTTGGGTCAGCCAAATCGGTATGTTCCTTGTCTTAGGCTTGCTACTTACCCCTTCTGATTTATTTGATATTTTGCTGCCTGGTTTTGCCTTGGCATTTGGGATGATCTTATTCGCCCGTCCTCTGGCTGTGTGGCTGAGCTTATTGCCCTTTAAAAGCTTTAGTAGCCGGGATCGTTGGTTTATTTCTTGGGTGGGGTTACGCGGCGCTGTACCGATCATCTTAGCAGTATTTCCTATGATGGCGGGCCTGCCAGGGGCTCAGTTATATTTCAACTTAGCTTTCTTCGTCGTGCTAGTCTCGCTGCTGATCCAAGGAGCTTCGTTAACCACGGCAGCGCGCTTGGCAAAGGTGGAACTGCCCCCAAAGCCGCTCCCCATTTCACGCTCGGGTGTTGAAATTTATCCGAGTAGTGAATGGGAGGTCTTTGTTTACTGTTTGAGCGAAAATAAATGGTGTGTTGGTGAGCCCTTAAAACGGTTATCTATGCCTGATGGTACGCGTATTGCGGCTGTTTTTAGGGGAGACAAACTATTGCATCCCTCTGGTAGTACTTGCTTAGAGGCTGGAGATATACTCTGTGTTCTCGGTCAGGAGCGAAGTTTAGATGCATTAAGTCATCTTTTTAGCCAAGCACCTGAAATTAAGGAAGTTCCACGTTTCTTCGGTGATTTCTTTATTGAGACTGATGTCAAGTTAGCTGATCTGGCCCCTATCTATGGTTTGGACTTAGATGAGGAGGCGAGTGAGATGACAGTGGCTGATCTTGTGGCATCTGAGCTTGGTGCACATCCGGTCATAGGGGATCATTTCCAATGGCAATCTTTACACTGGGTTGTTGCAGGATTGCATGAAGGCAAAGTGACGAATATCGGGATTCGCTTACCGCCAGAAACCTAGCATTCTAGGGCCTATAAAAAATGCCAGCTTAATTGCTGGCATTTTTGTGTTAAAAAGTGTGTTAGGTTACTGATATACAGATTTATCAGAGGGATCAGGACGAGTCTTAAAGCGGCGATGCAACCACATATATTGGGCGCGGTTTTTATCTATGATGGACTCGATAATCTTGTTACCGCGAATGGCATCAGCTAATTCATCTTCGCCGGGGAAATTATCCAGCGGTGGCATGATTTCAATTCGATAACCTTCATCACCTTCAGTACGCTCTACAAAAAAGGGGAGCACTTTAGCTTTACCGAGTTTGGCTAAGGTCGTCGCGCCCGTAATCGTTGCCGCATCAGGCATGGCATAAAAGGGAATAAATACGGCACTTGAACGGCCAAAGTCCTGATCGGCTGTGTACCAAATTACATCTGGATTACGTAGGCAGCGCACCATTTGGCGTAAATCCCGTTTAGAGACCAAACCTTTGTTGGAACGTAAACGCCCCTCGACCTGCAGATATTCCATGACTGGGTTATTGTGTGGGCGATAAACGCCAACACCGGGTTGAAATTGGCCAAAGATACGTGCCCCCATTTCTAGCGGTAAACAATGCACGGCAAAAAGGATGACTCCGTGGCCGGCATCGAGTGTGTCTTGTACGTATTCTTTGCCTTTAATACTCATGTGTTGTTGCACTTTTTCATCGGACCACCACCACGCATTAATCGTATCAAAAATGGCTTTACCCGTTTCTTCAAAGTTACGTTTGAGCAGATTTTCCCTTTCAGTTTCAGACATATCTGGGAAGCAAAGGGTTAAATTGCGGCGTGCGGTATGGGTGCGGCCAGCGGCAAATTTCATCACTAAGCGACCTAACCCCTTGCCCAGTTTCATCTGCCAAGACAGTGGTAGAAACTGAGTTAAACGCATCAAAAATACGCCAAACCACATGGGCCAATGCTTGGGATGATATAAAGAAGATGAAAATTCGGCTTTCTCGACCACAAAAATACTCACTCGTTTTGAAAATTACTGCTTATTCTAACTCAATTTTTACTGAAAATTAGGTACAATCACGGTTAAATTTCTGCATGAAGATAAGAGCGCTATGAAGGTTTCTCTGCCAGCATTTGAAAAAGCCAGAGTGTTAGTCGTCGGCGATGTGATGTTAGACCGTTATTGGGTTGGCCCTACGGGACGTATCTCCCCTGAGGCACCCGTACCTGTAGTGAAGATTAATCAGGTTGAAGACAGACCGGGTGGCGCGGCCAACGTGGCCCTCAATATCGCAACCTTAGGTGGCCAAGTCCAGCTTGCAGGGCTCGTTGGCCAAGATGATACCGCCGTAGCCTTAACACTCGGTGTGCAAACCTTAGGGGTTGAACCCCAATGGTTAAGTATTGCGGATAAACCAACTATCACTAAGTTGCGGGTATTATCACGTAATCAGCAGCTTATTCGCCTCGATTTCGAAGAAGCCTTCGACAAGGCTGACAGCGTGCGTTTACTTAAGCAATCCGAAGCCTTACTCGACTCTGTCGATGTGGTGGTGTTGTCCGACTATGCCAAGGGCGCTATCGATCAGCCGCGAGATTTTATTGCCTTAGCGCGTTCGAAAGGTGTGATGGTATTAGTCGATCCTAAGGGCAGTGACTTTGGTCGTTATCATGGCGCGTCACTAATTACCCCAAATATGAGCGAGTTTGAAGCTGTTGTGGGTACGGTGACCTCTGAAGCCGATCTACTAGAAAAAGCCCGTGGTTTACTCAAAGAACATCATTTCGATGCCATTTTAGTGACCCGCTCTGAAAAGGGCATGACCTTAGTGACTGCTAATGCGCCTGAATTACACATCCCAACCGTTGCCCGCGAAGTCTATGATGTGACGGGGGCTGGCGACACTGTGATTTCGGCCTTAGCAACCTCATTAGCCGCAGGGGCCGATTTACCCCAAGCTTGTGCTATTGCAAATACGGCTGCGGGTGTGGTGGTCGGAAAACTTGGCACTTCAACCGTGAGTCGTATCGAGCTTATCGAAGCCTTAGCTTTGCACCATGGAGAATCGGGTTTTGGTGTGGTGAGTGAAGATCAGCTTGCCTACGCCTTAGAGCAAGCCAAACTGCGCGGTGAACGTGTGGTGATGACCAATGGTTGTTTCGATATTTTGCATGCGGGTCACGTGAGCTACTTAAAGCAGGCTAAAGCCTTGGGTGATCGTTTAATTGTCGCAGTAAACGATGATGCCTCGGTTAAACGCCTCAAGGGTGAAGGCCGTCCAGTTAATCAGGTTGATCGTCGTATGGCAGTGCTCGCAGGCTTAGCTTCTGTCGATTGGGTGGTGCCTTTTAGTGAAGATACGCCGCAGCGGATCATCGCCAGATTGCTGCCGGATCTCTTGGTCAAAGGTGGCGATTATAAAATTGAAGATATTGCGGGTGGCGCTGAAGTGATTGCCGCTGGTGGTCAAGTACAAGTACTTGGGTTTGAAGATGGTATTTCAACAACGGCCATTATCCAAAATATTATGGCTAATCAGTGAGTTTAATTGTTCTGACATTGGTTTCAAGCCTGTCTTGGGTGCCTATCGCGGATAAGCAGGCTTTAATTTGTCCTTTGTCGGCGTTAAACAAATGTCTCGATACACTTCCGGCATCTGTGCGAACACAGTTACCCGATACGCTTGAGCAATTCAAGCGTGATATCGGTTTTAGAAGTGCTATGGTGATACCTGTTGATGATAGTCATTTCTCTGGATTAATCCTCGTAAATAAGCAAGAAACACCCCAAATAGAAGTGGTCAATATTGACGGTGTGACCTACCAGTTAGATCTGAGAGAACAGTCGCTGCTAACGCTATGGCACGAGTTAGGGCACCTTGAGAACATTGCTCTGCAAGGAAGCATATTACCAAATGATTTAAGTACTTATCAGCATGAATCCTTAGCTGATATTTATTTAATTTGGCGCATAGCGAGGGAAAATAATAACTTTGCCCTTGCATGGCAGCAATACCATAGGCGTAATCTTGCCGCATTAACAAATGCGCATAATATGTCCCATTGGAGTGCGCCAATGATGATACAAGTGTTAAATAAATACAGCCCGGCACAGGTTGGACAATATGCTCGTTATCGAGATTTTTTGGCAGACTTTTATCCTAAAATTGACCAATTAGAACCTCGAACGTTGAATGAGTATTCGAGTTTAATCCAACGAACGTTTGGGGGGAGTGTTCTGCAATCCCTTCCTGAATACCTGTTTTGGCGTAAATCCGAACTTGGCCTTTACTTAAAACCTACCTTCATTTTGCTTATGGGAGAAGAAAAAGCCCATGACTGGTTGGTACAAAATTCAATGTTGTGAATATGTAAATAAAACAGGCCAAACCCCCTGTTTAAAACTGAACCCTAGCTGAACAAAAGTGAAATACACTCGTTTTAGTCCTTTAGATAGCAGTAATCCCTGAGATGCTTTGGTAAGCTCTGCGCCCAGAAAAAGAAGAAGGGGACTTTACTATGGCTAAACGCTCGCGGGTACAAACTGAGCAAACCATTAATCAAATTATGGATGAAGCGTTAAAGCAGATTTTGACTATTGGCTTTGAGACAATGTCTTATACTACGTTATCTGAAGCTACGGGTATTAGCCGTACAGGCATTAGTCATCATTTTCCGCGCAAAAGCGATTTTCTGGTTCGTTTAGATAGTCGTATTGGCAATCTATTTGTTGCGGCTCTGGATTTTTCTAGCCAAGAGGCATTGGAAACATCATGGATGCAGGCAATGCAGGAAGAACATTATCGTGCGGTATTGAGACTGTTTTTTAGTCTTTGTGGTGGTGCAAATAATGAAATCACCCTCTTTAGAGCGGTGAGTTCCGCTCGTCAGCAAGCGATTTCAGAGCTAGGCTTAGCGGGCGATCGTACAATCAATCATTTATTGGGCCGTACTGCTATGATGTTGTTATCAAACTTTGATATCGCTAAAGCGGCATAAATCATCTGATTGGTGTAAAACAGGGGCCGAATGGCTCCTTTTTTACGCTTGAGATTAAAAAATAAGGGGAGCGATATAGCTCCCCTTACTGGATTGAAAAACACTTGTTACAGGGCTTTTAGAATCGCCTCAACACTGGCTTTAGCATCTCCAAATAGCATTTGGGTATTTTCTTTGAAGAACAGTGGGTTTTGCACGCCGGCATAACCTGTGTTCATCGAACGCTTAAAGCCAATCACATTTTGCGCTTTCCACACTTCGAGTACTGGCATACCTGCGATGGGACTACCAGGATCTTCCATCGCTGCGGGGTTAACCGTATCGTTTGCGCCGATAACGAGCACGACATCTGTGTCTTTAAAGTCTTCGTTGATTTCGTCCATTTCGAGCACGATATCGTAGGGGACTTTCGCTTCCGCGAGCAGTACGTTCATATGACCGGGTAAACGGCCAGCCACAGGATGGATACCAAAACGCACTTTCACGCCGCGATCACGTAGTTTTTGAGTGATTTCCGCAACAGGATATTGTGCCTGTGCCACTGCCATTCCGTAACCTGGAGTGATGATGACCGAGGTTGCATTTTTCAGCATTTCCGCCACATCTTCGGCGTTGGTTTCGCGGTATTCGCCCATTTCTTCATCACCAGATGAGGCTACACCATCAGTGCCAAAGCCGCCCGCGATAACAGAAATGAACGAGCGATTCATCGCCTTACACATGATGTAAGACAGAATAGCACCCGATGAACCCACTAAGGCGCCGACTACGATTAAGAGGTCGTTCGATAGCATAAAGCCCGCCGCTGCCGCTGCCCAACCAGAGTAGGAGTTCAGCATAGACACAACCACTGGCATATCCGCGCCGCCAATCGATGCCACTAAATGCCAGCCAAAGGCGAAGGCAATTAGACTCATCAGTAGCAGTGCAGGCATAGTGCCGCCTGTCTGAACGAAGTACACCATGAGTGCGAAAGACACTAGCACGGCGACTAAGTTGAGTTTGTGGCGATGTGGCAGCATTAACGGTTTAGAAGAAATCAGTCCGCGCAACTTACAAAAGGCCACGATAGAACCTGTAAAGGTGACCGCACCGATAAAGATCCCGAGGAAGACTTCGACCAAGTGAATATTAAGCATAGCGCCTGTGAGATGCGCTTTGCTGGCGGTGTCGGCTGCTTTAGTAAGGGCATCCTGCACTGCCGCTAGCGTGGTATTAATATCACCACCTACGGCAACCACGACCTGTGAAACGTCCTGTGGATGTAAGTCGATAAAACTATTAAAACCCACTAATACCGCGGCCATGCCCACAAAACTGTGAAGTACGGCCACCAACTCTGGCATTTCAGTCATTTCAACTTTTAATGCGAGACGGATACCAATGGCACCGCCGATTACCATGGCAATTAAGATCCATGCGATACCATTAGTATCAGGATTGAAAATGGTCGCCAATAGGGCGATTGCCATACCTAATATACCGAACAAGTTGCCATTTTTTGCCGTTTCTTGCTTCGACAGTCCTGCGAGACTGAAGATGAAGAGAATGGCGGCAACGATATAAGCTGCTGTTACCAGTCCTTGAGACACGTTATACCCCCTTAACCCTTACGGAACATCTTCAGCATACGCTGAGTGACAGTAAAGCCACCGAAGATGTTAATACTGGCGATCAGCACGGCGATAAATGCCAGTACAGTGACCAAAGTTGAACCCTGACCGATTTGCAGTAGGGCGCCGACCACGATAATGCCTGAAATAGCATTAGTCACTGACATTAAAGGCGTATGCAGAGAGTGGGATACGTTCCACACTACGTAATAGCCAACCACGCAGGACAACACAAAAACGGTGAAGTGAGAGAGGAACTCTGGCGGTGCAACCGATGCTACAGCGGCGAATCCTAGCGCACCTAAGGCGGCGAGCACATATTTCAGTTTTGAGGGAGCTTTTGGCGTTGTGCTCTTAGGTTCGATTTTTGCGACAGGTTTTGCTGGCGCAGCAGAGACTGAAATCGGCGGTGGTGGGAAGGTCACTTCACCTTCTTTTATCACCGTCATATTGCGCATGACCACATCATCGAAGTTGATGCTGGCTGTGCCATCCTTTTCTTTGCACATTAACTTCATCAAGTTGACTAAGTTAGTGCCGTAAAGTTGTGATGATTGCGCCGGTAGACGACCGGGAAGGTCAGTATAACCAATGACTTTTACACCGTTAGCGGTAATAAATAGCTCGCCCGATTGGGTGTATTCACAGTTACCGCCCGTCGCAGCGGCTAAATCGACGATTACAGAGCCGCTCTTCATGCTATCGACCATGGCTTTGGTGATGAGCTTAGGTGCAGGACGGCCAGGGATCAGCGCAGTAGTGATGATGATATCGACTTCTTTGGCTTGCTCGGCAAACAGCGCCATTTCGGCGGCGATAAATTCGTCCGACATGGTTTTAGCATAACCGTCCGATGAACCGCCTTCTTCGTTACCAAAATCCAGTTTAAGGAACTGGCCACCCATGGATTCGATTTGCTCGGCCACTTCTAAGCGGGTATCGAAGGCGCGCACTATAGCACCTAGTGAGCCCGCTGTACCAATGGCGGCAAGGCCAGCTACACCAGCACCAATCACTAATACTTTGGCGGGAGGCACTTTACCAGCAGCAGTAATTTGACCAGTAAAGAAACGGCCAAATTGATGCGCGGCCTCAACAACGGCGCGATAGCCACCGATATTTGCCATCGAGGAGAGGGCATCCAGTGACTGGGCACGGGAGATGCGTGGCACCATGTCCATTGCCATGACATTGATGTTACGTTTAGATAGCTTCTCAACCAACTCAGGATTTTGAGCGGGCCAAATAAAACTGATTAACGTCGCACCATCTTTAATTTGTTCAATTTCAACATCGCTTGGTGCATTGACCTTAAAAATGAGATCCGCTTGCCAGACATCCTTAGTTACACTCGCGCCCGCAGCTTCAAAGGCCGCATCATCGAAGCTTGACAGTTGACCCGCATTGGCCTCAATAACAACCTCAAAGCCGAGCTTTTTAAGCTGCTCAACGGTGGCAGGGGTCGCGGCGACCCGAGTTTCACCGGCGAGACTCTCTCTCGGTATTCCAATCTGCATGACTACTCCCTGGTGGTTTATATAATCGTTCTGCCTGAGTACTTTCCCCTGCGCTAAACCTAGGTAGGGCTAGGCAGCAACAAGAGTTAACTCGTCTATTTGATTGCGGCAAGTTAGTGCATTAAATCTTGAGTGTGAAATTTGTGCTTTCAAAACAAACTTCTCAGCGAGCAACAGAGGTCACTGTACAGCAGGCTCATACCATTGTGGCAAGACTTTGGTTTGACACAAGCGCATATTTCTCAAGCGAGTCGTTTCTGTACTGGTCGTATCAAAAACTTTTAACCAGCGCACACTTTTGTAGCTTAAATTTTGCCCTTTGTATATTCCAAAATGGAATTAAAAATCAAATTTTATTCTTTTTTGCTTTTCTTAAACCACGATAAGCTGGTGGACATTACACTGTCATAGGGCCGTCTCATGTTGTTAAAAGAACTTTCATCGCTAGCTTCGCCATTGTCTCAAGGACAAGTCGAGAAGCTAAAACAACTCACTTCTGAGTTAAGTGCAGTGCAACTGGCTTGGGTGAGTGGCTATCTTGCTGCAACTGCCAATGCGGGTCAATTAGCGCCTGTTGCGCAGGCGCAAACGGCTCAAACTGTGACGATTCTCTATGGCAGCCAAACGGGTAATGGCCGGGGTGTGGCTAAGGCGCTTGCCGAGAAGGCACAATCCCAAGGCTATGTGGTCAATCTGGCTTCTATGGGCGAATACAATGTTCGCCAATTAAAGCAAGAAGCTGTGCTTTTGCTGGTGGTCAGCACCCATGGTGAAGGTGAAGCGCCGGATGATGCGATTGAATTACACAAGTTTTTAGCATCGAAACGTGCCCCTAAGTTAGACAATCTACATTACTCAGTGCTCGCGTTGGGGGATTCTAGCTATGAGTTCTTCTGCCAAACAGGTAAAGACTTCGATGCCCGCTTAGCAGCACTGGGTGCTAAGTCACTGTTACCTTTGATTGAATGCGATATGGATTATGAAGCTGCCGCGGGTCAGTGGCACGCCGATGTATTAGAGGCCGTTAAGCCGCTGATCGAAACCTCGTCCGCCAGTGTGGTATCCATCGGCACGGCCAAAGCGATTGGCGAAAGTGAATTTACTAAGCAAAACCCCTATAGCGCCGAAGTGCTTGTGAGCCAGAAAATTACTGGTCGCGGTTCGGACCGAGACGTGCGCCATGTTGAAATTGACCTTGGCGACTCAGGGTTAACCTATCAAGCGGGTGATGCCCTCGGTGTGTGGTTTAGTAATAACGAAGCCTTAGTTGAGGAGATTTTAACTGCACTGTCACTCTTAGGTGATGAGCAAGTGGTTGTCGAAAAAGAATCTTTGACCCTTAAGCAAGCCTTAGTTGATAAGAAAGAATTGACCCAGTTATACCCTGGATTAGTCAAAGCTTGGGCCGAATTGAGCGGCAGCGCTGAACTGCTGGCATTGAGCGAAGATAAAGAACAAGTGCGCCACTTTATCCTTAAGCATCAATTTGCCGATTTAGTCACTCAGTATCCGTTATCAAATAACTCAGTAACCTTAAATGCAGCAAAACTGCTTGAGCTACTGCGTCCATTAACGCCAAGACTTTACTCTATCGCCTCAAGTCAAAGCGAAGTTGAAACAGAAGTCCACTTAACGGTGGCCTTAGTGGAAGATGAGCGCCACGGCGCGGCACGTTTTGGCGGCGCGTCACACTTCTTAGCCTCAGCGCAGGAAGGCACGCAAGTTAAGGTTTATGTTGAGCCTAATAAGCACTTCCGTTTACCCGAAAACCCAGAAACACCGGTGATCATGATTGGACCTGGCACGGGGGTTGCGCCGTTCCGTGCCTTTATGCAGGAGCGCGTAGCACAAGGGATCCAAGGTGATAGCTGGTTATTCTTCGGTAATCCACACTTTGAGCAGGATTTCCTGTATCAAACCGAGTGGCAACAGTATTTGAAAAATGGCGATCTCAGCCGTATCGACGTAGCGTTCTCCCGCGATCAGGCCCATAAGATTTATGTGCAGCACCGCATTAAAGAACAAGGCCAAGCCCTGTGGCAATGGTTGCAAAACGGCGCACATCTCTACATTTGCGGTGATGCCGAGCGGATGGCAAAGGATGTTCACCAAGCCTTGATTGAGGTGGCAGTCGAAGTCGGTGGTTTGAATACCGAAGCTGCCGAAGCCTATTTTGAAACCCTGCGCAGCAATAAACGCTACCAAAAAGACGTGTATTAATCTCAACCGTTGCGCAGATAAGAAACGCATAAGAATAGCCAAAGCTGCACACGTGATGACCTGTGCAGCCAGCGAACCCAATTTTAAGAGGCAGTTGCCATGAGTGAGCAAAAGTTAGCGTTAAACGAATACCTAAAGACCGACAGTGATTACCTGCGCGGGACCATCAAAGAAGGTTTAGATTCTTCTGTGACAGGCAGTTTCAGCGATGGCGATCAGCAGCTGATCAAATTTCATGGCTTCTATCAGCAGGATGACCGCGATTTACGTAACGAACGTAAAGAGCAAAAACTCGAACCTTTATATAGTTTTATGTTGCGCGCCCGTGTACCTGGCGGTATTTGTTCTCCGCAGCAATGGTTAGGCGTGGACAAAATTGCTTCGACGCTCACCAGCTCGAACAGCATTCGTTTGACGACCCGTCAAACCTTCCAATATCACGGTATTCCTAAACGTAACTTAAAGACCATTATTCAAGACTTAGATCGGCAGGCGCTGGATTCGATTGCTGCCTGTGGTGATGTTAACCGTAACGTGATGTGTAACCCCAATCCGGTGGAATCTAAACTGCACGAGCAGGCCTATGCGGTGGCGAAAAAGCTCTCAGATCATCTGCTGCCACACACTCGCGCCTACGCCGAAATTTGGTTAGATGAAGAAAAGTTACTGACCACCGAAGATGAAACCGTCGAACCTGTGTATGGCAAAACCTATCTGCCACGTAAGTTCAAAATGGCGGTTGCGGTTCCTCCCGACAACGATGTCGATGTTTACACCAACGATTTAGGCTTTATTGCTGTTGCCGAAAATGGCGAGCTAGTTGGCTTTAACCTGACTGCGGGCGGCGGCATGGGCTCGACCCATGGCGAAGTGGAAACTTTCCCACGTCTGGCTGACGACTTTGGTTTTATCAAAACTGAAGATGTGATGAAATTTGCCGAAGCTGTGATGACAGTGCAACGCGACTGGGGTAATCGCTCTAATCGTAAGCGTTCACGCCTTAAATACACCATTGTCGA
This sequence comes from Shewanella putrefaciens, assembly GCF_016406325.1. Taxonomy (NCBI): domain Bacteria; kingdom Pseudomonadati; phylum Pseudomonadota; class Gammaproteobacteria; order Alteromonadales; family Shewanellaceae; genus Shewanella; species Shewanella putrefaciens. Next base: position 3,407,922 of record NZ_CP066370.1, on the reverse strand, counting down.
CCATGGCTATGAGAAGTTTAAAGCCGAAGTCGAGGCCCGTGCTGGGGTGAAATTTGAACCTAAGCGCGAGGTTGTGATCGGCGATCGCGGCGATCGTTATGGTTGGGTCGAAGGCGTTGACGGTAAGTGGCATTTAACCTTATTTATCGAAAGCGGTCGTATTAAAGATTTACCGGGCCAAACGTTGCAAACGGGGCTGCGTGAAATTGCTAAGATCCACAAGGGCGATTTCCGCATGACCTCGAATCAAAACATGATCATCGCAGGCGTCGCGGCGGAAGATAAAGCCACCATTGAAGGCTTAGCCCGCAAACACGGTCTACTTGGCCAAGTGTTGACACAAACCCGCGGTCACTCTATTGCCTGTGTGGCGTTGCCGACGTGTCCATTAGCGATGGCGGAAGCCGAGCGTTATTTCCCTGAGTTTATCGATCATATCGATGCGCTGCAGGCAAAACACGGCATTAGCGAGCAAGCGATTGTGGTGCGGATGACAGGTTGTCCTAACGGTTGTGCCCGTCCATTTGCCGCTGAAATTGGCCTTGTGGGTAAGGCGCCGGGTCGCTATAACTTGTATTTAGGTGCAAGCTTTGAAGGGACTCGCCTGAACAAGATGCACAGAGAAAATATCCAAGAGGCGGACATTCTCGCCGAATTGGATGCCCTGTTTGGCCGCTACGCCGTTGAGCGTGATGCAGGCGAAACCTTTGGTAACTTCACCGTCCGCGTGGGCGTAGTGAAGGCGGTGATCGATGCCGCTAAGGATTTTCATGGTTGATCTTGAGCATAAAACCAGTGATAAAGTGCCGACTGTGGTCAGCGCTGCCGAACTCAAGGCATTATTGAGTGCGCCAAAGGCTGAGCAAGCGATAGAGCTTGAGCGTATCAATCAGTTTTTAGCTGGACTGAGCGCGCAAGAGCGAGTGCTATGGGGCTTAACTTATTTGCCCGGTAATCACGCACTGTCCTCAAGCTTTGGGATCCAAGCCGCAGTGATGCTGCATATGGTGAGTCAGGCACAGGCGAATATTCCGGTTATCCTCACGGATACGGGTTATTTATTCCCTGAGACTTATCAGTTTATCGATGAACTGACCGAGCGTTTATCGCTGAATTTAAAAGTGTATCAAGCAGTGATGACATCGGCATGGCAAGAGGCACGCTTTGGTCAGTTGTGGGAGCAAGGGTTAGACGGGCTAGAGCAATACAACCGTTTAAACAAAGTTGAGCCTATGCAACGCGCTTTAGCCGAGCTTGAAGTCGGCACTTGGTTTGCAGGGCTGAGACGCAGTCAAGCCAGTACCCGTGAGGCGCTGCCGATACTGGCAATTCATGGCACACGCTTTAAGTTACTGCCGATTATCGAATGGTCGAATAAAGATGTGCACCTCTATTTGACGCAATTTGACTTACCGTACCATCCACTTTGGGAGCAAGGCTATGTTTCTGTGGGGGATACCCATTCGAGTAAACCACTCGAATTAGGCATGACGGAGGAAGAAACCCGCTTTAATGGCCTAAAACGTGAGTGTGGTCTGCACTACGAAATCTAACTATCTTATTGAGTTAAAAACTTAACACCTCGATTTTGCTCGGGGTGTTTTTATTTATGGTCTTTTATTGTTTGATTTTGAAGCGAATTAATAGTTACAAAATTTGGGTTGTCATTCTGCCGTCATTAAAGTGAGTTAGATTGATTTTCATATAGTTAACCAATGTGTTTCTGTTGTTGAAAAAAAATTGTACATTTTTACTCACAGACTTATGCACAATTTGTTGGGTATGAACTATATTTTGAAGTCCCCATAGATAGTCTTGGGAGATTTTACTGCATAAATTTGATTGGCTTGCTAGCGCTCGTTAATCGGTTATTTCACCTCGGCGAGCTGCTGTCAAAGCTGCCGAGGTTGAATCCAGTGTGTTCTTAGACGTTAACTGGTTTATCATTCCTTAATTTTTCGTTCCTATATGCCCATTACCATTTTTGACTCGGCTTATTGCGCAGGTTGTGACAATATAATCGTTTGTTTCTGAGCGGCTATTTTTATCGCCTTGAGTGAAGTCGTGAAGAATGGATTAATCATCTGTTTAAATAACAAGTTAATATTAATGATTTTTTTAATGAGACGATATAAATGACCGCACCTTTGTATGCGATGCGGGATCATGTCAATCATCCCCGAGTTAATAGAACCAATCATCCCGCCCCCAAGCCAGGTAAGCGTGGCTTTAAGCGCTTAATTTCTTGGTTAGTTAAGATTGTATTTTGGCTGTGGTTAAGCTCGATCTTTATCGTCGTCTTTTTGCGTTTTGTCGATCCGCCTATGTGGACTTGGCGAATTGAACGCGCTTTGTTTCCGCCTGCCACTATCACTGAGGTTCGTCATCAATGGCGGGCTATTGGGCAAATTTCCCCTGAGTTACAGTTGGCGGTGATTGCCGCAGAAGATCAAAAATTTGCGGATCATACGGGTTTTGATTTAGCCGCAATCAGCGCTGCGTTTGAATATAACCAGAAGGGGAGTAAGGTACGCGGTGCCAGTACGCTGAGTCAGCAAGCTGCGAAGAATCTATTTATGTGGTCTAGCCGCAGTTTTTTGCGTAAAGGAATAGAAGCTTGGTTCACCCTACTCATGGAACTGACTTGGGATAAGTCACGCATTCTTGAAGTGTATTTAAACATTGTCGAATTTGGCCCTGGTATATACGGGGCAGAGGCTGCCGCTCAGTATTACTTTGGCAAATCTGCTGCAAAACTCACCCGTTATGAGGCATCTTTACTTGCTGCCGTGCTACCTAATCCATGGCGCTATAAGGTTTCTCCTCCTTCATCTTATGTTGAACAGCGATCAGCTTGGATCCGTAAACAAATGCGTCAACTTGGTGAAGTGACCCTTAATAAAGTACACGGTGCTGAATAAGCAGAACTAATCGAGTTTATTTTTTAATTGTTTTTACTGACTAAATCTTAGCTGTTAGCCAATAGCCTTGATTAATGCTAAATTATCGGGCAAATTTTACGTCTTGTAAGAGTGCAATATTTATTGTTACTCACGGAGGACAATTGATTTTTCGTTTTACATTGCCTTTATCGAACAGGTGTAAACGTGAATGTGCTTTTAAATACCTAAGGGTATTACTGACAAAATTATATGTACTTAAATGGAGTTTTTAGATGAAAAAGATTGTGATAGCCGCGGCAATTATAGCAGCGGGTGCAGGCGCGTATTGGTACACTCAGCATGGAACAAGCTCTAGTGTCTCTGCAAATCCGTTGCTTGATTATGTGCCTGCTGACACACCGGTGTTTTCAGGCCAATTAAAGCCATTCCCGTTAAAAGCGTATTTACAGTCTATTTCTGGAAATTATCAGCAATATCCAACGGATGTTTTTGCTGAGTTAGGCGAATTAGACAACCCAATGGGCAAGTTTTTTGTCAGCGTTTATCAGCAGTATATGGAAGGAATTAAAGAACCTGCCTTACTGCTTAAAACCTTTGGTTTTCCAGATGAAATCAAACCTTATTTTTATACGTTAGGTGCCTTACCTGTCCTTAAAATCGATGTGGATCAAGTCGCTGCATTTTGGGCTGTTTTAGATAAAGCCGAAAAAGACAGTGGTGTTACCCATGAAATGCGTCAGATTGGTGGTGTTGATTACCGCGCCTATGCATTATCCGATGAGAGCTCATCTGAAAAGGCGGATCTGCTATTTGCCCATAAAGATGGCATTCTTACTGTGACTTTTAGTACTTCAGTGACTGAACCTGAATTATTAGAAATGGCATTAGGATTGAAGAAAGCGCCACAATCTTTGGCTGCATCAGGTATGTTGCAAGAGATCATTAAAACCCACGGTTTTATGGATGATAGCATTAGCTTTATCAACCATGTGGAAATTGTAAAAGCCTTAACCTCACCCGATAGCAATATGCTTTCTAAGCAGCTAACTAAGTTATTTGCCGATGAAAACAACGGTGAAGATCCATTAGCTGAAATAAGAACGCCAGAATGTCGTGCTGAATTAACTGCGATTGCTGGCAATTGGCCACGGACAGTTGCTGGTTTAACGGCTTTTTCTGTGACGGAAAAAGAAAGCCATATGGCAGCTTCCTTTGTGGTGGAAACGAAAAACCAGCCTATCCTTACCGCTTTGCAAAAAATGCGTGGTTTTATCCCTGCTCATTTAGCGAATATTGATAGCACTATTTTCTCTCTTGGACTGGGTTTTGATGTTAACGAAGTTGCACCATCACTGACTGCCGTGTGGGATGATTTACAAAAACCGCAATTAACATGCGCACCATTGGCCGATTTGCAAGCTGAACTGAGCCAACAAAGCCCTGCTATGCTAGGTATGTTTACGGGGATGGCGAATGGCGTAAAAGGCATGAGTGTTTCATTACTCGATTACAAAATGGGGACGCAAGAGTCTGAACCTCAGCTAGAGAGTTTAGATGCCTTAGTGAGTTTAAGTGCCGATAATCCCGCAATGTTATTTAATATGGTGAAGCCATTTGCGCCTATGTTGGCAGAGGTTCAACTTGCTGAGAATGGTGATGCTACTGATTTATCCCCATTACTGATGTTGCCACCTGAATTAGGCATTAAGCCAATGTTGGCCATCAAAGGTCAGCATTTAGTGGTTTATAGTGGTGATAAAGGCTTAGCGCTTGCAAACAAATTGGCGAGTGAAAAATTGTCGGCCAATGGCATGTATAGCCTCTCAGCAGACTATGGCAAGATGTTTACGCCGGTCATTACGCTGTTAGAAATGAGTGGTGAGCCAATCCCTGAAGAAGTGCAAATGCTAAAAGATTACAATATGCGGATTCAAATGAGTTTTGACGTGAATAAGCAGGGAATCGTTTTAGGTTCTGTCGTTAATTCAAAGACCAGCGATAACAAGTAAGTCATTACACTCCTAAATGCGTTTGAAAAGTGTCAACGCTATTTATGACGGGTCAATTGCCATAAAAAAAGCGCCTGATTAAGGCGCTTTTTTATTTATCCTTAAGAAACTAAGGACTAGGCTGTTGTGTTGATATTGTGGCCAGTATTACCAACAGGTTGCGGTGTTGCGGCTTGAATTAAATCTACCGCAATCTGCCCTTCAACCTTTTGCTGCTCTTTGGCTAATTGAGCGACTTTAACTCCAATAGCACCATTTTCTAGATTAGGTGTGATTGCTTGAGTGTTTAATGAAATTGACATAATTAACCTCAGTGATGAGCCAGTCCTGTCTATCGGCAAACTCAGGATTTACTTTAGCTGAATTTGCCCTGTTTTGCACATTTGTTAGCCAGCCTTCTTAGAGCCAAGGAATTTTCTACTCATTACAATAATGGCCGTGACCCCAAGTGAGCCTAAAATTAATCCTAGCGCGAGGCCAACATTTTGCAGCGACGTAGGGTCGATAACGAGGGCGACACCCATACCAAACATCATCACCCCTGACATGAGTTTCAAGGTTTGGCCCTCTTTTTCAGTTAACTTACGCTTACCTAAGGTAGCACTGAATACGATAACAATAATTGCCAGTGGGATCACATAGACAACATTGTATAAAACCAAATACATATAACGCTCAAAATCGGGCAGGTTATGCATAGATAGCACGCTGGTATAGATCATCGGGAAACCTGCAGTGCATAACAGTTCATAGGTGTTAGCTAGAATGGCCAGTACAGTCGAGCCTAAAATCAATGCGCCCAAGCTGCTTGAATTAGAGAGTTTCCCCATACGTTTTATCAGGCTAGTACGATTCTCCGCCGACATAGATAGGGTCACGTCTCCCTTAGTGAAAAAGTAATCCTTCACGTTAATGACACCCGCGATTAACGCTAAACAACCCGCCGCGAAGATGATCATGCCACCATCACTGCCAGCACCGAGTAGCTTAAAGATATTGAGCCATGCGGTCATAAACAGGAAATAAATAAAACCAGAGAAGAACACAAAGATGCCGCCCACTAATAACATACGGCTGCGGCTCTTTGCATTGACCATGATTGACAGTAAAAATAGCAAAACAAAGAAGGCGCAAGGGTTAAAGGCATCGACACCTGCCAGCACTAGTGTGAGTAGGGGCAGTGACATAGTTTCTGGGGTGACAACACCCACTAATGGCAATTCGACAGGTTGAACCTCGGGTTCGCTAAGGCTAGTTGCATCACAAGTACCACTTCCAGTATCGCTGCCACAGGTGCCAAAAAGTGGCTCATTACTCTCTGTATTTGCAGATGTACTCGCAACCCCTTTGGTGGGCATATCCGCCTCACTCAGTGTTCCGCCCAGTGATAAATAGCAATTTTTCAACCGATTAACGAGAAACTCTCCTGTTACCGCTTCACTGGAATAGCCTACGATCGCTTTTTCACAGCTTGCCATATAGGGGACTGAACGCGCTTCAGTCGCTGTTTTTGAAGCGATATTTTGCCAAATATCTTGCACGCCTTTTGCGGATATCATATGAGACTCAAGTTCTATCCAAGGATACTTTAGTGGCAATGAGTCGATAAAAGGATGTGCTTCTGCACAGTGCGGACAGGTTTTTGACCAGAAAAAATAGAGCTTTATTTTGAGTTCGCCCTGTTCATTCACATAGTGCCAAGTGTTATCCGTGTTTGGCGTATCTGTGTTGGCCCAACTTGGACTGATAAAGAGTAGCGCAAACATGAGGGAACAGAGAAAAGAGAATCTTGATAGGTATTTTGTCATAGCGCCTCCCACAAATGTGGGTTAGTGGATCATAGAACGGTTAAATTAGCACTTACTCTACTTAATTCCATTCATTTGATTAAATTGGATAATAAGAAGTGTTACTTAACTCGCGATTAAGCATTTTTTGGGAACTCTGGCAGATCTTCTTTTGGCTGTATTTGAGCTTATCGGGATAAAAATAAAGCACCAAAATGGTGCTTTATGGTAGGGATGATACTGATTACTTAGTTTAATTCTGTGCCGTTGACACTGAGTTTCACATCAATATTGTTTCGAGTCGCGTTAGAGTAAGGGCAGACTTGATGGGCGTGGCGAACTAAAGCCTCGGCTTCCGTTTGCGGCAAATCTAAGCTGACTTCTAAAGCAACCGTAAGAGCAAAACCGCCCGTTTCATTTGCACCGATTCCTACAACGGCACTAACAGGGGCTTGCGTAATTTCAATTTTACCGATTTTAGCAACGTGTAAGACCGCATTAGAGAAACAGGCCGCGTAACCTGCGGCAAAGAGTTGCTCTGGGTTGGTGGCAAGCCCACTGCCTCCCATGGCTTTAGGATAAGCAAGGGCGACATCGAGTAAGCCATCATCAGTACTGACTTGACCTTGGCGACCCGCTTTTGCTGTTGCACGTGTTTCATAAAGTGTTTTCATCGTATTGACCTTTCAAGTTTCGGATTGAATGAGTTAATTGATTGTGTGCAATCTAATTGTGTCTAACTATAATTCGATTTTTAATGTGAATGCAAGTATATTGTGCGCAATATATTTGATTTCTGAGCCTCAAGATGCCGATACATGAATCTCATCTCCAAGTTTATCCCACTGATCTTGGTGAAAATACTAATTCAGACAATGCTTTATGTTTAGAGCATCAAGTGTGTTTCTCACTCTATAGTGCCGCCAATGCGATGGTACGAGCCTACCGTCCTTTATTGGATAAGTTGGATTTAACCTATCCACAGTATTTGGTGATGCTAGTGCTATGGGAAGAACAGGGGATCAGTGTTAAAACCTTAGGAGATAAACTGTTTCTCGATTCAGGCACCTTAACACCTTTGCTTAAACGTCTTGAATCGAAAGGATTAGTGCGCCGAGGTCGCAGTGAGTCAGATGAGCGGGTGCGAGTATTGGATTTAACGCCAGAGGGCATCGCACTTAAATCTCAAGCGAGTGACATTCCCCATTTAATGCGTTGTAAAGTGGGGGGCGAGTTGAGTGAGCTTAAAGCCTTAAAAGCACTTTGTGATAAAGCCCTTAAGCAATTACATGCCAGTGTTGACCAAGATATTTGATCCCAATTCAACCGATTGCCATATTAAAGCCTAACGGCGACAAAGCATCATCAAGGTGTAACGTATGGATGCGTTGGTTATGGCAGCATTATTTAGGGGATATTTATGGCTTCTTTTGATATCGCCATTATTGGTGGCGGGATTAGCGGCGTAGGCATTGCCCAATATGCGGCAGCGGCAGGCTATTCGACGCTCTTAATTGAAAAGGGGGAAATTGGTGGGCAAACTTCGGCTAACTCCAGCAAGCTTATCCACGGTGGTTTGCGTTATTTAGAAACCGGGCAAATTAACTTAGTTCGTAAGTCTTTGCTTGAGCGGCGTAATCTCCTCAAGCTTGCGCCTACCCTCGTCAAAGCTGTTCCTTTTTACATTCCTGTCTATGACGACAGTCAACGAAGTCCCTTAACGATACGGGCTGGCCTGAGTTTGTATGCGCTTTTGAGTGAGTTCGATGCCTTGGGGCAATTTAAATCCGTTCCCGCCGTGCATTGGCACCGTTTTAAGGGGTTAAAACTTTCTGGATTAAAAGCAGTATTCCAATATTGGGATGCGCAGACCGATGATAAATTGTTGACCCAAGCTGTAGCGCGCAGTGCTCAAACTCTGGGTGCCGAGGTTTATGCCGAAGCCGAGTTTTTAGGGCTCGAGCATCAAGCTCAATGTTGTCAGTTGAGTTTTCGTCATAGAGGCGATATTCAGCAAGTGCAGGCGAGTTTAGTGATCAATGCCGCAGGCCCTTGGGTGAATGAGGTCATCGCTAAAGTGTCACCTCCGTTGGCGGGTGTTGAGCTCGACTGGGTGCAAGGGGCCCATCTGTTACTCGATATCCCCGCGCTCGATGGTATTTTATACCTTGAGTCTTGTTTCGATAAACGGGTCATTTTTGTGATGCCTTGGTATGGTAAGACCTTGGTTGGCACAACGGAAACTCAACTTAGCTCATTAGATGAACCTCTAAAAGTGACTGAATCTGAGGTGAATTATCTCCTCGGTATCTATAGGTATTATTTCCCACTGGCACCTGACATCAATGCACTTAACGCGAAGATAATCGGCACATTTTGTGGTGTAAGAGTCTTACCTAAACAAACTGGTCATGCTTTTGAGCGCCCGCGGGACACCTTGATGCAAACATCACGATCCCATCCACGTATCTTAAGTTTATATGGCGGTAAGTTAACGACTTTTCGAAGTTCCTCTGAAGAAGTGCTTGAATGGATTGAGCGTGCTATAGGTAAACGTCAACCTATCGCCGATGTTGACTCACTCACTTTGAGCTGAATCGCGTGACTTTGGGTGATTTTTACCTGTAAAAACGCTACAGTGTGGCGCTTTTTATTGATATCTAGGAACTGCCGTGAGCGCTGTTATTGTAAATACCGTCGAGCAATGTGGTTATTTTAATCGAGGTCAGTGTCAATCCTGTCGCCATATTCAAGTGCCTATGGCGCAACAGTTGATGGCTAAATCCCTAGAATTACAGCAATTACTCAAACCATTTGTGGCACCATCTGCAGCTATTTTTTACCCTCCAGTGACTGGCGAGGCGACGGCTTTTCGCAATAAAGCCAAAATGGTGGTGTTAGGTGCGGCTCATGCACCTGTACTTGGGATTGTTAGTCCAAGTGGTGAGGCGGTAAGTCTTTGTGATTGCTTACTCTATCCATCTGATATGCAAAAGTTATTGCACCGTTTAACGCAATTTGTACAGCAGGCGGGTATTCCGCCGTATCGTGTTGATAAAGCGAAGGGTGAGCTTAAGTTTATTCTGCTAACGCGTAGCCAAGTTCGCGGCGAATATCTACTGCGTTTTGTATTGCGCTCGCACAATAGTATTGAGCGTATCGAGAGAGCATTGCCTACATTACTGGCCGAATACCCACAAATTAACGTGGTTTCAGTCAATATTCAGCCTATTCATATGGCGATCCTTGAGGGGGATGAGGAAATTTTCTTAACTGAAAATACCCGCCTCGAAGAGCGTTTTAACGATGTGCCTTTGTTTATTCGACCTAAAAGTTTTTTCCAAACCAATCCTCAAGTCGCTGCGCAGTTATACCAAACAGCCCGTGAGTGGGTTGCTGAGTTTGCTCCTAAGTCGCTCTGGGATCTCTTTTGCGGAGTCGGTGGCTTTGGCTTGCACTGTGCGACTAAGGATATCGCGCTTACAGGCATTGAAATTGAAGCAGAGGCCATTAGTTGTGCACAAATATCGGCTAACTTGATGGGGCTTGAGAAGGTGCAATTTATGGCGCTTGATTCAACTGATTTTGCTCAGGGCAAAAACGCCGCCGATAAGCCCGATTTGATTATTGTCAATCCGCCACGGCGCGGGATTGGAGAGGCATTGTGTCAATCCTTAAGCGAGTTTGCGCCTAGGGCGATTCTTTATTCCAGTTGTAACCCAAAGACCTTAGCTAAAGATCTCGAGCACATTCAAGGTTATCACTTAACTAAAGTGCAACTGTTTGATTTATTTCCGCACACAGATCACTTCGAAGTATTAGCCATGTTAGTGAAGGATTAACAGTATCAATGGTGCTGGTTGTCGGTGACGTCAGTGGCATCTTTTATGTATTTCATCAAAATGTCTTTTTAGTGACATACTCTTTAATACGTTAGGTCAACACGTTAGGCATAGACGGACCACATATCATGTTGCAAATTTTCTTGCGTTTTTTGATCTTAGGTTTGATGAGTTTTGGTGGGCCTGCCGCTCATATTGGGTATTTTCGACACACTTTTGTGAATGAACTGGGGTGGCTCGATGATAAACGTTATGCCAGTTTTGTTGCGTTAAGCCAATTCATGCCTGGACCGGGCTCTAGCCAAGTGGGTTTTGCTATTGGTTATCAAAGAGGAGGGCTCATTGGTGCGCTAGCCGCTTTTGTCGGATTTACCCTACCTTCTTTCATCTTGATGTATTTACTTGCTGTCACGACAGCCGCTTGGCTGAGCAACCATTATATGCAGGGCATGATCCACGGGCTGAAATTGATGGCCGTTGTGGTGGTAGCAGACGCAGTACTTACCATGTTTAAACAGTTTTGCCAGCGTAAAATCGCTCAGATGTTAATGCTGTTCAGCGCCGCCGCTATTCTGATCGCCCCCTTTATGTGGACACAAATAGGGGTGTTACTACTTGCAGCTATTTTGGGCGTACGTTTACTGAGTGCTCAGGATGGGAATGAGCAGAATCCTATAGCCCCCATTCGCTTAAATTACTTCTATCTATTGTTATTTGTCGCTTTGCTTATCGGTAGCTTTTTTGCAGTGAATATGGGACCCGAAGCATGGGTTTTTGGCGAGTTCTACCGCGTGGGTAGCCTTGTGTTTGGTGGGGGGCATGTTGTGCTGCCTCTGCTTGAAACCGCCGTTGGCGACACGCTTAGCAGTGATCGATTTTTAACGGGATACGCTTTCGCACAGGCAGTCCCTGGACCTATGTTTAGCTTTGCTAGCTTTCTTGGCGCCGAGGTGATGTTAGACAATCCCTTTATTGGGGCTTGTATTGCGACAGCCGCCATTTTTTTACCCGGATTTTTATTGATGTTGGTGGGGCTGAAAAGTTGGCATGCCATTGCCGCAAGACCCAAAATCGCTGGTGCAATCGCGGGGGTAAATGCTTGTGTTGTGGGACTGCTGGCGGCTGCACTTTATCAACCTGTTTTTAGCCAAGCTGTGTTATCTGGGCAAGATATGGCCTTGGTATTGCTCGGTTTTGGTGCATTGAAGCTATTTAAACCCCCTGTGTTATTTTTAGTTTTAGGCTTTTGCATCTTTGGCATAGTGACTACCTCTTTGTGATAAGTTAGTCAGTTAAAAGGTACTTTTACAAAATTTATGTAGATTTGTTATCTTCGACGCTTAGAAATTGCCCAGTTTTGGCTATACTTCGCACATACAACAATTATAAGTTTTATCCCCCCGGAGTAATTAAGCATGTCGAATTTTAGTTTGCGCAATAAATTACTATTGTTATCTCTGTTTCCCCTGATCTTAACTTTACTGATATTGATGTCTGTTTCTTACTATGTCGAGAAAGAGGCACTTGATGATGAAGTGGTTACCTTTAAAACTAAACTCGTTGGTGAACGTAAACAACAAATAAAAGAAGCGACGGAAATTGCCGCAGGAATAGTGCAGTACCAGATATCTTTAAAAGATCAAGGTAATGTCAATCAAGCCCTGCGGGATATTCGTTTTGGTAGCGCAGGGTATTTCTTTATATACGACTCTAAAGGTAAAAATATTTTCCATGCCCTGCTACCCGCACTGGAAGGGCAAGATAAAATTGACATGACAGACCCCCGCGGAACCAAAATTATTGTCGGTTTGCTTAATGCTGCACAGCGAGGTGATGGTCACTTTTCCTATTACTATCAAAAGCCTAATACTAACGAACAAATTGAGAAACTCAGTTATGTGACTATGGTGCCCGGCACGGATTGGATGTTAGGAACGGGGGCTTATATTGATGATATCGAAGCGGTAGTCGAAGATTATCGCATCACAGTGACAGAGCAAATGGTGGATAAATCCTATGGGCTGCTACTCATTGCACTGTTACTCACGGGGTTTACAGCCTTTATCATCATGATAGCCGCACACCGTATGGTGGTGCCCATTCAAAAAATGGCTGAAAATCTAAATGATATTGCTAAGGGTGAAGGCGATTTAACTAAGCGCCTTCTCGTAAAAGGCGAAGATGAAATTGCCCAATTAGGCCAATCCTTTAACCTCTTTGTTGATAAACTGCAGACTATTATTGGGGATGTAGCGAGTGCGACCACGAAAGTAAAAGAGGCGGCGAATGCGATTCACGATCAAACGAAAGTGATGTCAAGCCAGCTTATCAGCCATAACAATGAAACCGATCAAGTGGTGACAGCCATCACTGAGATGTCTTCCACTGCCAGTGAAGTTGCGCAAAATACCACGCAAGTGGCAGAAGCGACTCAAGCTGCCACGGGGGATGTTGCTAATGCTCAACGCTGTGTTGATGCTTCCCTAGAAGAAATCGCAGGTTTGATGGAGCAAATTAATCACGCGGCGGGCAGCATTCAATCTTTAAGTGAGCAATCCCAGAAGATTAACAGTGTGCTTTCGGTCATTGGTGGTATTGCTGAACAAACCAACCTGTTAGCATTAAACGCGGCAATTGAAGCGGCCCGTGCAGGTGAGCAGGGTAGAGGTTTTGCGGTGGTGGCCGATGAAGTGCGTAATCTCGCCAGCCGTACTCAGGCTAGCACTTTAGAAATTAACGAGATGTTATCTGCGCTGCATAAACTTGTCGCCCAAGCGGTGAAAACGATGGAGGACAGCCAACAAAGTTGTGTGCGTTCGGTAGCGTCTTCCCGTGCTATCTCTGAAAGTTTAGGTTCTGTGACTTCAGCGGTAACGGCCATTAATGATATGAGTACTCAAATTGCGACTGCGGCTACTGAGCAAAGCTCTGTTACCGAGGAAATTAATCGCAATGTATATGCTATTCAAGAAATTGTGAACGAGTTACTCCATTCTAGCCAAGATGCGGCCAGAATTAGTCAAACCGTATCGCAGGAGGGGACTAACTTAGGTAAATTAGTCGGACAGTTTAAGATTTAACCCTTCAGTCAATTGATAAGCATAAAAACGGGAGACATCTTATCTCCCGTTTTTTATTCGGCGCTTAAAATTGATTTAGCCGCAACTCGTTACCTTTTCTGCTTTGACTGCACACACTTTATATTCGGGAATATAAGCAACAGGATCAAGGGCATTGATGGTGAGCTTATTGGCTGCCGCTTCGACAAAATGGAAAGGTAGGAATAGCACGCCAGCTTGGGCGCGTTTAGTCACAAAGGCATCAATTTCAATCTCACCACGGCGTGTCGTGAGTTTAATTTTATCGCCATTACTAATCCCGAGCCTCTCGGCATCATAGACGGAAATCATCACCTTAGGTGAGCCGAGTAAATCGAGTCCTGGTGTTTTACGCGTTAATGTACCTGTATGAAATTGCTCCAATAATCGCCCAGTTGAAAGTGTTAGTGGATATTCACTACAGGGCATTTCGGCGGGTAAGCGGTAACTGACAGGCGTAAATTTGCCTAAGCCGCGTGTAAATTGGTTTTGGTGCATAATGGGGGTTCCGGGATGGTCTTCATCTGGACAGGGCCATTGAATACCTTGAGGAAAGTCACCATTATCCTGCTGACTTAATCGTTGCCAACGAATACCACGATACTGTGGTGTTAATTCATTAATTTCATGCCATATATCTTCTTCGTGGATGTAATTCCAATTCGCGCCCATCGCGTTAGCAATTTTCTGCACAATCTGCCAATCAGGCAATGCTACCCCTGGTGCGGGCAGAGCTTGCTCAAGCCGCTGAACCCGTCGTTCTGTGTTGGTAAAGTGACCGCGTTTTTCCACAAAAGAGGCGGCTGGCAATACGACATGAGCTAGTTCTGCGGTTTCAGTTAGAAAGATATCCTGCACCACGAGAAAATCTATTTGGTTAAGCGCCCTTAGCACATGGGCTTGGTCTGGGTCGCTTAATACTGGATTTTCCCCCATTACATATAACGCCTTGATTTTCCCTTTGGAAATATCATGCATCATATGGGTTGCTGTAACACCAATCTCACCAGAGAGCGGAGTTTGCCAATAGGCCTCAAAGCGCATTTTGGCATGAATATCGGTCACTTTTTGATAGCCAGTAAAATAGTTAGGTAGTGCGCCCATATCACAAGCACCCTGCACATTACTTTGGCCACGTAGGGGATTAATCCCCGCCCCTTTGATACCTATATTGCCACACAACAGTTGCAGGTTAGAAATAGCGGTAACATTGTCATGCCCTGTGGTGTGCTGAGTGATCCCCATTGCATAGTAAATAGCTGTTTTTTCAGCGGTGCCGATGATGCGTGCGAGTTGGGCAATTTCACTTGCATTAACGCCAGTGATAAGTGCGGCGTTTTCTAGGGAGTAATCATCCTTGGCAAGCTCCGCGTATAGTGCGTCCACACCTTCTGTGCGCTCGGCAATATAGGTTTTATCATGCCATTCGTTACGAATGATTTCCGCCATAATAGCATTGAGTAGCATCACATCCGTGCCGGGCCTTTGGGCGACATAGAGTTCAGCGTTATCGGCAATAGCGACACGTTTAGGATCGGCAACGATTAATCTTGCCCCATGTAATGTCACCGCCTGCTTTATCTTGGACGCAATAATGGGGTGCGCGCTGGTGGTATCTGAACCTAAAATAAAAATGACATCAGAGTCTTGGATGCTCGGAATATCATTGGTCATAGCGCCGCTGCCAATACTTTGTTGCAGGCCTGTGACGGTTGATGAGTGGCATAGGCGGGCGCAGTGGTCGATATTGTTGGTGCCAAGTACACTACGGACAAACTTTTGCAGTACAAAATTATCTTCGTTTGTGGCCTTCGCGGAGGCGAGACTGGCCAGCGCATTACTGCCATATTGTTGCTTTATATCGGTCAAGTTTTTGGCGATATAGTCAATAGCCTCCTGCCAAGAACAAGGCTGGAGTTGTCCGTTTTTACGAATGAGTGGAGTGGTCAGGCGTTTTTCGCTGTGAATAAAATCGAAACCAAAACGGCCTTTAACACACAACATACCTTGGTTAACGACTGAGTCCTTATTACCTTCGATATGACGGATGTGATGGGTATTTTCATCGATTTTGAGGTCGAGTCTGCATCCAACACCACAGTAAGTACAGATAGTGGAAGCGGTTTTGAGTGATGTCTTATCCCCTTGGCGTTTGTCTCGGGCGTCAACTAAGGCACCAGTAGGGCAAACTTGGACGCAATTACCACATTGAACACATTGGCTATCCGCCATGGATGCACTAAAGCCGACTCTGGGGGCGCGGCGTTCTTGGGTCAGATCTTCCGTTTGGGGGAGTGCTTGGTAAGAATCATAGGCAAATTGAATGACGCAGTGCCCACTTTGTTGGTTGCACGCATCCACACATTTACCGCAACTGATACAGCGATTGGCATCAAATTGGATAAAAGGGCTTGATTTATCAACCACAAATTGACGAGCAAAATCGGTGTTTAGTTGTTTTGATTCAACTTTGTAGTCAGTCGCATAATCTCTTAGTTTGCAATTTGTATTGGCCTGACAGGCACATTCTAAACAGCGTGCCGCCTCTTGCATGGCCGCATCAGGTGCGAATCCTAGTTCTACCTCACTGTAATTCAGGAGCCGTTGTACAGCGGTTAACTCGGGCATTTTTAAGCGTGCCTGACGCTGAATATTAGGATAAAGATCCTGTGCTATTTGATCTTGTTTACTATTGTGACTAACCGCTTTAGATGAATTAAATTCACCGCTATACAGTTCGCAGCTTAGCCCTTGTTTCAACATTTTATCAATGGCTTGTGCCGCTTTGTGTCCATCACCAATGGCGGCAACAGCGGTGGCTGGGCCTCGGCGAGAATCGCCAATCACAAACAGTTTTTCAATACCCGCAGACATAGTGTGTTCACAGCCGATAAAGGTATTCCAACGGCTAAGAGCAATTTCTCCTTGGCTTAAATGACTCGCAGGATCCTGCAGAAAACTCATATCTGGGGTTTGTGATACAGCGGCTATCACAGTATCAAAGTCTTGGGTAAAGGTTTCCCCCGTATTAATCGGTGCTCGCCTGCCTGAAGCATCGGCTTCACCAAGTGCCATTTTAGCAAAGGTGACCGCGCAGACATGGCCATCTGCATCACTATGGTTTTCAATCGGATTCGTTAAGAAGTGAAATTTGACCCCTTCAACTTCAGCTTCATGGACTTCATAGGCTTCTGCAGGCATTTCAGCACGGGTACGACGATAGATTAAAGTGACATCGCAGCCTTCACGTACTGCAGTGCGAGCGCAATCGATAGCGGTATTTCCTCCACCAATGACGGCTACTTTTTTGCCTAGTGGTAACGATTTTTCGAGGCAATGGTCTTTTAAATAATCCACGCCTAAATAACATCCCTTAAGCGTGCTACCGGGATAATCCATCGGCACGGCTTTTTGGGCGCCAATAGCAAGGCAGATGGCATCAAAATCTTTAGCTAATTGGGTTAGATGTACCTCATGCCCTAAGCGGGTTTGAGTGTGTATCATTAATCCGTTACGGCAAAGTAAGTCTATTTCTTTGTCTAATATCGCTTTGGGTAAACGGTATTCAGGAATACCGTAACGTAGCCAGCCGCCCGCTTGGGGCATTGCTTCAAATATCTCAACGCTATGCCCTTGATTTGATAAATAGTATCCAGCACTTAATCCCGCAGGACCCGCTCCGATAATGGCGACCCTTTTACCCGTTTCAGCTTGGCGTTCAGGGACGTAACTCATACCACCATTTTCACCTTCTGCTAAATCCAAATCGGCAGCGTGACGTTTTAATTGGCGAATGGCGATAGGTTCATCGACACTTCCTCGCCGACATTCGGCCTCGCAGAATGCTGGGCAGACACGGCCAATAGATAAGGGTAATGGCAAGGTTTGTTTAATAACTTTAATGGCTTGCGTATGGTTACCTTGGGCAATGTGATATAAATAGCTCTGTACATCGACACCCGCTGGGCAGGCCTGCTGGCACGGTGCCTCACAATCGGCAAAGTGGTCGCTTAGGATATTGTTGAGTGCTTGCTTACGCTTTTTACTAAGGTAGGCTGATTGAGTGATTACCCGCATTCCCATCTCAACGGGTGTTTCACAAGCCCGTACGCAACGAAGGCTTGCATCGGCATTTTCAATTTGAACCACGCATAAGTTACAGGCTTGTTTATCATCATGTTTTTGATTGTTTTTATCTGTAACTAATTGCTGTGAGGCCGCGTTTTGATCGCATAGGCTGGGGATGGTTATCCCAGCATTATGTGCCGCTTGCAGTAGTGTGTTGTTTGGGTTAACCAACAGCACTTGGTCATCAATTTGAAGTTCTATCATCCCATGGCCTTTTATATTTTGTAGGGAACTTGGCTGCTATCGCGCGAGGCTGCAGGCATAGGTTGATTTGAGTATACCTAGGGTAGTTTTGAAGATGCTTATGTACGCAGCAAGTTTAAGATGGAATTGCTGCATTAATCACAAACTGATTTAAGACTGTGCAGTGCAAGGTTTGTACTGAGTGTTGATTGTGATGCTCTTAGCAAAAAATCGTGTTTTAAATACTATCCCCCTTGATATTCGGCACATTTTCTTAAAAGACTTAGGGTCACTTGAGCAGACCTTGATACCTAGCTCAGGGAATGCTTAGCCAAAATTAATTAAGATCACAGTGTTAACTGACTTATCGAGCACAAAATTTAACCTCGAAACATCAACACGTCCTAGGCTTACTGGCGTTGTTAGGTTAAAATGCGCGGTCGCAAATACTGTTAATCACCGCCTCCTTTAATGGGAAATCAATTAAAGCGGCCAAATAAAGTGAAGTTGAAAATTCATGTTTGAAGTTAATCCAGTAAAATTCAAAATTAAGGAGCTTGCCGAGCGTACGCAGCTTCTTAGGGGGTATCTTTGACTACGATGCTAAACATGAGCGTCTAGAAGAAGTTACCCGTGAGCTTGAAAGTTCCGATGTGTGGAACGAGCCTGAGCGCGCCCAAGCCCTAGGCAAAGAGCGTGCAAGCCTCGAAGCCGTAGTAAAAACAATCGACGATATGGACTCAGGTCTTGAGGATGTCGAAGGGCTACTCGAGCTGGCCGTTGAAGAAGAAGACGAAGACACCTTCAATGAAACCACCAAAGAGCTGGATTATTTAGAAAGTCGCCTTGCTGATCTTGAATTTCGCCGTATGTTCTCTGGTCCACAGGATGCCTCAAACTGTTACTTAGACATTCAGTCGGGCAGTGGCGGTACTGAGGCTCAAGATTGGGCCAACATGGTACTGCGTATGTACCTACGTTGGGGTGAAGCCCATGGATTCAGCCCTGAATTGATGGAAGTGACCGATGGTGACGTGGCGGGCATTAAGGGTGCGACCATTAAATTCACTGGTGAATATGCTTTCGGTTGGTTACGCACCGAAACTGGCGTGCACCGTTTAGTGCGTAAATCGCCATTTGACTCTTCGGGTCGTCGCCACACGTCTTTCTGCTCGGTATTTGTTTACCCTGAGATTGATGATGATATCACCATCGATATCAACCCTGCTGACTTACGTATCGACGTATACCGCGCCTCGGGTGCGGGTGGTCAGCACGTTAACCGAACCGAATCAGCGGTACGTATTACCCACTTACCGACCAACACGGTAGTGCAGTGTCAGAACGATCGTTCACAGCACAAGAACAAAGATTCGGCGATGAAACAGTTAAAAGCCAAACTGTTCGAATTAGAAATGCATAAGCAAAATGCTGAAAAGCAAGCGGCCGAAGACGCTAAATCTGACATCGGCTGGGGCAGCCAAATTCGGTCCTATGTATTGGACGATTCCCGTATTAAAGACTTACGTACTAGCGTGGAGACGCGCAATACCCAAGCGGTACTCGATGGCGATCTGGACAAGTTTATCGAAGCCAGTTTGAAATCAGGGCTGTAATTAATTCAAAGGTATAGACGAGAAATAAGATGACTGAACAAGTACAAGATGAAAACAAACTGATCGCCGAGCGTCGTGCCAAGCTAGACAGCATTCGCCCGAATTGTAGCGCTAATGCTCACCCTAATACGTTCCGTCGCACCCACAAAGCGGCAGAGTTGCAGGAAAAATACGGTCAAAACACTAAGGAAGAACTCGAAGCCTTAGGTTTTAGAACCAGCATTGCTGGTCGTATCATGGCAAAACGTGGCCCATTCCTCGTAATTCAAGACGTGTCTGGTCGTATCCAAGCTTACGCTGAAAAGGGCGTTCAAGCGGATCTGAAGGATCGTTACCAAGGTCTGGATATCGGTGACATCATCGGCGTAACTGGTCAGTTACACTTGTCTGGTAAAGGCGATCTGTACGTCAATATGGAAGAGTACCAACTGCTGACCAAAGCACTGCGTCCACTGCCAGAGAAATTCCACGGCTTAACCGACCAAGAAACCCGTTACCGCCAACGTTATGTTGACTTAATCGTTAACGAAGAATCTCGTCAAGCCTTCGTGATGCGTTCAAAAGTGGTTGCAGCTATCCGTAACTTCATGATCAAAAAAGAGTTCATGGAAGTTGAAACCCCAATGATGCACGTGATCCCAGGCGGTGCTTCAGCCCGTCCATTTATCACGCACCACAATGCGCTGGACATGCCAATGTACCTGCGTATCGCGCCAGAGCTATACCTCAAGCGTTTAGTGGTCGGTGGTTTTGAGCGTGTGTTTGAAATCAACCGTAACTTCCGTAACGAAGGTCTGTCGCCACGCCATAACCCAGAATTCACTATGATGGAATTCTATATGGCTTACGCTGATTACAAAGATTTGATGGACTTAACCGAAGAACTGTTAAGCTCAATCGCGATCGAATTGTTAGGCAGTGCGCAAATGCCATACGGCGAGCACACCGTTGATTTCGGCGGCCCATATGCCCGTCTGAGCATGTTAGAAGCGATTCAGAAGTACAATCCTGATAACGCGACTATCCAAGCCATGACCTACGAGCAAGTGAAAGATCTCGAATTTATGCGTGAATTGGCTATCAGCCTAGGTATCAAGATCGAGAAGTTCTGGACCTGTGGTCAGCTATTAGAAGAAATCTTCGGTGAAACTGCTGAATGGCAATTAATGCAACCGACCTTCATCACTGGCTACCCAGCGGACATTTCGCCACTGGCACGTCGTAACGATGACAATCACTTCATCACTGACCGTTTTGAATTCTTCATCGGTGGTCGTGAAGTAGCTAACGGTTTCAGCGAGTTAAATGATGCTGAAGATCAAGACAGCCGCTTTAAAGCGCAGGTTGATGCCAAAGACGCGGGTGACGATGAAGCCATGTTCTACGATGCGGACTATATCACTGCACTGGAACACGGTTTACCACCAACAGCGGGTCAAGGTATCGGTATCGACCGTTTAGTGATGCTATTCACTAACACTCATACAATCCGTGATGTGATCCTATTCCCTGCAATGCGCCCACAAGCCTAAGTGATTTATTGGGTTGCAGATAAAACCTGTGACCCAATTTGCATTGGATAAATATAAAAAACCAGCCTTTTGGCTGGTTTTTATATGGGCGATTCAAGGGGGAAGTAATGACTATTTTGCTAATTTACATTCTTGAACGTTTTTCATCCCTTCGGCATCAAAGACGGCTTTTAGTCCTGCACCGCCTACAAATACACCCATTTTGATATATTGCTCAAAGAAGTCGTTTTTACCGCCTTCTGTTGAAACTTTTAAATCGTTTTCACTAAACTCAGATTCAGTTGAAAGCGTTTGCTCGCCAGGTTCAACTTCTTTGTAGAAAAATACCTTATTGGCTGATTCACCAATCATTTCACCATTGATATAAATGTTTTTCTTGAGTGCTTGTCCGACAAAACTATTACGGTAAATATAGATACCGCTTTTATTGTCAGCCGGTTTTTTCGCGATATAACTTACGTTGTATCAAAGTACTATGGGGGATGTTGTCAATTTTCAATCTGGTGTTAAGTTTTGTTTCATTGTTGTTGGGCAGAGTGATGACTAAGATGCCTTGACGGTGTTTGGTTGATTTCAGGCTGGGAACAGATGATTGATTTGCAAAAATTAATCTTTACTCATATAAAAGTTAAAAAATTATTAATAATTTTTACATTGAAGCATTTAACTTTGAAAGTGCTGTTTTTTAGCATTAATCTCTAAGCTAGTTAAAAAGTATGATTTTGAGTACTTTTAAATGCGAAATTTATAATAGGTTAAGCTGGTGCGTGAACTATGGCGCTAGATGGAAATTGCTGATATCACAGATAAAAGTTTAGTTTCATTCTATTCCTTTCTGCATATACCTCTTATACTTGGGCAAGCCGCGTGCGTTAGCACATGTGATCCTTTTCTATTTTTAGTGAAACTTAAATGAAGATCAGATCTTTACTCAGTAGTTTTATCTTTGTCTGCAGCAGTTGTACTGTTGCCGCGACAGCATATTGTGCCGAATCGGCCTCTGTCACTACGAAAAGTACCGCTTCTAAATCATCTGCCTCAGCAAAGCCTGTTTTAAATAAACAAGAAGTCGCGGCGAACAGTGCTTTGGTGGTTGATCTCAAAACCAATGAGGTCCTTTATTCGAGTAATCCTAATGCTGTTATGCCAATAGCCTCTGTGACTAAATTAATGACGGCTATGGTGACGTTAGATGCCAAATTGCCAATGGATCAGAAGCTCGCTGTTAATATTAGCGATACCAAAGAAATGCGTGGTGTTTACTCTCGGGTACGTATCGGTAGCGAAATTACCCGTAAAGAGATGTTGTTGTTGACCTTGATGTCTTCAGAAAATCGCGCCGCTGCAAGCCTTGCTCATCATTATCCCGGTGGACATAAGGCCTTTATTAAGGCGATGAATGCCAAAGCGAAAGCATTAGGTATGAAAAATACTCGTTATGTTGAACCGACGGGCTTATCTCATAAAAATGTGTCTAGTGCGAGCGATCTTATCGTTCTGCTTAAAGCGAGTGAGAAATACCCTATGCTTGGTGAGTTGAGTGCCACAGAGAAGAAAACGGTGACGTTTGGCAAACCTAAGTACAGTTTAGATTTTCGTAATACAAATCGCTTGGTTTACAAAGATAACTGGAATATTCATCTTACAAAAACGGGCTTTACCAATGCAGCAGGCCATTGCTTAGTGATGCGCACTGAAATGGCAAAACGTCAAGTGGCTTTTGTTGTGCTTGATGCCTATGGCAAATATACCCATCTAGCCGATGCAAACCGTTTACGTAATTGGTTAGAAACGGGTAAGGTGACACCGATACCTACAGAAGCTAAGCAGTATAAAAAACAGCGAAGTACTCAGCAGATAGCCAAGGTCAGTGGGACCTAGTCTTACATTGCATTGGGTCGTTGATAAAACCAGCTAATTGCTGGTTTTTTATTGTCAGTTAACTGAATGGGCTAGCTTGGATTTTAACCCATGTTGAGTTGGTTTGGATGTTGATGTTTTCACTAAACTTACTAACCCCTGCCATTCAATATCATGATTAAGAGGCAATGAAATATCAGGTTCAGTCCCTTTACCAGAGAGCAATTGCCCTTTGGAGTCATAGGTTAGAGAACTGCTTAATCGGACATTTAATCTACTGTTAGGTAAGGTAAAGTGGTATTGCCGAGCAAAGTCACCAGAGGTTCTCTCACCGACCAAATTAACTCTCGACCAAGTTTTAGTACGATGAGCTATCCACTCACATTCTTGTCGACAACGGGGCCCTATCAGTAACACTAGTTGGTTATTTCCAGTCGCTTCTACATCTGGTTTAGTGCGAGCAAACCAAGGACTGAATTTGTCTTTATCGGTTTGCGGTAAATAGCGAGTGAGTATTTTAAGTTTTGGCGCACTGAATCCTAAGGATTCTAAAGGTTTAAAATTTAGCGGTTGTAGGTAATCGTTTCTGAACGCTGCCGAGCGTCGATAGTGAGCAAACCCCATGATGCTTGAGGAGAACTGTCGAGTGCTAAGTGGCGTATTACCAGATTCAATATCTTGATAGCGTGATAGCATGGTAAGCAGTTTAGGGCTAAAGCCACTCGCTTCCCTTAGATCGATTACTAATAATGCCTGTTCCATACCTTTGAGCAGCTCTTGTTGTAGCTCTTTATCTAATTCGAAGGTGTATAGATCGTCGATTTTAAGCCTTGCTGTAGTTGTGTTGATACTTTCTAACTTATAAACGGATTGAGATGATATTGCGGGGGATGATTTGGTGAGTGGGGTTAGAAACGCATCAAAAACCAGTGGTAATGTTTCATTATCCCTATCAACGATTGGTGCAGGTTGATTTTTTTGTTTAGGGGCTAATGCCATCGTAACCTGCTGCGTTTGTAGATTGTCATTCATTAAAGTGACGACCACATAAGGTTTAAGACTAAGCCCTAAATCCTCCCGCAATAGGTTGAGTTTTTTAAGCCAAGGTAGCTGCATTTCTTGGCTATCTTTCGATGGCTCGGGTAAGTAGGCTTGACTTGCCGATATCCATTTGTTCATAGGTAAGCCATCAATGTGGCTTATAAAGGGAAAATTAGAATTAATCGGACTATTTTTAGTATCTAAAGCAAGCCATTGTTCATTTATGGGCCTGAGTGTTAAAGGTAAATCTCCGCTCTTATCTTCAAAATTTAGCACTTGAGCACCAGGATCTTTGATGCGATTGAGTAGCTTAGTGACTTCAGCCGCAAAACGATCATTGGAGACAATATCTTGATATTGTTCAGCAATATAGGCTGCAGTATCAGTCAATAGTTGAGCCATATCATTGGGTTTAAGGGCATAGAAAGCGGAGTATTGCTCAATTTGACTCAGCAAAACATAGAGGTCTTGGCGTACTTCCTGAGCACTCAATTCTGGAGTTCGTTCTTGTTCTGGCATAGCAAAAATCGCGAGCCTAATTAAGCTCGCGATAATGATAACTGTCAGAAAACTAACAATAGTCCGATAGTTAAAACCCATACTCCTCCGTGATCTTACAATGCCTTTTACTGCTAAAAAGGTGAGCGACTATCGGTGGAAATTCGATTATTTTCAATGAAAATCATATTATCCATCCTTTGGAGCTAGCCCGATTGAGCAATCTAACAGCAGATTGGTTGAGTCAGTATGAAATTATGGCTAATTTTTGTACTTCGTCACTTTATACCCATCGCATTGAATATCTCACCGCTGAATAAACAGAGAGTTAATATTATGGGTATTAGAGGATGTCATTAAGCGAAATCCCTATTCCAATACGTTGGTTGTGATAGTTGTAGTCGATTAAACTTTCTCCATAGCCATTAAAATATTGGGTATACAGACGTAAATTCCCCACTATTGGATAGCTCCACGTGAGCTCTGCTGAGCCGCGATCGATATCTTGTAGATTGCTTCTGAGGGTGAGGGTGAATCTGTGTTCATCAACGCCATAAACACCGATAAATTCGGCATTGCCTACATAGTCTTCAATATTTGGGTTGTCATCACCGCTTGTCTGATAGGGATCGGTTTTTTCATCTTCGGGAATACGCCACCAAATTTTGGTTGCGAAAGCGAGTGGACCGGCATCAAAAATCATGGTGCCATAAATCCGATTCCAGCTTCGAGAAAGTAGGCCAGATTTACCATTAGATTGATGTACCGCACCAAAACCCCAAAAAGAATTGGTCACACTGCCAATTTTCCAATCGTTATTAAACAGCATAAATATTTCGGGTTCGTGATTGGTTTCGCGAAAGGGTGAAGAGGTTTCTTTGTTATACACTTGCCAATAGGATTGATTGGTATAAGCAAAGAATAGATGCCCATTGTCACCAAATACGTTGTACCAAACCGGAAATTTAAAGCTTATCTGAAACTTAGCCTCAAATTTATCTAAGGTATAGGGATCTTGAGCCATTTCTTCAAGAAAAGGAGCAATATTAGGATCAGGATTATAGGTCGCTGGCAGTAAATAATTGACATGATGCGGGGTGATCACAAATGGACGTTCTGCAGTGGCAAGTTCATCTTTAACGCGTCCTTCTACCAATGATTCTGCATTTAGCCCTGAGCACATTAGCAATCCTATTAACGGGATATTTTTATAAAACAGATTCATTTACCCTCCTTGATGTGTTTGTTGATCGTACTTGTAACGCTCGATTTGTCAGCTTAACACTAGTTAATGAATTTACGGTGATTGGTTGAAGGAACTGTTAGTTGCATCTGCATCAGTTGGGTTAAGCAAAAGTGAGTTTTCCTCAAAATATGACATTTAGGTAGAATTTTTCGCACTAACATAGTGCCAAAATGATGGATATACCCTTGTCACAATAGCGTTTACCATGAATGCTGTAAATTAAAAATCATTTAAATTTAGTGTGTTACCTAATATCTACTTGTATTTTATTTCAAATAGACCTTTTTTTCCGTTGTTGCTCCCTAATGATGATATTAGTTATATTCCTAAATGATATAAAAACTAATAATTATCTATTTATTATGGAATATAAGACGCGCTATATTTCTACAGACTAAAGTGATCTTGGGGATTCTGATGGAAATTTTCTCTTTACCGGGCCAAGCGGCCAAAGGCAAAGTCTGGCTGGTAGGGGCTGGTCCCGGTGACGTTGAGTTATTGACGTTAAAGGCATGGCGTATCCTTAAAACCGCCGATGCAGTGCTATACGACGCTTTAGTCAGCCAAGATATCCTCGATCTTATTCCCAAAGACGCTGAGAAGATTGCCGTAGGTAAACGTGCGGGCAAGCATAGCGCCGCACAGGACGAGATTAATCAGTTACTCGTCACTAAAGCCTACACCCGTAAAAATGTGGTTCGCCTTAAAGGTGGCGATCCTTTTATTTTCGGCCGCGGGGGGGAAGAGTTACAAACTTTAGTTGAAGCTGGGGTGGAGTTTGAAGTCATCCCCGGCATTACCGCCGCCAGCGGCACGTCAGCCTATGCGGGAATTCCCCTAACCCACAGAGACCACGCCCAAGGCGTCACTTTTATCACTGGCCATTGTCAGTTAGAGAGTCGCCCTATGGATTGGCAAGGTTATGCTAATCCTAACAATACCTTAGTCGTGTATATGGGGATTCTGAACGCAGGCATTATTCGTCAAGGTTTACTCGATGCGGGCCGAAGCCCAGAAACACCTGTGGCGATAGTGTCAAAGGCAACCACTAAAGAACAACGTCGTTTTATCGGCCGTTTAGGTGAGCTTGAACAGCTTGCCGCCGATCCAGACTTACACATGCCAGCCTTGATGATCATAGGTGAAGTCGTCACGCTTTCTGAGACGCTCAATTGGTTCATACCTGAATCCATCGACAACGCACAATACCAACATGAACTGACTCAGACTGTAAAAGTATCGATAAATTAGCAAATTATAAAATTAAGTAATCATGCTGTATCAATGCAGCAAATTTTAGGTAAACGGAGAATAGTATGGCCGGGCGTGAACTAAGCCACTTACAACAACTGGAAGCCGAGAGCATCCAGATCATTCGTGAAGTTGCAGCCGAATTCGATAATCCTGTGATGTTGTATTCCATCGGGAAAGATTCTTCCGTTATGTTGCACTTAGCGCGTAAAGCCTTTTATCCGGGCAAGATCCCGTTTCCGTTGCTGCATGTCGATACGGGTTGGAAATTCAAAGAGATGATCGCGTTTCGTGATACGCAGGCAAAGAAATTTGGCTTCGAGTTACTGACGCACATTAACCCAGAAGGTTTGGCGCAGGGGATTAACCCCTTCGACCATGGCAGTGCGAAACACACTGACATCATGAAAACCCAAGGTTTAAAGCAAGCACTTAACCAATATGGTTTCGATGCGGCTTTCGGTGGGGCTCGTCGCGATGAAGAAAAATCTCGCGCCAAAGAGCGCGTGTATTCTTTCCGCGACCGTCACCATAGATGGGATCCTAAAAACCAACGTCCAGAACTGTGGCGCACCTATAACGGTGCAGTGAACAAGGGCGAAAGTATTCGCGTGTTCCCGTTATCTAACTGGACTGAGCTGGATATTTGGCAATATATCTATCAAGAAAACATTGAGTTAGTGCCTCTGTACTTTGCAGCTAAACGTAAAGTGGTTGAGCGCGGTGGTCAGTTAATCATGGCCGATGACGAGCGGATGCAATTAGCCGAAGGCGAGCAGATTAAAGAAGAAGTGGTACGTTTTAGAACCTTAGGTTGTTACCCACTCACGGCCGCCATGTATTCCGAGGCCGACAGTCTAGAGAAGATTATTGAAGAAATGCTGTTAACCCGTTCAAGCGAACGCCAGGGCCGATTGATCGACTCAGATCAAAGTGCCTCGATGGAGCAGAAGAAGCGTCAAGGCTACTTCTAATCTCTACAGGGTTAAGCCTATTTCGCGAAGGTGGCGCTAGTCAGTGCGACCTTCAGCCAAGCAGATCAAGAGTGAGAATAAGATGGACAAAGCGGTCAATAAAACCAATCTCATGGCGGCAGAAATTACCCTCCATGGTGTGAAAGAATATCTAGCCCTGCAGCAACACAAAGGCTTACTGCGCTTTTTAACCTGTGGCAGTGTGGATGACGGCAAAAGTACCTTAATCGGCCGCCTGTTACACGATAGCGCGCAGATCTATGAAGACCAATTGGCGAGCCTTAAGAGCGACAGCGCCAAGATGGGCACCACAGGTGAAGCGATTGACTTAGCTTTGCTGGTGGATGGTCTGCAAGCCGAACGCGAGCAGGGCATTACTATCGATGTGGCTTACCGTTATTTTTCAAGTGATAAGCGCAAGTTCATCATCGCCGATACGCCAGGGCATGAGCAGTACACTCGCAATATGGCGACAGGTGCATCGACCTGTGATTTAGCGGTGATTTTAGTCGATGCCCGCTACGGCGTGCAGACTCAGACTAAGCGCCATGCGTTTATCGCGTCATTACTCGGTATTCGTCACTTTGTGGTTGCCGTGAATAAGATGGATTTGCTGGGGTTTGATGAGCAAGTATTCAATCGTATTCGTGCCGATTTTACGGATTTCGTTAAAGATTTCGGTAATCTCGATATCCACTTCGTGCCCTTATCCGCGCTTAATGGTGACAACGTGGTTGAGCGCAGTACCCAAAGTGACTGGTATCAAGGCGGAACACTGCTTGAACTGCTAGAAACCATTGATACTCAACGCGAACTCAGCTCATTGCCTGTGCGTTTCCCAGTGCAATATGTGTCGCGCCCTCACTTAGATTTTCGCGGTTTTGCGGGCACGTTAGCCTCTGGCATCATCAAGGTCGGCGACGAGTTAGTCGCTTTGCCATCGGGTAAACGCAGCAAGGTTGAACGTATTGTCACCTTCGATGGTGATCTAGAGGAAGCGGTTGCAGGCCAGGCTGTGACTATCACGCTGGAAGATGAAATTGATATTTCCCGTGGCGATTTACTGGCAAAACCCGACTCAGCTCCCGCCGTCGCTAACCTGATCAGCGCTGATATAGTGTGGATGGATGAAAAGCCATTACAACTCGGTCAGTTATACGACATCAAAGTGGCCGGTAAGAAGACGCAAGCCTCTGTAACAGCTATCGATTATGTGGTTGATGTTAATACCTTAGCGCGCAGTGCGACGGACACGCTTGGGTTAAACGCGATTGCGCGTGTGACCTTAGAACTGACCGAAGACATAGTATTTGATGCCTATTCGTTAGTGCGTGATACGGGCGGAATGATTTTAATCGACCGTCTTACTAATGCGACGGTTGCCGCGGTGATGGTGGTGTCGGGTCAACATGTTAACAAGCAAACAGCGTCACAATTTAGTGCCTTTGAAGTCGAGTTTAATGCCTTAGTGCGTAAACACTTCCCCCATTGGCAAGCGATAGATATCACTCAGCTTGGAGCTTAATTTGTGAGTGACTTGTGGCAATTAGCGATTATTTTGATAGGGCTTGTGGCTGGCTTAATTAGCGGCCGTATCAACCCAGCGGTATTGTTTTTATTTGCATTTTTGCTCTGTTATCTCTTGGGCATGGTTGCGCTCGATACCGCATTAACAAGCTTTACCAATATTGGCTTAGTCACACTTGTCCTGTTGGTGTTGGCCGCGACGGCGTTAGAAAAAACGTCCTTGCTGGGAAAGTTGAGTCAAGTCATAGGTAATAGTTCTTTGCCTATGACAATGGCAAAACTCGGTTTTTCGACGGCTTTGCTGTCGTCTTTCACTAACAACACTGCGGTGGTGGCATCGCTTATCGGTGTTGTGCGCCGCAATCAGGCACACGCGCCAGCTAAGCTATTGTTGCCACTAAATTATGCGGCAATTTTAGGCGGCACACTGACCCTGATTGGTACCTCGACTAACCTGATTGTGAACTCCTTTGTAGAAAACGCTGGCTTACCCGCCTTAGGGTTCTTCGAGTTTACGCCGGTGGCTGTGATTATTTTAGTGGCTGGAATGCTGTTACTGACCTTACTGGCGAATATTCTGCCTGATAGAAGAGAAGATTCAAACGAAGAAACGCTACCTTATTTGCTCGAAGCCCATGTGGCGAAAGGTTCGTCCTTGGTTGGTCGCAGTGTGGTGGATAACAAACTTAGGGCGCTGAAAAAGTTATATCTGGTTGAATTAGAACGCAGTGGCATTTGTATTTGCCCTGTGCCGCCCCAGTTAGTATTACAAGCGGACGACGTGCTGCGTTTCAGTGGCGCGGTGGAATCGGTCGAGTTATTACACCAATTTGATGGTTTAGATTGGTTTGGTAAGCATCAAGCTAAGGGACAAAATTTAGTTGAAGCCGTACTCGCGCCATCATCTCGTTTAGTGGGCAGTTCGTTAAAAGCAACGCGTTTTCGTGAGCAGTTCGATGCGGCTGTGATGGCTATTCGCCGCGGAAATCACCCACTAAAGGGTGGGCTTGGTGACATAATCCTGCAACCCGGTGATGTGTTGTTATTGACACCAGGTGATGGTTTTAGCAATAGCGCAAAGCTAAGTTCAGAGTTTGCGGCGATCAGCGGTTTAGATTTGAATGTGCGTTTAGACAGTCGTCGTGGTCGCTGTGTGTTGCTGGGGTTTGCGGCAACGATCGTCCTGAGTGTTACTGACGTATTGCCATTGGCTAAAGGTTTAGTGATATTGCTGCTGAGTTATTTTGCCATCGGTGCTGTCACACTGTCTGAGCTGAAACGCCGTTTTCCATTTGAACTTGTCATCATCGTTGGCAGTGCACTTGGTCTTGCTAATTTGATGATGAGTACTGGCCTTGCGAACAACTTAGCCCAAGGATTATTGAGTGTAATCAATGGTTATGGGGTCTTTGGTGCCTTTGTAGGTGTGTATTTGATGACCTTGTTACTGACTGAGCTGGTGACCAATAACGCAGCGGCAGCGCTGGCGTTCCCTATTGCCTACGCGATTGCGCTTAATTATGGTGTCGATGCAAGACCCTTTATTATGGCGGTCGTCTTTGGTGCCAGTGCGAGCTTTATTTCACCCTATGGCTATCAAACGAACTTAATGGTGTTTAATGCGGGTAATTATCGCTTCAGTGACTTTGTCCGCCTTGGATTGCCGTTATCTGTGCTGTATTCCCTGATAGTGATATTTATGGTGCCGATCATCTTTCCATTTTAGTGATTAGCTTGTGTTTATAGCCCTTATGTTAGCGGTTAGTTAACATGGGGATTGAGGAGTTTTTATGACAAATATCGTGTGGCATCAACATCCTGTAGACCAAGCCGCGAGAGCCGAGCAGAAAGGTCAAAACCCTGTGCTACTTTGGTTTACCGGACTTTCTGGCGCGGGCAAGTCAACATTGGCGGGTGCATTAGAGCGGGCCTTATTTGAGGCGGGATTCCACACTTATTTGCTCGATGGCGATAATGTGCGCCATGGCCTGTGTAAAGACTTAGGGTTTACGGTTGAGGACCGTGACGAGAACCTGCGCCGTGTTGGCGAAGTGGCTAAATTGATGGTGGATGCGGGGCTTGTGGTGTTATCTGCTTTTATATCACCGACTCGCGAAGAACGTGATGGTATTCGCGCCCGTTTTCCTGCGGGGCAGTTCATTGAAGTGCATGTGTCGACGCCATTAAGTGTGTGCGAACAGCGGGATCCTAAGGGGTTGTACGTTAAAGCGCGCAGTGGCGAGATCAGCAATTTTACAGGGATTTCATCGCCCTATGAAGCACCACTGGCCGCGGAATTAACCATAGATACCAGCAAAGGTGATTTAGCGACCCAAGTGCGTGCCTTAATCGATTATTTAACTGCGATCAATGTCATCAATACCGATAAGACAAAGACAGTCGCTTAACATTTAGCCTTTACCTTGCTTAAAAGGAGCCTTTTGCTCCTTTTTAGGGTGTGATACCTATTCTATTTTGAAATCTTTGGCAAATAGTAGTTGCAGTGCTTTTACGTATTCTTGATCTGTTTTGGGTTGTACAAGTAAAGCCAGTTCATCACCTATGGGGGTTAAGCGATAATAAGTGAATAGTAAATGGCCGCTCTTAGGTGTTAACTTCATTTGAATACTAGGCATGGCAAATTGGATTGGGGTTTTGCTATTAAGAAGCCCTGTTTCAAACTCGCTACTGTGCAAAATACCCGCATCAACTAAGGTTAAAATACTGGAATAAGGCAGGCCAAATTGAGATAGGCCAAGATTTACTGTGGTGTTTTTTCTAAAGTATTGCCCAATCCCCCCAGATAACCGATAACCACTGATCAGTTTAAGACGTTGTTCATTATTCACTTTAGCCGCCATGCCAAGGGCTTTTTCAAGAATTTGTGCTTCCCTGTGGGTCAGTTGCTTGAGCAGCGCTAAGGTACGTAGACTGAAGTTTCCCGGATTCACTATCTCGCTCGACAATATCCGAGCCCACAAATCTTGCATCTTACGGTTATGGATTTGTTCCGCCATCAAGAAGAATTGATGACTCCAATCGGGATCGAGATCGACCCCAGTGACATCTGAGTGGGTGTAACTGAGGGCTAAGGCGAAAATGGTTTCCACATTGGCCTGATATTGGCTCGATAACTTGCGGGCTCTATGTTCTGCACGTTCGGCTATTGAAGCGTTCGCGGGGCGATATTCTTGCTCACTGGCGAGCCCTAATTGGCGACCGAGTAGCAGGGCTTTTTTGCGAGCGGATACTTCGGATGCTGACTCGCCTTCTTCTGCTAGCATTAAAATGTCTGAGTCCTTCATCCGAATCAATCCTTGTTTGTATGCTGATATAGGGAGTTAAGTGAATTGTCTTACCAAAGCTGATTTTGCTTAGATAATAGCGAATCCTTAATCACGGTTCTGGCTATATTAACCCAATCTATTGACGATTATTATGTTGAAATCGTAAATTTTGATACTCGTTGGCTAAGGTGAATTGCGGAATCATGGTAAGTCTATTGACGTACTATGAGGCAACGATGCAAGGTCATTTTTGAATTCTCAATTTATTACCGAGTCTATTTTTGTGAGCAAGCTAAAATTACTGTGTATGCATAAGCCCTATGGGGCTAACCCCGTGATCTATTTCATGTAAATTGATATTTAAATCACCTAGTATGCAATCTCGTAATAGGCTGTTTGCTTTTTGCGTTATCCATCTAAGCCGCCTTTCACTATCATTTTTCAGGCCGCTTTTTCTTATTTTTGTTGAGATGAATCGAGGCTAAAGTGAAAAAAATTCTGATCATTTTCTCTAGTGTTCACGGTCAAACCCGTAAGATCACTAATCAGCTAGCGCAGCAACTTAAGGACTTAGGCAATTCGGTTGTTATCGCCGATATTAAGGCTGTGCCCGCAATGGAGTCGTTCGACAAAATCATTATTGGCGCCAGTATTCGCCATGGTAAACATAATCCGACGTTATATGAATTTATTCAAAAGCATCAAAAACTACTAACACAAAAAGTAAGTGGTTTTTTCTCGGTTAGCTTAGTGGCGCGTAAGCCGGAAAAAAATACGCCTGAGACTAATCCTTATATGCAGGCTTTTTTAAGCAAAACGACTTGGAGACCTCAGTTACTGCAAGTGTTTGGTGGTAACTTGAACTATCAAGGCTATAACGCTTTAGATAGGAATATTATTCGTTTTATTATGTGGTTAACTAAGGGGCCGACGGATCCAGTTACCAATGTTGAATATACAGATTGGCAGAAAGTAAACGAGTTTGGTGAGCAAATCCATCAAGCATAAAAGTGGCTTGCTATAAGTTTAAGGGCATGGATCATGACGGATAAACCGACTGCGGCAGTAAAATTCGGCAACGTGTTTCGTATATTGATAACCCATTTACATGTGTGGCTTGCGACTTGCTGTGCGGTATTGGTATGTAGTAGCCCATGGATTTTTATAGGACGAAGCCTGAGAAAAAATGCCAGTTTTTGGGATTACCTGCATGTTTACTTAGGATTGGTCTGTACGGTTCTTGCATTATTATTCTTACTTCACAATACCTTCAATGGAAAATGGCGCTCGTATTTTGGTTGGCTAGTGGGGGATTGGGCACAACTGAAACAAGATATCGCTGGTGTAATCAAAGGTAAGTTCCCTGTTGCGGGCGGCAAAGGGTTATTCAGTGTGGTTGAAGGCATTGGAATGTTATTGCTGGTCGCAACGGGGTTGACTGGTGTTGTGTGGTTTGTATATCAAGGTACACCAATCGCAATGGACTGGCGTGGTTATCATCTTATTTGTGCACAGGCTTTTATTGGCTTTTTAATTGTACATATCGTGCTGGCAGCAACCCATATTATTGAATTTATTAGGCAGTAATCTGTGGTCTTGAGAAGAGATGGCCTCCGTTGGAGGCCATTTTTTTACTTAACGGATTCGCTTTTGGCGGCTTAATCCAATGACTGCTGCAAAGGCGAGGAATAGCCAAGTTAAACTGCCGCCTGAACTTTTAGGTGCTTGGGCATCTTTTTCAATAGCAAGATAGTTAATTAAGCTAATTAATTCATCTAAGGTTTTGATACTGCTTAAGTTAACAGCGTATTTATCATTGACAATAAACGCGGGCACACTTTCTACTTTGAACTGATTTTGCTGTGCGCGCCATAGAGCGAGTTTTTCATTGGTATTTTTACTATCGGCAAGTTCATCGTATTTAGCGGCATCGATGCCAAATTTAGCAAATATTTGTTTGATATCATCACGGTTGTTGATTTGCGGCTCGTGTTTATGCCCTGGCGCACTGTGATCGTGACCGTTTGCGCCTTCTTCACCTTGGATTGCTGCAAACATGGCATGGGTTAAGGCATCTTTATTATCAACGCTTTGGATCACGGCCAAAGAGCGCATGACTTCGGTGCCAATATCGCTATTCATAAAGTCGACATGTTTGCTATCAAATGCCACTTTTTTATCTAAGTTTGCTTTTATATCAGGTAGATAATTAGTTTCCATATTAAAGCAATTATGGCAATAGAAAGAGAAAAACTCAGTTAACTTAGGTTCAGCGCTAGGGGCTTTATCCGAAATTTGGGTGTAATGAGTACCTTCGGTAAAGTTGGCCGCAAATGCACTTAGTGGTGCCAAAATGAAGGCTACAGCCAAGGTTAATGGTTTAATCATATTTTCCTCAAAGTCGGTTAGATTGAATGAATGATATTGATATTCTGCGTGATTATAAACCTAAAACAGATCAGTTAAGCTTCATCATCGAAGCCAGACGGATATCGCACTGTCGGCGTATAGCTTCAGGTTAAATTGGAAGACTTAATTATCGCTGAATTGCGTTGAGGATATTAGACTAAATCTGTGATCCCACAGGAGGTTTCCCCCTTAGATTTACAAGACTGTAAACAGGATCACATTTATTGGTAGAGATGACAGAGGACTAAATCACCGTGGCTTAGCAATGGTTACATCACGTTTCTAAGCTATATCCCTTAGTGATTGCCAAGCCTCACAGACTTCACGAAATCTTGCTGCATCGCCGTCTGGTCTATCGGGGTGCCACTTAAGGGCCAAGCGGCGCCATTGCTTGCGAATATCCCGCGCAGTGGCGCTTTCATCTAATTCAAATACGCTAAGAGCATGCCCTTTATTCATGAGGTTAATGTTAAGGCCAATATAGCTTTTGTAACTGGTCCAGAAGGCTTCTAATAGCTCCCTGACCACGTTTTCGCTTGTGTCGTAGTTGTTCCAGTCAAGGTAATATTCTCTAAGCGATGTTTCTTCCATCATCAGTAGATTGACGTTGGATGGTACTAAACGAAAAATTTGAATATCCATAGCCTTCACTTGAAGCCACTGCCGAGGAAGCAGGATTTCTTGTAACTCAAATAGGGCATTCATCAATAAGAAGTTTCGCTTAAACAAATCGTTACCTGGATTCTCATCCAGTGGATGAATCAATCCTTTGCTTTGTAATTCAGTCGCGAGGTGGTGGATTTTCCAGCTTTGATTAGAGGCTTGCAATACGGAGAGAAGGGGCCAAATCAGTGGATTATCACCTTTGGTGGTGGATAATCTTGCCGATTGTGCTTCTGCATTGAGCGAAGGTTTAGCAAGTAACATACTGACTTTTCCATCCTATGTTGTGGTTTGCAAAACAGTGTTATAAAGCTTGTGCTTTGAGGCTATTGTTTTTCAGCGTTGGATTGGTATTCGCTAGGTGCAACAAAAATATGATTGCATTTAGACTATGCCATAGAGCAAAAGTGTAGGCAAAGATGGATTGTAGAGCAATCTGGCTTAAACGCGCTTCCGACTTGCAAGCATTAGTCGATAAGAAGAGGGATGCTGTAGATTAGCAAACGCAATAATAAAAAATGCCCTTATTTAAATTCAATTAAATCAAGGACATTTTTGAAGAACTTAAGCCGTTTTTAGATCTCGGTAAAGATAACGTCTTGTGCTAAACGTGATTTAGGTAATTTAGCGTTGAAGTCTTCCTCTGAGCGATAACCGAGGGCAACGACCACTGAAGCACATAGGCCTTTTTCCCGCAGACCTAAAACTTGGTTCAGTTTAGTGGCATCAAAACCTTCAATTGGACACGCATCAATATCTAACACGCTTGCGCCGAGCATTAAGGTTCCCAACGCTAAATAGACTTGTTTTTCCATCCAATGCTGGGCATCTTTCAGTTCATATTTATGCATATTGGCAAAAAATGAGCGCCCATTATGTTGACCTTGCTTGGCTTCTTCATTAGCAAAACGACCATCTTTTGCTTCTTGCTCAAGTACTTTTAGCAAATGCGCTTCATCTAACTGGGTGCGAGTACAAAGCACGACAACATGGGATGCATTAAGAATTTTTTGAGTGTTAAAGGCGTAATTTTCAGTTGCTTGGGCAACTAGAGCTTTACCCTCTGCCGTGCTTGCTAATACAAAATGCCAAGGCTGTGAGTTGGTTGAGGATGGGCTGAACTGCAATAAGGTTTTGATTTCCGCAATTTTATCCGCAGGAATCGTCTTAGTTGGATCAAAGGCCTTAGTGGTGTAGCGCTTTTTGGCGAAGAAACTTAAATCACTCATGTAACGGCTCCAAATCATTAAGGAATACAAATTCAATGGCAGCATTTTAAGCAGGTTTACGTAAAAAACAATGTGATCAAAGCAGGTATTAGTTTCAAAAAAAATTTGAAACTCCTGACTGTAAGATTTTAGTGAATGTGAGTGAACTTGATAAATTGTTTGCTCATGTGACTTCTAAGCCATATAAATACAACAAACCTAGTATTGAAGATGCGCCTTGGGGCGATCGTTGCTTTACTGTAACAGATCCGTTTTCAAACAGGATTTTGTTTAATGAAGCTGCAGACACATAACAGAGTGAGGCATTCGAGACCCGCGGCATTCACAAGTTCACGCGCATGGGTACTGCGTTATGCTCTCAGGAGAAAAAATGAGTTCAGTTGAATTGTGGAAAAGCTTTGTTGACGAGTTTACTCAGTTACATGATGGAGTATTTGAAAAATGGGTCTTGCAAGAAGGGAGCTATCCAAACAGGCAGGAAAATTCAGAAATAAATGAGTTCTTAAAGTCACTAACTGTCCAGCAAAGAGAGATTCTCGTCAAGATGCTTATTAATGCTAGACGTGGTGGTATTCATGATGCCTTAGTACGACTTAATGACAGAATGGACTGCGAAAATGGTCAGTATTACGAAAACGGCATTGAGATGGAATTTCAGCCCTTTGGTTCCACCCTTTACTATGACTATGTTTGTCGCCGAGAAGGGGATAATTGGGAGCAAGAATAGGTATTATCGGAATATCTTGCTTCCAGTGAACACCCTGCACAACTGAATGATTTCAGTTGCTTAACAAAGCCATCGCTGGTTAAAGGCAAACCAAAAGTGCATTATGTTGTTGGTTTAAAATGGATGGCTTGATGTATTATTCGCTAACGCGGAGCCGCTTATACCCAACGTTATGTGTAGGGAATCTTAATGATCGAAAGACCCAAAGTAATAAATCTCACAGAAGCCAGAACGATTCGCAAAGTCCATTGCGGAGAGTGTAATTGGGAGCAGGAAATAGCTGCTATCACTGAAGCTGAGATAAAATGTTGCCCTTGGTGCGGCTGGAGCGATCTGGAAATAAGTACTTTAAAAGCAGAAGGTGGCTTCCAAGAAATAGAATGTCAAAAGCACGGTAGAGTTACGGTTCTACTACCTAGCTGCAATATTGATCCACTAGAGTTCATGAACAACTTATTTTGTCCATTCTGTGAGTAACACATAACAATGCAAACCAGCCTGATGGCTTTTTTGTTCCTTGTTTTGCTACGCTACCGCAAAACAATCCACTACAAAGCAGCAGCTGTTTTCGGCTTATGCGTGAAGAGAGATCGGATATATAAATGGAAAAAGCATTAATAGATATTAGGTATTACGCTAGCGACTCCCTATATGAGACAGGTAAAAGTCTACCTTCGAGTTGTTCTAGCTTTTTCAAATTTCCTAAGCTGCTTCATTACTGGGGTGCTCGTATAGCCACAATACTTGGTGCAAATGGATTATCCCTCGGAGAATTCGATCACCTATATGTAAACTACACAAATGCTATTCCAGAAGGCTCGATGGTTTTTTCCGATAGAACACCAGAAAAGTGGCTTAGATATATAGACTGTGGTGTAAATTTTGAGAAATTAAAATCATTTAATGAGTCCGAACTTGAACAATTTGTAATTCGCAGTACCTTTGAGTGTCTTGAGCACCTTTGTAAGTTGAGCATAGAAAAAACCGAAAAAATCAAGCTTGCTTCAAACGAAGTGGAAAGATTTGGTTCTGCGGTCGAGCTTCCGGTTAAGGCAAAACATACTAAGTTATATTCGGTTTTGGTTTCATATAAATTGCGCCCAAATGGCGAAGCATCTCATGGGCTTGTAAAATACATTAACCACAAAACAGGTGCTACTTTCACTAAAAGGTTTGTTGATCTTAAGGGACCATCGGATATATTTCCTCTGGTCGGTACAATTTCAGTAAAAGATGGAAAAGTCCTGATCACGCCGAGGGCATCATTTAAAGCTAGCCTTTACACAAATTCATATCAGATTCCAATGGAGATTGATTTAAGTGAAGCGGCAAGCGCATAACAAGGCGCTCTGGGACAAACCTACGCTGCGCTTTGTCCTAGAGCGCGGCGTTAATCCATAGCAATTTTAATTCGAAAATCATAGATTAGAGCAAGAATTCTAACCCATTTATGTCTACTAGCTTTTTACGTATATATAGCAAAACTGGTAGTTAAAATTGGCATTGGCTCACCAGTGAGCGTTGGCGACATGGATGTCGCCGTCGAGCCTATAAGGACATATTCATGGCGTGTCGCTGGAGACACAATGACAATAAACTCCCTGAACTGATAAACGGCTATTTAGCTTTAGTTCAATTCCTGTTAATTCAACGGCATAATTTTTATGGTGTTGTGAAAGATGATTGTATCCTGACTTGTCTAATTTAGTCTTTGTCATGAACGTTGAATGTTGGGATCCTAATTTGAATCCTTTGCTCACTGCACGTACTTATAAAGGTCATGACAGTGAGCATGAGGGACAGGACTTAAGCCGCTTAAGCTAACGCAATACTTTGCTTAAAAATGCTTGGGTACGGGCTTCTTTCGGATGGGTGAATAGCTCATCTGGCGGACTTGATTCGACTACATAACCGCCGTCCATAAAGATCACGCGATCGGATACATCGCGCGCAAAGCCCATTTCGTGGGTGACAATGACCATGGTCATGCCCTTTAGCGCTAAATCTTTCATCACGTCTAATACATCACCGACCATTTCGGGATCGAGTGCCGATGTTGGCTCATCGAACAGCATCAAGTCTGGTTCCATGGCCAATGCGCGGGCAATGGCGACCCTTTGCTTTTGGCCGCCCGATAAACTGGCGGGGTAGGCATTAGCTTTGTCACTTAAACCAACCTGTGCCAGTAGGTCGAGGGCTTTGGTCTCGGCTTGATCTGGCGTCATCAGTTTTAGACTAATGGGCGCTAAAGTGATGTTTTGGATGACAGTTTTATGGGGGAACAGATTAAAGTTTTGAAACACCATGCCCACTTTTTGCCGCAGTTTATCGACGCAGGCGTTTGGCGCTGTGATCAATTGACCTTCAATCTCAATATCGCCTTGGCTTGGCTGCTCTAACAGATTAATACAGCGCAAAAAGGTACTCTTGCCACTGCCGCTTGGACCGATCACGCTCACCACTTCGCCCTGACGAATATGCTCGTTAATGCCTTTAAGCACTTGGTTATCGCCGAAGTTTTTATGCAGGTTGGTTATTTTAATCACTTTGTTTCAACCTCTTTTCAAATTTCGACAGCACAAACGTGAAGCTGTAGGTTAGGAATAAGTAGATGAGTGCGCAGGTAAATAAGGGCACACTGTCCTCGAAGGTACGGCTACGGATGATTTCACCGGCGCGCATAAGGTCAACGCCACCGATAAAGCCAATGACGGCGGTTTCTTTGAGGAGCACGATAAATTCATTACCAAGTGCGGGCAGAATATTCTTAATCGCTTGGGGCAGAATAATCGACTTCATGGTCATGGCTTGGGACAAGCCAAGTGAACGTGCCGCTTCGGTTTGACCTTTATCAACGGCTTGAATCCCTGCGCGGATTATCTCAGAAATATACGCGCCGCTATTGAGACCAAAAGCGATAATGGCGGCAGTGATCTTATCGACATCTAAGGCTGAAAGCACGATGAAGTAAAGGATCACTAATTGCACAACTACTGGGGTGCCACGGATCACACCGACATAAAGATTGGCGGGGAAGCGGATATACCACTTAGACGACATCTTCATAAAGGTGGTGCCAATGCCTAACACTGCGCCTAATAACATGGCGAAGAAAGTGACGACTAACGTCACTTTTAAACCATTTAATATCAGCAGCATGCCTATCATGCCATCTTCGCCAATCGGGCTAAACAGCGAGGTATTAATTGCGTCTATCATGCTGATATCACTTTATATGGGTAGAAACGAGCGTCTGATATTGGCCGTCAGCTTTCATGTTAGCCAGTGTTTTATTGATGCTCGCCAGCAGTTCAGGTTGTTCTTTTGAGACCGCAAAGCCATAAAACTCAGCAGGAAAATCCAGTTTGATCATCTTTAATTCAGGATTTTTAGCCAGATAGTTAGCGGCAGGTTCGCTGTCAAATAACACTAAATCTACCTTGGCATTTTTAAGCTCCATAATGGCTTCGAAACCCGTATTAAAGGCGGTGATATTTTGCGTGTATTTTTTCGACATAATGTCAGCGGTTGTGCCTAACTGCACCGCAAAGTGTTTGTCTTTAATATCTTCAAGCGTATGAATGCTATCGTTATCTTTGTTGACGAGTACCACTTGAGTCGCTTCGTAGTAAGGGTCAGAGAAGTTGACGTTTGCTTGACGTTCAGCGGTTATCGTCATACCTGAGGCGATAAAATCAATCTTGCCTGAATTGAGTGCGACGATCAGTGAATCGAACTTCATGTTCTCGACTTTGAGCGTCTTGCCGGCGTCTTTAGCGATTTGCTTGGCCAGATCGATATCAAAGCCTTTGATTTCATCGCCACTTTGGCCGCCAACATATTCAAAAGGAGGGAAGGCGGCATTAGTGCCAACGACTAACACGTCATCGCTTTTTCCGCATCCAGCTAACAACAAGGTGGCAGTTAAGGTCAGGCCGCCTAATAACATGGATTTTTTCATTTAAAACTCTCTTGTCGATTTCACTATCAGTGTGCAGTGTGGCGACTATAGGCATAAGTAATTGTCGTGTCAATAATTATGCTTTAAATGTGACTATAAATTCATTTTAAAAAAGGGCGTTTCATAAGGTGGTCGTAGAAACGGTTTAACCAATAGGGGCTGTATTTAAATTGTACTCAAGAGGTTGAATGGTTGTTATAGAGAATTTATTTTATTTTAGTTTATATTTTTCAATTAACTATTTGGTTTAGTGTTTTTATTTAAACATTGGTTAAATAGATATTGTTATCTGTATTTATCCTTTGTCGCGGTGAAAACGGGCCTGTTTTGATGGTGTCTCTTATTAAGGTTTTTGTGAATTTATGCAATTTCACTCTAATGGATTAGCTTGGATAAAACAAAGTGAGATCACTTTTATGGGGCGATTAGGCTTTCGCCAAATGTTTCTTAACCAAATTGATCATGGCTTGGGCTGCAAAGGATAGAACTTGCTCCTTACGCCAGAAGAGTGATAGTTCCCAGCGTAATTCGTCACTCGCTAGGGGAATATTGACTACCCCTGAGACACTGTAGCGTCGCGCAATTGAGCGTGGCAGCACCATAATGCCCGTTCCTGCCGCGACTAAAGCAATGCCGAAATCAGCTTGGCTGACTCGAGTGATATTTTGAGGGGTAAATCCTGCCGCTTGGCAAGCCGTTAGAACTAATTGATAAAGTGTATATTCAGTTTCAAACATCA
This sequence comes from Shewanella putrefaciens, assembly GCF_016406325.1. Classification (NCBI taxonomy): domain Bacteria; kingdom Pseudomonadati; phylum Pseudomonadota; class Gammaproteobacteria; order Alteromonadales; family Shewanellaceae; genus Shewanella; species Shewanella putrefaciens. The sequence goes on along the minus strand of NZ_CP066370.1, from coordinate 3,365,412 downwards.
CTTGGGGCTGATGGTTTAAGTCGGTAATGAATAGATGTTCTCTGGAGGCTAATGGATTTTCCTTGGGGAGCACGACCACCATTGGATCGTTAAATACGCGGATACCATCATAGCCATCATCGAAATCAATAATACCAGTAGCCAGTTCTATTTCCCCTTTTTGAATCGCCGAAGTTTGTTCTACACCACCACGCACGAGCAAATGCATTTCAATTTGTGGGTATTGCTGGCGGTATTTGGCAATGATAGGCGCAAAGATTTCGGCGCTGCCTAGAGGCGCTAAACCGAGGTTGAGTTCTCCTGCGCTTAAATTACGTTGTGCTGCAAGCTCCGCTAACATGCGTTTGCGGCCATCGAGTAAGTCTTTTCCGTGGCGATAGACAACTTCTCCTGCAGGGGTGAGTTTAACTTGGGTGCCACGTTTGCCACGTTCAAGCAAGGTGAGATCGAGTTCTTCCTCTAACTGACGCACGGCTTTAGAAAGCGCTGGCTGAGTTAGGTGCACTTTTTCGCAGGCTTTACCGAAACCACCCGCATCGACGATTTCAATAAAATAGCGGATAACCTTTAGATCCATTATGCCTCACTGTTAACTTCATTCTTTAAATTCATGGATTACATTCTTAATATTCATTTTTTTTATTGAATAGACAAGCGGTAAAATGGTGTTATAGAAATTTAGTGTTGATTGAGAACATCATGTCATTCCTACAAGCCACAATATGTCGATGTCGTCATGGGGCTTTGCTGTTAATCCAAATCGGTCTCTTTTGTTTACTGTCTCTTGCTTGTCATTGGTTTGCTATTTGGGCGCACTTACCCCTACCTGGCAGTGTACTAGGATTAGGTATCTTATTGATTTTACTTATATCAAAATTGATACCTGAGCGTGCTGTACAGCTTGGCGCTGCTTGGTTAATTGGTGAGCTATTACTGTTTTTTATTCCACCTGTGATATCGGTTATCAAGTACGAAGGGCTGTTTGAGCAGTATGGTGTCAATATCATGTTTACTCTGGTCATTGGGAGTATATGCGTGATGGTGGGAACGGGCTTTGTTGTGGATAGAGTGTTTCGTTTTGAACGCCAGTTGAATATCAAAAAGCATGCTCGTCGCCATGCTAAGGTTGTTTAGCCATGGCCGATTCAAAAGTGATGGATTTTCTAATGTCGCAAACCGTTTTAGCCTTAATCAGTTTATTGTTAACGGTATTTTGTTACTACGGAGCTAAAAGTTTATACAAGCACCATAAAGTATGGTGGCTTGCACCCATAGTATTTGCGCCTGTGATGATCATTTTGCTGGTGTTTAATCTAAACATTCCATTACCCACTTATTTTGAATATACCCATTGGTTGATGGCGATGTTAGCTCCCGCAACAATTGCTTTTGCACTGCCTATTTACCGTGAGCGCAAATTAATCTGTCAGTATCCACTCACTATCACCCTTGGTGTTGTTGCTGGATTATTTTTGGGAATGATATCAACGTGGTTGCTCGTCAAATTTATTCCTTTACCTGCCGAGCTTTCTAAAAGTTTATTAGTTCGTTCGGTTTCAACCCCCTTTGCTATGGAGGCAACGAGCGCCTTTGGTGGTGTGTCAGAGCTGACCGCTATGATGGTACTGATCACGGGGATTATAGGGATGTTAGTGTGCGAACCCTTATTTAAACTAATGCGCATTCGTACTTCTTTAGGTAAAGGGGTTGCACTGGGAGCTTCCGCCCATGGTGCAGGCGCGGCTAAAGCGACTGAGCTTGGTCAGCAAGAAGGCGTAATAGCGAGTTTAACCATGATCTTTATCGGTATTGCTATGGTATTAGGGGCGCCCGTTTTTGCGCTTATTTTTATTTAGTCTGTCAATTTTAAAACTTCAATTTCGGCAATTTTGCCTCTTCGGACGCTAACTTATTCTCGGTTATGCGTCTATTTTTTTGCTTGAGCTTAATCACCTAGAATGTGGCATGCTGTCTTTTATTGAGATAGAAAGGGAGGTAAAGCAATGGGAAACGGTGCACAAACGGATCCAGAAATGCATTCTGTAACAACGCAAAGCGTCAATCTGCGAGCCATCGAAATCAGTGATCTTGAGGTATTTTTTAGCCATCAAAGTGATCCCATAGCCCATCACCTTGCTCAGTTTCCACCTCGGGAGCGCGAAGCCTTTTTTGCCCATTGGCAACAGAATATTTTGTATAGCAAGCAAGTGTTGTCTCGTGCTATTTGGGTTGACGGGAGGCTTGTGGGGAATATCGTCAATTTTCAACACAAAGGGCAGTCACTGCTCGGTTACTGGATCGGGCGTGAATACTGGGGGGCAGGGCATTGCGACTCAGGCATTGAAGGTATTTTTGCCCCTCACTTCAGTTCGACCACTATTCGCCCATGTCGCTAAGCATAATCATGCCTCGTTACGGGCACTTTTTCGGCAGGGATTTATTTTGACAGGTCAACAAATCAAAGAAAGCGAAGATACTCAGGCCTTGCTTGAACTGAGATTAAGCTGATTTCGTATTAGCAACCCTACCTTAGTCTAATGCTGAGTTGCTTGACCTCACGGCATAACTCAATGAAACTCGTCATTTAATCATCTCCCACTAAAGTATGGGTAATTAAATAATGTTAATTTTCTTCATTTGTCTTGTGCTGTTAGCGCTTGCATACCGGTTTTACAGTCCATTTGTTGAACGCCAAGCGGGTATTGATCCTAAGGCACTGACTCCTCAAGCCAGATTTAAAGATGGCGTGGATTATGTTCCTGTTCACCCCGTCAAAGCGTTTTTGATCCAGTTCCTCAATGTGGCTGGGGTAGGTCCAATTTTTGGTCCTATTCTGGGTGCTCTCTATGGTCCAATTGCTTTAGTGTGGATTGTGCTTGGTAATATTATTGGCGGTGCTGTACACGATTATTTTTCGGGCGTACTCAGTATTAAGGAAGATGGTAAGAGTCTGCCGGAAATTGCAGGCCATTACTTTAATATCTATTTTAAAGGCGTGATGCTGCTCTTTACTGCCATGCTGCTGTTTTTTGTGGGTGTGGTATTTATTATGAGTCCTGCGGGGCTTTTAAGTAATCTCGATTACTTTAAAGACACTATTTTTGGTAATAATACCTTCTGGGTGTTAGTGATTTTAGCTTATTACTTTTTAGCGACTATGTTGCCGATTGATAAAATTATTACCAAGCTATATCCCGCATTTGGTTTGTTAATGGTCGTTATGACCACCTCAATTGCAGTTGCATTAATGCTCCATGCTCCGCAGTTACCAGAAATGGGTGATGTGTTCGCCTATTTTGACCATAGCCACTATAACAATGACTTACTCGAGCCTAACCCAGATGGTTTACCTGTATGGCCACTGCTGTTTGTGACTATTACCTGTGGTGCAATTAGTGGTTTCCATTCGACTCAAGCACCGATTATGGCCCGCTGTTTAACCAACGAGAAATACGTTCGTCCTGTTTATTATGGCGCTATGGTTGCTGAAGGTATTGTGGCATGTGTCTGGGCAACGGCGGGTATTGCCGCTTTCCCTGGTGGATATGTTGAACTGAAGAGCCTGCTGGATCAAGGTGGTCCGGGCTTAGTGGTTAACCAAGTGGCGACAACCTATCTTGGTGTACTGGGCGGCGTGATGGCGATTATTGCTGTGGCTGTATTCCCTATCACTTCAGGAGATACTGCTTTCAGATCCTTACGTTTAACGATAATTGACGCATTTAATATTCCACAAAGTATGCGTAATCGTTTATTAGTCGCAGCACCTATCCTTACTATTGCTTACTTTATGACTAAGATCGATTTTTCATTGATTTGGCGCTACTTTGCCTTCTCAAATATGTTGTTATCGACCAGTGTACTGTGGCTAGCGACGAAATATTTATTCGATAGAGGCACTTTCCATTGGATTGTGAGTTTGCCTGCCATCGCTGGAACCTGTGTGACGGTTTCCTATATCGTTACCGCGGGCATAGGGCTTGGTTTACCTCAATCTTTGAGCCAACCTGTGGGGATTGCGGTGGGCGTTATCTGCCTCGTAGCGCTGATTATTGCCCATAACAGACGTAAAGTGGCTGTTGATCTGAAGTAATTCAGTTTGTGATTAACCGTTTATTAAGGGCTACATTGTGTAGCCCTTTTTAATACTATTTTCATAAACTGACGGCAGTATTGAAAATAGCCGCCGTGCCGTATTCCATTGTGCTGAAATTATGTTAGATTCTGGCGAACTGATGGAGATAAAGGTATGGTTATCATTGTCATCAACAGTTCTCCACAGGGCAGTCATTGCATATTGCTTATATGTGCAGCGAAGTGTCAGGAAGTTACACCAATTCAGAGTCTGCTTATGCAACCCAATTTATTTCCCGAACAAAGAAATGTTAACCGTGAATTGATGGCTATGCCGTCATCAGTTGAAATTCAATCTACTCGTGGACGTTTGCAACGTATGGTTGGCAGTGTATTGCTGACCTGTAGTGTATTGCTAAGTCTTTCCGCCTGCGCTGCAGGTAAGGCGAGCGCGCCGCAAGAGGGCGAAGAGTTCAGTTATGCATGGCTTAAGGGTCATGCTCGTACACTTGCTGCTGAGTCCTATGTTAGTCACAAGGGCGAACTGCCTAAAAGCCTGCAGGGGATGAGCTGGGATGATTACCAGCAGTTCCATTTTAAGAAAAAAGCGGCAATGTGGCGTGATCAGGATTCTGAGTTTCGTGCCGAATTATTTCACCTAGGTTTGTATTTTGATACGCCAGTACATATCTATGAGTTAGATGAGAGTAAGGCCAAACTTATCGAATACTCACCATCGATGTTTGATTACGGCAAGTCTAAAGTGAAAGGAAGTCAGCTACCTAAAGATCTCGGTTTTGCTGGATTTAGAATGCAGTTTAATACCGATTGGCAGCGTGATGTGGTGGCTTTCCTTGGGGCGAGTTATTTCCGAGCAGTAGGTCAAGAGATGCAATACGGTTTATCAGCCCGTGGTTTGGCGGTTGATACTGCATTACCAAAACCTGAAGAGTTTCCAATGTTTACTCATTTCTGGTTAGAGAAACCTAAACCAGGCTCGAATATTGCCACCGTCTATGCATTGTTAGATTCTCCAAGTGTGACTGGCGCTTACCGTTTTGACATTGAGCCAGGTGAGCGTTTGAAGATGAAAGTCGATGCGGCGATTTATCCCCGTAAAGCGATTGAGCGTTTAGGTGTCGCGCCACTAACCAGTATGTATATGGTGGGTGAAAACGATCGCCGTACTGGTTATGACTGGCGTCAAGAGATCCACGATTCGGATGGCTTAGCAATGCATACAGGGAGTGGCGAATGGATTTGGCGTCCACTCGCTAACCCAGAAAATCTGCGATTCAACGCCTATAGCGATGAAAATCCAAGAGGTTTTGGTTTAATGCAGCGCGATCGTAATTTTGATCATTATCAGGATGACGGTGTTTTCTACGAAAAACGTCCAAGTTTATGGATTGAACCTACGGGAAGTTGGGGTAAAGGTTCTGTACAGCTAGTGGAAATCCCAACGCTGGATGAAACCTTCGATAACATAGTGGCATTTTGGAACCCTGCAGAGCCTATTTTACCAGGTCAAGAGTTGCTTTATAGCTACAACATGTATTGGGGAGGCATTCCACCTGTGCAATCACCTCGTGCCCGTGTTGTTGATACTTTCACTGGTTTAGGTGGTGTGGTTGGTCAGAAGCGCAAATATTACAGTAAGCGCTTTGTTATCGATTTTGCTGGTGGCACTTTACCTATGTTAGGCAAAGATACTCAAGTAAAAGCGGTGATCAGTACCTCACAAGGCCGTGTAGAAATCGAATCAGCACGTCCTTTAGCATCGATTAATGGCTATCGTGCTATGTTTGATGTAGTGCCTCCAGAGGACAGCGTTGAGCCAATTAACCTAAGAGTTTACTTAGAAGTCGATGGTCAACCACTGTCTGAGACTTGGATGTATCAGTGGAATCCGCCCGCTAAGGATGATCGTGAACTCTATAACGCGGGCCATCTGCAATAAGCGATTTGTGAGTCATTAATCTAAAATGCCAGCTAACTTAGCTGGCATTTTTGTTTTGGCTTTAGCCACTTTTTACTTAGGGGTATATACGGCTTGATAGGCTAAGACTAGATTATCTAAAAAATGTCCCAGCAACTGATTCATCCTAGCCGTTGATTGCCCCAGTATAAACTCAGGGCTTTGAATATAGGGCATTTTCTGTGTGCAAGAAAAAGCATTTTCTTGGGCAATTAATGGTGTTAATTGGCTACTGATAAATTCAAGATGGCATTGAAATCCAAAAACTAAATTTGTGTAACGTACAATTTGCCGCGGGCAAGCTTCACTTGTGGCTAGCACTTCGCAATCGGGCGTAAGGCCAGGCATGTCGTTATGCCAGTGGCCGACCACTTCAGTGGTCGAAAATGTCTTAAGGTTAATATTACTTTTTCCTGCCGCAGTCAGTTCAATAGGGAAGTAACCAATCTCGGCATGTGGACTCTTTTGATAACGGGCACCTAATGCCTCACCGATTAACTGTGCTCCAAGACAAACCCCCACAACGGCTTTATTTGTTTGGATAGCTTGCCTGATAAGTCTTTGTTCTGCTTGACTATCAAAATATGGACAATCGCTTTGGGATGTGGCGGGAGACTGGGGGCCACCGAGGATAATTAACAGATCAAAACCATCACTATCTTCAGGTAGAGCTTCATCTAGATAGACTCTGCTAAAGCTCATTCTGTAGTTTTTGCTTGCGGCCCAATCGCTAAAATAGCCTGGACCTTCATAACTTTCATGGATAATGCAATGAATATGCATTGAGTGTTCCTGTGTCTTTTGTGGGATAACGCTATGCTACAATTCTTTTATTTGGCTGAATAACGTCATATGGACAAGTAATAATGCTAAGTCGCCAACTCGATTCGATTAACGCCATTATTGAGCAAGCGCCTAATATGCCTTCATTTGTAAAAACGATTGAGATGCAAAAGGGGTATGTGGATGTTTTACACCAGCACTGTTGGCATCAGCTTATTTTTCCGCTTCAAGGCCTGTTACAGACAGAGGCAAATGGGGCACTGTTTTTAGTTCCCCATACCACAGCGCTTTTTGTGCCAGCAGGAGTGGTACATGAGTCTGTTGCGATTGCTCATACCTGCTTTATTGGCGTCTATCTGAATCCTATGTATGGTCGAGATTATGGCGCCACGATTAAACCTGTCGCTATGAGTGCTTTTCTAAGGGAGTTAGTGTTAACGCTCAGAAAACAATGTGCATTAAATACCTCAATGAACATTGAGCCAATGGCACAGGCGCCAATATTACGTTTGCTTGAGGTGTTATACGATCAAATTAATAGTGCGGGAGGGCAGACTTTTAAGTTACTGATACCGCAAGATAGGCGCCTAAAATTGATTTTTGAGCACTTAACTCAAACGCCAGCTTTAGATTTCTCTTTAGTAAAATGGGGGGAGATGGTTGGAGCATCGGAACGAACATTGTCGAGGTTATTTGTGAGGGAGTTTGGTTGTTCATTTGTATTATGGCGTCAACATTTACGGCTGATCTATTCGCTATCACTATTGGCCACTGACCTATCAATACAGAATGTGGCCCACCAAATTGGTTATCAAAATGATTCATCCTATATCAAAGCCTTCAAGGAGCGTTTTGGGATGACGCCACAGCGATTTCGGTTAGGTGATCATGGGATAACGACTCATGGTAACGAGCACTCTATTTAAATGGCTTCTCTAATATCGAATCGATGTGTTCCCTCTTTTTGCTGCACAGATATTCATTGGGCCGAATAAAAATCAAGCGAGTGTTAATTGCAAGCATGCTACTGAGTTATTGAGGACTCATTCACTTTTTGACAATCTAAATAATTTTTCACTGTAAAAGACCCCAAACTTGGGCGTAATCTGTGGCGTCCTTGTCATAGGTTAGCTATTTATGTTCGAAATATTTACGACGTTAGGTTTTGGATGGTCTGTTGGTTTAGTGTTAGCGGTGCTGTTTGTACTTGCATATGAATTTATCAATGGCTTTCACGACACGGCCAATGCGGTGGCAACGGTTATCTATACTAAAGCGATGCCAGCCAATCTTGCAGTTGTAACCTCTGCGCTATTTAATTTTGCGGGCGTATTATTAGGTGGCTTAGGTGTAGCTTATGCGATAGTGCATTTGTTACCTGTCGATTCCTTACTAGGCATGGATTCTACCCAAGGGTTATTAATGGTGTTTTCCCTCTTAGTTTCGGCGATTATTTGGAACTTAGGCACTTGGTATTTTGGCATTCCTGCATCAAGTTCGCATACCTTAATAGGCTCGATAATGGGAGTGGGTGGAGCATTTGCATGGCTACACGATCAACCGATCTTACATGGCATAAACACCACTAAAGCCACGCAGATTATGCTGTCTCTGATCATTTCTCCGACATTAGGTTTTGTGATGGCAGCGTTTTTTTTACTGCTGATGAAATCGATTTGGCAAAAACATAAAATCCACCGAACACCCGATGAACAAATCCAAATCAATGGCAAAAAGCATCCACCATTTTGGGCGAGGGTCAGCTTAATTGTATCTGCCATGGGGGTCAGTTTTGCCCATGGTTCTAACGATGGTCAAAAGGGGATTGGCCTAGTCATGCTCGTATTGATCTGTATGGCTCCTGCATATTTTGCCCTCGATATGAATAGTCAGCCCTATGACTTAGAAAGAACGCAGGATGCGAATCGGCGTATTATGGCTATTTATGATCGTAATCAGACCGCTATTGGTGAGCTGGTTGATTTTAAGGCTGATATCCATGTTGCCGATAATATGTTGACTCATTGCTCGGCAGAGACAGTGTTACCTGCGATGTCACAACTCGATCGTCATTTGGGCAAAGTATCCACTTTTAAAGAGATGGGGGTTGAAGAGCGCCGTGAAGTACGCCGTTTATTGCTCTGTATCGACGATACGGCCCGTAAAGTATCCAAGCTCGAACTGCCTAAAAAAGAATTAAGTTCACTCGCCAAGTGGCGTAAAGATCTGACTATCATCACTGAATATGCTCCCTTGTGGGTCATTATCGCGATTGCAACCGCATTGGGTTGTGGCACCTTAGTCGGTTGGCGCCGAATTGTGTATACCGTGGGTGAAAAGATTGGTTCATCTGGCATGACCTATAGCCAAGGTATCGCTGCGCAGGTCACGGCCGCGGCATCCATCGGGGTGGCGAGTCTGACTGGTATGCCTGTTTCTACGACCCATATTTTATCTTCCGCAGTAGCGGGCACTATGGTGGCGAATCGTTCGGGCTTACAAAGCCAGACAATTAAGCAGATCATGCTTGCTTGGTTACTTACCCTGCCGATTACCATTCTACTTTCTGGTGGTATGTTTATTTTAGCTAATGCAATGTTTGGCTAATGCAATAATTGGATTGTGCGCAGCAGCTTGACGATAAATTTCGCAGTATTTAGTGCAGCATTGAGTACCGTTTATGTTGAATAACGGTACTGCACGGACGTTACCTTGCAGAAAAGTGAGTTCACTTGCGACAGGAATAATCCTGAAGCGTCCACACACTCTAGCACATCAAAAATGTATATATCCGTCATCGTGTTGACTGTGAGTTTTCACCAATCTAACCCCATTTGTGCACTCTTTTCCTCTGCTTTTTTCTCAAGCAGTTTGATGTCGGCGAGTTGAATGTGCTCTGCAATGTGGAGCTGCAGTTTGCGATATAAACGAGCGGCGAGTTCAGGTGCAGTTTGATTATCTGGGGTATGAATAAATAAGTAGGGCTCACGGCCTTCGTTCAACCAGAGTGTGAGTTGCTTAAGCCAATGGGTAAAAAAGGCATCATTATCCTTAGGTAAAGCTGTGGTTCCGAGTTGTGTCAGCAGAGCCAGCGTACCGTCGGCTTGGCCGATAAAGCGTACAACGGGATTATTCGCTGTGGCTATTGGGTGCACTGGAACTCGTGGTTTTTTCTTGTGGGCATCAATAATGGTTTCATTGAAAGGCGGTAGGGCAAATACGGGTCGGCTATCCATAATGATTCGATTGACTTTTTTATCTATTAACAATCGATTGAGTGTTCGCTCTGCATCACCTTTGGCAAAAAATGCAAAGTGCCTGACTTCGACGCCATAGGTCAATCCTTGGGGAACGTGATCTAAAAATCGTGCCAATACTGGAAGTTGTTCAGGCCCAAAATGAGCGGGGAGTTGGATTTTCCATATGCCTGTTTTCTCGATTAATGGCGCCATAATATGGAAAAAATCCCGCAGATCTTGATTACAATCTTGAAGCTGTTTCTGATGGGTAATACGTTGAGGCAATTTGAACGTGAAGCGAAAATTATCGGGAGTCGCACTGTGCCAATTTAAAACGGTTTGTGGTGCTGGAGTGGCATAAAAACTGGTATTACCTTCAACAGAATTGAAAATATGAGCATAGTGTGCGAGCCGTTCTGTTGCTTTAGTTTGATGGCCGTAAACACTGTCTTGCCAGCTTTGATGTGACCACATCGCTAACCCCAGACGCAACTGTCTGGGACGATAAGGTGGTGAGCTTAATGAATTCAATCGCAAATCTCTAGCATCATTAAAATGGATTAATCATCTATTTATATCAAACAACTTAGTATGTTCAAAAGAGTCATGTATTGTTGTTATGACTATCTTTGTTTGCCGATATCAGTGAATGGCAACCTAAAGCCAATAGAGAATGGATTGGTTTTGCAAATTAACCTACTCTAATAGTGTGTTATTGTTGGAATAAGCAAACAAGTTGATAAATCACTCTATGCAAAGACGGGTAAGGTTAAGCTAATTTGTAGGCTATTTAGATTTAAGTATATGTCTTAGTTAACTTTTTAGCCAATAAAGACACTTGCTTTCTGGATGTCATTGGAGATCTGCGTGAATAATGATGAATACACTTCCCTAAGTCAGTTTATTGATCTGCTGTTGGATGCGATCTGTGTTGTCGATAAAACGGGGCGGTTTGAATTTGTTAGTGCAGGAGCAGAACGAATTTTTGGTTACACCCCAGAAGAAATGATTGGTATGCAGATGCTAGAGCTTGTATTACCTGAAGATAGAGAGCGCACGTTAGCGACAGCTAAAGAAATTATGGATGGTCGTTTTAAGGTTGACTTTGAAAATCGCTATGTGCGAAAAGATGGTTCAATAGTCGATATTCTTTGGTCTGCTCGTTGGTCAGAGGACCATCAGCAGCGTGTCGCTGTTGCTCGAGATATTACGAAGAGAAAAAATGCCGAGCGTAGACAGGCGGCCTTGTATGAAATCTCAGAAGCTGTGCATGTGACAGAGGATTTACTGGCACTATACCAACATATTCACCAAATTATGGCAAAGTTACTCCCTGCAGAGAATTTTGCTATTGCACTTTATGATCAAGATTTACAAGAGCTTAGTTTTCCGTATCGGGTTAGCACCCAAGAAAACTCGGCTGTAGACATTGAAAGTTTTCGCGTATTTACTGAACAAGTGATCCAAAATGCAGAATCGATATTACTTTGCCCTATTAGCTTAAACGAGTATCCAAAAGGCGCCGCAGCCGAGTTAGGTAATAGCCGTTTAAGCTGGCTTGGCGTACCGCTTAAGTTACAAAAAGGGGTTATTGGTGCGTTAATGATGCATACCGACCCGACTTCTGCACCTTATACATATCAAGATTATGAGTTAGTTGAGTTTGTTTCAACCCAAATAGCCTTTGCTATTGAACGTCGACAAATGCTAGCTCGCCTAGAGCATATTGCTTTGTATGATCAATTAACTCAATTACCGAATAGAGCGCTGTTTTACGATAGGTTCCAAAAAGCCCTATCTCGGGCTCATCGGGAAGGGAGTTATTTTTCCTTACTGTATTTGGATCTTGATAAGTTTAAGTGGGTAAATGATACCTATGGACACAGTGTTGGGGATTTATTACTGCAAGTGACGGCGCAGCGTATACTTGGCTGTGTGAGAGCCTCTGATACAGTTGCCCGTTTTGGTGGCGATGAATTTGTGATTTTACTCGAACGAGTTGATTCTGCTAAAAATACCTTAGTAACGGCTCAAAAGATTTTACAAGTACTTAATCAACCCTTTGAGCTTATTGATCAGCAAGTTCAAATATTACCTAGCATCGGCATTGCTATGTATCCGGAACATGGTATCGATGAGAAACAACTGATTTCCTGTGCAGATACGGCTATGTATAAGGCCAAAAAGAACGGTGGTAATCGTATTGAGATGGGATATCAAGGTTTAAGATCTATCTTTGTTGATACGATACTGCCGCTCGAGCTACACCCCACTAATGCTAAAAAAGTCATTTAACATTCGATGTTAAAGCATCAATTATTGGTTAATGAATAAGACTTAGTGATTAAAACTTAGTGATTAAAACAATGCCCGATAATGTTATCCATTGTCGGGCATTGTTTTATCAGAGGATTTTTCTTTCTTATAGCTTAAAGCGGTTTACTTCCTGTTGGAGCGAAGCCGCTAAATGGGCGAGTTCTTGTGCTTGAACCATAGAGGTTTGCGCCTCAATTGAGAGATTTTCAGAGACTTCACGAATAGACTCTGTATTGCGGTTTATCTCACTGGTGACAGAGGTTTGTTCCTCGGCGGCCGTGGCAATTTGGCTCGCCATATCTGAAATATCATTAATCGCTTTACTTATTTGCAATAAACTTTCGCTAGCAGAATTGGCATCGGCAACACTGGTTTCTGCCATTCCATGACTTTGTGTCATCGATTTTACGGCTTTGGCTGCCGTTTGTTGTAGGGTTTCGATCATGGCTTGAATTTCTTGGGTTGATGAATGTGTTCGTTGCGATAATACGCGCACTTCATCGGCAACCACTGCAAAACCACGACCTTGTTCGCCAGCTCTTGCAGCCTCAATCGCCGCGTTTAAGGCGAGCAGGTTGGTTTGCTCTGCAATGCCACTAATAGTCAACAAAATACTGTTGATCTTCTGCGAGTGCTCATTAAGTTCACCTATGATACGGCCTGCGGTTTCCACCTCATTCGCTAGGTTGCGAATGGATTGCTGGCTCTGTACTACTTGTTTTTGGCCATGATTAGAAAGACTAACTGCATTTTGTGCCGTTTGCGCAGTATGCTCCGCATTACTGGCTATCTCTTCGGTTGCACTGGCCATTTCGGTAACTGCAGTCGCAACCATTGTCACTTCATCCTGCTGAACGGCAATACGTTGACTATTATCCGTCGCAGAAGCACTGCTGCCTTGGGCTTGATACTCAAGTTGCCCCGCAATTTTATGCATGCGGGAGATCATGCCATGAAGACGTTCCACAAAGCGGTTAAAGCCTGAAGCCAACATCCCTATTTCATCGTGACTGTTTGCGGTGTGAATTCGTACGGTTAAGTCGCCATCACCTTCGGCAATATCATTAAGGGCTTGGGCAACGCGTTCGAGATCTTTAAACTGAATTTTAAAAATACCAATTAAAATCAAACCAAATAGAATTAAAAGTGCGATCCCCATCACTGACATCCACCAGGCGAGATCCGTCGCCTGTGACATGATCTCCTGCTTATCCATCACGAAAATCAGCGCCCAGTCGGTCGAAGGAACGGCGGCAACATACACCAGTTTGGTTGCGCCATCTAAATAGCGTTCTTCCATCGTATTGGCGCTTGCGTTTTTGGATAACCAGCCAGAGGTAAAATTACTATCTATTTTATCCATTTGCTGGGTATTAAGCTGGCTATTGGGGTGACTAATAATGAGTCCAGCATTATCGACCATAACAGTGTAGCCTTTGCCTGGTACTTGTAAGCGCTGCACTGCATCTGTTAGCTGATCGATTGTTAAGTTAGCCGCCGCAACACCGAAAAGTCGGCCTGATACTATAACGGGCTCAGCAATAGTGACGACTTGTTTTTTCAGCGTTGCGCTGACATAAGGTGCGGTCATAACCATAGCGTTCGCAGCTTTAGCGTCCATATACCAAGGCCGAATTCTAGGATCGTAATTTGCAGTATTGAGTGCAGGATCTTGACGGTACATTTCACCTTGTTCATCGCCAAAATAAGTGAGCGCAAACCCCATCGCATTATGGGCTTGAAGCAAATAGGGTGTCACTTGCACACTGGGATCGGCTTCTATGGTTTTTTTAAGGCTAGTAATAGCCGTTTTCCTATCTTGCATCCACAAACCGATACCTTGAGCAAAAGTGTTTGCCAGTTGGTCGATTTCATGTCGGGTATTTTCTAATGCATTATTGCGAATAAAGTAACTTGAAATGCTCACTAACACAGCAACAGTGATCAAAACGGCAGAAAGACTACTGAAAAGTAGGCGAGTTTTAAGTGTGGATCGCATATTTCATTCCTTAATATTCCGTTAGCACTCTAACGTCTATTGAGTATAGCGGCTGAAAATGTCAACGCCTTAATAGGTAACGAAATATTTAAAGGATATGTGATCGTGATTGAGCCTAAGAATAAGACACTCATTTTAATGTAGCTTTATCTCCAAATATAAAAAGAGGCTCCTAGGAGCCTCTTAATGGTATGGTTCTTTAATCAAACTTAATGGGTCATTTTATTTTTTATTTGTACACATTGCTGTTCTCTTTGGCGCTTTTCGAGCAAGGCGCGGCGGGTGAGATTGGTTAAACCTGTCTGGCTATCCAGCACTTTATCCAATGCGGCAATACTTGTGTAATTGCAGTCGGTTGGGATCAAATTATGGCTATAGCTACGCATAAAGACCGGCCCCTTTTTATCCATATCGATAAGGTTTGCCAAGCGTTCTTCTGCTGTGGCAGCACTGAGCAGTTTTTGCTCCGCAGGGTACAAGTTTTCCATCACGATACGCTGTTTAGCGAAAGGCAATGCATCTAAGTGGACTTTACTTAACCAGCGGCGTTTGGCTGTTGCTTCTGGACGGATAACCTCTGCTGCGAGGGCGGCTTTCTGGCCTGAGTCTGAGTTATCCTTTGCCGCTTCTTGAGTCAAGCGTTGCAAGGCATTAGGGAAGTCATAGCGATTCAGCTGAGTAATAATTGCCCAGCGTAAATCTTGATCTAGGGTTAAACCTTTAATTTTCGAAGTCCCATCTAACAGTTGTGCGAGATGGCGCAGTGAATCGCGATCGCTTGCCAGTTTTATATAGGCATTAAACCAACGGCGCTGGAAATCATTATCGCCCCTGCTTTCCATGGTTTTTCTAAGGCTCATTTGAGTTAAGCCTTTCACTGCATTTTCGGCATAATTTTGTTGAATGGGGGCGATTTGCGCGAGGTATTCTTTTGAGCTCAATAGACTCGAAATAATTTGACCGACAACGGTGTAATCTGCCTCTGCTGGTGCATTTACAAATACTGTGCTGAGGTATTGCTCTAAACTTAAATTGCCTTCACGCACACTGTCCCAGAGACTCTGCCAGAGCATGGAGCGTAGCAGGGGATCTGACACATTACTCAGTTGTTGTTTTGCCGTAGTAAAGGATTTGTCATCGAGTGCTACTTTAACAAAGCCCCAATCATCAAAGTTTGGATACACTAAATCGGGGCAGCGTTCGCCGACCAGTTGTTTGACTTCGGTACGAGCCCCTTTATAAGTGACGGGGACGGTAATCTCATTTCTGAGGTCATATCGCCCTTGAGTAAATAAAGCGACTTGAACCTTTTGTTCACGCAATGTGGGAAGGTCGGTACTGGCGGGGAACTGTAATAGATTAAATTCAGTAATACGATTACCTTCGCAGCGATAGTCGGCTTTGATGGTATTGACTCCAGCACTATAGAGCCATTCCTGCGTCCATCCCTTTAAATCACGGCCAGCAGCTTTGGCTAGGCTATTGATAAAGTCGTCAAGTTCCGCATTTTTATAGCTGTACTCTTTTAGGTAGTTGCTTACACCACGCCTAAATACCATATCACCTAATAAGTGTTGTAATTGCTTTAGGGTCGATGCCCCCTTTTGGTAGGTGATGGCATCAATATTATCGAAGGCATTTTGGGTGGTAGCCACAGGCACTTCAATGGGATGTGTCGTCACTAAGCTGTCTTGTTCATAGGCTTTTTGTTTACCTTGGGCATAAAAACTACGCCAAGTATTGGTAAATTCGGTTGCTTCTTGGGTCGCTAGCATCCCCATAAAAGAGGCAAAACTTTCGTTTAACCACAGGCCATTCCACCATTTCATGGTGACAAGATCGCCAAACCATTGGTGTGCCATTTCGTGCATGATAACACTTGCCAAACTCTGCTTTTGATCCGCTGTCATCGCAGCTTTGTAAAGAAAATGATCTTCTGCAAAGGTGACTGCGCCTGCATTTTCCATTGCGCCATAGAGAAAATCAGGCACGAGAAGTTGATCATACTTTTTAAAGGGATAAGGGATACCAAAGTAGTTATCGAAGAAGGTTAACCCTTGTTTGGTATAGGTGAACCAATCTTCTGGCGTAACTTGTTTTGCCACTGATTCCCTTGCAAATAATCGCATCGGATAGCGGCCAGAGTTATCTTGCCACATATGATAAGGTCCGGCATGCATCGAAAAATTATACGGGCTTAATTTGGGGGTTTGTGGAAACTCCCAGCGATTAAAGGCGCCTGCTGGGGTGACGCTCGTTTCACGCATCGTGCTTATCACTTGCCAATCTTTGGGGGCCGTAACGGTAATTTGATAATTGGCTTTGAGATCGGGCTGGTCAAATACGGCAAACATTTGCTGGGCGGCAGCGGGTTCAAAATGGGAATAAAGATAGACCTTTCCATCGACAGGATCTTGGAAACGATGTAAGCCTTCGCCATTGGTGCTGTGTGCGCGGGTAAATTGTACTTCCACCGTGTTCTCGCCAGAGGTGAGTAAACGTGGATTTAGGCTGATATAGGCACCATTGTAGTTGGGGTAAACGGCAGTGCCGTTGATAGTAAAGCGTTTTATTTGGGCTTTGCTTAAATCTAAACTCAGCTGTTTTGGTACTTCACTTAAACGAAAAGTGACCTTAGTGCTGGCAGAGAATTCTGTTTCACCTGTCAGTTGAAAATCCAGTTCATAGCGGACATCTGAAATTACCTGCGATCGCAGGCTTGCCTGATACTGGCTGATATACGGGCTGGCATCTCTAGGGCCTGTATTAAGCGTGCTTTGGGTGGCACATGACATTAATGCGCCACAGGTTAAGGCAATTAGGCTAGTTTTAAACAAATTCACAACATAAATCCTTCAACGATTTGTTTTTCTTGTTTACGTTTGAGATGTGCGACGCATTTTTAATCGCGCCAGTTACTTTAGCGGTTAATAATAGTTCACGCTATAGCGGGGCTGGGGCGCAGTCATCGCAGTGTATTTTGGCCGAGTACACTACCTTATTTACCTTGGATAACCAATGTTAAAAATGTAAAAAAAGCCAGCAATGATGCTGGCTTTTGTATGAATGTTAATTACTGCTAGGTATTCAGCGTGATAATTACATACCTAAGAAAGACTTAGATTTCGTTTTACGGATTTCTTTTTCGTCAGACCATTCAATCAGCCCTGTTTCTAAATCCATTAAACGCATGGTCATTTTATAGTAAACATCTTTGGTGCTGCCATCTTGCTTCACTATGCTAGATAAATTGCCGTACAGCATGTATTGAGCACCAATTTGGCGACCGAATTTAATAGCTGTAGATGGATCAACCATGCCAGTATTGTTTTGGTAGTCCAACTGTTTGCGAACGGAGTCAACTTTAGTCATATCGATAAAGCGGAACTTGCCAGAACGCAATAATTTGTTGCTGATAGAGTCTGTAACTGACTCAGTATCAATATGTTCAGACGTTTTGTTTTTGATGCTATCAACAAATAAAATCGGGCGGTTATTAGCCGTAATTGCCACGATAGGAGGGAAAGTCATCATACTATCGACCATTTTAGCTGCAATAGCCTGAAGATCGGTTGAGCCAAAGTTTGCGTTGACGGTTTCAACTTCAGTCGCATCGCCATATTCGACTTTAGATTGACATGCAGCCAGGCCCATTACGGCAGCCAGCACAAAAATCAGTTTAAATTGTTTCATAGTCAGTTCCATTTTGTGATTGTATAAACTTAATGACACTCGTTTTATCCAAAAGTCTTCACCGCTAGGTTAAATGATTATTGAATAAATTCGAGTGTAATTACCAGTATCAATTGCCCAGACTAAGGTGGTTTTGCCTGCTGCAATGTCAATTTTAGCTGGTGGCGCCTTATCTAATTGCAAAGTGTATTCCCCTGCATTGAGATAACGCCTGCCGATTTGTGCTTGTTTAGGGAGCGTCAACCAACTGCGACGGTCCGCTTGTTCCGTTACTACGTTAAAGATTTGCATCGCTATGCTGCCAATATCGGCGGCATTATTCCCTGGTCGACCACTTTTTTCTATCTGATAGGCCATTTCTGATTTTGCATAGACACGGGCGACTTGACGCACAAGTGTTGCAGGTAAATCTTCTTTCAATGCCGTGATGGCTAAGGCATCAATATTGGCAATGGGTTCCGTTTTTAGCACTGTACCCAAACCCTGAATTTGCGTCTCTGGTACAAAAGTATTGTTTGGGCCATAGGTTGCAAGTGATACGGTTTGCCAGTTGCCATGTATGGTAAATGGCACAGTAAGCGCTTGCTTTTCGGGGGCAAAACCGCGCTCAACCATAAGGATCACTTGCCCTTCATTCGGCTTGGGTAAAGTTGCTTCACCCCAACGTCGTTTAAATTCATCGTATTGTGGCATACCAAGTTGTTTGGCGAGGCGAACTAAATCCTGTTGTAAATAGGTATTATCAGGGGTAATTTGCGCCGCTTTTCGGTAATCAATAAAGGCATCGTTGGGTTCACCTAAGACTTCGTGAAGCACACCTGTAGTGTAATAACTGTAGGCGTTTAAGAAGGAGCTTGTGACAGTGCCTGCTGCTTGCCCAAGGCGATTGACCTCGGCATCCACAGTACCATTAGCCATAGCCTGTACCGATTTTTGTGATTTTTCATAGCGTTCTTGTTCAGAGCCTTGTAGCTCATTACTGCGACGAACTTCGACTAACGCACCTTGAAAATCACCACTGAACAAATAGTTAAGTGCTTGATATTGATGAAGCATAATGCGCTCATAACCCGGTCCTCGGTAGGGGATGGCATTGTCGTTTAAGACTAAGCTACTGGCTGTTGCACCTAAGTCACTAGCACTAATTTTGGCTTTATCATCGAAGGCGGTATAGGCACTGATGGCTTGCTGATAATATTTTTTACTATTGGCAAAATCTCCTGCAACTTGTGCGACTCGGCCTGCTTCTTGGGCGTAGAGTAAGCCGTCGTTACCTTGAATATTACTCGCGAGTTTATTGATGTCCGCCATCGGTGTTGCGCTATTGAGTTCTTGTTTTATCGGCGCGATTTGCGATGGATAGTTAATAAAAATACTGTTGTAGGCGCAGCCACTTACACCCAGCGCAAAACTGATTGCAAATATGGATGTGATGACAGGCTTAATGAAAGATGTGCTGAAGGTGGGTTTCATTATTGAGCATTACCTTCCGTTACTGTGTATTTTGAGTCTATGGGTATATGTGAGCGCTCAAGCAAGGTTATTCCCTGCAAATGGTCAAATTCGTGCTGAAAAATCCGCGCAATAAATCCCGAAAGTACCGCCTGTTGCCATTCACCCTGTAAATTTTGATAGCGTACTTCAATTCTGTCATATCTTGGTATGATAAATCGTTGTTCTGGAACCGATAAACAGCCTTCTTCCCCTGCGTTGAGTTCATCCGATACGTTTAGGATTTGTGGATTAACAACGACGACAGGCGCCATATGAGGGGCGTCTGGATAACGAGCATTGGGACGAGAAGCCATAATAAACATCGCCAGCGGACTATGCACCTGAGGCGCGGCGATACCCACACCTTTAGCGGCCATCATACTGGCTGACATTTGTTCGGCTAAGTGAGTCAGTTTGGCGTCGAATTGACGGACTTCGATGGCGGTCTGCCTTAATATGGCTTCGCCATACTGCGCTATTGGGAGCGGGGCAGACATCTCTTTTAACTTCTCATCTCTAAACATCGCATATCCCTGGATATTCGTTTGCTATTTAGGGTGAACAAATTGGGTGAACATTAATAGTGTGGTGGTGGCGTTTCTTCTGCTTGCGTTGCAATATTACTCGGTTCCATTGCTTGTAATTTACCCACCAACAGTTGAATTTGATGCTGTTGATAGGCCACCAGTCTATTGAGTTTTATCACTTCTTGGTTTAATTCTTCGACGGTGAGTTCCTGAAAAGCCAATTTAGTTTGTAGCTCTTCAATCTGTTCTTGTACGCCTTGCATGACTAACCTCTATTGTTGCCAAGTCTCGACTAAGCCTTGGCTACTGATACTAACGACTTTATTGGTATCTCGAATTGCCACAGAGTATACAACGGCTCCACGTGTTTGGCTGTTTTTAGTGAGCGCAACTTGCCATTTACCAATTTGCTTGCCTGTATCTCGTTGCCAGAGTATGACTTCACGGGCGGGAGTTCCCGTTAACAACTGGCTGTCTTGCTGAGTAAAACGTACCGCTGAAAAGGTCATTTGTCGACGGTTAATCTTTAATTGATTTAAAAGCTTACCGCTTGCATTGTCCCATATTTTTGCTTCATTAGTACTGCCATTGGTAAAGCTTAAGCTGCCACTGTCGTTCAGTGCCACCTTAGTCACTCGACTGCCAAGATCCCAAGTGTGGATAGGTTGTCCGGTTTGTGCCTGCCATAGTATGGCCTGCATATCATTTGACCCCGTCAAGGCTATACGACCATCGGCAGAGAGTGCAACACTGTTGACCCTTTCGGTATGCCCAAGAAATTTAATCAGTGCAGTTTTGTTAGCATTAAGCGACATAACACTGCCATCGTTTAATCCTATCAGTAGGGCGCCATTATCTGCGACAGCGACACTTTCTCCCGATGAGGGTAATGACCACCAACCGAATGATTTTCCGTCGGCTATTGTCCATAATGCAACTGAATCTCGGCTTAATGATGCCCCATAAAGTCCATTAGGTGATATCGCCGTACTTGTTACCCCTGTATTAATATCACCATGTATCCACTGATACCTTAAGGTGTGGCTGGTGAGATCCCAGCATTGCACACCATTATTTTGGGTGGCGACTAGGGCAAATTTGCCATTGTTTGACAGACTGGCGCTATAACTTGAATCAGTAGTGAGCACTTGAATATCTTCAGCTTTAGGCTGACAAGCAGTCAGAAAAGTTGTGCAAAGAACCAGCAGTAGAATTTTCTTCATGAACTTGCTCCTAAAGTCGGTGTCTCTAGTCTCGAGAAAGTGAGATTAATCACTATTAACCCATAAAGAATCTAGTTGGTATAACCAAGATAACTAGTATAAAGTTATCGCGCTTAGGTTATTGTAACCGCTTGAGGATGCTGAGGAAGCTTTAATGAAATCGATTTATAAATTATCGTTAGTTGCATTGGCTGTGATTGGCCTATCTGCTTGTAATAAAGAAGAAAAAGCAACAGACGTAGGCACAAATGTTGAATTAACGACAGAAGCTCAAAAAGAAGCTTACAGTGTAGGCGCTTCCATCGGTCGTTACATGTCAGGCCATATTAAAGAGCAAGAAGAATTAGGCCTACCCGTTGATCGCTCTCTGATCGTCACTGGTTTTACGAATGGTTTGAACGACCAACTCAAGCTAACAGAAGAAGAGATGCAAACCCTTCTGCAAGGTTTGGATAAAAAGTTGAATGATAAACGTCAGGAACAAGCGATAGCGATTTCTGCGAAAAATATCGAAGAGGGTAAAAAGTACCTTGAAGAAAACAAGGCTAAGCCCGGAGTTGTTACCACTGAATCAGGCTTACAATACGAAGTCTTGACGCCGGGTTCAGGTGAAAAACCGGCTGCTGAAGATACCGTTGAAGTGGACTATGTAGGTACACTGCTCGACGGTAAAGAGTTTGATAGCTCATACAAGCGTGGCCAAACGATTAAGTTCCCACTGGATCGCGTTATTCCCGGTTGGACTGAAGGGCTTCAATTAATGCCTGTTGGTGCTAAGTATAAGTTTGTTATCCCTGCTGAGTTAGCTTACGGTGAGCGTGATAATGGCACTATTCCACCCAATTCAACGCTCATTTTTGAAGTTGAACTGAAATCAATTGAGAAAGCGCAAGCAGCACCTGCTGCTGAGCCCGCTAAGAAGTAATAGATTACATCTCTTAGTGTTTTAATAAGTGCTCTTATTGTGCACATGAAGAATGCCGCTCCTCACTGAGCGGTATTTTTTTATCCTATTGACTTTAATAAAGTCATCAGCTTTTTTAGCTTTAATTAAAGTATTCGTATTTTAAGGAGATACGTTCTTTATATTTTATTGAGTATGGCGTTCTGGAAGTTTTCATTGAAATATAATATTTACCTGTTGGTGATAATTTAGTCATTTAACAATCTAAATTGAGTCTATATGTATTGCTCTTACTGATTGTTTTTATTTGGCTAATACTTTTGATTTATTAGCTTGTTCCATCTAATGAACAATGTCATGTGTATAATTGCATATTCATCAATATGTTACATTGGCAATGTGCGATCTCGCCCCCTTTTTTTACGCCGTCAACTCTGAAATAATCCGCCAGCACGTTAATAGAAGTTAGCGGCAATATTATAATAATGGGGTTGATAATATGGATAATGTTAATAAATTAACGGCTATTTCTTTAGCTGTTGCAGCCGCTTTGCCTATGATGGCAAGTGCTGAAGTGATGATTACAGAGTATGTAGAAGGTAGCTCTAATAATAAGGCGATTGAAATTTATAACAGCGGTGATACTGCGATTGATTTGGCAGGTTATAAACTGGTTCGTTATAAAGATGGTGCAACTGATGCAACCGATATGGTGGCCTTAGATGGTCAAACCATTGCGGCAAAATCGACAAAAGTTATTTTAAATACTAGCGGTACTATTACTGTTGCTCAAGGCGTTGATAGCTTCTCTGGTAGTTTAAGCTTTAATGGTGGTGATGCGGTTGCTTTAATGAAAGATGGCGCCGTTGTCGATATTATTGGCGATGTGCCAACGCCAACGGGGTGGGGGCTTGATGTTACACTACAACGTAAACTCGATGCCCTCGTTGCCAATACCGTATTTAATGCCGCGCAATGGGAACTCTTACCCAAAGATACTTTTACCGGTTTAGGATCCTTAGAAAAACCCGCAGAACCTGAAGCTCCGATGTTTAGCTGCAGTGGCGCTAAAATTGTGCCTATTTATCAAGTACAAGGCGCGGGTGAGTCGAGTCCACTTGTACCTGCTGGGGCATTTGAATCTGAAACTGAAGTGACAGTACGTGGTGTTGTTACTGCCCGTGGTGAAAGTTTATTTAAAGGTTTCTATCTTCAAGAAATTAAAGGCGATAACTCACCCTATACCTCTGATGGTGTATTTGTCTTCCTCGGCGAAGCGGCACCAGAAGCAATCCAACCAGGGGTTGAAGTCTGTGTGCAAGGTAAGGTTAAAGAGTATTTTGGCTTAACCCAAATCGATATCAAAGCGGATAAAAAATTTGAGGTTGGTGCTAAGGTCGGTATCCCTGCTGCGGCACCTTTCTATGTTGCCGATGGTGAAACACTGGCTCAAGCCTTAGAGCGTTACGAAGGCATGAATGTGGTTTTAGATGCGGGTAGCGATCTTAAGATCAGCCGTACCTTCAGCTTTGACTATGCGAGTAGCCGTAACAATATGTTAGTTTCATATAAAGCACCTTTAATGAAACCAACACAGCTATATCCAGCACTTTCCCCTGAAGCAATAGCACTGGCGAAATCAAACCTCGACAATCAGCTTTTTATCGAGTCGGATTATAAACCCGCTAATGGCGTGATCCCATATTTCCCTGATTTTAACGTGGAAACAGGTTATATCCGTGTAGGCGATCAACTGACTAATTTGCAAGGTGTCATTGGCTATAGCTATGGGGCTTATCGATTAGTTGCCACTAACACCATTACCGCAGGTGATTTTATCCGTGGTGACGATAGAACTGACGCACCAAGTGTGGCAACAAAAGGGGATATCCGCGTAGCCAGTTTCAACGTCTTAAACTTCTTTAATGATGTTGTGGGTGGTGATACAAATCCTTCAGGCAGTAACCGTGGCGCGCTAACTGAAGAAGAAATGCTGTTACAACGTACAAAAATCGTGAGTGCAATTACTGCCATGAATGCCGATATCGTCGGGTTAATGGAAATTGCTAATAACGGTTTTGGTGAGAAGAGCGCACTTAAAAA
The DNA here is from genome assembly GCF_016406325.1 of Shewanella putrefaciens. NCBI lineage: Bacteria > Pseudomonadati > Pseudomonadota > Gammaproteobacteria > Alteromonadales > Shewanellaceae > Shewanella > Shewanella putrefaciens. Next base: position 3,341,079 of record NZ_CP066370.1, on the reverse strand, counting down.
CTTAGTCGACGCACTGAACGAGAAGCAAACAGCGGATAATGCTTATAGTTTTATCGAATTGGCTGATGCTGATAAGTACGATGGTAAGTATTTTGGTAGCGATGCCATTACTGTGGGTATGCTTTATCGTGCGGGTAAAGTCACTCTAGAAGGGGCTGCTCGCGTTATCGAGACACCAGAGCAACATGCAACGGCTGGTAGCGTGACTCGCACTAAAGCGGATAAGACTGAGACAAACCCAGGTAACGATGCTTATCAACGCCACAGCTTAGCGCAAACCTTTAAGATCCATAATGAACCATTAACTGTGGTGGTGAATCATCTAAAATCAAAAGGTTCGGGCTGTTTAGAAGATTGGGTTAATTTTGAAGAATCTGTCGATCCTGCCGATCAACAGGGGAAATGTAACGCTTTCCGTGTTTCTGCGGCCAAAGTATTAGGTGAAGCGTTAAAAGATGTGAAAGGCGATTTACTGGTTATCGGCGATATGAATGCTTACGGTATGGAAGATCCTATCCGTGTGCTGACCGATTTTGATGCCAGTAAATCAGAGCGTGACATAGTCACAGCTTCATGGACCACTCTGGGTGGTAAGGTGTATGAGCGTCAAGGGAGTAAGATTGATAAGGGCTATGGTCTTATCAACTTAAATACCCAAGCCCACGGCGTGGCGACTTACTCTTATAGTTACAATGGTGAATTAGGTAATTTAGACCACGCCTTAGCCAATACAAGCCTCGCTAAACGCTTAGTGGATATTGAAGATTGGCATATTAACTCAGTTGAATCTAACCTGTTTGAATACGGTAAGAAATATTCAGGTAATTTAGCTAAATCTGAAAATGCCTTTTCAGCATCGGATCATGATCCTGTGATTATCGCCTTAAGCTATCCAGCGCCAGTTGTGCCTCCAACGCCGGAACCAGAACCCGCGCCTCAGCCTAAGCATGATGGTGGCGCGCTAGGTTACTTAGCTTTGGCTTTAGTATCGTTATTCGGATTACAACGCCGTCGCCGTTCAGTTTAGGCGATAATGAGCAAGTATAATCAGTGAGTTAAACTCAAACAAAGGGATGGATAACCATCCCTTTTTTATGTGCTTCTGAATGCTTTCGTGTTGGAGGGTTATAACTGCAAGGTTCACTCAAGGTTTTTTCCTTACGTTTTTTTGCGTATGTGGTATTTGTTAATCAGTTGAACTTCATTCACTTCACAGTAAACTAGCTACTGGTTTTTTTCACTAGGATGTTGAAATGAGTATTTGGTTTAGACCTATCACCTTAGAAGATTGCACTCGTTTAGATGCTGGCATGGGGGGGAAAGGCACCTTGATGCAAACCCTAGAGATTGAGATAAGTGAAATCGGTGATGACTACTTAAAGGCAACGATGCCTGCAACACCCGCAGTCCATAATCCATTAGGGATAGTGCACGGTGGCGCAAATGTGGCACTTGCTGAAACGGTTGCCAGCTATGCGGCTAATTTTGCAGTGGATTTTGAGCAATATTATTGTGTGGGGCAAGAGATTAACGCTAACCATCTTAGGGCTTCTCGTAATGGATTGTTAACCGCTACCGCTAAGCCAATTCATTTAGGAAAACGTAGCTCTGTCTGGGAAATTTTAATTCACAACAGTGCAGGTGAGTTAACTTGTATCTCTCGTATGACGGCGGCGGTGGTAAAACGCTAAGAGTGCTTCTTTAATCCTGTTAAACACGTGTGTTTATATGCCTAATTCTTGCGAGCAAGCTATGATGTAAGGACACTTATTCAAGGATATAACTGCAGCGAGATTAGGAGTTTCTATGGAGAGCGCCACAATTTGGGAATGGGTAGGTTATCTAGCATCGGTTGTGGTTGCTATCTCATTGATGATGTCGAATATCAAAAAGCTGCGCTGGTGGAATCTTATTGGCGCGGCATTATTTGTCGCTTATGGGGTGGCAATTGATGCCTACCCCGTTGCTCTAGTTAACTTTTTTATTGTTTTAATTGATATTTATTATCTCGTTAAGCTTTACCGTGAGGTTTAACGCTATTGTCTTGCCTTTTATGCTGCTTAGGCAGTGTTTTGAAATACTCGAGAGCTAAACCTCCTCATCCCATAAATTTTGCGATAGCAGTTTATGGTGCTTACTGGCTAACAGCCCTTATCTCGATACGCTTGCCTTCGTTGTGTTTAATCCTTTACTCTTTATTAACACTAAGAACCACAAGCTAGGTAAGATCAATACCTGCGGTTAGCTTGTTTAATGGAGTTTTATCTATGACACAGCGACCAACGCAGCCTCACCCCACCGCTAGCCAATCTAGTGCGATTACAACTAATCCACAACAACCTATTCCACAAGAAGCCTTCGATTGGTATGACGAATATGCCCACGGTATTATCGATCGTCGTGAGTTTATGGCTCGTCTTGCTGGGCTGGTGGCGCTCGGTTTTACCCTGACAAGCCTTACCAGCGCATTGCTGCCTAACTATGCCTTAGCCGAACAAGTTTCCTTTAATGATCCCAGTATTAAAGCCAGCTATGTAAAATTTCCTTCTCCAAATGGCTATGGTGAGGGGCGCGGTTATTTGGTGGTACCTAGCAGCCTGCTTAAGATTGAAGTGGATGGTAAACCTGCTGAAACATTGATTTACGACACCGATAAAAAAGCCCCTGTGGTACTTGTGGTGCATGAAAATCGTGGTCTTAATCCTTATATTGAAGATGTTGCCCGCCGTTTAGCGGCGCAAGGCTATATTGCTTTCGCTCCCGATGCGCTCTACTCCCTCGGTGGTTACCCGGGCAATGACGATACGGGCCGTGCGATGCAAAGCAATTTGGATCGCGCCAAAATGGAGCAAGATTTTATTGCCGCTGCACTCTTTTTAAAGTCCCACCCCCAAAGTAGTGGCAAACTCGGCGCTGTGGGTTTTTGTTTTGGTGGCTATATCGTCAATATGTTAGCCGCCACCATTCCAGATGATCTTAATGCTGGTGTTTCTTTCTACGGTACGCCCGCCGCACCCGAACTGCGTAGCCGTGTAAAAGGGCCGTTAATGCTGCAGTTTGCTGAGCTTGATCAGCGGATTAATGACACTTGGGCAGAATATGAAGCGCAGCTAAAAGCCAATAAAGCCGATTATGTTGCTTACCTTTACCCCAAGGTGAACCACGGTTTTCATAATGATTCCACCGCAAGGTATGATAAAACGACCGCCGAATTTGCTTGGTCACGCAGTTTAGATTTCTTCTCGAAATATCTAGGTGGTTAACTCAGATGAGTGCACTTAGTGAATGAGTTGCACTCTTCTATCTACGCGTCATCCACGACTTGCCTATTTGCTTAATATTACCGCTCAGGCGACTGGGCTAAGTATTTAACGCCCGCTAACGGAACACAATTTCTGAACCAATGAAGAATGATCAATAACAAAACTAAGGAGAGAATATTTTGGATTTATTGATTTCGATAATGATTAATGTCGCTATTGTCGCTCTAATAGCATTTGTGCTTGAGCGTAAAGGCATAGTTAAAATTAATTTTGTATGGATTATGGTGGCGCTGGCACTGATCTTTCTTTATGGCGTTGCGCTTTTTAATGGTGGGAAATGGATCCCATTGAATGATTATTTTACTGATTTACAATGGAATTGGGGCGGTAAAATTGCAGCAATCCTACTTTGGGTGCTGGCATTATTCGCATTATGTTTAAGTCAGAAACAATTTAAAATTGCCGAGGCAGGTTTTACGTTTAAGCAACATCGCGGCGCCGTTATTCCCTCCCTTGTTGTGATTATGTTTTTTATCGTGCTGCAATTACTCTTGTCTTACACTCTGGGTAATGGCCCAGATTATGATGCTGAAGAACTTTGGTACCAGGCGACAATGCCAGGGCTTGATGAAGAACCTATGTTTCGAGGCGTACTGCTCTATATTGTCTCGTTAGCCATAGTGTCGAGTCGGATAAATCTGTTGGGTGCGCAAATAAATGTCGCTGGATTGCTATTAGTGCTGTTATTCGGTCTTATTCATGGTCTTATGTATAACGCTGGCGAATTTCATTTCTCTCTGATGTCGATGTCATTAACTGGCTTTTATGGCTTGATTTTACTGTGGTTAAGGGAAAGAACGGGGAGCTTAGTTTTCCCCATCTTAGCGCATAATCTGGTGAATTTTGCTGGCCAATTTGTATAAAAGCTCAAGCATTATAAAAAAGGAAGCACACCCATGAACACCCTACTTATTTGCTTATTTATCGCTATGTTATTGCCATATCTTGCGAAAGGTCCAGTGGCTTGGGCTATGGCAAAGGCGGGTGGTTACGATAATAATCATCCCCGTGCTCAGCAAGCACAGCTAACCGGTTTTGGCGCTCGCGCTTTAGCGGGACATCAAAATGCCTTTGAATCATTGCTGGTGTTTGGCCTAGCCGTATTAGTGGTTATCGCCACGGGCAAAGTGAATCCCACCACTGAGTGGCTCGCCATCGTCCATGTCGGCGCCCGCTTTGTGTATCACATCCTCTATCTTGCCAACAAAGGCACCTTAAGATCCCTCACATGGTTTGTTGCCATCTTCAGTGCTTTCGGGATTTTCTTTCAGGCTTTTTAAGCTTGGATATTAAAGGATCTGCGCCAGTTTTTTGATACTTTCCCGCAGCTCATCAGGCGTATGAGCGGCATAGCCCAGTAAGATTGCTTGCCTTGGATAGGGCGCTTGGCAATATCGAGACAAAGGCTGTGCACCTAAACTGAGTTGGCGGCATTTATTGATCACTTTTTCTTCGGTCAAATCGCCCTTTAGCCAACAGACCAGATGAATACCTGAGTCTGAGGTTTGAACGGACAATTTGTCAGGCAGATACTGCTCAATTGCCGCGATTAGCGCCGTTTGGCGCGCTAAGCAGGCTTTTCGCACTCGGCGAACATGCCGCGCATAATGTCCTTCGGCGATAAACAGCGCTAATGTTGCTTGCTCTAGGTGAGCCGTGTGCGTATCGGCGTAGTGCTTTGCTAGCTGGAAAGCCTGTACCAGTTTAGAGGGCACTACTAAAAAGCCGAGTCGCAATTCGGGCAGTAGCATCTTGGAAAAGGTACCTGCATAAATCACCCTTTGGTGTTTATCGAGCCCTTGTAATGCCTGTATTGGGCGGGCGCTGTAACGAAACTCACCGTTATAGTCATCCTCTAAAATCCATTTCCTTTGCTCAGCGGCCCAATCGAGTAAGGCTAATCGCCGTGGCAGACTTAGCATGCCACCGAGGGGAAATTGGTGTGAGGGCGCGGTAAAAGCCAGTTTCACTGCAGGATACCGCTGTATCGCATCGGCAATATTTGTACCCTCATCATCAACACCCACAGGACGAACTCGCATATTTTGTGAGAGAAATGCGCCTAAAGCGCCATCATATCCAGGTTCATCAAGCCAGACTTCATCTCCCTGTTGGAGGAGGACTTGCGCCGTGAGGTTAATGGCCTGCTGAGTTCCATTGACTATGATGATCTGCTCAGGTGTGCAATTGAGGCCGCGTGTCGAACGCGCATAATCACTTATTGCCTCACGCAGCGGCAAATACCCCGCGCTATGGTTTGATTTACCTAAGGTTTTACGCGATTGCCGCCAAACTCGGCCTAACAGCCGTCCCCAAAGTTGGTGTGGGAAAAGATCGACACATCCGACGCCAATATTAAGCATGCTATGGCTGTGGTCCGTATTTCCCTTCGCTTTCAGTCGCGCCATTTCTATTAACTGTGGATTAATGTCTACATTGGAATCAAAGGCTTGAGCACTTTCTCGGGAGCTGTTGGGAATATCGATCAGTTCATCGGGGATGGTATCTGACACATAAGTGCCCGATCCCGGTTTAGTCAGCAGATAGCCTTCATCAATCAGGCGCTCAAACCCTTGCAGTACTGAGTTACGTGAAATCTGCATGGTTTCCGACAAGGCTCTGCTGGATGGGAGCTTCATTCTAGGATGTAAACGTCCATCAAGAATGGCCTCTCTAAACGCATGATAAAGCTGATCTTTGAGGATGCCATCTTTGAGTTGCAAGTGAGGGAAATTGGATTGAGGTTTTTTCATTTGCTAACTGGTACTGTAGAAAATGCAAAAAGTGTACCTTATGCGGTACCACAATTGAATCTAGAATCTTGCTTCAGTAAAACTGAGACCATTTACTTAATTTCAAGGAGTACACTAATGTCCAGCCAATCACTAACAGTGACCATTGATATGGTTCAAGAAACGGACTATTCACTCTGGTTACCACACTGGCGTGATTACCAGACTTTTTACAAAGTGGCGTTATCAGAAGCGACCACCCAAGCCACGTGGCGCCGATTTTTCGATGACCAAGAACCCATTTATTGCGCCGTCGCAAGAGAGGGCCAAAACTTACTCGGTTTTGTGCACTATGTTTTCCATCGTTCTACTTGGGCCGAAACGGATTATTGTTATCTTGAAGACTTGTTTGTTGCCCCAACGGCAAGGGGGCAACATGTTGGAAAACAATTGATTGAGTATGTAAAGCAAGCGGCCATTGAACACAACTGCGCGCGCCTGTACTGGCATACACAGGAAACAAATTTAACCGCGCAAAAACTCTATAACTGGATTGGTGAAAAACCGGGCGTTATTGAGTACAGAATGCCGCTGTAACTTTCATAAACGTATTAACGGGCTAGCTTATTAATGTATTTATTATCAGTGGCTTGATAGTCTAAAATCCTTTCAATCCTAATGCTAAAGGGCTTTTAGCATTAGGATTTTTTCACTATTGGGTTTGGCTGTTAGTGTTGATTGTGGTTAATCGTGGCGATAACCATATCAGTCTATGCACGGGTTTTACTGTGCCGGCTATATACCGCCTATATAAAGCTATACCCGATCTTTTTATTGTGGGTTCTTACAGAAATTTAGGGCCGTCTTTTCCTTGTTTACTTTTCAGTAAACGAATAACTACCATCTGTGTTGTAGCGGAGGCTAAAGCCCTTTTTTTCACCATCGTGGTAATACTTCAGGGATTGCAACCGACCATTGTTATCGATTTCATATGTCCAGCCACGTTGCTCATTGTCGCTGTAGTTGGACAGTGAATAACCGCCATCCTTCTTGTAGCGGATGCTGATTTGACTGTCTTGCCCCTGTTCATTATTTTGTAACTTTTGGACATGCCCCTCTTCATCGAATTCAAATTCTCTGATGAGATTACCATGATGGTAGTCAGAAAATTTATATAATTTTCCTTTACTATCATAATAATATTGCTCTCCGTGCTTTAGCGATGGCGTATTTCTATAGGGGGAATTCACTATATCCTTACAGTCATTGCTATAGGGGTTTTCTCGCATAATGCACTCGTCCTGAGAGGGTTTGACTGGCAGGGTTTCGTCATATTCATAATGACTTAACTCCATAAGCCTATGATTGTGGTTAGGATCAAAAATAGCCTGCATGCCATGGTACTCACCTTTGCGATAGTGCCTAATGCCGCTAACTACATCCTGTGCTGAGTACCAAATACTCTGACCATCGAGCAGGCCCTGTTTATAATGCTTATTGGCAAAGAGCACATTTTCATCGCTGATTAGTTTTTCTTCACCTTCGCGTAACCCATTGAGATAAGTCACTTCGATCCGCGATTTCTTGTCAGTTTTAAATACCCAAGGGCCAGTGCGCTTGCCATCAAGGTAAGCCCCCTGACCCACATAGTTGCGGTATTCGCCAAGCGAGACTTTATCTACCCAAGGGCCATGTTTAATGCCGTTTTGATAGTGACCTTTATTGCCATTGCTCTCAAGCCATTCACCATCTTTGACGCCGTTGCGATAAATGCCTTTTTCAGACAATCGCTTCTCACCTGTGTCTGCGCCATATTCGGGCTCATAGATTTCATAGGGGCCATCGAGCACTCCTTGATTGTAATGGGCAAAACCGTAGTTATCTGCCTCATCGAACATGGACTGTGCAATCCATTTACCTTGCTTTTTACCGTCAAGATATTCACCTTCCCAATAGCTTGCTTGGCCGTCAGCTTCCATCCATTTACCGACTTTTTTGCCTTGTTTGTACTGACCATTCAACATGATATTGGCATTACGGTTATCGTAGGCGATATAGGGGCCATCGAGCAGACCTTGGGCATAATGACTTTCAAGCGCAAGTCCAGCCCAAGATCCACCGAGATTCATGTAATCATAAGCTGGGCCCGTTTTTGGGATCTCACCCTCACCGCTGTTTAGCCAGTCTACATCATCGGCTTCAAAGGCAACGCTCACCAACACAAAACTGCCCTGTTGTTCGCGATAATCATTGCGATAAAAGTGAGTCACTAAACTGTATTGATGCTCGCGGCCTTGGGCATCTTTATCTTTGCGGGTGAGGGGGTAACGTAATTTATATTCGTCCGCGGTTTTCACATCGGCAGGTAAACCTTTAGCATTGCGATAGCCGATTAAGGTTGGTTTGAGCTTGGTTGAGCCATCGATAATCGCTTTAATGGCGGGATCTTCAATCGCCTCAACATCATAGGTTATGCGATATTGCTGCGGTGGAATTTGGTTTAACACTTTGCGGGTGTCGCTGACGGTAAAAGACGATAACGTCGGGGCGAGTTCATCCAGCACCACTTGTAGGCGTGGCAGTTTAGTGAGCTTTGAATCCTCAAAACCATAACCCCGTAAATGCTGACCATCAGCATCTTTAAGCATGACCACGACTTCTTTGTCGCCACCCTTATCAAAGTCATAGTAAAAAACGGCCACAATTTCAGCCGCACCATAATCATCAAGATGTATGCCGGGCGCATCGCCGTCGGACATTTCGCTCCATACTTGATTGTCTTTTTGGTGGAAATTAAGCCATTGGCCATTTGGTAAATCGACAGTGGGATGGACGGCTTTGCCCGCAGCGTTTGCCGCAGGAATAACCGTTAAAGAGGATAACAACATCATGCCCGCTGCAGTGAATAAACTGCGAATCGAAAGTTCCATTTAACTACACCTTTTTATACCGATAACTTGCGCTTCATGCGCACCAGTAAACGGGCCGAATTTTATGCGAAGACAAGCACTTCAGGAAGTAGCTGATACAAAAAAAGGCCGCAATAGCGGCCTGTTAAGATCCAACATTTAACAATCAGGCGATGGTATATAGCATTTATTTCGTGGTGTCTTTTAGGGTAATCATTTAGATTTCTTTGACAACGGGTTAAAAAAAAATGAGCTAAAAATATTACAATAACAGCTGCTTAAATTTAATGGAGCACTGAAGCAGTGCTTCAATTTTGCTTTGTTTCGCTTGTTCTGAATCTACATTCCCAGTGGTGTAAAACGTTATTTCTGGATCGAGTATCGGGCTACACGTTTGGTGCTCGATTTTCAACAATGAGTGCGTTCGATTAGCAATGGCTAATCCAGAATCAATGACGGTAACGTGGTGGGGAAGGGCATTTTTGATTTCTGCATTGATAAGTGGAAAGTGAGTACAAGCCAGCACTAATACATCGGTATTAAACGCATCGGGTTTGCTAAAAATACGCTGAATCTCCTGGGTTACAATGTCGGGATCAAACCCATTGCCGAGAAGTTTTTGCTCTGAGGCGAGAACCAGCGCTTCAGAGTCTTCTACTAAAACCTTACATTCTGTGGCGAAATTAGTGATCAGCATCTTCACATAAGCTGAGTTCACCGTGGTGTGAGTGCCAAGTACCATCACTACCTTTGATTTTGATAACGAAGCGGCAGGTTTTATCGCAGGGACAACGCCGACAATAGGTATATTGAGTTCAGCACGAAGTAAGTCTAGCGCAATGGTACTCGCTGTATTGCAGGCGATAACGATGATATCGGGTTGAGTCAGTGAGCTTGCTTTGGATATAACGTCTAAAATTCGCTTTTTAAGTATATCGTGCGGCTTTTTTCCGTACGGGAAAAAGCCAGCGTCAGAGACGTAACTCAGCCGTATGTTGGGGATTCTCTTTTTTATTTCGGCCGCGACAGTCAGTCCACCTGAACCTGAATCAAAAACTAATATTGAGCTATCCATTGCACCTACCTTCACATAATCAACACATTTAATTTTGCCATAGACACAGGAGCATTAGTCGAATTGGCATACGGCTTCAAGAGGCGCATTTTGCTCTTTCAGCTTATTTTGATCAATGAGGATATGTTTGGTTAAGACTTTTTCGTAAACAAAAAATCTTTTGGTGAGTTAATGCAATCTACCGCAGCGTGAGATCATGAATACTCAGTTTTGTCCGCAGTTTAGTTGGGATGCCAACTTAATCCTTCGTGCGTTTGTAAATATTGGTGGAGCTTTAATTCCGCATATCCATTAAGCACTATCATTCCAGTGACACGCCGACTTTGGTTTTAAAATAGTCGTCCATGTATGCTCGAACGTGGCATCTGCTGTATAGGACATACTAATGTCGCGATCACATGGATGTGAATAAGCGACCATGCCACGGACGGTCACTTCCATGATAGTGCTTAATTTGGTTAATCCCTGTGTATGTCTGATAGTTGATTTGATGTATTTCTAAAATCAAAGTCAAAGTCAAAGTCGCGGAGCTTCACCCCACACCCGACCAAGGAGGACTGCTCGTCCTATCCTCCTTGGATGCTCCATGACGCCCCTAACGGAGTTGAAAGCCCCTTGTGCTCATTGTCAAATTTGCTATCGCTTCCGAAGGATGCGTCCCTGCACCTGCGAAAGCTAGTCGGTCATCCATGACTGAACTCACGCAATTTGCCTATTCGCCCTGCGGCAACTCCGAGGGGATGGTGTATTCCTTAGGCTCTGGTGTTATTGGTACATTATTAAGGCATAAAAGCTCTATAAGTTCAGTTTCTTAATTTAGAACGTTGTAAAGTGTTATTTAGCTAGAATTACCACCTTTGTTCAAACAGTGAATAGCTTTTAATATGTTTCGTTTGATATTCAAGTTCAGGAAATAAAGTTGCTTCGTATATTCCGCAATATTTAAGTTCATTTAATATATCTTCCTTGAACTTAGCTGGGATAATGAAGGAATGTGAAAATTTATCAAATTCATCGTTAACTTTAACATATTGTTGGTTATACAATATTTTACCTGTATGGCAGGTAAAGCAACCTTGTTGTGTGACTAATCGTTTGTTAAGGCGTTTTGGTGTGTACATGAATCCAGCATGTTTTATTAAACGGCCTGTTCCACTGCCTTCGGTGTTAAAAATTAAATTAACTCCTTTATTCGATAATGGACTGTGATACTTTCTCTCTAATGCTAAAAAATCATCAAAACGTAATTCATTAAATAAAATCTGGTCATTTAGAAAATTAAGATGATCTTCGCGGATGGAAGATGCGGCCTGTTTAAATATATTTTCAAAGTCATCTGCATCATTATATTAATTTAGTAAGGAATATTTTACCAAAATCAAAGTTGTAATAATCGAAATCAAATATATCGTCTACAAAATCGGGTAAAAAAAAGAGTTTACCATCAAGGTTATTTTCTGTTGAGCACGCAAAATAAAGAGCAACTAATACATTTTCCGTCCAATCGAGAAGTCTTGTCGGTAAGCCATAGTGTTGGGCATAAGTAAGAAGCTCTAAAACATCGGTATGACGTTCTCTTGCTTCTGGATGCATCCTTACAAACTCATCGATGAGCATGTTCTCATCATAGTATTTTCCGTCTATTGGCCTAAATAAACTAGGTACAAGATTGTGGCGGGCGTTAGATTGTCCCCTAAACCACCATTTCTTAGAGTTATTTGAAGTTTCTGTCTTTGCTAATTTAATGGCATCAGCCACACACGATATTACTTGCTGGTTTTCTGTATCCGAGTTCGGCAATTTGCAACTCCATTTGTAGTGGTATATTAAACTTGGCTATTTAATAAGAAAGACTATGAATTTACTCATAGAACTCGACAACCTAGCTTTGCAAAAAGACGGTTCTGGTGCAACTCCTTCTGATTATTAAGATGAGCTGTAATCACCTTGCACTACAGGAATACGCTATTCTCTGCGAAGTTGTTGAAATATATTGATAAAAATTACGTGGCGACATCATGGATGATGGCGTAGGCTTGGGGGCACATTCTGAGTCGTTAGGTGATTTTTATTGGAGTATGAGACTGGTTACTAAGGTGTTTACGGAGATATGAGTCATTTAGCTACAGACTACTCAAGTGTTGACGAAATTAAGCACTTGCATGTAAGTGACCGTTGGCGGCATGGTCGCTTATTCACATCCATGTGATCGCGACATTAGTATGTCCTATACAGCAGATGCCGTCGTCGAGCCCTCAAGGATGAGTTTATGGCGTGTCACTGGAATGAAAGTGATTAATTCTATGCATATAAAATAAAGAACTAATCACTCTCTTAAAGAGGGGATTGCTGTTAATTCCCTCTTGGTCGATTCTTGATTAACAAATCAGGGTGAAGCTCCACGACGTTGGTCAGCTAGGCTTAATAGTTATAAGTCTATTACCTAGGCAGCCAATACCAAAGCTAACCTAATACAGTTTGGATAATGAAGGCTTAGATTTGAAAATTAAACACCCCGAGAATCAAATATTTTCGGGGTGTTTTTTAGCCATTACTTCTGCGTTGCGCGGTAGTGGTCGAAATTCTCGATATAATCTTCCAGATTGGCGTCGAGCATCTCTTTATAGCGCTCCATATAATAGTCCATCATTTCCTGCTTTTTGGCCTGCATTTGCTCTTTGCTTTCAAAGCTGGTGGAACCAAACCAAGCGTTATAGCGGGCGACGGCCCACATAAAAGAAGCGCTGACCTCACCAGTTTGGATTTCGGTGCTCTGGTTTTGCTTGTTCGCGAGTTTTATCAACTCAGAGGCACGGTCGTAAAAGGCTTTTTCGTTATCAGACATCAGCAATTCCTATTGTTGGGCAAAGTGGCTAAAGAAAGGGCGTGTGGTGTGTTTTCACCCTTTTGGTTATTGCTACTTACCCTAAGATATTTTGCGACAGAGGGACAGTCGCAGATCTCACAGAATGCGTTGATATCACACTAACATAATGTGCCTAAACTCAATTTGGGATAGGCGTAACACTTTTCAGTTAGTTGCAAAACTCCAGATGGCTTGAATAAGCCCATTATTAACCTTAAACACCACTATCACTTCAATCGGTTCATCCTTACTGAAATGAATTCGCTCGAAATGGATTGCTGTGTCGGGAGGGAAAGAGTGCTTGTCGTCGCGCTACTATCATTGCGCAACTCTCATCGCACTCATTATCATTGCCATGATAGCTTGCTTGCCCTCTAATATTTTCTCAGTTAAGTACACTATTCCAATAGCTTAAGTTGTGTTTGTCCCCATTGGGTGGCATAGGGCATGGCTTCTTGCGGGCTGAGGATAAACTCATTTTCACAGCCATCGCCGCGGGGCGTTTCCCAGAATTTGATACCCTTTGGCTCAAGGGTGAGCTGGTAATATCCCGAGCCGTCTGATGTGGGGCATTCTGCGTCCGGTGCTTTGCCAGCAAACAATTTGTCCCTTAATGCAGGAGGTAAAGGATGACTCATACTCTCGAGCATGCTTTGTGGTTGCGTATCGGCGAGAAACCATTGCCACGGGTGGAAAGGTTTGCCGTCGGTAAGGGAGAAACTCACAAATTCTTGGCTGATACCATTGGCGCCATAACCTGCGGCCCAGCGATATAGGCGCACACTGAGCCAATGTTGATTCATAAAAATCGGTTCGGCAAAGGTTTCGTCAGTTACAAAACTGCCCATTTGTGCCAGCATTCTGCGGCGAGTGTCAAAGGTTTGTGCTAGTTGGGCTTCATCGGTGAGCTTATGTTCAAGCCATTGATTAATTGCCAAGATACCCGTTTGTGGGCCTTTAAATTCGATACCTACATCTGTGCCAAAAGTCAGCGGGCGATACTCAATATTTTCGTAGCTTTGCCATTTACCTCGGCTGAGTTTTGGCGTGGTTTCTAGCGGTAGATTGTAAGCATCGGCACCACAATCCTCGACCTTATCTGGGCTGATTTCTCGCTCAAGTTGCACTGGTAACGATTTACTCGCGGTATCTTTAAACCAATGGCCGCTCAGTTTTTGTGGCGTGACACTATCAAACTGCCAATTTCCGGTATTGCCTTCTTCTTTCCACAGTTCATCTTGCTGCTCGAGTCTTATCGGCGTTAAGTAGCGTTGATAGTAATAACTGCCTGTTCCATATTGATTAAAACAAACTCTGACCTTGCTTTTACCTAACTGTCCCTGCCAGATCCCCGTTAATTCATTGGCCGCAAAGGTCGACAAAGAGATCGTGGCGCTCAGCAATAGGCTTGAAGATAAAACGGAGAATAACATCCTTGTGGGCATACTGATTTTCTCTTAAAAGGTGATAAGTAAGGGCCGTATTCTAAAGGCAAAGACACTAGCCGATTGTGAATTAAAAATCAAAATCTGATAAAAAGTCGCCCGTAGGCGACTTGATTTTAAAGACTTAAGGCTTACTCAACTTGCCAATCAATGGCTTCTCCAGCACGAATAGGCACTACGTTAGTATCGCCAAGCGGGTAAGTTGCAGGGACATCCCATGACTTTTTGACCAGCGTGATGGTATCGCTATTGCGTGGAAGATTATAAAAATCTGGGCCGTTAAAGCTGGCGAACGCTTCGAGTTTATCCAGCGCATTGACCGACTCAAACGCTTCGGCATACAGCTCAATGGCGGCGTGAGCCGTGTAAGAGCCCGCGCAGCCACAGGCCGCTTCTTTCTTATCCTTGGCGTGTGGCGCCGAATCTGTACCGAGGAAGAATTTTTTGCTGCCGCTTGCCGCTGCACCTAATAACGCCTGCTGGTGGGTGTTGCGTTTTAAAATGGGTAGGCAGTAAAAATGCGGACGAATACCGCCTGCCAGCATGTGATTACGGTTATACAGCAAATGGTGGGCTGTGATAGTCGCGGCCACATTATCAGAGGCTTGAGTGACAAAATCGACTGCATCTTTGGTGGTGATATGCTCAAGCACGATTTTAAGCGCTGGGAAATCGGCGACAATTTTACTTAAGGTATTTTCGATGAAGACGCGCTCGCGGTCGAAAATATCAATGGCTGAATCTGTGACTTCACCGTGGACTAAAAACAGCATGCCGACTTCTTGCATGGCTTGGAGTACGGGATAGATGTTTTTCACATCGGTCACGCCGGAATCTGAGTTAGTCGTTGCGCCCGCTGGGTAGAGTTTAGCGGCAACAATTTTACCCGAGGCTTTGGCCCTGCGGATTTCATCAGGGCTGGTTTTGTCGGTTAAATACAACACCATCAAAGGTTCGAACGGTGAGCCCGCTGGCACCTGCGCTTTAATGCGATCGTAATAGGCCAGTGCGGTTTCGGTATCGATAGCGGGGGGCACTAAGTTTGGCATGACGATGGCGCGGCCCATATAGCGGCTGATGTCGCGCACTGTATCTTTAAGTTGGGCGCCGTCTCTTAAATGAATATGCCAGTCGTCTGGGCGAGTGATTGTGATTGTAGTCATAGGGTTTTCTTTTGATTGTTTTTGCTGCGAGGGTGGCGGGATCTTATGTGGCAAGGATTTTACTGTAAAGGGAAACTCGGATTTTTCGGTTAATAAATCGAGGTCCTAGGCTCTAGCTCCTAGGCCTTAGAACCTCATACGGACACTTTTCGTTTCACTGCTGCGGACACTTTTAAATAAAAGCGCCAGTGTCCGCGGACACTTTTTGATAAAAATTTTTATTAACAACTTGAAATTAAATGATTTTACTTGTTTGGCATAGGCTTTGCTATCTCTAGGGTAGAGATTTCCAATAGTGTCCGTTGATGCGTTCCGGCACTGATGATTCCAACAGGGAAGCGAGTAAAGCCATGATTAAAGATACTAGCGGCCAAGATACAGTACTTGTGCCATCCACCACTAAACGTCTTAAATTACCTCTGTTAATTAGCGGCTGCGCCTTATTAGTTAGCGCCTTAGTGTGGGCAAGTTTAGGCTCTGATAGTGTTAGCAAATCCTTAAGCCGTAGCGATATCACCACGGCAACACTTTATGTGGGAACCTTAACTCGCGATGTGGCGACCACAGGTAAAATTGTGGCTGCTAATGCACCTATTTTATATAGCACCGAAGAAGGTACAGTGACCCTACTGAGTAATCCTGGCGATACAGTCAATAAGGGCGATGTGGTTGCCAAACTCGATAGTCCAAGACTCACTAATCAGCTAGAGCAAGCCAAATCCGTATTAGCGGGCATGGAAAGTGCGTTAGAGCGCGCTAAGTTAGATGCGAGACGCGATCAATTACAAGCTTATCAAACCTTAGATATGGCTACGGTCGATCTTGAGGCGGCCGAGCGAGAAAGTCGTCGAGGTGAGCTGCTGATTCAAAGCCAACTTATTGGCCAGATTGATTATGAAAAGGGCAAAGATGATTTACACAAAGCCAAGCTGAAGTTTAAACATGCCGAGCAAGAAGTCGCGTTAACGAAAGATACCTTAACTTTTGAGGTAAAAAACAAAGCCCTCGAAGTTGAACGTCAAACCCTCGCGGTGCGTGAACTAGAACGCCAAGTCGAAGCCTTGAATATTGTCGCGCCCGTTAATGGGATTATCGGCAACTGGATCACCGAGCAGAAAACCCGTCTTAGTGCCAACCAACCGATTTTAACCGTCGTGGATTTAAGCGCCTATGAAGCTGAGTTGGCCGTGCCAGAAAGCTATGCCGACGATTTAGGTTTAGGTATGGAAGTCGAGTTGAGTTTTGGCAGTATTAAGTTAATGGGCAAGTTATCGTCGATTTCCCCTGAAGTGCGTAACCGTGAAGTGACCGCAAGGGTGCAATTTGATCAAAATGACAGCCTGAAACTGCGTCAGAATCAACGTATCTCGGCCCGAGTGTTATTAGAGCACAGACCCAATGTACTGATGGTAAAACGCGGCGCCTTTATGACCAGCGGTGGCGGGGAGGAAACTTATCAAGTCGAAGGCGATTTAGCGACCCGCCGTGCGATAAAACTGGGTAGTACGAGCCTGAGCCAAGTGGAAGTTCTGGATGGCGGTAAAGCGGGAGATGAGTGGGTGATCTCAAGCCTCGATCCCTTTAATCGTGCTGAGCAGGTAAGAATGAACTGAATCATGCGAAACAAGGCATCCCTAATCAGTTGAGTCCTTTAGGTGAGCAATAAAAAGTGCAGCGTCATGCATTAAATAGGAGCCAGATATGCGACATAACCCCTTAAATATTAGCGTGTTGATGTCATCTAAAGTGTTTGGAGTTTTGGCATTAGCATTGTTAGTGATTGCCGTTGAGCTAAGTATCGGTGAGGCCAATAGTTGGTTTTTTCTTGGGCTTAATCTGTTGGAATGGATTGATCCCTTGGAGGATGTACATCAGGTGGGTGAGGTGTCGGTTGCATCTACGGATTTGATGATCCAAGCCTTTGTATGGTTTTTAGATTGTGTTGTTCAGCCCTTTTTCGGCTGACTCTGTGATGCCATAGCTTAATTGAAAAATAAATATACATCGCGTTTTATCGAGTTGTTTACGCGCAGAGAACACTGATTATTAAAGGAAACTAATATGTTATCAATGAAGAATGTGAGCAAGGTTTTTAAAACGGATCTCGTTGAAACCCACGCCCTGCGCGATTTTAACCTCGAGGTGAACGAAGGCGAATTTGTCGCGGTAACGGGTCCTTCAGGCTCAGGTAAAACCACCTTTTTAAATATCGCAGGTTTACTTGAAGGTTTTACCCATGGTGATTATTTTCTCGATGGGATTAACGTGTCTAACTTGAGCGATAACAAGAGCGCGACTGTCCGTAATGAGAAAATTGGCTTTATTTTCCAAGGTTTTAATTTAATTCCCGATCTTAACTTAGCTGAGAATATTGAAGTGCCGCTGCGCTACCGTGGCTTTAATGCCAAGGAGCGTCAACGCCGCGTACAAGAGGCATTAGAGCAAGTGGGCCTAGCTTCACGCCTCAAGCATTTACCTACGCAGTTGTCGGGCGGACAACAACAAAGGGTGGCGATTGCTCGGGCATTGGCGGGTAAGCCACGCTTCCTGCTCGCCGATGAACCCACAGGAAACCTCGACAGCCTAATGGCCCGTCAAGTGATGGAATTACTTGAAAATATTAACCAAGCGGGCACGACCATCATTATGGTGACGCACGATCCTGAACTCGCTCGTCGCGCCCAACGCAATATTCAAATTGTCGATGGCCAAGTGTGTGATTTTACGATGTATCAGCCCCGTGGCAGCGCACAAATTGCGACGACAGATCCACTAGACAAACTTGTCGCTAACGCAGACTAAGGATACGCGTTATGTTTTTTTATTATGTTGATTTAGCGTGGCGCAGCATTAAGAAAACCCCAGTGTTATCGCTGTTGATGGTGTTGGCGATTTCCATTGGTATCGGTATCACTATCACTACCTTAAACGTGTATAAGATGATGTCGTTTAACCCTGCGGGTGAACGTTCTGACGAGTTAAATGCGGTACAGCTTTGGAGCCAAGGTCCCGATTCTTGGGATGAGTTAAACTCATTAGTGACTTACCAAGACGCGATGAATCTGCGCAACAATACCTTACCTAAACGCCAAGCTGCGATGTTTCGCACTGGGATGGCAGTGCAAACGGATGATGTTAATTTTGCGCCTATTTTAGAAAGCATTCGGGTGACGGACAGTGACTTTTTTAAGCTGTTTGACGTGCCATTTTTATACGGTAATGCGTGGGATAAATCGGTGGACACTGAACCTGCCTATCAAGTAGTGATTAACGATAAACTCAATCAAAAGTTGTTTGCGGGGCAAAACAGTGTTGGCAAAGTGGTTTATCTTAATCGTAAACCTTATCAAGTGGTTGGGGTTATTAAAGCCTGGGATCCTAAGCCTAAATATTATGATCCCACTAACGGCGCCTTTAACGACACGGAACAAATTTTTGTGCCGTTTTCGCTGACGCCTATCGAAGAGTTTGATATATGGGGTAACACTTCGGGTTGGAAGTTTGAGCCGATGAATAGCTACAGCGATCGCCTTCACTCTGAAAAAGTGTGGTTGCTCTATTGGGTTGAGTTGCCCAATAAAGACGCTGTAGCCAGTTACCGTTCTTGGCTCAGCAATTATGTGGCGGAGCAAAAAGCCCTAGGCCGTTTTACGGATAATAAATCTGCCGCTGATTCAGTCAAAGTATCCGATGTGGCAACTTGGCTTGAATACAATCATGTGGTGCCAGAAGACAATAAAATCTTGGTCGGTTTAAGTGTTCTGTTTTTAAGTGTTTGTTTAGTCAATATATTAGGTTTGATGCTGACCAAGTTTCTCAAGCGCGCGCCCGAAGTGGGTGTACGCCGCGCCATTGGCGCTAGCCGAGGTCAAATCTTCGCTCAATATATGGTTGAAGTGGGCATGATTGGTTTATTCGGTGGTTTGCTGGGACTGGCTTGGGCCTATGCTTCGCTTTATGGGTTATCGGCCCAGTTTGAGGTCGCGAAGGGGTTAACCCAGTTATCGGCAAGTATGTGGATTATCACCCCAAGTATTGCGGTGGGCACAGCGTTATTGGCTGGTTTGTATCCTGCGTGGGTGGTGTGTCGCACTAAGCCTAGCGTTTATCTTAAAAGCCAGTAGGGGACTTATTATGTTGCATATTAAACCTATTCTCAGCAGTTTATTGCGCAGTAAAAGCGGTCCAATCTTACTGCTTATTCAAATTATTTTGTCAGTGGCGATTGTGGCGAACGCGAGCTTTATTATTCAAGAGCGTTTAGCCCTGATGCAGCGTGATTCGGGAATTAAAGAGTCAGAAGTTTTGACCTTTAGCTTGTTCAACTTCGATCCATTGATTGATAAAACCGCGCAAAACAAAATCGATCAACAAATTTTACGGGGTTTACCCAATGTGATTGATGCGACCTCAACTAACATGCTGCCCTTGAGTGGCGGTGGTTGGTCAAGTAGCTTAAAGCTCGGGCCAGATCCTGATAGTGTTAAATCAACACCGCAATTTGCGATGTATTTAGGGACAGATCACACCATTAATACCTTAGGGATTAAACTGATTGAGGGACGTAATTTTTATCCCCATGAACTTAAGGATAATCTCGATAGCCCCAGTCGATTAGCGATAATGACCAGCACGTTAGCAAAAGCGATTTGGCCAGATGAATCGGCACTGGGTAAAGTGTTATACGAAGGTAAAGATGCGCAGATCACAGTGATTGGCGTCGTTGAGAAATTACAAGGCGCATGGATTGACAGTAATAGCCTTGAAAACAGCATTATTCAAAATGTGGATTATGGCAGCAGTTCTTATATGGTGCGGGCAAAACCTGAGCATCACGCCGAGCTTAAAGACGCGATAAAAAAAGCACTGCTGGCGGAGAATCCTAATCGAGTACTCGATGGATTCAAGTCCATTGAGGCCTTAAAAGAGGGCTCATACCGCGACCATCAATTGATGATCACAGTCTTGACTATGATGGTGGTGTTATTGCTACTTATCACTTCTCTCGGGTTAACGGGTATGGTGATGTTTAATATCCAGCGTCGCACTAAGCAAATAGGCACACGCCGAGCACTGGGCGCGAAGAAGCGGGATATTATCAATTACTTCCTTGTTGAGAATTATTTGATTTGCTTAGCAGGAGGCGTGTTGGGTGGTTTGTTAGCGATACAGTTAGGGCAACAGTTAATGAAAATCTATAGCCTACCTATGTTGACGTTAAGTTATCCAATATTTACTGTGGCAGGCTTATTTATGGTCACTACGCTGGCGGTTTATCTACCGGCGCGTAAGGCGGCAAATATTTCGCCAGCAACGGCAACTCGCACTGTATAGCGGCATATTGGAGGAGATTCAAGCTAGGAAAGGTGCGATAACAATAGGATGTTATTGCACTTTTTGTTACTTTACCGTTAATGGGTTTTACTTGGGGCTGAACTGAGAATTATGGATACCATTCTTATCGTCGATGACAATCACGCCATCTGCCAAGCACTGGGTTTAATGCTTGAGTTGAATGGTTATCGAGTCTTATCTTGCCATACTCCAGAAGAAGCCCTTGGAGTGCTGACGACTCAGGAGGTCGATCTTGTCATTCAAGATATGAACTTTACCCGAGATACCACTTCAGGCGAGGAGGGACGACAGCTTTTTTATGCCCTACGTGAACAGCAAGCGGATCTCCCCATTATTTTAATGACAGCGTGGACGCAACTCGAAACGGCGGTTGAATTAGTTAAAGCGGGCGCCGCCGATTATATGGGTAAACCTTGGGATGATGCTAAAGTACTCAATAGTATCACTAATCTGATTGCGCTCTATAAACTCTCCCGTGCTAACCACCGCTTGGAGCGGGTGAATCATCAACGGCAAGTGGCGATCGCCGATGCTAATCTCTGCGGTATCGTCTTTGGCAGCGGTGCTATGCAGCGTTGTATTGACTTAGCCTTGCAATTGGCGCGCTCCGATGTATCTGTGTTGATCACAGGCCCCAATGGTGCGGGAAAAGACAAACTCGCCGATATTCTCCATGCCAATTCACCCTTAAAAAACAAACCTTTTATCAAGGTCAATGTCGGTGCGTTGCCGATGGAGTTGTTAGAAGCCGAGCTGTTTGGTGCCGAAGCGGGCGCTTTTACCGGCGCCACCAAAGCGCGTATCGGTCGTTTTGAGGCGGCAGACGGCGGCACGCTGTTTCTAGATGAAATCGGTAATTTGCCGTTATCTGGCCAAGTGAAATTATTGCGGGTGCTACAAACGGGCGAATTTGAACGCTTAGGAAGCCATAAAACACAGAAAGTAAAAGTGCGGGTGATCAGTGCGACCAATGCGGATCTGGCCCAAGATATCGCCGAAGGGCGATTCCGTGAGGATTTGTTTTACCGCTTAAATGTGATTGAACTGGCATTGCCACCGCTGAATCAACGCACCGATGATATTTTACCTTTAGTACAGCATTTTATCGGTAGCGATTTTAGCTTGAGTAAACCTGCGCTTCAGGCGTTATTGCACCACCGCTGGCCGGGAAATGTCCGAGAGCTTGAAAACGCCTGTAAGCGAGCCGTATTACTAGCACAAGGTCATGTGTTGACGGAAACTGACTTTGGTTTGGCACCTGTTGCGAGAGCCATAAAATCTTCTTCCAGTGTTTTGGCTGTTTCTGAGCAGCGGCAATTTGATCCTCAGCCTGAAATGGGTGAACAGTACTCTAAGCCCGTTTATGCATCCGCTTCTATCCCCGCTAATACTGCATTTTCCAATGAATCGGTTGATGTGAGCCGAGAAGAAATCGAAGCTGCACTGAGCTTGCATAAAGGAGTGATTGCGAGAGTTGCAAAATCCCTTGGACTCAGTCGTCAGGCGCTGTATCGGCGAATGGATAAATTTGGTTTAGATAAGTCATAGGCTAAGCGCAGGCGCTAGGTTATAGATGAAGGCTATCGATTAAGGAATATGAGTGTTAATTCGAACTAAAATTATCATTTATTCAATAGCGTGCTGTGCCTTTGGCGTATTATTGAGCTTTGCCTTGGTGAAATATATTTTATCCGAGGCATCAGTTGTTACCACGCCTCACGCGATTAAAACCCCTGATAATAATGTCACGTTTGACTTTGCTGAGCTTGAAAAAAACCTCGCGTCTATCGAACTCGCCCTTAACAATAGTGAGCCATTGCAGCAGGCCGCAGCAATGCAAGCGCACCAAAGGGCAGAGCAGATTAAGGCTGAACTGCAAAAGCTTGAACAACTTAAACAAGCACAGTTACAGATAAAACTTTTTACCTTAGAACAGCTTAAAGAAGGGGCATTTAATTCTATGCCTCATATTGTTGAGCCTTTACGTGTCGAGCCACTATCCATTTTACCGCCTAAAGCCCCCGTATCCTCTGTTGCGCCCGCCGAGATAGTCGCCAGTGAACCTGCCGCTAGTTTGACCTTAGGTGAGGGGTTGATGGTGTTATTGTTCGCCTGCTGTGTCTGTGGTTTAGGCATTGCTTGGTTGACTCGACATCTTGGCCGCAGTTTAGATTCCCTTGAAGTCGGCTTGCTCAATTTTAGTGATAATGATTTTAGTGTGAGTATTCCTGAACATGGTGAAGGGCAACTCAAAACCTTAGCGCAGTTATTTAATCATAGCGCGGCTAAATTGCGCCAAGAAAGGCAATACATTTATCAACGTGAGTTATTGCTGGATAAGGTGATTCAGAGTTCCCCCAATGTGATGTTATTGCTCGATGACCATCAACGGCTCATTTACGCCAATGATGCCGCGCGTCACCTATTTCATAAAAAGGGCAGAATGGAAGGCTTGAGCTTAGATGAATTACTGGTGGATTTGCCCGAGGCATTGGCCTTAGCACTTAAACATGAAAAGAACGGCCTCTTTGCCATGGGCGAAGATGAGATGGAAACTTGGTATATCAGCCGTGGTCAGTTTTTATTGAATAACCAACAGCATAACTTAATCTTGCTCAAACAGATGACTCGAGAACTCAATCGCCAAGAGGTGGCAGTGTGGAAAAAAGTCATCCGCATTATAAGCCATGAACTCAATAACTCCGTCGCGCCCATTGCTTCTATGGTCAATTCGGGCCGTCTACTCACTCAAGATATAGATGATCCTAGGTTAACCTTAATTTTCGATACGATTGAGAATCGCACTAATCATTTAAGTCAGTTTATCTTCAACTATGCTCGCTTCGCTAAGTTGCCGCTTCCACAGCGGTGTCAGGTGAGTTGGGCGCAATTTACCGCCCAGTTAACCCAGCATTATCCCTTTAAACTTAAGGATGATTTGCCTGAGGTCGATGGCTATTTTGACCAAGGACAGATGGAGCAAGTGCTCCTTAATTTACTGAAAAATGCCCATGAATCTGGTTCAAACCCCGAGGACGTCACCTTATCGATTCGATATCAAACCTTAGTGGATGGCGCGGGTTTCAGTATTGCGATTGAGGATCGCGGCGCAGGTATGTCTGGCGAAGTATTAGAGCAGGCGCTATTACCATTTTACTCAACAAAACAATCGGGCACAGGCTTAGGTTTACCTTTGTGTCGTGAAATTATCGAAGCCCACGATGGCTGTATTAGCATGCATAATCGCAGTGACGGTGGCCTGTTGGTTCGACTATGGTTGCCACAATAATGCCAGTGTTTTAAATAACACCGCCATACACGTTTAAGGCACATTTTTATTGCCTATTTTCTTCGCTTGTTTAAACACAACTCCTATCCTCCGTGGCCGCTTGGCACATTACCCAAATGGGCTATTTTTGCATTTTTACCTTAGCTCTTTGGGCTAATTTGTCCCCCAGCTTAATGACGGGAGATCTTTAACCCTGTTAACCTGTTTTACCGAAAATTTGCGCTACAACTCATCTTGTTTTAACCGTGGTGAGTGCAATGTTTAAGGTTCGATTAACAGCTTAAAGGAGGAATATGTGAAACCGTTAAAACAGCGTCTGCTTGCTTGTGTTTTATGTCCATTCCTGCTGTTAACTTCCCCTATCACTTTTGCCGATAACGACATTGAAATTAGTGGCTTAGTAATAGATAGAACCTTGACTCGGTTTGGTAAAGACTTTGGTTTTTACTACTCAAGCTATTGGCGTGAACTGCCCTTTACCCAAGGCGTTAACGTCACTCTGTATGAGACAGTGTTTCCACAGGCTGGCACTGTTTTAACCCTAGAGGTAAACGGGACTCGGATTTACACCACCCATTTTGGCCGTCGTGCAAATCCAGTTAAAGAGAGTGCAGAGCAGGCGATTTTGCTCACGATTGATTATTTAGCGCAAATCAGAGCCAATGCCATAACAGGTGATTTTTCAGGAACATCGGACGATTTTTAGGATAAAAATAATGACATACAGGACGTTACTTGCCCTTGTCACGTTATATGTGGCGAGCAGTGGTCAAGCCACTGAATTGATTTACACACCCATTAATCCCAGTTTTGGCGGTAATCCACAAAATGGGACTTTTCTATTAAATAAAGCCCAAGCCCAGAATGACCATAAATCTAGCTCGACCGAGAAGGACTTTGTCACCCGCTTTAAAGAATCCCTAGAGCGTAACATTATTAACTCCATCACCCGCGGTGTGGCCGATGGTGAGATCAAAGATGGCGTTTATGATACTGGGGATTTTCGTATTGAGGTGGCTTCTACGGGTAATGGCGTGATGTTAACTATCACTAACACTCAAACTGGTGAAATTACAGTGATAGAAATGCCGACGTTTGGAGGTCTTAGCTAATGGCTCGTTTAGTGTTAGTGAGTTTATGGTTATTAAGCCTGTCGGCCTGCAGTTTGATCCCTAAACCTGATTTGAATATCACGTCTGCCGAGGTTAACCCTTTAAGTGAAGTGATGCGTGGATTACAAGCTCAGCCTGGGCCTAAGTTCCCCATTCCTGTCGCTGTATATTCCTTTCGCGATCAAACGGGACAATATAAACCACAGGCTAACGTGAGTTCGTTTTCGACCGCGGTTACTCAGGGCGCAACGTCGATGTTGATGCAGACTTTGCTCGACTCTAAATGGTTTACACCTGTGGAGCGTGAAGGGCTGCAAAATTTGCTTACCGAGCGTAAGATCAGCAATAAACAAACGGGAACTAAGGGCGATGACGTACCTGTATTGTCTACTGCCAGATTGTTGCTTGAAGGTGGGATCATCAGCTATGAGACTAACACCAGTACGGGAGGTGCGGGCGTTGAGTATTACGGCATTGGTGCCTCTGAAATGTACCGTGAAGATCTGGTGACGATTTATCTGCGTGCGGTCGATGTGCACACGGGTAAAGTGATGATGTCAGTCTCAACCAGTAAGCGTGTTTTATCCCAAGAAATGCGTGCGGGGTTATTCCGTTACACGAGTTTAAATCGCCTTGCCGAGGCTGAAGTCGGTTTTACTACCAATGAACCAGTGCAATTTTGTGTGTTGCAGGCCATTGAATTGGCGGTCGCTGAGATGATTGATAAGGGCATCAAACAAGGTTACTGGAGCCCAACTCAAGTCACCCAGCCAGCCGAAAAAGCGCAGGAGTTGAGTCAGAGTTAAGTACGTGCGCCGAAATTAGGATAAGCGCTGGAGTTTAGCTGTAGACCCCAGCGTTTACCTAAGGCAGCAATTGAGAGTCAATAGCCTGATATTGGGCTATGTTAGTCCGCTTGCATGGCCTTCCAAAACAATTCAAAACTGGCATCTTGGTATGTTTTATTTGTCCCTAAATGTGGGTTATCGATAAAGAAGCGTGTGGCCGCCAGATATTGTCCATGACAGTTTTCTACCATCAGTTCAATGGGATAGTGGGCGATTAATCCCATCATTTGTCCCTGTTTAATCAGTTCGCTAATAAAACCTAAGATACCGTTCATCGCTTGATCGCGCACCTGAGCCGCTATCATAGGTGACATAGAATATTGCTGAAAAAACAGTTGCTTGACAGGATTTTCTAGCGACCAATCAATCGCACTTTGCCAAAGCTGCAATGCATTGTGTTTAAGATCATTACTTTTAGGGCTGTTTAACAGTAAAGCATCGGCAAACTCTTGTTTTATGGTAAGAAACAAAGATTCCATCAAGGCTTCCTTGGAAGGGAAGTGATGGAACAAGGTGCCCGTAGCGACGCCTGCATGTTTTGCAATCGAGGCGGTGGACGTGCCATGAAATCCTTGGCTGACAAAGAGTACTAAGGCGGTATCGAGAATGGCTTGGCGTTTATCTGTCATCATTTTTATTGGTTGCGTGGTGGCTGGCTTATTCAAGATTTATCCCCCAATGACTAGCGCAAAAATAGCTTCATTAAGATGCGTTGGATAAAAGTGCCATAGGGTGGGTGCACAAACTTACCCGTGTTAAATCGACCACGGCTGAGTACGGTTTTAGCATGGCTGAAGGTCAAAAAGCCTTCTTTACCATGGTAATGCCCCATGCCCGACGGGCCTATACCGCCAAAGGGCGCGTCATCTGCCGCGACATGGAACACGGTTTCATTGATACAAACACCGCCAGAATGGGTCTGCTGAAGGATTTTTTGCTGCGTAGGCTTATCAAAACTCATTACATAAAGTGCTAGGGGTCTGGCTCTATGGTTGATGTATTGAATCGCTTCATCTAGCGAGTCATAACCAATAATCGGCAGCAATGGACCAAATATTTCCTCTTGCATCAATAGCATGTCTTCAGTGGTGTTCGTTATCAACTGAGTCGCAATTTTGCGGTTTTGGCTATCTATGGCTTCGTCAGTCGCAGAAATAACACGGGCGCCTTTTGCTTTGGCGTCTTCGAGCACTGTCATCAAGCGGTCAAACTGGCGTGTGTTAATGATGCTGCCATAGTCTTTGTTGTGGTTAATCGTACCGTACATGGATTGAAACTTGGCTTGGTAGGCCGTGATGAAGCCATCCACTTTGGCTTTAGGGCAGAGTACATAATCTGGGGCGACACAGATTTGCCCTGCATTTAGGCACTTACCGTAAATCATTCGTTCTACCGCTGTCTCGAGCGGCATATCAGGGGCGATAATCACAGGCGATTTACCGCCTAGCTCGAGTGTTACAGGGGTAAGGTTATTGGCAGCGGCGCGCATCACATGGCGACCCACTGTAGTGGAGCCAGTAAAGAGCAAGTGATCGAAGGGCAGGGCAGAAAATTGGGCGGCAATATCCGCTTCACCTTCGATGACCGCGACATAGGATTCATCGAAAACCTGTGCCAATAACTGTTTGATCACTTGATTGGTCGCTGGGGTAAATTCAGACATTTTGAGCATGGCATGATTACCCGCGGCAATGATGGCGGCAAGTGGGCCAAGCGACAGCATCACGGGGAAATTCCATGGCACGATAATGCCGATAACCCCCAAAGGTTGATAATGCACAGTGACGTTGGCAGGAGCGAGTAAGATCCCTGCATGACGAACACTAGGTTTGAGCCATTTTTTTAAGTTTTTCAAACAGTAATTGATGTTGTTAATGACTGGCATAATGTCAGATATTAGGCTGTCATCAATCGATCTATGGCCATAATCTTGGCTTAAGGCATCGACCAAGGGTGTTTGAAATTGCAGTATGGCCGCTTTAAGTCGAGTTAATTGCTCCACTCGCGTAGCGTAATCGGGGTTCGGATTGGTGAAGTAACTGCTGCGTTGACGTTGGAGCAACTGAGTCAGCGGTGAGGTATTAAGGTGGTCAGTAGCCATATTCATAGTGGTTGCTCCTTGCGAAGTGGTAAGCAAGTCTTATTGGGTACTTATTTAAGATTCAACTCTTACAATTGAATCTTAAATAAGTACCGACTGATTAGTCGGTTTATCCTAGCTTGCTTGTTGAGGTAGCGCAAGATATCTGGTGTATTTTTGAGCAAGATCACGGCTTGTTATAGCGTTAGCTTCTACACTGAATCAAAGGTTCTCACATAAGGAGTATGTATGACTTTGTTAAAGCACGGAATTTCGATCGGTATTGAGCGTTATGGTGATGATGATTTTTTCGTTGCCTTTAAAGCTATTGGTACCTTAACTCACCAAGACTACGAAAGGATGGTGCCCGTGTTGGAATCGGCACTGGCAGGCGTAAAAGATCCCGATATCTTCGCCTTGGTTGATGTCACTGAGTTGGATGGCTTGGAACTACAAGCCGCTTGGGACGATATTAAACTTGGGGTGAAGCATATTCGCCATTTCGAGAAAATTGCCATTGTCGGTAAGACAACATTGCAGGAAGTGTTGGCTAAGTTGGCAAACTGGTTTACACCTGCTGAGGTAAGGTTTTTTGTCGATAATGGTGATGCGGTAGCTTGGTTACGAGATTAGTTCTATTACCTAAGTTTTACCTTCACTTAGTAATTCAGTTGCGCCATAGAAGGAGTACAGATTATGCGTAAAGGTCAAATACTCTGGCCCACAGATTTCTCGGAAACTGCGGCCCATGCACTAAGTTATGCTATTGAAATGGCTAATTTGTATAATGTTGGTCTAAAAATTCTACACGTGGTTGAGCAGCCTATTGGTGATGAAAACTTTATGATTTTATCCATCACACCTGAAGAGCTGGCTAAGAGTATGGAAGATGCGGCGGCCAATAAAATGCAAGCATTGCTAGATAAACTAAAAACGGATCTTCCAATTAGTACTTTGATCCGCCGTGGTGATCCTGTCGATCAAATTTTAGAGGAAGCGAACGGTAAAGATATTGGCATGGTGGTGATTGCCAGTCATGGACGGAGTGGGTTATCACACTTTTTACATACTAATGTCGCTGAAGCTGTGGCAAATGGCGCGGTATGTCCTGTGCTTGTCGTTAAGTAATTTTTCTATTGGCGGCGGTTAGAGCGCATCATTTCCGATGGGGTTACGTTCTATTATTTTGGTTGATGCCTCCGCTTCATGTTCTAGGGACATGAGGCGGCGGTATTTTTCCTGTAATGCTTGCAAGCTACCGTCTTGGGTAATGTGCTTAAGACCCGCATTAAAATCATCCCGAATTTGTGCGCTCAGAAACGCAAAACGATATTCAGTCGGGGGGAATACTTTGTGGCAAATGGCTTGTTGTTGTAATTCCTTGCTGTTCAATCGCCCATCCAGATAAGCCTGCTTTAAATAGTATTTAAAAATATTTTTATCCATCACCACCACATCGGCTCTATGCTTCATCAACATATAAACCTGTTGTAGTTGTCGAGCTTGTTCTTTATAGCCAGTATTGGCTTTAGCCATTTGGCCAAACTCTTCTCCTAACATGCTTGATGCACGCTGAAAAGCGACGACTTGTTTGTCACTTAAATCACTTATGCTATTGATATTAAATCGATTTGATTCGAGGCTAATGGCACAGTTTTGATAGCTAATGACCACATCAGAATAAAAGACATTATCTAACATGCCTTCTTTTATATTGATAATACCATCGAGTTTGCCTTCTTTTAGCTCATGAAATGTACGCGCCAAAGGAAGGTAGTGGATGATGGCATTATGTCCCTTAACCGCGAGTGCTTGGTAGAGTAATTCGAGTTCGAGTCCACTGTTAGTTTCTTGAATAACATAAGGAGGAATAGAGAGGCTAACACCAATACTCAGTTCGGCTGTATTGCCGGTTTGGTAACTGCAAAGCGCCATTAACCCCATCAATTTATAGTGGTTATATCGAATGCCTGAGTGATGAGGTTTGTCTTTATCAAGTGTCATTATCACCTATGCCTCCACGGACTCTCGCAGCTGGGATTGAGACTCGCTAAGCCAATCGATGACTCACATGAGTAAGTGTAGTTTATCTATACTCAAACAACCTCAACCTCAAACTCAAAGTATTCGTATTTTTAGGTTGTTTGGGTATCAACGTCTGAGACTAGAAATAACAGCTATCAGGGGGAAAATACAAGTTGTTTTATTCAAATTAATCCGCAGTATTGCACTGTGTGATCTGGCTATATTTAATGCCAACTATTTAGGACTGGCTATTGCGTTATTAACTGAATATAAAGTAGTTTTGATGATAATTACTTTTACATCTCGACAGGTCATCCTATGCCAGTGTCAGCATCCGTATCGCCAGCGGTTTCAAAGCAAAATAAAGCCTTTCTACGTAAGTTATATCTCGCACATTTAATGGATGACGAGCGTCATAATTTATTATCTCTCAACAAGTTAACTGGAATGCCGCGCCGTACATTGCAGGATGCTATTGCTGCCTTTGAGGATATTGGTATCCGCGTTGAATTTATACAGGAAGGGAGTCGCAACAACGCGGGTTATTATCGCATCCTCACTTGGGGACCGATCAGCAGTGCATGGGTCGATACCCATTTAGCGGAGATCGCCGAGATTATTGGCGTCGCCACTATCGATAATCAGGCGTTGTGAGCCATTACTTCATACTTATGTATTATTTCTCCGCTATTGATGGAGTTAACTATTCCTCGCCAATCTTGTGGCCTGACCAGCCTAAACTCCTTATAATCTGCCGCAAATGTAATCGCGCTACATATTCCTTACATTTAAATACCCTACCTACTTAAAATAAAAGGAACCCAGTTCCATGTTAGAAAAGCTGTTCAAACTAAAACAAAATCAAACGAGCCTCAAGCAGGAAGCTATTGCAGGTTTAACCACATTTATGACGATGGCCTACATCATTTTTGTCAATCCAATGATGTTAGCCGATGCAGGCATGGACCACGGGGCAGTATTTGTTGCCACCTGCCTTGCAGCAGCAATTGGTTGTTTAGTCATGGGATTAATGGCTAATTATCCGATTGCATTAGCACCGGGAATGGGGCTTAACGCCTTTTTCACTTACACGGTTGTGGGTGAAATGGGTTATAGCTGGGAGACAGCCTTAGGTGCCGTGTTCCTATCGGGAATTTGCTTTTTAATCTTGTCCTTAGTGCGTATTCGTGAATGGATTGTTAACAGCATTCCCGTGTCGTTACGCCTAGGTATTGCCGCTGGTATTGGTTTATTTCTTGCGCTGATTGGTCTTAAAAGTGCGGGCATTGTTGTTGCTAATCCTGCGACCTTAGTCACTATGGGTGATATTACTGCTTTTCCGGCCGTAATGGCGGTATTGGGCTTTTTCCTGATTATTGCCATGGTGCAAAGGGGAATGAAGTCGGCGGTAATTTTAAGTATCTTAATTATCACCGGACTTGGATTGATCTTTGGTGATGTGCATTACAACGGCATAGTGTCTATGCCGCCTTCAATTGCCCCAACCTTTATGAAGATGGATTTATCCCAAGTTTTTGAAGTCACGATGCTATCAGTCGTGTTTGCCTTCTTGTTTGTGGATTTATTTGATACATCAGGCACCTTAGTGGCGGTTGCCCAACGCGGTGGTTTTCTCGATGAGAAAGGTCGTTTACCACGTTTAAATCGTGCTTTGACCGCAGACAGTTTAGCTACCATTGCAGGGGCTGCTTGTGGTACTTCCACCACGACAAGCTATATCGAAAGTACCGCGGGAGTGAGTGCGGGAGGGCGTACAGGATTAACCGCTGTGGTGGTAGGGTTATTGTTTATTGCTGCATTGTTCCTATCGCCATTGGCGGGGATGATCCCGGCCTATGCAACAGCGGGTACCCTGTTTTATGTGGCTATTTTAATGATGTCTGGCCTTGTGCATGTTGAGTGGGAAGATTTAACCGAAGCCGCGCCTGTGGTGGTTGTGTGTATCTTAATGCCGCTGACCTTCTCTATTGCATCGGGGATTGCGCTGGGGATTATCTCCTATGCGGCGATTAAAATACTCACGGGTCGCTTTAGCGATCTCAATGTGGGTATCATCGTGTTAGCGGCATTATTTGTGGCTAAGTTTGTCTATGCTTGATGCTGTTTAATAGTGAGCTACTAGCCTAGTGGGTTAGATTGTCTACAAATAGGCAATATTTTTTGAGGGTCATCTAATCGATGGCCCTTTTTACTGCGTGATTATGAGCAAAATCGAAAATTTATCTCGAGTTAATCACTCCTCGCTACCAATTATCTAGCGGATTAGGTATAAGGATTGTTCGGTTATTTTTTACAAATGAATAATGAACTTAAGTGAGATTGCGTATCGCCGCGTGGTAGTGAAATTGGGAACGAGTGTGCTGACCTCTGGCAGTAAACAGCTAGATAAAGCCCATATGGTTGAGCTGGCTCGTCAAATGGCTGCACTGATGAAGTCAGGGGTCGAAGTCGTTTTATGCACCTCAGGGGCGATTGCCGCTGGGCGTGAACATCTCCAATACCCGACACTGCCCGACACTATGGCCAATAAGCAGTTGTTAGCCGCTGTCGGGCAAAGTCAGTTGATCCTCGCTTGGGCACAACTCTTTAGTATTTATGGGCTGCATGTGGGCCAACTCTTGCTAACCCGCGCCGACTTGCAGGATAGAGAACGTTATCTCAATGCTAGAGATACACTCAATGCATTGTTGGCAAACAATATTATCCCCATCATTAATGAAAATGATGCCGTGGCTACCAACGAGATTAAAGT
Organism: Shewanella putrefaciens; assembly: GCF_016406325.1. Classification (NCBI taxonomy): domain Bacteria; kingdom Pseudomonadati; phylum Pseudomonadota; class Gammaproteobacteria; order Alteromonadales; family Shewanellaceae; genus Shewanella; species Shewanella putrefaciens. The sequence continues at coordinate 3,308,084 of NZ_CP066370.1, read as the reverse complement.
CGGTGATAATGATAATTTATCGGCCCGCGCGGCGCTGCTGTGTGATGCTGATTTATTGATTTTATTGACGGATCAAAAGGGGTTGTTCGATGCCGATCCGCGCACTAATCCGAATGCTAAATTGATTTCGCAGGTGGTGAAGATTGATGACAGTCTGCGGATGTTAGCGGGTGGTTCTGTATCGGGTTTAGGTACGGGCGGTATGTCGACTAAACTGGAAGCCGCTGATATTGCTCGCCGTGCCGGGATTGAGGTGGTGATTGCCTCAGGTCATCACCCCGATGTGATTAAAAAAGTGGTTGGTAAAGAGTCCGTTGGTACTCACTTTAGTGCCATTGAAAACCCGCTCGAAAGCCGTAAACAGTGGATATTGGCGGGCCCTGCGACTCAAGGTTCTTTAGTGCTCGATGCTGGCGCGGTAAAAGCCGTTACCGATAAGGGCCGTAGCTTATTATCTAAAGGCATTATTGGGGTTAAGGGCGAATTTGAGCGCGGCGCAACACTGAAATTAGTTGACCAACAAGGTAAAGTAATTGCTAAGGGGATAACGAGGTATTGTGGTCAAGCCTTGAATTTGATTGCGGGTAAACATTCCGACGAGATCGAGTCAGTACTCGGTTACGATTATGGTGACGCAATAGTGCACCGAAACGACATGGTGGTCCTATAAGCGAGGTCTGTTTTGAGTGAAATGAATCAAGCGCAGTATTTACAGCAACTTGGCGCTAATGCCAAACAGGCAAGTTATGCCTTAGCCAACTTAACGGCGAGTCAAAAGGCCGATTTGCTCGAGGCTATTGCCGATGCGCTGACGGAAAACTCTCCGGCCATTTTAGCCGCCAATGCTAAGGATGTTGCCGCTGCTAAGGCCGATGGATTAACGGAGGCGATGATCGACAGATTATTGCTCGATGATGCGCGCCTTGCGGGCATTATCGGTGACATCAGCGATGTCATTCGCCTTGCCGATCCCGTCGGTGAAGAGTTTGGCAGTAAGTTATTGGATAACGGGTTAAGGCTGACTCGCCGCCGTGTACCGCTTGGGGTGATTGGGGTGATTTATGAAGCACGCCCTAATGTGACCGTGGATATCGCGGTGCTTGCCCTTAAAACTGGTAATGCGGTGATCCTCCGTGGCGGTAAAGAAACCCTTGAATCGAATAAACTTATTAGTGATGTGATCCGCAGCGCGATTGTCGCCCAAGGTTTGCCCATAGATGTGGTGCAATTTATTGATTCGCCTGATAGAGCCTTAGTGACAGGTTTGCTTAAGCTCGATCAATATGTTGACATGATAGTGCCGCGCGGCGGTCAAGCTCTGCAGCGCCTATGTGCTGAGCAAGCGACCATTCCGGTGATCTTAGGCGGCATTGGCATTTGCCATTTATATGTCGATAAAAATGCTGACTTACAACGTGCCCTAGATGTTATTGCTAACGCCAAAGTGCAGCGTCCGACCGTGTGTAATGCGCTCGATACCTTGCTGGTGGATGAGCGCGTGGCGAGCACTTTTGTACCGCAAGTTGCCGAGTATTTGCATCGTTTAGGTGTGCGTTTTTCAGTCTGTGAGACAAGTTTTGCTTTGCTCGATGGTTTAGGTTTCGATGTGACTCTGGCTAAGGCCGAGGATTTTGGCATCGAATGGTTGTCGTTAACCTTAGGTATCAAAGTGGTGGGCGATATCGATACTGCCGTTGACCATATTCGCCAGTATTCGAGCGGGCATTCGGAAGCGATTCTGACCGATGATATTCACGCTGCGGCGCACTTTATGAACGAAGTGAATTCTGCCGCTGTGTATGTCAATGCCAGTACGCGTTTTACTGATGGTGGCCAGTTTGGTTTAGGTGCCGAAGTTGCGGTAAGCACGCAAAAGTTGCACGCCCGCGGCCCAATGGGGCTTGAGGCATTAACCACCTATAAATGGTTAGCTTGGGGTGATTACACCAGCCGTATTTAAAAGACGGTAAACAAAAGCCATTGATGGATAACATCAATGGCTTTTTATTGTGAATATGCGCGATTAAATCTTTTGTGGATAGGTTTAGCGAATAAGAGGGGTATAAGTGGCGAGTAGCCACACACAGAGAAAGATTACCGTCATCATTATGGTGAACTTACGAAAGGCACTGATATATTCCAAGGTATAAATAAAGTACCTTTCTTGCACTCTGCGGGTAAGTAATACCGAGGGGAGCAAAAAACTGCAGTAGAGCATAACTACCATAGTCGTAAAACCATTTCCCCAAAAATGCTCATAGATAAAAAGCGCGATACAAAGCAGCATGGCAACCCAGCCAACGGGGCCTATGCCTTTTTCTGGATTCCATTGTGTTGATTTTTCCATCTGACTGTCCTTAGTCCAACTGTCGCTCAGTACAATTTATAGACGGATATCACGGCTTTTTCAAACACTTTAATGTGTTGGGTTAAATTATTGTTAATTTTGTGATATTCAACCCATTAGGCTTACATTAAAGTGTTTTTATATCGGCAAATGAACCATTACAGAGTTGAGCCAACTCGTTGGCGGATAAACTAATCTCAAGCCCTCTACGTCCTGCACTGACATAAATGTGATCAAAGGATTGTGCACTTTGGTCAATCAAGGTTGGCAGGCGCTTCTTTTGTGCTAACGGGCTGATACCACCCACAAGATAACCCGATGATTTTTGCGCGAGTTCAGCATCAGCCATTTGCAATTTCTTCTGCCCTAAACATTTTGCAACGGCTTTAAGATTCAGTTGATGATCGACGGGTACGAGCGCGACGGCGATTGGCGCATGGGCTTTGTCGATGGCGACCAGTAAGGTCTTAAATACCTGTGCAGGATTAAGCCCAAGAGTGTTGGCGGCTTCTTCGCCATAGGCGGCGCAGTGTGGATCGTGGCTATATTCTAAAATTTCAAAGGCAATTTTGGCTTTTTTCACCAGTCGAACAGCAGGTGTCATTCTATACTCCTTCACAAAACTGGGATATTAGCCTTTAACGTAAGATAAAAATGTTAGCCAACGCATTTTTATATCGGAGTGATATAAAAAGTGGCGTCATCATGCGCCAATAATCGATTTAGATAATGGCGGTAAATTACTCCATTATCTTTGGCGTGACCTCTTCAGGTTTTCCACTACATTTACGCTCGGTATAACGGGGTAAAAGTTGCTGTAACATCATCCCTGACAAAATAAAAGCAAGGCCAAGATAGGTCGTCATTGCAATGGTTTCTTGTAAAATCCAGGCAATAAATCCAATCGACATCACCGGGGATAAAAACACCATAGTGCTGATGTTCGCGGTGCGAGTGGCAGTTTTCAGCGCCATTAACCAGAGCACGAAGGTAATGCCCATCTCGAACAATCCCACATACATACCAGCAAATATCGCCTTAAGACTAAAACTGGGTAGCGCATCTGTTAACACTAAGGTCATGGCAATAAAAGGTAAGCCGATGAGAAAACTGAGTAATAAACTCACCACGGGATCACCTTGATCTTTAGTGTTGACGATCCAATATAGGCACCAGAGTAGCGTGCTGGTCAGCGCAAGGCCGATCCCCAGCGGGCTATCAAAGCTAAAGCCGCTGATATCGCCGCCGGTGGCAATAATAAACACACCAGTGTAGGCAATCAGCGCTGCCGCAATGTCGCTTTTACGCAAATGTTGCTTTAGCAAAGGCGCGGCAAGTAACGGCAGTAATACCGCCCAAGTGTAGTTAAGTGATAAAGCTTGCTGCGCGGGCAGTAAAGAATACGCCTTAAATAGCACAACATAGTAGAGGAAGGGATTGATTAGCCCTGTTACCAGATAAAACATGGGTCTGCGTAAAAATTGTTGCTTAAGTAAAGAGAGCTTTTTTTGCCAAGCCAAGATACTGGTAAGGGCAATAATCGAAGTGAGTACGGCAACAAACACCAGTTGCAGCGGACTGTAATAGCTTAAGGCTATTTTAAAAGCCGTGGCCACTGTGGACCAGAGGAAGACCGCGGCCATGCCGTACACATACGCTAAATTCGAAGACTTCACTCTGCTACCTTATTTAGATAAACATCTGCCAAATGTGGGCAGATTGAATAACAGCTATGGTGGATAAGCAAGCGTATTTTTGTGGGTGAAATATTTTATCCATCTCAGTATATGGAAAAGATAAAGTAAGAAAATTTTTTTATCGGCCCTTGTAATTAAATTCCCTGTCCCAATATAGGTGTTAAGGCAGAGAAGGCGGCCAACAATGGACTTGATAAACAATGCGTCCGGCCCCATATCAAAACCAACTAAACAAATTTAGATTGAATGAAATTTTTCGGAGGACCTCATGGGTAAAATTATTGGTATCGACTTAGGCACAACAAACTCTTGTGTAGCTGTCCTCGATGGTGGCAAAGCGCGTGTGTTAGAAAATGCTGAAGGCGATCGCACAACACCGTCAATCATCGCTTATACAGACGATGAAACCATTGTCGGTTCGCCTGCAAAACGTCAAGCAGTGACTAACCCGACTAACACATTCTTCGCGATTAAGCGTTTGATTGGTCGTCGTTTTAAAGATGACGAAGTTCAACGTGATGTGAACATTATGCCATTCAAAATCATCCAAGCCGACAACGGTGATGCTTGGGTTGAATCGCGTGGCAACAAAATGGCACCACCACAAGTTTCTGCTGAAATCTTGAAAAAGATGAAGAAAACCGCAGAAGACTTTTTAGGTGAAGAAGTGACAGAAGCGGTTATTACCGTACCTGCTTACTTTAACGATTCACAACGTCAAGCGACTAAAGATGCGGGTCGTATCGCAGGTCTTGATGTTAAACGTATTATCAACGAACCCACAGCAGCGGCATTAGCTTACGGTATTGATAAGAAACAAGGCGACAACATTGTTGCGGTATACGATTTAGGTGGTGGTACATTCGATATCTCCATCATCGAAATCGACAGTAACGATGGCGACCAAACATTTGAAGTATTGGCAACTAACGGTGATACCCACTTAGGTGGTGAAGACTTTGACAACCGTTTGATCAACTACTTAGCTGACGAATTCAAGAAAGAGCAAGGCTTAGATCTGCGTAAAGATCCATTAGCAATGCAACGTCTGAAAGAAGCGGCTGAAAAAGCAAAAATTGAACTTTCAAGCACCAACCACACTGAAGTGAACCTGCCATACATCACGGCAGACGCAACAGGTCCTAAGCATTTAGTGATTAAAATCACTCGTGCTAAGTTGGAATCACTGGTTGAAGACTTGATTCTCCGCACATTAGAGCCATTAAAAGTTGCTCTGGCGGATGCAGATTTATCCGTATCAGACGTTAACGAAGTGATTCTGGTGGGTGGTCAAACCCGTATGCCTAAGGTTCAAGAAGCGGTGACAAACTTCTTCGGCAAAGAACCTCGTAAAGACGTTAACCCTGACGAAGCGGTAGCTGTAGGTGCTGCGATTCAAGCGGGTGTATTGTCAGGCGACGTGAAAGACGTATTACTGTTAGACGTGACGCCACTGTCTCTGGGTATCGAAACCATGGGCAGCGTGATGACTAAGTTGATTGAGAAAAATACGACTATTCCGACTAAGGCACAGCAAGTGTTCTCAACCGCCGATGACAACCAAAGTGCAGTGACCATTCACGTACTGCAAGGTGAGCGTAAGCAAGCGAGCGCGAACAAGTCATTAGGTCAGTTCAACTTAGACGGTATTGAGCCAGCACCACGTGGCCAGCCACAAATTGAAGTGATGTTCGACATTGACGCCGACGGTATTCTGCATGTGTCTGCGACAGACAAGAAAACCGGCAAGAAACAAAACATCACCATCAAAGCCTCTTCTGGTTTAAGTGAAGAAGAAGTGGCGCAAATGGTACGTGATGCTGAAGCGCACGCAGATGAAGACAAGAAGTTCGAAGAGCTAGTGCAAGCACGCAACCAAGCTGACGGCTTAGTCCACGCGACTAAGAAACAAGTAGAAGAAGCGGGCGATGCATTGCCAAGCGAAGATAAAGAGAAAATCCAAGCTGCAATGGCCGCTGTTGACACTGCCACTAAAGGCAATGACAAAGAAGCCATTGAAAAGGCAAGCCAAGAATTAATCGAAGCGTCTGCTAAGCTGATGGAAATTGCTCAAGCTAAGTCTCAAGCCCAAGGTGGTGCAGAGACCAATGCGGGCAAACAGGCTAACGCTGCTGCCGATGATGTTGTCGATGCTGAATTTGAAGAAGTGAAAGACGACAAGAAGTAATTGTTTGAATCAAGGTTTGATTTCAAATAACTGATTTCAAATGTTTGATTTTAAATAGTTAATTCTAGGCGGGCGTTACGGGGAAACCCTAACGCCCGTTCGTTCAACTTAAGCCCAGAAGCATGAGATTATGTCAAAGCGAGATTATTACGAAGTATTAGGCGTTGGTCGTGACGCCAGCGAACGTGAAATTAAAAAGGCCTATAAACGTCTGGCCATGAAGTTTCACCCCGATCGTAACCCAGGCGATAAAGCCGCAGAGGCTAGCTTCAAAGAAGCGAAAGAAGCCTATGAAATCCTGACCGATACCGATAAAAAAGCGGCGTATGATCAATTTGGTCATGCGGGTGTGGATCCCAATCGTGGCGGTGGTTACGGTGGTGGGCAGGGCGATTTCGGTGATATCTTCGGTGATGTCTTTGGCGATATTTTCGGCGGTGGACGTCGTGGCGGTCAACGCCAAGCGGCCCGCGGCTCAGATTTACGTTACAACCTAGAGTTATCACTGGAAGAAGCGGTTAAAGGCCTGACGAAAGAACTGCGTATTCCAACACTGGCAACCTGCGATCTGTGTGATGGCAGCGGGGCGAAAAAAGGCACATCGGCAAGTACCTGTACGACATGCCATGGTCAAGGCCAAGTCCAAATGCGCCAAGGCTTTTTCACGGTGCAGCAACCTTGCCCAACCTGTCATGGCCGCGGCAAGATCATCAAAGATCCTTGCACTAAGTGTCATGGCGATGGCCGTGTTGAAAAGAGCAAAACCTTATCGGTTAAGATCCCTGCCGGCGTCGATACGGGCGACCGTATTCGTTTAGCAGGTGAAGGCGAAGCGGGTGAATTTGGCGCGCCTCCGGGGGATTTATATGTTCAGGTGAGTGTGCGTGAACATGCGATTTTCGTCCGTGATGGTAACAACCTCTACTGCGAAGTGCCGATATCCTTCAGTAAAGCCGCCCTTGGCGGTGAAATTGAAGTACCTACACTGGATGGTAAAGTGAGCCTTAAGATCCCCGCCGAAACACAAACGGGCCGTATGTTCCGTTTACGCGGTAAAGGGGTTAAATCGGTGCGTAGCCATGCCGTAGGCGATTTGCTCTGCAAAGTGGTGATGGAAACGCCAGTTAACCTAAATGATCGTCAAAAAGAACTGTTACGCGAATTTGAAGCCACCTTAACGGGTGAGTCAAAGAAGCACAGCCCAAAGGCTGAGGGCTTTTTCGATGGCGTGAAAAAGTTCTTCCAAGATCTGAATAGCTAACTTAACCCGTCGAGTGACGTGTCGCTATGAGTCGCGGCACTCGATGAAAAAAGCCCCGCAGTGTTAAACACTGCGGGGCTTTTTATATTCGGATATCAGCTTTTTAAACTGTATTTTCTACTATCAATTGGTTAATTGATTCGTAAATTGGCCTACAGCATTTACCACCTTTTGAGCACCGTCTTGGATTTCTGACATTACTTCACCGGATTGCGTCGAAAGTGCTAAGCCGTGTTGTGCTTGTTTTTTACCTTCTTCAATCATGTTAACTGCATTTTCGGTTAACTTTTTATTTTGCGAAACCACCTCGACGATTTCCTCCGTTGCCTTACTGGTACGGGAGGCGAGCTGCCGTACTTCATCGGCAACCACGGCAAATCCTCGTCCTTGTTCACCTGCTCGTGCAGCTTCAATCGCGGCATTAAGGGCGAGTAGATTTGTTTGATCCGCAATGCCGCTAATACTTTTTACCAGTTCACCAATCATTTGCGATTGTTTATCTAGGGCTGCAATTCCTTGGGCTGCGGTGTCCATTTGCGCTGTCAGTTTGTGCATGGCTTCGACAGTCTCTTGTAGCACTTTACTGCCCATTTGTGCCATATCATCCGTTTGTTTTGAGGTGCCATAGGCGATATCGGCCGCTTCGGATATGGCTTGCTCTCGATTGACTTGCTCAGTGATTACCGTTGCAAATTTAACGACTTTATACAGTTTTTTGTAACTATCAAAAATCGGATTATAGGATGCCTCTAGCCAAACCTCTCGACCATAACTATCAAGACGTTTAAAGCGGCTCGCAACGTATTTACCTTGACGAAGCTGTTCCCAAAACTGTTTATATTCTAGAGAATTATATTCTTCAGGCTCACAGAACATTCTGTGATGTTTTCCAATAATTTGATTTTGGCTATAGCCCATGGCCTGTAAAAAATTATCATTTGCCGCGAGAACTATACCCTCCAAATTAAATTCGATGACAGCCGTAGAGCGTTGTAAGGCTTGGGTTAAATCTTGGTGTTCCTGTGAGTTTTTGATGGTACGGGTGAGGTCATTTGCATATACAGATATATGTTTAACTTGACCTTTACTGTTTTTCACCGGCTGTATAATTGCCCGTAACCAGGCTTCTTCGCCATCGCCTTTGGTAATTTGTAGGGCGCCAGCCCAATGTACACAGCGTTTTAATGCATCACACATTAACTTAAAGTGATTAGTACTTCTGGCTCGTTGAGGCACAAGATCGATTAATTCTCGCCCGACGGGTGAGGTATTTTGGAATAACATGTCATGGGTAAAGTTTGCGTTGATTACGGTAATTTTTCCATTTGAATCAAGTGTTAATGCTAACATCTCGCTATCAAGGCTTTCCCTTACCTGTTGCATTGAAAGTAATTCTTCTTTCAACTGCTCATTCTCTTCCTTCAAGCGCTTATTAAATATGATCATATTGATTTCCAAAGCGAAGTACTAAAATCACTTTTTGGTGGCATGCTGCTTAGTATAGTGTGTATTGCGGTCTTTAACTGTACGTAGGTACGTAAAAATAGACAAAATAGATCAGCGTGTTACAGATGGGGCAATATAATCGCAATATACCAAATAGCAACTTGTCTCTGTAATAGGCTGATGATACTGGGATGAGCTAGTCAAGCGCAGCCCTTATTGAGATCTCTTTGTTTAGGTGTAAATCGTTAACGGTTGGTACCAGCCATTTCTGCGTTTACTTCTGTGTTTTTGCACTACTTATCCTGAATACGCTTTGATATTGGTCTGTAAAGGGATGATGAAAATTAGTTATCACTTAACTATCTAATTTGTAATGTGAAAGTGGTAGACATGGCCTAATCAGAACGCTATCTTAAGTTTTAACAAGGATGAAACTTAATCGTGACCGTGGTTAAGTTCACTTGCATCAGGAAGATGTATCTTTATTTCGCAAGAAACGCCTCCTGAACAATATGCGATGAGTTTCTAACACTAGGTGCTAGAGCCTAGATTATAGATTCTAGAATCTAGAATCTATAAAAGAGCAGTGCAATCCCTTGGCTAATGGGTGTTGGCCAAGTGCGGTAGCCATGGGGAGAGCTTTGTCGAACGACAAAGCTGAAGCGTTTTGATAGTGCTGGTTTGCTTGGCGCTGCGAATTGGCAATGTTATCTCTGCCAATTATCAGTGCAGCTAATTGCCTGCCGCAGGCTTTTGCACTGTTACACCAGTGACACGCCGTGAATACATCCCTGTAGGCTCTACTAAAACATCCATGTTTTAGAAGGTCACTGGTGCAACAATGCCAGTTCTGGTGTATCCCGTAGTATTTATGTTTTCCTATGAAAAATGAGTAATTCAAAATAGTAATGGACTTTGGAAGTTAGGGATGAAATCAGTTTTACAAATTACGTTGGGGATCTTGTTAGCGGGCTTGGTCACTTTGTTAGTGCGAATTGGTTATTTGAGTTATATCGAATACCGCCTGACGCAAGGGATTAATGAGTTTGCTATGCAACAAAAGCAAACGGAACTTGCTCGCCAGCTTGCTGAGTATCAGGTTCAGCAAGAGTTACAACAAAACGCGGCAGAAAAATCCAGACTAGCCAAGCAAAACGAGGCCGCTCGAATACGCAAAACCGAAGCATGGCGCAAATACTATATCGTCCCCGAAGATTGTAAAAACTATAAGTCAGATGAACATATGGTCAACTGCCTAAACCACAAAGCCGATACAAAAGCAGAATTTGATAGGGCGTATGATTCAGGAGAATTGGTACTTCAGAAATAAAGTAGTCGAAATTTTTACCATAAATCAAGGTCGTGGGGCTTCTCCCTTGATTGTTAAACAAGAGTCGACCAAGGAGGACTGCTCGTCCTATCCTCCTTGCCTATTGTTTTCACATCAGCCAAGACGCCCCTAACGGAGTTGAAAGCCCCTTGTGCTCATTGACAAATTTGCTATCGCTTCCGAAGGATGCGTCCCTGCACCTGCGAAAGCTAGCTCGCCATCCATGGCGAGACTCACGCAATTTGCCTATTCGCCCTGCGGCAACTCCGAGGGAATGGTGTACTCCTTCGGCTTAGGTGTTATTGGTCGATTGTTAAGGCATAAAAATGTGCTTGTCGGCTCTTTTCTAAAACGCTTCTCGGTATGTAAGGTCTCGATTTTTCTGCATGAAAAATGTTGAAAACTCATCATAAGCGATGCTAAGTTACTGCAATATTTAAATTATTTATTCTGATTGTTCGAAGGTTAAGCCATTTACGGCTTGGGTTTCGTTAGCAGTCCGAGTAATACACTGTTAGGCGAAAATTAACTTAGAGAATGGAGTTCAATATGTGGCCACGTAACTTGTACACTGGCCCTGGTGGCGGCTTATACACGGGTCCTGGTGGTGGTCTTTATACCGGTCCTGGTGGTGGTGCATACACTGGGCCTGGCGGCGGGATGTACTCTGGCCCTGGGGGCGGAATGTATACAGGGCCTGGTGGAGGCTTATATACGGGGCCAGGCGGTGGTCTTTATACTGGCCCGGGCGGCGGCGCATATACTGGCCCAGGTGGAGGCTTATACACAGGGCCCGGTGGTGGTCTTTATACCGGCCCAGGCGGTGGTATGTATACAGGCCCTAGTAACTATATGAGCAACATCCCACCGTGGCATATTTTCGCCAAACATCTAGCTAGAATCGGAATGAAAAATGAAGCTGAATTTATCCTCTCTCAACTTCAGTAAAAACGCCTAACAAGTGGTTCAAATCGTTCGCTTCGCTCTCTGGGACGGGCTAAAGCCCGCCCCTTAACCAAACGTTATGTTTTCAGAGGGAACATGCGAAAACTTCTAATTATTCTTACTGCAATATCGGGATTGGTAATGGCACAAGAATACCCAGCATCTTATGATGCAGTTTCTGAAAAGTACGAGGCTGTTGGCTTTTCCAACCTGTCTGAAAAAGAACAGGCAATATATACGATTTGGTGGTTGGAAGCAGAGGTAAACAATGGTGGGTTCCATCAATATTTCTGGAACTCTTCTGGGGATCATGCTGCGTTTGCTCTGAAATCACTCAATAATATAGGTGCCACTAAAACTGCCTCATTGCTCCAACAGGCTATAGATGTGGCTTTCAATGGTAAGTTACCGGAATCTCGCCTTGAAAGACAAAACCATTTAAAAATAGATGAAGTCTCAAAGATGGATAAGCTCGGAGATCTAGATTCAGAGTTTTACGAGTATTCGGAAAACTTTTATGAAATGCTTGATGCTTATGTGGCGAAGTAAAAACATAACAAACGCGTCAATCGGGACTGGTTTTCCGCTAGCGCTTCAAACCAGTCCATTACGCGGGCGTTAGCCGCTATGAGTTAATTGAGAGGTGTCATGGCACAAATTAAAGACAGATTAGTTAGGATAATTCGTGATAAACCTCGTGTTCTGACTAGAGCTATATTTTGGAAGATTCCGCATAACACTTCAGAAGATGAAGTATTTTTGAAACTTGGTCGGTACAATAAACCGAAGAATTGGACTGAGAGTGAAACTCTTGAGCTCGATAGCCCTAAAAGTGAATTAACGCTAGATAGTGAAGAGTTTCACAATTTGCTTGAGTTTATCTCTAATAATTATGAACCTTTTAAACAAGGTACTAGAGCTTTCTTACCACTTGAAAACCCGTATGATCTTTCGAATGCTGAGCAAATTAAGCAGTTATTGAATTTACCGGATAAACGGAGAATGCTTGAGTTCCTTTTGGTAAATGAGGTTATTCCTGAAGATCTAGAGCTAGGTTTAGAGCATGCTAGAAAAGTTCGGGCGCTTGATGAGTTTCAATATCTTTTAGAGTCTGACTTTACTGAAAATGTATGGCAAAACTGGTTTGAGAAAAATAGTTGGGTTCTTGGTAGCGATTTTGTCAAAGTCCTAGATGAACGAGCAATAGATACCCGTAACATTTCAGACTTTCTGATGGAAAGCTATGATGGTTTCTTAGATATAGTAGAAATAAAGCGACCAGAAGGTAGCCTTAAGTTTTGGTCTACAGGTCTTGATCACAATAACTACTATCCGAGCTCCGATTTAATTAAAGCGATCACTCAATCCCAGAGTTACATTCATGAAGTTGAGCTTGAAGCTAACAGTGTTAAGTTTATGGAAAGGGTAGGCTACGTTAAAACTATCAAGCCAAGATGTACGTTAATTTACGGGCGCTCAAATGACTGGAATAAAGAACAACAACAGGCGTTTCGTGTGCTTAATAGTAGTTACCATAACCTATCGATTATGACTTTTGATCATGTATTGGAAAGAGCAAAGCGCATAATTGGGAAACGCGGCTAACGAACGCCTCAAGAGTGACTGTCAACGCGTAGCGTTTCCAGTCCCATTGAGCCGCGGTGGTTACGGGTTTAATGGAACACCCATTGTTAAATCCGCAGAATAAAATGAACATCCATTGTTAATGGCTTGATCGTAACGTTATGATTCTTCTTGGGTTAAACATTAAACAAGGCGATTTAATGCTTAGTCTTTGCTGAACTCAGATAAGTCTTGGATGATTAAAAATGATCCGATATTTATTATTCGTATTCCTTGCTCTTGTGACATGTGTGGGCAATGGGGTAGCTGGCGAATATCAGTTGGATTGGCATGTTCCAGACGAGGAGCTGATTTATCATTCCTGCGGTTGTGCTGATTCCTGTTGGGTTGCCGAGGTTCGCCAAGCGAAAGCGGAAAAGCCGCTTATCGCCAAACTGAGATGCGACTGCGAAAAACTCTATTTTACTGATAAAACTGGCATAGAACGGGTTGTTGCTGAAAACTGTGATGACTTAAACACCGACAATAAAGTGGATTTGATCCTAGAGCGAATTAATCAACTTCAGTCACATTTTAATACCCCTCGTTAACTCTTTTTATCATTGTGTTGAATGGGATTCCACAATTTTTATCTTTAGGAAATTGTATGAATAAAATTAGGGTGTTGGGTGTTAGATTGTGTCGATATGTAAACATATTTCTGAACATTTTATACAGGAGGTGAACGGCCTTTTTAATCGAGTTATTACTTTCCTTAAATGAGTGAGGTTTAGCCTAGTAGCTTTTATGTTTTCGGTTTTTAACCTTTAAATTTTGAGGTTTATAATTTAAGTATTTTTATTCATTGTTGGAGTTGTTAGTGATGAAATTTGGTTGCTTTTTATTTATAGCTTTTTTACTGTTGTCTGGTTGTGAGTCAACTGATTCTGGTAGAGTTTTCACTTTTAGTGATAATGTGCATTCTGAAACGTTAGTTCCACTCTCAGGAAATAAACAAAATAAATTTCACTTTAAAATAGCAGGGTTAAATGTTGATGACGTAAAGTCAAAAATAATATTAGAGATGAAAAGGAAGCTTTCAAGCGATTTTTTAAATAAAAATGTACCGTTAAGAAAAAACCAGGACACTTTTGGTAGTGTGATAGAGACATTAAACAAAAATAGTAATATTCGATTGTACTCTAAACTTGATTGGGATGTTTCTGTTGATGGTGTAAGTATGTCATATGAAACAATTAGAGATTATAATGGGAGGCAAGCAGTTGCATATCAACGTTTTTTAATAGGGTTTGTTTTTGATTATGATCCGAAAAATCAATTGTTGACTTTGTTTGTAAATTACCCCGAGTTTTATACGGAGCGTAATGGCAACCTTGGGAGTGAAGCTATGATTATTCCTCCATTTGAATCTGAACAGTTGAAGGCACAGATAAATAGTTCTTTTGAATCTATATCAATCACTAGAATTGGTTATTATAAAGAAAAGAAAATTTCCGGTGAGTTTGTTGTAAATTACAGGGATGATTCAGTGTATGCTAACTTTATTCGATTAGGTGTAAACGATACGATTGAAAGGAAAATTGAGAAAACTGCACAGATATCACTTTCTAGAGGTGATATGAATCATGTGACTAATATACATGTTTATCCATATCGTGATACTAAAAGTAAGGTTGTGTATGAAAGTTATTTAAAAAGTGTTCAGTGGATTAATAGTGATGGTACCACTTCATTTGATAATTTTCCTGACGATAAAGAAATAGAAAAAATGATTTCTGATATTGCCAATGGATAATTGGTAAAATAGAGGGTATACATAGCACTATTTAATGCTTAAATTTTACCCTAATCTCACAGAAGTTCACCTATCCCCTGCGAAGTTGTCGAAATACGCAGATAGAAATGCCGTGGCGACATCATGGATGATGGCGCAGGCTCGGGGGCACATGGATGTGCCATCTGAGCCGTTAGGCGATTTTTATTGGAGTATGAGACAGGTAACTAATGCATGTAACTTCGCTAGGGTGAGTGCTGCGTAGCAGTGTTACGAACGAGAGCCATGGATGGCGAACTGGCAGTTAAACAAGGACGTTGTTCGGCAAGGGAGCATCCAAGGAGGATAGGACGAGCAGTCCTCCTTGGTCGGGTGTGGGGTGAAGCCCCACGACTTTTACGCTTAATTCAAACGAAGTTTGAAAGTTTAAGCCCTGCGGGTGATTGCAGATCCCAATCACTCGGGATCATAATCAAGTACTGGCGCCAGCCACTTCTCTGTTTCCGCAATGCTCATCCCTTTGCGCTTGGCATAATCTTCCACTTGATCGCGGCCTATGTTACTCACGCCAAAATAGCGGGATTTCGGGTGGGCGAAATACCAGCCCGATACTGCCGCTGTGGGGAACATGGCGTAGCTTTCGGTGATATTCAAGTCGATAGTCTCATCGGGCTTGAGCAAGTCCCATAACAAACCTTTTTCGGTGTGGTCTGGGCAAGCTGGGTAACCCGGTGCGGGGCGTATACCTTTGTATTTCTCGCGGATTAAGGCTTCGTTGCTTAACTGCTCGTCGGCCGCATAACCCCAAAACTCTTTACGTACCCGTTCGTGCATCCGTTCGGCAAAGGCTTCGGCCAAACGGTCGGCTAAACACTTGAGCATAATGGCGTTATAGTCGTCGTGGTTGGCTTCGAAACGTGCCACATGTTCATCAATCCCATGGCCCGCAGTGACCGCAAAACCACCCATATAGTCGGCGACGCCGCTATCTTTTGGCGCTACAAAGTCGGCAAGGCAGAAGTTATCGTTACCGACCCGCTCAAGCTGCATCCTCAGGTGATGGGTGGTCATTTCAACTGTGGTACGCGACTCATCGGTATACAGCTCAATATCGTCGTAATTCACGGTATTGGCTGGGAATAAGCCGATAACCGCTTTCGCCGTGAGCCACTTTTCTTCGATGATTTTTTTAAGCATGGCCTGACCATCGGCGAACAGCTTTTGCGCTTCAACGCCGACCACTTTATCGCTGAGGATTTCAGGGTAATGGCCGTGCAGCTCCCACGAGCGGAAAAACGGTGTCCAGTCGATACGCTCAACTAAATCTTCTAATGGATAATCATCAAACACTTGGCGACCGAGCATATTGGGTTTGAATGGGGTGTAACTGGCCCAATCGTGTTGGCAGCGGTTTTCACGGGCGGCCTCCAGTGAAACAATCTCTTTACGCTTGGCTTGGGATAAACGCTTGGTGCGCATATCGTCGTATTCGGCGTAGGTTTCATCAATGGTGGCTTGGCGTGTCTCGTTATTCACCAGTTTGCTGACCATTGGCACAGCGCGGGACGCATCGGCAATATAGATAGCGCCATGGGGATAATGGGGCGCAATTTTCACCGCTGTATGGATTTTTGAGCAAGTCGCGCCGCCGATAATTGCTGGAATAGTTAAGCCTTCGCGGTGGAAGGTTTTCACGTTATGCACCATCTCATCAAGGCTTGGGGTGATAAGGCCCGACATGCCGATGATATCGATATTGTGCTCTTTAACGGCGTCGAGAATACGTTCCACCGACACCATCACACCTAAATCGAATACCTCAAAACCGTTACAGGCGAGCACCACGCCGACGATATTCTTGCCGATATCGTGCACGTCACCTTTTACGGTCACCATCAATATCTTGCCGTTCGATTGGCCTGCGACTTTTTCCTTTTCAATAAAGGGATTGAGGTAAGCCACGGCCTTTTTCATCACCCGCGCAGACTTAACGACTTGTGGCAGGAACATCTTGCCCGAGCCAAATAAGTCGCCGACCACGTTCATGCCGTCCATCAGTGGGCCTTCAATCACATCGAGTGGACGTTTCGCTTCTTGGCGAGCGGCTTCGGTATCTTCATCAATAAATTCGGTGATGCCTTTAACGAGCGCATGGGCTAAACGCTGATTAACTGGCCAAGAGCGCCATTCTAAATCTTCTTTCTTACCCACCTGCGCGCCATCACCGCGGAATTTCTCTGCGATTTCAAGTAACTGCTCTGTATTGCTCGAGCCTTCAACTGGGCAGGGCAAGTTAAGCACCACGTTTTCGACGCGCACTTTAAGCTCGGGGTCGATATCATCGTAAATGGCTAACTGACCCGCGTTCACAATCCCCATATCCATGCCGACTTTAATCGCGTGGTACAGGAATACCGCGTGGATCGCCTCGCGCACTGGGTTGTTACCACGGAAGGAGAACGACACGTTAGACACGCCGCCTGAAATCATCGCATGGGGCAGGGTGGCTTTAATTGCTTTAATGGCATCAATAAAATCGACAGCATAGTTATCGTGTTCATCAATACCCGTGGCAATCGCAAAGATATTCGGGTCAAAGATAATGTCTTCTGGCGGAAAGCCGACCTTATCGACCAGCACGCGGTAGGCGCGGGTACAGATCTCAATCTTGCGCGCCTTAGTATCGGCTTGGCCTTGCTCATCGAATGCCATAATAATGGCCGCCGCGCCGTAGCGTTTCACTAAGGTAGCTTGCTCGATAAATTTGGCTTCGCCTTCTTTAAGGGAAATCGAGTTAACAATCCCCTTGCCTTGAATACATTTGAGGCCAGCTTCAATCACCTCCCACTTAGATGAGTCGATCATAATCGGCACGCGGCTGATGTCCGGCTCAGAGGCAATCAAGTTTAAAAACTTGTGCATGATCTCCACGCCATCGAGCATGCCTTCGTCCATATTGATATCGATGATCTGCGCGCCGCTTTCAACCTGTTCACGGGCGACATCAAGCGCTTGCTCGAACTTGCCTTCTTTAATCAGCTTTAAAAACTTGGCAGAACCTGTGACGTTGGTGCGCTCGCCCACGTTCACAAACAGGGTTTGGGCGTCGATAGTGAGTGGTTCCAAACCCGCAAGACGGCAGGCAACTGGAATGTCGGGTAAGACGCGAGGGTCATATTTTTCAACTGCTTGACGAATAACGCGAATATGTTCAGGCGTACTACCACAGCAACCGCCGATAATGTTGAGCATGCCTTCGCGCGCCCAATCTTCGATCACGTTCGCCATATCTTCTGGGGTTTCATCGTAGCCGCCAAACTCGTTCGGCAGACCCGCGTTTGGGTGCGCCGACACATAGCATTCGCTGATACGTGACAATTCTTCCACATAGGGGCGCAGCTCTTTTGGCCCAAGGGCGCAGTTAAGACCGATAGACAAGGGCTTGATATGGCGAAGGGAATTGTAAAAGGCTTCGGTCGTTTGGCCTGTCAGTGTGCGGCCTGATGCATCGGTAATGGTGCCCGAGATCATGATCGGCAGTCTGTCTTTAGAATGCTGACCAAATAAGTCATCGAATACGGATTCAATCGCAAACAGCGCGGCCTTGGCGTTTAAGGTATCGAATATGGTCTCGACCATAATGATATCCGCGCCGCCTTCAATCAGTGCCTTAGTGGATTCTTTGTAAGCGGTCACTAACTCATCGAAGCTGACGTTGCGATAGCCAGGGTCGTTCACATCAGGGCTAATCGAACACGTACGGTTAGTGGGGCCTAACACACCGGCGACGTAGCGTGGAATGCCTGTGGCAGCAAAGGCTTCATCACAGGCTTCACGGGCGAGGCGCGCGCCTTCGCGGTTAATTTCGGCTGACAGCGACTGCATGTCGTAGTCGGCCATGGCGATAGTCGTGGCGTTAAAGGTGTTGGTCTCAATAATATCGGCACCGGCGTTTAAGTAGTCGGTGTGAATTTGTTTGATAATGTGAGGCTGCGTGAGCACTAACAGGTCGTTATTGCCCTTAACATCGGTATGCCAATCCTTAAAGCGTTCGCCGCGATAGTCCTCTTCCTCCAGTTTGTAGCCTTGGATCATAGTGCCCATGGCACCGTCTAAGATCAGAATGCGCTCTGCAAGCTGTTTGCGAATGTCTGCTAATATCTGGCCGGCTTTGGTTGAGGGTATCGTCATAAATAATTACCTTAAATACAGCTAAGTTAAGTCCAAGCATCGACCCTTGTTATGCAAAGTGCATTTTATTCTGGTCTATCGACATTTGTTTTTGGATACTTGTTTTTATAAAATGTTTTTGGACATTTAAACGTATAGACGTCCATAATACGCGACTTATGATCGTCAGGGCAAGATGAAAGTCAAAGGCATTAGGCTCTAGGCATTGGTGCCTAGCACCTAGGCGCTAGGTCCTAGGCTTTATTTAAAGGCATATATGAAACAAGTGCAGCTTTTATTGTTACGCCACGGAGAGTGTGAAGGCGGCGCCATCTTGCGGGGGCGTGTGGATGTGCCTTTGAGCGAAAAGGGTTGGCAACAAATGTCGGCAGCGGTTGAGGCGCAGGCCAGCGTGTGTAGCGCGATTTATAGCTCGACTTCACGCCGCTGCGCCGATTTTGCCCACGCTTTCGCCGCCGAGCTGCATTCGACAGCGGCGTTGGTATCAGTCACTAGGCCATTGCAGGCGCAGTGTTTGTCGGGTTTGCAGGAAATTGATTTTGGTGATTGGGACGGTTGTCGGCTCGATGAACTGTATCAACAAGAGGGCGAACGCTTAGCGGCGTATTGGCAAAATCCTTGGCAAACGCCGCCGCCCAATGGTGAAACTATGGCAAGTTTTGAGTCGCGGGTGAATGGGGCGGTTGATCAGATACTCGCCGCCGAGTTTGAACGATTTACCCTCGACTCACATAAAATGGGTAATGAAAACAATGCCGTTAATGAGCGCGGTGACAATATGCCTGCTACCAAAGTGTGGGTTGTGACCCACGGTGGGGTGATCCGTCACTTAATGGCTCGCGCCCTTGGGGTTGAACGGGCGGTGGGGTTTTATAGTCAACTTGATTTACCCGTGGCGGCCGTGGTGAGCATGAATGTGCTGCAAGATGAACAGGGTGCCTGCTATTGGCGTTTAGATTGGCCGAGTGGGCGCAGGTGTTGAGGCCTTATTTCACGACCTCGGCGCTATGGTGTAGGCGTGATCGTTTGGCGAGAATAAGCTGACATGAAAATATTCTGATTTAAACAGCATTGCCTAATGGGATAGATGTAGGATAATGCTTTTCCCTGACGTTTGAGCTAATTGTATGCGTAATTAGCCATAACGTCGCAGAAATAGGTGTTGGGAATAGACTCTCTTGTTCGAATCGCTCCGTTGTTTTCATTCTCAATGGCGTTGTGAACAAAGCGCATATCAACCCAAACATAATAGGGAATCGGGGCACTGCTTATCAGTCAGCCCGAACTGTACCCGCAACTGTGAGTAGTAAAAGAAGAACCTAGAACCTAGAACCTAGAACCTAGAACCTTCTTTCCCTACAAGTCAGGAGACCTGCCTATTTCTGTTATCGCTGCGTGCAGCCTTAGTTCTCGAGCGGGTGACTCGAGGGAGCAGATAACAATGTACATAGCCTTTTTTAATCTAGGTTTGGACTCGCTAGGAGCGCCGCGTTGGTGAAACTCTCTGCACTCCAAATGAGCCATAGTTTGAGTGAAAGTAACACTCGTCCGTCAACGAGCCAGAGTGTCGCACTCGATGTCAGCCAGTTAAGCTGGTGTATCGGTGGCAAAACCATTCTATCCAATATTAACTTTTCGTTGCCTACGGGGGAGATGTTGGGTTTGATTGGGCCTAACGGTGCGGGCAAGTCTAGCTTGCTGCGCTGTTTGTATCGATTTGTGCGCCCGACTCAGGGCAAAATTACCCTTTTTGATCAAGATATTGAGCTCCTATCGCCCAAGACGTTTGCTTGCCGTGTCGCCGTCGTGCAGCAAGATACACCGCATTATTTTGACTTAACCACAGAGCAATTGGTCAGCATGGGCTTGACGCCCCACAAGGGCATGTTCGATACCAATTCCAGTGGGGATGCTGAGCGCATTGCTCAGGCCTTAGATAAAGTGGGCTTGAGTCATAAGAGGTATCAACAATATGAGCACTTATCTGGTGGTGAAAAGCAACGCGCCTTGATTGCCCGCGCCATAGTGCAGCAGCCGCAGCTTTTAATCCTCGATGAGCCAACTAACCACCTCGATGTGCGCTATCAAATTCAGATCCTCGAATTAGTGCGTAGTCTTGGGATCAGCGTGATTGCTTCTATTCATGATCTTAATCTAGCCAGTGCCCTGTGCGACAGTTTGTTGTTGATCCATAACGGTGAAGTCAGCGCCATGGGGACACCTACTGAGGTGTTAACCGAGGCGCGCATTGGTGATGTGTTCGGTGTGTGTGCTCAGGTATCGCCCCATCCACAACATAAAAAGCCCTTAATCAGTTATTTTTATGGTTACCACCATGTAGCTCATGGCCTGAACGAGCGAGGCGAGGGCGGATGATGTCGAGGAATAAACAACATTTCATCTCATATTTGGGGCGTATTGTGACACCGTTGACGAGACAACAACTGATGCTGCTCGTATTGGGCATCATCACTTTGGTCACCCCTATTGCTGCGGCGAGCTTTGGTGCGGCAAATATCCGCTTTATAGAAGTTATTCAAGTATTTACAAATAATGTGGTGAATCCTGTTCAAGCCAATGGTATGACTGAGCGCATTGTGATGGAACTAAGACTGCCGCGCATTTTACTGGCTTTTGTGGCGGGGGCGGGTTTGTCAATGGCGGGGAGTGTGCTGCAAACCGTGACCCGTAATCCGCTCGCCGATCCCTATTTATTTGGCATTAGCTCTGGCGCGTCCTTTGGCGCTGTGGTGATGTTGACGATTTTTACCGGTTCTGGTTTATTTGAACATTCAGCATTAATTGCAAGCTCAGGTATTTTTAGCGGCTCGGGTGCTTTTGCTGGGCTGCTCTGGTTTAGCTTACCCTTTGGTGCTTTTATCGGTGCGAGCTTATCTGTGTTAATTGTGCTTGCCTTGTCTGGGCTTGGGCTTAATAGCCAAGTGGAGCGCATGTTGCTTTCAGGTGTGGCAACCTCCTTTATGTTTGGCGCATTAACGAGTCTGCTGCTGTATTTCGCCAGTCCACAGGCCACGGCATCAGTGCTCTTTTGGAGTTTAGGCAGTTTCGCTAAGGCCAGTTGGTCGTTGCTAGTGCTGCCGAGTTTAGTGATAGGCGTGAGTCTGGTGATTATTTTAGGGATGAAGCGCCAGATCATGGCGTTGCAAGCAGGGGATGAAACCGCCCATACCTTAGGGGTGAATGTACCTAAGCTGCGGCTCAATATGTTGCTGCTTTGCTCCTTGATTACCGCCGTATTGGTTGCCACCTGCGGCGGCATTGGTTTTGTCGGTTTAATGATCCCCCACACAGTGCGGTTATTATTTCCTGGTCGTCAATCAATATTATTAACCGCGTTGGTGGGGGGATTATTTTTGGTGTGGATTGATGTCTTAGCACGTTGTTTGTTGGGCAATCAAGAGTTACCCGTGGGTATTATTACTGCCGCCATAGGGAGTTTTTTCTTTTTGATTATCCTGCGGCGGCGAAAAGTAACCCGTTAATTTAATGCTTACGACCTATGGAAAAGAGTCATGGAATGCATCGTAGTGATTAAATTTGGATTAGCAAGTGGAGTGTGAATGTCTCAATCAGCCGTGTCGTTTCAAATTAACCCTGTGAGCAAAGTACAAGAACAGTCGATTCAACAGAAAATAAATCTTAAGACTAAGCCGCTTGGCGCCCTCGGGCAGCTCGAATCCTTAGCATTACAAATAGCTCGCATACAGGGTGCTGATCAGCCATATATAGCGAATCCCACCATGCTGGTGTTTGCGGGTGACCATGGCATTGCAGCAGAAGGCGTTTCCATTGCCCCTAGTGAAGTGACGCGCCAAATGGTGCAAAACTTTGCCCATGGCGGTGCGGCAATTAATGTTTTTTGTCGGCAAGTTGGCTTTAAGCTCGAAGTGATCGATTGCGGTATTTTAACGCCTATCGAAGGGGTTAAAGGCATTATTGATCAACGTCTTGGCGCAGGAACGGGCGCTATTCATTTAGAGCCTGCCATGGCGCTGGAAACCGTTGATAAAGGCTTTGCGATGGCGCGTAATTTGATTGAACGCCACCACCAAGCTGGCTGTAATCTGGTGGCCTTTGGCGAGATGGGCATAGGCAATACCTCTGCTGCATCTGCGATTATGGCGGCGATAATGCAGCTCGATGTGATTGATTGTGTCGGCCGTGGTACTGGCATTAATCAAGAAACCTTAGCGCGAAAATTGATGCTGATTGAGCTAGCGTTATTGCTACATCAAAGTGCGTTAACTGGACCAAAAGAAGTGTTGGCGTGTTTAGGTGGTTTTGAAATTGTGCAGATGACAGGCGCTATGTTAGCCGCCGCCGAGCGTAACATGCTGGTGGTTGTGGATGGTTTTATCGCGACTGCCGCTGCATTAGTCGCAGTAACAATAGCGCCTAATGTGCGCGACTATTTGATTTTTGCCCATCAATCAGAAGAGCAAGGCCATCTGCGAATGTTAGAATTTTTGCAGGCTAAACCTTTGCTATCGCTTGGCCTAAGATTAGGCGAAGGCACTGGTGCAGCCTTGGCTCTACCGCTTATCCAAGCAGCAGTAAATTTTTACAATCAAATGGCGAGTTTTAGTGATGCGGGGATTGAGGCTGTTGTATGATATGCATCAGCTAAGCTGTTTATTTTACTTATTTAAAATAATAACTTTTTAGCCAACCGTTTTAATTTTAAACCTTGCAGCAAGTGTGGATTCACTAAGGATGCTTTATGTCAGAACGCGAAAGCTGGCACAAAGAAATAGATTTATTTTTAGTTGCTATGGGCTACTTTACCCGCATCCCAATGCCTAAATGGGTTGAGGTTGATAGCGATAAACTCAATAAGGCGAGCCGTTATTTTGGCTTAGTGGGCCTGTTAATTGGGCTATTAAGTGCGATTGTCTTTTGGTTAACACAGAATTGGCTTCCTGCAGGGGTATCAGTGCTGTTAGCCATGTTAGTTGGCGTTTTACTGACAGGTGGATTCCACGAGGATGGCCTAGCCGATACCTTCGACGGTTTTGGCGGTGGTTGGACGGCAGAAGATAAACTGCGGATCATGAAGGATTCGCGGCTTGGTAGTTATGGCGCTATCGCCTTGATATTAGCGTTATTGCTGAAATGGCAATTGTTGGTTGAATTGGCACTTTATGATCCCGTGGTTGCAGGCTCGGCGCTTATCGTGGCGCATACAGTGAGTCGCGTGGTTGCTGCGAGCATTATTTTTACCGAAAAATATGTGCGCGATGATGAAACCAGCAAATCTAAACCACTATCTCAGCATCAAGGCATTAATGAGCTATTTATCTTGGTTGCCAGCGGTGTATTGGTGTTGTTATTCCTTAAGGGATTAGCAGCCCTCTCATTGTTGTTGGTGATGATCGGGTTACGCCGTTTGATTGTCGTTATTTTTAGGCGTCAGATTGGGGGATACACGGGCGATACTTTAGGCGCGGCACAACAAATATGCGAGATTGTTTGTTATCTTGTGCTGCTGATTGTTGGAAGTATTCTGTGATCCATTTAGTCGTAGGAGGTGCCCGTAGCGGCAAGAGCCGTTACGGCGAATCCTTAGTGCGCCAATATACGGCGCTGGGATTTGATGCGTGCTTTGTTGCTACAGCGCAAGCACGGGATGCCGAAATGACTGAACGTATAGTGAAACACCAACAAGACCGTGCAGATGATGGTATTGCATGGCAATTAATTGAAGAACCCCTCGCGCTGACAACGCAATTGAAGCACTTAGCAAAACCTGGGCGTGTGATCCTTGTGGATTGTTTAACGCTTTGGTTAACTAACCAGTTACTCGCTTGTTACCCCGAATTAGATGAACCGATTCCTACAGAAGGGTATTTCGCCGCGGACATTGCGACTAAAAACACGAGCCTTGATCCGCTGATATCTTGGCAAAACGAGAAGAATGCGTTTGTCGATTCCCTTGCCGAGCTTGAAGGTGTAGTGATTTTAATCAGTAACGAAGTTGGCTCCGGCATAGTACCCTTAGGTGCGTTAAGCCGACAATTTGTGGATGAAGCTGGCTGGTTAAACCAAGCCGTGGCGACCTTAGCGGACAATGTTACCTTAGTGGTTGCAGGTTTACCCTTAACACTAAAACCACTTTAGCTTTAATCGATGCGTTTATAACGGCTTTGCATGAGTATTGGGGCTTAGCTTGGATGTTAATACCGCAAACTTAAGTAAGTCATTAATCTATGCCTTCTGTAAATACAATGTCTTCTTTCACTATAGACAATACCGCCAATATTAATTCACCTCGGCGCGCGGCAGTCTTGATGGTGCAGGGCACAACATCGGATGCTGGCAAGAGCACCTTAGTCGCAGGCATTTGTCGTTTGCTCGCTCGTCAGGGGATTAAGGTTGCGCCCTTTAAGCCGCAAAATATGGCACTCAATAGCGCTGTTACTATTGATGGCGGCGAGATTGGCCGCGCACAGGCCTTACAAGCCGTGGCCTGTTATCTTGAGCCCCATACCGATTTTAATCCCATACTGCTTAAACCAAGCTCGGACACGGGCGCGCAAATTATCGTTCATGGCAAAGCCCTGACGACACTCGAAGCCTCGGCCTTTTTTGGGCCTAAATCTAAGGATTACAAGGCTATGGCGCTTGGCGCTGTGCTGGAGTCCTTCGAGCGATTGACGGCCCAATATCAAACCATAGTGGTTGAAGGCGCGGGCAGTCCGGCGGAGATCAATCTGCGTGAAGGTGATATTGCCAACATGGGATTTGCCGAAGTTGTGGATTGTCCTGTGATTATCATTGCCGATATCGACAAGG
This sequence comes from Shewanella putrefaciens, assembly GCF_016406325.1. Classification (NCBI taxonomy): domain Bacteria; kingdom Pseudomonadati; phylum Pseudomonadota; class Gammaproteobacteria; order Alteromonadales; family Shewanellaceae; genus Shewanella; species Shewanella putrefaciens. Next base: position 3,282,508 of record NZ_CP066370.1, on the reverse strand, counting down.
GCGGCGTATTTGCCCATTTGGTCGGGACCTTGGCCTTGTTATCAGAATCTGAACAAGCACGGGTAAAGGGCTTTGTGATCAATCGTTTCCGTGGCGATATTAGCCTGTTGCAATCTGGCCTCGATTGGCTTGAAGCTTATACAAAAAAGCCTGTTTTAGGTGTGTTGCCTTATCTGCATGATTTACATCTCGATGCCGAAGATGCGCTGATAAGCTCGCCGACCAAAGGCGCTAACAGCCGCTTAAAAGTGCGGGTATTAGTGTACCCAAGGATCAGTAATCACACGGATTTTGATCCGCTGCGGCTGCATCCCGATATCGATTTTGACTATGTGTCATTACAAACCCAAGCCGCGAGTCACTCCACTCATCTGCCCGCCGCTGATGTATTGATCTTGCCCGGCAGTAAGAATGTGCGCGCGGATTTGGCCTTTTTACGCCAGCAAGGCTGGGATAAAGATATCGCCACACACCTGCGTTACGGCGGAAAAGTGCTCGGTATTTGCGGCGGCTATCAAATGTTAGGCCAAAGCATTGCCGATCCCTTAGGCATTGAAGACAGTGCGGGTGATACCGCTGGACTTGGTTATTTACCGCTAAGCACAGAACTCAAAGCCGAAAAACAGTTACGGCGAGTGAGCGGTGAGCTAACGTTACTTGGGCAAAGAGTTACAGTGAAGGGCTATGAAATCCACTGCGGTGAATCAAGCTATCTTATCCCTAGGCTTGAACAAACGAATGCGCCCTTGCAGTTAATCCCTGAATCCACATCTGTGAGCTTTGCCGATGGCCTGCAAAGCGATGACGGGCAAATCCTTGGCACTTATTTACATGGGCTGTTTGATAGCCCGGATGCGTGTCAGTTGATTTTGCGCTGGGCGGGATTAAACGATGCTAAGGCAATAGATATCAATCAAATACGTGAGCAGCAACTCGATCGTTTAGCCGATGTGTTAGCTGAGCATTTAGACATGCAAAAATTACAGCCAATTTTAGAAGCAGACATTTTTAGCAGCAGAGTGAAGAGAAGACCATGACAGCACAGAACGACAACGAACAAGCGCAAATCAAGGCCGAACGCCACAAGGCTCGCCAACAGAAAGTGAAAGCAGATGTTGATGCTAAAATTGCCGCCGCCCAAGAGGAGAAGGGGATTCTGCTGGTGTTAACCGGTAACGGTAAAGGCAAATCGACCTCAGGTTTTGGCACTGTTGCCCGCGCCGTCGGTCACGGTAAAAAAGCCGCGGTAGTGCAATTTATCAAAGGCACTTGGGAGTGCGGTGAGCGCAATTTACTCGAAGGCGCAGGGGTTGAGTTTCATGTAATGGGCACAGGTTTTACTTGGGAAACCCAAGATAAAGAAAAAGATACCGCCGCCGCTGTACTCGCTTGGGAAGCCGCCGAAAAGCTGCTGCAAGATGAGAGCATCGATTGCGTGATGCTCGATGAACTCACCTATATGGTGAGCTATCACTATTTAGATGTGGAGCGTGTGCTTAGCGCACTTAAAAATCGTCCACCCATGCAGCATGTGATTATTACGGGCCGTGCTTGTCATCGCGCGATTATCGAGCTGGCTGATACTGTCAGCGAAGTGCAGCCGTTGAAACACGCATTCGAATCGGGTATCAAGGCACAGCAAGGTTTTGATTATTAAACTGAGCGTGTTGTTATCATCATAAAGCGATATTTTTATATCCATATTGGGCAGATAGTAAATGGCGGCCAAGCCGCCAACGATCACGGGTGCAACAATGCCAATCTTCACGAACCCTCTAGCTGTTCGTTTAGCTAAAAGCTATTGCCCCATTGCGCGTTATCGGGGCTACTGACAATTAACCCTACAAGCTGTAAGTAGACCAAATTTTAGTAATGCTTCTGAGTTTCGAAAGGACTCTGATATTTATAATGTGTCTAACGGGCTAGTTGTCCCAGCAAAATGTTGGCCAAGTACATGTGTATAAATTTGTGTGGTACTAACGTCATTGTGGCCCAGTAACTCTTGAACACTTCTTATATCACGACTAGCTTGAAGTAAATGGGTTGCGAAGCTATGCCTAAACGTATGGCAGGTGACGCGTTTATTCATTTGAATATTACGCACGGAATTCCCGAGTGCTTTACGAATAACACTTAATGTAAATGGTGCCTGCAAAGTGTTCCTGTATAAGGATTGATACAGGTTGTGCTGGAAGGGAAAATAAACATCCACCCGTGTTGCCTAAACGCATTGGGATACTTACGTTCTAATGCATTTGGCAGAGATGGACCTATCCCTTGCTGGTTATCATTCTGTTGAATTTTAATAGCCTTTTCAATATATGTAGTGAGCTTTTCTGCGCATCTATGGCTGAGGATGGTTTGCCTATCTTTATGTCCTTTACCGTCTCTAACGGTCAGCGAAGCGCTCTCAATATCAATATCTTGGATACGTAACCTGAGGCATTCTGAAACTCTTAGTCCACTACCATAGAGTAGTTCTATTATTAGCCTATCGCGGCCATCAAGTTCATTTAGTACTAGTGAGATTTCTGATGGGGATAACACTGTCGGTAAATGTCTCTGTTGAACTAAGCCGCTGCGCGGAGCCCAAAGCGAACCACTGTTCCACACTTACTCCTAGGGATAATCCCTCACCTAGGAGGTCTACCATGTCATCACTTCTGCAACAATTCCATGATGAGATTCGTTTACGTGGTTACTCGGCCCGTACGCGTAACGCTTATTTGTATGCCATCACCCAACTGCAGCAGTATGCCAACCAACCGCTCGATAACATTACGGATGAGCAGCTTACGGCTTATTTCCGTTACTTAAATCTTGAGCGGCATCATTCCAGAGCCACCTTAAAGTTACAGCTTAATGGCATTCATTTTTTCTATGAACATGTCCTAGGGCGCGACTTTACGGTTCAGCTGAGTTTACCTAAACGTCCGCACAAGCTGCCGCAACTTCTTAGTTGCCAAGATATCGCGGCACTGCTGTACCACTGTCAAAACCTGAAACAACGCGCCATGTTGGCGCTGTGTTATGGTTGTGGTTTACGCGTCAGTGAGTTAACCCATATTAAGGTTGCTGATATCGATGGGCAGCGGCAGTTGCTCAAAGTGTGTCAAGGCAAGGGGGCCTGCGACCGCTGGGTGATACTCTCACCGACTTTACTCACCCTGTTGCGTCAGTATTGGCAAGCGTATCATCCCGTCGAATGGTTGTTTGCCTCGACCTATCATGATGTGGTTTATCCGCTTCATGAGTCGACCTTTCGTAAAGCGTTAGCGAAGTCGGCCCGCTTAGCGGGTATTACTAAGCCTTGCAGTCCACACAGCCTAAGGCATGCTTATGCGACCCATCAATTACAAGCGGGTATGCCACTTCATCAATTACAGGCTCAACTTGGTCATCACAGTATTAAATCCACCGAGCGCTACTTGCATTGGTCACCGGAATTAGGTCATCAAGGGTGTGACTTGCTAGCAAGTCTTGGGGGGATGCAATGGCAACCACCTACCATTTAAGCGATATCCTTCATCAGCACTTAGCCCACTACCAACAGCAGCATAAACTGACCGAACAGCAAGCCTTAGTCTGCCAGCATATTCAGCAGTGTCGCACGCAAACCTTAGGCATACAGCATTGGCGTTGTGATACTTGCCAGTATGAGCAGCAGGTATTTTGCTCCTGTGGTGACCGGCATTGTCCTCGTTGCCAGGGAAGGCAGACACAAGCATGGATTGCTGCGCAACAGGCGCAAGTCTTGCCTTGCCGCTATTTCCATTTGGTCTTTACCTTACCCCACGAGTTGAACATCTTGGCGCACTACGCTGCCAAGCCGCTATACAGCGCCCTGTTTGAGTCGGTGTGGCAGACGCTTGCGCAGTTTGGTATGAAGCGAAAACACCTTCAGGGTCAATTGGGTTGCACTATGGTGCTGCACACGTGGGGGCAAACCTTGAGTCAGCATATTCACTTGCATTGCTTAATCCCGGGTGGGGTGCTGACGTCAGCGGGAGATTGGCATGGCGTGAAAACGGATTATCTGTTTCCGGTTAGAGCCTTGTCCACCGTATATCGGGCCAAGTTATTACGGGCGCTGCGACAACATGAGCTGGCTATCCCTGCGGCTGACACCTTAATGGCAAAACCGTGGTGTTTACAGCAAAGCGTGTCTGAGCCGCGCCGAAACCGTGGTGGAATACCTCGGGCGTTATACCCGTAAAGGCATGCTGCATGAATCAAGAATTGCCGACGTCACCGCAGAGCATGTCAGTTTTTACTACAAGGACTATCGTGACGGTCAGCAGCATAAGCAAATGCGGCTAAGTTGTGATGAGTTTATCCGCCGTTACTTATTGCATGTATTGCCCAAAGGGCTGATGCGAGTGAGACATTTTGGTTTTCTCGCCAACGCTTGCCGCCGTAAAAAGCTCGCGCTTATCCAGCCGCAATTACGTAAGCCGCAGGTGGTATTGGTGAGTCCTTTAGTTAAGGAGGACTGTTTGTGGTCATGTCCGCAATGCCAGTTAGGTCATTTACAGTTTATTGGGCTGATAAGACAGCAGGGATTAGTGATGATTAACAACCAAAGTCAGCCAATATGCCTGTCAGGATAACCCCTCCCTCAAGACGTAGCGAAATGACCGACAGCGAAAAGCAGCCAGCCTTATGGGCGCAAGCCGATGAGGGGATAGGGTGTGAGTGTCAGCCTGAATGTGAGGCCAAATGCTGTCAACCAAGGTCAATAATCAGTCGAAAGTGAGCTTGCAAGAATGAGAAAGCTAAAACGATATCAAGTGATTACCCATCAAACTGTATAAAAAACCGCTACCGCAAAAAAGCAAATTCCTATAGCATCATTCATACCCATTTACACGGATGTGGCAGCGGCCAAGTCCAACAAGCGATTTATGCCCTGCAAACAGCGCAGCGCATAAATACTAAGACGTTAGGGTGAATGATGAGTCGAGTCCTGTTTTTTATCTTTGTTTTTATTAGCTCGCATGGAATTGCTGAGGAATCAGAGGCTCCAGAAGCTATCTGGATAGAATCAGATGAAATGGTTTCTTGCACTCCATGCATGTTAAGCCGTGGCGATGTTCTTCGAGTTAATCTTAGTGGGCACCACGGTAAGGAGCTTGCCTTATATAGGCACGACGAAAACTTATGGCTATTTTTGGTAGTTGGCTCACCGCAAGCAACCATGAAGTCTTTAATGTCTTCTCAACAGTCTGAAAGCGCAAAGGAAATTGAAATAGCTCCAACCACAACTGGGTATCGGTGGGATAACAAAGGCGGTAATGAGACGATATTTTCTAAGCCAGGGAAATATACCCTCTACGTAAGTGAAAACCTAGAAAGTGAGGAAGGCGGCTATAAATGCGAGCTATTTGTGAAAAACCACTAACAAGCAAAGGCAGCATCGCCCTGCGGGCTGGACGCGCTAACGCGCGCCGCTGCTTTGGTAGTTATACGTCAAGGAGAGTATCTTGGCCACGATATTAATCACTATTTTCTTACTTCTTTTCGCGGCTACTGAATTGATTTTTAGGTTACGAATGAGAATGGGAGCAATTCCTGTCAGTTTTATAGTATTGTTTGTAGTAATTCTGCTTGGTGCATATGGGTATTTCTTCGAAAGTTCTCCCTATGGAATAGTGCAGCCCCCAATTAAGTATGCTTTGAGCAACATTATTATGTATGGGAGTCCGATTATATTAATGCTTGTTGCAACCAGCTTTTTTAAGAAACCTTCATCACTCTTTATTCATTGGTTTGCAGGTGTTTTCTCAGCTATTTATACGGCGTTTTTCCCTTTAATTGGCATATACACAGTATGTTCCTTAGGAATTGATTGCCTTTGAAAATGACGTATAACAAGTTGCTAAATTTCGTTCCGGCCACAAAAAGCGTGGCCTCCACGGGACAGCCTACACTGCGTTTCGGCTGCCCATTAGCAAAGCGTTATCTCCATAGAAATTTTAATCCGAAACTGACAAGTTAGAGCAAAGGAGCTATCACGCTTTTGTCCCAAAACTGTGTTGCGTATGTCTTTTAAATCTACAGGTTACGCCAAAGCCAAAACGGTGAGCCATGGTGATTGGCGAGACAACCGTCCGCCCCATGGCCGCTCTTTGGCGTCCATGCCATCGCGGCATTTGTGAATCCTTTCACATCAGATGGGGCAGTCGAGCATCCACGGATGGACTTGAACAACATCCCTGTTTAACTGCCAGTTCGCCGTCCATGGCTCTCGTTCATAAGCTCAGAAACACTAGGTTTCTATTCACCGAGTCGACGAGCAAATGGCATGGCAAACCTATAAGTCGGGGCCTATGCATTAAGTTCCCTACAGCTTAAGTTATAAGTCACTCAATCGTACTATTCGTGCACTTTTGTCCCAAAGCGTGCAGCATAAGCTTTTTAAGTCTACAGGCTACGTCAATGCTAAATAGGTGAGCCATCACCGTGTCGTCGAGCAAATACCATGGTTCGCCCTTCAATAGGAGCCTGCATTTAATAACTAAGCAATAAGTCATTTAGTGATATTAGCCCTTCTATATTTAACGCTCCTCTGTCCAACGCTTGTTAAACGAACATTACATATGCAAACTGTAGCGGCATCTTATTGTTCTAATTTGTCAGCTTAGGTTTTTATGTCACTATAGGTTTTTTGCCGCGATGTTAGCATGTAAAGCAAGATGAGCTTTTAACGCCTTGAATCGCCAGCAAACAAGGATAGCGAGGCTGTTATTCCTTGGTAAAACCCGTTAGCGTCTGTATCGATAGCTTTTTACCTGTGAGATTGGGCATCAGTGACTCAAGGATGATGCGATGAATAAACGTATTGTGATTTGTGCCGACGGCACGTGGAATCGACCCGAGAAAGATCTTAAGGTCGATTTCCCAACCAATGTGCTGCGCCTCGCGCGGGCGATTAGCCCCTTGGCCAGTGACGGCAAACCCCAGCAGGTATTTTATGATTGGGGTGTGGGTTCCTATTACGATCAAACCATCGGTGGTGCGACAGGGCGCGGTTTACATAAAAACATCATGGATGGTTATCGCTATATAGTGCAAAACTATTCCCCCGGCGATGAGATTTACCTCTTTGGCTTTAGTCGTGGTGCTTACACAGTGCGTTGCCTGTGTGGCTTGATTAATAACTGCGGCATACTCAAACGTCCCGATGCGGCGTTGATTCAACAAGCTTTCGACCACTATAAAAAAAGCAGTGCGCCCTTTGCGCCTGATGGTGAAAAATCCCTCGAGTTTAGAGCGAGATACAGTCATGAATCTCGGGAAATCAAGTTTGTTGGTGTGTGGGATACCGTGGGTGCTATGGGGATCCCTATTTCATTTTTAGGGTTGTTCGAAGATAAAGACGAGTTTTACGATACTAAAATTGGCCGCAATGTGCGCGTTGCCCGTCATGCCTTAGCCATAGATGAACACCGCAGTGATTTTGAGCCGACCATTTGGCAACTACGCGACAATATGGACATGCAGCAAGTGTGGTTTGCGGGTGCCCATAGCAATATTGGCGGCAGTTATAAACCTGATAAAGACGGCTCATTGCTGTCGGATATTGCACTGTTGTGGATGATATCCGAGGCGCAGAAATTTAATTTAAGCCTAGAGCCACATTTAACGGCAAGTTTACATCCTAATCCGCTCGCGACTTTACATGACTCACGGCGCAGTTTTTATCGGATAAAGCAGGCGTACTTGCGGCCACTGGATCCTTCGACTGTTCCTGTGTTACTGCACCATTCAGTGAAAATCCGCTGGGAGCGAGACCCCCAATATCGGCCAAAAAATCTAAAAGTTTACTTGGATCGCTATGGCTGGCCGACTGAGCTAATCAATTAACCACTTAAGGAATAATATGTATATACAAGGCGTTATTGGGCTGTTTTTCTGTCTATATCTGTTGTGTTCGACTGATGTACAGGCGCAGCCCGCTAAACGCATTATTGCGCTCTCTCCCCATGCGGTGGAAATGCTTTATGCCATAGGCGCGGGCGATACGATTGTGGCCGCAACCGATTATGCGGATTATCCTGAGGCTGCAAAAAAGATCCCGCGTATTGGCGGTTACTATGGCATTCAAATGGAGCGGGTACTAGAGCTTAATCCCGATCTGATTGTGGTGTGGGATTCGGGTAATAAAGCCGAAGATATCAACCAGCTTAGGACGTTAGGATTTAATCTTTATGGTAGCGATCCTAAAACCTTAGAAGGCGTCGCCAAGGAGCTTGAAGAGTTAGGCCAACTTACGGGGCATGTTGAAGAAGCAAGCAAGGCTGCGGCCGCTTATCGCGCTGAGCTTATCCGATTGCGGGTTGAAAATGCTAAAAAATCAGAACCTAAGGTATTTTATCAACTCTGGTCTACCCCCTTGATGACAGTCTCTAAAAACAGTTGGATCCAAGAGATTATGAGTGTGTGCCATGGACAAAATGTGTTTTACGATGCCGATAGCGATTATCCGCAGGTGAGTTTAGAAAATGTGTTACTGACTTTACCGGATGTGATTTTACAGAGTGAAGAAGAAGGCAATGTGAAAGGGGTTGGTTGGCGCCAATGGCCAGAAATTCCTGCTGTGAAGAAACAGCATATTTATCAACTCAATGCCGATTTATTACATCGCGCGACGCCCAGAGCTTTATTTGGCGTTCAAGCCTTATGTGATGCCTTGGATAAAGCACGTTAAATAAAACGCCTGACAGATTATTCCGTCAGGCGTTTAGTCTGATGCCACTATTTTCTAAGCGTTTAGAAAGGCGCGTTGATGTCGACCACATTAATCAGTTTGTGGTTTACAAACTCTTTCAATCCTAAATCAATCAACTCGCGGCCATAACCTGAGCGGCGCACGCCACCAAAGGGTAAGTCGGCCTTGACCATTGTTGGATGATTGACAAACATCATGCCTGTGGAAACCTGCTTAGCGACCGCCAGCCCGCGTTGGGTGTCGGCGGTAAACACTGAGCCACCCAATCCAAAGGGCGAGTCATTGGCGATGGCAATCGCTGCTTGCTCATCTTTCACTCTGTGGATACTGGACACAGGGCCGAAGAATTCCCAATAGTAGGCTGGGTTATCTGGCGTCAGGTTTGTCAGTATTGTTGGCTGCACAAAGGCGCCTTGCTGCGGCACTTTAGGACCCACTTCGGTCGCTGTTGCGCCGTGTTTTACGGCATCACGGATTTTTTGCTTCAACTCATCGGCCGCGCCTTGGGAAGACAGTGGTGCCAGCGTAGTGGCCGAGTCCATAGGATCGCCCGCTTTTAGCGCTTCTATCCCCTTGATATAGCCCTTCATAAATTCATCGTAAATGGCTTCAACTAAGATCATCCGCTTAGATGATGTACAGACCTGTCCCGCGTTCCAGTGACGGCCAAACACCGCCCAGTCGATGGTTTTAGGCAGATCGGCATCTTCAAGTACGATAAAGGCATCTGCGCCACCCAGTTCTAGGGTGGACTTTTTCAGTGCCTTACCCGCCAGAGCGGCAATGATCGATCCCGCATCTTCAGATCCCGTGAGCGCAACACCATGCACTTTGGGCGAATTGATGATCTGTTCTATCTGCTCTCGGGTGGCATACAGATTTTGGAATGCACCTGAGGGCAGCCCGGCATCGCGCATTAAGCCTTCAAAGGCCGCTGCGCACTGGGGCACGTTGGATGCATGTTTGAGTAGTAAGGTATTTCCGGCGGCAAGCTGCGGCGCTAAGATGCGCGCAATTTGGTAGTAGGGAAAGTTCCAAGGTTCGATAGCCAATAATACGCCCAGCGGTTCGTTAACCAGTATCGCTTCACCTTCGGCGGGATCGGCAACCGGCAGTTTTTGCGGTGCCAGCAGTCGCTCGGCATGTTCGGCGTAGTATTCGAAAATTTGCGCCGACAGTTCGACTTCAGCTTCGGCTTCTGCTGTGACCTTGCCCATTTCTAAGGTCAGTAGATTGGCGTATTTGGACTTGTTGTCTCTGAGGATCTTCGCTGCCTTAGATAGTATTGCGGCCTTGTCGGCAAAGGGAGTGGTTCGCCAGCTTAAAAATGCCTGATGGGCGGATTCTATCGCCTGTGTGACTTCGGTATCTGTTGCATTTGGAAATTCTTTGATGAGCTTTCCCGTAAAGGGATTGGTTGTTGCATAAGCCATATGTGCCTCCAAGCGTTTAACAAATAGAGCGTAAATGCCAGCTTTGGCATCGAGGGTGGAAATGTCTTGTTTGTTGTGGACTCCCTTGCCATTGATTATGTGGCAAGGAAGCCTAGGATGAGCGGTAAACTCGTGTGGCAGCAGGAACTATTCAAGTAGTATTAATTAATAAAATCAGATGGTTGCTACCTACGGTGTACACGTCATATTGTTACGGTTAACAAGCTTCAGCTGTTTTATAGCGTTCAGCCATGGCATTGGCGGCTATCATGGCTTGATAGACGTCATCTGCGGTTAATTTCATCGGCATATTGCCCATAGTATCGCCCTCAGCACAGGCTATCTCAGCCACTTTGCGCCACTCGGCCTCGATAAAGGTTTTCAGCCCTAAATCTGCGAGAGTGAGCGGTAGTCCCGCCGTTTTGATAATGCGGATAACGTTATCGATTTCGGCTTTGGGGGCATTTTCGAGCACGAGCTGAGTTAGCAGCCCAAAGACGACTTTCTCGCCGTGCTGAGCTTTATGTAAGTCTGCCACCGCTGACATACCATTATTTACGGCATGGGCGGCGGCTAACCCGCCTGCTTCTGCACCAACACCACTGAGATAGATGGTGGCTTCAATGGTTTGCTCTAGCGCAGGTGTGACTATTTTGTTTTTAACGGCGTCCATAGCAGCTTCAACATTTTCAGTCAGTAACTGATAACAAAGTTGGGCCAATCCCAGCCCTGTGCGGGAAGGCTTTTTCAGGACTAGGTTGACGCCATCCGATTGATAGCAGGCACGAGCTTCAAAATAGGTTGCCAGTGCATCGCCTATGCCTGCCGCAAAAAAACGGGCCGGAGCCGCGGCGATAATGGCAGTGTCGGCAACGACAGCATCTGGGTTCTGTGGCAGAAACAGATAGCGTTCAAACTCACCAGTTTCGGAGTAGATCACTGCAAGTGCAGTACAAGGCGCATCGGTTGAGGCAATGGTGGGGTACAACACGACAGGCCGTTTTTGATAGAAGGCAACGGCTTTGGCTGCATCTAAGGTTTTTCCACCACCAACTCCAACAATGACGTTGGTATGATGCTGCTCTGCCAGCGCGCCTAAGCGCTTTATCTCGGCTTCGCTGCACTCATAGTTGAATTGTTCGAGATGGCTGCTGATCCCATTTTGATCTAGCCCAGCGACCGCTTCATTCTTCACGCGGCTGAGGATAAATTCATCGCAGATGATAAAAGCATTGTCACCAAAGTCCTTAACATAATCATGCATTTGAGCTAATAAGCCCTTGCCGATAATAAATTTTTTAGGGGAAGTGACGGTACGTGGAATGACAGTACTCATAGAGCCTCCTTGGCACTGATAATGGATTATCCTTTCAATCTGACTCTAACATACACCCAATTTAATGTATTAGGCAAAGTATCTGTAATATTTTTATTTTCCAGAGTAAATTGCTGTATTTTTGTTTCATTTTGATTTTTATAACTTATTTTTATAGTTAACATATTACTAACGTCTTTTATGTTGACGTTTTTAGTGAAAGGACTGTACGCCTTTGAGTTTACTTTTATTATTTTATTTACAAGTGGTTACAGTGTTTCTGCGAAACGGTCAAAATGCATAGATCAAAATAGTGCGGTGAGAGTGAGAATAGGGGAAAGCTTATTATATCTGTGCTTAAATAATGCCTTAGGCAAAAAAGGTTTACGTAAAAACGCTTAAACACGTTCTTTTAAATAAGTTCCTCTAAACAAGTGCCCTTAAACTAAATTGGTATTATTAGGTGACACTCAGTAGACTTTCGCTCCCATGTTTTTATCCGGTGTTGTCATGACCTTCTCCGAATTTTCGTCATCCTCTGAGTCACTCACTTTTACCAAACTTGGCTTAAATTCGGCCTTGATTAAGGCATTACCTGCGATGCTGCAGTGTCCTACTCTGGTACAGCAATTGGCTATTCCTGCCATATTAGCGGGGCGTGATGTGTTAGCGTTGGCGCAAACGGGGAGTGGCAAGACCTTAGCATTTGGTTTGCCCTTATTGCAGTCGGTTTTAGAGCAGCAGGCTCAAGCATTGGTACTCGTGCCAACAAGAGAGTTAGCGCAACAAGTGACCCTGGCACTGCAAGCTGTGGCGCAGCCTTTGTCAGGGGCGATGAAAATTCAAACCCTTTGCGGTGGCGTGGACATCGATAATCAATTAATTGAGCTTGCAGAGCGGCCTCAGATTTTAGTGGCAACCCCTGGGCGTATACTGGATTTATGTAAGCAATCCCACATTACCCTCGACTCGATAAAGCACCTTGTTTTGGATGAGGCAGACCGTCTATTGGAAATGGGTTTCTGGCCTGATGTGCAAAAGTTGATTGCGTTGATGCCCAAACATAAGCAAACCTTACTTTTTTCAGCCACGCTGCCCGAGGCTTTGGATACATTGGCGAGTCAATTGCTGATCAATGATCCATTACGCGTTCAAGCCCACAAGGCTAATTCAGTCGTCCCCCATATTGAAGAACAGCTCTATTTGGTGAATAAGGGCAGTAAAACACAGGCATTGATTGCCCTGCTAAAACAATATCAATGGCCGCAGGTGCTGGTGTTTATTAGCGCCCGTGATGATGCTGATGCGGTCGCTAAACGGCTAGCAAAAGCGGGGATGAAAGTCGCTGCACTACACGGTGAGAAAGATCAAACGGTGCGCAGCCAAACTTTGGCCGACTTTAAAGCCAAACGCATTCAAATATTAGTGGCGACAGATTTGATGGCGCGCGGCATTCATATCGATGCCTTGCCTGTGGTGGTCAATCTAGATTTGCCCATGAGTGCGCCTGTGTATGTACATCGAATCGGCCGTACTGCGAGAGCGGGCACCAAAGGGCTGGCGATTTCCCTTGTATGCCATGGTGAAATGGCAACCTTAACAACGATTCGCGGTTTAACCGAGCGAGCGTTACCGCTGACATTATTAGCTGATTTTCCGGTAACAGATAAGCCGAGTGAACAAGCCAGTGATGGTAAGGTTGAACGTAAGCGGCCACCGCGGGATAAACAGGCCAACCGCCGTAGCATAAATAAGCACAAGGCTAGCGAGTTTAAAGGTAAACGCTAATCCCATTTGGCTTATCGGCCTTATCTCAGTAAAATCATTTCATTAGCAGAGTCCTGAAAAGACTTCGTCATGTAATCAAAGGATTTGGGAGAGTTCTACATGAAATCAAAACGATTAAGCTTGATGGTGATCACTGTCATGCTCGGATTATCGGCCTGTGCAACCACAAAATCGCCAACAGGAAGGGGTCAGACTCTGTTGTATTCATCAGCGCAAATGCAGCAGATGGGTGATGCCTCTTTTGAAGAGATGAAAAAGCAACTGAAGGTGAGTAACGATAAAAAGCTGACACAATATGTTAATTGTGTGGCTAGCCGCATTACGGCGGTATTGCCAGATCAGACCCAACGCTGGGATGTAGTATTGTTTGACTCTGAACAGGTCAACGCGTTTGCTTTGCCGGGAGGCCATATCGGTGTTTATACCGGATTACTTAAAGTCGCTAATGGTCCTGATCAGCTTGCCACTGTTATTGGTCACGAAGTTGCCCATGTACTGGCGCAACATGGGAACGAACAGGTGTCCCGTGGGCAGTTAACGGGCGTTGGCATGCAAATAGCTGATGCAGCGTTGGGGGCGAGTGGAGTGTCGAATCGTGACTTGTATATGTCAGCTCTGGGGTTGGGTGCCCAAGTTGGGGTTATTTTGCCCTTTGGTAGAGCCCAGGAAAGTGAAGCCGATGTGATGGGGGTAGAGTTGATGGCGCGTGCAGGTTTTGATCCCGCACAAAGTGTTGAACTATGGCAAAATATGTCGAAAGCGGGAGGAAGCCAAGGTATTGAATTGTTATCGACTCATCCATCAAACAGCAACCGTATTGCTCAGTTGCAACAACTTCAAAGCCAAATGCAACCGCTATATCAAAGCGCAAAGGTCAATGTTAAAAACCAGTGTGTTGCACCTAAATAACAATAATAGACAATTTCTATAATGAGTTAGCCCAGAAAGTTAAATAAGCAGTCAGTTTATCAGCATAAGCCTTCGAACTATGCTAAACTGGCGCGCAAAATTCCACTGATAATTGAGAGTCGTTAATTATGTCTGATAAATTCAGTACTGTTGAACAGCAAGCAAGCTACGGCGTAGGCCGTCAAATGGGTGAGCAACTGGCCGCTAATTCTTTTGATGGTGTGGATATCCCTGCCGTTCAAGCAGGTTTAGCCGATGCGTTTGCGGGCTTAGAAAGTGCAGTATCTATGCAGGACTTGCAAGTTGCCTTCACTGAAATCAGCGGTCGAATTCAAGCTGCTCAAGAGCAAGCTGCTGCAGCTGCGTCTGCAGAAGGCGAAGCGTTTTTAGCGCAAAACGCTAAGCGTGAAGGCGTAACCGTGACTGACTCTGGTCTGCAATATGAAGTATTAGTCCAAGGTAGTGGCGCGAAACCTACTTACGAAGACACAGTGCGTACTCATTACCATGGTTCTTTCATCAATGGTGATGTGTTCGATAGCTCAGTGGTACGTGGCCAACCGGCTGAGTTCCCAGTCTCTGGCGTAATCGCTGGCTGGACTGAAGCACTGCAACTAATGCCTGTAGGCACTAAGTTAAAGTTATATGTTCCACACCATTTAGCTTACGGTGAGCGTGGTGCAGGCGCATCAATTCCTCCGTACTCGACCTTAGTGTTTGAAGTTGAGTTGTTAGACATCGTCTAATGTGATTGAAACGCCTAAGCCTGTCTTAGGCGTTTTCTTATGGGATAGATGAACCAGTTTGAGGAGAGTGAAATGGGTGGACAAGTGAGAGTTGCAATCGTCGGTGCGGGTGGTCGCATGGGACGCACTCTTATTGAGGCGGCTTACCATCAAGAGCACATTCTTCTGGGCGCGGCAATAGAACGCGCAGGCTCAAGTCTAGTGGGTGTCGATGCGGGTGAGTTGGCGGGCGTGGGTAAGTTGAATGTCATCATTATGGATTCGCTTGATTATGCGACTGATGACTTTGATGTACTGATTGATTTCACCGCACCAGACGCCAGTATTGTCCATTTAGATTGGTGTGTTCGCCATAAGAAAGCCATGGTGATCGGCACAACGGGTTTCAATCAAGCTCAAAAAATACAGATTAATGCCTTTGCCGAGCAAACACCTGTAGTCATGGCGCCAAATATGTCAGTCGGTGTCAACCTAATGTGGAAATTGCTTGAACTGGCCGCAGAGGTCATGGGCGATTATACCGATATCGAAATAATCGAAGGTCATCACAGACATAAAAAAGATGCGCCATCGGGTACAGCTCTGAAAATGGGTGAGGTGATTGCTAAAACCTTAGGTCGCGATCTGGAGAAATGTGCAGTGTATGGCCGCGAAGGAATTACCGGTGAACGTGATCGTGAGACTATCGGTTTTGCGACCATTCGTGCTGGCGACTTAGTGGGTGAGCATACTGCGATGTTTGCCGATATCGGTGAGCGTTTAGAGATCACCCATAAGGCGTCGAGTCGTATGACCTTTGCTAACGGTGCCATGCGCGCAGCCCGTTGGGTCGTGGAGCAAAAACCGGGCTTGTATGATATGCAGCAGGTTTTAGGTTTGAATTAATTCATATTAAAAAACGCCGATATGGCGTTTTTTTTTGCACCCAGTTACCAATGGGTGGACGGTTTCGCGTTTTTCCTGTAAACTCGCTGGAATTTGTCAAAATTTCGTAAAACAGCGGAAATTGGTATCTTAAAACAACATAAAAACATTATATTTCAGTGGCTTGGCTCTTTATGGAGGTCGCGTTGACAAAGTCTGCCTTACTCGTACTCGAAGATGGAACCGTATTCACTGGCACAGCAATTGGTGCCGATGGACTCTCTGTTGGTGAAGTTGTTTTTAACACTTCCATGACAGGTTACCAAGAAATTCTAACTGATCCATCCTACTCACGCCAGATTGTAACATTAACCTACCCCCACATTGGTAATACTGGTACCAATAATGAAGATATAGAATCCAATGGGGTTCACGCTTGTGGTCTTATCATTCGCGATCTTCCACTCATCGCAAGTAGTTTCCGCAATCAACAAAGCTTAAGTGATTATCTCAAAGCGAACAATGTCGTTGGCATAGCAGATATCGATACCCGCAAGTTAACGCGCATTCTCCGTGAAAAAGGTGCTCAAGCCGGTTGTATTATGGCTGGTGCAGACTTAGACGAAGCAAAAGCCCTTGACGCTGCCAAAGCTTTCCCCGGTTTAAAGGGCATGGATCTCGCTAAAGAAGTCACGACTAAAACTGCCTATCCATGGCGTAAAGGTAGCTGGCGTTTAGTGGGCGGCTTACCTGAAGATACGCCAGCAAGTGAGCTTAAATACAAAGTAGTAGCCTACGACTACGGCGTTAAGCAAAACATTTTGCGTATGTTGGTGGATCGCGGCTGCGACGTCACCGTGGTTCCTGCTAAAACCTCTGCCGCAGAAGTGTTAGCGATGAACCCAGATGGCGTATTCCTCTCGAATGGCCCTGGCGATCCAGAGCCATGTGATTACGCGATTGAAGCGATTCAGCAGATCCTGAAAACCGACACGCCGATTTTCGGTATCTGTTTAGGTCATCAGCTACTCGCGCTGGCCTCGGGTGCAAAAACCTTAAAGATGAAGTTTGGTCACCACGGTGCAAATCATCCTGTGAGCAATATCGAGCAAGGTAACGTGATGATCACTAGCCAAAACCATGGTTTTGCTGCCGATGAAACGACTTTACCCGCCAACATTAAAGTGACCCATAAGTCGCTATTTGATGGTTCACTGCAAGGTATTCATCTGACGGACAAACCTGCGTTCAGCTTCCAAGGTCACCCTGAAGCGAGCCCTGGTCCGAACGATGCCGCCCCGCTGTTCGATCACTTTATCGATCTAATCGACATATACCGTCAGAACGCTAAGTAATACGCAAGCTAGGAGAAGAGAGAAGCAATGCCAAAACGTACAGATATAAAGAGTATTCTTATCCTAGGTGCAGGCCCGATTGTCATTGGTCAGGCATGTGAGTTTGACTATTCAGGCGCCCAAGCCTGTAAAGCACTGCGTGAAGAAGGTTACCGCGTCATTCTAGTGAACTCTAACCCTGCCACTATTATGACCGACCCTGAAATGGCCGATGCGACTTATATCGAGCCAATTCACTGGGAAGTGGTCCGCAATATTATCGCCAAAGAACGCCCTGACGCGATTCTGCCAACCATGGGCGGCCAAACCGCACTGAACTGCGCATTAGAACTCGAAGCCAAAGGTGTTTTAGCGGAATTTAATGTTGAAATGATTGGCGCGACTGCCGATGCGATTGATAAAGCCGAAGATCGTAGCCGTTTCGACAAAGCCATGAAGAGCATTGGCTTAGAGTGTCCACGTGCGGGTATCGCCCACAGCATGGAAGAAGCCTACGGTGTGCTCGAGCAAGTCGGTTTCCCTTGTATTATCCGTCCTTCATTCACTATGGGTGGCTCGGGTGGTGGTATTGCCTACAACAAGGAAGAGTTCGAAGAAATCTGTTCTCAAGGGTTAGATTTATCGCCAACCAAAGAGCTGCTAATCGATGAGAGCTTAATTGGTTGGAAAGAATACGAGATGGAAGTGGTTCGTGATCGTAACGACAACTGCATCATCGTCTGTTCTATCGAAAACTTCGATCCTATGGGCGTGCACACCGGCGACTCTATCACGGTTGCACCCGCGCAAACTCTGACAGACAAAGAATACCAAATCATGCGTAACGCCTCTATGGCCGTACTGCGTGAGATCGGTGTTGAAACGGGCGGTTCAAACGTACAGTTTGGTATTAACCCAATCGATGGCCGTATGGTGATCATCGAGATGAACCCAAGGGTATCGCGCTCATCTGCGCTGGCATCGAAAGCCACGGGATTCCCGATTGCAAAAATCGCCGCGAAGTTAGCAGTCGGTTTCACCCTTGATGAGCTGATGAATGACATTACGGGCGGTCGTACGCCAGCGTCATTCGAGCCTGCTATCGATTACGTTGTGACTAAAGTGCCACGCTTTAACTTTGAAAAGTTTGCTGGCGCGAATGACCGCTTAACCACACAGATGAAATCTGTGGGTGAAGTGATGGCCATCGGCCGTACTTTCCAAGAGTCATTGCAAAAAGCCTTGCGCGGTTTAGAGGTTAGCCGTAACGGTTTAGACCCTATCACTGATATGTCTAAACCTGAAGCGATGTCACGTATTCGCCTCGAGCTAAAAGAACCCGGTTGTGACCGTATTTGGTACATTGCCGATGCGATGCGTGCGGGTCTTGGCCTTGATGAAATCTTCCGTTTGACCAATATCGACCCTTGGTTCCTCGTGCAAATTGAAGAACTGATTAAACTCGAAGGCGTTGTTGCCGAGGCGGGTTTGGCGGGGCTGGATTATGATTTACTGCGTAAGCTTAAACGTAAAGGTTTTGCCGATGCGCGTTTAGCCGATGTATTAGGGGTGAATGAAGCTGAAGTGCGTAAGCTGCGTGATAAATTCGACCTGCATCCTGTCTACAAACGTGTAGATACCTGTGCGGCCGAGTTTGCGACTGACACGGCCTATATGTACTCGACCTATGAGGAAGAGTGTGAAGCCAATCCCTCTGATCGTGAAAAAATCATGGTATTAGGTGGTGGTCCAAACCGTATCGGTCAAGGTATCGAATTCGATTACTGTTGTGTGCATGCGGCATTAGCACTGCGTGAAGACGGTTATGAAACTATCATGGTCAACTGTAACCCTGAAACCGTTTCAACCGACTACGACACCTCAGATCGTCTGTACTTCGAGCCCGTCACTCTAGAAGATGTATTAGAAATCGTCCGTATCGAGAAGCCAAAAGGCGTTATCGTGCAGTACGGTGGCCAAACACCACTGAAACTGGCTCGCGCCCTTGAGGCCGCTGGTGTGCCAATTATTGGTACTAGCCCAGATGCGATTGATCGCGCTGAAGACCGTGAGCGTTTCCAGCAGGCGATTCAACGTCTGGAGATGAAGCAACCTGAAAACGATACTGTGACCACAGTTGAAGGTGCAGTGATTGCCGCTGAGCGTATCGGTTACCCGCTGGTGGTGCGTCCATCCTATGTTCTGGGTGGCCGTGCGATGGAAATCGTTTACGACCAACAGGACTTACTGCGCTACTTTAACGAAGCCGTAAGCGTATCTAACGCATCGCCAGTACTGTTAGACCACTTCTTAGATGATGCGATTGAAGTGGATATCGACGCAGTCTGTGACGGTGAAACTGTGGTTATCGGCGCCATCATGGAGCATATCGAGCAAGCTGGGGTTCACTCCGGTGACTCAGGCTGTTCCTTACCGCCATACACTTTAAGCCAAGAAATCCAAGATCGCATGCGCGTGCAAGTCGGCAAGTTAGCAATGGAACTTGGTGTCGTTGGCCTAATGAACGTACAGTTTGCCGTGAAAGATAACGAAATCTATATGATTGAAGTTAACCCACGCGCAGCCCGTACTGTGCCATTCGTGTCGAAAGCAACGGGCGTGCCTTTAGCTAAGATCGCGGCGCGAGTGATGGCAGGGCAAAGCTTGAAGTCGCAAAACTTCACTAAAGAAGTGATCCCACCTTTCTATTCAGTGAAAGAAGTGGTGTTGCCCTTTAACAAGTTCCCAGGTGTTGATCCATTGTTAGGCCCAGAAATGCGCTCTACTGGTGAAGTGATGGGCGTGGGTGATACCTTCGCCGAAGCTTATGCTAAGGCGCAGTTAGGTGCCACAGCAGAGGTGCCTAAGTCGGGCCGTGCATTATTGTCTGTGCGAAACAGCGATAAGAAACGCGTTGCTGATTTAGCGGCTAAGTTAATTGAGCTCGGTTACCAAATCGATGCGACCCATGGTACAGCCATTATTCTGGGTGAAGCGGGCATTAACCCACGTTTAGTGAACAAGGTACATGAAGGTCGTCCACACATTCTCGATCGCATCAAGAACGGTGAATACACTTATATCGTCAACACCACTGAAGGTCGTCAAGCGATTGAAGACTCTCGTCAATTGCGCCGCGGTGCACTGCGTTACAAAGTGAACTACACTACGACCATGAATGCTGCATTTGCCACCTGTATGGCCCATGCTGCTGATGACCGTACCAATGTGACATCAGTGCAAGAATTGCATCAACGCGTATTAGCTGAATAAGCATTACTGTTGATGTCATTTAATAAGGCCGTATAACCGAGGTTATACGGCCTTATCATTTAGGCCCATTGCGGTTTTACTTTATGGTTCCGTTTTTGAATATTTTGCTCACTGAATTTCCCCTTTAGTTGTCTGAGAAAACGATGTCCGATCCCGAAGATAGCATTACCCAAGTCGATACTTTTATTGCGCCGCCTTGCCTCGGGCAAATACGTGTGCTCTATCAAGATAGCGATATTCTGCTGATTGATAAGCCGAGCGGATTATTGAGTTTATCGGGGAAGAATCCGCTGAATCTCGACTCAGTGCATTATCGTTTAGTGCAGGATTTTCCGACGGCCACGCTACTACACAGACTCGATTTTGGCACTTCTGGCATCATGCTGGTGGCACTGAATAAAACGGTTAATGGTTTGCTGACAAAACAGTTTCAGGCGCGCACGGTTGAGAAGCGTTATACCGCATTACTCCATGGGCATCTCACTGACGACAGTGGGGTGATTAATCTGCCTATCGCTAAAGATGTCGACAATTTCCCGCTGCAGAAAATTTGCCACAGCACTGGCAAGCTTGCGATCAGCGAATATCGGGTGCTTGAACGATTAACGGAACCTTTTGCTACACGGGTAGAATTTACCCCCGTTTCTGGCCGCACTCATCAACTTAGGATCCACAGTCAGCAATTGGGACACTCGATTTTGGGGTGTGATCTGTATGCTGGGGTAGGTGAGAAGATAACAGACAACGATTATGCTCTACATCATACAAGGTTAATGCTGCATGCGACTCGCCTAGCTTTTGATCATCCGATAACAGGGGAGCACATCGACTGGATTTGTAAGTGTCCTTTCTAAGGGACGATTTGAACGTGATAGTAAAAGAGATATAGAGTGTAGAATAGTTGAATTTAGTGGTTAGTGGGCTGGTCCTATCCGTTCGGTTTGCATGGGCGGTTCATCCATGGGGAGCCAAGCATGATAAATCGTTTTGAAAGTGCCATCTGCTTTTATCGCTGCTAGGCTATTTTTCCATTGTTCTATCACTTCATTGGCGGTGCCGCGAGAAAAAGCAATGTATAGATGGTTAGCACTAATCGTAAAAAGGGATTCAACATCATCAATACTGGCACCCGCCTCCGTAAGTATGCTTGGTGCTGTTAAATTAGCATTACACCAGAGATCGATACGGTGTTTTATGAGCTGCTTAGCGCTTAAAAGCGGAGTAGAAGACGCTGCAATATTGGTAAACCCTTGTTCGAGGAGTATTCGCTCTTCAACTGAGGCGCGGTATACGCCAATCGCTTTGGCTGACTTCGCATCCTCTAAACTGGTAATTTTTATCCCACTGTTTTTTAGAGCATAAAAATTAGTCGTCCCAATTGCAACTGGGCCAATCATAGTAAACATCTGCTCTCTTTCTGTCGTGCGTGTCATAGTGAATAACACAGTATTAGGTTGCTCGGTCAGCATTTTCCAACCTCGAGCCCATGGCACGACCTTAATTGGGTCTTGGTTCTTGATGCGTTTTTGAATTTCTTGTACGACTTGTACAGCTAAACCATCGGGTTTACCATCAACAGAGAAGCTGATCGGTGACCATTCTTCGGTATATATATTCAGTGGATTGGCCATGATGGTAGGCACGATCAACACTAAGATTGGTAGCAGTATTCTGGTGGCAAATTTCATTAATAACCCTAAAAATTAGTACGTTATAATTGAGTCTGACTGCCTGCTCTAAAACGATTAAAGATAGAAACTGTATTTTTTATCAAGTATAGCTATTAGCTTGGTTTATAAGATTAAAATTTAATATCGGTTTTCAGAAAAGAGCACCGATTATCGTGCTCTTAAGGTTATCTTTGTTGGTATCGCTGCTTCAATTTTATGCTTGGTACACATCACGCATTAGATTATCGATATAGTGCACTACGCGCATACTTGCATCTTCCATTTGATGTAATTGTTTGACCATATCGCTTAAGTTACCCGTATGTCTTGCATGTAGAGCGGCTTTGCCTGCCTCATGTACTGCCTTATGTGGGGCATCTAATGCTTTAAAATTACTCAAGTGTTGATAATTTTCTGCGCCAAAGCCTTTAAAATACCACTGACCTAAACGGCATTCGGTATGTGAGTTTACATCATGGCTATGTTGTGGTTGTTCAATTAATTGATAAACATTGCTTTTCCAAACCGCATGATCGAGTTTGGTGGTATTCAAAAAAGAGGCGGTTGCGGCATTATGGATCACATGCTGCATTTGATGTGAGCGTTGAAGTACATCTTCAACGACTTGGCCAATTTGAGTCGATGAGGCTGCAATATCAACGGCACTGGCTTGGTTATTATCAACAATATTTTTAATTTCATTTGCTTGGAAAACTATTTGTTTCACAAGCTTTTCTATCTGACTACTCGCTTCATGAGCTTTGCTTGCAAGCTGGCGCACTTCATCGGCTACTACGGCAAAACCACGGCCAGCTTCACCTGCTCGTGCAGCTTCGATGGCAGCATTCAGGGCGAGTAAATTTGTTTGTTCAGAGATACCTTGGATAGCCGCCACAAATTGATTAATAGAGGCGGTTGTAGCATCGAGCTCCATGACCGCATGCATACTTTGTTTTGCTTGTTCATTAATATAAGTTGCTCGAGAACCTAAGTTAGTAATGGCAATGCGGGTTTGATCAAAAATTTTATCGAGTTCAGATAAGGATTCTTTTTCTTCAGTAAGTAGTGATGCGCTGCTGGCTAATCCATCGCGAATCGCGTTTAACATTTCTCCGCCTTGATTTTGACAAGCGATCACTTCGGTAAAAAGATCTGAGTTTTGGCGGGATTGCTGCTGCATCATTTCGTTTTCGCGGATGATGGCTTTCAACTCATCGATTTCAATTTGATGTGTACGCTGCTGTTCGACGAGTTGTTGCCGGAGAATTTTATTTTCTGTTTTTAGCTGAGAGTTAAACCACATAAAGACCTCTAAACACTTCATTAGTGTTGTCATCGCTACTGCTTATAGACTTGCATTAGTGGTTCTATTGCAAATATAGCAATATTAAGAATAAGTTAGATTTATTGTGATGTTAGAATATTAACCCATGATTAATGTTTGTGCTTATATTTTAAGTGTAATTAGCACATTTATGATGTAGACCAAGTCAATCAGAATTAACCCAAAAGTGAGCCGAATAAGGGGTGTTTATTCGGCCCACGAATGATTTAGGGCATAGGTAAGTCGAGCACCATTGTGGCGATACTGAAGTACACGATTACACCTATGATATCGGCGATGGAGGTGATGAGTGGCGCGCTCGCGGCCGCAGGATCCATCTTTAATTTGCTCAGTAAGAAAGGCAGAGACATACCAATCAAGCTGCCAATAATCACCACAATTTGCATTGTGAGTGCCACAACCAGTGCGATTTCAGGTCCGCCGCGCCAAAAGCCTAGCAAGGACACTGCCGCTGCCATGCTGGCTCCTAATAATCCGGCGACAAATAATTCGCGCCCTAGCATAGATAACCAGTCTTTTATTTTAACTTCCCCTGTGGCTAAGCCGCGTACCATTAAGGTGGCTGATTGCGAGCCTGCATTACCGCCGCTATCGATCAGCAGAGGTAGGAAGAAGACTAAAGAGACATAACTGGCAATGGTATCTTCAAAATAGGCAATGCCTGCGCCTGAGAAAATATTTCCAAAGACCAAAACCACTAGCCAAAATACGCGTTTACGATAGAGTAACCCTATGCTGGCTGTTTTTAGATTGTGGTCGATATTGCCTATAGCTGCGGTTTTGGTGAATTCAAGATCCGCCTGCGAACTGGCAATATCCATTGCATCGTCATAGGTAACAATGCCGACCAATTGACCTTTACCATTGATAATGGGAAGTGCCATTAAGTCATAGTGAGCAATCATCTGTGCCGCTTCTTCGCGCAGGGCGTTGGCATCAAGCGCAACAGGATCGGGCTTCATAAAATCGACCACTCGCTCATCGGGTTGTGCGAGTAGTAATTGCCTTAAAGAGACTGTGCCTATCAAGCGGCCTAACATATCCACTACATAGGTTTGATAAATAGTTTCCTTATCATTAGCTTCAGTACGTAGCGCCTCTATGGCCTCGCCAGCCGTGTGGCGGCTATTAAGCAAGGTGTAATCTGACGTCATCACCGCACCAACCTTGGCTTTATCATAGGCGGCGAGGGTGCGCATATCTTCCCGTTTGGCCAATGCTAGCGCAGGTAAAATCGCCGCTTGCTGGGTTTCATCGAGCAGATTATAGAGGTCGGCACGTTCATCTGCTGCCATGTGAACCAGTAGCGCAGATAGCGTGGTTTTATCTAATTGCTGTACTAAGCTGGCTTGCAATTCATCGGTCAGATAGCGAAACAGATTGGCGCAAACCTTAGGTGAGGCCAGTTGCAACAATAGGACTTGTTGAGCTTGATTAAAGACGTTAAATACGGCTGCAATATCCGCAGGGTGGCGTTTTTCGGCTAATTCAGCCATGACGCTTGCACTGCGTTGCTCGATAATCATTTGCAGATTATGGATGATTTTTTTAGTGTTGTTTTTGCTGTTATTCATGTTCATAGCTCATTCTCCCAACGATCTAGTGACCAAAGTAAAAGGTGATGTCTGCGCCAAGTTGCAGCGCGTTGCCACGAAGGGCATTGCCTAAGCTCAATTCCAGCTGTAGCTGTTGTTGCGGTGTGTGTTGATAGGCGAACTGATAGGCAGTCTCGCTCAACTCTTTTTGATAAAGCTCGGCTATCACGCGGTGATGACTACTGAGTTCATGTGCCGCCGCGATACCCACCAATAATTGGGTTGATTGATTAAACTCATGGGTAAAACCTATATTGGCATAGAGACTGACATCAGAATCGCTTAAGGTTTTGCCAAAAATGCCGAAGACTTCGGTGGCTAATTCGTTACTGGCATCGAGGTTTTTCTGCAAGTTGATTACCAGTGCACTGTGCCAATCATCCTGCTGCCGATTTGAATCTGAGTGAGAGTTTAAGTTGAGCGGCAGCTTAATGCCGACTTCAGCTTGCTCCTCACGAATATCGTCATTGGCATTGGACGCTAATCCTATATGCCATTCCCATTGATTGCGGCTGCAAGTCGTGGTTGCATTTAATTGCGTCCGAGCATGATCCGACCTAGGTTGTTGCCAGCCCATTTCTAATTCACAGCGCTCAGCGAGGGCAGGATCATCCACTTCGAGATGGGATGCCGCTGCACTCATGCTGTAGTACAAGCTGATACTTGCGCAGGATAACGATCGCAAAATTGCTGTGTTGTTTATGTAAGCCATATTTAGGCTCCTCAGATGTAAACCCATAGGTGTAAATCCATAGGGAAAACGAAGTCCACTGAGGCAAAAAACTTGCTTTGAGATGCAATAAATACACATAACTGAACCCCAGCAAAATGCTGGAATTGCTAAAGCGCAGCCATAGGCTCAGGCTTATTGTCTGTGATTGATATTTTGGGGGAGGCTGAGTGAAGAATGGTTCACACTACTACCCTGCTTAGCAGGTAGCAGCAAATATTGCGGGCTAGTGCTAGGCGTTAAATCCTGTCTTTTGGACAGGGCATCTACTGTCGCTTATGTGTGTGCCCACAGTGGGTCTCCGCAATGATTAAAGTCGCCACATTCTAAGGGACTGAAATGTAAAGTCAACCGCACATGTTATTACATATGTTTTTGTTTGAATTTACACTTTAAGTAAAAGTTAATTTTATGATCATTCTTGGGCTTGCGTGATTTTGTTGGGAGTGCTGGTGGTTTTGCGTGCTAATCATTGTTGTTTGATTGTTTGTTTTTTGGCTGATAGCGGTTGATTTTTGTTGTCGGATTTAACTGTGATATTGAATTGTGGTTTTTAACGGTATGACTTATCTCAGTAAGGTGTATTTGAGTCGCCAGAGATGAGTTAAGACTTTATCTAAAATGGGGGATTTGGCATTAGTGCACTTCGGGTATACCCTTGTCGGCCTGCGGTGAGTCATTGTGCTCATTCAGATTAAGTCAGATTAAGTCAGATTAAGAGAGTTTGCTGTATTCAGATTTTGGGGGATTAAGCTGTGGCACACAATATCGATGAGTTGGAATCAGTGGCTGCACCTATCGATCATAAGCGCACCGCGAATATCAAGATCGCCAGTATCAATCTGTTTAATTTTATTGAGCCGCCTTTGGCTTACTATGATTTTGAAAATATCTATAGCCATGGGCAATGGCAGAAAAAGTGTCAGTGGTTGAGTGAGTTTCTCGCACATCGCCAGCCCGATATTGTCGGATTTCAAGAAGTGTTTAGCCCTGAACCGCTCAAACGAATCGCTCGCGAGCAAGGTCTAGGGTATTTTGCGGTCGTTGATGAGCCAACTCTTATCAGTGATTACATTTATCGCAGCCCTGTGGTCGCGCTTGCCTCCCGTTATCCTATAGTGGAAATCAGCAGTGTCGAACCTGATGCACGTTTAGTGGCAGCCATGGGATTATCGAGTGAATTTGCCTTTAGCCGTAAGGTGCTGCGCGCAACCGTTGAAGTGCCACACATCGGCAAGTGTGACTATTATGTGGTGCACTTTAAGTCAAAACGTGCGGGATTAGCGCTCGAGCCTAAGCTATTTGAACATCAGCCACTTGGGTTAGATAACTTGGCTCCCGCAGCGAGCATGAAACTGCATTCAGAAACCCAATTACTCACAGAGCAAGCCTTAGGCCGCTGGGCATCCACCATGCAGCGCGGCGCAGAAGCAGCGTTATTATTCAATGGCATATTAGTACGTAGGCAAGAATCTAAACATCCTGTCATAGTGATGGGGGACTTTAATGACAGCCTGACAATGGGCGCCTTAGATGCGTTAACGATACAGGGCGAGAGTATCCACAGTAATGACATTAAAGCCGCGGGCTTTGGGCATTTATCCGATGCGGCGTTAGCGGCGGTGTTTGCTCAGTATCAACTTAAAGATGCCTATGAATTATTTATTGAAGCGAACTTGAGGGACAGTTTGACTGGCAATACCGCTTACCATAGGGAACACAGAGCGGCGACCCATTACTATGGCCCTAAAGGTTCTGTGCTGGATTATATTTTGCTTTCGAGTGAGTTTGATGCGAGCCATGGCCGCAGTTTAGCGCAAGTCGTAGATTATCAGACCTGCGATAGACACTTAGTCAGACCTGAATATGAACGCGACGCCTACAGTACTGACCATGCGCCCGTCATTGTTGAGTTAGCGCTACGTAGCTAAGTTCTCGTGTTTGCTTATTAATTCGTCTTATTTCAAATCATGTCAGTTGTCTTTATCGCGCAGGCATCTTCTTGCTATGGTTTTGTTAGCGTTGTGTCATTAACCATTCCTACATCATTTCGCATGAATATCATTCAGAATTAACCGTTAAAATAAGGTATGATCGGCCATCCGTGGATGATGGTAAATAAGCACTGCGGCGTGTTCGGTACTCGCACTTAGGTGGCATTGGGTATATCATCCGTTTCCCATTTTTAGACAGCAGCCCTTTTTTAGTGGCGGCCCTATTTTTAAAGGCAACTATGGCTATCAGAATCAAACTTAAACCCGGCCGCGAAAAGTCGCTCGAGCGTCGTCATCCTTGGGTATTTTCCAATGCTATTCATAACATTAAGGGAAAACCTGAAGCGGGTGAGACAGTCGATGTGGTCGCGCATGATGGTCATTGGTTAGGTCGTGGTGCTTGGTCGCCTGAGTCGCAAATTCAAGTGCGGATTTGGACTTTCGATCGCGAAGAAGAAATTGATCGCGCGTTTTTTGCCAGACGTTTACAGCGGGCGCAAATCGGCCGTAACGATTTAATCCGTGAGCAGGGTTTAACGGGTTACCGTTTAGTGGCTGCTGAGTCCGATGGTTTACCTGGGATCACCATCGACAGATATGCCAATGTGTTGGTGTGCCAGTTATTGAGCACAGGTGCTGATTTATGGCGCGATACCTTAGTCGAGTTATTGGCTGAGCAATATCCAGATTGTGCTATCTATGAGCGTTCTGATGTGGATTCCCGTAAGAAAGAAGGTCTACTGCCTGTGACGGGTTTACTGCACGGCACTCTGCCAGAAATGCCAGTGATTATTGAAGAAAACGGCATCAAGATCGCCGTCGATGTGATTAAAGGCCATAAGACAGGTTTCTATCTCGATCAGCGTGATAACCGCGCCATTGCCGCCCGTTTTGTCAAAGATAAATCGGTATTGAACTGTTTTTGCTACACGGGGACTTTTGGTCTGTACGCTGCGAAAGCAGGTGCTGCCAGTATTGAAAACGTCGATGTGTCTTCTCTAGCCTTGGCGACAGCGCGCCTCAATATGCAAGTGAACGGTTTGAGTGATGACAATGTGCATTACAACGAAGCCGATGTGTTCAAGTTGCTGCGCCAGTACCGTGATGAAGGTAAAACCTTTGATGTGATTGTGCTCGACCCGCCTAAGTTTGCCGATAACAAAGCACAGTTAAACGGGGCTTGCCGTGGTTATAAAGACATCAATATGATTGCATTGCAGTTATTGAATCCGGGCGGCGTGTTATTGACCTTCTCTTGCTCAGGATTAATGCCTGCGGATCTGTTTCAAAAAATCGTGGCCGATGCTGCGCTCGATGCGAAACGTGAAATCCAGTTTATCGAACGCTTAAGCCAAGCGAGCGATCACCCTATCGGTAGCGCCTTCCCAGAAGGATTCTACTTAAAAGGTCTAGTCGCCAGAGCTTGGTAAGCCAAGCGCTTGATATAAGCTGTCTGCGATGGGCAACTTAGTTAGATAACATTGAGCTATAAAAAGAATCATAAAAAATGCCAGCCCTTGAATAAAGTGGCTGGCATTTTTACAGCGTATTTTTACAATCAGCAGCCTTGTGACTGTGATAGGATTTTTGCACTTAACTTATTTGGCAGTAAACGTTTTTACGCCATCAGGGGTGCCAACGAGTAACACATCCGCACCGCGTTTGGCAAACAGACCGTTAGTCACTACACCGACTATCTCATTGATCTGACTTTCTAATTCTTTTGGATTAAGGATTTTAAGATTATACACATCGAGGATCACGTTGCCGTTATCGGTCACAACACCTTGGCGATAAACAGGATCTCCACCCAATTTTACCAATTGGCGAGCGACATAAGAGCGAGCCATTGGAATGACTTCTACGGGGAGCGGAAATTCACCTAATATGTTGACTTGTTTAGTGTTATCAACGATGCAGATAAACTTCTCAGCTACAGCCGCGACAATTTTCTCGCGAGTTAATGCTGCGCCACCACCTTTGATCATATCCATACGATCGTTGATTTCATCGGCACCGTCTACATAGACAGATAAACGATCGACGCTGTTTAAGTCATAAACGGGAATTCCTAGCGCTTTCATTTTCTGAGTAGATGCTTCCGAGCTTGAAACCGCACCTTCGATATCATCTTTCATGGTAGCGAGTGCATCAATAAAGTGGTTTACAGTCGAACCTGTACCTACACCGACAATACTGCCTTCTTCAACGTACTTAAGCGCGGCCCAACCAGCAGCTTTTTTCATTTCATCTTGAGTCATGTTGACATCCTGTAACGGCAAATGAGTAAAAAATTCTGCGATTAGTATACTCTTTTCCGGCAGATAATGTGGGGCAATTCCATTGCCAGTGTGATCTGCATTCATGGTATTTCTAGATTAGAAATAATGTAAGCGACTTAAGCAGTTAAGATGAAAAGCATTTCACTATACGCACTCAATCTAACTAAGTTACTATGACAAAAGCAGAATGCGTTTATTAAGGAAGTTTTATGGCTGGGGCGAGTTTATTAACTTTACTCGATGATATCGCATCGATTTTAGATGATGTGGCGGTGATGAGTAAGGTTGCCGCAAAGAAAACCGCAGGAGTACTAGGAGATGATTTAGCGCTTAATGCCCAGCAAGTAACGGGCGTAAGCGCCGATCGTGAATTACCCGTCGTGTGGGCGGTGGCCAAGGGATCATTCCGTAATAAGTTGATTTTAGTGCCTGCAGCAATGCTTATCAGCGCGTTTATTCCTTGGGCTGTCACGCCATTATTGATGTTTGGTGGGCTATTTTTGTGTTACGAAGGCTTTGAAAAACTGCATCACAGCTATAACCATAGAAAGGGCCAGCAGCAACACCAAAGCCAAGTAGAGAATGAGTTACCTGAGATTAAAGATATCGCCACCTACGAGGCCGAAAAAGTTAAAGGGGCGATTCGTACCGACTTTGTGTTATCGGCGGAAATTATTGCCATCACCCTTGGTATAGTGGCGAATAGATCGTTATCGACACAGTTTTTTACCTTAGCAATTATTGGCATAGTGATGACCATAGGCGTGTATGGCTTAGTGGCAGCGATTGTCAAAATGGATGATGCGGGGTTGTACTTGAGTCAACGTGAAGGTGCCTCTGTATTAACTCAAATGAACCGTAAATTAGGCTTTGGTTTATTGAGCGCCGCCCCCATATTAATGAAAAGTTTAACGATTATTGGCACGGCAGCCATGTTTATGGTGGGTGGTGGGATTTTAACCCATGGTTTGCATATCATCGGTGAGCAAATTCACCATGCGCAACAAGCTATTGCTGCAATCAGTGTTATCGGCCCTGCCTTAGCGGTTCTCACGCCTAGCATACTCAACGGGTTATTTGGTGTGCTTGCGGGGGCCCTTGCTGTTTTTCTTATGGCGGGAATTCAAAAGCTGCGTAGTTAATTGCTAGTTTTGGTGGAAGATAGTTCGATATAGGAATGGTTTCTAACGGAAGTTGTTCTTTAAGCTCTCAAGGACGGTGTCATGAAGTTAATGAAGTATTGCCTTTCACCCAATAAGTTAGCTTGGCTACGTCAGGAGCTAGGCGAGAATGCCGATGGTTTGATTGCGGTAATGGATGCGGCGGGTAGCGCCTATTTGGCCCAAGCAGCACAGTCTGATACTTCAGTTGCAGTAGATGCTTTGCCTAAATTAATAGGGCCTGAGCTTAAGTTATTGTGGTTTAAACAAAAGCTTGCACTTATCACTCGTCTTGATGATATTGAGTTATCCCAATTAGCCCCTTTCGAGCTTGAGGGCGCGCGAGTTATTGTGGTTCAGCCTGATGAATTAACAACAGTGCTGCAAAGCATAAGCAAGCAGCGTGTCATTGGGTTTGATACCGAAACTCGCGCAAGTTTTGAGCGCGGAGTGCAGCATCCCTTAAGTTTGATCCAAATCGCGACCCATGACACCTGCTATTTGTTTCAACATGCGCTGTTAGCTGAGCAGTTAGGGTTATTAAAACCTGTGCTTGAGGATGAGAATATTTTGAAAGTGGGTGTTGGCCTTAGAAGTGACGGTCAAGCATTAACGCGGGAGTGGGGGATTAATGTCACGCCGAGGTTAGATTTGAACTGGGTTCTAGCACAGCTTGGGGCGGGTAAAGAAATGGGTACTCGTCAACTGGTCGCCACGTTACTGCAAAAGCGTATCGATAAGCCTAAAAAAGTGACCCTATCGAATTGGCAACAGGTACCTCTAACCTCTACACAAATTGTTTATGCCGCCTTAGATGCATTGGCAGCGCAGCATTGTTTTAGCGAGTTAATCGACAAACTTAAGCCATTTTATCTGGCATCATTAGAAGCGAATACTCAGTTGCTTACTCAAAACCTAACGGCTCGACTGGCGAGCTATTTTGAACAGGCCAATGGGTAAAGGGATGATTTTGAATACCAAAGAAACTCGGGCTAAGTTGAAAGCGGATCCACTTAGCTCCAATGTTAGCTCACAGGGAACTAGCACTTTGGGCTTGATATACCGAGTCATTGGGATGTTGTTTTTATTAGGACTAGTGACGCTCGGGGTTAATACATGGCTTTAAGCTCAAAAATACTTAAGCTATAAAAAGGGAGAGGGGCGCTATGTTAGATGCGATTTGTGAACTCGATGTAGAGCAAGGCGACGCAATTCGAGTGACATACAGCGTATTTACGTTTCAGCACTTGTCCGAAGCGGATATTGAGCGTCTGCGTCAAAGGTTATTTTGCCCTGCCTGTAGCGGTAAAGCCTATTTCCGTAAAGCCTCAAAAGATGGCAAAGCTGCCTGCTTTGGATCCCGCTATCATCAAATTGATTGCATTGAATTTAAACCTTCGGCACAAAAATCCCGAGAAGAGCAAGATGCTATCGAAGTGCATCAACAGCTGGTGGATGCCGATGCGCTGATGATCGATTTTAGCCGTAAACCGAGAATAGCTAAATCTAGCACTGCCAAGTCAAAGGAACACGCAGATAAAACCATACTTAATTCAGCGCAGATTGCGGATATTGAAGTAAAGAAGGTTAACGCTGACACAGTGCAAGAAGCCCCGATGCAATATCAGGTCGACACGCCAAAAGATACCCCACTCAAAGAAAAACGTGTCCCAAGCCAAGGGCTCGAAAAGTTGCTCCACAGTTTACTGCGTGGTTCCGATTTAGCCACATCCAACCTCTGGGTATATACAGATAGTGAGCGTAAATACCGTTGGCGGGCAAAGAATCTATTTGTGAATTTTGCCGATGCCGATCCCAGTGATAACAAGCCTCATATGTATTGGGGGACGATTTCACATACGGATCCAACCATGAATTGGCTCAATCCCGCAGACAGTAAAGATATAGGTATTCCTATCGATGGGGTAAAGGCAAAACTATTAAAGCAATTTGCCATTGAAGATAAACGTGATTTAGAAGGCGCAGGGCTGATTTTATTTGGCAAGTGTTTTTGGAATAAAGAAAAGACCCGCAAAATTATTCAGTTATGGAATAACGATTTACAGCGAATTTTTATCTCACCAATTGAGGATTAACCGAGCTATTAATGGTTTAAATAGGATTTAGCGGGAAAAGAGAAGTGAAAAGGGGCTTATTCTCGTGGCAGCAAAAAGACCCTATTAAAGTGATGTACTTCGGATTTATTTACCGCAACATTTTTTAAATTTTTGACCACTACCGCAGGCGCATGGCTCATTACGGTTCGGCTTTTTCTCAAAGGTGGTTGTTTTAGGTTTATTTAATAAACCTTCTAATTCAATAATGTTTTCTGGTACATCGGCATTGACTTCAATATTAGCGAACAGTTGATGCTCGGCAACAATAGCGGCAACTTCAAGTTTACGTGCTTCGTCTGCAACGATTAATTGCAGGGGAAAAGCCTCTGTTCCCGGTTTAGCGGCACGTTTAGTGTTGTAGCCATAGCTTTCATGCTTTGGCTTAGGCGTTCTACGACCTTTAAAGAAAAATTTGTCAGACATGAAGGGGGTTCCGTGGAGCTGTGTATGAAATTGACGATGCTTATACTATAAAACACCGGTTTTATAAATCGAACTCAGATATTTTTTCGATAACTGCGTTTATGACGACGCTTTATTCGGGCATCTCACCATTAAATACAGCTTATTTAGCATGGAGGGATTTATCCGTTCGCTTCAAGGTTGCAGTGCAACGCCACTTGGTAGGCTGGCATGGTGTGTTTTTCATCGTTATGCTAATTAAATCAACATACATAATAAAACTTGTTTGAAAAATCCTCAGTTAATGAGGTTTGTCATAAAAAGTCCTTTACCTTTGAGAGTGCTTTTAGCATAATGCCCCACGTCAACAGGGGTGTAGTTCCAATTGGTAGAACAGCGGTCTCCAAAACCGATGGTTGCGGGTTCGAGTCCTGCCACCCCTGCCAAATAAAACAACGGCTTGCATAGAAATATGCGAGCCGTTTTTATTTTTGTTAGAAAAGTCGTTAGAAATGTCTAATCAGCTTTTTGAATAACGATTCACTTCTTAATACTGCCGATCGTTGGCACGATCTCTGTTCTGCGATCATAAACGTTTACTTGGCCAACGGTTTTATGCCCACTAAATTGCTGCTTGTCATGAATGTTTCCTTCAAAGTCAGAGATGCCTTTCGCTTTGATGTCGTGAAATGTGAACGTTCGTTCAATGTCTGGATATTGTAGGGCTTGCATGATGATATCTGTTGGGAAATGGCGTCCAGAAAAGTTTAGCGACATTGATGATGTTAGTTAAGAGAGCATCGCTCATGATAAACTCGTTCCTCAGTTTGCGACAGAACCCTCGGAAGGTGTATGGCGTCCACTACGAGAAGCAGATATGTCTCATAGAGTCGATGCAGTAAGTTGGTGGAACAGTACCGGAAGAGGATATGGAGCAAGAGATCCTGAGGTTAGAAACTGGATGCTGGACTCAAATAACTATTACCTTGATCATTACTCTATAAACAGATCGCAAGGTGCTATGTTAGGGCAAACATATTTAAAGCCATTGATTTAAAACGAGGTTCTTATGGGTGGCATTGAATCTGAAATTGTTAAAAAAATCGAGCTTGGGAATTCCTTTGAAGATAAGGGGGATTTTAACAAAGCATTGGAGGTTTATTTTTCGGCATTAACTGATATAGAAAATGCCATTGTTGATAAATATAAATCGGAAGAGGCTCGGTGGTTAATTTCATGCATATGTGGTGTGTATTTCTTAAAAAAAGAATATCTTGAGGCAAAGAAGTGGGCTCTTGAGATATTTAAATATAACATTCCTGAGTATGGAACGTCAGAGCTAATTGATTTAGGGGTAATATATTTCGAGCTGGAAGATAAGGATAATGCTTTTGAGTGTTTTTCAAAAGCATATGCAAGAGGGAAAGGCAGAGCCTTTCAAGGCTATAACAAAAAATATTTTGATTTTTTTAAATCGTATAAAAAATAGGGTTCTGTCGCAAACTGAGAGCTTGCAGCTAAGATTTGAGGGCGCAAGATCCCTCAGATACAATTATGCGGCTAAAGAATAAAATTGTTCCCATGGTGTCATCTTTTCGGTGGTGTTCATTTGCCCTTGCTTTATCATGAACCAAAGTTCAACGCCAGCAAGCGTTGATTCGGCACCTTCCCAAGACTTCCAACCCAAACATTGATCATTTTACCTTTCACTTTTCGATGACTTTGCTCAACAATATTATTCAGATATTTTATGGCTAAAACCTCAATCATAAACAACATGCAACCAGACAGCCAAAGACGAATATTAATGGTGTCTAATGCCGCAGCATTTGCCCCACTTTGATCAATGACGACCTTTCCAGGTAAGCCATGTTGGTTGATAGCTTTATTGAAAAACGCCCGAGCAGCAGGTTCATCACGGGTCTCACTCAAATAAAAATCAATAATAGCACCGTATTTATCCACGGCGTGATAATAGTAAACCCAGCGACCTTTAATCTTTATGTAGGTTTCGTCCATTCGCCACGACCCTGATACTCGACGCTTTCTCTTCCTGAATACGGCTTCGAGTTGCGGCGCATATTTGATAACCCAACGGTTCAGTGTTGAGTGGTCAAAATGGATATTACGTTCAGCGAACATCTCCTCAATTTCACGGTAACTCAGTTTATAGGCCAGGTAATATCGTAGGGCTTGCATGATGATATCTGTTGGGAAATGGCGTCCAGAAAAGTTTAGCGACATTGATGATGTTAGTTAAGAGAGCATCGCTCATGATAAACTCGTTCCTCAGTTTGCGACAGAACCAGTTGATCTGCCTGCTTATTTTTACCTTATTTCATATACCTCTTGTAACATTTGTGCCCTGTGTCTTAGGTAAATCGATTTGCAACTTTAGTTGTTCTTAACATACAATCGCCTGCCAAATTATGTGAGGAAGTATGGTTTGAACAGTGTGATGCACACAAGACGCACCTTAGCGATATGGCTTGTTGCCATATTGGTGCTATTGTCTGTGGCTTCGGCAGTTCACAGTGTTTCCCATTTAAAAGATGACTCAACAACCCATTGTGCGCTTTGCTTACATCAACACCAAACACAACATGCGTTAACGAGTACACCCTT
The DNA here is from genome assembly GCF_016406325.1 of Shewanella putrefaciens. Lineage (NCBI taxonomy): Bacteria > Pseudomonadati > Pseudomonadota > Gammaproteobacteria > Alteromonadales > Shewanellaceae > Shewanella > Shewanella putrefaciens. The sequence goes on along the minus strand of NZ_CP066370.1, from coordinate 3,246,195 downwards.
TCATTTCCAACTGTCCCAACAAAGCTATATCCGCGTTGAGTTTCAAGTCGTTTCCTTTGAACAACTGTTTAGTCGTTTCTTTAATAGTCGTGCACCACCGATAACAGCTTAATTTTTTGATTAAATTCATTAATTTATTGGTTTTGTAGTGTCTTGGTTTTACTAAGGCGCTGATGCTGTTTATTTTCGGAGTGAAAATGACTTATTTAGCTTTCCCAAAGCGCGTAGCGCTTTTACTGGGCGTTTTCGTTGCGTTCAATTCTCCAATGGTGTTTGCCGCGAAGGAGCTTCAATCGAATGAACAAGTTACCGATTCAGATATTGAGCGTTTAAGTATCCATTATCGTCAAGCCTACCGTGGTAATGTACCCGCAGAGGCACTTCCCCAAGCGATTAGTGTGCTGGATGAACAATTAATAAAAGATGCGGGCCTGACAAGGTTTCAGGATGTTCTGGATTATTCTGCCAGTGTAGCGCGGCAAAATAATGGTGGCGGGTTATGGGATAGTTTTTCTTTGCGCGGTTTTCCGGGCAATGAAAATATGCCATCGGGTTATTTAATCAATGGCTTTAATGGTGGACGAGGCTTTAGTGGCCATAGGGACTTGTCTAATGTTGCCTATGTTGAGATTTTAAAAGGTCCTGGTTCGGCGCTTTATGGGCGTTCTGAACCTGGTGGCACAGTCAATATCGTGACTAAGAAACCCCAATATGAAAGCAGTGGTTATTTAAAGGCATCGGCTGGGAGTTTCGACCAATATCGGTTAGAAGGCGATGTTACCTCTGGTTTAACCGAGTCTGTGGCTTTTCGGATCAATGGCGCTTGGCAGGAATACGATAGTTTTCGTGATTATGTGTTTAGTGATAAGAAAATCGTTACGCCTTCTGTACGTTGGCAGGTTTCCGATAAAGCCTCATTACTCTATGAGCTTGAGTATCTTAAACAGGAGCAGTTATTTGACCGCGGTTTTATCGTACTCAATAACGATATCAAGACAGTGCCGCGCTCACGTTATCTAGGTGAGCCTAATGATGGCGCAACGAAGGTGAATGCCACTGGGCATCAACTGACCTATGACTATGAATTAAATGATGATTGGTCATTAACTGCGGGTTATAACTATCGCGATTCCACCTTAAAGGGTTATTCCTCCGATGCTGAGCTGGCAAAGGGGCGTCAATCTTTATTTGATGATGGTCGTACACTGACTCGCCAGCATCGATATAGGGATTATGCCTCAGAGGATAATTCCCTTCGTCTTGAATTAAGTGGTCATCTTGATACGGGTTTTATTCGTCATAATTTGCTGCTTGGTGCCGATGCCTACCACTACAACCTGAAGACGGGGCTTTATCGCTATCGAGGTAAAAAAGGCGAATATGCCATCGATATTTTTGAGCCGCAATATGGCAGCGTTCAACCTGAGGTAAGTTTACTGTATGAGAATGAGGAAACTCAGAAGGCATGGGGGTCTTATCTTCAAGATCAAATGGACTTAACTGAAAAGTGGAAATTACATTTAGGACTGAGGTTTGATAGTTATCAGCAAGATATTCGTGAAACGGCTAAAGAGACGCTATCGGAACAAACCGATAATCGGGTTAGCCCTAAAGTGGGTCTCGTCTATTTGTGGTCAGATGCATTAAGTTTTTATAGTTCTTACTCTGAAGGATTTTTACCGCTTTCAGGAACTGACTATGCGGGGAATCCATTTGAAGCTGAAGAAAGTCAATCTGTAGAGCTGGGCATGAAGTTTAATGCTGCTTGGCTTAACGACCTTGCCATAAATGGTAGTTTAGCCGTGTTTGATGCCAAAAAGAGCAATATTTTAACCTCAGATCCTGTGAATGTAGGGTTTTCGGCTACTTTGGGGGAAGCGAAAAGTGCAGGACTTGAATTAGATATCGCGGCCGATCTGACTGAGTCATTACAAGGCAGACTATCCTATGCCTATCTTAATACGCGTACAGCCAACGATACTTTGAATGTTGACTTTGGCGTACAAATACCCGCAGGAAGTCCACTGGTTAACGTGCCTAAACAAACCGCAAGTATTTTGTTGAAACAAGATCTCAATGATTTTTCCATTGATGGGCATTTGGGATTAAGTTGGCGCTATATTGATTCGCGCCTCGGCGATTCTGCCGATCCTAGCTTTCAATTGCCTTCTTATCAGTTAGTTGGGTTGTTTATGAACACCCACTTAAGCGACAACTTAAGCCTTGGTGTGAATCTGGATAACTTACTGGATGAACATTACATCGCGAGTAGCTATTCCGCTCTTTGGGCCGTGCCGGGTGAGCCACGTAGCATTAAAGTGAGTGTCAGCTATGAATTCTAATATCAGTGCTAATCCAGCGTTATCTTCAGGTTTTACCGAGCAAGAACGGGGTCATTCTATTGGCCGCACCCGGATCAATAGTATCGATATGATGCGCGGTATGGTGATGCTTATCATGTTACTCGACCATGTGAGGGAGCGGTTTTTCTTTCACATGCAGGTGAGCGATCCTATGGATTTGAGTTCGACCTCTTGGGGGCTTTTTCTGAGTCGTTTTGCTGCCCATTTTTGTGCGCCGGTCTTTGTGTTCTTAACCGGGGTTTCTGCATGGCTTTATGCCAATCGTAGCCATGGTGAGCCACGTTCAGCACGGGAGTTTTTGATTAAACGCGGGCTGTTTTTAATCGCGCTGGAAATTTTAGTGATTAACTTCTCTAACCTCTCTTGGATGGTCAGCTATTACACCCTTTGGTTACAGGTGATTTGGGTGATTGGTCTGAGTATGTTAGCGCTCGCTGCGCTGATAAACCTGCCTAGACCTTGGATGGCCCTTTTAGGATTTGCGATTGTTTTTGGTCATAATCTGTTGACGCCTATTGGTTTTCAGCCCAATGAGTGGGCTTACGGTCTGTGGACCATATTGCACGACCGCGGCTATCTCGTCAGCGAAGGTGCGCTTAGGGTTAAGGTGAGTTATCCCGTGCTGCCTTGGATTGGAGTGATTTTACTGGGTTATGTTGCAGGGCCACTTTTTAGTAATAAGCCGAACGGAAGCCATCTTGATGCATTGGCTCGCCAGCAAAAGCTGTTGTTTTTAGGGATCAGCTGTTGGGTACTTTTTGCGGTGCTACGTGGGTTTAACCTTTATGGCGAAACCTTGCCTTGGCAGTCGGGGGCACATTTGGGTGAAACCTTGATGTCGGTATTTAACTTAACGAAATACCCGCCATCATTAAGCTTTTTACTGGTGACTTTAGGCGGCATGTTCTTTTGCTTAGTGGCCTTTGAGCGGTATTTTGCATCAAGTGGGAAAGTGGGTGGGAGATTAGCGCGAGTCGGTAATGGGTTGTCTGTGTTTGGCTCAGTCCCTATGTTCTTCTATATCTTGCATTTGTACGTGCTGTTACTGCTTTATACTTTAGCGAAATTCATCTTTGGCGCAAACCATGGTGAGTACTTTGGCGTGAGCAATATAGGATGGGTTTGGTTTATCGCGGGCGTGTTAGCCATCGCATTGTATTATCCCGTTAAGCTATTTAGCGAGTATAAAAAACACAGCACTCAGGCTTGGATTAAGTACCTCTAATCTATTTTGCGTGATCAAGCTTTAAAGGCAAAAAGTCGCCAAGTGTTTACTTAGCGACTTTTTTACTTTGGTCAGAGCAATAATCTATTTAGCGATTACTCTGCGAGTAAGCTACGAAGCATCCAAGCATTTTTTTCGTGAAGTTGAATGCGTTGGGTCAGTAGGTCGGCGGTTGCTTCATCATTTGCTTTGCTGACGAGTGGATAAAGTGCCCGTGCATTGCGGATAACGATTTCCTGATCGTTAAGTAGTTCGCGGATCATGGTTTCAGCCTTGGTTACCCCTTGATCCTCTTTGATTTCTGTCAAGGATGCATAGGCTGAATATGAGCCTAATGCTCTGGCTCCCAGTGCCCGTACTCGCTCGGCGATCAGATCAACGGCTAAAGCAAGCTCAGTATATTGCTGCTCAAACAGTAAGTGTAAGCTAGTGAACATTGGGCCTGTGACATTCCAGTGAAAGCTATGGGTCTTAAGGTAAAGACTGTAGCTGTCAGCCAATAGTTGGTTTAGCCCTGCGGCGATTTCTTCTCTGTTTGTTTGGTTGATGCCGATATTAATCATGGTATTTTCCTTTCAGTGCCCTACTCAATGGACCAAGAATAACAGGTCATAACTTCAAATAAAGCGATTAAAATAGATTTAACAAATCGCATAAATAGATTGGAGATTTTCTCGCACAGTCATAGTTTATAAGGTTAGTAACATTAACAACGCATAACTGGTATTCTTACGCCATTGTGATTTACGAGTGAAGAGCCTAACTAACCCATGAATAAATCAGCTTATTTAGAAGCCATGGCGATTACCTCTTGGCGTATACGTGACACTAAGGTTAAGCCCTATCAAGTCATTTGGGATGCCGATGGTGCGTTGCCGCAAGCCCAGACGCTTATTGAGCAAGTGCTTGAGTTAATTGGCGTTACGCCAGATGAATGTGATTTTGATTGTCAGATCCATAAAGGAAAGCAAATTATTTGGGATTTGCGTCGCCATAAAGTAAGGCCTCGTACAGCTTGGTTAGTCTCTGAGCCACTAGCGAGCTTGCTTGTCGGGAGTGAGGCTAAACGCGCCTTATGGTCACAGATTTGTCAATGGCGTGAGCAACACAGTAAGGCATAAATCACTGCTTCGGAACTTAATGTGTGAATATTCAAGACTCTAAAATATTAAACCCACAGTTAACTTTAGTGCGTCTTGGGCAAATGGATGTACCGCAAATGGCTTCAATTGAAGCAAGCGCACATTCTCATCCCATGAGCGAAGGCAATTTAGCCGATTGTTTTGGCACGTTATACCGCGTATATGGTTTATCGCTAGCGGGAGAAATGTCTGCTGAAACGTTAATTGGTTTTGCCATTATCCAACAGATCCTCGATGAAGTGACCCTACTGGATATTTGCTTAGCCCCTGAGCACCAAGGTTATGGTTATGGCAAATTATTATTGAGCGAAGTGATTGAAGCTGCAAAAACCTCTGGTGCTGTGGTGGTGATGCTTGAAGTGAGAGAGTCTAATCTTGCGGCACGAACTTTATACCAAACAATGGGTTTTAATGAGTCTGGCAGGCGTAAGGGATATTACAGTACAGATGATGGGAGAGAAGATGCTATTTTGATGGATTTCACCATCACCTCTGAATAACCTATTTCACGCAATAAAAAAACAGCGCAATGGCGCTGTTTTTTACAAAGCAATATTAAACAATAGGTTATTTAACTTCTTTACCTTGTGCTTGCAGATCTGCATGGTAGCTTGAGCGCACTAATGGGCCACAGGCTGCATGGGTAAAACCTAATTCATCGGCTAAGGCTTTAAGCTCATCAAACTCTGCTGGTGGTACATAGCGTTCAACCGGCAGGTGGAATTTAGAGGGCTGCAGGTATTGGCCTAAGGTCAGCATTTCAACTTTATGTTCACGTAGATCGCGCAGTACTTGCGCGATCTCTTCGTTGGTTTCACCCAGTCCCATCATCAGGCCAGATTTTGTTGGCACGTTTGGATGACGTTCTTTAAAGCGTTTTAGCAAATCGAGTGACCACTGGTAGTTAGCACCGGGTCTGGCTTTGCGATAATGCATGGGTGCCGTTTCTAAGTTGTGGTTAAACACATCAGGCGGCTCAGTTGCTAAAATATCTAATGCTGCATCGATGCGTCCACGGAAATCCGGTACAAGGATTTCAATCTTAATCGCAGGGTTCAGTTTGCGGATTTCTCGAATACAATCGGCAAAATGCTGCGCCCCACCATCACGTAAATCATCACGATCTACCGAGGTGATAACCACGTATTTAAGCTTCATATCGCGGATCGTTTGTGCCAATTTAACTGGCTCTTCGGCGTCGGGTTTTAAAGGGCGGCCATGGGCAACATCACAGAATGGGCAACGACGAGTACAAATTGCACCCAGAATCATAAAGGTCGCTGTACCGTGGTTGAAGCATTCCGCGAGGTTAGGGCAGGATGCTTCTTCGCATACAGAATGCAAGCCATTGCTACGTAGGGCTTGTTTAATATCTAAGATACGTTGATTAGAAGCGGGGAGTTTTACCCGTAACCAATCGGGTTTACGTAACATAGTATCGCGCTCGGAGGGCACAATCTTAACCGGAATACGAGATACTTTATCGGCATCCCTTAATTTGACTCCGGGCTGTAAACGTTCTGGCCTATTCATGACGCTGCTAATCCTTGATGATGAACTAGATGTTGGTAGCCCAATAATTGGCTAAAAGTAATAGTGAGTTGTTCGCCTGCTTCTGTCACGGTTTGCGGTCCGCCAAGCGCTTTGGATTGTACCATTTCAAGGCCGGCATAACCGCAAGGGTTAATTCGGCGAAATGGGGCAAGGTCCATATCGACATTTAAGGCTAATCCATGGAATGAACAACCTCTGCGGATGCGCAATCCAAGGGAGGCAATTTTGCGTTCATTAACATAAACGCCTGGTGCATCAGCCTTAGCGTAGGCTTGGATATCATACTTAGCGAGCATATTGATAATGCTTTGTTCTATATGGGTCACGAGTTGACGGACGCCGATTTTACTACGTTTGATATCAATAAGAGGATAAACCACTAATTGCCCTGGGCCGTGATATGTCACTTGACCACCGCGATCCACTTGAATAACGGGGATATCGCCAGCATTTAAGATATGTTCACTCTTACCTGCTTGGCCTTGGGTAAACACGGGTGGATGTTCTACTATCCACAGTTCATCAGGGCTTTCACTATTACGAGTGTCAGTGTAATGCTGCATGGCATGCCAAACTGATTCGTAATCTTGTTTTCCTAGATGTCGGATATGTAAAGTCGTGTCTTGCAAGGGCAACCTCTCCCCTTAAAATTGAGTGGCGTCATTATACGCCTCTTGCGCATAAATGTAAGATAGATCACATTTTACAGCCTTGAGGAATACTTACAGGACGCGACGAACACCTTCAATAGCGGCAAGTTCGGTATACAAAGTTTCAATATGATCTTTACTGGTGACAGTGACGCGAATAGTGATTGAGTAATAGCTTCCTTTGCTTGATGCCTTGGTTGTCGGAGCATAATCACCAGGAGCATGCTTTTGAACGACGGCTACGACTCTATCCGTTAAAGCTTCATGGGCATCACCTACGACTTTGAATGGGAAGGCGCAGGGAAAATCCATTAATTCATCAAATTTGGTATCTAACATAATCAGTGCTCTTAACCTGTAGTTCTTTGTATATGGCGACGATTATACCCGATTCAAGGGTTATGCACTCCCCAAAAAATAAAGCTACCCTGAGGTAGCTTTATTTTTGTGATTTAACTTAGCTAAACCATCCAGAAAACAGCTGTTTAAAGTAGTCAACTAATTTACTAAACCAGCTCCCCTCATTCACTTCTTGTAAGGTGACTAATGGGTATTGTGCTATGTCTTTTCCATCTAATTGGAAAAATAGTCGACCTACAGTTTCACCTTTTTTCAGCGGCGCATCCAATGGCTTAGTTAACTCAAAGTTGGCTTTTAAGTCTTTTGCGCGGCCACGGCTGACAGTGATCGGTGTATCAGTTGCAACGCCTAAATCGACAGTGCTCTTATCACCGTACCAAATCTGTTGAGTGGTAAAGTTATCACCTGCTTTATATGGCGTAATCGTTTCAAAGAAACGGAAGCCATAGGTAAGCAGTTTTTTGCTTTCTGCTTTACGGGCGGCTTCACTTTGTGTACCCATCACGACAGAGATCAAGCGCATACCATCTTTGGTTGCCGAAGCGACCAAGTTATAACCTGCTCCAGAGGTGTGGCCAGTTTTAATGCCATCCACATTCATACTGTTATCCCACAATAAACCATTGCGGTTATATTGTTTGATCCCATTGAAAGTATAGAATTTTTCACTATATACACGGTATTCTTCAGGCACGTCTCGAATAAGTGCGGCACCTAACAATGCCATATCATAAGCAGTTGTTTTGTGGTTATCAGAATCAAGGCCGTGTGAGTTTTCAAAGTAGCTATCACGCATCCCAAGCTGTTTTGACCATGAATTCATCATATCGACGAACGCACCTTCGGTTCCAGCGATATGCTCAGCCATGGCAACACAGGCATCATTGCCTGATTGGATGATAATTCCTCGGTTTAAGTCTGCAACTTTTACGGTTTTGCCAACTTCGATAAACATTTTAGAAGAATCAGAGAAGTTTTTAGACCACGCATTTTTACTGATGGTCACATCATCTTCAGGGGAGACATTGCCAGCTTTAATTTCTTGGCCAATAACATAACTGGTCATCATCTTAGTTAAACTGGCAGGGTTTAGGCTCTCGTAGGCATTGCTTTCTGCAATAATTTGGCCCGAATAGTAATCCATCAAGACGTAAGCCTTGGCGGCAACAGTGGGTGCATCAGGTGTAACAATAGGCTGCGCAGCATAAACAGGGAGAGAGACACTAGAAATTAGCAGCAATGTTTTAATGGGACTTTTTACAAAATTCATCATTAACTTGGCACGTCTTTTGGTTGTATTGAATGAAAAGGGCTAAATAGCTTCGCGAGTATACCACCCTTCGACAGGGGTTTTTAGTGAAGGTTCCTTCATTTGTGGTATTTTTCAGTGAAATCGATATCTTAGGCTAATTAATTTACTACTCATGAACTATATAGCTTTCAGGATATCCGTCTTGTTTGACTTTATTAAGCATCTTATCGGCGAGTTCCGCTTGGCCGATAGGACCGAGTTGTAGCCTAAACATATTGTTTACGGGTTGCACTCGGGTCTTAACTTGATATTTTCGCTCAAGTTCTTTTGCTATTTTATTCAGTTTGGCGCGATCCTTAGAGGCGACTAACTGAATGTAGTGATTGCCAGTGTCGTTGATGCTGGCAATGGCTGAACTGGTACCTGCAATACTACCGATATAAATCACCTCGAGTTTAATGCGGGCCGTACCAGTGGCAAGCATGCCGAGTTTATAGGCTGCGGCATAGGATACATCCAGAATACGATCTGAGTGAAACGGGCCGCGATCATTAATGCGGATAATTACTTGCTTATTATTTTCTAAGTTAGTGATCTTCGCATAACTTGGCAGGGGTAAGGTTTTATGTGCCCCCGACATGGAATACATGTCGTAAGGTTCACCATTGGATGTTTCATAACCGTGAAATTTTTCACCATACCAAGAGGCTCTTCCTGTTTCGGTAAAGCCTTGACCGGTATTCATCACATTGTATGACTCGCCATAAACCGTGTAGGGTTTATTTCCCCTGCGGCTATAGGGTTCATATTTGGGCGTCGCATTTGGCACGTGATCCACATTCGGTGGATTGAGTGGCATTTTGTCATTTTTTAGCGAATAGCGCCCCTTATTGGGGTCCATATTTTTCTTGCTTACATTGGTACTCGCCTTGTCGGGTGTTGAAGAGCAAGCTGCAAGTGTGAAGCATATGAGCAAAGCTAAAAGCAGTGGACAGTTATTTTTTAGAGGCATGCTGTTCTTTTAATTGTTGGCTAAATTGATAAACGGCCATGGAATATAAAGGGCTGCGGTTATAGCGAGTGATCACATAAAAGTTATTAAGGCCAAGCCAATAGTCAGTTTGATCTGCTTGTTTGAGTTCAATTAGCAAGGCTTTTTGGGATATATCTAAGTTTCTTGCATTGGCTAAGGTTAAGGTCGGACTCAGAATGTCTGCGACGCTATCGTTAAGTTTTTCCCCAGCCCATACTTTAGCTTTGGGTGCTGATTTACTCTTGTTGACTAAGGGTAAGGCAACAGGTGCATTGGCCTGCCAACCATGTTCGTGGAAATAATTAGCCACACTGCCAATGGCATCCTCAGGACTTTTTAATAAATCACGGTTACCGCTGTTATCAAAGTCAACGGCATAATGACGATAGCTGGAGGGGATAAATTGTCCGTAGCCCATGGCGCCAGCGTAGGAGCCCTTGAGGCTATTGATATCTAAATGTTCTTCTTTGACCAACTTCATCAACTCGCCAAATTCCTTGCGGAAAAAGCTGGCTCTCGGTTCGTAATAAAACCCTAAGGTATAAAGCGCATCAATAACCGGATAGTTGCCTGTGTACTGCCCATAGAAGGTTTCAATGCCAATAATGGCAACGATAATCTCGGGTTCTACTTGGTATTTTGCTGCTGCTTTGGCAATCGTAGCGTCGTGTTTTTTCCAGAAGGCGAGTCCAGCTTCTAAGCGTTTCTCGGTTAAGAAGATGGGATAATATTGGTGCCAAGGTTTTGCTTCCCAAGGACGCGTTATCGCATCGATGACCGCTTGGTTATAGTTGGCCTTATTAAGAAAGGCGATAGTTTCCTCGCGAGTGAATCCCTGTTGCATTTGAGTTTGGATAAACTCTTCTTGCAACGCCTCTGGAAGTATTGGCGTTGGAGCTCTGACGGCTTCAACTGCTTGTTCACCAGCGGGAGTTTGTACTGTGTCGCTCGGGGTTGAGCATGCAATAAGGCACGAACTTAAACAAAGTAAACCCAATGGAGCTAAATAAGCTCGAAGAATAAGCATAAAAAAGTCCCTAAAATTATCTATCGACAAAACGTCTGTGGGTATGAATGCTCATTAGAATGCCAAACCCTGTCATCAATGTCAGCATTGAGGTGCCACCATAACTTATCAAGGGAAGCGGCACACCTACTACAGGCAGAATACCTGAAACCATACCAATATTCACAAAAACATAAACAAAGAAAGTCAATGTGATACTACCCGCGAGCAATCTTGCAAAACTGGTTTGTGCGCGGGATGCGATGACTAATCCGCGACCAATAATGTAGAGATACATGATGAGAAGGATAATGCTGCCCACTAAACCAAACTCTTCACCTATGACGGCAAAAATAAAGTCGGTATGACGTTCGGGGATAAATTCAAGCTGAGATTGGGTGCCATCAAGCCAGCCTTTGCCCCAGAGGCCTCCTGAACCAATGGCAATTTTTGACTGAATAATATGGTAACCCGCACCAAGCGGATCTTGCTCAGGATCGAGTAAGGTCAGTACACGAGTTCGTTGATAGTCGTGCATCAAAAAATACCAAAGGATAGGTAAAAAGGCCAAAATAGCGGCGACAAAGGTACCTACAATAGCCCAACTCATGCCCGATAAAAACAATACGAATATGCCTGAAGCGGCAACCAAAATGGATGTTCCAAGATCGGGTTGTTTTGCGATAAGTAGCGTAGGTACAAGTAAAATGACTCCAGCTCCCGCCAAATAGCGCTTTTTAGGGGGAAGTTGAAACTTACTAATATACCAAGCCATAGTAATAGGAAAGGCGAGTTTAATCAGTTCAGAAGGTTGGAACTCCATAAAACCTAAATTCAACCAGCGTTGTGCGCCTTTATTAATTTCGCCGAAAAAATGTACGCCGAGCAGCAAAACAATCCCTGCTAAATAAATAGGCAGCGCCCAGCGTTTCAGCGCTTCAGGATTGATTTGTGCCATAATAAACATAATGACCAGTGATAGCACCATTCGAAATAACTGGCGTTCCATCATGCCGAGATCTTCACCACTTGCTGAATAGATAACAAACAGTCCAAACCCCATTACGGCAAACAAACCAAGTAATAGGGGAAGATCGATATGCAGACGTTGCCAGATATTCTGATGTTGTGTATGGGCACTCATGGCGTTGGTTTCCAAGTGTCTCTAAGCATGTATTCATCCAGCATGGCACGAGCAACTGGACCTGCATTCGCACCACCCCAACCCGCGTTTTCCATGACGACTGCGAGTACGATTTTAGGATCTTCAAAGGGGGCGTAAGCAATCACTAATGCATTATCACGAAAGTGTTCTGCAATTTTATCCGCATCGTATTTTGTATTTTCAGCTACGCCAATTACCTGAGCCGTTCCTGTTTTCATTGCAGCTGAATAGTTTGCATCGGTGAAACGAGATTTATGAGCCGTCTGGCGCATCGCTTCATTGATAATATTCCAGTTACGAGCATTCTTAAGTTCTATTGGCGGTAACTCATTAACTGGAGTGTCAATTTTTGCCGTATTATCCTTGATAGATTTAAGTAAATGCGGCTGAAAACGACGCCCCTTATTGGCTAAAATGGCAGTAGCATTAGCCAGTTGTAATGGGGTCGCTGTCCAATAACCTTGGCCGATCCCAACTGAAATGGTGTCACCTATATACCAGGCTTGATTGTATTTTAAGCGTTTCCAATCCTTAGAGGGCATATTACCTGCGGATTCCTCAAAAATATCTATTCCGGTATTTTGACCAAAGCCAAAAGGTTCCATAAAACGCGCAATGGCATCGACGCCAACTTTATAAGCTAACTCATAAAAGTAGGTATCACAGGATTCTATAATCGCACTATAGACGTTAACCCATCCATGACCCCAACGCTTCCAATCGCGATATTTACGTTCTACACCTGGGATTTGCCAAAATCCAGGATCCCAAATGCGAGTATGTTCAGTAACGACTTTTTCATCCAAGCCGAGTAGGGCAACCATAGGCTTAATCGTTGATGCGGGCGCATACTGTCCTTGGGTTGCCCTGTTGATCAAAGGTCGAGATTTATCATTGAGTAAATCATTGTAATCTTTGCTGTTAATACCTTGAACAAATTGGTTTGGATCATAACTTGGGCTTGATACTAATGCTAAAATGCCGCCATCTCTTGGATCTATCGCGACAATAGAACCCTTATGTCCTTGAAGTAACTCCACTGCCTTTTGCTGCAGTTTTAAATCGATTGTTAGATATATATCTTGCCCAGGCTCTGGCGGCACAATTTTTAAGGTGCGGATTGTGCGGCCACGGTTGTTCACTTCTTCTTCGAGATGGCCCGGAATACCATGTAGTAATGATTCATAAAACTTTTCAATCCCTTGCTTACCAATATCTTTGGTTGCAGCGTAGTTTTTCCATAGATCACTACGTTCTAACTGGGCGCGATCACGGGTATTAATTTTTCCCACATAACCGAGCACATGGGTTAATTGGCTATTGTAAGGATAATTACGTTTTAGCCCTGCTTCGACAGAAATACCGGGAAATCTGTGCTGGTTAACACTAAAAATCGCCACTTGTTCTTCAGTAAGCTGGTTTTTAAGTGTGAGCGGTTTAAAGCGGCGATGAAATTTCAGTGCTTCGGTAAAGTTTTCTCGTTCTTCCTCGCTGATCTCAATGAGCTTGCCTAGCTCATCTAAGGTCTCTTGCATTTTTGAGATTTTTTCGGGGATAAGATCGAGGGAATAAAAGGGTTGGTTTTCAGCTAGGAGTATACCGTTTCTATCGTAAATTAAACCACGGCTGGGGGCGATAGGGACAACACGAATACGGTTATCGTTAGAGCGGGTTTCATAATCCTTATAGGATTCAACCTGTAGATGATAAAGGTTGGTCACCAATACGCTTAATAGGGCGACTACACAGCAAAAAGTGAATAGCGCACGGCGCTTAAAGAGTGACGCCTCGGCGGCGTGATCATGCATTGTTATCCGCTTTTTTGGCGACACTTATGCTTTCTCCGGCTGATCCCATAACGGGTAGTTGGCACTCGTTAACATTAAGATCCCACTATTCTCTGTGGTAAGGGTGATTCGTGTTTACACTCCACGCGCGGTATAAACTTTCTGCAACCACAATCCGCACAAGCGGATGGGGTAGGGTTAATGCCGAGAGGCACCAACTTTGATGGGCAGCGTCTTTACATGCTGGCGCTAAACCTTCTGGTCCACCAACAAGCAAACTGACATCTCGGCCATCGAGTTGCCATTTACTCAGCGCAGTTGCAAGTTCTGGGGTTGTCCAGTTTTTACCGGGTAGATCTAAGCTAACAATATGATTGCCTTTGGGAATCGCAGCCAACATTTGCTCACCTTCCTTTTGCAGGATACGAACGATATCGGCATTTTTTCCCCGCTTTCCGGCGGGTATTTCGATAAGCTCCAGCGCCATATCACGGGGAAAGCGGCGCTGGTATTCTTCGAAACCACGGGTAACCCAATCGGGCATCCGTGTTCCAACGGCGATGAGTTGCAACTTCATCAGGCTTGCTTTTCTGACCAGAGCTTTTCGAGCTGGTAGAAGTCGCGGGTTTGATCTTGCATAACGTGCAGGATCACATCACCCATGTCTACAAGTACCCATTCACTGCTGTCACGGCCTTCAACACCAATAGGTGGAATGCCTGCTGCTTTTGCTTCAACGACTAGGTTTTCTGCGATAGCTTTAACGTGAGTCTTTGATGTACCTGAACATATGACCATGTAATCGGTAATGTTAGATTGCTTGCTAACATCAATCACAACGATATCTCTGGCTTTCAAGTCATCGATCTTGTCGACAACAAATTGTTTTAATTCCGCGCTCTGCACGCTGACTTACCTCATTAATTTTAAATAGCGCGGTAGTATATCAGTGTTAGACCACGGAATACATTGGATCGGCTGCCCTGTTTGCGATATCTAGGGAGATAATTAGGTTAAGACAAATAAAGTTGTTGTTTTTGAATGTAATTCAAGGTGACAGGCATAAGTGCATCCGTCGGGATTTTTCCTATGGCTAACGCTGAACGTATTTGGGTGGATGAGATATCTTGAGGTGTAATATCAACGGTGAAAATACGGCCATGGATTGGGTGATGTTTTTGGGGGGGATTTTTGAGTGTATCTATTGCTGCACTTCTCGCCATGAGTACTTGCTGCATAGGGTGTTCGTTTGATAAGTGCCAGCCCGGACGCTGGCATAGCACAAGATTGGCAAATCCAAATATTTGTTGCCATTTATGCCAGCTTTGTAGGTGGATAAATGAGTCCATCCCCATAATAAAAAACAATTCAGCATTTGGATATTGTGTGCTCAGTTGTTCGAGGGTGACGACTGTATAAGAAGGGGTATCTCGATTGGCCTCTATATCACACAGCTCGAATCCCGCTAACTCTGCACAGACATCGGCCACCATTTTGAGGCGTTGCGCTGTGGATAAATTGGGCTGATGTTTATGGGGCGGGATATGGTTGGGCATTAGCAGGACTTTATCTAAGCCTAGCGCCTCTTTCACCTCTATTGCAGGGCGAATATGGCCGTAATGTATGGGGTCGAAGGTGCCGCCTAAAATACCAATACGCATATTCTTTACTTAATCTAAGGTTATATGGGCCAAATGTTGATGGGCTTTAGGGTCAAATAACAGACAAAGATGACTAAGCCCCGTCCAATCTTCTTTACCCTGTTGTTTTAAATTAAGCTCAATCTTGGATGCAAATACAAGCATATACTCAATTTGCTCTAGTGTTAGTCGTTGCAAAGCCGCTTGATACAAGGGTTTACGCTTATCCCAAATACGATGTTTTCCCCAAAGAGTATTCAACGCTATGCCTTGCGCTTGCTCATTTTTGAGATTGAGTAGCAGGTTTAGCTCTTTGAATAAGGTCCATAGCAAGATAGGTAGAGCAGTACCCTCACCATTAAGTTGGGCTAACATATGCTGTGCACTTTGTTGTTTATTGAGCAGTAGCGCGTCACTGAGTTGAAACACAGTAAAGCGGGACTGATCTTCAAAATAGTGGCTGAGTTCATCTGCACTAACGGGTTTGGTCGGGCTTAACAGTTGCAGCAGTTGCATGGCTTGATCGGCTGCGAGTAAATTACCTTCATACAATGAATACAGCATAGCGCGGGCATCATTTTGCAGTTGCAGCTTAAAGTGCTGAAGGCGTGAGTCGAGCCAGCGCATAAACTGATCCCCCTCGGGCGTTGCGCAGGGAATATACATACCCTGGGCATCGAGAGTCTTAAACCATTTGCTGTTAGTTTGTTCGCTAGACAGTTTTGGCCCCTCGATAATCAGTAACATATCAGGGTTGGGCGTCTGTAATAGGGATTGTAATGTACTCGAGCCTTCTGCGCCGGGTTTAGCTTGGGGAAGTGTAAGTTCTATCTGGCGTTTACTGGAAAACAGACTCATAGCCTGCCATTCCTGTGTGAGATCATTCCAATTAAAGCCCGTTTCTTGGATCAGTTGGACTTTTTCATCGAAACCTTGGCGTTTAGCCAATTGGCGTATTTGATCCTTAGTTGTTTCAATTAACCAAGGATCATCGCCAAAAATCAGGTAACAGGGCAATAGTTGATTGAGATGGCGAGAGAGTTGATCTGGATAAACTCTCATTTAGTCGTTGTCCAGCATTAATGATAAACCCGCATTTAATTGTCATTCCGCATTAATTTACCTCAATACTTGCCATCGATTGTAAAATACGATCGGCAGCTTGAATGCGCATTTCTTTGACTAGCAGTTCCATTTCACGACTCTTAGCCAATGCGGTGCGGGGGTCGTCCAAGTAATCACGTCGAATTTCAACCCTAAAGGGTTGCGCCTCTTTACCGGGTAAGGCTACGGCAAACTCTACAAAGTAAATTAACTCGTATTCAGCCACATTCCCAGTGGAATAAAGCGATAGTGTCGAGCGCTCTAACGAGTCTGTTATCAACCTTAACACGGGAATATCATTAGCAGCATCAACTACTTTAACGTTGTTCAGGCGCAAACGCTCACGCACTAAGCGGGTGAGTTCACTGTATTCATCCGGGCTAGTCAAACTTAATTGATTGAGCACGTTTGGGATCTGATAACTTCGTTGGAGCTTAAAACCGCAACCAGCACTGGTCATAATGACCAGTGCGATAATTGCGAAAGCTAACCGTTTAATTAGCATAAGTTTTCGCGGTTTCCTATTTAATTTGCCACTATGCTGAGCAGTTTACCTGGTACATAGATCACTTTACGTACTGTCAGGCCATCTAGGTATTTGATCACATGCTCATCATTCATACCCAAGGCTTCAACTGAGTCTTTATCCGCATCGGCGGCAACAGTGATTTTAGCGCGAACTTTACCGTTCACTTGTACCACAATCAGTTTGCTGTCTTCTACCAATGCAGATTCATCAACAACCGGCCATTGGCTGTCTTCGATGCTGCCTGTATTACCTAAGTCATTCCACAAGGTAAAGCTCACATGTGGAATAATGGGGTACAGTAAACGCACGACCGCAGATAAGGCTTCACCGATAATGGCTCTGTCTTGGCCTGTGGTTTGTGGCGCTTTTTGCAGGTGGTTCATCAGTTCCATTACGGCGGCAACCGCAGTGTTGAACATTTGACGGCGGCCGATATCGTCGGTCACTTTGGCAATGGTCTTGTGGACTTCACGGCGCAGCGCTTTTTGCTCGCTTGTTAACTTGCTGACATCTAAGGCTTCACTGTTATCTTGGGCGATATACTCGCTTGCAAGCTTCCACAGACGTTTAATGAAGCGGTGTGCGCCTTCAACGCCAGACTCTTGCCATTCCAGGGTTAATTCTGGCGGTGAGGCGAACATCATAAATAGACGCACAGTGTCTGCGCCATATTTTTCAACCATCACCTGTGGGTCGATACCGTTGTTTTTCGACTTAGACATCTTGCACATACCAGTGTAAACCAGTTCGTTGCCGTCTTTGTCGATGGCCTTAGTGATACGGCCCTTGTCGTCTTTTTCGGTGGTCTCTACATCTAAAGGAGAAACCCACACACGGGCGCCTTTTTCGTTGATGTAGTAGAAAGCATCAGCCAACACCATACCCTGAGTCAGCAATTGTTTGGCTGGCTCGTTAGAGTTAACCAGACCCGCATCACGCAGCAACTTGTGGAAGAAGCGGAAATATAACAAATGCATACAAGCGTGTTCGATACCACCAATGTATTGATCTACGGGTAGCCAGTAGTTGGCTTTAGCGGGATCTAACATTTCGTCTGCCTGCGGGCTGCAGTAACGGGCATAATACCAAGAGGATTCCATAAAGGTATCGAAGGTATCGGTTTCGCGCAGTGCATCTTGACCGTTCACTTGGGTTTTGGCCCATTCTTTATCGGCTTTGATTGGGCTTTGAATCCCGTCCATCACAACATCTTCTGGCAGCAATACTGGCAGTTGATCTTCAGGTGTTGGGATCACAGTGCCGTCAGCTAAGGTCACCATAGGAATAGGCGCGCCCCAGTAACGCTGACGAGAAACACCCCAATCGCGCAGGCGATAGTTGACTTGGCGCTTGCCTTTACCTTCGGCGACTAACTTGTTAGCAATGGCATTAAAGCCCGCTTCAAAGTCTAAACCGTCGAACTCGCCCGAGTTAAACAGAATGCCTTTTTCGGTGTAAGCGGCTTCACTGATATCGACTTCGCCATCAACAGGCTTGATCACAGCTTCAATCGCTAGGCCGTATTTTTTTGCAAATTCAAAGTCACGTTGGTCGTGCCCAGGAACTGACATTACGGCACCTGTGCCATAGTTCATCAACACAAAGTTAGCTGCCCAAATCGGGACTTGTTTACCAGTGATAGGATGAATGGCGAAAAGCCCTGTAGCGACACCGCGTTTTTCCATAGTCGCGAGTTCGGCTTCAGATGTTGTGCTGTTTTTGCACTCATCGATAAAGGCGGCAAGGTCAGGATTCGTTTGCGCGGCGATTTCTGCCAATGGATGACCTGCGGCAATCGCCACATAGGTCACGCCCATTAAGGTATCTGGACGTGTGGTATAGATATCGAAGCTTTTATCGTGACCTGCAACGCCGAAGGTCATTTCTACGCCTTCACTGCGACCAATCCAGTTACGTTGCATGGTTTTGACCTGTTCAGGCCAGCCATCTAAGGTATCGATATCGTTTAATAATTCTTCTGCATAGGCGGTGATCTTAATAAACCACTGTGGAATTTCTTTTTGTTCCACAGGGGTATCACAGCGCCAGCAGCAACCGTCTTGTACTTGCTCGTTCGCCAGCACGGTTTCATCGTTTGGACACCAGTTGACGGAAGCGGTCTTTTTATAGACTAGGCCCTTCTCGTACAACTTAGTGAAGAACCATTGTTCCCAGCGATAATATTCTGGGGTACAAGTGGCGATTTCACGGCTCCAATCGTAACCAAAACCTAGCAGTTTTAGCTGGTTTTTCATGTACTCTATGTTTTCATAGGTCCATGGCGCAGGTGCTGTTTTATTATTAATCGCGGCATTTTCTGCAGGCAAACCAAAGGAGTCCCAACCAATTGGTTGCAGCACATTTTTGCCTTGAAGACGCTGGAAGCGCGCAACGACGTCACCTATGGTATAGTTGCGAACGTGTCCCATGTGGAGTCGGCCAGAAGGATAGGGAAACATCGAAAGGCAATAAAACTTTTCTTTGTTTGCGTCTTCAGTGACTTCGAAGGTTTTGTTGTCATGCCAGTGCTTTTGCACTAAGGCTTCAATTTCTGAGGGATTATATTGCTCTTGCATCACTCTATTTCCGGCAGTGCCGCCTATTTATTTGATCTAACGCCATATCGGCGCGAATAAGATCTGCATAGAATAAACTAGAAGTGATGCATTAAAAAGGTTCCTATGAAGGAGTATTGGTTATGAATGAGAGAAGTGGCGAACTACTAGGACTGTACCAAGCCTTAATTACCGAGGTGAAATCGCAATTTGCAGAAGATAACACGCTGACTGCAAAGAATTTATTTAAATCTGTCACACAAGGTAAGGAGTTTTTGCGTCTAAAAGAACAGGCCAAAGAAGATGAGCTTGCTTTGGTGGAACAATTTTTAAAGCGTGATATTGCCAGCTTTCTTCGAGAACAAAATGCCGATAGTCTCAGCCATAGTCCCAGTTTAATCGTGCTGGAAAATACACTCTGGCATTGGTTAAGTGAGATTACTGATCGTAGCCAAGTGGAATGGCATGAGTTAACACAGGATTTTAAACACCACGGTTATTACCAGAGCGGTGATATTGTTAATCAAGGTATTATGGTCTGCACCAATTGTGGCCATGAAATGAGCATCGAATTTCCCAGCGAAATTCCAGATTGTCCTGAATGTGATAATGAAGAATTTACCCGCGAGCCGCTAACACCTTAACCAAGGTGATGATGTTATGCAGTTAAAACGACGCCTCAGCGTCGTTTTTTTTGGGATTGATTAGACCTAAATTGCTCATATTTGCATTCACTAGGCAATATCAACTGTTGGTTCGAGAGTAGCTGAGGATTTGCCCACCGAAAGGCGCTAATAAAAATTCAGTGTGAATGGGTTTATGTTGTGAGTGTTCGTAACCTAAGGTCACCATACGTTTACTGAATTTTGCATGATTGCCGCGACCAGGGTCGACCAAAATCACATCGCAAATAGGTTTGGCGTGTTGCTCAATAAATTGCGAAAGCAAGTCTGCATGTTCCTGCTCATACAGCAGATCACTGCCGATAATTAAATCAAATAACCCTAATTTTGATGTTTCATCTGCCCAACCCGTTCGTACAAAGGGAATAGTACGCCCCTTATTCAAGGCTACATTCTGTGAAAGAAAGCTGCCTGTTTCTGGGTGATAGTCAGTTGCCGTGATATCGGCGAGCCTATGATTCAGTACTAGACTGGCGAGCCCTATACCGCAACCTACTTCTAAAATGCGTTTACCCTCAATTGGGTAGTCCAACATATGATGCGAGAGAACTTGCTCAGATGGCCAGACTATGCCAAATAATGGCCAAGTTGCAGATGAGATACCGAGCTTTTCTGCCTCGCCATTAATATCTTCAAATTCCTGATTGTCTCTTAGGGTACGAATATGAATATCGAGGACACCAAACTCATGGGTTTGGTAGCGGATCCTTAAGGGAGCCATAGATTTGCCTTAGTAAAATGATACGAGGCAATAGAACTCGGCCGCGAATGATGCTGCACTCTAGCGCGAAACGAGGGCGTGTCCTAATTTATTTTTAGGCAGATTATAAGCAGTTTAACAGCCTTGTAGATTGAGATCATACAGAGGTGGGGTATTGGCATCCGTTGCCTGAGTATAACGGAAATAACATTGATCATCATTCACTAAGGTATTGTTGTTAAGATCGTAACCTATATAAGTGATATTAATCCCTTGATACTGAATAATGAGCTTATCATCTGATGTAATCCATTTTTCTACATCGGTATTATCAAGATAACCCCATTTAAGACGCGTCTCTGCCGTACCATCACCATCTAAATCGATATCAATAATATCGTCACGATTCACTACTGCTTGGCTCTTAAGGCTGGACATTTGGGTTTTAGAATAGACTAACGTGTTTGCCGTTTTGACACTGGCCTGAAGTTGGAGCAAGGTTTTCTCCCGAGCTTCTTTGCTTAAGCCAATAAATTTCGGTGCGGCGATTACCGTCAAAATACCAAGGACAATAATGACTATAACCAGTTCAATCAGGGTAAAGCCTGCCGTTTTTTTATTATTGACATTAAGGTACATAGTCTAAATCCTATCGTGCTTTGAAGCATCGTTGAAGGCCAAAAAGCACGAGTAAGCCACAGAGTATCAGCAGGGGATTTTGGCCCATTTTAGCAAACCAGGTTTGGCCTGCGACCAGTGGAATAGTGGCACGCAACACGCCCGTTTCAAATTGAGGCAGCGCAGCGGTGATATTGCCATTTTCATCAACGACGGCGGTGACGCCATTATTGGTGGCGCGCACCAAAGGTCGGCCTAATTCAATGGCACGCATTTGGGCAATTTCCATATGTTGTAATGGACCATTTGAAGTACCAAACCAAGCATCGTTAGAGACAGTTAAGAGTAAATCGGTCCCTTGATTGACGCTATCGCGTAACTGCTCAGGGAAGGCGATTTCATAGCAAATAGCGGGTGCAACTTTATGTCCTAGGGCACTCAAATTCGGTTGTTGATATTCGCCTCTTGCAAAGGAAGACATGGGCAAATTAAAGAAAGGGGCAATCGGGCGCAGTAGTGTTTCAAAGGGCACAAACTCGCCAATTGGTAGTAGGTGATGTTTCTTAAATTGATTGCTGCCATCGCCCTCATAGTCAGGAGCGGTTTGTTGTTTCTGACTATGATTACCAAGCACGATTAATGAATTATAAAACTCATTATGTTGATGGCTAATAATGCCTGTGATGATCGAGGTGTCGTTTAGGTTAGCGACTTTATTGGCATTATCTAAAAAGTCTTGCACCATGGATTCAGGTGCTGGAATCGCCGCTTCGGGCCAAACAATAATGTCTGCATCAAAATGTTCGCGGGATAAATCCATGTATTTTAATAGCGTCGGCCACAGCGCTTCGGGTTCCCATTTCATACTTTGGGGAATATTGCCTTGTACTAATGCGACTTTAACTGTTTCACCCGTAGGATGAATTTCGAAAAGTTTGGGGGCGGTCCAAGCCGCCAATGCAATAATGGGGATTAAAAGTAATAAGCTTTTAAAGCGTTTAGCAAAACAAAGGGCTAAAGCACCTGACAACATAGCGATAAGAAAACTGAGTCCTAAAGCACCAATAATACTCGCAAGGGGTTTTAATGGGCCTTGGGTTTGAGAGTAACCCGCCCAAAGCCAAGGGAATCCTGTCATCACCCAACCTCTCGCCCATTCAGTCAAGGTCCAAAGGGCAGGGAACAGAGCAAGATTACGCCAAAATGGGTTGATTTTACCCTGACTCAGCCACGAGAGCGCGCATCCCGTTATTGCGGGATATAAGGATAAATACAAGGCTAATAAGGCCATCAAGCCGATGGAGGCGATAAGCGGCATACCACCAAAGGTATCAATGCTCACATGCACCCAACTGATCCCGACAGCAAAACAGCCAAATCCAAAGCTTAACCAATAGTAAAAGTTCGCTTTAGGGCTTAAGGATTCACTCTGCCAAAGGGCTAACGCCATGGCGATAGGATAGATGATCCAGAAGGAGTAAGGCGCAAAGGAAAGCGCCGTACTGGCGCCTAAAATAAACGCCAGTACGAGTCGTAACGCACTCAGTCGGGACTTTTGTTGGGCAAAAGCCCGAATGTTAGTTAGCACGGATCATTCTTCTTACACGGAGAGTTATTTTTACGCAGAGAGTTATTCTACGTCTTCGCCAATATTAGGATCGGGGAGTTTAACTCTGAGTTGGATTAAACGCCTAGTGTCAGCATTGATAACTTTAAATTCAATGCCTTCAATTATGATACTTTCGTTACGCTCTGGCAGATGGCCGAAGGCATGGGAGACTAAGCCACCGACAGTATCAAATTCTTCATCGCTGAAATCAGTATTGAACTCTTCGTTAAAATCTTCAATTGGCGTTAAAGCCTTTACCATATAAACCGTGTTGCCGACTTTGCGGATCTCGGTTTCTTCGGCGCTATCGTGGTCGAACTCATCTTCAATCTCACCGACGATTTCTTCCAGAATATCTTCGATGGTTACAAGTCCAGATACGCCGCCGTACTCATCGACAACAATCGCCATATGGTAGCGTTGTGAACGGAATTCTTTAAGCAACACATCGACGCGCTTGCTTTCTGGTACAACCACAGCGGGACGGATCACGCGGCTGAGGGAAAACGGCTCATCACTGTTTGAGAAACCGTATGGGATCAAATCTTTAGCAAGTAAGATACCTTCGATATGATCTTTATCTTCATTGACGACAGGGAAGCGCGAGTGGCCTGAACCGATAACGGTTGAGAGCAATTCTTCTACAGTGTTATCGATTTGTATTGCAACAATTTGCGCTCTTGGGATCATAATATCCCGAACACGCATATCAGAAACTTCTAATACACCTTTGATCATTTCGCGGGTATCTTGGGTGATCAAATCGCGCTGCTCCGCACCATCAATCACGTCCACTAGATCTTCACGATTTTGAGGTTCGCCCTGGAATAACTGACTTACTCTATCAAACCAGCCTTTCTTATGGGCGTTCGTACTCGGGGGGATATCGTCACTCATAGTTTTCTCATTAACCTCGACAGATCTTATCTTAGTTAATTATTGTTCCTTGTATGGATTGGTAAAACCTAAGCTTTCAATGAGTTGAGTCTCCAACGACTCCATATCTTCAGCTTCTTCATCTTCAATGTGATCATACCCTAGCAGATGCAAGCAACCATGTACAACCATGTGTGCCCAGTGGGCTTCTAGGGTTTTATTTTGCTCACGGGCTTCATTTTCAACGACTGCGGCGCAAATGACAAGATCCCCAAGCAAAGGAAGTTCAATTTCTGCTGGTGCTTCAAAGGGGAATGACAGTACGTTGGTCGGTTTATCTTTGCCGCGGTAAGTACTGTTTAGCATTTGGCTTTCACGGCTATCGACAATGCGAATTGTTAATTCAGCCCTATCCATACCGTTGCCAATCGCTGTTTTTGCCCAAAGCATAAGCAGCTCTTCTGTGGGCAGCCAATCACTTGTTGTTGCATATTGGACATCTAATGCTAGCTCAAGACTCATGTTTTAATGCTTCCTGCTGCAGTTGTTGGTAGTGGCTTTCTTTCTTTGCTTTTAAGGCTTGCTCTTTTTGATCGAAAGCTTCATAGGCTTCAACAATGCGTGCTACCACAGGGTGACGCACAACGTCTTGGGAGACAAAAAAGTTAAAGCTGATTTCTTCGACTTGGCTTAAGACTTCAATCGCGTGGCGCAGTCCTGACTTGATGTGCTTAGGTAAGTCAGTTTGAGTGATGTCGCCCGTGATCACCGCACGAGAGTTAAAACCGATGCGGGTTAAGAACATTTTCATTTGTTCTATGGTGGTATTTTGGCTTTCGTCGAGAATGATAAAGGCATCGTTTAAGGTACGACCGCGCATATAGGCAAGTGGCGCCACTTCAATCACATTTTTCTCGATTAAGCGTTCTACTTTTTCAAAGCCGAGCATTTCAAACAACGCATCGTATAGTGGGCGTAAATAAGGATCGACCTTTTGACTTAAGTCACCGGGTAAGAAGCCGAGTTTTTCACCCGCTTCAACCGCAGGGCGAGTGAGTAAAATACGGCGCACTTCTTGGCGCTCCAATGCATCGACTGCGGCTGCAACCGCAAGGTAGGTTTTGCCTGTACCTGCAGGCCCAATTCCAAAGGTAATGTCATGGCGCACAATATTTGCCACATAAGCGCTTTGGTTTGGATTGCGCGGTTTAATCACACCGCGGCGGGTTTTAATCTGCAGGGCTTTATCGTCACCGCTGTCATCCTGTTCAAGGGAAATGGCCTCTTGAATGGCAATGTGGACTTGCTCTGGCTCGAGATCTGGCGTACTACCTTTTACAGTCTGGGTTTCGATATAAAGTTGCTTAAGTAAGTTATTAGCACTTAGACAATTTCGTGGTAATCCAGTGATTTGAAAGTGGTTGTTTTTTCTAACGATCTCTACGCCTACGCGACGTTCTATCTGTTTGATATTGTCATCGAATGGGCCGCAAAGTGATGCCAAACGGCGTGTTTCTGCAGGTTCGAGATACAGATTCATTGTGGTTAATTTACTGGACAAATAGCACTCCCAATAGCAAATAAGAAAGTAAGGTACGAGGTTGGTTAACCATTGCAATACAATTTCAGTTTACGAGCCATAGCCGATAATTGCTAACGGAAAATAGCAATTGCCTCGGTAGACTTAAACAAAAGTGTGTAAAAGCAAAAGGGCGACTAAGTCGCCCTTCTTTATTATACCCAAGCTACCTGAATCCTTTATCTTCAGGTTGTTTGGGTATATATGTACTGTTTCATCCAATTTAAAGCTTATGGCTTAAATTGAGTCACACCCAGTTCATCATCTTGCTTGCGCTTGGCCAAAATTTCAGCAGGGCGCAGGCTACGACGCAGATCCATTTCATCTTCACCACGGATAAACTTACCGCGTAATGAATTAGTGTAAACGTCGACGATTTCGACATCCACAAAGGTACCTATGTGTTTAGGCAAACCTTCAAAGTTCACTACCCGATTGTTTTCAGTACGGCCGCGTAGTTCCATAGGATTTTTTACCGATGGACCTTCTACCAGAATACGTTGCACCGTGCCCATCATATGGCGGCTATAACGCATGGCTTGCTGGGTGATACGGTCTTGCAGAATGGCCAGACGCTGTTTTTTCTCTTCCATATCGACATTATCGGGTAAGTCTGCCGCTGGCGTACCCGGACGTGCGCTGTAGATAAAACTAAAGCTGTGGTCAAAACCGATTTCTTCAATCAGCTTCATAGTATCGGCAAAATCTTCCTTGGTTTCGCCAGGGAAGCCAATGATAAAATCTGAGCTGATTTGAATACCTTCACGGGCTTTACGTAGGCGGCGGATGATTGACTTATATTCAATCGCCATATGGCCGCGTTTCATTGCCGTGAGAATACGGTCAGAACCCGATTGTACTGGTAAGTGCAAGAAGCTCACAAGCTCAGGGGTATCTTCGTAAACGTCGATAATATCCTGTGTAAACTCAATAGGGTGACTGGTTGTAAAACGGATACGGTCGATACCGTCAATTGCTGCAACAAAACGCAGTAATTCCGCAAAGCTACAAATTGAACCATCGTGAGTCGCACCGCGATAGGCATTCACGTTTTGGCCGAGTAGATTGACTTCACGCACTCCTTGCTCTGCTAATTGGGCGATTTCAAGAATGATATCATCCAGTGGACGGCTGACTTCTTCACCGCGAGTATAAGGTACCACGCAGAATGAGCAGTATTTGCTGCAACCTTCCATGATAGACACAAACGCCGTTGGGCCTTCGGCGCGTGGCTCTGGAAGACGGTCAAATTTTTCGATTTCAGGGAAGCTGATATCGATAACGGCTTTGTCACCGCGGCGTACTTGCTCGATCATATCGGGCAAACGGTGTAAGGTTTGTGGACCAAAGATAATGTCGACGCATTGTGCTCTGTCTTTAATGGCTTTACCTTCTTGCGAGGCAACGCAACCACCCACACCAATGATCAAATTGGGATTTTTATCTTTAAGCGTCTTCCAGCGTCCTAGCTGATGAAACACTTTTTCCTGCGCTTTTTCGCGGATAGAACAAGTGTTGAGCAGGAGAATGTCGGCTTCAGACGCATCTTCAGTCAAGGTGTAACCTTGATATTCGCCTAACAGATCAGCCATCTTGGATGAGTCATACTCATTCATTTGACAGCCCCAAGTTTTAATATGGAGTTTCTTACTCATCAGTTGTATCGCCCTAAGATGCCCAGTAAAAATAGCGCGACATTTTACCTGCAGTTATAGCTGCTGACCAGCTTTGTCCGCACTTTTACCTGTTCGCTTTTATTGTTTTGGGTACCCACATTAATGGTAGGTTTTTACTGGCGTTGTTACCAATAGTGACTAATGCCGCGGATAGGTTGTGCATTAACCATTATCATCAAGCAGTTGCACACTTGAATGCTCATGTTATCTTGAATTTAGGTGCGAAAGATGCTGAACATTTCCGTGATATCTTGATATAAGGCATAATCGACATGCTTTGATACTCTGTCCAACATTTTCTAGCCGTATTGGACACAAATATAAAGAAGGGAATAAACCGTGGTCACTAAGATGAGCGAGACTAAACATGCAGTTACACAGGTCGTGTCCGATACACACTGTGGCGATGTGATCCTATTTGATGTCATTTTAGTGGGTGGGGGCATGGTCGGTGCCACTACCGCAATTGGACTGGCACAAATGGGGCTGAAAGTCGCGGTCATAGAGTCTTTGGTGCCAGAGGCTTATCATGCCGAACAGCCGTTAGATGTTCGTGTATCTGCTATTAGTGTGGCTTCTGAAGCATTACTTGAACGCTTAGGTGCTATGGACACGTTGCTTAAAATGCGTAACGCGCCTTATCTAGGCTTAGAAACTTGGGAGCTCGATGGCTGCATCACCCAATTCCACAGTTCACAAATTGGCGCCAGCCATTTAGGCCATATAGTAGAAAACCGTTTAATCCAACTTGCCCTGTGGCAACAAATGGCCCAATTGAATAGCATCACGTTATTTTGTCCCGATAAAGTGACTGCGTTTGCTCGAGAAGCTGATGGCGTGAGTGTGTGCTTACAATCAAGTGTTAAACTTGTGGCTAAGTTATTGGTTGGCGCCGATGGTGCAAACTCACAGGTCCGCCAGTGGGCGGGAATTGGTATTTCAGGTTGGGATTATGCTCAATCGGCCATGCTGATCAATATCAAGACTGCGCAGGGGCAGCAGGATGTGACTTGGCAGCAGTTTACGCCTAAAGGGCCACGTTCTTTATTACCTCTGCCAGGGAATAACGCTTCGCTGGTGTGGTACGACGATGCCAATCGAATTAAACAGTTAATGCAGCTTAATCACAAACAGCTCGCAGAGCAGATAAGAGTGCATTTCCCTGCGCGTTTGGACGCTGATTTCACCGTTGAGAATAAAGGCAGTTTTGGCCTCACTCGTCGCCATGCTCAGCGCTATTATGCTAATAATGTGGTGATTCTAGGGGATGCCGCCCACACCATTAATCCGCTAGCGGGCCAAGGTGTTAATCTTGGTTTTAAGGATGTTGAAGCACTTTTAGCGGTAATAAAAGAGGCGTTAGCTCAAGATCAATCTTGGTGGAACCAGGCGGTTCTTGCTCAATATGAACGTCAGCGTTACCGCGATAACCAATTGATGATGACGACTATGGATATGTTTTACGCAGGATTTAGTAACGATATTTTGCCGCTTAAACTGTTACGTAATGGCGCGTTAAAGCTGGCTAACATCAATTCACCCATCAAAAAAATCGTACTTAAATACGCTATGGGGCTTTAGTTATTTGGCTTTTCCCCAACAAAAGAACACGGCATTTGTTGACTTTGGCTTTGAGTGCTAAAATGCCGCGTTTTTAGCAGCTATGGCCAGCACTGATGATATTTTATGCTGGTTGCCATCGACCAAATAACGATTTTGAGTGTCATGAGCGAAATAAAATTAATAGTGGGCCTTGCTAATCCGGGGGCAGAATATGCTCAGACCCGCCATAATGCGGGCGCTTGGTATGTTCAAGAGTTAGCTCGAATTTGCGGCGTAACATTAGTCCCTGACAGCAAATATTTTGGCTTAACCGCCAGAGCGGTACTACAGGGTAAAGATGTTCGCTTGTTGATCCCAACGACGTATATGAACTTAAGTGGTAAAGCCGTAGGTGCTTTGGCTAATTTTTTTCGTATCACGCCTGAAGAAATTTTAGTCGCCCACGATGAGCTTGATATGCCGCCTGGTGTCGCTAAATTTAAGTTGGGTGGTGGCCATGGTGGCCACAATGGTTTAAAGGATATTATTGCTAAATTGGCTAACGATAAAAATTTTTATCGTTTACGCATAGGTATTGGTCACCCCGGCGATAAAAACCAAGTCAGTGGTTACGTACTCGGTAAAGCACCTGCGAAAGAGCAAGAGCTTATTGAGGCCGCTATTGATGAGGCGGTACGTTCCACTGAAATTTTATATAAAGAAAACATGGTTAAAGCCATGACTAGATTACACTCCTTCAAAGCGGAGTAGAGTGATATTTGGCAAAATGCCGAATGTCACTATAACAGTTTTATGATTCAGTCATGTGTTGCCATTGGGTAGCACAACTAAAACTCGCTGGTGAGTGTGACTTGCTAGCTAATAATTGAGAGAAAGGTAAGCATATGGGTTTTAAATGCGGCATTGTTGGTCTTCCTAACGTAGGCAAATCAACGCTTTTTAATGCGTTAACTAAGGCTGGCATCGAAGCGGCTAACTTCCCGTTTTGTACTATTGAACCTAACACGGGTGTGGTACCTGTGCCAGATCCACGTTTGGATGCGTTAGCTGCAATTGTCAATCCCCAACGTGTATTGCCAACAACGATGGAGTTTGTGGATATCGCAGGCTTAGTTGCTGGCGCATCTAAAGGCGAAGGTTTAGGTAACAAGTTCTTAGCTAACATCCGTGAAACCGATGCAATCGGTCATGTTGTGCGCTGTTTTGATGATGACAACATTGTTCACGTGGCCAATAAGGTTGATCCTGCGGGCGATATTGAAGTGATTAACACTGAATTAGCCTTGGCTGACTTAGACAGTTTAGAGCGTGCCGTTCTGCGTCAGCAAAAACGGGCTAAAGGTGGCGATAAAGACGCTAAGTTTGAAGTGGAAGTATTAGAAAAAATGCGTCCAGTGCTCGATGAAGCCAAAATGTTGCGTTCAATGGATTTATCAAAAGAAGAATTGGAAGCCGTTGCTTACCTTAACTTCTTAACCTTAAAACCGACAATGTACATTGCCAACGTGGCGGAAGATGGTTTTGAAAATAACCCGCATTTAGATGCAGTTCGCGCCATTGCGGCGACAGAAAATGCCATTGTTGTTGCCGTGTGTGCGGCGATTGAATCTGAACTGGCTGAGATGGAAATCGAGGAGCGCGATGAGTTTATGGCCGATCTTGGGTTAGAAGAGCCAGGTTTAGATCGCGTTATTCGTGCGGGATATCAGTTACTTAATCTGCAAACGTACTTTACTGCTGGCGTAAAAGAGGTTCGCGCTTGGACTATTCCTGTAGGAGCGAGTGCTCCACAAGCTGCGGGCGTTATTCATACTGACTTTGAACGTGGCTTTATTCGTGCGCAGGTGATGGCGTTTGAAGACTTCATTACCTACAAAGGGGAAGCTGGTGCCAAAGAAGCGGGCAAACTACGCGTTGAAGGTAAAACTTATATCGTGAAAGATGGCGATGTTATGCATTTCTTGTTTAACGTATAAGCACGATTATTCAATGGCTAAGCATTCGTAAATTAGACTAGATAAGGGCAATAGGGCGCAATTTAGCGTATCTGTTGCTCAGTTTGGTGAAGTAATAGCCGAATAGCTTAAGCTAAGGGAAATAGCGAAAAAAAGCTGTTGACCTAGATAGATCGAATAAGCATAATACGCCCCGTTCCTCGCTACGAGGGGCGTGCAATACCGAAGTGGCAATGTAGCTCAGCTGGTTAGAGCACAGCACTCATAATGCTGGGGTCGCAGGTTCAAGTCCCGCCATTGCTACCATCTTTTAAAGATGAGGTTATTGCTACTAGGTAGTTGCTAGCATCCTTTCAAGATGTAAAATTGAGACTGTGCGGGAATGGTGAAATTGGTAGACACGCCAGATTTAGGTTCTGGTGCCGAAAGGTGTGAGAGTTCAAGTCTCTCTTCCCGTACCATTATTTAAAAGACATCGGCGATAGCGGATGTTTGAAACAGAGTTTAGTTGGGGTATCGCCAAGCGGTAAGGCACCGGGTTTTGATCTCGGCATCCCTAGGTTCGAATCCTAGTACCCCAGCCATTTTTTAGTTTCTTAAGTTGTTTGGGGTATCGCCAAGCGGTAAGGCACCGGGTTTTGATCTCGGCATCCCTAGGTTCGAATCCTAGTACCCCAGCCATTGGCAATGTAGCTCAGCTGGTTAGAGCACAGCACTCATAATGCTGGGGTCGCAGGTTCAAGTCCCGCCATTGCTACCATATTTAATCCATGTTAAATCTTTTGATTTATCTGGGAAAAATCCAGAGCTGTTTTTATGAGCATTTCTGGTACATTTTTGATGCGGGAATGGTGAAATTGGTAGACACGCCAGATTTAGGTTCTGGTGCCGCGAGGTGTGAGAGTTCAAGTCTCTCTTCCCGTACCATCAAAATGTCATCTTCGAGAGAAGATAAAAGTAAAAAGTTTATTGGGGTATCGCCAAGTGGTAAGGCACCGGGTTTTGATCTCGGCATCCCTAGGTTCGAATCCTAGTACCCCAGCCATAATAAAAAGCCCGTCCTATGACGGGCTTTTTGCTTTCTGAGTTTCAATATCCGCTATTATTCCCACTTTCTCTTCTGCAATGATCTTTATCTTTACTCTGTATAATACTTTTTTAAATTCAGTAGATTAACTTTATTGAGTGGAAGTTAAAGAATTCATAAACAGTGTTTATACCAGCGTGGCCCATGAATAGGCCACTCTGGTTGTTATATTTACTGTTTTTTTTACTTCAGGTATAACAGGTTGCGTTATTTCTGCTGGAACAATTGGAGCGGTTATCGTGGTTGCGGCTTCTGTTACTGGAGTTGTAATGACTGCGTCTTGAACTGCCTTAACATCCCCAGTTGCTAATGCTTTGGTTGCATTAAGTTCAGCAGGGCTTACATCTAGTTGCTGTTGTACTTGATTTGTGCCTGCTTCAATCACTTTTTGCTGCAGTTTTTGCGGATCGGTATAGTCGGCGAGTTCTTTTGGCCAACTAGGAACGAGTTTCTCAGCCTGATCCGTAAACTGCTCAGAGATAATTTTGGGTGAGCCACCAGTTAGCAGCATCACTGCCATTTGGTTAGTATCCGAGTTCCATACAAATCCGGCTTTCTCGGCCATTTCTGGTACAGGGGTGTAAGTGGATACAAGGTAAAATAACGGCCCTTCTTGCTGTATTTTATCTGCTGTTTTTAACAGTGACACGGTTGTTTCATACTTATCACCTAAGAGTGACTTCAGACGATCTTTAATCAATGGCTGTTCAAACAGTCCGACATCATTAGGGTTTAAACCGACAAGGGGTTTAAGTAATGCCCACATCAATTGACCTTGAGGTGACATTAATAAGAGGGGGGCGACACAGGCATTAAGCATCATTGCGAGCAAAACAATGTGTAGGCAACGCAGTTTTTTGAGCAGAGATGTACTCAAGATAAATTTTCCTTTGGAAGTACCAGCAAGTCACCGGCGGCGGAATTGTAGCCGATTCTGACGGGGTAAACGAGAGGTGATAAAGGTAAATTTTAACATTCTGAAATGGTGATAATGTTGATTTAATGGCCTATTAAGATGGCTGTTTTTACAGACGTTGCATGGGGGGAGTTTGAGGGGGGCTATTCTTAACAATTAAATCAACCAACTGTGAAAAAGTGGTTTTTCAGTACTCAATATGTAAAGTTTGTAAACTTGGTACTGTTTGATAATAAATATCATTTAATCTTCGGGCCATTAATTTTGTTTAATGCGATCGTAAATCCTGTTGCGTAATAAAGGCTGATATTGAAGTTTTGAGGTTCAATTCAATATGGTCTCTTTTAGAGAATGTGTCATTGAAATTAAAAGTCAGTAAGTCATCGTTATCCTATGCCCGTATTATCCATGTTTATGTTTCTATGGCGTTATTATTGCTGATGCTGTTTTTCGCGGTAACAGGAATAACATTAAACCATCCAAATTGGTTTTCAGGAGCAGATCAGGAGCCTTTGCGTGAGCAAGTTGCAATTCCTAGTTATTTACTCCCTGTCGATGCGCAAGATCCACAGTGGCGTTTAGCCGCTGGGCATTGGCTAAAAAGTGAATGGGCGATGGATATCGCGAGCGCTGATATCAGTGACGATGAAATTAGCCTCGTCAATAAAGGGCCTGGAACCTATCGCAGTGTGACACTGGATTTACTTGATGCAAAAGCCTATGTCGAAAGTATTGATTATGGTGTTGTGGCGGTACTCAATGATTTGCATAAGGGGCGAAACACCGGGACCGTTTGGGCTTGGATACTCGATCTGAGTGCAGTGCTCATTATCTTATTTTCGCTGACGGGGGCTTACCTTTTGCTCCCACAAACAAAACGTCTTAAAAAATCATTGCTATACATGGTGTTAGTCAGCGGAAGCTGCGGACTTGTGTATGTTTATTTTGTTCCATAAGGAGTGTAGGCGAGTATGCGTTATCTTATTTGCACCATTGCAGCCAGTGCAATGTTAATGAGCTCAGCGGCATTTGCTGCGCCGAAAATGACAGTTGATTTGACTTTACCTGAAATTACCGAAGGGCAATACCATAGGCCTTATGTTGCTGTATGGGTTGAAAACGCCCAAGGGCAACCTGTTAAAACCTTAAGTCTATGGGTATGGAATGAAGGGTATAAATGGCTAAAAGATATTCGTCGCTGGTGGCGTAAAGCGGGGCGTGAAGATATGAGTTTTGTGGATGGTATCGCGTCAGCTACCCGTCCAGCAGGCCGATACAAAATTGATTGGGATCTAAAAGATGACGCTGGTAAATCCATAGAACTTGGTACTTACACACTCTTTGTTGAAGTGGTGCGTGAGCATGGGGGGCGTGATTTAGTGCGTCAAAATATTGATTTGAGCGCGGGGGACTTTTCGGTACAGATCCCTGCAACAACTGAAACTGGCATTATCGATATCCGCTTAAGCGGAATGACTCGCTAAGCTCGCTATAGTTGATTGTTTAACTTAAGGAAAAAATATGAAATTACGTCTGATTGCATTATTCACCTCGCTCTGCATTAGCCCTTTGGCAAGCAGCCATGACAGATGGATTCTACCTAGCCATTTTAATGTTTCCGCCGAAAGCCAAGAGGCTGTGTGGATCACTTCCGATGTGTCGGCCAGTAATCAAGTTTTTATGATGGATAAACCTTATACTGCCAGCGATGTAAGGGTATTACAGCCCAACGGAAAATCAACGTCTCCAAGCTCAAGTTACACTGGAGGGCGTAAATCGGTGTTCGATGTGCAGTTAACACAAGATGGTACCTATAAGTTTGAAAAAGAAGTATCTCCGCGTTATTTTTCTCAATATAAAGTCAAGGGAAAGGAGGGCGTTGTCCGTAGTCGCTTAGATAAAAAATCAACGGCAGCGGCTATGCCTAAAGGGGCCTATGATCTTGAAAGTGCCTTAAATGTGTCGCGGGTTGAAACCTACGTAACACGTAATAAGCCAACCGATGAAGTGTTAAAGCCTAAAGGCGAGTTTTTAGAGCTAGTGCCTGTAACCCATCCTGCAGATATCGTTGAAAATGAAGCCGCTATATTGCAATTTGTTTTCGATGGTAAGCCTGTTGAAGGCGTAAAAGTCGCCATTATGAAAGACGGTAGCTTATATCGTAACAAGCCAGAAGAAATCGAATTCACCTCAGATAAAGAAGGTAAAATTTCAATGACCTTACCTTCAGCGGGACGTTATCTCTTACATGCGGCGATTGAGCGCCCGAATTCAGATAAATCCCTTGCTGATAAAACCGTAAGCGAAATATTTTTAACCTTCGAGGCGGGGCTTGAATAGGCGGGTTAACTGCTATTTGAGGTTTAAATTTTAAGTATTTATGCCCACTCTCTTAATGGCGAGTGGGCATTTTTTATTGCCATTCCATACTAAAATTTGTGCGAAACTTCCCTAGATATACAGATTTGAATTTCAATGCTGGTAACTCTGCTTCAGGTTGGGTAAGCTGCGTGAACGCATCGTTCTTGATGCATCAAAAGCGCATAACGATTAGAATAGCGCAATTCCACCTTCATTTGACTGTGCTGACCTCAGCGTTGGCACGGGTTGCTTTTGTTTTAAAGGAGACGAAAGAAGTTATGACTAAGGTTCCTATGACAGTTGTCGGTGCAGAGCAGCTGCGTAAAGAGTTAGATATTCTCAAGTTTGAGCGTCGCCCAAAAATCACTGAAGCGATTGCCTCAGCCAGAGAATTAGGTGACCTAAAAGAAAATGCGGAATATCATGCGGCCCGTGAAGAGCAGGGTATTTGTGAAGCCCGTATTCGGGATATTGAGGGAAAACTCTCTAATGCGCAGATTATCGATGTGACTAAGATGGTGAATAACGGCCGGATTATTTTTGGCGCCACAGTCACCATTTTAAACCTAGATACCGATGCTGAAGTGACTTATCGTATCGTCGGTGACGATGAAGCTAATATTAAAGAGAATCTGATTTCGGTTAATTCACCTATTGCCCGTGGTCTTGTGGGTAAAAATGAAGGTGATGAGGTCTCTATTACCACTCCAGGCGGAGTAACCGATTACGAAATCATCTCCGTACAATATATATAGCCTGCTTAACATGCTTGAGTGTGGCTCGTTGCTGTTCTCAAACCGCCTTTGGGCGGTTTTTGTTATCCGCTAGTTAAAGTGTGTATCTTTGTTTAGGACTTGAACTGGCGCTTTCATCCATGGCTTTGGTCAAGAATAAATAGATAAGATGGATAAAGATTAATTTGTCTCTTGGTCAGTTTTTACTTAAGCTTCAAAGCTCGCGATATCAACATTAGCATATAGATATATTGTTGATTTTGCGTATTTAGAACCACTTTTTTCATCATCAACTAAAATGTTATTTTAATTTTAATGATTTTTCTTGTGTTTTAAGAGGGCAAGCTTTGGTAAAGCATTGGTGGACGGGATTGATGTTAGTTTGCGTGGCGATCATGTTGATTGCCCACTCGGCTGCCAATATTCAAAAAAACTATGTGCAGCGCAGTGATGTAACTCACCAGCATGTTTTGATGCAGCATGTATCAACACACAATCTAAAACCAAACACTGCTCCTCATCGCCCTTCAGATACAAGCCCCATAGCCCTATCTAATGCGCAAACTGTTGAAAACTGCAGTTTATTGAATACTCATGATATTAATCTAGCCAGCGCAAATTTGGCATCCTTGCCATCACCTTGTCCGAGTTCTGATTATGTTAGCCATTCGGACGACTTAGATTTTGCCCCCATAAATTCGGCGCGATTTATCAGTCTTGCCCAGCACGATGTGCGAGAGGTCAAGCCGGAATATTTGCTCGCACTGGATTTTACTTCAGAATCCGCGCCTAATATCGTGGAATTGCCCAAGCTTGATATCACATCCGATTGGACGCTTTCGGCTGTATCTTCCCCTGCGCGAATTTCGGGTTGGAAAGTCTCCAATCTTCAATATCGATTTAGCCAACAAGCCGCTTAATTCGCCTATTTAGGTGTGCCATCAACTGGAGTCTGCTCCCGTTGAGCTTGCATACCATTGCATTTTTGTTCTCACCGAAACTTTTGTTTGCGGCTAAATAGGGCGTGATGACTTGAGCCTTACGAGCTTAGCTGCTGGTACTTAATAACATGTTTCGGACTGATATCAATATGTTCGTTTAGCGATTTGACTCAAATGCTGAGCGATAAATAGCGAGTTAATCCCATGGAAAGAAAACCCAATCAACGGCTGTTAAATCACTATTCAGCCTGGAAATACGTAGTCTTGGTTGTTACTCTCATTGTGATGTTATTCAGTGCCTTGCCAACATTTTATGGTGAGGATGCCGCAGTGCAAGTGGGCGCGAAGGCGGGGTTAACACTCGCGCCTGTTGCCCTTCGAGATAAGCTGCAAGCTGAAGGCGTGACGGTAAAACGTATCGACCAAAAGAATGGTGAAACCTTAATTGTCCTCGATGAGGATAGCCAACAAACCTTAGTCAAAACTTTGGTTTCTTCTATGGTGACAGAGCCAAAAGAGTTGACTTTATCCCTTGCCAGTGCGGCGCCAAGTTGGTTACAAAACTTAGGCTTTCAGCCGATTAAACTCGGGCTCGACTTGC
Source organism: Shewanella putrefaciens (assembly GCF_016406325.1). Classification (NCBI taxonomy): domain Bacteria; kingdom Pseudomonadati; phylum Pseudomonadota; class Gammaproteobacteria; order Alteromonadales; family Shewanellaceae; genus Shewanella; species Shewanella putrefaciens. The sequence goes on along the minus strand of NZ_CP066370.1, from coordinate 3,208,931 downwards.
GCGGTGGCGTACAGTTCTTACTCGATGTGGATGTTGAACCTGTGTATCAAACTCAGGCAGAAGCACTTGTCGATTCACTACGCCAATTTATCCGTGAGCAGAACATTCGTGGCGCTAGCGTGCATTTGGATCAAAGCAGCCAATTGAATGTAACCTTGCCCGATAATGATGCTCGCGCGGCCGTGCGTCAGATGATGAAACAGTCCTATCCCAATTGGCAGTTATCTAATGCAGATGATGCTGGTTTACAGATTAAGTTGAGCCAAGAAGAACAAACGAAATTGCGTAATTTAACCGTGCAGCAAAACCTGCAGGTTATGCGTAGTCGTATTGAAGAACTTGGCATCACTGAAGCCTTAGTGCAGCGCCAAGGCGAGCACCGAATTCGGATTGAATTGCCTGGAGTACAAGATCCTGCCGCCGCCAAAAACGTGATTGGTGCTACAGCGAGCTTGGCTTTCTTCGAGGTGAAAGAGTCTGGCTCTGTGAATGCTATGGTACTTAAAGATAAGTCAGGTAATTCGGTTTATGTTGGTCGCACACCAGTGCTGGGTGGCGATCATATTGTCGATGCGAGGGCAAGCATAGGCGAGATGGGTATGGCCGAGGTGAACATAAATCTTGACCGTGTCGGCGGGCAGAAAATGTCTGAGTTTTCCCGTACCAATATTGGTAAGCCTATGGCGACGTCTTACAGTGAATACAGCCGTGATGAGCAAGGTAAAGCCAAGCAAACTCAAGAAATTATCAGCGTCGCGACCATTCAATCTCAGCTTGGGGATCGTTTTCGCATCACTGGTGCGGGCACCTACCAAGAAGCACAACAATTAGCCCTCTTACTGCGTGCGGGTTCTATGACGGCGCCTGTGACTATCGTTGAGGAGCGCACCATTGGTCCGACATTAGGTGCTGAAAATATTGAAAACGGTTTTGCCGCGCTCGGTTTGGGTATGGGTATTACCTTGTTGTTTATGGCGCTTTGGTATCGCCGTCTCGGTTGGGTGGCAAACATTGCACTGATTAGCAATATGGTGATCCTGTTTGGTTTACTGGCGCTTATCCCTGGCGCTGTATTGACCTTACCCGGTATTGCCGGCCTAGTGTTAACTGTGGGTATGGCGGTTGATACTAACGTGCTGATTTTCGAGCGGATAAAAGATAAGTTAAAAGAAGGTCGCAGTTTCGCGCTGGCGATTGATACTGGGTTTGATAGCGCATTTTCTACCATTTTCGACGCTAACTTCACCACGATGATCACCGCTGTTGTGCTTTATTCCATTGGTAACGGTCCGATCCAAGGTTTTGCCTTGACCTTAGGTCTAGGTCTATTGACCAGCATGTTTACCGGTATCTTTGCTTCAAGGGCCTTGATCAACTTAGTTTATGGACGTGATGCTAGCCGTCATGTGAGGGTATAACCATGAAAAATATCAATCTAACGGGCCAATTAACTCAGTGGCGCTATATTTCGAGCGCGATTTCGATCTTTTTAATGCTGGCATCGTTAACCATTATCGGCGTGAAGGGCTTTAACTGGGGCTTAGATTTTACCGGTGGTGTGGTTACCGAAGTGCAGCTCGATAGAAAAATTACCAGCAGTGAGTTGCAACCTTTACTCAACGCTGCTTATCAACAAGAGGTCAGTGTGGTTTCTGCCAGTGAGCCGGGGCGTTGGGTGTTACGTTATGCTGACACTGCACAAAGCAATGTGGATATTGCGCAAACCTTAGCGCCATTGGGCGAGATACAAGTGCTAAATACCAGTATTGTTGGCCCGCAGGTAGGTAAAGAATTGGCAGAGCAGGGTGGTTTAGCACTGCTAGTCGCTATGCTGTGTATTTTGGGGTACTTAAGTTATCGCTTCGAATGGCGGCTTGCTTCTGGTGCACTATTCGCGTTAGTGCATGATGTGATTTTTGTGCTTGCTTTCTTTGCGCTGACGCAGATGGAGTTTAATTTAACTGTGCTCGCTGCTGTGCTGGCGATTTTAGGTTATTCCTTAAATGACTCGATTATCATTGCTGATCGTATTCGTGAGTTATTAATTGCTAAGCCAAAACTTGCGATTCAAGAGATTAATAATCAAGCGATTGTGGCGACGTTTTCCCGCACTATGGTGACATCAGGGACCACCTTAATGACGGTTGGTGCACTGTGGATCATGGGTGGTGGGCCGCTGGAGGGGTTTTCGATTGCCATGTTTATCGGTATTTTAACGGGAACATTCTCATCTATTTCTGTTGGTACTTCATTACCTGAACTGTTAGGTTTATCGCCAGAGCATTATAAGGTGCAAGTCATTTCAGATACGCCTTAATCGTTCAACGTAAAGTGAAAACAAAGAGGCCACTCAATTGAGTGGCCTCTTTGTTAACACGATAAAAATTAAGAAAAATTACTTTGCCTTTGGCAGAGCAATCTTCATTTCCGGCGATTGACGATAAATCACCAGAATATGACCAATAAGTTGCACTTTTGCGGATTGAGTTTCACGTACTATGGCATCAACGATGGCATTTTTTAGCTCTCTGTCGGCAGAGGCTACTTTCACTTTAATCAATTCATGATAAGCGAGTGCGCTTTCAATTTCAGCGAGTACACCTTCAGTCAATCCATTGGCACCAAGCAGCACCACTGGCTTTAGCGGATGCGCTAGACCTTTTAAATGCTGTTTTTGTTTGGTTGTTAAGTTCATTTCTACCAACTTTTGCTGAGTTACTGTTGAAAAACGGCTATTCTACCCTTATATAGCCCTTGTGTAACTCTCAATTGTTGCGGATTTTAAATGTCAGGTAAAAAACGTACGGCCAGTTCCAATCGCTGGATGCTGGAACACTTTGATGATCATTATGTCAAACTAGCACAGAAACGGGGATTGCGTTCTCGCGCTGCGTTTAAGCTTGAAGAACTTCAGCAAAAGGATCAACTTATTCGCCCTTGTATGACGGTAGTCGACCTGGGGGCTGCACCAGGTGGCTGGTCACAGGTAGCGGTTAAGTTGGTTGGAGATAGGGGAAAGGTTATCGCCTGTGATATTTTACCCATGGATCCCATCGTTGGGGTAGACTTTTTGCAAGGGGATTTTCGTGAAGAAAAAGTCCTTGAAGCATTGCTTACCCGCGTCGGTGCAGATAAGGTTGACGTTGTGTTGTCAGACATGGCGCCTAACATGAGTGGTTCAGACGGTGTCGATCAGCCGCGCGCTATGTATTTAGTGGAACTCGCCTTAGATATGTGTCATCAAGTATTGGCACCTAATGGGAGTTTTGCGGTGAAAGTCTTTCAGGGGGAGGGCTTTGACGAATACATGAAAGCGGTTAAAGAAGCGTTCAAAGTAGTTAAAACACGTAAACCGGACTCTTCTCGGGCGCGTTCCCGGGAAGTCTATCTTGTGGCGACTGGGTACAAGTTGTAGTAACCTAGCGTTAATCATCGCAAGACTTAATGAGGTCTAGTAATTTGAGTGACATGGCAAAAAATCTAATACTCTGGGTTGTCATCGCCGTTGTGCTGATGTCAGTGTTTCAGGGTTACTCCCCCTCTTCTTCGTCATCGCAGAAGATGGATTATTCTACCTTCTTAGACAATGTTCGTGATGGACAAGTCGCTACGGTCGAAGTAAAAAGCGACCAACGTACTATCGAAGGTTCTAAACGAACTGGTGAAAAATTCACTACTATTATGCCGTTATATGACCAAGATTTAATTAATGATCTTGATCGTAAAGGTATCACAATGAAGGGGCAAGAAGCCGAAGAGTCAGGGTTCCTAACCCAAATCTTCATTTCTTGGTTCCCGATGTTATTGCTTATCGGGGTATGGATTTTCTTCATGCGCCAAATGCAAGGCGGCGGTGGCAAAGGCGCAATGTCCTTTGGTAAGAGCAAAGCCAAGCTGATGAGCGAAGATCAGATTAAAACCACTTTCGCCGATGTTGCTGGTTGTGACGAAGCAAAAGAAGAAGTGAAAGAGCTGGTTGATTATCTGCGTGACCCCACTAAATTCCAAAAATTGGGCGGCCGTATTCCAACGGGCGTGCTGATGGTGGGTCCTCCTGGTACAGGTAAAACCTTGCTGGCAAAAGCCATTGCGGGCGAATCTAAAGTACCTTTCTTCACTATCTCGGGTTCGGATTTCGTTGAAATGTTTGTTGGTGTCGGTGCATCCCGTGTGCGTGACATGTTTGAACAAGCGAAAAAGTCTGCACCTTGTATCATCTTCATCGATGAAATTGATGCGGTCGGTCGTCAACGTGGCGCGGGTTTAGGTGGGGGGCACGATGAGCGTGAGCAAACACTGAACCAAATGCTGGTTGAGATGGATGGCTTTGAAGGTAATGAAGGCGTTATCGTTATCGCGGCGACTAACCGTCCAGACGTACTCGATTCTGCGCTATTACGTCCGGGGCGTTTTGACCGTCAAGTGGTCGTTGGCTTACCTGACGTTCGTGGCCGTGAGCAGATTTTGAAAGTGCATATGCGTAAAGTTCCGCTTTCAGAAGATGTAAAGGCAAGCGTTATTGCCCGTGGTACACCAGGTTTCTCGGGTGCTGACTTAGCTAACTTAGTGAACGAAGCTGCCCTGTTTGCGGCTCGCGGAAATCGCCGAGTTGTAGGCATGGAAGAATTTGAGCGTGCAAAAGATAAAATCATGATGGGTGCTGAGCGCCGCTCTATGGTGATGTCCGAAGCCGAAAAAGAAATGACCGCTTACCATGAAGCGGGTCATGCGATTGTGGGTTGTTTAGTGCCAGAGCACGATCCTGTGCACAAGGTGACTATCATTCCTCGCGGTCGTGCACTGGGCGTGACTTTCTTCTTACCTGAAGCAGACTCAGTCAGTCAAAGCCGTCGCAAGTTAGAAAGCCAAATTTCAGTCGCTTACGGTGGTCGTTTAGCTGAGGAACTCATTTACGGTAGCGACAAAGTGTCGACTGGCGCATCACAGGACATCAAATACGCGACATCTATTGCGCGTAACATGGTGACTCAGTGGGGCTTCTCGGACAAGCTAGGTCCATTGCTGTATGCCGAAGAGGACGGTGAAGTGTTCTTAGGCCGTAGTATGGGTAAAGCCAAAGCCATGTCCGATGAAACGGCAACTATTATCGATGCAGAAGTGAAAGTCTTTATCGACAAAAACTACGCCAGAGCGAGACAGATATTGACGGATAACCTCGATATTCTGCACTCAATGAAAGAAGCCTTAATGAAGTATGAAACCATTGATTCACTTCAAATTGATGATTTGATGAATCGCCGGGAAGTGCGTCAGCCTGCCGATTGGCAAGTGGATGACAATGGTTCTAACGATAAAGGCAATGGCCATGGTGAACCAGCTGCGAAAGCGGAAGACAGTGTTATTGCAGCACCTGTTGAGCCAGAACTGAAAGATCCTGATGAATCTCCAGCTAAATAACGTGTTGTGAAACCAAAGAAAACCCCGTAAAGGGGTTTTCTTGTTTTACCTTGTTAGCAATTTGACGGCACTGTCATTAATATTGTCTATCACGACAGATATTTGTCCTTTGACATTAGTTAGTTCGAATAGAAAGTGATAGCTTAAAAGTAATGACGCAAGTGATGCCAGCGAGTAAAATCGTACGTGTTCGTATTACAGGAGTAAATGCGTGTTTGAACTGATTGCTGGCACTAAACGCCTCGCATTATCTTCGCCCATTGTGATGGGTATTCTTAATGTCACTCCCGATTCTTTTTCCGACGGTGGTCAATATTCTTCCTATGAATTAGCCTGCCAACATGCCGATGACATGGTGGCTCAAGGCGCGGGAATGATTGATATTGGCGGTGAGTCGACAAGACCGGGTGCCGCCGAGGTGAGCTTAGCCGATGAGCTTGCGCGGGTGATCCCGTTAGTGAAATATGTTGCGGCGCACCACGATGTGTGGATTTCGGTCGATACCAGTAAAGCTGAAGTGATGCGTCAAGCTGTTGCTGCAGGCGCACATTTGATTAACGATGTGCGCGCCCTGATGGAACCTGGAGCGCTTGAAGCCGCCGCAGAGTTGCAAGTCCCCATATGTCTGATGCATATGCAAGGTGACCCCCAAAGCATGCAGTTTTCTCCGACTTACCATAATGTTATTGAAGACGTTTCTGCCTTTTTAACTGAACGGATTGAGACTTGTTTGCGAGCGGGGATCTCCCGTGAGTTATTAATACTCGATCCGGGATTCGGTTTTGGCAAAAGTTTAGAACATAACTATGAATTACTGGCAAAACTAGACCATTTTTCCAAGTTTGATTTACCGATATTAATAGGATTATCTCGTAAGAGCATGATAGGAAATCTCTTAGCAAAACCGACCTCAGAACGTCTTGCTGGGAGCCTTGCTGGCGCTTTGATAGCGGCCCAAAAAGGCGCTCATATCATTCGCGTGCATGATGTTGCGCAAACTGTGGATATGCTCAAGGTGTTACAAGCGACACAAGCGTATTTTTAAGCATCGTTATGCTCTCGTTAAGCATTTAATTAATATTATGATCCCAAATCATTGGGACACATTTGAGTTTGTGGAGCGATATGAAAGAACGTAAATTTTTTGGAACTGACGGTATTCGGGGAAAGGTCGGTTCAGGTCAAATGACGCCTGAGCTTGCGCTTAAGTTAGGTTGGGCGGCGGGGCGTGTGTTATCCCGCAGTGGTACCAAAAAGGTGATTATAGGTAAAGATACCCGTATTTCTGGTTATATGTTTGAGTCAGCATTAGAAGCGGGCCTTTCTGCTGCAGGCCTTAATGTGATGTTAATGGGACCAATGCCAACGCCAGCTGTAGCCTATTTGACGCGTACGTTTCGCGCCGAAGCTGGGGTGGTGATCAGCGCGTCACACAATCCGTATTACGATAACGGTATTAAGTTTTTCTCCACCGACGGCAGTAAGTTAGACGATAACCTAGAGCTAGAAATTGAAGCCGAGCTTGAAAAGCCCCTCGTTTGTGTTGAGTCGCATCTATTGGGGAAGGTATCGCGTATTGAAGATGCCCGTGGCCGTTATATTGAGTATTGCAAAGGTAATTTTCCTGCAGAACACACGTTAACTGGGCTAAAAATTGTGGTCGATTGTGCCCATGGTGCAACTTATCACATAGCGCCAGCTGTGTTTCGTGAGCTAGGCGCCGAGGTGATTGCCATTGGTGATAAACCCAACGGGATGAACATCAATGATAAAGTGGGCGCAACGTCCATGGGCAAAATTTGTGAAACCGTTTTGGCCGAAAGTGCCGATTTAGGTATCGCACTCGACGGTGACGGTGATCGTATTATGATGGTCAACAGCAAAGGCGAAGTCATCGACGGCGATCAAATTTTATATATTCTAGCCTGTGATGCGAAATCCCGTGGCGTATTACGCGGTGGTGTTGTTGGTACGTTAATGTCAAACCTTGGGCTCGATCTCGCCTTGCAAGCATTAGATATCCCCTTTGCGCGTTCGAAAGTGGGCGACCGTTATGTGATGGAACTACTTAAAGAACTTGACTGGCGCATCGGTGGTGAAAACTCAGGGCATATTCTTAACCTTGACCATGGTACGACGGGTGACGGTATTATTGCGGGGATTTTAGTGTTAGCGGCCATGCGTCGTCAGAATGCCACGCTAGAAGAATTGACCTCAGCGATGGAAATGCTACCCCAAGTTTTAGTTAATGTGCGCTTTGAAGGCGAACACGATCCCCTAAAGTCTGATAAAGTTAAAGCGGCGCAGGCACAGGTTGAATCTCAATTGGGCGTACGTGGTCGTGTGCTATTACGTAAGTCAGGCACTGAACCTTTGATCCGTGTCATGGTGGAAGGTGACGATCATAGTGCAGTATTGGCGCACGCAAATTTGATTGCGGATGCGGTAAAATCGGCAAGCTGATATTTTCCTATTTTGTAATGAGTGCGGCTGATACCAATTTAAAATGAAGGTGTTAGCTGCACAAATGAACAGAAAATAGCTTGGTCGTGTAAAAAGTAAGCATCCCGACCAGGTAACTGAAAAAAATCGAATTTAGCTATTGTAACTTAATAAGTGGTTCGCTATTATTCACGCCGCTTTCAGAGGAGACAGTGATGGCACTCAGACGTCCTATGGTAGCTGGCAATTGGAAGATGAACGGCAGTGCAGCATTAGCACAAGAGTTGTTCAAAAAATTTGCCTCTAAGCTCCAAAATGATTCAGCTGAAGTGGTTTTATGCCCGCCTTCTATCTATCTAGAGAGCGTTAGGCAACTGCTAGAAGCAAACAAGGAAGCGTTAGACGGTTCACTTGTTAGGATGGGCGCACAAAACCTAAGTCAACACGACTTTGGCGCTTATACCGGAGAAGTTTCAGGTCAGATGCTAAAAGATTCAGGATGTCGATATGTGATTATCGGACATTCAGAACGTCGCCGTATGTACGGAGAGACGAGTAATATTGTAGCGGAGAAATTCGCCGCTGCACAAAAGCACGGCTTAACCCCAATATTGTGTGTGGGAGAGTCAGGTCCAGCGCGTGAAGCAAGACGTACCTTCGAGGTAATTGCGGAAGAGTTGGATATAGTGATCCAGAAAAATGGCACTATGGCTTTTGATAACGCCATTATCGCCTACGAGCCACTATGGGCTGTAGGGACAGGTAAAAGCGCTACACCAGAGCAGGCTCAAGAAGTTCATGCGTTTATTCGCAAACGTCTCTCTGAGGTATCTCCATTTATCGGAGAAAATATCAGGATTCTCTACGGTGGTAGTGTGACGCCGAGTAATGCTGCAGATTTATTTGCCCAACCTGATGTTGATGGTGGACTGATTGGCGGTGCTAGCTTAAACTCTAGCGAGTTTTTAAGTCTGTGTACCATAGCGATGAGCGCATAATATGTATGAAGTTCTACTAGTTATTTACTTGTTGGTTGCATTAGGGTTAATTGGCCTAGTTTTAATTCAACAAGGTAAGGGAGCTGACATGGGGGCCTCGTTTGGCGCCGGTGCATCAGGTACTCTGTTTGGTTCAAGCGGTTCAGGTAATTTTCTGACACGCACTACGGCGATTCTTGCCATTGCGTTTTTTACCTTAAGTCTGATTATCGGTAACTTAAGTGCAAACCACGCAAAAAATGAAGATTCATGGAAAAATTTAGGTTCAGATACTGAACAGGTCACTCAACCTGTTCAAGATGGAACTGAAAAGTCAGAAACAAAAATTCCTGACTAGTAAAAGGTGTCGCCGAGGTGGCGAAATTGGTAGACGCGCAGCCTTGAGGTGGCTGTGGCCTAACGGTCGTGCGGGTTCAAGTCCCGCTCTCGGCACCAAATATAATTAAGATTGACGATCTAAGTTCAGTCTTAGTTATTGCAAGAAAAGACGATAGTCAATATACTTGCACACAGTTGACGCGGGGTGGAGCAGCATGGTAGCTCGTCGGGCTCATAACCCGAAGGTCGTCGGTTCAAATCCGGCCCCCGCAACCAGCTCCTAGTAACGAATAGTGTTTGAATTCGTTATGGTTTACAGGTTCTTGACACTAAAAACCTCGTGATTACGGGGTTTTTTGTTATCTAGGACTTTTAAATTTGTCGTATATATTCTTTACGACGTTTTACTAGGGCTATTTAGCCCTTTTTTGTTTTTTCCGGGGGTCAATTTTGGCAACATTAGAATCCAGACTGGCAGAAATGCTCAAAGTGCCTGTGGAAGCATTAGGCTTTCAACTCTGGGGCATTGAATATGTTCAAGCGGGTAAACATTCAATACTGCGCGTGTTCATCGACGGTGAAAATGGTATCAATATCGAAGATTGTGCTAATACCAGCCGCCAAGTCAGTGCTGTACTCGATGTTGAAGACCCTATTTCGACCGAATATACCCTAGAGGTTTCTTCACCTGGTGTGGATAGGCCGTTGTTTACTGCCGAGCAGTATGCAGCCTATGTAGGGGAAGATGTAAAAGTTCAACTGACTATGCCCGTCGCGGGCAGTCGTAATTTAAAAGGCGCCATTACAAAGGTCGAAGGGCAAATGCTCTCACTGAATGTGAATGGTAAAGAGCTAGTTGTCGCCCTGGATAATATCCGTAAAGGCAACGTAATCGCTAAGTTTTGATAGTTTCAAGGTGAACGAGGCAAGACGAGATGAATAAAGAGATCCTGCTAGTCGCTGAAGCGGTTTCAAATGAAAAGGCCGTTCCACGCGAGAAAATTTTTGAAGCGCTAGAGATCGCTCTGGCTACTGCAACCAAGAAAAAATACGATGGCGATATTGATGTCCGCGTTGCGATTGACCGCAAAACGGGTGGCTATGAGACATTCCGCCGTTGGATGGTCGTTGATGATCACGGTGAAGCCTTAGAAAACCCATTTCGCGAGATTACGCTTGAGGCGGCTCGTTATGAAAATCCGGATATTCAACCGGGTGAGTTTATCGAAGACGATATCGAGTCTGTTGTATTTGACCGCATTACGACTCAAACCGCCAAACAAGTGATCGTACAAAAGGTACGTGAAGCTGAACGTGCTCAAGTGGTTGAGCAGTTCAGAGATAAAGAAGGCGAACTGATCACTGGCGTTGTGAAAAAAGCAACCCGTGAAAGTGTCGTGGTCGATTTAGGCAATAATGCTGATGGCGTGCTGTTCCGTGAAGATTTAATTTCACGCGAATCTTTCCGCCCTGGTGACCGTGTGCGTGCATTATTGTACTCAGTACGTCCAGAAGCTCGCGGTGCACAATTATTCCTAAGCCGTACTAAACCCGAAATGCTGATTGAGCTTTTCCGTGTTGAAGTACCTGAAATCGCTGATGAATTGATCGAAGTCATGGGCGCAGCCCGTGATCCAGGCGCACGCGCTAAGATCGCGGTTAAGTCGAATGATCGCCGTATCGATCCTATCGGTGCGTGTGTTGGCATGCGCGGCGCACGTGTACAAGCAGTATCAAATGAACTGGGTGGCGAGCGTGTTGATATCGTATTGTGGGATGATAATCCAGCACAATATGTGATCAATGCCATGGCGCCAGCTGATGTAGCTTCTATCATCGTCGACGAAGATAACCATTCAATGGATATCGCGGTTGAGGCTGATAGTTTGGCACAAGCCATTGGACGTAATGGCCAGAACGTACGTTTAGCAACTCAACTTACGGGTTGGGAACTGAACGTAATGACAGTGGAAGACATGAATAAGAAACATCAGGCTGAAAGTGCCAAAGTGGTGAGTCTGTTTATTAATTCACTGGATGTCGATGAAGATTTTGCACAAGTACTAGCGAATGAGGGCTTTACGTCGCTTGAAGAGGTCGCTTATGTACCTGTGTCTGAATTATTGGCGATAGACGGTTTCGACGAGGATCTCGTTGAAGCTTTACGTGAACGTGCAAAAGCTGCGATCTCGACAAGAGCGCTCGCATCTGAAGAAGCACTGGATGGTGTGGAGCCAAGTGATGAGTTGTTAGCACTTGAAGGTGTTGAAAGACACTTAGCCTATGTTTTAGCAAGCAAAGGTATTGTGACTCTAGAAGACTTGGCTGAACAAGGCATTGATGATTTGATCGAAATTGAAGAATTGACAGAAGAAAAAGCAGGTACGCTCATCATGGCTGCCCGCAACATCTGTTGGTTTGGCGAAGAAGCATAAGTCGATCAACAGGGGGATTTAACTGATGGCAGATACTACCGTAGAGAAATTGGCCACGGAAGTGGGTAAAAGTGTTGAACGTCTGATAGAGCAATTCTCTCAGGCAGGAATTAAGAAAGGCCAAGCCGATAACGTATCTGAAGCCGAAAAGCAGCAGTTACTCGATTATCTGAAAAAGCAGCACGGTGCTGATAGTGCACCGACTAAGATGACGCTGCAACGCAAAACGGTATCAACCCTGAGCGTGGCGGGTAATGGTGGTCAATCTAAAGACGTTAAAGTGGAAGTGCGTAAAACCCGTACTTTTGTTAAACGCGATGTGAATGACACAGTGCTAAAAGCAGAAGAAGAGGCGAAAGCCGAAGCTGAAGCATTAGCAAAAGCAAAGGCCGAAGCGGAAGCGGCTCAAGCGGCCAAAGCGAAAGCAGAGGCAGAAGCTAAGGCAAAAGCAGAAGCTGAAGCCAAGGCAAAGGCCAAAGCGGCGGCAGAAGTAAAAGTGACTAAAGAGTCTTCACCAGAAGTAGAAGCAGCGCGTCTAGAGGCTGAACGTCTTAAAGCGGCTCAAGAAGCAGCAACTAAACGTAAGCAAGATGAAGAAGCGGCGAAAGCGGCTGAAAAGGCCCGTTTGTTAGCTGAAGAAAACTCTAAGCGTTGGGCAGAAGAAGAACGTCAGCGTCTAGAAGCCGAAAGAAACGGCGATCATCACATCACTACCTCTAAAGTGGCTCGTGCCGCTGAAGATACCTCTGATCTGGATGAAGAAAAACGCGGACGTCGTGCTCGTAATAAGAGCAACGCTAAAAAACGTGGTGGCAAAGATGCGCGTGATGGCCGTGAAAAGCATATGCGCAACCGAAGTACTGCGCCTGAGTCTATGGCCCATGGCTTTAACAAGCCAGTCGCTGCCGTAAGCCGTGATGTGCGTATTGGTGAAACAGTGACCGTTTCTGAACTGGCGCATTTAATGGCCGTTAAAGCGACTGAAATCATCAAACAGATGATGAAAATGGGCTCAATGGTTACGATCAACCAAGTGTTGGATCAAGAGACTGCCCAGCTAGTTGCCGAAGAAATGGGTCACAAAGTGGTGCTTATCCGTGAAAATGAACTTGAGCACCAAGTGCTGCAAGACCGTGATGACGAAGATGGCATCAAGCTAGAATCTCGTGCGCCAGTTGTAACTATCATGGGGCACGTTGACCATGGTAAGACTTCGTTACTCGACTATATTCGCCGCGCTAAAGTGGCCGCTGGCGAAGCTGGTGGTATTACGCAGCATATCGGTGCATACCATGTTGAAACCGAAAATGGCATGATTACTTTCCTTGATACTCCTGGTCACGCCGCGTTTACCGCCATGCGTGCTCGTGGTGCCAAGGCAACGGATATCGTGGTACTGGTTGTGGCTGCCGATGACGGTGTAATGCCACAAACTATCGAAGCTATTCAACATGCTAAAGCTGGTAACGTGCCATTAATCGTGGCCGTGAACAAGATGGATAAGCCGGAAGCGGATATTGATCGCGTTAAGAGCGAACTGTCACAACACGGCGTGATGTCTGAAGATTGGGGCGGAGATAACATGTTCGCCTTCGTATCGGCTAAGACAGGTGAAGGTGTTGATGATCTGCTTGAAGGTATCTTGCTGCAAGCTGAAGTATTAGAGCTTAAAGCGGTACGTGATGGTATGGCTGCGGGTGTGGTGATTGAATCCCAACTGGATAAAGGTCGCGGCCCTGTTGCAACGATTCTGGTTCAAGAAGGTACACTGCGCCAAGGTGATATCGTTCTATGTGGTTTAGAGTACGGTAAAATCCGTGCAATGAAAGACGAGAACGGTCGTTCAATCACTGAAGCGGGCCCATCAATTCCTGTTGAAATTCTGGGTCTGTCTGGCGTACCGTCAGCCGGTGATGAAGCAACCGTCGTACGTGACGAACGTAAAGCTCGCGAAGTTGCCCTGTATCGTCAAGGTAAGTTCCGTGATGTTAAATTAGCGCGTCAGCAAAAATCTAAGCTAGAAAACATGTTCGCGAACATGACAGACGGCGAAGTGAAAGAGCTGAACATCGTTCTGAAAGCGGACGTTCAAGGTTCACTCGAAGCGATTACAGACTCATTAACGGGTCTGTCTACCGACGAAGTGAAAGTGAACATCATCGCTCGCGGTGTAGGTGCACTGACCGAAACCGACGCAACCTTAGCGGCAGCGTCTAACGCGATCATGGTTGGCTTTAACGTACGTGCCGATGCACAAGCTCGTAAGGTTATCGAGAGTGAAAGTGTTGACCTACGTTACTACAGCGTAATCTATAATTTGATTGATGAAGTGAAAGCGGCGATGACAGGTATGCTGTCTCCTGAATTCAAACAACAAATTATCGGTCTGGCTGAAGTACGTGATGTGTTCAAGTCGCCGAAACTTGGTGCAATCGCCGGTTGTATGGTGACTGAAGGCACCATCAAGCGTAGCGCACCTATTCGCGTACTGCGTGATAACGTGGTTATTTTCGAAGGTGAACTCGAATCCTTACGTCGCTTTAAAGATGACGTTGCCGAAGTTCGCAATGGTATGGAATGTGGTATTGGCGTTAAGAACTACAACGATGTTCGCGTAGGCGACCAAATCGAAGTATTCGAAACCGTCGAAGTGGCACGTACACTTTAACGATAAGGAGGGCGGCATTAGCCGCCCTTTCGATTTAATGACATTAGCTATGGTACAAATATTATGGCAAAAGAATTCAGTCGTACACGTCGTATAGCACAGCAACTTCAGCAAGAACTTGCTCAGGTGTTACAACGCGACATGAAAGATCCTCGTATTGGCTTTGTTACCGTAAATGACGTAGACGTCTCACGCGATCTCAGTTACGCCAAAGTCTTTGTGACTTTCTTCGAGGAAGACAAAGCTGTCGTTCAAGAAAAGCTCAACGCTCTCATCAGCGCAGCCCCTTACATCCGTACCTTAGTGGCGGGACGTATGAAATTGCGTGTTATGCCTGAGCTACGTTTTGTTTATGACAGCTCATTGGTTGAGGGGATGCGTATGTCTAACCTCGTTAGCCAAGTCATCAACCAAGACAAAGCTAAGCAGCAGCAGTTTGGTAGCGCAGATGAAGTCCTTAATGAGGATGAGGGTGCTACCGACGATACAGATGATACAAAAGGTAAAGATTAATGGCTCGTCGTCCAAAAGGCCGTTTTATCGATGGGATAGTGTTACTGGATAAATCCACTGGCATGAGTTCTAACTTTGCCTTGCAAAGGGTAAAGCGCTTTTTTAATGCGAATAAAGCTGGGCATACGGGCGCACTCGATCCGTTAGCGACAGGTATGTTACCTGTGTGCCTAGGTGAAGCGACTAAGTTTTCCCAGCACTTATTAGATGCTGATAAACGTTACTTAGTGACAGCAAAACTGGGCGAGCGTACCGATACCAGTGATTCAGATGGTGAAGTGGTTCAGACGCGCCCAGTTACATTTACTGAGGCGCAACTACTGAGTGCGCTTGAGCACTTTCGTGGTGACACTCAGCAAGTGCCTTCTATGTATTCCGCGCTGAAATATCAGGGGCAGCCTCTGTATAAATATGCGCGTGAAGGCATAGAAGTGCCGCGAGAATCTCGCCCTATTACGGTATTTGAGCTTAATTTCATCAGTCTTGAAGGTGATGAGCTGACCTTAGACATTCATTGCTCTAAAGGAACTTATATTCGCACCATCATTGATGATCTCGGTGAAATGTTAGGTTGTGGTGCCCATGTGATTATGTTGCGACGAACTCAAGTTGCACAGTATCCCTATGCCAAAATGGTTACACTAGAACAGCTCGAAGCACTTGTCACCCAAGCACATGAACAACAGATAGATCTGAGTGTATTACTCGATCCTCTCTTATTACCCATGGATACGGCAGTGGCTGACTTTCCTGAGGTCAATGTGCCTGAAGCGAGTGCGGCTTATTTGATGCAAGGCCAAGCGGTACGTGTGACAGGTCTAAAAGCTGACACATTAGTGCGTATCACCTTAGGGGATGCGCATAGATTCGTTGGTATTGGTTTAATGAATGATGATGGCCTTTTGGCGCCGAAACGGCTCATAGTGATCCATGACGAGCCGATAGTAACAGATTAATTCATTCTGCCAATTCGAAATACGCTCGCCTTTTTATTGCGCTAGGGTTGGATTATGGGTAGAATAGCGCGCCCTCTGGCTGAGTTAGTGATCGGCTAGAGATTCATACTATATATTTGGAGAGACACATGTCACTAAGTACTGAAGCGAAAGCAAAAATCCTGGCTGAATTTGGCCGCGGCGAAAACGATACAGGTTCAACTGAAGTTCAAGTTGCCTTGTTAACTGCACAAATCAACCATTTGCAAGATCACTTCAAAGAGCACATCCACGATCACCACTCACGTCGTGGTCTGTTACGCATGGTTAGCGCGCGTCGTAAGTTAACTGCTTACCTGAAGCGTACAGATGCTGAGCGTTACACTGCACTGATCCAAAAGTTAGGTCTACGTCGTTAATCTCACGTCGACTAACGTAAAAAAGGAGGCTTAGCCTCCTTTTTTATTGCGCGCAGATTAAGTTATACCGTTTTGCCTATGCTCTGCTGTCGATACTTGTGATTGTTGCAGTTTGGCTGGCGATATATAAGGTTTCAAATTCTGCTTGCGGTAATGGCTGACTAAAATAAAACCCTTGGCCTATCTGACATTGGTTTTCCTTAAGCCAGTCTAACTGTAATTCATTTTCAATCCCTTCTGCCACAATGGTCAGATTAAGTTGCTTACCTAACATCAAAATTGTCGATGCAATTGCGCTGTCTTCCGGTAAATCGGATACAAAACAACGGTCGATTTTCATAGTGGTGATGGGGAGATGACGTAGATAGGATAGCGAAGAATAACCTGTGCCAAAATCGTCAACGGCGATACCAAAACCTGCCGACTTGAGTTGCTCAAGCTTATTGATGGCCAACTCAATATCATTCATTAATGAGGTTTCTGTAATCTCAATTTCGAGTAACTCTGGTTGAATTTGGTAGCGCAACGCCATTTGTTTGATATCAGATACTAAACTTGCATCAGCAAATTGTTGTGATGCAACATTAATAGCGATGGGGATCGCGAAGTGATACTTTTTTTGCCATTCCCTTAATGTTTTACAGCTTTGCTCTATCACCCAGCGGCCAATAGGAATAATGATCCCAGTTTCTTCTGCAACAGGAATAAATGACATAGGACTAATCAAGCGCCCATCTTTTTGCCAACGAATTAAGGCTTCACAGCCAGTGACTTTACCTGTTTGTAGGTCTAGTTTAGGCTGGAAATAGAGCAGAAATTCATTATTTTTTAAAGCATCATGTAGTGATGCCTCGGTGCGCAATCTTACCGCAGCACGCTCTGTCATTTGCTGTTTAAAAAAGGCCCATTGATTTGAACCGGCCGCTTTTGCACTATACATGGCGATATCGGCATGACGGATTAGATCTTCGGCACTATTGCCATCTTCGGGGTAAATTGAAATGCCAATGGATGCCGCTGGGTGAATCGCATGTTCATTCAATTGAATGGGCACATTAAGTTGCACAAGAAGTTTATCGACAAAGTCGGCAGCTTGGTCGGGTGAATGTACGGCATCGGCTAAAATAACAAATTCATCGCCACCTAGGCGTGACACCGTTCCCTTATCACCGACAACACGCTCAAGAATGCGTGCAATACGAGCTAAAAATTGATCGCCGAGTGCATGACCGAGAGAGTCATTAATATTTTTAAAACGATCTAAATCGATAAACATGAGTGCAAAGCTACGTTTGTGTACACGCGACCGTTGGATAGTAACGGCAATCGTTTCGAGTAATAGTGTACGGTTTGGCAGTCCTGTGAGCGGATCTCTTGTTGCCATCTTACGTAGTTTTGATTGCGTTTGACTAAATTGAATAAGGATCTGATTAAATTTTGACGTCACTAAACCGAGCTCGTCATCTTTGTGTGCATTGGACACTGGAAGCAGATTTTCATCCGGTGAGTCGGGGTCAATTTTATCAATAGCTTCACTGATCCTCGCGATGGGTTGGGTTAGAAAACGATGAAATACAACCGATAACACGAGGGTGAGTAAGAGGGCTCGCGCCAAAGTTGCGAAGAAACCGAGTTTGAGTTGTGAAAAGAGAGTGTCTGTTAGCTCTTGAGTATCATAGAAAAGAGTCAGTGTACCGATGAGCTGTTGTTTTTGTGTTCCTTCAAAATAGAAGGGGCGGTACAAAGGTCGGGATATTTCTTTTAATTCATCGAAGAGTTTATTACTCAGCGTTACAAACGTCTGAGAATTATTACTTTTAGTATTGCTGACAGAGACAAACATTGAACCATCATCAAGTTCGATAACGGCAGAGCCAACATGCTCAACTTTGATGGCGCCTTCTAGGGTTTGTCTCGCTAAGTTGTCATCAAGAGCCCATACCGCATTAGCCGCGGGTTGCTCAACTGAATTAAGTAATTCTTGTTGAGTGGTGGTGAGCTGCTGTTTTGTTGATAATACAACAAGGGCTATTTCAACTATAAAAATAGCGATGGCAAAAAATAACGCAGTAAAAACAACGAGGTTAGTTTGCTTCCATGTTAGGGATTTAAAGCGACCCGTCATAAAGCTTGTCCTTTATTGTTGTTTTTCACCATAAGGTAGATTTTCCGTATCAGTTTGAAGTACAACTCTTTATCAATTTGTCCACTTTAGTGAAAAGATAGGTCTTTGTCATCATTATCTGCTCTTTATCTATTGTCCTTAATTGCAGTATACTTACGCGCGTAATTCAAGGTCATTAATTAAGGAATGGGTCACGTGAATCCAATTGTAAAGAGTTTTGAGTATGGTCAACATACAGTCACCCTGGAAACAGGCGTTATAGCGCGTCAAGCTGATGCCGCTGTGTTAGCAAGTATGGGTGACACAACAGTGTTAGTCACTGTTGTTGGTAAAAAAGAAGCCGAAGCCGGTCGTGATTTTTTCCCTCTGACTGTTAACTATCAAGAAAAAACCTACGCAGCAGGTAAAATTCCTGGCGGTTTCTTTAAGCGTGAGGGTCGTCCTTCAGAAGATGAGACATTAATTGCTCGTCTTATTGACCGCCCAATTCGTCCTCTTTTCCCTAATGGTTTCAAAAACGAAGTTCAAGTTATCATCACAGTTGTATCTGTCGACCCACAAATTGAGCCAGATATCATCTCTATGATCGGTACTTCTGCTGCATTGGCCATTTCTGGTATCCCGTTTAGCGGTCCTTTGGGCGCTGCTCGTGTCGGTTATATCAATGGTGAATATGTATTGAACCCAACAGTGGCTCAAATTGAAACGAGCCAATTGAACTTAGTGGTTGCTGGTACAGCAAGTGCAGTGTTAATGGTGGAATCAGAAGCCCAAGCATTACCAGAAGAAGTGATGTTAGGTTCTGTTGTTTATGGTCACGATCAACAACAAGTGGTTATTAACGCGATTGCTGAGTTTAAAGCTGAAGCGGGTAAACCAATGTGGGATTGGACTGCGCCAGTGCAAGATGAAACGCTTGTTGCTCAAATTAAAGAGTTGGCTGAAGCGGGTTTAGGCGATGCGTATAAAATCCAAGTTAAGCAAGACCGTTATGCTCAAGTTGCTGTAGTTAAAGCTGCAACGAAAGAAGCGTTATTAGCAAGCAATCCAAATATTGATTTACGTGAAGTAGACAATTTACTGGGCAGCTTAGAGAAGAAAGTCGTTCGTGGTCGTATTATTCGTGGCGAGCCGCGTATCGATGGTCGTGAACCCGATATGATCCGTGCGTTAAGTGTATTAGCGGGAGTATTGCCACGTACTCACGGTAGCGCCTTGTTCACTCGCGGCGAAACCCAAGCCTTAGTAACTTGTACTTTAGGTACTGAACGTGATGCACAGAAGATCGATAGCATCATGGGTGAGCGCACTAATCGTTTTATGTTGCACTATAACTTCCCTCCTTACTCTGTTGGTGAAACCGGTATGGTGGGTTCACCTAAGCGCCGCGAAATCGGTCATGGAAAGTTAGCATGGCGTGGTATTAACGCTGTGATGCCATCGGCAGAAGAATTTCCATACAGCGTGCGCGTTGTATCTGAAATTACTGAATCTAATGGTTCAAGTTCTATGGCGTCTGTCTGTGGTACTTCCCTTGCGCTGATGGATGCGGGTGTACCTATCAAGACTTCTGTAGCAGGTATTGCTATGGGTCTTGTAAAAGAAGGCGATGATTTTGTCGTACTTTCAGACATCTTAGGTGATGAAGATCATTTAGGTGATATGGACTTTAAAGTGGCGGGTACCCGTGGTGGTATTACTGCACTGCAAATGGATATCAAGATCGAAGGTATCACCAAAGAAATTATGGAAATTGCACTACAACAAGCCTATGGCGCACGTGTGCATATTCTAAATGTGATGGATCAAGCGATTGGTTCGCACCGTGATGATATTTCTGATCATGCTCCACGTATCACTACAATCAAAATTAACCCAGAGAAAATCCGTGATGTTATCGGTAAAGGTGGCGCAGTTATTCGTGCTCTGACCGAAGAAACTGGCACTACGATTGAGCTGGAAGATGATGGTACGGTAAGAATTGCCTCTTCAAATGGTGAAGCGACCAAAGAAGCTATCCGCCGTATTGAAGAAATCACTTCAGAAGTCGAAGTGGGCCGTATCTATAATGGTAAAGTGATCCGTATCGTTGATTTCGGTGCATTTGTGAACATTCTGCCGGGCAAAGATGGTTTAGTACACATTTCACAAATCAGTGATGAACGTGTGGCTAACGTGTCTGATCACCTTGAACTTAACCAAGAAGTTGCTGTTAAGGTAATGGAAGTGGATCGTCAAGGTCGTGTACGCTTATCAATCAAAGAAGCACAAACGAAAGAAGCTGCAGCAGAATAACTGAGCCATAGGCTCAATATTCCATGTGCTTTTAAGTGATTGCATAGAAAGGAGATCAATTGATCTCCTTTTTCTTGGGTCGAATTTAATATAATTGTGATTAATGCTATTCGTTAATAGAAGTCCTCTGGTGGGATTGCTATGATGAATACTCTTCTGCATGTGTTGGGAATCTAAAAAGGTAGAAATGGATGAGTCTTAAAATTAGAACCGCGGTTGTTGCTGTGCTGGCGGGTGCCAGCCTGATGTTGGCTGGATGTGCGACGACCACTCAGTCCCCTTTAGATAACCACAATGATCTTGAAGGCAAGTTAGTCGTAGCGCCTGTGATGCCTGACTATAAAGTCGAGGTCACACTCGCTAAGCTTAATGAGATTTTATCTGCCGTCGAACTGACAAATGAACAGAGAGCCAGATTTCATTATGATCGCGGCGTAATATACGACAGTGTAGGTTTAAGGCTATTGGCGCGTATCGATTTTATGCAAGCACTTAAACTGCAGCCAGATCTTGCTGACGCTTATAATTTTCTTGGTATTTATTATACCCAAGAGGGCGAGTATGACAGCGCCTATGAAGCTTTCGATGGCGTATTGGAACTTGCTCCTAATTACGATTATGCCTATCTAAACCGTGGGATAGCACTTTACTATGGCGATCGAAATGCGCTTGCCATTAAAGATATGCAAGCCTTTTATGCTGGTGATAATAAAGACGGTTATCGTGCATTGTGGTTATATTTGATAGAGTCCAAAGATAATCACGAACAAGCCAAACAGCGGTTATTAGAAAATCGTAAGAATCTTGATAACGGAGTATGGTCAACGGTTATTGTCGATTATTATTTAGGACACAAGCGCCGTGATGATGTGTTTAATGCAGCCAAAGAAGGTTTAACTCATCCAAAAGAATATGCAGAGCGTTTATGTGAAGCGTATTTTTATCTTGCAAAAATGGCGATAGAGCAAAAGCAATATCAAGATGCAGCAAATTACTTACGGCTTACACTCGCGACTAATATCTATGATTTTGTTGAACACAGATATGCCCGAATTGAGCTAGCAAAAGTTAAGGGTTTGCTCGAAGACACAAAATAACCTCTTCAGCCCGGGCTCATCTCGGGCTTTGCCTAGCCAAGTGAGAACTGAGGCGCTATAATTTGCGCCTTTTTAGCGATACTAGTGCATAGGTTAATATGTCAGGCAATAAAGTAGAGGTGGATAAACGTCGCACCTTCGCGATCATATCGCACCCCGACGCGGGTAAAACAACCATTACCGAGAAAGTGCTGTTATTCGGAAACGCTTTACAAAAAGCGGGTACGGTTAAAGGTAAAAAATCGGGTCAGCATGCAAAGTCTGACTGGATGGAAATGGAGAAAGACCGCGGTATTTCGATTACTACGTCTGTCATGCAATTTCCCTATGGTGGCGCCCTCGTTAACCTACTCGATACGCCTGGTCACGAAGACTTCTCCGAAGATACTTATCGTACTTTGACTGCGGTTGACTCATGTCTGATGGTGATCGACTCTGCAAAGGGTGTCGAAGACCGAACAATCAAGTTGATGGAAGTGACTCGTCTGCGTGATACGCCGATCGTGACTTTTATGAACAAACTCGACCGTGATATCCGTGATCCTATCGATCTGATGGATGAAGTCGAAAACGTACTGAATATTGCCTGTGCTCCTATTACTTGGCCTATTGGCAGCGGTAAAGAATTTAAAGGCGTATACCATATTCTGCGTGATGAAGTCGTGTTGTATCAAAGCGGTATGGGTCATACGATTCAAGAACGTCGTGTGATTGAAGGCATTAATAATCCAGATCTTGATAAAGCGATTGGTAGTTATGCTGCCGATTTACGTGATGAGATGGAATTAGTGCGCGGTGCGTCGAATGAGTTTGATCATGCGGCTTTCTTGAAAGGCGAATTGACCCCCGTATTTTTTGGTACCGCTTTAGGTAACTTTGGTGTTGATCATATTCTTGATGGCATTGTGGAATGGGCTCCTAAGCCATTACCACGTGAAAGTGACACTCGGGTGATCATGCCTGATGAGGAAAAGTTCACTGGGTTCGTGTTCAAGATCCAAGCAAACATGGATCCCAAACACCGTGACCGTGTTGCCTTTATGCGTGTCTGTTCAGGCCGTTATGAACAGGGTATGAAGATGCACCATGTGCGTATTGGTAAAGATGTTAACGTCAGTGATGCCTTGACCTTTATGGCGGGCGATCGTGAGCGTGCCGAAGAAGCCTATCCTGGGGATATCATTGGCTTACATAACCATGGCACCATTCGTATTGGTGATACCTTTACTCAAGGTGAGAAATTCCGTTTTACAGGCGTACCTAATTTCGCCCCTGAAATGTTCCGCCGTATTCGTCTGCGTGATCCACTTAAGCAAAAACAACTACTAAAAGGCTTAGTTCAGTTATCTGAAGAAGGTGCTGTACAGGTATTCCGTCCTCTTGATACCAATGATTTAATTGTTGGTGCGGTGGGGGTACTGCAGTTTGAAGTGGTTGTGGGACGTTTGAAGAGTGAGTATAACGTCGAGGCGATTTATGAAGGCATTAGCGTGTCGACTGCCCGCTGGGTTTATTGTAAAGATGAGCGTAAGCTAGAAGAGTTTCGCCGTAAGTGCAGCCAAAACTTGGCGCTTGATGGCGGCGACAACTTGACCTATATTGCGCCAACGATGGTTAACCTCAATCTTTCGATGGAAAGATATCCTGATATAGAGTTTGCGAAAACTCGCGAACATTAACTCTGTTAGGGTGATCATAGTTGTTGAAATGGCGGTAATTTACCGCCATTTTTGTATCTAATTTACTTTTCTGGATGCGGTTATGGCTAATTGGATCACAAAATCATGGCAAGCTTACATCCGGTGGTGTGATCGGATGGGATTAACACCTGAGAATCGTCGTTGTTGTATGCCGAGGCTTGAGGATCCTCCTTTAGTTTCAAAGCGTTCTTCCTGTTTGACGGAAGATAAGCAGGTTTCATCGCCTACTGATAAAACGTCTGAATGAGGCATTTTCTGTGCTAGATACCCATGCTCATTTGGACTTTGCCGAATTTGATGCGGATCGCAGTGAAGTTGTGCTAAAAATGCATCGAGCTGGGATAAAAAACCTGATTATTCCTGGCGTTTCCCCTTCTCATTGGCAAAAACAACTTACCGTTGCAGAGCAATATCAAGCCTACTTTGCACTGGGTATTCACCCTTGGTTCTGTCCGCAGGATATCGATGCATCACTTCAAGCATTAGCATCTGAGGTATCAAGATGGATTGGGTGTTCTCGATTTGTAGCTATTGGTGAGTGTGGTTTAGATAAACTTTATTCTGTGACTTGGCCGCAACAACTGGCTTTTTTTGAAGCTCAATTACGGTTAGCAAAAGCCGTTAATTTGCCTGTTATTGTCCATAGTGTTAAAGCCCATTCAGAGACTTTAGATTGCTTAAAAAGATATCAATTACCTCGAGGTGGCGTAATACACGCTTTTTCTGGTAGTCCTGAAATCGCCCTCGAGTATATTAAATTAGGTTACAAGTTAGGAATTGGTGGTTTAATTATGAACCCCAATGCTAAAAAATTACTCAAAACGGTATGTGAACTCCCTCTCGAAAATTTCCTGCTTGAGACCGATTCGCCCTCAATGGCGCCAATAAATGTTACTGAAAAACGTAATCAACCGGCGAATGCCGCTCTTTTTATAGACAAAATTGCCAATTTGCAAAAAAAATCAAGTGTTCTAATATCAGAACACTTGATGTTGAATGCTATGCAACTGTTTGACCTTTAGTTGTTTTTAATTAAACAGGTGTATGTCGCATTAGCATTCTTCACTAAGCGATTGAAATTAAACTCCAAAAATTTGATCAAAACGACGATTTTCGACTTTTCCTCGGGTATAATCTGACGCGGAAATAGGTTGATTAACAACATAATTAAAAAGTGTTAACAATAGGGTGATGGTTAATGAATATATTGATGAGTTTAGTAGGGGTGGTCACCCTACTTGCGATAGGTTTCCTCCTATCGAATAACAAAAAAGCAATTAATTTACGTACAGTGGGTGGTGCGTTAGCCATTCAAGCCGCCTTCGGTGGTTTTGTTCTGTATGTTCCCGTAGGTAAAGATATTCTGAAAAGTGTATCTGACGCCGTATCTAGCGTTATTGGTTATGCACAAAACGGTATTAGCTTCCTGTTCGGCGATTTAGCTAACTTCAAACTTGGTTTTATTTTCGCTGTTAACGTGTTGCCTGTTATCGTGTTCTTCTTTTCTTTAATCGCGGTACTGTACTACCTAGGTGTAATGCAGTGGGTCATCCGTATCATCGGTGGCGCGCTACAAAAAGCATTAGGTACAAGCCGT
This sequence comes from Shewanella putrefaciens, assembly GCF_016406325.1. Lineage (NCBI taxonomy): Bacteria > Pseudomonadati > Pseudomonadota > Gammaproteobacteria > Alteromonadales > Shewanellaceae > Shewanella > Shewanella putrefaciens. The sequence goes on along the minus strand of NZ_CP066370.1, from coordinate 3,183,971 downwards.
ACTGAGTCTATGTCAGCAACTGCTAACATTTTCGTTGGTCAAACTGAAGCGCCTTTAGTGGTTCGTCCGTTTATTCCTACGATGACGCAGTCTGAACTGTTTGCGATCATGGTGGGTGGTTTAGCATCAATCGCGGGTTCAGTGTTAGCTGGTTACGCGCAAATGGGCGTGCCTATCGAATACTTAGTTGCCGCTTCATTCATGGCAGCACCAGGTGGCCTATTAATGGCGAAACTGATGCACCCAGAAACAGAAGCCGCTAAGAACGATATGGATGAATTACCAGAAGATCCTGATAAGCCAGCGAACGTGTTAGACGCTGCGGCTGCGGGTGCTTCATCTGGTATGCATTTAGCGCTGAACGTTGGTGCTATGTTGTTAGCCTTCGTAGGTTTGATCGCGATGATCAACGGTATCATCGGTGGTGTAGGCGGTTGGTTTGGTGTTGAAGGTTTAACACTTGAGCTGATCCTTGGCTACATTTTCATGCCATTAGCATTCTTAATTGGTGTGCCTTGGAACGAAGCGTTAGTAGCAGGTTCTTTCATCGGTCAAAAGATCGTTGTTAACGAATTCGTCGCTTACTTAAACTTTGCTCCATACTTAAAAGACATCGCTGATGGTGGCCTAGTTGTGGCTGAAACTGGTTTAGCAATGACTGACAGAACCAAAGCGATTATTTCGTTTGCACTGTGTGGTTTCGCTAACTTGTCTTCAATTGCGATTCTACTGGGTGGTTTAGGCGCTATGGCTCCTAACCGTCGCCATGATTTAGCTAAAATGGGTATTCGTGCGGTTATCGCCGGCTCTTTAGCTAACTTAATGAGCGCAACACTTGCTGGCTTATTCTTAGCTATCTAATTGTTAGCTATCTAAGTTTAAGGGGATGCGCTCCCCAAAACTGGGTCCAGCCCATTGCTGGACTGGACCCAAGTTAATTCAACCATTTTCCAATAGTGATTTCTGTCGTGAATTGTTTTTGCGATTACTAAGGCCAGATCACATCTACACTTGAGTTGTTATTCTGCCTTACCTATCGTCAATTCATGGTTAGGTTGGTTAATTGTGAAAAATAGGTCGCGACTTTGTTCACAATTAAGAATTTTGTGTTCGTGATTTTACGCTAGATTATTGAGATTTTTTTTAATCGAGGTAAAATGCGAGCGCCACAAAAAGAACGCTACCCTTGATGGTAGTAAACAAGATAAATGGGGTTGATGATGAAAAACGTTAAAACTTTAGCTTTAGCCGCTACCGCAGTAGCAGCAATCTCTGGTAACGCATTTGCCGCAGACCGTACAGACCTTCACGGCTCTGATTACAAGTGGATGCAGTTCAACGCTATGTACTCTATCGGTGAAAAACCAGAGAACCCAGCGTCTGGCGATCAGCACAACTACTTAGAAATGGAGTTTGGTGGTCGTTCTGGTATTTTCGATCTTTATGGTTATGTTGATATTTTCAACTTAGCGAATGAAAAAACTAGTAATGGCGACAAGAACCCAGGTTCTAAAACTAGTAAGCTATTTATGAAGTTTGCCCCACGTGTATCTATTGATGCATTAACAGGTAAAGATTTGTCTTTCGGCCCAGTACAAGAAGTTTACTTCTCTACTCTATTCAACTGGGACGGCCTAAACGGTGAAGGCGTTAACTCCACATTCTGGGGTGTTGGTGCCGATGTAAACGTACCTTGGTTAGGCAAAACTGGTATGAACCTATACGGTTACTACGATATGAACGCTAAAGAATGGAACGGTTACCAATTCTCTGCGAACTGGTTTAAGCCTTTCTATTTCTTCGATGATAAGAGCTTCCTATCATTCCAAGGTTATATCGATTACCAATTCGGTGCAGACGAAGCTTATTGGCCTGCAGTTGAAAATGGTCCATTAGTTAAAGGCAAGTCAACTAACGGTGGTAACATTTTCTTCGGTCTATACTGGCACTCAGAACGTTATGCTCTGGGCTATGGCCTAAAAGGCTTTAAAGATGTTTACTTGCTGACCGATGATGGTGCTACTGGTCTAGAATCAACAGGTTGGTCACACTACCTGTCTGCAACTTACAAGTTCTAATATCTTGTAAGACTTGTTGGAGCCGCATTTTGCGGCTCCATATTTAATGTGTCATGAATCTTTATCTAAACCCATTAAATGTTTGAGCAGTGTGTTTATATAAAGGTTTGTGTTTTTCTCGCGCTAAAATGGATTTTTCGCGGAAAAGTAGGAACAAGATTTTATTCGTATCCTCTCTTCCGGTCTTCAAGGATTCAAGTCGTGACCACTTATAGTCAGTTTAAGTGTCAGGATGCGTATGTGTTATGCATAGGCAAGATTGAATACCTAATAAAACGTAATTTGCCCTACACAAATTACTCGGCATCGCCTGAAGGCCCGGCCATAAAAATAATCACAATAATGCCACTTCTACGCGTTGCTTTATGCGACTGATTTCTATTTATTTTTCTTTTGGAGAGCTATTATGACTGATTTAAAAAAAGCTGCACAACGCGCCATTGAGTTAATGGATTTAACCACATTGAATGACGACGACACCGATCAAAAAGTCATCGATTTGTGCCATAAGGCGAAAACGCCAACAGGTAACACCGCTGCAATTTGTATTTATCCACGTTTTATTCCTATCGCCCGTAAAACCCTAGATGAAATTGGTGCTGAAGATATCCAAATCGCCACTGCCACTAACTTCCCACACGGCAATGATGATATCGCCATTGCAGTATTAGAAACCCGTGCTGCTGTTGCCTATGGTGCCGACGAAGTTGACGTAGTATTCCCATACCGTGCGTTGATGGAAGGTAATGAAACGGTGGGTTTTGAGTTAGTGAAAGCCTGTAAAGAAGCCTGTGGTGAAGTCTTATTGAAAGTCATTATTGAATCAGGTGTATTAGCCGATCCTGCGCTTATTCGCCGTGCTTCTGAGCTTTCAATCGATGCGGGTGCTGATTTTATTAAAACCTCTACTGGTAAAGTACCTGTCAACGCCACACTTGAAGCGGCTGAAATCATGTTAACTGTGATCAGCGAGAAGAATACCCAAGTAGGCTTTAAGCCGGCTGGTGGCGTACGTGATGCTGCACAAGCGGCTGAGTTTTTAGGTGTTGCAGAACGTATTCTAGGTGCTGATTGGGTGTCTCCACGTACCTTTAGATTTGGTGCTTCAAGCTTATTAAACAGCTTGTTACACACACTAGAATTAGCCGATGCGCCTAAGCCGACTCAAGGTTATTAATCGCAAACTATCGCTGATTAATACTATCAGCCTATAGCGAGCCCAATTAAGTGTGACCTAAATCTATTTGATAAACTCAAAACTTCGATAGTATGAACTTGTAATATTGCTACAGTTTTGATGTTTCATTGCAAAGGTAAGCACTAGCGACAGGGTTGTTAGTGCCTATCTTGGAGGCAGTATCATGTTTCTAGCTCAAGAGATTATTCGTAAAAAACGTAATGGTTTAGCGCTAAGTCCTGCAGAAATACAGTTTTTTGTTCAAGGTATCACTACTAACGCAGTATCCGAAGGCCAGATCGCTGCATTCGGTATGGCAGTGTACTTTAATGACATGAATATGGATGAAAGAATCGCTTTGACGACGGCAATGCGTGATTCTGGCACTGTACTTAATTGGCAATCATTGGGACTCAATGGCCCTGTTATCGACAAACACAGCACTGGCGGTGTGGGCGATGTGATTAGCCTTATGCTTGGCCCTATGGCTGCGGCTTGTGGTGGTTATGTGCCTATGATTTCTGGGCGTGGCCTAGGCCATACGGGCGGCACGCTCGATAAGTTTGATGCGATTCCAGGTTATCAAACTGAGCCATCAAGCGAACTATTTCGCAAAGTCGTTAAAGAGGTCGGTGTCGCCATTATTGGTCAGACAGGTGATCTCGTTCCTGCCGATAAACGCTTCTATTCTATCCGTGATAATACCGCTACCGTTGAATCTATTTCCCTCATCACAGCGTCGATTCTGTCTAAGAAATTAGCCTGCAATTTAGATGCACTCGCTATGGATGTAAAAGTCGGTAGTGGCGCTTTTATGCCTACCTATGAGGCTTCTGAAGAGTTAGCGCGCAGTATTACTGCTGTAGCCAATGGTGCGGGAACTAAGACCACAGCATTACTGACCGACATGAACCAAGTGTTAGCCTCCTGTGCCGGTAACGCGGTTGAAGTGAAAGAAGCCATTGACTTCTTAACGGGGGCTTACCGTAACCCACGTCTATATGAAGTGACTATGGGCCTTTGTGCTGAGATGTTGCTCCTTGGCGGTCTTGCAAGCAATGAAACTGAGGCTCGCGCTAAACTCAATCGTGTTTTGGATAACGGCCGCGCCGCTGAAATTTTTGGCAAGATGGTCTCAGGGCTTGGTGGGCCAGTCGATTTTGTTGAAAACTACAGTAAGTACCTGCCGCAATCACAGATTATTCGCCCTGTATTTGCCGATGCAAAGGGTTATGCCTATAGCATGGATACCCGAGAGCTTGGTTTAGCCGTGGTGACTCTCGGTGGTGGCCGCAGAAAGCCTGGCGATGCACTAGACTATAGTGTTGGTTTAACCCAAGTCTGTGCCCTTGGTGATAAAATTGATTCATCAACGCCTATTGCTGTTATCCACGCACAGTCTGAAGCAGCCTTTACAGAAGCGGAAAATGCGGTGAAAAAAGCGATTCACATAGGTGAAACCGCTCCAGAAAAAACACCTGAGATCTACGCTTACATTCGTGCAGCGGATCTTTAAGGAAAAATGATGAAACGTACCATTATTATGATGTTGGACTCCTTTGGAGTCGGTGCTTCTGCTGATGCAGCAAGCTTTGGTGATGTCGGTTCCGATACCTTTGGTCATATTGCTAAAGCGTGCGCTGAAGGCAAAGCCGATATAGGCCGAGAAGGCCCACTTAAATTACCTAATTTAGCGCGCTTGGGCTTAGGCCATGCGGCTATGGAAAGTACGGGAGCCTTTGCGCCTGGTTTTGGCGACAATGTTGAGCTGATTGGTGCTTATGGTCACGCTCAAGAGTTAAGTTCAGGTAAAGATACCCCGAGCGGCCACTGGGAGATGGCGGGTGTTCCCGTGCTATTCGAGTGGGGCTATTTCAGCGAGCATCAAAATTCTTTCCCTAAAGAATTGACGGATAAAATCTTAGCAAGAGCTGGGCTTGATGGATTTTTAGGTAATTGCCATGCTTCAGGTACGACAATACTTGAAGAGTTAGGCGAAGAACATATGCGTTCTGGTAAGCCTATTTTTTATACCTCGGCGGATTCTGTTTTTCAAATCGCCTGCCATGAAGAAACTTTCGGTTTAGACAATCTTTATCGTCTTTGCGAAATCACCCGTGAAGAGTTAGCGCCTTATAACATAGGTCGCGTGATTGCCCGTCCATTTAATGGTACTGGCCCAAGTGATTTTGCCCGTACTGGTAACCGTAAGGATTACTCCTTAGAGCCTCCAGCAAAAACCGTTTTAGACAAGCTGAAAGCGGCTGGCGGTGAGGTGGTGAGTGTGGGTAAGATTGCCGACATTTATGCTTACTGTGGTATCACTAAAAAAGTGAAAGCGAATGGTCTTGAAGACCTCTTTGATGCCACCTTAGCCGAGGTGAAATCTGCTGGCGATAACACTATAGTGTTTACTAACTTTGTTGATTTCGACTCCCATTACGGTCATCGCCGTGATGTTGCGGGCTATGCTAAGGGGCTGGAATATTTCGATGCCCGTTTACCTGAAATGCTCGCATTATTGGGTGAAGATGATTTGCTGATTTTAACGGCTGATCATGGCTGCGATCCAACATGGCAAGGCACTGACCATACCCGTGAGTATGTACCAGTACTGGCCTATGGCGCGGGTTTAAAAGCAGGATCGCTTGGCCGTCGTAACAGCTTTGCCGATATCGGCCAATCCATTGCTAGCCATTTTAAGCTTGAGCCAATGGCCTATGGCGAGTCGTTTATCTAATTACACATACAAGATATCGATTTGGCGGCTGACATTGAGTCGCCAGTAAACAAAGACTTAAGTCTTAATAAAATAAACAGGGGTTATTTCGATGGCAACACCACACATTAATGCTGTAGAGGGCGCATTCGCTGAGACAGTTTTGTTTCCTGGCGATCCATTACGTGCAAAATATATTGCTGAAACATTCTTAGAAAATGTTGAGCAAGTGACTGATGTTCGAAACATGCTAGGTTTTACTGGTACCTACAAAGGTAAGCGTATTTCTGTTATGGGTTCAGGCATGGGGATTCCTTCATGCTCTATCTATGCAACTGAATTGATTCGTGATTATGGCGTTAAAAACCTGATCCGAGTGGGTACTTGCGGCGCGATCAGCACTGACGTTAAAGTACGCGATGTGATCATCGGTATGGGCGCATGTACTGATTCACAAGTAAACCGTTTACGTTTTAAAGGTCAAGATTTTGCTGCTATCGCTAACTATGAGCTGATGAATGCGGTTATCGAGTCAGCTAAAGTCAAAGGCACTAAAATCCGCGTAGGTAATATTTTCTCTGCTGATCTGTTCTACACTCCTGATCCACAAATGTTCGATGTGATGGAAAAAATGGGCGTATTAGGCGTAGAGATGGAAGCCGCTGGTTTATACGGCGTTGCCCATGAGTTTGGTGCGCGCGCCCTGTGTGTTGTGACTGTATCAGATCATATCCGCACTGGTGAAAAGACGTCTGCAGAAGAACGTCAAACTACATTCAATGACATGATCATCATGACGTTAGAAGCGGCGATTACACTGTAAATTTTACTTTGTAAGAATGTGCTAATAAAAAGGGTTCGCATTGCGAACCCTTTTTTATGCCAACTTTTAGCGGCTTTCTATTCGACTTTATTATTAATAGGTTGGTTATTAGAAATTGGCTGTTTATTGCTTATCTAGAGTTTAGCTATCTAGAGTTTTGATTTGTCCTATCTACCGAAATAGAGATTAACCTGTTGAATCAGTGTCGAGATCACTTAGCTCATTGGGCGCCGAGGTTTCAGTCGTTGCTTTATTTGCATGTTTTACCTTACGGACACTTTTAACTTTAGGTTTTACTTTTACAGGCGTTGCCTGAGCCGCATTGTTTGTCGCGTTTTCAACTTCGCGACTTGCTTCTAATGTTAATAATTTTTCTGACGTTTTTTCGGCCTTAGTTTGCACGCTTGCCTGAGTGGGCTTATCAACACTGGTCTCTGTCACTGCTTTTGGTGCTTTAGTAGGCTTAGCTGCTTTTTCTTGTGGATTATCAGTGGTCGACACCGCTTTATCTTCGGTTAGCTCTTGCGCCAAACCATCATTAACACTTTCTGATGGCTCTTCAGCTGATGATCGTTTCTTAGGTTTTTTCGGCGCTTGACGCAACTTAACCCGAAAGCGGCGGCGGTCGAAGTCGGCACGTTTGAAAGACAAAGAGCGCGAAAGCAACATGCCTATTAAGCCTGCAACCAGCAGCATGATTTGCTGCTGCTCCATATTTAAACTATGCGCTTCTTTAATTTCGTTAAAGAACAGTTTGGTATCGAGTCTAACTTCGACATAACCTAGGTTTTTACCTTCTTGAAGTACGGGTTCTACATAGGGAGGATACTTACTGAGGAGCTGAACCATTTCCTCTGAATCAGGATCTAACACATCTTTGGTGATGCTTTGCGCGAAGGATAACCGAATACCTTGATCACTGAATATGGCTGCGGACATCACCTTTGGATCTTCAACAAGCGCACTTGCTAGCCATTGTAATTGCTCATCATTTTGCAGTTGTAGCGCGGGTGCAGCACCGTAAGCCGTTTGCTGAACCAGTAATCTGGCCATCTTTTGTGTTTGGGACTTTAGAAGCAACTGACCTTGTAGTAGGCTTGTCTGCCACAATTGCACTAAGCCCACCATCAAGGTCAAGGCAATGGCGATTTGGAGTAGCCTGCTAATTTTATGGCTTTTCTTAAGCCCTTTAAGATATAACACTTTGACCCTTAACATTTAGAGCGCTTACCTAATCATAATGGATTATGAGTAAGCCCGATAGTTGGAGAACACGAGTCCTATGGAAAGCTTGAACCAAGATGCGCTTTTTTTATGGTTAGCGACTAACCCTTCGCCACGGTTTGAATACCAAGGGCATCTCTTTGAGGCTTATCAAGAGTCTGATACTCCACCATCGGGAACGCTTGTGCGTGTTAGGATTATTTATCAAGAGATAAGTGCACAAAAATCCCTTGCTGAGTGGCTAATCGCATTAGCGAGTACGCTCAAGTTACCCCATGTTTATATTGCGTCAATCAAACGTCAAGTGGCTTTGCATTGTATTGAACTTGCTTTACCCCTTGAGCTATCGTCCGATAGGGTAACGATGTTTCCCTATGATTTGGCAGAGTTGCATGTTTTTAATACTGATTTACCCAAATTAAGTGTACCAGGGTTACTTGTGATGGATATGGATTCAACTGCGATTCAAATCGAATGCATCGACGAATTAGCCGCGATGGCCGGCGTTGGGGAGCAAGTGGCGGCAATAACCGAAAGGGCCATGCAGGGGGAACTTGATTTTGAGCAGAGCTTACGTCAACGAGTCGCTCAACTTAAGGGGGCAGATGCCAATATTATTACGACGTTATGCCACCAATTACCATTGATGCCAGGACTTGAATCTATGCTGGCTGAACTTAAATCCCATGGTTGGCGTTTAGTGGTGGCATCTGGTGGCTTTACACCTTTTGTGGGGCACTTAAAGCAACTGTTAAATTTAGATGCGGCCTTTGCTAATGAGTTAGTGATTACTGACGCTAAACTGGCGGGCGCAGTGACGGGTAAGGTCGTTGATGCACAATATAAGGCTGATGTCGTAGCGCATTGCAGCGCGCAGTGGAATATCCCTCGGGGACAAAGAGTGGCTATTGGTGATGGTGCCAATGATATTCCTATGGTGAAAGCGGCAGATTTTGGCATTGCATTCCATGCTAAACCTAAGTTAGCTGCAGCGGCGGATGCCAATATTCGCCATCTCGACTTGCGGGTGTTGCCTTACTTGTTACAAAACTAAGTTATCCATTTATTGAAATTAATTGATATAAAAACAGGGGTTAGAGTAATGACTCTTGTTTTTTCAATGTGAACTGGTAGTTTAGTTCTACTTAATAAACTGCCAGTGACTTATTTTGACTCCGTTTATTGCTAGTGGGACTTCAGCCATTTCACAAACTTCACTCTATATTCCCTATCGGGATGGACAGTTACATCTGCGTCAGTTATTACCCGCGAAACCTCATTTCTCAAAAACTCCCATTCTAATGCTCCACGGAGCCATGTCTAATGGAAGGGTGTTTTATAGCCAAAGTGGTCGTGGTCTTGGGTGTTTTTTGGCCAGGGCTGGTTTTATCGTTTATGTGCTTGATACCGCCGGAAGAGGACTTAGTGTTCCCAAGATTACCCGAGGATTTACCTTAGGCCAGGGAGAAGTTATTCGTGAGCAGATCCCTTTAGTGCAGCAGTTTATTTTGAATTTACATCAAAAGGCCTGCCACGATCTTGCTGTTACTGCGCCATCGCAAGTGCATTGGTGCGCGCATTCTTGGGGCGGTGTGTTAATGGCGAGTAGCTTGGCCCGTTACCCAGAGCTACAACAAAACGTTCGTTCATTGCTCACTTTCGGCAGCAAACGTACTATCCGAGTAAAGTCTTTTAAAAAATGGTTGATGGTCGATGTCTTCTGGAATCGACTTGCTCCGAGTCTAGCGATGGGGCAAGGTTACCTTGCTGCAGATAAATTGCGTGTTGGTATGGATAATGAGAGCCGTGCCTCGTTAGTTCAAAGTATCGATTGGGTGCGGGGTGAATGGTGTGATCATGATGATGGATTTGATTATGCAAAGGCTGCAGCCAATACCCAATGGCCGCCAGCTTGGTTTATTGCGGGGCAAAATGACACTGTATTAGGTCATCCAGAAGATGTCGCCGATATGATTACCGAATGTGGATTCAAACGGGTTAAATTTACTTTATTATCAAAAATAAACGGTTTTAAACAGGATTATGGGCATGGGGATATGTTGACCCATTTAGATGCAGTAAGTGATCATTTTCCGTTGATCCGTGACTGGTATTTAGCTTTTGATCTTTGTGTATTAAAGGATTAGTTACGCATAGCATCAATTAACACTTTTTTGATGTAATGCAGGATATCTCAGTTCTACTTCTTGGGTGATATCCAGTAATTCCCCCACACCAATAATGCGCCATAGTTGTTCTTCTAGCTGTTTAGCTTTGTGATTTGCATGAATATTAATATATTCAAGCTCGCGGCGAAGATAGCTCATATCGGGTTTTTCCGTTGCACCGCGGTAGATGCGTAATGCCATAAATCGTCCCGCAATTTTACTCTGATGAATAAAAGCGAGCTTCACTTGTGTGTTAATCATTTCGTTTGCTAGTACGCATTTTAGGTGGATTTGCCCTCGAGATTGGCGTGTCAGTTGGATGAATACTTCAATAAAATCCATATCTTGTTGGGGTTTCATTTGACGTATAGGATCGAGAATATCACGCTTAAAAAAGCCATCCTTGAGCAGCGGCCCCAAATTGTATTGCAGTATATCTGAGGTGCCAGCAGCAAAAATAGCACTGATATCATCCTGTTCTGTACCAATACCAAGGCAGGCTATTTGAGCTGATTTAGTGGTTTTTTCAACAAAATAGGGTACAGAACATAGATGATGCAGCAGAATGTTTTTTAAGCCATCGGCGAGTTCTTTTGCTTCGTTATCGTTTTGTGTCAGTTGTTCGAGTTTTTCCTTATTGTGGGCAATGAGTTTATTTAAAAACTCGACCCCTACATGGGGGGTATGACCCATAATGGCAGTTAAATGCAAGGTGACACCATTTTTTCGCGTTCTCACTAAACGATAGGGAAGGTGATCGAGTTGAGTTTTACCCGCAATCGTTTGTAACTTTGGAAAGCTGAGCATCAGAGGTTTATTCGATGAGAACTCCGTTGGATGATCTAGGGTTAACTGCATACCTCTACTGGATATATCTAGGCTAATTCCCGAGGCCTTTAGCTCATCTTGTGAAATATTCACTAAGGTTTTAAAAGCAAAACGGGCTTCTTGTCTACGCTCACTAAACTGCATTGAAATGGGTTTAATTGGGTGTGTGGTTAGCTTTTGTTGGGCAAAGGTTTTCAGAGCATTGACATTACTATTATCTTGCCAAGCTTTATAGTCAGCCCTTGCTTCTTCATTTGTAAGATCGACAAGTTGTAGCAAATGGCTGAACTGAGCAAGTTGCTGTTCGACGATGGGGCTGTATTTAGCTTCATCCCCCGGTAATGTAGCGCGACGGTATCCCTTAGCGTGGCAGATTTTATCTTGGGTGAGCTTAAAGATGCGCCAACTTGGTTTTGTCGATGCAAAACCTAAAAATAATGGCATCATGCCCTTAGCTTTTAGCTCGGCTAAGGTTGCAGAATAAAAACATAAGCACCCCTGAGCGTTATAAGTAAAGCTAAAAAATAATCCATGATCTGGATCTTCAGGGTGATTGAGTAATGCGGATAGCCTAGTTTGCGTTAGCATGGCGGGTAATTGGCTGACATCATTTTCATCCTGAAAATAATGTACTATTTGTTGGTTATCGCGGCTGAGTAACATATGACTCAAGCCTTGGGTTTGGCTATTGAAGTAGAGCGGTAAATGTGGCAAATGCGGTAAATAATGGCGCTCCAATCCTAAACCAGAAGCGGTAACCAGGACATCGTTAACATCTAATTTATAACGTAATTTGTAACCACGGATCAAATTGCTGAGCATTTGCCCAAGGGCCTCAGTGCCACTAATACGTTTAAGTCTTAACCAAATAAACTCACTATTGGTTTGTTTGTCGACGATTTCGTAGTCGACACCGAGTTGGAGGTCTGGATAATAGTATTCTTCACTAAGCTCAAGCAGTTTTACTTTTAACGGTTTATCAAGATCAAATGGATGATTCGCCGGAAGTCGAATACGAGCGCCATTGACGGAGAGATCGGCTGTAATGCCTGGCAGCTCTCCACGTCCAATTTGTGAGGCCATAATACGAATGCTGTAATTCATTCGTTCTTCAGTGCGATTAAAATAACTTCCCAAAACAACGCCTGGCACCATAAAAGGCTCAGGTTCTATCGCAGCATCCGCTTGTTGTATACCTTGGCGTAATTTTTGGCGACGTTGTTGATGAGCCGCGATAACATATTCATATACTCCTAGCGTATATTGATTACGATAAAGTGACATGGCTTCTTGAAGACTGTGTTTGGCGGGTTCATCTAAAAAGTGGCGTTGTTGGCCGAGCATAGCTTCAGTGCAGGGAAGCTCAGATTTATCCCTAAGATCGATAATGCGTGTACAAGGCGACGCCAAACGATTGAGTTCCATTTTTAATAGAAAACGTGTCGAATTGGTTTCATCAATCGTTAGCTGCTGGAAAATCTCTTGGAAGTTAGGTTCCATGAGCAGCGGCTTAAGTTGTTCGATGAGTGCACTGTGGTTATCTAAACTCATATAGGGTTCTTTTCTAATGCTTATTAATACCCAAGCTACCTGAATATACGAGTTTCAGCATCTTCAGGTTGTTTGGGTATATGCCGTGCTGTGTTAGTCTTATGTCGGCAGTATTCACAGTTACTTAAATTTATTTTATACAGATTTTAATGAGTTATGGCAAAGAATAAAACTGCGTACGTGTGTAATGAGTGTGGGCAAGACTTTCCTCGTTGGCAAGGCCAATGTAGCGCCTGCCAAGAATGGAATACGATTACCGAAGTTAGACTCGGTGCTGCTTCGCCTGGGCGAGGGACTAAGTTTGCAGGTTATGCAGGGGCAAGTAGTAGTGAAGTCAAAACCTTAGATCAAATCGATTTGAATGCGTTACCGCGAATTTTGAGTCACTTTGGAGAACTCGACCGAGTGCTGGGGGGCGGGATTGTCCCGGGTTCAGCGATTCTTATCGGTGGTCACCCTGGAGCCGGTAAAAGTACCCTGTTGTTGCAAACGCTCTGTTATTTGGCTGAACAAATGCCTGCATTATACGTAACGGGTGAAGAGTCTTTACAGCAGGTTGCCATGCGCGCCCATCGTTTGGGTTTACCGACCAATAAATTACGGATGTTATCGGAAACCAGTGTCGAGCAAATTTGTGAAGTTGCCCTAAAAGAATCACCTAAGGTGATTGTGGTTGATTCGATTCAGGTCATGCATATGAGTGATGTGGCATCAAGTCCTGGCAGTGTGTCGCAGGTACGAGAGTCTGCTTCTTATTTGACGCGTTTTGCGAAACAAAATGGTATAGCCGTGATCATGGTGGGTCATGTCACTAAGGACGGTAGCCTTGCAGGCCCTAAGGTGCTTGAGCATTGTATTGATTGTTCAGTGATGTTTGAGGGGGATAGTGACAGTCGTTACCGTACCTTGCGTTCCCACAAAAACCGTTTCGGTGCAATCAATGAGTTAGGTGTATTTGCCATGACAGAGCGCGGCTTAAAAGAAGTCGCTAATCCTTCAGCTATCTTCCTTTCCCGTGGTGAAGAGGAATCGTCTGGTTCTTTAGTGATGGTGGTGTGGGAAGGTACGCGTCCGCTGTTAGTAGAACTGCAAGTGCTGGTGGATAACTCGGCTATGTCTAATCCGCGCCGCGTGGCTGTTGGGATGGATGCAAACCGTTTAGCCATGTTACTGGCGGTTATGCATCGCCATGGCGGTTTGCAAATGTCGGATCAGGATGTGTTTGTTAACGTAGTCGGCGGCGTTAAAGTGACGGAAACCAGTGCGGACTTAACCCTATTACTGGCAATGGTATCGAGTTTTCGTGGCGAGATTTTACCCAGTGATTTGGTCGCATTTGGTGAAGTCGGGTTATCGGGCGAAATTCGGCCAGTGCCAAATGGACAAGAGCGATTAATCGAAGCGGCTAAACATGGTTTTAAACGAGCGATAGTCCCTAAGGCTAATGTGCCTAAAAAGCCTCCTATAGGGATGGAAGTTATCGGTGTTTCAAAACTATCAGAAGCCTTAGAGGCGATTTAGCTTAGTGGTTGAGTGCACCCCAATATAAGCAATGCTTATATTGGGGTTAATAAGTGCGCTTAATGGGCGTTATTGTGTTCTTCAATAAAAAATGCAAGTTCTCGGTTAAGCAGAGTAGCATCGCCAAGATTGAGCTCAACCATGCGTTTAAGATGGCTAATGCTATCGACATCAATAAAGTTACATTTTAAACCAAGCTGGGCGTTTCTTTGATGGACTAACTCGGTTTCCATTTGCAGTTCAATATCGGATTCAGGCAGGGTAAAACTTAGCTGAATCGGTTTTCCTGAGTTAATAAAGTCATGTGGTTCTTCAACCAATGCGCCATTAAGGCTGAGGTCGAGAATGGTGGTTTGCCAATGCTCGTTTCCTTGGTGCAGTGATGCGCTGGCAGCGAATAAAATCCGCGAAAATTTGCGTCTCTCGTCCATAACCAATTCTTTTCCTTTCATAGTTTTACCAACGGTAGCCTTAATGTGGAGAGTTCTAAGCATAAGTCATATTCATCTGGCTGTAAAAGCGAGTGCGTTTTTTATTCAATAACCCAACTTAGATCGCATATTACATTTTCATTAATAGTGAATTGTGAGCGTGTTTTGATGTCAGGTGTTTTGTGCATCTGATTAGTTTGGTCTTGTTCTGACAGAGTATTAATGGTTTTTCCGTGATCTAAAACGACAGTGATGCCATAAGATTTGGTTGTTTGTTGAACAACTGATTTCGGATTTTATCACTAATTTTTTATCGAAGTGCTGGCGATGTCTTAGCTATCCTTGGGATATTCCAGTATCATCCGCGGCCAACAACGGCTGCGTCAATATGGTTAATGTGTTTTAGCCATTGCGAAGTATCACTGCTTGCAGATCATGGATTTTTCCCGCAGTAGGAAAATGATGTGGATCTCTCACCCAAATTCGATGAATTTGGGGCTCTAATCTGCCGCAGCCAGCGTCGCCAATCGTGTTTTTTACACTCTGGTATCGACCCTAATTTTAAGAGATCACAAGGTATAACTACATTATGTCTGAGCACTTAAGTTCAACAACCGTATCCTCAGGTTCATTTCTAAACCGTTACTTTTCAATTCATCAACGTGGTAGCACAGTTCGCCAAGAAGTCATTGCAGGGTTAACGACCTTCCTTGCCATGGTTTATTCAGTGATTGTGGTACCCAATATGCTGGGACAAGCAGGATTTGATCCCGGTGCTGTATTTGTCGCAACCTGTTTAATTGCTTCTTTCGGTTCTTTGCTGATGGGATTATGGGCCAACTTACCCATGGCGATTGGTTGCGCCATTTCACTCACGGCCTTTACCGCATTTAGTTTGGTACTAGGTCAGGGCATGTCGATTCCTGTCACCTTAGGCGCGATTTTCCTGATGGGTGTGACATTTACGCTTGTGAGTGTGACAGGCATTCGTCAGTGGGTGCTCGCTAATTTACCTAAAGGCATTGCCCATGGTACTGGTATAGGTATCGGTTTGTTTTTACTCTTGATTGCTACTAACAGTGTGCAGTTGATTGTGGCAAATAGTTCAGGCTTACCCGTAAAGTTAGGTGATATTAACAGCTTACCTGTTATCGCTACTGTTATCGGTTTAGCAGCGACAATTGGTTTAGAGCGCCGTGGTGTACCAGGCGGTATTCTGTTGGTCATTATTGTGTTATCGGTATTTGGTTTAGTGTTCGATCCGAGCGTGAAATACCAAGGCTTATTTGCCTTCCCCGATTTTACCTCTGAGCATTCACTGATTGGGCAACTCGATATTATGGGCGCCTTTAATCCTGTAGTATTACCGATCGTGCTTGCTTTAGTGATGACGGCCATTTTCGATGCGACTGGCACTATTCGTGCTGTGGCAGGGCAAGCTAACCTACTGGATAAAGATGATAATATTGTTGGCGGCGGTAGAGCACTGACATCGGATTCTGTGAGTAGTATGTTTGCAGGCGTAGTCGGTGGCGCCCCAGCCGCTGTGTATATCGAGTCAGCCGCAGGCACTGCCGCGGGTGGTAAAACCGGTTTAACGGCAACGATTGTTGGCGTGTTGTTTTTGTTTATGGTTTTCCTCGCGCCTTTGAGCTACTTAGTCCCTGCCTATGCAACGGCCCCCGCGCTGATGTACGTAGGTTTATTGATGCTGAGTAATGTGGCAAAGCTCGACTTTAACGATAAAGTTGATGCTATGGCGGGATTGACCTGCGCAGTATTTATCATTTTAAGCTGCAATATTGTGACTGGCATTATGCTGGGCTTTGTCACTTTAGTGATTGGTCGTATTTGCAGTGGTGAATGGCGTAAGTTAAAGGTGGGTGTATTAGCCATTACCTTAGGCTTAGTTGTGTTTTATATGGGCGGATGGGCGATTTAACGTCACTATCTGAACGTCACTATCTGAACATTACTATCTGATTGTAGAAAAGCCTTATTGTCGAAAAGCGAGTGCTGCCAAGGTTTAGCACTCGCTTTGATTTTGAGCACGACATTCACAATAGGCTCTTAGTAAATCCTTCCAAGTGACAATTCCGACCAAGTTCCCATTCTCTAGTACGGGTAAGCAGCCAATATTGTTATCCAGTAACAGGCGAGTTGCTGTGTCCAAGTTGATGTGAGGAGCCACTGTAATCGGGTCACGGGTCATCACTTGATGCACCCGTTTTTGCAAGGTCTCTAAATCTTTGATGGTTTCGGCGCTACTGCCAAGATTAGGACTAATTGCTCGCAGTAGATCTCGCTCAGATAGCACACCCTCTAATTGATACTCATCAACAACCAGCAAATGATGGAAACTTGCTTGATCGAATATTTCCTTTGCCACAGTGAGCCGATCGTCCATTTCGACTGTGACGACTCGGGTACTCATAATATCGGCGATGAAGATCGTCATGGTACTTCCCCTGTTAATGCACTGCATTACAGATACTTATAACAGAGTGATGTTTAATTATCCAACTCATTATTACAAAGTCTTAACCTTTAGCTGCATTAAGATTAAGTTGTACTTTGCTAAGCTAGTCCTGATCATCGTTGTCATCTTCCGGTGCGATAAACATACGCTCAGCTTCAGGTAAATGCACGCCAATGTAGCGTTGGTATTTTTTACCTTTTAGCTTATGGGTATCGACCAGTACTAGGCCATCAATACAATCTCCAAAATCGGCATCAATACCAAAAGCGAGGAATTTAACCCCGTCAGCCCGACAGAGTTCGCCATATTGTTTGTAAAGCGTTGGAACTGCGGCGCCCATGCTCGCCAGCATTTGTTTAAGCTGTTTGAAATTATTTTGATAATCATCATGATGATATAAGTTATCTAATTGTGCTTTTTGCTGTTGTGATAGCCCAAAGGGTGACATAGAAACTGCCATCGCTTGTGTTGGAGCAAATTCTCTCGAGTAAAAGTGCACAAGCATTTCCCGTGCACTGCCGGGAAGCTGATTACTGATGGATACAGGGCCAAATAAATAACGATATTCAGGATGTTTAGCCAGAAACGCCCCAATGCCAAACCACAGGTAGTCTAAGCTACGTTTTCCCCAATATTTTGGCTGCACAAAACTGCGACCGAGTTCTAAACCTTGTTTGACATAGGGCATAAAACTATCAGCATATTGAAACAGGGATTGGCTATAAAGCGCGTTATCGCCGTATTGAGCTAACACCTTATCACCACTAGCAAAACGATAGGCACCAACAATTTCGAATAGTTCTTTATCCCACAGGACAAGATGCTGATAGTAAGAGTCGTATTTATCGATATCACGGCGTTTACCTGTTCCTTCTCCCACAGCACGAAAAGCGATTTCTCTTAAGCGACCAATTTCCCTCATGATGGGATTGCTATCGTGATGCTGGTAGAGATAGATCTGTTTCTTATCTTGAGTTTCACCCAAAAGCTCACAGTGTTGTAATGCGCTTTGTAACTCTCTTCTGGATTCAGGATGAGCGATAGCACTCTGGGTAATAAACAGCGGTTCTTTATCTTTACCTATTCGATATAAATGATTCTTCAACAGTTTTATTTTGGTTTTAAGCGGAAAATCCATCGAACGCACGGCTTCGTTGGGAATAAGCTCACCAATGCGGATAGGCATATTGCGTTTGGCTTGTTTGAACATCTCTTTGACTAATAGTAGTGTCGCCAGCGGTTTATAAATCATGGATGCGCCGTAGAAGGTGGCTGAATTTTTGGCATCAAGATAGATAGGCAATAAAGGTGCATTGCAGGAAATGGCCATTTTTAAAAAACCCGAATGCCATTGGGTATCTCTTACCCCGTTGGGTCGCAGGCGCGAGACTTCGCCCGAGGGGAAAATCAGCACAGCACCTTCATTACGCAGATGCTGGTGGATATTCTCTAAGTGCTGTTTTGGTGTGCCACCTGTCATATTGCGTACGGGGAGCAGAATGGAATGTAAAGGCTCCAATGCCATCAGGAGTTCGTTGGCAACGACTTTAATATCGGGACGAATTTCGCTGATTAACTTAATCAGTGCTAGCGCATCCAGTGAACCTATCGGATGGTTTGCGAAGATAACGACTCGTCCTTCACAGGGGATGTTTTCAATCTCATTGGCTGGGACAGTAAAGCTAAAATCGAAACTTGCTAATACTTGCTCAACAAAGTCGATACCTTGTAAGTAAGCAAATTGATTAGCAATATCATTACATTCTTTCTCATTAAGAAGATAACGCAGCATAGCTTTGGCGGGTTTAGCGAGCCAAGGCTTGCCATTGATCGTGGGGAGGTTATGTTCAACTACGTTATCGACGGTAAAAATCATGGTATTTGCCTTAAACGCAGTCAGCGGCACAGTTTGGTTGTTATCGCTAAGGCTGCTGTTTAGCACTGGTTTATTGTGTTTTATAGCGTTATGTAATTGATTCATAATGTTAGGCAACATCCCTTGGGCGAATTTCACCAGTATTTGTGTTTGGCACCTGTTGCGGAGCCGTTTTTTGTTGTTTGCTTTTGGGCGTTTCAGGCGGCTGTTGAACTAATGCGATACTGTTGAGAATATCGAGATTGAGCGTTTGTTCATTCCAGCGGCAAAGCTGTAATTCACCTGTGAGGGTTTCAATAATTAAGCTGCAGTTTTCGACCCAATCCCCGTCATTAGCGTAAATAATCTGACGCTTACCTGGCGTACTGTTATTAACCGATCTTGGGTGAGTTGATAGCTCGGGTTGATGTATATGGCCGCAGATAACACCATCAACATCAAAGTGTTGGGCATAGTTGATCACGGCTTGACGATAGCGGCTAATGGCAATCTGAGCTTTACCCACTCTGGATTTGATGTAACTTGCCAGTGACCAATAGGGGTAACCAAAGCGTTCACGTAGACGGTGAAGATGACGATTTAGAAATAACAATAAATCGTATAAGTTATCACCCAACATGGCATAAAAACGACCGACACAGACATCGGCATCAAATTGATCACCGTGGAGCATCAATAGCTTATGACCACCAATCCCTTGGTGAATATGTTGGCGGGCAATTTTGATATTCCAAAGGCTAAGCTCGGCATAGGGTTTTATCAGTTCGTCATGGTTGCCTGGTAGATAAATCACTTGGGTACCGTTTTGCGCCAACTCGATGATTTTTTGCAACACTTTGTTGTGGCTATCTGGCCAATGTAATTTACGTTTAAGCGCCCATAAATCGACTATATCTCCCACTAAATACAAGTGCTGGCAGCGCACAGTTGTGAGCAAGCTAAGTAGATAATCAGCCTTACAATCTTTACAGCCTAAATGGATATCCGAGAGCCAAAGGGCGTTAACTGTTGTAGTGTGGCTGTTAGCTGCATTGATTAAGCTGGGAATGGTTGGCGTTGAGAAGGAGACGGTGTTAATAGTGGATGGGTTGTTGGGATAGTTACTGGGACGGTTGCGGGGATGGTTGAGTGTGTGGCTAAGCGTGCGCTCAAGCCCTCTGTTGTTGGCTCCAGTCATCTGATATTCACCCTATGCGGCTGTTGACTGCCTTAGAGAGTAGTCACGTGCTTTGACTGAATGATGAAGCTTAAGTGACATGCAGATGACAAAAAGGTGGATTAGCCTAGACTTAACCTGTCAAGATTCACATCAGGATGCCAGGATGCAATGAGAGCCGATAGGTTGAGTTAACTCACTTTTGCCCCAAAGCGTGTTTGAAATGGATATCTATCGAGGTTTAGCCATTTGTATTTTCCCTCAATAATCTAATATTAGCTTTAATAGAGTGGCCAGACTCGCTATACCATTACAGTGAGTATCCCTGGAGGTGAATGGATGGTAGGAGCCTCTAGCTGGGAAGGTGAAATCGCTGACCTATTCCGAGGTGATATTGCTGAGATCCGCATTGTTGATAGGCCGTTGCCAGCGTCTGAATGGCTTAATGCTCAATAATATATAGTACAGCTAAATTAGAGGTGGCAGATTAGCTGCCATCCATATCAAATAATGATATTTCAACACATGAACCAGATGAAGTAAGTCTGGTTCATTGAATCATAGATTAATAAACGCAAAGTCACAGCGTGTCATTATAATTGGGACAAGAAGCTAATTGCGGTTTAGTGCTTCAAGCTCCAAAAACTAATATCGATAGAACCTCCCTCCATGAACTTGCCTAGAGTCAATAAACTTGTAATATGCCGTGTAGGTTATGAATATGCAGCTTTTGAGAAGCTACTTAACCATTGCAGTCTGTAGTTTGAAGCTGGTCAATACGCAGCCGTCTAACAAATAAGGAAGAATCGTGAAAATCTTGGAATTACAAATAGAACGAGGCATAGAACTGCCAAGCGATTATCTTGAGTTTGTCGCAGGTATCGACGCTGGCGAAGATTACTGTTTTAACGAATACCCAGATGAATACCCTGAATTCAAGGGAAGGTGCTGGGCATTTTTTGACGAAGAGTTACTTTGTGAAAACATTAAAATGTCAGGAGTAGGCAATGCTCCAGCACATCGACAATTGGAACTATATCTAAAATGCTACCAAGAGTTCTCGAACAGTGAGTTTGTTCACTCATCAGAGGGTAAGCTTCCTATAAACAGAGTAGCCAATGGGTTTGTTGTTGCAGAAGAAAACGGGGATCTATTGTACTTAGACCCAGAAGACAACTTCTCAGTATGGATATTCCATCATGATGGTAGTGATGTTAAAAAGGTATCAAATTCAATGAGCGAGTGGCTGGCTCGTACCACTAACGCTTAACAAGTCGAAACGCTCTGGCTGAAGCATTGCACTAATAAAATGTTAGGTGTCTGAAAATATGAATCGAAATACGTACCACATTATCGTTACATGGAGAGAAGGAGACTCTTCTATTCAGTCATTAAATGAAGATGACTTTGAGTCTATGCGACGAGGCATGATCGATGGGGGATTTAACAATCTTCAAATTGAGTGGTACGAATCAGGCAACTTAAATCTACCAGATCGAGTTTTGGTTTTCGTATATTGGGAAAATCCGGACACCGCGCCGGATTATGAACAGGTGCGTAAATGGGGCAGAGAAATAGCAGAATCGCACCGCATATAGGGCCCTAGGATGCAGATGAAATGAAACGGGGCGAAGCGTATTAATTTAGTGATCTCAGTACACTTGCGCTACAGCGCGGATACCGGGCTAGTCAGTATCCACAATAGAATGGGTGAAAAAGAGGTTAGCAAGATGACGGGTAACCAAAAGGGAGGTTATTAATGCGCTGGATACTATTATTGCTGCTGTTGCCATTGACCACAGCTTGTCAGACTGTTCCAACTGAGCCAAAAAATCTAGAGTGGCGCCATATGGTGGGTTCCAACTCAGATGAACTTTGGGTAACCGAGGTACTCTTTTATCGTCAGGGTAAGTTGGTGGATGCCTCAACCAATGGTTCTGCCGGATTTTTCGGGGCTGAAGGGTTAAAAGAAAAAGACTATCGCTGGAGTATTTCTAAAGGAAGTCACACCACACGGCCGATTCCGGACCTGGTGGAGCTAGAGTGGATTTCATTTCACGACAAGAAGCGCTATCGCATAAGTTTGACGTTGCCAGCAGAGTTAGAAAGCATAATTGCGCAACCTTATCGCTTCAAAGTAAGGGATGTGTGGCGTGAAGAGCGTCGTAGGAATATTGGGCTGGGTATGGCGACCGGAGGTTATGTCGAGGCGTTTTTAACCAATGCCAAAGTGAAGCCTGATATCCTGCTGGCTAGGGGGATTGCTAAGGAAATGCAAACCTCGCAAGACAAGGAAAATCCCATCACCAAAGTCTACAAAGTGTGGTTCGACGATTTTGATAAAGCATATCGTGATGCCTATCAACAGTACCCTACACCCAGTGGCATGGCCTGGGCTCCAATCATGGACGCTTACCGCGCTGCACAACCCAAAACAGATACAAACCCCGTGCAATGATGATATCAATGAACTGGATACTCTTACTGCAGCTATTGCCATTGACCATAGCTTGTCACGCCGGTCCATCTGGGATAAAAATCAAGAGTGACGCCATATGGTCGGTTCCAATTTGGATGAACTTTGGGTTACCCACCAAACTGAATAAAAAACTGCTACCGCAACAAAGCCAATTCCTTTAGCATCATTTATACCAATTGACACGGATGTAGCTACTGGCAAGTCCAAAACGCAATTTATGCCCTATTCCTTGTTAGCAAAGTGGCATCTAGCTAACTCCAACATCAAAACATTGACCCAATTTTAGTAATGCTACAGAGCTCTGGCCTTATCAGTTTTATCCAACCGCAATCATGTGAGCCAATGAGGAAATGTCATACGAGTATCAGCCTGAATGTGGGCTCCAAATGCTGTTAACCAAGGTCAATAATCAGTCGAAAGTGAGCGTAAAAGCATGAGAAAGCTAAAACGATATCAAGTGATTACCCATCAAATGGTATAAAAAACCGCTACCGCAAAAAAGCAAATTCCTATAGCATCATTCATACCCATTTACACGGATGTGGCAGCGGCCAAGTCCAACAAGCGATTTATGCCCTGCAAACAGCACAGCGCATAAATACTAAGACGTTAAGTCTTCAATCAGAGGTCAGGGAACGATGAAAATATCTAAAGTATCTATAAGCAATTTCAGGTCTATCGGCGAAGCTCATTTTGATTGTGATAACTTCAATATCTTTGTAGGTCAAAATAACGCAGGCAAGACTAATTTCTTCGAAGCGGTTGAATGGTTTTTCAATGGAACTTCTAAGGGTGTGTCTATGAAGGATTTACACCCAAAAGGAGATACATCAAAAACCATTTCAGTAAAAATTGAGTTTACAGGTGCATTGCATGGCGCTGAAAATATGCGCAATGAAGCCAATAAGACTAAAATGTTAGGCGTGTTAAACGGTAACGATAAGTTAGTTGTTGAAAGATCAAGCGAAGAGCCTAGCAAAAGAAAAATAATAATAAATGGAGAAGAGTTAGCTAAAAATCCAGCAGGTTTTGATAAAGCGTTTAACGATTTTCTACCAAAGTTCGAATATATACATACCAAGCAATATTTTGATGAAGTGGCAAAATATTCTGCGAAGACTCCGGTTGGCATTATGCTGTCTTCTGTTCTTGAAGAGATTCTGCAAGACAACCCTCAATACAGAGCTTTTAGAGACAAGTTTGATGAGTTGTTTGATGATGAAGGCTCAGCTGTAAAGTTGGAGTTTGATCGTTTAGGCGACAATGTTAAAACTCATTTGGAAAAACAATTTGCTGAATGCACAAAGGTTAGTTTCGAAGTAACAAGTCCAGAATTCAATGATTTGCTAAAAAACTTCCAGACTAGAGTTGATGATGGTGTAGAAACATATGCATCTGAAAAAGGTGATGGCATGCAGAGGGCTCTTATGCTTGCCATTATCCAGGCGTATGCAGATTACAGAAAAGGTAGAGAAGATGCAGGCAAGTCTTTTTTATTCTTCATTGATGAAGCAGAACTTCATTTACACCCAACCGCACAGCGGAAATTAAAAGAAGTACTCCTAACATTGAGCGCTGAGCTAGATCAAGTATTTATAAATACCCATTCATCGGTATTTGTAGCAGACGAGCATCCATCACAAAAAATTTATAAAGTAGAGAAAGAAGATAGCATTACTCATTTTAAGTACGTCGATCAACTGGATAAGCCCTACGTTGTCTTTGAATTACTAGGTGGAAGCCCGTCTGATCTTTTGCTTCCTCGTAACTTTTTAATAGTAGAAGGACCGAGCGAGGTTGAATTGTTAACCCGTGTAATTAAACGCTTTTATTCCGGCAAGCCGACAATTCAAATAATTTCTGCTGAAGGAGATACTCATCAAGCTAAGCGCTCAATTAATGCAATAAGAAAGGCATTTAAACCTCTTGAGAGTTCTATATTCGAAGAAAAGATGGTTGTCTTGTGCGATGCGCCAACTCAAAAGGCGCAAGGCGGCTTTGATGAGTTCATGAAGGAGTTTAGAAGATTTAATGATCGAAGGCAGATTAAAGTCTTAGCCCACGGCTCATTGGAGGAGTGCTATCCAAATCACTTGGACTGGAGAAGAACGGATCAGCAAGTTGCAAGTATGACGGGCAAGCAGAAAACAAGTCTGTCAAGACGAGTTGGTGATGAAATTACGAAAGAACAATTCGAAACGGAAATGAAATCTGTATTTGAGACACTTTTACGCGCATGGGAGTTGTCGTTTTGAAACTTAACAAGCCACTCCATACGGAAATTTTACTCGCTACGCTCCCAAAATTCCGGTGAGTGGAGCGTTATCTCTATAGAAATTTTAATCCGAAACTCAATAATTAGAGTTGGGAATCTAACATGCTTTTGTCCAAAAACAAGTCGCATATCTACTTTAAAACAAACAGGCTACACCGATGTTAAACAGGTGAGCCATGGTGATTGGCGAGACGACCGTCCGCCCCATGGACGGGGCGGTCGAGCATCCACGGATGGACTCGCTGCGTGTCGGTGAGCGAATGCCATGGCTCATCATAAGCCAGCACTTAAAGAATTAAATGACCAAGTTTGATCCTCAGCAGTGCTATCCAGAAATTCTTAAAGTACTTCTGTCCAAAACTGAGTTGTGTGGTTACGAGTGGCGTTTGTACGCTTTAGTCACACTATATAATCAAAACTGTCAGTTCGTATATGAGTGAGTACAAAAAAATGGGGAGTCAGTTAACCTGACTCCCCTTGAGCTTTTCAAAGGTTTTTGCGTTTAGAATAGCAAGTGAGCAACACCCGCAATCACTGGCAGCGTCACTAAGGTACGCAGGATAAACACCACGAATAGCTCAATAAAGTTCACCGGAATTTTACTGCCGATCAGCAGTGCGCCCACTTCACTCATATAAATCAACTGAGTCACAGATAACGCCGCAATCACAAAGCGAGTCATATCCGACTCAATTGAGCTTGCGAGGATAGAAGGAATAAACATATCGGCAAAGCCAACAACGATAGTTTTAGAGGCTTCAGTCGCTTCAGGAATATGCAGTAATTCAAGTAATGGAATAAATGGCATACCTAAATAGTTAAAGATGGGCGTATGTTCGGCGATAATCAGTGCCAGAGTACCGATTGCCATTACCACGGGGATAATGCCAAACACCATATCAACAACGTTTTTAATACCCTCATGTAAGACGGTTTTAATTCCTCCTGCACTGGCGGCTTTTTCTAAAGCTTTATCAAAGCCCCAAGAAAAAGCACTGTGCCCCGCTGGAATAATTTCATCATCGGGTTTACGGGGGGTATCGTCGATATAATGATCTTTTTTCCACGAAAGAGGCGGTAACTTTGGCACAATCACTGCGGCGGCAAAACCCGCTAAGCACACGGTTAAGTAAAATGGCACAAACATATGCTCTAACTTCACTTGTGAGATCACTACTAAGCTGAAGGTGATTGATACTGCGGAGAAAGTGGTGCCAATAACCGCGGCTTCTCTCTGGGTATAAAAGCGTGCTTCGTATTGCTTGCTGGTGAGTAGAATCCCCACGCTGCCATCACCTAACCACGAAGCCATACAGTCGATAGCACTGCGACCCGGTAGATTGAATACGGGGCGCATAATCTTAGTTAATAGCGTGCCAAAAAGTTCGAGCAGACCAAAGTTGAGTAGTAGCGGTAACAACATTCCTGCAAATATAAATACGCAAAATAACACTGGCAGCAGGTCATTTAAAACCAGCGCACCAGTGCTTGATGAGTTAATTACTTCAGGGCCAATAACACCGTAAGTGAGTACGATAAACACGGCACCCACAATACGAGTGGTTAGCCATAAAGGGCTAATATTGAGTAGCCCATTGAGAAAATGGTTATTAAGGACGAACTTAGGTTGAACTATTTTTGTGAGCAATGAGGCCAAAGCCATTGCCACGACAATAATAGTCACTATTAAAGTGAGTACTTCACTCAATGCACTTTGTAATGCTTTAGATATAATAGCGATAGGGATAGTGATCGCATCGTTGTAGCTGAGTGGGGTCATAAACAGCAGCAGACCTATCAGCGAAGGGACGATAAAGGTGAGTATCGTCTTCATATTGCGGTTTTTATGTTCAGTAGCCAATGGTGTACACCTTAAAGTACGAGTCGCACAAAATAAATTTGAATAAGCCGCAGTCCAAACTGTTTTTAATGCCAGTTAAGGTGCATTTTCATTCAACTCAAAAACGAGAAGGGGGAAGATTACTCGCTTCGCCTTCCTATGTAAAACGATTCGCTTGTTAGTTTGATATAAGCAGCAAAACAGCATAGTTATTTTTTACGTACTCCACTTTAGTCTATAGTCATTTTTATCAAGCTATCACTATGCTATATTAAATTAATCAATTGGTTAGCTCGTTATTGTTCATGCACTTTTTATAAGCGTATTATCGTGTCACCGATTATGTGATCTGTTCAGGATCGAGTAAAAAATATCATGTTCAGGACATGAAATGCAGCCTCTGGTGATTTTTTAGTCGTTATTGCCAAATGGCTGGAGGGGAATAGAAAAATAGCATGACCAGCCGCAGGCGTGGCCCGTTTTAACCTTGATATGA
Source organism: Shewanella putrefaciens (assembly GCF_016406325.1). Lineage (NCBI taxonomy): Bacteria > Pseudomonadati > Pseudomonadota > Gammaproteobacteria > Alteromonadales > Shewanellaceae > Shewanella > Shewanella putrefaciens. The sequence goes on along the minus strand of NZ_CP066370.1, from coordinate 3,156,850 downwards.
CGTTACTGTTGAGCGAGATTACATTTTTATGCGCAATTTAGTGGCATGCTCAATCGTTTTATTGGTTTTTCTGGGAAGCTATTGTTCTGCTTAAGGATGACTAAAAAATCAAAAATTATGGAGAAAGTAAAAAATTATCATAAAGCGGATGTGTGCCGCTTTAAATCTTTCTATTTCCATGTAAGTTAATGTTATTCCCATTCGCTAATTTACTTATGACTGTTACGATAAGAAGCGTCAAATGAAAAAGAGTTCTGCACTTGCCACTAAATTTGGTTTTCTTGGTATCTTTGGGTTATTGCTCGGGATTATTGTGTCGGTACTGGGTTTTCATTCTTCAAATGAGCAGTATTTCAACTTTCTCAATCATACTTTAAGTGAATTAGGGACATATGGACATTCTCCCTTCGCAGTTATCCTAAATGGTGGATTATTCTTCGGCAGTTTAAGTATCGTTTTTTATTGTTTGTCTTCATTACAGAATGTCACTTCATGTTGGGGATATCCTTTTTTTATCTGTTTAGCCCTAACCTTCTTTGCGTTAGCTTGGGTCGGTTTATTCCCCGTTAATGTATACCATTTACATATTTTAGGGCTGAAATGGTTTTTTTATTTTGGCAGCCTAAGTGCAATATTCTATTTAATCTTGGCCAGTGTTGGCCGTTCTGCATTCGGACGTTGGACTTGGTTATTAGCCTTGATAGTGCTCTGTAGCATGATGATGTTTTTGTACGCGCCGCAATTGGAATTGGGCTTAACAGAAGGCGATAGGCCTTTCTATCAAGAAATGGTGCAACAACTTCCAAGACCCACACCATGGTGGCCAGCGCTACTAGAATGGATAGGGCTTGGTAGTTTATTGTGTTGGATGACGGTACTGCTTTTAAGTCAACTAACCTATAACCCAAAGGTTGATCATTGAGGCTGACTTCGTTGGCGTCAGTTACTAGGTTGCGTGATGAATAGTCAGGCCAGCTTCACCAAACCAATAACCATCACATTGTTCACCGTTTATAGGAGCATTGAGTGCCATTTCTGGCGTGTTAAGGGTTTCGATTAAGGTTTCGGCTCGCGCGATCGATTCTGTACCGCTAGGTGAGACTCTAAATACATCCACTCCCATTGTATTCATTGCTGCGATTTCACTGCTTAAATCTAAACAAGCTGCAGATTGGGTTTGAATACCATTAAGCCTTAATAGCGGCTGCATCTCTTGGGTTTGAGCGAGCAGCCCCTTGCTATATTGGCGGCAAATTGTTTCACAACTGTCTTTAGTGAGTTGTTTGTGTCTTGCAGTAAAACAGCGCGCTGAATGAGCCAGAGGTAAATAGCCATGGCCAAAAACTTCTACCTCAAAAGCGGGTTTATTTTGTATAACATGCTGTAGCCAAGCCTTAGATAATTCCACAGGCATCACAAATCGTTGCATACCAAAGCCATGTAAAATATCTAGGCTAGCTCGGTTATAATTGTTGATACTCGCACCGCAGACAAAGGGTAATTTGTGTTCTTTGGCGAGGTAGACTGCAGCCATGTCATTAGCTTCTATCATAAATTCGCCATTATCGACTTGACGCTTAAGCTCGGTATATTCCGATGACGCTTCAATTAATGCCAGTGTTGAAATCACCACTTCTTTACCAGCCTGCTTGAGCATTTGCGCAAGCTCAAAATAATCCCCCCATTTGAGTTCGCGTCTGCGGCTACAGACAGCTTCTCCTAAATAGACGAGCGGAATTTGGCTGGCTGCAACTTGTTGGTAAAAGGCCATGACCTGTTGTTTTTGCCAGCAATACAGTAATGGTCCTAGGGAAATACGCATAACTCTTCCTTACTTTCAGTCTGTTGGTTGAGCATTTCTGCTTATTGCCAGTTGCGCTCGTAGGCACCAAGCGTTGTGATCTGCCCTTCAGAAACCTTCGCTAAGGCCTGTTCCCAATGGGGTTGACTGTGAAATTTATCGGGATTTTCCAGATAGGTATCGATGGCTTGACGCCAGACTTTAGTCACTTGCTCAACATAAGCAGGGCTACGCTGACGGCCTTCAATTTTTAAGGACACTATGCCAGCCTTAGCCAGTTCAGGCAGAAGGCTTAAGGTGTTTAAACTGGTCGGAGACTCAAGTAAATACTGGGGCGAGTCCTGATCTTCGGTGAGATAACGGCCTTTACAGACCACGGGGTAACCCATTTGCTCATCTAAGGCTGATTTATCAATAAGGACATCATTGAGTCGAGTTAATCTATCTTGTCCTTCTTCTTGCCAGCGTACGTGTTTGGCTGGTGAACAAGAACCGCCCGTGTTGGGCGATTGCCCAGTAACATAGGAGGACAGATGACACCGCCCTTCAGCCATAATGCACAGACTGCCAAAGGCGAACACTTCTAAATCTACGGGGCTGACTTTAGCAAGATCGCGCACTTGTTTCATCGAGAGCACCCGAGGTAAAACCACGCGGGCAATATTGAAGGCGTCTTTATAAAAACTCAGGGCACCCAGATTGGTCGCGCTTGCCTGCACAGAAAGATGCAGTGGCAACTGCGGATAATGTTTATGGGCATAATCGAGCAAAGAAAGATCGGCAACAATCAATGCATCCATATTGAGTTTGGCGGCTAAATCTATTGCTTGATACCAACGGTGTTCTTCACCTGGTTTTGGAAATGTGTTTAAGGTTAAAAAGATTTTCTTACCGCGTATATGTGTAAGCTCAGTGGCTTCCTGTAGCTTTGCTGGGGTGAAGTTTAATCCCGCAAATGAACGTGCATTGGTATCGTCTTTTAACCCTAGATACACAGCGTCTGCACCGGCTTGCAGTGCCGATTTGAGTGAGGCCAAATTGCCTGCTGGACACAAAAGCTCCATATTTATGCTCCCGATAAATAGATAGCCGCTGAGTTTAGGCAAGATTGAATCGTGGTGAATTGATTTAAAACAGGTTTAAGATCATAAAATCCCGCTAAACTGGGACATATCGTGTTTTATTTTTGTAGGGTATTGATTATGTCCGCTGTTTTTTCAGCAAAATTAGCAAAACAACTCCTTGAAATTACACCTAAGTTGATGAGTTTTCCCCTCGCAAAAGTCCCTTTTAGCCTTAAGGCTAAAGTGATTAGCCAATTGCTTGGGCTTTTGCTTGCTTCGCAGGCAGCGGATGATGAACTGGACTTTTTAGCAGGAAAATGGGTTGCTATTCGAGTTGAGGATTTACACCTGAATTTTGAAGTGACTTTTGATGGTCAATGGCAAGTGAGAGAGTTAACTCAGGCGCAGGTTACCTTTAGTGCCAACTCTGCAGAATTAGTGTTAGTTGCAGCAGCCAAAGAAGACCCTGACACGTTATTTTTTCAGCGTAAGCTGAATATTGAAGGGGATACAGAATTGGGGCTTGAGGTGAAAAACCTATTACTCAGCATCGAATTTTCAACAATGCCAACGCCGATACGTCTGAGTATCGAAAAGCTGGCAGCGATCATTGAGCGATTACAAATAGAGGCTAAGCCAACGGTGATTCTGAGTAAATCCCCCAGTTTTAACTAGGGCGTGTTGATATTTCGAGATTAATATTGTTTGGTAGGGATAAAGCAAAAGCCCTGAGTTTACTCTCAGGGCTTTTTGATTAGTGGCACCTATGACTAGATCTTTTGTGTTAGCACTGCAAATTTGACTAACAGTTCGTCCTGCGACTCAACGTGATTCGGATCGGGGTCGATGCAATCAATTGGGCAAACAGAGACGCAGGTCGGTTTATCATAATGACCAACGCATTCAGTGCAGCGATCAGGGTCGATTTCATAGATCTCTTCACCCATAGTGATCGCCTGATTAGGACACTCAGGCTCGCACATGTCGCAGTTGATGCAGCTATCGTCGATCAGTAATGCCATACCTTAACCTAGTTCATGTGGGTTGCGAGTATCCTGACCTTGGGGCAGGTTACGCAGTAAAATACCGTGGCTTAAATCGACTTCCTTCGGTACGGGCAGATATACAGTGTGCCCTGAACCAAGACCTGCTTCAACCGCTTCAGCTTTGCGATTTTCTAGGTGTTCAATTGTTAGGTTCATATTACCCTGCGGCGTCATTAGCTCAACACTGTCACCCACGGAAAACTTGTTTTTTACTTCGATTTCAGCAAGGCCTGCTAGGTTACGTTTGCCTGTCAGTTCACCCACAAATTGTTGTGTGTCACTGACTGAGTAACCATAGTCGTAGTTTTGATATTCATCATGCACATGGCGACGTAAAAAGCCTTCGGTATAGCCGCGATGGGCGAGCCCTTCTAACTGGTTCATCAGGCTACGATCAAAGGTTTTGCCCGATGCAGCATCTTCAATGGCTTGGCGATAGAGCTGCGCAGTACGCGCGACATAATAGAAAGACTTAGTACGGCCTTCGATTTTGAGTGAGTCAATCCCCATTTTAGTCAGGCGCTCTACATGTTGGATTGCACGTAAGTCCTTAGAGTTCATGATATAAGTGCCATGTTCGTCTTCAAAGGCTGGCATATATTCGCCGGGGCGATTAGCTTCCTGTAACAGGAAAATTTGATCTGTCGGAGCGCCTGCCCCTAAGGTGGTGGGCGTTTCAATTTGCACCGCATTAGGCATAGCAATAATATCGCCACTGTCGTTTTGCTGCGCTTCGTGTACATCGTATTTCCAGCGACAAGCGTTAGTACAAGTGCCTTGGTTAGGATCGCGTTTGTTGATATAACCCGAGAGTAAACAACGGCCAGAATAGGCCATACACAGAGCGCCATGGACAAACACTTCGAGTTCAATATCAGGGCAGCGCTGACGAATTTCTTCAATTTCATCTAAGGACAATTCGCGGGACAGGATCACGCGCTTAATCCCTTGGGTTTGCCAAAACTTGACCGAGGCCCAGTTGATGGCATTCGCCTGCACGGATAAATGCACCACTTGATCGGGAAAGGCCTCACGCACCATCATGATTAAACCCGGATCTGACATGATCAGCGCATCTGGCTTCATCGCCACTACGGGTTCCATGTCCTTGATATAGGTTTTGAGCTTGGCATTGTGGGGGGCAATATTGCTGACCACATAGAGCTTCTTACCGAGCGCATGGGCTTCTTCAATACCAGTGGCAAGGTTTTCCATCTTAAAGTCGTTATTACGTACCCTTAAGCTATATCTTGGCTGACCGGCATACACTGCATCTGCACCATAGGCAAAGGCGTAGCGCATATTTTTCAGCGTCCCGGCAGGGGATAGTAGCTCTGGTTTAAACATAATGACTCTCGAATTGATTAGTACGATAGAGGCGCAGTGCGCGGGGGCGGCATTTTACACAATGGGGGTAGGGTTATGCAAATGGCGGCGCCTAACTTTAGTTGTTCTTCACACTTTGCGAATATAAGCGTTTTAATCTTTAAGACATGGGTGAGAAAAGTGTTCTACGGGGAAAATGAATACTGTCATCTTACAAATTATTAACCTCTGCTGCTTTTTCTACCCATCTCATCACAGCCAACTGATATACTCCAACTATCCAATGTTTATGTTGATATGTTGATAGATTGATGGGAGCTAAGATGTCTACTGAACATCTACTGTTAGTCGGACTATTAAAAAAACTAAAAGAGGATGCCCTCGTGTTACCTACCTTGCCAGAAGTGGCAATGCGGGTGCAGGAAGTTGTCGGGCGCCCAGATGCAAGCCTTAAACAAGTGGCTGAAGTGATAGGCCAGGATGCGGCGATTTCAGCTCGTATTATCAAAGTAGCCAATAGTGCTTTATACAGCCGTGGTGTTCCCGCAGAAAGTATTAGTGGCGCGGTTTCCCGAATTGGGTTAATTCAGATCAAAAGTATTGCGACTTCTGTGGCGATGGAGCAACTCTTTATCTCCACCAATGAAATGGTGTGGGAAGTGATGGATGAAGTGTGGCGTACTTCGATTGATGTTACTGCCGCAGCTTGCGCTATATTGCACATGTACAATAAAAGTAAACCCAATAGTGGGCTTAACTTTGACACTCTAACCTTGGCGGGATTAGTCCATAATATTGGTGCTTTACCCGTGCTTACCGAGGCTGAGACACATCCAGAGCTGTTTGCCAGTATCGAACAATTAAGATCTTTAGTGCGAAAAATGCAGGGCCCGCTTGGGCGCGCGGTATTAAAAAGTTGGGACTTTGCACCTGACGTTATGGCCGTAGTTGAACGTTGGGCCGATTTGCCTTATCTACCAGAACATGTCACTTACTTAGATTTTATCCGTGCAGCCGCTTTTTATACTGGTGAATTACGTGCAGGTACCGAGCTTGAACAGCGCCTTGATGTGTTTGTTGCTAGGGGATTACCTGTGACAGCGGATGCGTTAGCCAGTGATGAGTTTATGGAAAAATTCCATTCAATTAGAGAAAGTTACCAATAGCAGTTAGGCTGCGCGCTAAGGTTGAGGCCTAGGTATGATCAGGATGGAATTTATCGCTATAGCATTGCTTATTATCCTGATAGGCGTGCTATATATTCTGCTGACAAAATATCACTCGCAACGTCTGCAACAACGGTTTTTGGCTCAACTATGTTGTCAACTTGATCAGCAAAAGATTGAGCGTCGGCCCCTTAACATTTCTGCGGTTCCCCAAGAGTTTGCACCGCTTTATGATTCCTTAAATGAGATGCTAACCGCTCTGCCTGCTGGAATGGGTAAAGATAAGCTTACTGGGCTGAGTAATCGAGTGGGCCTAAAACGTACTTTAGCCACTATGATGCCGCTTACTCGAGGGACTATGGTTTTAGTTGATATTTATCGCTTTCGCTATGTTAATGATCTCTTTGGTTTTGTCTTTGGTGATATTTTACTCAAGCAGTTTGCTGAGCGTTTATATTCCCTAAGCCTTAATCCTAGATTCATTGCTCGTTTAAACGGTGATGAATTTTTTCTTTACTATGACCAAAACCTGACGGAAGAACAATTACTGCATTTACGTGGTCGTTTACAAGTGCCTTTTCGTATCAATGATACGCCAGTGAGTGTTCGTGTGCAGATAGGATGTTTGCAGCTTCAATCACATCATGCTGATGCAAGCCAAATGTTACGAAGGCTCGATCTTGCCCTTAAAAAAGCGCGTATAACACGCAGTGCTATTGCCTGTTACAGTGAGAATGATGATATAAGGCAACTGCGAGAACTCAAAATTATTGATAGTCTTCCTAAAGGGTTACAGCAAAATCATTTATATATGGTGTACCAACCTAAGCAAAATATACAAACGGGGTTGTGTACCCAAGTCGAAGCCTTAATACGTTGGCAGCATGAGGAGCTTGGGACTATTTCTCCTGGAGAGTTTATTCCTCTGGCTGAATATGCCGGAATGATTGACTTGGTGAGTCAATGGGCCCTTGAACAGGTTTTAGCTCAACAGGCAAAATGGCGTACCGCGGGGATTAATTTATGTGTAGCGGTTAACCTTTCTACACGGGATCTAGACAGTGAAACCTTACCCCAAGAAATTGCATCGCGCCTTGCTTATTATCATTTACCTCCCGAATCTTTAATGATTGAAATTACGGAAAGTACGCTGATGGCTGACTTAAATAAAGCCGTAGAAACCCTAGATAAAATTCGTGCGTTAGGGGTTAGTCTCGCGATTGATGATTTTGGTACGGGCCATTCTTCTTTGGCTTATTTAAAGCATTTGCCCGTCAATGAAGTCAAAATTGATAAAGCCTTTTTACAGGATCTTGAACGGGATAAGGCATCTGAATATATCCTCGAAGCCAGTATCAATATCGCCAAAAAATTAGGTTATCAAGTGACCGTCGAAGGTATTGAAACGCTCGAGATTAGGGATAGGTTAGTGGCGATGGGCGTTGATACCCTGCAAGGTTTATATTACGCAAAGCCCATGAGTGCTGCTGAGCTTGAAATGAACTGGGCACAGTTGCATTATGCGACGTAATTTGCCACTCAATCTAACCAGTTATGTAGTCGTTACTTAATGTCGTAATAGTGCAATATAGTGCACGTTAGTGTTATTCGTTTGAGTCGAAATCAAGGCTTAAGACGGCGATTAAATCTGCGGGCATAGGTGCTAGTTGGCGGGCTTTATTCATACATACCATCTCAATGGTTGCAGTAACCGCAGGCTTTTTACCCTGTGGACGCCAAATCTCTTGCTGCCATACAGTGCGGTACTTGCTTTCAAAATAAAACTGAGTACGCACATCAATAATATCGGCAAACTCTACACCTTCATGGCATACCATATCGGTACGATACACGGCAAAACCCAATTGACTTTGTTGCCATAGTGCATTTAACCGCTCGGCACCAATCACATGCTCACGGGCACGCTCGAAATATTTCAAAAAGTTAGGGTGGTAAACCACGCCAGAAAAATCGGTATCTTCGTAATAGATTTGTACAGGGAAGGAAAACGTAGAGCTAAATTTCGGCATGGGGTTATGGCTATTTTCGAAGGGTTTTATTGCCCGCTAGTTTAGCGGCTTATCTCTTAAAACAAAACCTATAAACAAAACTGCTAATACACAGAGACAAAACCCAGTCACCTATATTTATCACCTTTATCAGTAAGTAAAATCACCGAAAAGTCACACTATCATGCCTAATGTATAAATCCCTTCCTATACTGATCATTAAACATCTTTATCATGTTGATTAGCTAGGTTGAGAGTTTGATATGAACGAAATTAAAAAATCAGAAATATTGACTGAAAGTGGCACTAATGAACTCGAAATTATTGAGTTTCATCTGCATAAAGTCCTGCCTAACGGTGGGCATAAAGTGTGTCATTACGGTATTAATGTCGCCAAAGTGAGAGAAGTGATTAGGGTGCCAGAAACCTCAGATTACCCCAATGCCCAGCGGCATATGGTTGGGGTATTTTCGCTGCGAGAAAAGCTGATCCCTTTAGTCGATCTTGCTGGTTGGTTAGGGATACCAACCCCTGCGGATTTAAGTCATAAAGTCGTTATTGTCACCGATTTTAATAAAATGATTAATGGTTTTTTAATTGATAGCGTTCGTAGTATTCATCGAGTGTCGTGGGAGCAGGTTGAATCACCGAGTCAATTTTTAGAAGCCGGTGAAAATGATTGTGTCGTTGCCGTAGTTCGTCGTGATGGCATGCTCATTATGATCTTGGATTTTGAGAAAATTATTGCCGACATTAATCCTGAACTGAGTATGGATAAGTACGATGTCACGCTCGATAGGAGTGTCGTGATTAATGACAAAATGCTGGCAAAACGTGAAGCAAAAACGATTTTAATTGTCGATGATTCCGCTTTTATTCGTAAGATGATCGAAAATACCCTTCGCAGCGCAGGTTACAACATTATCACAGCCAAAGATGGTGGTGATGCCCTTGAAATGCTAATGGAATTTGAGACCCTTGCTGATCAAGATAATGCCTCTATTTCTGATTTTGTCAGCGCCATTATTACGGATGTTGAGATGCCTCGCATGGATGGCATGCATTTGGTGAAACGCTTAAGAGAATCTAAGGCGTACCGACAAATGCCGATTGTGATGTTTTCATCTCTTATGAGTGAAGATAACCGTATTAAAGCTATCTCATTAGGGGCAAATGATACTATCACTAAACCCGAAATTGGCCGTTTAGTCGGTATGATAGATAAGTACGTATTCGGAGAGTAATACCATTTCATTTAGCGGTGATATTTGAATACCAGGGATTCAAATAGTTGCTACCAACGTCTTGAGTGATTTTTGAATGGTGAATGCTATAAAAGTAAAAAGCCATATTCACCGAGGCGAATATGGCTTTTTTGTAGGGTAAACGTTCGACTAGCGAATGATCATTTGATCACGCTCAGGTCCTACAGAAACCATACTGACGCGCACACCCATTAACTCTTCAATACGTTCAACATAGTGTTGTGCGGCGACAGGCAGGCTTTCGAAAGTACGACAACCGGTAATATCTTCGTTCCAGCATGGCATTTGTTCATACACTGGGCTTAACGCCGCAGTTTGTGGCCAAATTGGGTTCTCAGTGTGTTCACCTTCATAGGCAACACAGATTTTTAGATCTTTCATACCAGAAAGACAATCAATCTTCGTCAGGGCGATTTCGGTTGCCGCTTGTAGTTCAACTCCATTACGGGTGGCAACAGCGTCAAAGTAACCCATATCACGTGGACGGCCTGTTGTTGCACCAAACTCGTTGGCATTTTCGCGGAAGGCGTCTTGCTCTTCCATTGCGGTCACTAAAGTGCCAGTACCCACAGATGAACTAAAGGCTTTCGCGACAGCAATTACACGCTCAGGACGCAGTGCGGGTAAACCACTGCCGATACCCGCGTAAGCTGCCGTCACGTTTGAAGACGTAGTGTAAGGATATTCGCCGTAGACTAAGTCACGGCCAGCCCCTAATTGTGCTTCAAACAGCAAGCTAGCATCTTGTTTTTGTAATGCTTTTAATGGTTCAGTCACGTTACAAATAAATGGACGCCAAGGGGCTGTCACGTCTAATAACCATGCAGTCATTTCTGCGGCGGTTTGATTAAAATCGCAGCTTGGATAAAGTGCCTTTAACTGTGGCAATTTCCAGTCGAGCATAAATTGAATACGCTCTTGCAGCACTTCAGGTTGGTTTAACCAGCCAACTAAAATGCCTTTTTTCATCACACGATCGCCATAGGCTGGTGCAATCCCTTGACGGGTTGAACCATAGGCGAGATCGCCAAGACGTTGTTCTTCTAAGGTATCTTCTAATGCATGCAATGGTAAGCACAGAGTAGCACGGTCAGAAATGCACAGTTTGACTTCAACACCTGTCGCTTGTACTTCAGCAATTTCTACACTGAGTTTTTCAGGGCTGATCACCATGCCTGGGCCTAATACTGCAATGCAGTTAGGGTTGAAAATGCCACTCGGTAATTGGTGTAATTTAAAGGTGCCGTAGTCGTTGACGACGGTATGTCCGGCGTTGTTACCGCCTTGAAAGCGAATACTGGCAGCGGCATCCGCAGCTAAATAATCTACGATGCGGCCTTTGCCTTCATCACCCCAATTTGCACCCACAACCACGATCGACGGCATAACAACATCTCCTCATTGATTAAGCGGTTATGCTAGACCTTCAGTAGGAATAAGAGAAATTAATTATAGTTATCGTGCTGATAAGAATTTCATATATAATTGGCGATAATTAACTCTATTTCTGTCGGGATGGTGGTGCAATGCTCGATCTTCATTGGTTAAAGACTTTTGTCACTTTGGCTGAATGTAAGCATTTTGGTAAGGCAGCCGCTGTGCTACATATGACTCAGCCCAATGTTAGCTTGCATATCAAGCAGTTAGAGCAAACCACTCGGGTAAAGCTGATTGACCGTAATCCCTTTCGATTGACACAGGCGGGGTTTCGTCTGTTAGAAAGCAGCCAAAAAACTCTGATGGAATTACAAATTTGCCAGGCGGATTTGAATGCAATTAACGATCTTAGCCAAGGCACTCTCACCATAGCAGCGAGCGATATTATCTCGCGGTTACTCTTGATCCAACCGTTTCAGCTCTTTAAGGCGGAGTTCCCAGGAATTGACTTTTCACTGCTTAATACCACGTCTTCACAGGCCTCTGAGTTAGTGACCAATGCTGAAGCCGATTTAGGCTTTGTGATCGCGCAAAAGGAGAGTCAACCACTGCATTTTACTGAATTACAACAGATTAAATGGTGCGCAATCGGTGACCATTTGCAGCAATGGCAGCAAACAAAACTGTCCGTGGATACACCTTTAGCCGAGCAACCGACCTTGATTTTATTAGGCCATGATACGCGAACCCGCGAGTTATTGGACCCTGCGCTACCTTCCTTGAACTTACCCAATTATAGGATTATGGAAGTTGGCAGTGTTGACGCACAAATCGATTGGGCAGAGGCGGGATTTGGGGTAGCGATAGTGCCAGAGTTTTCTGTATATACGAAAGCGAATTTGACCACGAAAGTCACCCCTTTGCCGCAATTCCCTACAACGAGTTTAGGTTATATTGTGCGTCAAAATCAGATCTTGTCGAAAGCTATCAAGCAGTTGTTATATTGGGTGAATCAAGAAATTATTCGCTCGCAGCGATAGGACTCAATGAGAATAGTTTTTCATACTGGCCAGTGGCTTTGAGTTGGGATAAACCAGCATCAAGTTGGCTTGCTAGGGTATGTGCCTGTGGATTTTCCTTCGAGAAAGCCAGATAAATATTACTGCTGTGATTAGCAAATATCGGAATGATTTCATCATCAACGCCCATTGTCTGAAGGTTATCCTTCGCGACTAAATCGAACATCAATGCGGTATCTATACGACCAATTAATAGTAAATTAATGAGTTGTAGTTGGTTGGCTACAGCAACAATATTAAGCTGTTGTTGTTTAACGAGCGCAGGAAAATCATCGCCATATTCATAGCTTTTAACGATCCCAACAACTGTACCTCTAGGGAGAGCCCATTTATTGTCTGCCAGAATTGATTTTTGTTTCTTTTGATAAAAAGAGGCTGTTGCAACAAATAAAGGGAACTGTCCAAAAACAAAACGTTGTTCAGTGCTCGCTTCGCGGGTGACATTGAACACACCATCTACATCACCTTTCTCTGCCATCATTAAGGCGCGGGTATAGGGAACGACTAAGCTATTAATTTCAATGTGAGATTGTTTAAAAGCGGCTTTGATTAAGCGATGGGAAATACCTTGGCCAAACTGATTAGCAAAAGGAGGCCAGCTATCTTCGGCGGCTAAGATAATAGTCTTGTCTTGAGCGGGTAGGGGTATGGCATCCGTTTCTTGAGCCATTGCTATACCATAAAAGTGAGTAAGAGATAGCAAAACGGCGGCGAGTATAAATGAAAAGCGCAAATTATATGCTCGCTGTATTTTCATACTGACGTTACTCCCTATCCGCATTTTGCATCCATTTTACTTTGCTCAAGATAGGGCGTTTATAACATAACTGTTTATAGGTAGGCTAATGATATTAGGGCGGTATATTTATTTTGTGAAATGTATGGCTAATAAAAAATTTCTCATGAGTTTGTGATCTCTGCGGATGATTTTAATTAAATCAATTATTAGTATAATCTGATTGAATAAAATCTAATGGAGTGTTTTGCAATGCCAGATAAAGTCGTAGAAGTCACCACCCATATGGCAAGCGATTGGAAAGTCACCGCGCAGGTTCGTGAGCATCTTTTAGTGATAGATCAACCGAGTGCGACTAATGAAGGAGCAAATCCCTTAGAGACCTTTCTGTTTTCATTGGGAGGTTGTATTTCTGCGATTGCCAAGATGGTGGCGCGGGAAAGGCATATTGAGTTACGTCAGTTTGATGTGAATGTGCGTGCCCTAATGAACTCTGCAGGTTTACTAGGCCAGCCTTCGGAAGATCCTGTGGGCTTTAAAGACATTACCATTAACGCCAGTATTGATGCTGATCTTTCAGAAGATCAGAAACGAGAGTTTTTAGATATTGTGTGTAATCGTTGCCCAGTGCATGACAATCTATTACGTCCCACACTTGTCACCCATGTGGTTAGAGACTAAAAATTTGTGGAAAATCCCCTCTGCAAAGGCAGAGGGGATGGTGTTCTAGCAATGGCTCTGAATCCGTTAAGCTCAAGTAGCGTCTTTATCATTATGATTGATGTGATTCCGTGGAAAGTTAGCGAGTGTCAACTCTGCTACCTGACGCAGTTCATTTGGGCAAATTCCATTGGTCGCTTGTACGGCCATGCCTTGTAATACCGTGCCTATGTAACGTGCAAGCAAGAGCGGATCAGCATCCGCGGGTAAATCCCCTTCATCTTTGGCGCGTTGCAGCCGTTCGCACAGGGCGATTTCACCGTCGCGGCGTCGGTTAATTAACGTATCCTTGATAGCTTGCCCTGCTTCACTACAGGTGAGAGCGCCTTGGACAATCAAACATCCCTGAGGATGGCTTTTATCCACCAAAGAATCAGCGGCACCGAGTAGCATGGACTCGACGACCAGATAGGCGGTCTCTTTTTCCAGTGCCGGATAGAAAAATGCACAGGGACGCTGTTCATATAACTCTATTGCTTTGAGAAATAACTGTTCTTTATTGCCGAAGGCGGCATAAAGACTCGGTTTATTTATGCCCATCGCTTGGGTGAGATCGGTTAACGATGTACCTTCAAAGCCTTTGCGCCAGAAGACTTCTAAGGCTTTAGCTAATGCATCTTCAGTGTCAAAAGCTCGTGGGCGACCTACACAGGGCGTCTGGGTGACGGTTGACATCATTAGGCTCCTCCATTCTCAATTGCCCCTAGGATAGACATGGGTTTGGCCCATGTCCAGCCACACTTACTGACAGATGACTGACTAAGAAGAGTTGTTTACTGAGTCATCCAAGGTGTCACCTGAGTCTTGCATTCACTCCATATCAGTTGGTTTCGCTTCAATATTCATAAAAGACTTTGAGGATCAAATGTATGGATTTCTGCCTAATGGAATATTGCAGATGTAATGTAAATGCGTATTTTTAATTTAATACCAGTCGGTACATAAATTTGTTGACAGAGTCATTTTACGCTATATATTACCGTTCAGTACAGAATATTTTTTACCAGTCGGTATTTAATCGGTTTGGTTTGTAACACAGCGGCATGTGTGTGGTTCGAACAGCGTGAAATGCCCGCCACCTTGAGGATAGTAATATGATGAGTAACAAACCTTTACGAATAATGATGTTAACGGCGGTGGCGGCTTTCGTCCTTTCAGCTTGTGGTGAGCAAACAACGCAGCAGGGGCCTGCACCGACTGCACCTAAGGTGGATGTTGCTCAAGTATTGCATGAGCGAGTTACCGAATGGGATGAGTTTACTGGCCGTTTACAGGCACCAGAAAGTGTCACCCTTATCCCACGAGTATCTGGTTACATTGAATCAGTAAATTTTAAAGAAGGCGCCTTAGTGAAGAAAGGTGACGTACTCTTTCGCATCGATCCAAGCGTGTTTGAAGTGGAAGTGGCCCGGTTAAAAGCGGATCTTGCTAGCGCTATTTCTGCTGAGCAACTGGCCACTAATGATTTGGAGCGTGCCCGTAAGTTATTTGATCAAAAGGCAGTTTCTGCAGAATTACTCGATACCCGTGAGTCAAACAAGCGCCAAACTGCGGCGGCGGTTGCGTCGGTGAAAGCAGCACTCATGCGCGCCGAGCTTGATTTAGCTTATACCCAAGTGCAAGCGCCGATTGATGGCCGCGTGTCCTACGCCAACGTCACAACGGGTAACTATGTCACTGCAGGGCAGAGTGTGCTAACCAGCTTGGTTTCTACGGCCAGCATGTATGCCTATTTCGATGTGGATGAACAAACCTACCTTAAATACGTAAAGCTAACAGCCGAGAAGAAACGTAACGATCCTCGTGCTGGTGATAACCCCGTGTATATGGCTTTAGCCAATGAGCGCGATTATCACCATATTGGCATGGTCGACTTTGTTGACAATGCGATGGATAAGCAGACGGGCACAATTCGAGTTAGAGCCACTTTTGACAATGAAGACAATAGATTATTGCCTGGCTTGTTTGCGCGTCTTCGCACCGCGGGCAGCGGCGCCTATGAGGGGATCTTGATCGACGATAAAGCCGTTGGCACAGATCTCAATAATAAGTTTGTGCTGGTCGTCGGTGATGATGGCACGGTCGAATATCGTGGCGTGACCTTAGGTGAGAAAGTTCAAGGGCTTCGTATCGTAACTCAAGGTTTAGCTGCTGAAGACAAGATCGTCGTCAACGGTATGCAGCGTGTTCGCCCTAAGATGCAAATTGAGCCAAATATGGTGGATATGGTCGACAGCGAGAAACTCGAAGCATTGCGCCAAGCCCAGTTAATGCTCGATAAAAACCAAGATCATTTGACGGCGCAAGCGGTTGAAACGGCGAGCCGCGGTTAAGGAATAACACACTATGTTGTCGCAATTTTTCATTAAAAGACCGATATTTGCAGCCGTGCTGTCATTGCTGTTTCTTATCACTGGGGCGATTGCCGTTTGGCAGTTGCCTATTACCGAATATCCAGAGGTGGTACCGCCAACGGTAGTGGTCACCGCAAACTACCCTGGCGCTAACCCTAAAGTGATTGCCGAAACGGTTGCCTCGCCCCTAGAGCAAGAAATCAACGGCGTCGAAGATATGTTGTATATGTCATCCCAGGCGACCTCTGATGGACGGATGACCTTAACCATCACTTTTGCCATTGGCACCGATGTCGATAGGGCACAAACCCAAGTGCAGAGCCGAGTGGATAGGGCTATGCCACGTTTGCCTCAGGAGGTACAACGTCTTGGTATTGTTACTGAAAAATCATCGCCAGACTTAACCATGGTGGTGCATTTGTTATCGCCGGATAACCGTTACGACATGTTGTACCTGTCTAACTATGCGGCGCTAAATGTAAAAGATGAGTTGGCACGCATTAAAGGCGTGGGTGCGGTACGTTTGTTTGGTGCAGGGGAATATAGCCTGCGTATTTGGCTCGATCCGAATAAAGTCTCGGCGCTGGGTTTATCGCCTGCGAACATTATTGCCGCTGTGCGTGAGCAAAACCAACAGGCGGCAGCGGGCAGTTTAGGCGCACAGCCCAGTGGCAGTGCTGACTTTCAACTTTTGATTAACGTGAAAGGCCGTTTAACTGAACTGTCTGAATTTGAAGATATTATCATCAAAGTTGGTCAAAACGCTGAGGTGATCCGCCTTAAGGATGTGGCGCGGGTGGAACTCGGGGTAACGAGCTATGCGCTGCGTTCATTGCTGGATAATAAGGATGCGGTGGCGATTCCGGTATTCCAAGCATCGGGCTCGAATGCGATTCAGATTTCCGACGATGTGCGCGCAGAAATGGCCAGACTCGCCAAGTCCTTCCCTGAAGGACTGCAATACGAGATTGTGTACGACCCTACAGTCTTCGTGCGTGGCTCGATTGAAGCCGTGGTAAAAACCCTGCTCGAAGCCGTGCTGCTGGTGGTGTTAGTGGTGGTGCTATTCCTGCAAACTTGGCGTGCCTCGATTATTCCGCTGGTGGCTGTGCCTGTGTCTTTGGTGGGTACCTTTGCCTTTATGCATCTGCTCGGTTTCTCGTTAAATGCCTTGTCGCTATTCGGGCTGGTGCTCGCTATTGGTATCGTGGTTGATGATGCCATCGTCGTGGTGGAAAACGTTGAGCGTAATATTGCCGCAGGGTTAAGCCCTGTTGCGGCAACGCAAAAGGCGATGAAGGAAGTGACTGGCCCGATTGTGGCAACCACCTTAGTGCTGGCGGCGGTGTTTATTCCAACGGCCTTTATGAGCGGTTTAACCGGGCAGTTCTATAAACAGTTTGCCTTGACTATTACTATCTCGACCTTTATCTCGGCGATTAACTCACTCACTTTGAGTCCGGCATTATCGGCGCTGTTACTCAAGAGTCATGATGCACCTAAGGACGGCTTAACCCGTCTAATGGATAAGTTGTTTGGTGCTTGGTTATTTGTGCCTTTTAATCGTTTATTTAACCGTGCATCCGATGGTTATGGCTACTTAGTGCGTAAGGTGATCCGTTTTGGCGGCATTATTGGCCTAGTGTATTTAGGCATGGTGGCGTTAACGGGAGTGCAATTTGCTAATACACCAACGGGTTATGTGCCCGGCCAAGATAAACAGTATTTAGTGGCCTTTGCTCAGTTGCCCGATGCCGCATCCCTTGAACGTACCGATACAGTGATCAAGAAAATGTCTGAGATTGCGCTAAATCACCCCGGTGTGGCGCACTCGATTGCCTTCCCAGGCCTTAGCATCAACGGTTTTACTAATAGTCCTAACTCAGGCGTGGTGTTTGTCGCACTCGATGATTTTGAGTTACGTAAGAGTCCTGAACTGTCGGCGAATGCCATTGCAGGACAGCTGAATCAGCAATTTGCTGACATTCAGGATGCGTTTATTGCCATCTTCCCGCCGCCACCTGTGCAAGGCCTCGGCACTATAGGAGGGTTCCGTTTGCAAATTCAAGACAGAGCCAACCTTGGTTATGAGGCCTTGTATCAGGTGACCCAACAAGTGATGTACAAGGCGTGGGCCGATCCACAATTAGCGGGGATATTTTCCAGTTATCAAGTGAACGTGCCACAACTTGAATTGGATATCGATCGGACTAAAGCGAAACAGCAGGCAGTGTCGCTCGATCAAATTTTCCAGACATTACAAACCTATATGGGTTCAACCTATGTCAACGATTTCAATCGTTTTGGCCGAACCTATCAGGTGAATATGCAAGCCGACGAGGCGTTCCGTCAAAGCCCGCAGCAGATAAGTCAGTTAAAGGTGCCGAACGTGAATGGCGATATGATCCCACTAGGCTCCTTTATCAATGTGAGCCAGAGTGCGGGGCCCGATCGTGTGATGCACTATAACGGTTTTACGACCGCTGAAATCAACGGTGGCCCAGCGCCCGGTGTGAGCACAGGCCAAGCGCAGGCGGCGATTGAGAAAATCCTCGCCGAGACCTTGCCCATAGGGATGACCTACGAGTGGACTGGGTTGACCTATCAGCAAATCTTAGCGGGCAATACTGGGTTATTGGTGTTCCCTCTGGTGATCCTGCTGGTGTTTATGGTGCTGGCGGCACAATATGAGAGCTTAAGCCTGCCATTGGCGATTATCTTAATCATCCCAATGACACTGCTTTCAGCCCTTAGTGGTGTGCTGATTTACGGTGGGGATAATAATATTTTCACCCAGATTGGTCTGATAGTGCTGGTGGGGCTGGCGACAAAGAATGCGATTTTAATTGTCGAGTTCGCAAAGGAGAAACAAGATCACGGTATGGCACCTATGGAGGCGATATTAGAGGCGGCAAGATTACGTCTACGCCCTATTTTGATGACCTCTATCGCCTTTATTATGGGAGTGGTGCCAATGGTGTTCTCCACTGGCGCGGGTGCTGAGATGCGTCAAGCCATGGGCGTCGCGGTATTCGCCGGTATGATAGGGGTAACAGTGTTTGGTCTTATCCTAACGCCGCTGTTCTACTACGCACTGGCAAAGAGAGGCAGTAAAAATGTCGTGCAGTTAGAAGGTATTTCTACAAACCAACACCATGAAAAAACATAAGCTTCTATCTATGATTTTGATGTGAGTTTATCGTGTTAAAGGCCTGTGAAAACAGGCCTTTTGCTTTGTGGTGCTGATGTCGAATATACAGTCACGGTTTTTAACTTAAAGCAGTAACGCCTCATCTATCGGATGAAATTGAGACGCTGCATCCCTTAAGGATTTTGCCGTCAGGGTAGGGACGCCATACACTTGAGTTTCAACCCCATATTTTTGATGGATTTTTTGCAGTAATAAATCGAAGTCGCCATCCCCAGACAACAAAATTACAGTATCGACTTCACTCGCCGCTTCCATAATATCGATAGTGATCCCGACATCCCAGTCACCCTTGGCCGAACCATCGCTGCGTTGGATAAACGGCTTTAACTTTACCTCAAAACCAATGTGCTTTAGCGCGTCTTGGAATTTCAATTGCCCATCGTCACCTTTGTGGATGGCATAAGCAACAGCTAACACTATGTCTCCTTCATAGCCTAAGTGTTGCCACAATTTACGGTAATTAAATTGACGACCATAGGCTTCGCGGCAGGTGTAATAGATGTTTTGCACATCGACAAATAAAGCGATTTTTTTCAAGGGATTTGTATATTGCTATTTGGGCTAAGAGTCCTTGCACTATAACACAATAAGTCGCTAAAGGCCGCGAAATGGGAGGGTTTGCACTTGGTTAAACGGGTAAACTGCCTCATTTGAGTTGTATTGGAGGGGGATTTAATATTTCGCTAAACACTAGGAGATTTAAAATATTGCGCTGGTGTGGTGCCAGTATATTGCTTAAAAAAGCTGATAAAGGCACTGTCACTGGAAAATTGTAAATTAAAGCCCACCTGCGCCACCGATACTCCCGCCGCTAATTGTTCAATGGCGGAGAGTAAACGCCATTGCTGGCGCCATGCTTGATAAGCCATTCCCGTCTGTGCGTTAAAAATACGGCTAATCGTGCGTTCACTGGCGCCAATTTCAATGGCCATCTTTTTAAGATTGGCAGGTTGTTTCTTTTGTTGCAGTTGCTTAAGCCAAGTTTTCAAGCGCTTATCCTGCGGTAGAGGTAAGACTAGATTTTCTGCCGTAGCATTTTCCAACTCTTCGCAAAGCAGGGAAAAGGCATTGTGTTGACTTTGTCTGGGTTTGTCCCACGGCCAAAATGACATAGTGTCGATGAGTGCTTTGAGTAACGGATTAACATGGAAAATCGTGACTCGACTCGGCAAAGACGCAACAGTTTCTGGCTCAAAGTAGAGTGAGCGATAGGCAGCCACATTGCGCATGGTGACATGGTGTACAACGCCTGCGGGTAGCCAAGCCGCACGGGTTGGCGGTAGTACAACTTGGGTATCAGCCAAGTAAAACCTCATACAGCCAGCAGAAGCATAAAGCAGTTGAGCTTTGCTGTGGTGATGCGCGCCTGAATCGTGCTCCCCCATATCCGCAGCAATCCCTATCACTAGGTTGTCTAAGGTGTCGGGGTTGAATTGCAGATCGGGTTGAATAAAAGCCATCTTGTCCTATTTTTGATGTTTTTTGTTTAAGTATTATTAATTGTCATGTTTGGATTTTATCTATACTGCGTCCTCTTTGACAAGTATGGAGTGACATTTCGGTAAACCAACTCATTTTGTTTACTAAAATTCAATTGAAATCATGAATATAAAACCCCCTTTAGGGCTCGCTGTGCTGCTAATGATATTTCCGCAAGCTATGGAAACCATCTATAGCCCAGCATTGCCGAATATTGCAGAAAACTTTGCCGTGTCGGTTGCTGGCGCATCGCAAACCTTATCTGTGTACTTTATTGCCTTTGCCATAGGCGTATTTTGCTGGGGCCGCTTAGCCGACATTATTGGTCGTCGCAAAGCTATGCTCGCGGGATTAGTATGTTATGCCATTGGCTCAGCGTTAGCCTTGATGGTGAGCGATTTTAGCCTGTTGTTGCTGGCCCGCGTATTGTCGGCCTTTGGCGCGGCAGTGGGTTCTGTGATTACCCAAACTATGATGCGTGACAGTTATAGTGGAGAAGAATTAGCCAAAGTCTTTTCTGTGATGGGAATGTCACTTGGAATTAGCCCTGTTATCGGATTGCTACTGGGCAGCGTTCTCAGTGCGTATTGGGGGTATCAAGGTGTGTTTGTCGCACTTATGGTTTCTGCCATAGTGCTGTTGTTTTTGTCGGTAAAATCCTTACCTGAAACCAAACCCGCACATAGCCAGAAAATAGCGATAGGTGAGTTAGCGTTTAAGATGCTTACCGACAGCGGGATTATTAAGAACACCTTCTTGGTGGCGGCGTTTAATCTGATGTGGTTTAGCTACTTTTCACTGGCACCATTTATGTTTGAGGCGCAAGGATTATCGACGCTTGCCTTCGGAACTAGTGGCTTACTATTAGGCTTTGGCGCATTCCTTGGCAGTTATTTTAATAGAATATTGCTAGGTCGAGGCCACACCAGCGTCTGGCTGATTCGCTTAGCCAGTGCAATCGCACTTGTCGGTGGATTGGGTATTTGGCTATTTCAATCGACTGTAATAGGACTGAATAGTGTTTACTTTTTAGCGCCTATGCTCTTGATTGTGATTGCTTATGGGATCGCGATTCCAAACATACTCAGCTCGGCTCTGGCAAACTACTGTGCTTATGCGGGCTCTGCTGGCGCACTCTTTGGACTGTTTTATTATATTTTGCTCGGAGCGGGATTGGGCTTTGTGGGCATGATTAACCATCTCGGAGGCGTCATTACGTTGGCGGCATTGCTCTGTACTGTGCTCTGTATTCGCGTCAGTACCGAGCAGGTTATTAACTCATCTCAGGCATAAATCAAAAAGCCAAGGTATTTGTACCTTGGCTTTTTATCATCTGAGCTGACGTTTTGTTTCTCTTAGTTTTCGTTCACAGTTTTGTTATCAAGCTTTTGCCGTTTGTTCCTGTTGTTTGGCAGCCTCCTGCGCTGCTAATTCTTGGGCCTTAATGGCCGCTTCGAGTTTTGCTTCAACATAACCTGGTGAATGGGTGGCAGCCGAGATTAATCGATACATGGCTGGGATCACAAATAGTGTGACAAAGGTGGCAAATGCCATCCCAAAGAACACCACTGTACCTACGGCAATACGACTTTCTGAGCCAGCACCTGTCGAGAAAATCAGGGGGATAGCACCGACAAGTGTGGTGAAGGCCGTCATTAAGATTGGCCGTAAACGCCGTGTAGATGCATCAATAATGGCTTTATCGAGTTCAAAACCTCTGTCTCGTAATTGGTTAGCAAATTCAACAATTAAAATACCATTTTTAGTCACCATACCAATCAACATGATCATGCCAATTTGGCTGTAGATATTGATACCTTGGCTGGTGATCAGTAGACCTAAGAACCCCCCAAACACGCCCATAGGCACAGTAAACATCACGACTAATGGGTTAATAAAGCTTTCAAATTGAGCCGCTAAGACCAGATATGCTACGAGTAACGCTAAGCCAAATACAATCAGAATACTACTTTGGTTTTCTTTAAATTCTTTGGATTCACCCGTGTAGCCAACGGAAATATCCTTAGGTAATAATTCGACCGCCTTATTTTCCAAAAATGCGAGTGATTCACCTAGGGTATAACCTTCACTGATATTGGCCTTTAGCGTGATTGATTTTTGCTTATTGGTGTGACTGAGTTTTTGCGCCGAGGCCACTTCCTCAATATGGGTCACAGTATCTAAAGTGACTAATTCACCTTTTGCGGAGCGCATATAGATTTGGCTTAAGTCTCCGACGTTATTAAAGCTGTTTTCATCACCGCGAAGATAGACATCGTATTCTTCACCGCGATCCACATAAGTGGTTTCTGTTCGGCCACCGAGCATGACTTCTAAGGTTTGCGAGACTTCATCAACACTGATCCCAAGTTCCGCGGCGCGTTCTTTATCTACGGTCACAATTAACTCAGGCGTGGTTTCCGCATAATCTAAGTCAGCGCCTTCCATCATAGGGCTCGCGTTTGCTTCCTCTTTTAAGATCTGCGCCCATTTAAATAGCTCAGTATAATCGGAGCCGCCAAGCACAAATTGTACGGGTTCGCTCGATTGCCCTCTAAAGCCCGGCATCATGGGGCGAACCATCACATCGGGGATATCTTTCAAGGCTGAGCTAATAATACCAAGGGCTTGCTGCGCCGTGACATCTCTGTGTTCCCAATCCTCTAACTGCATGATAACAAAACCGGTTTGATCGCCTGCACGGCCACCAAAAGCGGGGGCTTGTACGCTAAAAGATCGCAAGACCCCTTGACCGAGTAGAGGCATGAGTCTGTCTTCGACTATGTCCATATTGGCTGTCATACGGTTATAGCTGGTACCTTCAGCGCCCTTTACAAAGGCGTATAACACGCCGCGGTCTTCCTGTGGCGCGAGTTGTGACGGTACTTGTTGCATTAACCAAGCACTGCCACCTATGCAAGCCAAAATCACTAATGGGGCAATAAGACGAAACTGAATCGCTCTTGATACGGCAGCACGGTACACCTTCTCCATTCGTGCAAAACCACTATCGACCCAACGATTAAAGCGATTGGGCTTCACATTCGCTTTGAGCAATTTGCTGCTAAGGACGGGGGTGAGGGTTAATGCGATAAGGGATGAGAACATAACCGATACGGCAAGCATGACCGAAAATTCGGTAAATAGCAGCCCGACCATACCTTCCATAAATGATATAGGTAGAAAGACCATCACTAATACAGCCGTTGTGGCAACAACCGCAAAACCCACTTCACGGGTGCCTTTATAGGCCGCAAGCAGCGGTTCTTCCCCTTTTTCTATATGGTGGAATATGTTTTCCACCACCACAATGGCATCATCGACAACTAGACCAATAGCGAGAATTAATGCCATTAAGGTCAATAAGTTAATCGAGTAACCAAACATATTAGCAGCGATAAATGCCGAAATAAGTGATACGGGAACCGTCACTGCAGGAATGAGTGTCGCCCTTGCTTGCCCAATAAAGATATAGAGCACTAATACGACTAAGGCGCCCGTCACAAACAGGGTGTTATAGACTTCGTTAATAGAACGGTCAATAAACACCGTTGAATCGAAATCAACAACGAGGCTTGTTCCTTCTGGAAGAAAATTTTGTACGCGGTCGACTTCTTTGTGTACCTCTTGGGCCACCACTAACGGGTTGGCATCGGACTGAGTAATAATCCCTAAACTGAGGTTTACAATACCATCGCTCTTAAAGGTCGAGTTTTCATTCTGTGCGCCAACAGCGACATCGGCGACATCTTTTAAATAAATAGGCGTGCCATCGCTGGCTGTGCGTACCACTAAGTAGTCAAAATCCTTTGGTGTGTAATATAGACGTTTCGTTCTCACTGACATGACAGTGGTATCATTACGCACTTGCCCACCGGGTGTTTCGACGTTTTCCTTACGTAATGCATTGGTGATATCCGTGACGGTCACGTTACGTCCTGCCATTTGCTCGGGTCTGAGCTTGACGTACATAACCTTATATAAACCACCTGAAATACTAATTGAACTCACACCGCTGATCAGGCTGAACCTATCTTCCAATACGCGCTGGGCATAATCGGTCAATTGGGTACGGTCCATAATACTCGAACTTAAATTGACATAGACAGAGGGTTCTCCTGAACCATTATCCTTAGATACAACGGGGTCCTTCGCATCTTCAGGGAGCCTACGTTGGGCGCGGGCAACCGCATCACGGACATCGCTTACACCTTCTGTTAAATTCCAGCCAAGCAGGAATTTAACCGTGATGCGCGAGCTACCATTACGTGTAGTAGAGGTGATTTCATCTATGCCGCTGATCCCTGTTAATTCATCTTCCAGAGTTTTAGTGATTTGGCTTTCCATAATGGCCGCAGAAGCACCTGAATAGCTGGTGCTGATGGTGACCACTGGGCTTTCGACATCGGGCATTTCACGCACCGATAGCTTAGTGAAAGATACAAACCCGAATACGCATAACAATAGGCTTAATACGATTGCAACGACGGGGCGTTTAACTGAAACATCGGATAGCCACATTATTTGGTCTCCGTCGCTTTAGTATTTGAAGGTGTTGCTGCTCGTTCTGAACTATCGGTATTTTTAGAACCGAGTGTAACCTCATTGATTTTTAAGCCATCGCGCATATTCACTAAGCCCTGCACGACGACTTTATCACCAATCTTTAAACCGTTATCAATAAGCACTTGATCGCCAATACGCGCCCCTAAAATTACCTCAGTACGCTTAGCAATATGGTCGTCGCCAACGACATAGACATAGCGTTTAGTGCCTGAATATTCCAAGGCTTGGACTGGCACTATGGGTGCTGATATGGCGGGAAATGTGATGGTCGATGACATCATCATGCCAGGCTTTAAGCGATCTTTAGGGTTATCAAATTGTACGCGGATCTTAAGGTTTAAGGTTTCTTCGTTTACGCGAGGATCGATTGCCACCACTTTGCCCATAAAGGTTTCGCCAGGCCAAGCGCGACTTGTGGCTGAGACGGGCATACCAATGCTGAGCTGCGCTAAATAATGCTCCGGAACTTGCAGGTCAAGGCGCATGCTGGATAAATCATCCAATGTCATCAACTCTGTTCCCACACTGACCATTTTACCTTCGCTGAAATTAATTAACCCCGTTTTACCTGCAAATGGCGCAATCAGTGAGTGATAATGTAAATCTGCTTGGGCGGAGGTTAAGCGTGCTTGTGCAATATCAACACTAGCTTTTTGTGCGTCAATTTCGGTTTGAGTAATGGCATTACGGCTGATCAGTTTTTCAAATTCTTTAAGTTTACGCTTTTCGTCATTGAGGTATGCGTTGGCTTCGGCCACTGCGGCCTGTGCTTTCATATCATCAAGCTCGATTAAGAGTTGGCCTTTTTTCACGGCTTGGTTGGATGTGACGGCGATTTGTTTTATTTTCCCCGTCACTTGAGGGGCTATCACTACAGCGCGTTCTGCCGCGAGTTTGCCTATAAGCGAAATAGATTGAGTCAGCGGATGTTCAACCACTTCACCTGTCACCACGGGAACGGTACGCATCAGATGTGGTGCGCTCTCGGGTTTAGCCGCTAGAAGGACATCACTAAAACTGACTGCTGTGGCAACAACCGCAAGCAGGGTTATGGCAATAATGGTTTTTTTCATTTGTATGATTATCTCGCACAAAGGCTGTTAAGAGGGCGATAGCACTATGATGGCTATTCTAGTGAATAACGTACGCTTATTGGGTAAAAGTTTGTAAAGTTAAGCTCACGAAAGTGAAAGAAATTGTGTTTTTCATTCAATTAAGGCAATTAATGGAATGACTAGGGTGTTTTTTGTACTATGGCAGTGTTGGTTAAACGCAATATATTGAAAAAATGAATAATACGGTTAAGGTGTTTTAGGTAGCAAGTTACAAGGCAAGCTTATGATATGAGCTTGCCTTGTTATATGATGTTTGTTCTATTATTGCATGGCATTGATAACGGATTGGCTATCCACAAACTGTTCAAAGCTGATGATTTTACCTTGATGTAATTGCCAAAGATGAGCAACTCGTGCGCTAAAGGTTTTGCCCGTTTTTACATAACGACCGCTATAAGTACCGTAGGCAAATACTTTATTTCCTTGAGCGACATAGTCTTCAATAATGACGCGATAGTTATCCCATTCGCTTCCTAGTCTATCAAATACATTGTTGGCTATATCGCTAAAACCTATGTAAGTACCTGCATAGGGAAACCCAACCGCCTCAGTCCAGCGCGCATCTTCCGCCAACGCTTGTTTCAGATTACGGGCGTTTTCGGCTGAATTTTGTCCTTCGTAGGTACTTTTTACGATGGCGAGATTATCCTCGGTTTGCTTTAATAATATGGCTTCAGTGGTTAAATGTGCCTGTGAGTCCTGTTTTTCAATCATATGCCTTTCGGTTTGCGTGGTTATATCCGTATCAGGGTTATTCATTTTGATCACCAAATTGATCTTTAAGGTAGCTTAACCACTGGGCGGGTTTGCCATAAAAGCGGTTGATATTAATGGCGATTATGTTGCCGTTATCAGCCTCTATCGCTATCGAAGGAAAGCCTTGGGCACCTATCTGGTTGAGCAGCGCCCGTGATTCGACTATATGCTTATCGAGTTTGCCTTCAGCTTGCGCATATTGTGCTGCGAAGGCGTTGGGGCTAAATCCCTGCACTGTGGCTAATCTTGCGAGATTGTCTTTATCACTAGCATTGTGGCCATCACGGTAATGGGCCAGTTGTACTGAGAGTAGATAGGCCAAACTGTTGCCGCCCATAGCATCGACTGCCAGCATGGCTTTAATGGGCGGCGCCGAGTCGAGTAGGATTGTTGTATCGCGCAGCAAACCATTAAAGTAGTTTTCGCCAAAAGGCTGGCCGGTTAGCTCAGCAATACGCAAATCGTGGGGCATAACATAGTCGCGCCAGTTAGCATCGATTTGTTTGCGTCTTGGGCCCGTGAGCATACCGCCGCCGTGCAGCTTAATGGTAAAACCTGCTTTTGCTGCAGCATCAAGCAGTGGCGCTGCCGCATAGCACCAACCACATAAAGGGTCGATAATGGCGTGCAGAGTGCGCGTTTTGGTTTCTGGAGTGCTGTTGGTTGAATTTGCTAAATGAGCCGCTGGGTGAGTCATAGTGTTAAACCTTTTGGGCTTAAATAGTACTTAAGTTAGTTACTAAAAGCCTTTTAAAATCATCGATTAAAATTGTTAGGTTGGTACAGTGTAAGAGGCACGCAGTTACTTACGTGCCTGTATCTACAAAATGATCTACAAAGTGTGTCTGGCTTACATAGGCCAGGTCATTTCGCCCATGTAAACTTTGGCGCTGATCTCAAGCCCTGCATCGGCTGGCATTTGTGGGTATAGCGCCAGCATCTTTTGGATTAATTCGGCTGAATCTTTCGAGGCTTTTGCTGCGACTTCAAAGGCTTTCACATATTCACGGGTAAAACCAATGGCGCGGGTATCAAATCGCGCTTCGCCTAAGTAGTGCCCAGGGATAACGGTAGTCGGCAACAGTTTTTCCATTGCATCTAAATGGGCTAGCCATTCTTGACGCTCAGAGGCAGTTTGAGTGTCAGCCATCCAAACATGAGTGTTATCAAATACTTCTACGCCACCTGTAATGGTTTTTGCCGATGGCACCCACAGGAAAGTGTGTTTAGGGTGTTTATCATTAAAACCTTTGATAATAACTTGCTCACCGTCGATAGTGAAAGTGTCACTGTGAATCGCCTTAGGTAACACTAATTCCTTTGGTGCATTGTCTTTTAAAATCGGTCCCCAGTAGGCGAGTTTGCCTTCCATTGAGGCTTTAATAGCATCGACAGTGGTTTGAGTCGCGACGATTTGTGCATCGGGGAAGTGCTTTTTAATCACGGCTAAACCGAAATAGAAATCAGGATCGCTATGGCTGATATACACCTGAGTCAGCTTTTTACCGCTGGCTTTGATGGTGTCGACCAATTTTTGGGCATCGTTATTTTGAAATTGCGCATCGACTAACATCATTTCATGTTCGCCGCTGATAAAGCTTGATGACACGGCAAAGATGCTATTTTCGCCCGGATTAAAATGGCTCACTTGCAATGGCGCAGCATTGACTGCACTGAACCCCGCCAGCAGCAAAGTGGCAGCTAGGCTGATGTTAGACGAGGCCTTCAATGTGGCGTTAACTGTGTTGCGTATTGCATAGGTCGATGTGTTCATTTGTGGCTCACTTATATTCAAGGTTTAAGTCGTTGATTTGCAGTTGTTGCAAAAGTGAGTAAAGTATAGGTTGCAAAAATTACTAGATAAATGCGTTAAAATGCCCATATTTGTTGCATAAATCGGACGAGTTGTAGTGCGCTCTTGAGTCTATAAATGAGACTTTGAGTGATTGAAAGTGAGCGGAGATAGGTAATGGACAGACTCGAAGCGGCTAAGGTGTTTGTGACTATTGTTGAGCGCGGCAGCATGATCAGCGCCGCTAATGCTTTAGACATGTCACGCTCTATGGTGACCCGTTATTTGAGCGAAATGGAAGACTGGTCTGGTGCTAGGTTGTTGCATCGCTCGACGCGTAGCCTCAGTTTAACGCCTGCGGGTGAGCAAGTGCTGGATTATTGCCATCGGCTGCTCGAACTGGCTAACGAAGTACCGGCGGTCAGTCATGCTGGTGTGACGATCCCGCGGGGATTGCTTCGCATTAGCTGCTCACAATTTATGGCACATCAGATTTTAGCGCCTGTAGTGCGCCAATATTTAGCCAGTTATCCGCAGGCGAGCGTGAATTTCCACGTGAGCAGCCAAACCGTCGATCTGGTTGCTGAGCGGATTGATCTGGCTATTCGCATCACCAATGAACTCGATCCCAATCTTATCGCTAGGCGCTTGGGTGAATGTGAGTCTGTGGTGTGCGCAGCACCGAGTTATCTTGCCGCGCGCGCCACCGTGCTGCATCCCGAAGATTTAACTCAGCATAACTGCTTAACCTATTCCTATTTTGGCGATGTGATGTGGCGCTTTTATCAAACCGATGTAGGGGTGAAACAGGCTCAGGCGCTGAACCCTGAATCTAAGTTAAACCAAGGGCAGGCGTTTAATGTGCCAGTGAATGGTAATTTTAGCGCCAATGATTCCATGGTGGTGCTTAATGCCACGCTGGCGGGCGAGGGGATTGCGATGCAACCGCTATGGGCGGCGAAACCCTATTTAGACTCGGGTCAGTTAGTGCCTTTATTAACTGAGTTTAAACCTCAGTCCCTCGGTGTGTATGGCGTGTATCAATCCCGCAAACACATGCAACCTGCACTTAGGGTGATGATGGATATGCTGGTGGCCTACTTTGCCAGCTTGAATTTAAATAGTGCCAGTTTGAAATAGTGCCAGTTTGAAATAGCGAAAAATTCACGCTCTAAATTGAATGGAATATTGAATTGAATAAAAAGGAGCTTAACCTTTTCGAGTTAAACTCCTCAGATTTACACTTGTCTAGATTCTAGATTCTAGATTCTAGATTCTAGATTCTAGATTCTAGATTTACTTTATCATCCGCTTATATTTCAAGCGGTGTGGCTCAACCACATCGGCGCCATAGGTGTTCTTCAACCATGCCGAATATTCGGTGTAGTTACCTTCGTAGAAGTTCACTTGGCCTTCGTCACGATAATCCAGAATGTGGGTCGCGATACGGTCGAGGAACCAACGGTCATGCGAAATAACCATAGCGCAACCTGGGAATTCCAGAATCGCTTCTTCCAATGCGCGCAAGGTTTCAACGTCTAAGTCGTTGGTGGGTTCGTCGAGTAACAAGACGTTACCGCCCGCTTGCAGCAGTTTGGCTAAATGCACGCGGTTACGCTCACCGCCCGATAGTGTGCCGATAATTTTTTGCTGATCCGCACCACGGAAGTTAAAGCGGCCCACATAGGCGCGGCTTGGGATTTCCATGTTGTTGATGCGCATGATGTCTTGGCCACCTGAAATTTCTTGCCAGATAGTGTTCTTATCATTCATCGAATCGCGGAACTGCTCAACCGAGGCCAGTTGTACGGTTTCACCCAGTTCAATCGTGCCGCTGTCTGGCGTTTCAGCGCCCGATAACATGCGGAACAGGGTCGATTTACCCGCACCGTTGGCACCGATAATGCCGACGATAGCGCCCTTAGGTACAGAAAACGACAGATTATCAATAAGGACGCGGTCACCATAGGACTTAGTCAGGTTATTCACTTCGATAACTTTGTCACCTAAACGCGGTCCGGGCGGAATAAACAGCTCGTTGGTTTCGTTGCGTTTTTGGTAATCGTTAGTATTCAGTTCTTCAAAGCGCGCCATACGGGCTTTGCCCTTAGACTGACGGCCTTTAGCGCCTTGGCGCACCCATTCTAATTCTTTCGCAATGGTTTTTTGACGGGCGCTTTCTGCGGCAGATTCTTGCTTCAGACGGGCGTCTTTTTGCTCAAGCCATGAAGAATAGTTACCTTCCCATGGGATACCTTCACCGCGGTCGAGTTCTAAAATCCAGCCAGCAGCATTGTCGAGGAAGTATCTGTCGTGGGTGATCGCGACC
Source organism: Shewanella putrefaciens (assembly GCF_016406325.1). Lineage (NCBI taxonomy): Bacteria > Pseudomonadati > Pseudomonadota > Gammaproteobacteria > Alteromonadales > Shewanellaceae > Shewanella > Shewanella putrefaciens. The sequence continues at coordinate 3,125,659 of NZ_CP066370.1, read as the reverse complement.
ACAGTACCGGCATATTCCTGCAGGAAGTGCTCAAGCCATGCCACGGACTCAGCATCCAAGTGGTTGGTGGGTTCGTCGAGGAGTAGCATTTCTGGCTTTTCAAGCAGCAAGCGACAAATCGCCACGCGGCGACGTTCACCACCCGATAACACTTCGATTTTCTCATCCCAATCTGGCAGACGCAGGGCGTTAGCAGCACGCTCAAGGATATGCTCTAAGTTATGGGCATCTTGGGCTTGAATAATGGCTTCGAGTTCGCCTTGTTCTTTGGCAAGGGCATCGAAGTCTGCATCGGGTTCTGCGTAGGCAGCATAAACTTCGTCTAAGCGTTTTAAGGCGTTTTTGGCTTCAGAAACCGCTTCTTCAATCGCTTCACGCACGGTTTGTGTCGGATCGAGTTTAGGCTCTTGCGGCAGGTAACCAATCTTGAGGCCCGGCATTGGGCGCGCTTCACCTTCAATTTCGGTGTCGATACCCGCCATAATGCGCAGTAGGGTGGATTTACCTGAACCGTTGAGGCCTAATACGCCAATTTTGGCACCGGGGAAAAAGCTTAAAGAAATATCTTTAAGGATCTGCTTCTTAGGTGGAACAACTTTACCCACTCGCAGCATGCTGTAAACAAACTGAGCCATTTTTCTCTATCTTAAGTGACTAATGATGCGGCTAATTCTACTCGATTGCGCGCCGAACTCAACTCGACAATGAGCCAAGTTCAAGCACTATCTGCAGGAATTTCATGTTTCAAATACTGGGATTGTGACCGCGTTCCGAGTAGAATACCGCGCAACCCTACCTATAAGAATTGGCAGCTGGAGTAAGCAATGCTGAAAAAAGATATGAATATCGCAGATTATGATCCGGAACTGTTTAACGCAATTCAGAATGAAACTCTGCGTCAAGAAGAGCATATTGAGCTGATTGCTTCTGAAAACTACACCAGTCCACGCGTGATGGAAGCGCAAGGTTCACAGTTAACCAATAAGTACGCTGAAGGCTATCCAGGCAAGCGTTACTACGGTGGTTGTGAGTATGTGGACGTAGTTGAAACCTTAGCGATTGAACGTGCTAAACAATTGTTTGGCGCAACCTACGCTAACGTACAACCTCATTCAGGTTCTCAAGCAAACAGCGCCGTTTACATGGCATTGTTAAAACCTGGCGATACCGTACTGGGCATGAACTTAGCCCACGGTGGTCACTTGACCCACGGTTCACCGGTTAACTTCTCTGGCAAACTGTACAACATCATTCCTTACGGTATCGATGAGTCTGGCAAAATCGACTACGACGAGATGGAACGTATTGCCATAGAACATAAGCCTAAGATGATGATCGGCGGTTTCTCTGCCTATTCAGGTATCGTTGATTGGGCAAAAATGCGTGAAATCGCAGATAAAATCGGTGCTTATTTATTTGTAGACATGGCACACGTTGCCGGTCTTATCGCCGCGGGCGTTTATCCAAACCCAGTACCACACGCGCACGTTGTGACGTCAACGACCCATAAAACCTTAGCCGGTCCTCGTGGTGGTGTGATCCTATCTGCTGCCGATGATGAAGAGCTATATAAAAAGCTCAACTCTGCTGTATTCCCTGGTGGTCAAGGTGGTCCATTGATGCACGTTATCGCCGGTAAAGCGGTGGCGTTCAAAGAAGCCCTAGAGCCAGAATTTAAAGTGTACCAACAGCAAGTGGTTAACAATGCTAAAGCTATGGTTGAAGTATTCCTTGAGCGCGGTTACAAAATCGTCTCTGGCGGAACCAGCAACCACTTAATGCTAGTTGACCTGATTGGTCGTGACTTAACGGGTAAAGAAGCCGATGCTGCCTTAGGTAGCGCCAACATTACCGTGAACAAAAATTCAGTGCCAAATGATCCTCGTTCACCCTTTGTGACATCAGGTGTGCGTATCGGTACGCCAGCCATTACACGCCGCGGCTTTAAAGAAGCGGAAGCAAAACAATTAACTGGCTGGATCTGTGACATTCTCGATGATGCTCACAACCCTGCAGTGATTGAGCGAGTGAAGGGCCAAGTATTGGCACTGTGCGCACGTTTCCCTGTTTACGGTTAATTTGTAAATAGTCTCCTTTTTGTGGTGCAGAGTCTAACCACCATCAGATGGTTAACCTCAGCCCATAAATAGGATAAAATCCCATGGCCGCATCTTGCGGCCATTTTTATTGCTAAAATCTTAGACTTAAACCAAACAGGCTAACCTTAGATAACATAGTAAAGCCAACGGCTTTACGTCATTCACTGGCAGGAGGCTCAATGCATTGTCCATTTTGCAGCGCGACAGATACTAAAGTCATCGATTCTCGATTAGTGGCGGAAGGCCATCAAGTGCGCCGTCGCCGAGAATGCACCGAATGCCATGAAAGATTTACCACCTTTGAAGGTGCCGAGTTAGTCATGCCTAGGGTGATCAAGCGCGATGGTTCACGCCAACCCTTCGATGAAGAAAAACTCCAAAGTGGAATGTTGCGCGCCGTTGAAAAACGTCCTGTGTCTATGGATGAAATCGAGCAAGCGCTCAGCAAAATCAAGTCCACTCTGCGCGCCACGGGCGAGCGGGAAGTGCCGTCAGAAATGGTGGGTAACTTGATGATGGAACAATTGATGAACCTCGATAAAGTTGCCTATATACGTTTTGCTTCCGTATACCGCGCCTTCGAAGACGTGTCTGAATTTGGCGAAGCCATCGCCAAACTGCAAAAGTAGTTATTCAGCTTTTGTCGCCTTAGAAGGTTGACGTGCAGTTGTCGCAGACGTAAAAAACAGATTTATAAGACAGGTGAAAGCCGAAACCTTTAACAACAGGGTTGAACATGAGCTTGAACATAACTTGGTCCGCACTCGATATCCAAATGATGAGCCGCGCGATTCAATTGGCACGCAAAGGCTTTTATACCACTCGGCCCAATCCTAGTGTGGGCTGCGTTATCGTTAAAGATAACCAAATCATCGGTGAAGGTTATCATCAAAAAGCGGGTGAACCCCACGCCGAAGTGCATGCGCTACGTATGGCTGGTGAACGCGCCCGCGGCGCAACAGCCTATGTCACCTTAGAGCCATGCAGTCATTATGGTCGCACACCGCCCTGCGCCTTGGCGCTGATCAATATTGGCGTTAAACGTGTGGTGGTGGCGGTAGAAGATCCAAATCCGCAAGTGGGGGGGCGCGGTATTCAAATGCTGCGTGACGCCGGCATTGAAGTGGATGTGGGATTACATCGCGATGAGGCCTATGCCTTAAATTTAGGCTTTATGAAGCGGATGGAATCAGGTTTACCCAGACTTACGGTAAAATTAGCCGCGAGTCTTGATGGAAAAACTGCGCTGTCTAATGGTGTGTCTAAATGGATAACTGGCCCAGAATCCCGCCGTGACGTGCAGCGCTTACGCTTACGTTCTTGCGCGCTAGTTACGGGGATCGAAACCATACTGGCAGACGATCCTTTGCTTAATGTGCGTTATCAAGAGCTTGGTAGCTTAAAAGACAGGGTAACCGAGGCGCAATTACTTCAGCCATTAAGAGTCATACTCGACAGTCGCGCCCGTTTGCCGTTATCTGCTGCATGTTTGGCTATTGTATCGCCGATACTCTTGGTCTCGACCGTGGCTTATCCCGCAGAGTTTCAAGCACAATTGCCCTCCCATGTGAGTTGCCTCCTGTTACCTGCAATTGAAGGTCGCGTCTCGCTTCCTGAACTATTAAGCTATTTAGGCCAAAGTTGTAATCACGTGCTGGTGGAAGCGGGGGCAACCTTAGCGGGCGCATTTTTAGCCGAGGGGCTTGCCGATGAGTTAGTGCTATACCAAGCGATGAAAATCCTCGGTGGGTATGGGCGTAATCTGCTGCAACTGCCCGATTATCAAACCATGGCACACATTCCTGCACTCACGTTGGTCGATGAGCGTAAATTAGGGCCAGATACCCGTTTAACCTTGAGCGTTAAGCTTGATACTTCTTTATTTAATTAAGTGAGTTGACCATGTTTACTGGGATTATTGAAGCCGTTGGCACCCTTCGCAAACTGGAGCGTAAAGGCGATGATATTCGTCTTACCGTGGCGAGCGGCAAACTGGATTTAACCGATGTGCGTTTAGGCGACAGTATTGCCACCAATGGCGTGTGCTTAACGGTTGTGCAGCAACTAGCCGACGGTTATGTGGCTGATGTTTCAGCAGAAACAGTGAGTCTAACCGGGTTTGCCAACTATAAAGTGGGCACTAAAGTGAATCTTGAAAAGGCCGTTACTCCCACCACGCGTTTAGGTGGCCATATGGTCAGCGGCCATGTGGACGGTATTGCAACGGTTGAGCAACGCTTAGTGCGTGGGCAAGCCATCGAGTTTTGGTTAGCCGCACCCGCAGAGCTTGGGCGTTACATAGCCCACAAAGGTTCCATTACCATTGACGGCGTGAGTCTGACGGTGAACGAAGTGGACGGCAGTCGATTCCGCTTGACCATAGTTCCCCATACCGCAGGTGAAACCACCTTAATCGACCTGCAAGCGGGCGATAAGGTGAATATCGAAGTGGATTTAATCGCCCGTTATCTTGAACGCTTAATGAATTATGATGGCAAAGACAGCAAGAGCGGTGGCGTCACCATGGAAATGTTAGCCCGTGCCGGGTTTGTGCGTTAGTGCACTGGCAATCGTTCTGCTAAGAGATAAAATTTCATAACAAGTCACATTATAAAGGTCCTACAATGGCGCTGCACAGTATAGAAGAGATCATCGAAGATATTCGTCAAGGCAAAATGGTTATTTTGATGGATGACGAAGATAGAGAAAACGAAGGTGATTTGATCATGGCGGCCGAAATGGTCACGCCAGAAGCGATTAACTTTATGGCCAAATATGGCCGTGGACTCATTTGCCAGACCATGACTAAAGCCCGTTGCCAGCAGTTAAATCTGCCTTTAATGGTGACGAATAATAACGCTCAGTTCTCGACTAACTTTACGGTTTCTATTGAAGCGGCTGAAGGTGTGACAACTGGTATTTCGGCCCACGATCGCGCTGTGACGGTAAAAACGGCTGTGGCTAAAGACGCTAAAGCGTCTGATTTAGTGCAACCTGGGCATATCTTCCCGTTAATGGCACAGGACGGCGGCGTATTAACCCGCGCAGGCCACACTGAAGCGGGTTGTGATTTAGCCCGTCTTGCGGGACTTGAGCCATCGGGCGTTATCGTTGAAATTTTAAACGAAGACGGCACTATGGCACGTCGGCCAGATTTAGAGATTTTCTCCGAGTTGCATGGCATCAAAATCGGCACTATCGCGGCTTTAATCGAGTATCGCAATACCAAAGAAACCACGGTTGTGCGTGAAGCTAAATGCAAACTACCGACCCGTTTCGGCGAGTTCGATATGGTGACTTTTAGAGACACTATCGACAATCAACTGCATTTCGCCTTAGTCAAAGGAGAGGTGAAAGAAGATTGTTTGGTGCGCGTGCATTTGCAAAATACTTTCAACGATTTACTCCACTCAGAGCGCGATCAGCAACGCAGCTGGCCACTCGAAAAGGCGATGGAGCGTATTTCTGCAGAAGGTGGTGTATTGGTTTTACTCGGGAATCAAGAGCATCCCTGTGAAATCCTTTCTAAGGTGAAAGCCTTTGAAGCCGAAGATCAAGGCCAAGCGCCTGCTTCTGCAAAATGGCAGGGGACGTCGCGCCGTGTGGGTGTGGGTTCGCAAATCCTCGCTAGCCTTGGCGTGACTAAGATGCGTCTGCTCAGCTCGCCTAAACGCTACCATTCACTTTCAGGCTTTGGCCTTGAAGTGACTGAGTATGTGGCGGACTGAAACCCAAAGTTACACTGAAGTAAAATTAACAATTTCTGATAATTTGCATAGGGCTCTGGGCAATTGGCTGTGATATCATGTCGCCACTTTTCGCCCCGAGCTGGGTGCTTTAGCAAAATTTAGGTAAGATAATGAACATAGTTCAAGGTAATATCGAAGCGAAAAATGCCAAAGTTGCGATTGTAATTTCGCGTTTCAACAGCTTTTTAGTTGAGAGCTTGCTTGAAGGTGCACTTGACACGCTGAAACGTTTTGGCCAAGTCAGCGACGACAATATCACTGTTGTCCGTGTACCAGGTGCGGTTGAGTTGCCGCTAGCTGCGCGTCGCGTCGCTGCCAGTGGTAAATTCGACGGTATTATCGCATTAGGTGCGGTGATCCGTGGTGGTACTCCTCATTTTGATTTTGTTGCAGGCGAATGTAATAAAGGTCTAGCTCAAGTTGCTTTAGAATTTGATCTGCCTGTTGCCTTCGGTGTGTTGACCACAGATACCATAGAACAAGCTATTGAACGTTCAGGTACCAAAGCGGGTAATAAAGGCGGCGAAGCTGCTTTAAGCCTGCTTGAAATGGTCAATGTTCTGCAAGAACTTGAACAACAGTTGTAATAGTAGGAAAAATAATGAAGCCTTCTGAGCGCCGCAAGGCCCGCCGTTTAGCCGTTCAAGCCATCTATTCATGGCAACTAAGCGGGAATAATATTGCCGATGTCGAGCATGAGTTTTTAACTGAGCAGAGTCTCGACGGTGTTGATGTAGCTTATTTTCGTGAGCTATTTTCAGGCGTTGCAACGAAGAAAACCCAGTTGGATGAGCTGATCATCCCGCATCTGGAGCGCCCGATTGATGAAGTGTCTCCTGTTGAGAAAGCCATAGTACGTTTAGCGACCTATGAGCTGACTTTCCGTAAAGATGTGCCCTACAAGGTCGCTATTAACGAGGCGATTGAGTTGGCAAAAGCTTTCGGTGCGGACGAGAGTCATAAGTTTGTGAACGGACTGCTCGACAAACTGGTTGCACGCAAGTAATAAAGACAAACGGTATCTTAGGATACCGTTTTTCATTGCTAACAAAGGTGGCCGATGTAAGTCGTGCCAAACTGTACAGTGAAAGAATTCCAATTAATTGAATGTTATTTTAGCAACCGCGGCCCCACTCGCCGTGATGTGAAGCTTGGCATCGGTGACGATTGCGCTTTAGTGCAACCCGCAGAAAACAAGTCGATTGCTATCTCCTGTGACACCTTAGTCGAAAATGTCCACTTCTTCCCCGATATGCCTCCCGCTGCCTTAGGTTACAAAGCTTTAGCGGTAAATTTATCTGATCTGGCAGCCATGGGCGCTGAACCCGCGTGGATGACGCTTGCCTTAACGCTACCCGAAGTCGATGAAACTTGGCTAAGTGGTTTTAGTGAAGGCTTGTTTGAAGCCGCCGAGTACTATGGCATCGCCTTAATTGGTGGTGATACGACTCGTGGTCCACGGGCGATTAACATCACAGTGCACGGCCAAGTCCCACAGGGTAAGGCACTCACGCGCCATGGTGCCAAAGTGGGAGATTGGATCTATGTTACGGGCACACTCGGAGATTCGGCCTTAGGTCTGGATATCATTCGAGGCGCGCAACAGGCCAGAGCCGAGCATAAAGAATTCCTGATTAATCGCCATTATCGTCCAACACCAAGAGTTTTAGCGGGCCAAGCTTTGCGTTCGCTTGCCTCCAGTGCTATCGACCTTTCTGACGGGTTTATCTCGGATATAGGCCATATTCTTAAGGCTTCTGGTGTGGGAGCCATTGTCGATGTGGCTAATATTCCTCTGTCCCGTGCGATGCAAGATACCGTTAGTGAGGAGCATGCCTTAGGTTATGCGCTGACCGGTGGCGAAGATTATGAACTGCTGTTTACGGTTCCTGAGTCCCAAAAGGGCGCGCTTGAGACCGCCTTGAGTCATGCGGGGGCAAAGTTTGTCCGTGTTGGCCAGATTTGTGCGGGCAGTAAACTCAAGTTGCAACGCAATGGTGAGCCGTTTACGCCGCTGTATCACGGTTTCGAGCACTTTTAAGCGAAGATCATATTAATGAAATGGTTGTCAAAGGATCAGGTGCTAACGCGCCTATCATTAAAAAATCCTGTCCACTTTTTGGCACTCGGTTTCGGTAGTGGGCTCGCCGCAAAGGCGCCGGGTACTTTTGGTACTTTAGCCGCAATCCCTTTATATTTACTCTTAGCACCGCTGCCTTTGGGGTGGTATTTAGGTTTGACCGTATTCGCTGCTTTGGCAGGCATTTACATTTGTGGTCAAGCCGCTAAAGATATGGGGGTGCATGACCATGGTGCGATTGTATGGGATGAAGTAACTGGACTACTCATTACTATGATAGCGGCACCAGCAGGTTGGGGTTGGTTGTTAGTCGGCTTTGGTCTATTTCGCTTTTTCGACATCATCAAACCTTGGCCTATTCGATGGCTCGATGCCAAAGTTCATGGTGGCTTTGGTATTATGATTGACGATGTCTTAGCGGGTGTATTTGCCTTTATCTGTCTGCAAGGGCTAGTCTGGTGTGTTAGCTAACATGATAGTTAACATGGCCAACAACTAACCCTTAGTTTTGATTTTGCATTTTTCTGATTGAAGCGTGATTGAAGGGATTAGCTGAACATCCCTTATCCCTTTTCTGCTTGATTCTACTATTGCAGCAGTTCCCTTGCGTTTGCTAGGGTATTGCTGGTGATAGTATCGCCGCCTAACAGTCTTGCCAATTCTTGAATGCGTTGCTCACGATCGAGCGATTTCATTGTGGTCTCAGTACTACCTGCCTTATTAAATTTATCGACAAACATGTGTTGATGACCATTGCCCGCGACTTGTGGCAAGTGAGTCACACACAGGACTTGGGTCGATTCCCCTAAGCTGCGCAACATGCGGCCCACCACTGCGGCGGTGGGGCCGGAAATCCCGACATCTACCTCATCGAAAATTAATGTCGGTGTGGCAACTTTCTTCGCGGTAATCACTTGTATCCCTAATCCTATGCGTGAAAGCTCACCGCCAGACGCGACTTTCGAAATCGGTTGTAAGGGTTGGCCAGGGTTTGTTGTTACCATAAATTCGATGTTGTCACTGCCGTTGGCTGACATTTGCTCTGGATGGAAATTGACTTCGATACTAAATTTACCCTTAGGCATATTCAGTTCATGGATTGACTGCGTCACCAGTTTGTCGAGTTCCTTGGCGTAACGAGCACGGCTTTGGCTGAGCTTTTGGGCATTGCTAAGGTAAGCTGCTCTGCTCGCCTCGACTTGTTGCTGAACTTCTTCGAGTTTACTTTCATCACTGTCTAAGCTGCTGAGCTCTGCCTTTAATGCTAGATGATGTTCCGCCAGCTTATTCGGGCTGACATGGTGTTTGCGCGCCAGTTGCATGGCTTTTGATAGCCGTTCTTCTAAATAGGCGAAATGGGTCGGATCGAGTTCGAGCTTACTTAAATAGTGCTGTAATTCGCCTGCACTTTCTTGCACTAGGATTAAAGCATCATTGAGCATAGTGTTGATGTTGCTTAATGCGGGATCGTAGCTTTGCAGATCTTCGGCGAGGGAAACGACGCGATTAAGTAGTGACTCAATATTATTTTCTTCGCCATCTGTCAGTAGATCAAGACTCGCCTGACAGGTGGTAATTAACTCAGTGCCATTGGCTAAACGTTTGTGTTCTTGTTCAATTTCATCGAACTCGTCGACTTTAAGATCAAACTCATCGAGTTCTTCCACTTGATATTGGACTAATTGCTTACGGGCAATACGTTCATGCTGGGAGGCTTCGAGTTGTTTTAGGTCGGCCTCAATTTGCTTGCAGCGTTGAAAGCTAGCGGCAACTGTGTCGATAAGTAATCTGTGGTTGGCATAACTGTCGAGCAGGGTGAGCTGATGTTCACTCTTTAACATTGCATGGTGGGCATGTTGGCCGTGAATACCTATAAGCAACTGACCGAGTAATTTGAGTTGCGTCAGCGGTACTGGATTACCATTGATGTAGGCGCGCGAGCGGCCATCGCTACTAATGGTTCGGCGTAAAATACACTCATCATCGAGTTCAAGATCGTTATCTTCTAACCAACGCTTTGCTAGCGGAATATCATCTAAGGAAAAGCGGGCGCTGACCTCAGTTTTACTGGCACCAGGGCGAACACAACTGGCATCGGCGCGATTGCCTAGGCATAGACCTAGCGCATCGATGGCGATCGATTTACCTGCACCGGTTTCACCAGTGATGCTGGTCATTCCTGGGCGAAAATCCAGTTCTAAAAAACGGACGATAGCGAAGTTATTAATGCTGAGTTGGCAAAGCATAGTCAATTCCTGTCGAAAAATATACCAAACCACTGTATTGATAAACAGTATATACTGATTTTATATACAGTAAAGTGGATTGGGTAAATAATCGGCATTATCGCAGTAAATATTTTTAATTAACTGATTATGCATGAGTTCTTACTAGGCTTTCTAATATGGGCAGACTGAAAAAAGTGACTAAGGTGCCAAATAGAATGCCCTGAGCACTGGTTGAAGCTTGGGTATTGTAACGCTGTGCCAGTAAGTAAACGCTAGCTGCAGTGGGCAGTGCGCTGAGGATAACGCCCATGATCAGATAATCACCATGTACACCGCAGTATCTCAGCATAAAGTAGACTAGCGCGGGCTGTATACCCAGTTTAAAAAGGTTGATTAGACTTAACTCTAAAAAGTTTGAGAGACTAAAAATTTTGCTATCTTTTTGATATCGCATTGCTTTTGCTAATACCATACCAATAGCAAAAAGGGCACAGGGGCTTGAGGTATTGCCTATCTGCTGGATCATTAGCGCGAGACCTGATGGTAATTGAATGCCACTGGCGGATATTGCAACGCCAATCAAACTGCCAATTACGATAGGATTTTTACCTACCGCCATTGCCATTATCACTAAGGCATGGTGCTGTCTTTGAGTGTTAGTGGCAAGTTCTAATGATACTAGCGCGACTGCAAACATCAGTACCGATAGCAGGCTAGCAATGGCCGCTGCCACTAAGGCGTTTTGTTGTTGTGGAAAGATAATCATCAGTAATGGAATACCAATAAACGCGGTATTACCAAAGGTGGCATTTAGGGCTCTAATTGTCGCAATCGCGTGCTCTTTTGGGTTGGCTATCAGTGAAATACCTAAACAAATGAGATAGGTAATTAGCATTGCTGCACTATAGCCTGCAATAAATCCCCATTGTAAGATTTCGTTAATTGGCTGCTGAGCTAGGGCGATTAGCATGATCGCAGGAAAGGCAATGTAGTACACATATTGGTTTAATACTTGATCCGTTTCCACGGGGAGAAGTTTCAATTTTTGTACTAGTGTACCTAGTAACATGATCCCGAAGACGGCAAACAGCGGGGTTAATAATGTCATTCCCTCACTCATCCTTATGATAGGGTCTTTCCTGTGTAAGACAGACTCATAGCGTACGATTTTTATTCAAAAATATATATCGGTACTGAACATCACTCGTCGCACATAAATACCGATAATTGAATGGATAATATTCGAGCTAGCGCAGTAAATTATCCAGCAAAATAACATACCATGGGCAGCCGATACTATTAAGCTATGGTCGTATATACCTAAACGACTTTAAAATAGGGTTTTTATAAAGCCTAAGAAGCTTCAATTTAAGCTGGATCAATGACTGAATATCGGCTTTTGAGTTGATGTACCATGGACAGTTTGAATTACAATTCGTTAACTATGTAGACCTAAGTAGCCTATAAAAATTGGGATGTGATATGAGTGATGATTTGGGCAGTGAATTACAGCTTCTTTATCTTTTTGTGCACTTAGTGAATGCGGGAAGTTTTTCACAGGCGGCCAAAGAGTTGGATATGCCTATTGCGACCGTGAGTCGTAAGTTAGCCAAATTAGAAGAAAAGCTCGATAAGCAACTCTTTATGCGTAGCACTCGTAAACTGAGGTTGACTGAAGAAGGCTTAGCCTTATTTCAGCGTTATCAGAGTGTCATAGCCCAGTTTGATGAGCTTAGTGGCGTGGGAAGTGATAAACCCGAAGGGACGTTAAGAATTGCCGCGCCGATTTCTATTATCTCTATCATCTTTATCCGAGCTCTTAATGAGTTTGGTCGTTTGTATCCCGATATTCGCCTGCATATATCCCAGAGTAATGAGTTGGTTGATTTGATCGACAAAGGGATTGATGTGGCGATTGTGGGTGGCGCTCAGCCTGATTCTTCATGGGTGTCGAGTACATTAGGTGAGTTAGATTACTGTTTATTTGCTACGCCAGAATATTTAGCACAGGCACCTAAGTTGACCCACCCCAATGATTTAGAAGCGCATCAGCTTATTAAAGTCTGGCCCTTATTTAATTGGCATTTAAAGCATCCGAACGGTGAGTCCTTCTACTTTAATGGTCCAACCAAGCTCACATTGACGGATTTACACGGTGCTATTGAGTCGGCATTGGATCATGGTGGCATTTTGTACGGTCCTGAATTGTTTGTAAAACAGCAGATTAAAGAGGGCCGACTCAAAGTATTATTACCTGAATGGGTGGGTGAGCAGCGACGGATTTCAATCTTGTATCATCAACGCAGCCAACAACCGCTAAAGGTGAGAGTGTTTATTGAGTTTATGCAGTCGAAGGCGCCAGAATTGTTTTCCATGGCTTGAGTTGCCTTTGATATTGAGCATTTGCATCGCTCAAGGCATTGTTTAATGAAAATTATCAGCGATTCGACTTTGTAGGTCTATGGTTTGTTTATGCCTATATAACCTTCGCGAGTCGAGCCTCGATAAGCAATCTTGCTTATCGAGGATTGCTGTTGGATTGTGGTAGTAAGCCAATGATGACTTCTTTATGCCGTGTTATTTTAACGTGGTTTAACACTTTGGAATAACACGGATTAACCTGAACAAATGGGGTCACGGGCGTTAGGCGATGCTAATACCAATATTGGATACACCTGCTTCGATGATGTCTTTGCGTAGACCTTTTACCAATTCCGCAGTGATTTTTGGATTTTCTTCAATAATTTCGAGCAGAGAATTTTGTAACTCTTTCTCTTCTTCCATCACTTCATGGGCGAAGACGAAATCATCTAGGGCATCATCGACAAGATCAACATCACTGATGGCTTCAATATAGTTCGCCACAGTACTGGATGATAACTTACTGATATTAATTATATCTTCTTCATTTTTATCTTGAATTGCACTCAATAATGTTGAAAGTGCCACAACTGCATCCATGGCCGGATAGACGCCATAGGCTTCAAAGTCGACAGGATCAGGTGTGTTATCTTCTAATCGTTGTAGATGGACATCAATATTAAATTTGAGTTTATTGTCGTATTGAGATTGCCATAATAATTCTAATACTGTGTTTAATACTGCGGGATCACCAAATTCGCAGACTTCTGAAAACAGTTGATAGTTGGGCAACATACGCTGACAAAGAGCAATGGCAAAGAGTTGTTTTTGAGGTAGTTCTAACGCTTTAAGGCGCTTAAAGAAGCCCGTTTTTTTGGTCATCTGTTATTTCCGCTGATAGCTGTGATAGCACTTGTTTTACCGCTGATTCTACCTTAGTTAACTCATCAAGTAACTCTAGTATTTCAGGTTCGAGATCTTCCACAGGGGTTTGACGTTTTAACGCGGATTCAATCTCTTGGCATAATCTTTGAGTTGTCGGGACGCCGCAATAGCAGCTTGCACCATGCAGCTTATGGATTGTACTGAGCATTGTGGCCTGATCATTTTGGCCTAGCGCCGTTTGAATTTTCTCTACCGTTTCAGGTAGTGAGTCCAGCAGCATTTTTAACATCTCAAGGGCGAGGTTCGATTTATGATTTGCTTGGGTTAAGCAAAGATCCCAGTTCAGCGTATGCAGGTCAAAATGGGTGAATTTAGGTCTTGTGATCCAGCGATGGATAACGTCTTTTAGTGCAGCTTCATCGATAGGTTTAGGTAAATAGCCATCCATGCCACTGCCTAAAATCAGCTCACGCTCTTCGGCAATGGCATGGGCTGTCACGGCAATGATCGGCGTGTTGCGGTTCATCGAGCCTTGGCGTATTTGCTTTGTTGCACTAATGCCATCGGTCCCCGGCATTTGGATATCCATAAAAATCAAATCAAAAGTACGAGTTTTAGCCTGTTTGACCGCTTCATCCCCATTATTAACAGCAATCACAGTGGTGACTAATTCATTGAGTAAGGTATCAATCAGTTTTAAATTGGCAAAGTTATCATCTACTGCCAATACCGTTAAGGATTGCCGCGCTGCAGGTGCCGAGATTGTGATGGGAGCCTGTATGTCATATTCGAGTGGAGGATAGAGCATATTACGGGCAAGTTGATGCTCACTGACAGGCAGTGATAGCACGACATCGGCATTAGGTCGTATAAACTTGCTCAAGGCATCTTGCTCTTGGCAATCGTAGAGTACGATTAAACAGTCCGTTTTCGTTTTCGCAAGATTTAAAGTGCCAACCAATTGTGTTGCATCTGTAAAACCATGACAACTTAACAGAATATAATCGTATGCTGCTTCGGTGTTTGCGAGTGTCGTCAATAGGTTAGGGATATGCTGATGATGTGTCACTTTGGTATCCCATAGGCGCAATTGGCGGCTTAAAACAGCATGGGTGAGTACTCTTGGCTCATAAAAAAGAATGGTTTTATCTTTGAGTTTTTCTAATGGTAGCGAATCACCAATTTGGAATTGACCTAACCCCAGTGGCAGAGTGAACCAGAAATTTGAGCCTTTATCGACAGAGGAGGTAAAACCTATTTGTCCCCCCATTTGGTTAACTAAACGCTTAGTGATCACTAAGCCAAGTCCTGTTCCACCGAAACGTCGCGAGATCGATGAATCGGCTTGCCCAAAGGCTTGGAATAAAAAGTCCTGTTGGCTTTCATCGATCCCGATACCTGTATCGATGACATCACAACGCAGGATCACTTGTTCCTCCGATTGACTTTGTAATTCAAGCTTTACGAGCACGCTACCTGAGTCGGTAAATTTGATGGCATTACCGACTAAGTTATTGATGATTTGGCATACGCGCATGGCATCACCATTCACATGGTCAGGTATATTAGGGGCGATATCGACCACAAGCTCCAAGCCCTTCGCTTGAGCACTGCCTGAAATCAAGGTCATAGTGTCGCCAAGGGTTTCTCTAAGACCGAAGGGCATATTTTCTAGCACCATTTTTCCCGCTTCGAGTTTCGAAAAATCGAGAATATCGTTGATGATAGCGAGTAGATTAGTGGCGCTGCGCTCAATGGTATTGATGTAGTCAACTTGACTTGAATGCAAAGGTGTTTTTACCAATTGGCGAGCAAAGCCAATCACACCATTCAGTGGCGTACGTAACTCGTGGGACATATTGGCCAAGAATTCAGATTTAATCCGGCTAGCTTCTAAGGCGCGTTTTTTCGCCAAATCTAGCTCGACGTTTTGGATTTCGATTTGTTCTAAGGTTTCCCGTAAATCTGAGGTAGCTTGGTCGATATTTTGCTGCATCTCATCATGGTATTCCGACAGTGAGCACGCCATTGCATTAATACCGCGTTTAAGTAAATCCAATTCACCAATCAAATTGCCATCTAGACGCGCATCTAATTTTCCTTCACGAATTTTTGCGACAACACGTACCATCTCGGTAATAGGTTGAGTGACATTTTTTACTAACCTAAAAGTAAATAATAGGTTTAATTGAACGCCCAGTAATACCATGATAAAAGCGGCAACGGCGGCTCTATGCTGTTCGAGTAGCGCGCGTTCCTTATTGATAATAACTGAGATATAACCCAGTAATTCACCGTCATCGGTTTGGATGTCTACATTAGCGAGAGTCGCTGAAGGTGTACTCGCAAAAATGGGTGTTCGTAAAATAAGGCTGTCGCCAACATGTTCTATTTCGGTTTTATGTAAATTGGTGAGCGCTTCTTTATAGCGCATCATTTCAAAATCTTTGTGGTAATGGGATGTGATAAACAGTTGATTTTGGATATCGAAAATGGCGATCGATTTGACTAAGGTTGATTTATTGAGTTGTGCTGCGGCGAGTAACCTTTTAGTGGCTTCACGATCATTTCCTATTAATCCAACTTCACTGGCAATTGCTAATGGTTCGATAATATTACTGCCTTGTTCAATCAGCGTATCTTCGAGCTCATAAAAGCGGTTTATGGTAAAGTAGCTGCCCAGAAGAAGACCGACCAAAATTGTTGGCGCGAGCGCCAGCACAAGAACCCAAGAACGTAGGCTGTATTTGGTCATGTTGTTGACAGGGGTCATAGCAGCGGCGGTGTTTCCTGAAACAAATACGATAATAGTGTTATAAGACTGCCAGAAAAAGGCCCGTCTTTGCCAGTTTTTTATTGATTTAGAGGCCGAAATGGCACAATTTTTTAAAGCAAAACCAAATAGTTCCAAACAGTTGTCAGCTAAGTTGTCGCTGAATGTGGATCAGCTCGATCACTTAGGCGCTGGCATTGCTCAGTATCAAGGTAAAGTCGTGTTCATTCCCGGCGCTTTGCCCAATGAAACCGTGACAGTACAGCTCACCGAACAAAAGAAAAATTATGCCCGTGCCAAGTTGATTAAAGTCGATACCCAGAGCTCTGAGCGCGTCGAGCCTGAGTGTCCACACTATCATACTTGTGGCGGCTGCGACTTACAGCATATGTCATTATCGGGTCAACGTGAGCATAAAGAAGCCGCGTTGCTGGATATTATGGCAAAATTTGCAGGTACTGAAGGCGGTGCTTTATCACCTGCATTAACGGGTGAAGGCTGGTATTATCGCCGCCGCGCCCGTCTTGCAACCTTATTTGATAAAAATACCAAGCACTTAAGTTTAGGCTTTCGCGCGGCGAGCAGCAGTAATGTGGTGCCTATTAGCCAATGCCAAGTATTAGCTAAGCCGTTATCGGACTTGATCGTGCCCTTTGCTAAGTTGCTAAATCAATTGTCGGCTAAAGCCAGCTTAGGCCACCTTGAGTTGATTGCCGCCGATAATGGTCACTTCGCCGTGCTGCGGATCACTAAGGCGTTAAACGATAAGGATCTCGCTAAGCTGTCAGCATTTGCCGAGCTGCATCAGATCCATATTTGTCTGCAGGATAACGAAGGCCAATTCCAAGGCGTCGGCGTCGAGTTAGTGTTACCAGTTTATCAACTGTTAGATGAAAATGCGCAGTCGGATGCGGTGAGTTTAAGTTTCACCCCCGGTAACTTTGTGCAGGTCAATGGCCAAATTAACAAGGCCATGGTCGCTCAAGCGATGGATTGGTTAGCGCCTGCTTCAGATGAGCGCATTTTGGATTTGTTCTGTGGTATGGGGAACTTCAGTTTGCCCTTAGCCAAAATGGGCGCGGAGGTGATAGGCGTCGAAGGGGTTGCCGAAATGGTAAGCCAAGCGCGGGTGAACGCCAAAGCTAACAATCTGGATAAAATCACCTTTTATCATGGCGATTTAAGTGCAGATTTATCCCTTGAGCCTTGGATGGGCAAGATTGATAAATTACTGCTCGATCCTGCTCGTGCGGGGGCATTTGAAAGCTTGCAATGGCTAAAGAAAATGAAGCCGCGTAAAGTTGTGTATGTGTCTTGTAATCCTGCCAGCTTAGCCCGTGACAGTGCTGTACTATTAGAGCGCGGTTACCGATTACAGCGATTGGGACTTATCGACATGTTCCCACAAACACACCATATTGAAGCCATGGCACTGTTTGAATTAACCAAGTAATTTGCGCTAACAAAGTAAGCAAAGCGTTTGAATAACGTAAAAAATGTGAATATTTGGTCAGTTAGGTTTGACAAGTTCGCGCCAATGCTGAAGATAGGAGAGCCGAAGTGGTGCCCACTTTCTCTCTGAGCACGGATAAGGAAACAAATTAGATGGTCTCTGTTCGCGAAGCACACTTTAACGATCCCGATTTTAATCTAGACGATTGGGTGGCTCGTTATGTCAGTCAGGCAGATGAGGCGCAGATGCTGCTCTCCTTGATAGGGCAGGTTGATGCCTTACCTGCCAAGAGTCCTGCGGCGAAGAGAGAACTGCTCGAACGTGCCCGAGAGATGATCGAAATCCTCGCACCGCTAAACATGGACATTGAAACCCTGCAAGCGGCGATTCTTTTTGTGGTGTTCGATGCTGGGTTATTGACTGAAGAGGCTATCAAAGAAAAATTTGGTGAGCCGCTGGCGCGTTTAGTCGCGAGTGTTGTGACCATGAACGCCATCGGCGCCTTGAAAATCAACCCTAATAGTCGTTCAACTGAGCCGCAAATCGACAATATTCGCCGCATGTTGCTGGCGATGGTCGAAGATGTGCGCGCGGTCGTGATTAAACTGGCAGAGCGTGTGTGTTTGCTACGGGCAGTGAAAAATGCCGATGAAGAAACTCGCGTGCTGCTGGCCCGTGAAATTGCCGATATTTACGCGCCGCTGGCTAACCGTTTAGGGATTGGTCAGTTAAAGTGGGAATTAGAAGATATTTCCTTCCGCTATCTGCATCCAGATACCTATAAAGAAATCGCTAAGCAGTTAGATGGCAAACGACTGGATCGTGAAGTTTTTATCGAAAAATTTGTTAGCCAATTACAACAACGACTCGATGAAGATCATATCCGCGCAAAGGTCTACGGCAGACCGAAACACATCTACAGTATTTGGCGCAAGATGAAGGGTAAGCACCTCAAATTTGATGAGTTATTTGATGTGCGCGCGGTGCGTATCGTGACTGAGCGTTTGCAGGATTGTTATGGCGCATTAGGTGTGGTGCATACGCTTTGGCACCATATTCCGCGGGAATTTGACGACTATGTCGCTAACCCTAAACCTAACGGTTATCAATCGATTCATACCGTAGTGGTGGGGCCAGAGGGCAAAACCGTTGAAATTCAAATTCGTACCCAAGACATGCATGAAGATGCAGAGCTTGGTGTGGCTGCGCATTGGAAATACAAAGAAGGCAATCATTCCGGTAAGCAAAGCGGCTACGAAGAAAAAATTAACTGGCTGCGTAAAATTCTGCAATGGCAGGAAGACGTGGTCGAAAGTGGCAACTTGGTTGAAGAAGTGCGCAGCCAAGTGTTTGAAGATAGAGTCTATGTGTTCACCCCAAGCGGTGAAGTCGTCGACTTGCCACTGGGCTCAACCGTGCTCGACTTTGCCTATTACATTCACTCCCAAGTAGGGCATAAATGTATTGGTGCTAAGGTCGATGGCCGTATTGTGCCGTTCACCTATCAAGTTGAAACGGGTGAGCGAATCGAAATCATCACTTCGAAACAGCCTAATCCCAAGCGTGACTGGCTTAACCCTAACTTAGGTTATATCCGTACGGCGCGGGCGCGCTCGAAAATCCAGCATTGGTTCAAGCAGCAGGACAGAGACAAGAATATTGTCGCCGGCAAAGAAATGCTCGAGTCAGAACTGGCGCGGGTGAGCCTTAAAATTAAAGACGCCGCCATCGCGGTCGAGCGCTTTAATATGGCGAGCATGGATGACTTACTGGCGGCCATTGGCGGCGGTGATGTGCGTCTGCATCAAGTGGTTAACCATATTCAAAGCCGTCTGCGACTCGACGAAGTGTCAGAAGAAGATGCCGTCGAAGAGTTAGTTAAGAAAGGCCAACATAAGCCGACCTCCAGTGGCCGTGGTCAGGTTGAAGTCAACGGTGTAGGTAACTTGCTTAACCATATTGCCCGTTGTTGTCAGCCAGTTCCCGGTGATGAGATCTTAGGTTTTATCACTAAGGGCCGTGGCATTTCTGTACATCGTGCTGATTGTGAACAAGTTAAAGAGTTAATGCGGGTTCACCCAGAGCGCGGTGTCGATGTGGTCTGGGGCGAAAATTACTCCGGCGGGTATCGGATGCGTTTGCGGGTATTAGCCCACGATCGCAGTGGCTTATTGCGGGATTTAACCTCAGTGCTGGCGGCCGAAAAATCCAATGTATTGGCCATGAGCTCCTCATCGGATACTAAAAACCAGACTGCCGCAATTGAGTTGGAACTGGAGCTTTATAACCTCGATGGGCTATCGCGGGTGTTATCTAAGTTATCTCAGGTCGATAGCGTGATCGAGGCAAGACGGCTTTAAGTTCCGTAATGCCTTTCGAAGCGAATAGCCTTGAAATCACTAGCAATATAGAAGATATAGAGAAGCTATCTAGAAGCAGAGATAAAGGATTGGGGCAGCAGGGAGGCTCTTCATCATTCTGAGACATGGTTTGCCATGGCATTTGCTCCCCGACGCGCAGCAAGTCCGTCCTTGGATGCTCGACCGCCCCGTCCATGGGGCGGACGGCCGTCTCGCAAATCACCATGGCTCACCTTTCACGTATTAGCGTAACCAGTAGGTTCAAAAATTAAGTCATGAGTATTTTGCTAAATTGTTCAACCTGATTAGGTTCGAGTGAAGTCATTCGATTGAACATAAGAAACTTTTGGACATTTCCGAGTTAGACTTTTAGCTCAAATTAGTGAGTTTTGAATTAAAATTTCTATGGGTAACGTTTGGTTAAGGGGCGGGCTTTACCCCAGTGAGCGAAAAGAGCGATTTGAACCACTACAGTTTTATACGAGGTGAAGGTTTATATGTGTCAGGATGGAGTGATTTTCATGAATTTACCATTGATGTATTTATAAAGATGAATGGCATCAAGGTGCTGGTGTTGATGAAAACATTTCCAAAATGAATAAAGTCCCTTCTTCTCTTTTTTTGGTGATGGCCAAAAGCCTAAATAAAAATTATTAGTTTCATAAGTATTTGATTTTAATATTAACTCCGCATATTCAAGACGACCTGCTATATATTTATTAATGCCTCCGGTAGTCGTTTGGTTTAGGCCGTTAAGGTATAGCTTTACGTCAGAGTTGATGTGTAAGATTTTCGCAAAATCTTCGTCAAAAGATTTTTTACTTGTATTACTTTCTGACTCTAAGGCAAATGCTATTTTTTGTATGAAGGAGTTTTTTGTTTTTACAATGCAGCAATCTAGTAGCCATTCACCAGGTTTCTTTACGAAATAATCATCCACTCCTATGGTTTTTAATGCGTGCTCTGCATCAAAAATAGTTTGGTGTATGGACTTAGAAACCTCATGAACAAAAATTGTTGATATTAGTTGATTGGATATTGTTTCCTGTTTGTGGAATTTTTCCTTCGCGTTATAGAAGCCAGCGTTTATAGCTTGTAATAATTTTTGGTCCATCGTTGTCTCGGTATTTTGGAAAGAGCTTAATGCTACATTAAGCAAACTAAAATGGTTGGTTGTAACATGGAACGAATAGTGGTCTAACTTACTGTTTTAATTTGGCTTAAATTTCTTGCTAGCTGTAAATTAAACGTGCATGCTTTCATTATATTTGTTACCTAACTTACCAAAAAATGAGTCAAGTAAATACTGATTATCGACAGATATATTGGCTTCCCCTGATTATCTAGAGAGATTAACTAATAAAGAATTTGTCTCTCCTAAGGTTAGCTCTACATTTACTCTTTTAACATTTTTACGCTTATCCATTAAATCGTGTTTGATTAACAATTATTTTTTAAATTGTGATTTATTTGCTAATTTAAAATCAAAAATGAAATTAAATTCAGCCGCGTTAAAGGTAAGCGTCACCTTTTGGTTATGACTACCCATTTATATTACCGTACAGCTAACGCCCGCTTGAAGTGTTTGTTATAAAAACGTTTGTCACCTACCAAAGTTTACTTTTACAACATTCGGATACTCTGTCTGTTCCACTAGTGTTTTACGTTTCCATACAAGATTTTGTTTCCACTGTATTCCACTATTTTGAATTACTACACCACCACCACAGTGTGACGATAAGCAACCTGTCATCTGAATACCACCTAACTGAGAACTTATAGGGGTGAGTTCTATGCGAGTACCAGCAATTGTCATATTGACTTCAACAGCTGTGATCGGAAAAGTTATACCCTTAAATACATCGGTCCCATATCGCTGTTGCGCTTGCTCAAATGATTCAAGCTCTATAAATCGTAAATATAGATAGTCACCATTATGGTAACTCACCTCAAGCTCTTTACCTTGAGGAGGACTCCGTAAATCGAGAGGTGATCCGATATTTTCCCACGAGTTTTCCTCGATAATTATACGTTCATCTGACTCCAAACTTAGCATATTGATGTTTAATCGAAGATACCCATCTTGATCACGTACCAAAGAAACTAAATCGATGTTATCAATTGTTATTATTCTTGGGGTTTCATAGTAGAAATTACCTCCTACTACGGCCAGCAAGTCTTTACGCAACCAATCTAAACTACCTTTAACTAACTTTGCATTTGCTTTGTCTTTCTTAAGCTCATGCAGTTGTTCTGTGGTATATGCCCCACCATCCGCTTTTTTATGATGTTGAGCACATAGTGCAATCATGCCTTCTGGTTCGTTATGAGGTTTGACACTAACCGGAGGGTCAAAATGGTGGTATTCGAGGTAAGGGTTACCACACCCTTTAACAGGACAGCCAAATCCGACCTCAGAACGAAGTACCTTTTTCACACTTTTAGGAATAGGTTTTCTTTCTGACATTGTTTTCAAACTCCGAAATTTATTAGTTTCAACATTTTATTATTGTGCATGCGCGTTTACCTCATTAGACCAGTAAAAACACGCACAGTTTAATTACTTGTAATAAAAGAACTTATCAGATTTTTATTAAATACACTATCCGCAAAAATGCGCATTTTCCAAACCTATTATCTAACTGTATTAGTAGATCAGGCCACCCATTTTAAATTAACAACCTAATGTACTTTCGGTTTGCCTACAACCTGCTCTGGCTAAAATGGTTTGAATGAGAGTTACCAAAAGTAGCAGGACTGCATCTGAGGAAAAAACGAGCTAATTCATTAAGACATGGTGTATTTCAGACATGCTAACTACTGCCCATTATACGAATGGGTAGTGATTGGGGTGATCGCTATTTAAGGTTGGGTGTCTATGTTCTTTAGTCTCAACTTCCTAGCTATAGTCCAGCAAGATCTATAAAAGGTAATTCATCAAACACACTGAGCGACTTTGGTAGGCTTAGTTTTTACGCCAACGTTCCATTTTATCAACTAGTCCAGAATACCGAACTGATACAATGTAAATTGATGGCAATATGAAAATAATTACACAGCCGAGTTCGACTATTGCCTTTTTAAGTTCAGAAAATTCGAGAAAATAAGTGGTATCCCATAACTTCTGCATAAAAAACACTGCGAACAATGCAAGAGGAATTGTAAGGAAATAGTGCATAACTAAACTAAATGCGTTTTTTTCATTTGCAATGATTTTCATTTGGATACGACAATGAATTTCTACAATCAGCGCAGAAATCATAGTAAAAATGAACATCATAATTATAAGATTAATCATAGCTACCTATACTCATAACTTTAAAATGTGAGACTAAAACGAGGCAAAATTTGCGGCCGCTCAGGCTTAATGTGTGTAGTTCATTTACGGGCACTTTGTATCATTACTAATTTTAGGTCAAGTAGTGAACACTCACGAAGCTATCTTTCGGTCTCGAAATACACTATGGGCAAGTGTGCAAGCGGCAATATTACGAACTGGTTCTAGGGAGGGCGAACTCGAAAATAGATAAATATATGACTGTCACTGCTTTCCTGCTTTTCCCTATCCCAAGTTCAGGTTAATCCACAAAGCCATGCTAATTGATCATGAATATGGCTCATGTTGTATGTGAAATAAAACCGTTTTTGTTCATGTGCTGAACCACGTATAAATGACTCCAAGCGAAATATTAGACAAGCTTGAAGTTGCACACTAGCTGAGCCATCAGGACTTAAGTCATCGGCACTTAAGTTAAATAGAACCTCAGACAGAACACGAATAATGTCTATCAGAGTCGGGTCGAGAAGCTAGAAGCGCAGGGCATAAACTCAGGTTTGAAATCAGACAATGGGATACTGGAACACTATGAATAAGCATTTTACATTTACGATTAACAGCATTTGTCTTGATGAAAATTATCATCCCTCAGACAAGACGCGTATCACGACCAACTTTGCTAATTTGGCCAGAGGCAGTCATCGCCAAGCGAACTTACGCAACGCGTTAAAGATGATTGATAATAGTTTTAATGCCTTAGCGCATTGGGATAACCCTAAAGGCGATCGTTATTCTGTCGAACTTGAAATTATCTCCGTTAATTTGGATATTGACGGCAGTGGTCAAACCTTCCCATCGATTGAAGTATTGAAAACCAATATTGTTGATCATAAAACCAATAAACGTATTGAAGGCATTGTAGGTAATAATTTTTCATCTTACGTACGCGATTATGACTTTAGCGTATTACTGGCAGAACATAATAAGGGCCAAGCCAAATTTAGTATTCCAGATGATTTTGGTGGACTACATGGCAAGCTATTTCAGTCTTTTGTTAATTCTGATGCTTACAAACAGAATTTTAATAAGCCACCGGTTATCTGCCTCAGTGTGTCGGATAATAAAACCTACCATAGAATTGAGAATCAGCATCCAGTATTAGGGGTTGAATATCAGCCAAATGAGTCGTCTTTAACTGAGCAATATTTCAAAAAAATGGGCTTACAGGTGCGCTATTTTATGCCGCCAAATAGTGTGGCGCCTTTAGCTTTTTATTTCTTTGGTGATTTACTGAATGATTACACCCATCTTGAGTTGATAAGCACCATCAGCACTATGGGCACCTTTCAAAAAATCTATCGGCCAGAGATTTATAACGCCAATGCCGTTGCAGGGAAATGCTATCAACCTAATTTGAAAAACTTGGATCATTCACTGACTCAAATTGTTTATGACCGAGCAGAACGTAGCCAATTGGCGAATGAGCAAGGCAAATTTGCAGCGGAGCACTTTATCAAACCCTATCAAACGTTTTTTGAACAATGGTCTGCTAATTATCTTTAGTCGCTCTGCGCCTAATTGTCACGCTCATTAATTAATCCAATACGGCATCATTATTATGACAACACGACTTAATAAAACATCGCTTAACCAGACACTGTTACCGACTTCAACTGCGGGCAGTTTGCCTAAACCTTTATGGCTTGCAGAGCCTGAAACACTTTGGTCTCCATGGAAATTGCAAGGAGAGGAATTAATTACCGGTAAACACGATGCACTGCGTTTGTCATTACAGGATCAACAGCTAGCAGGGATTGATATTGTCAGTGATGGTGAGCAAACGCGGCAGCATTTTGTCACTACCTTTATTGAACACCTCAACGGCGTTGATTTTTCAAAACGTAAAATCGTTAAAATTCGTGATCGCTATGATGCGAGCGTGCCCACGGTTGTCGGCCCAGTGAGCCGCCAAAAGTCGGTGTTTGTTGAGGATGCCAAATTTTTACGCAAGCAAACCACGCAACGGATTAAATGGGCGCTGCCTGGCCCTATGACCATGATAGATACGCTTTATGATGACCATTATAAAAGTCGCGAAAAGCTCGCGTGGGAATTTGCCAAAATTCTTAATGAGGAAGCCAAAGAATTAGAAGCGGCGGGTGTTGATATTATCCAATTTGATGAGCCTGCCTTTAATGTGTTTTTTGATGAGGTAAACGATTGGGGTATTGCGTGTTTAGAAAGAGCCATTGAAGGGCTTAAATGCGAAACGGCGGTGCATATTTGTTATGGTTACGGCATCAAAGCCAATACAGAGTGGAAAAAAACCTTGGGCTCAGAGTGGCGCCAATATGAAGAAGCGTTTCCTAAACTGCAAAAGTCTAATATCGATATTATCTCGCTAGAATGTCACAACTCCCATGTGCCAATGGAACTACTTGAACTCATTCGCGGTAAAAAAGTCATGGTCGGTGCGATTGATGTTGCCACCGACACCATTGAAACCGCTGAGGAAGTGGCTGACACCCTACGAAAAGCCCTTAAATTTGTCGATGCCGACAAGCTCTATCCTTGCACCAACTGCGGCATGACGCCCTTATCGCATCAAGTCGCAAGAGGTAAACTCAATGCCTTAAGTGCAGGCGCAGAGATCGTCAGAAAAGAACTCTTGGCATTAAGATAAGACGCGTTAAGTGTTGCTGTCTGTTTTACAGCAGCATGTTTTATAGCAGCATGAGTCTAGCTTTGTTGAAAAGGTATTGACGTCGGTATTAAAAAAACGGGATTGGCATTCTGGTGCAAATCCCGTTTTCATTTTTAAGCTCATACATTTAGTGCTTGGGCTTATGCATTGTCTTAGCGCTTATTGGCCAAGCTTTGGTGTGCGCGGCGGAATCATGCGCCTGTCACCTGTTGACTCAAATGCACCTGCAAATTTAAGCAGGTTGTTATCGTCATAGGCGCGGCCTGCGAAGGTCAAACCAACTGGCATACCAATATCGGCCATCACGCCCATAGGTACAGTCACAGTTGGTACGCCTAAGTGACGAATCGCAAGGTTTCCGTTTGCTACCCAAACCCCGTTACTCCATGCGATATCGGCAGAAGCCGGATTCACATGGGCATCGGCGGGGCCCACATCGGCCACGGTTGGGAACAGCACGGCATCAAGCTTTAGCCCGTCCATCCAGTCTTCGAGATCCAGCTTACGCGTCTTCTCTAAGCCACGCAGACCATCGGGAATGCTGTCGATCTGGTCGAAGGATTTAAGGCCACGCTTGGCCATGTTGACATACTCTTCCATGCCTGCCGCTAAGTCTCCTTCACGGTTAGGCAAGGTGCCAAGATCATGAGGGAATATCAAATGCCCAACCACATCTTCAAGCTTGTTGAGTTTAGGGTCATTGTTAGCACGCAGGAATTCATCGAACGCCCAACCTGAGAGTTCCCATAATTCATCATGGAGGAATTGGGGCGTAACGATACCGCGGTTAAACACCGTCGGCGCACCCGGGCGGTCACCTTCACAATTGGAAACCAGCGGAAAATCGACTTCAATCACTTCGGCGCCAGCGGCTTCTAAGGCTCTACGCGCCGCTTCCCACAAATCGATAACCGATTGGCGGGTATGAATCCGTTGACCAGTTGGGCCGCCAATACCCGGATTTTCGCTGGTACCCGCCAATTCATCTTTATTGATGTACATGCGCGGCACCCCAAAACGCTTACCTTTGAGCGTATCGGCGCTAGCCGCCAGCGCCAGATAAGATTCTGGGCGAATTGTGGAGGCTTTAGGGATTTGGACCCAAGGTTGCAGACGCCAGAGATCGCCACGAGTAATGGGGTCATCGGCCACAATCACATCCAACACTTCGAGCATATCCGCCATTGTGCGAGTATAAGGCACGACAACATCCATGGTCGGGGTTAACGGCCAGTTGCCACGCACGGAAATCACGCCGCGAGACGGCGTATAGGCGCATAAACCATTATTGGACGCAGGGCCACGGCCACTTGACCACGTTTCTTCTGCAAGACCGAAAGCCGAGTAACTTGCCGCCGTACCTGTGCCCGCTCCATTGGAAGAGCCCGAAGCGAATGGTGCAGTAAGATACTCAGCATTGTATGGGCTTTCAGCGCGGCCATAGTGACCACGCTGCATACCGCCATTGGCCATGGGGGGTATATTGGTTTTGCCTAAGCAAATGGCACCCGCGGCGCGTAGGCGCTCAACGGCAAAGGCATCGTACTGGGCCACTAAATCTTTAAAGGCTGGGCTGCCAGACGCCGCCGTCAGCCCATTCACCAAATAGCTATCCTTGGCGGTATACGGAATACCCTCAAGTGGGCTTAAGGTTTCACCACGGGCGCGGCGCGCATCTGAGGCTTCGGCTTCTTTCAGCGCATCGGGATTATGTACCACTAACGCATTGAGCTTAGTCTTTGTCGCAGGGCCGTCATAGGCCTCAACCCGCGCGAGATACGACTTAACCAACTCAACTGCGGTGGTGCGGCCAGATTCGAGCGCTGCACGCAGCTCGGCAATAGAAACTTCAGTGACTTCAAACATCTTACGCCCTCCCGCAGAAAGCCAATTGTGGTGCAATAACAGTGACATTAATCGTCATGCTGTTCTCCTTGGGTTACTTTCCAGCAGGGATTTGCTGAGTAATACAATGGATATTGCCGCCACCTAATAAAATCTCACGGGCTGGCACACCCACAATCTCATGCTCTGGGAAGATTTCCTGCAGTTTTTGGGCGGCGATATCATCGGTTGCAGGGTCAAGCAGCGGGAACACGATGCGATTATTGGTGATTAAAAAGTTCACATAAGAACCTGCTAAACGCTCACCCGCCGTGCGTGGCACGCCAGTGCCTTCGGTCACACCTTTTGATTCTTCTTCGCTGCAATACAGCGGCCCCGGTTGTGGCAACAGATGGATTTTTAACTTACGGCCTTTGGCATCCACGGTATTTTGCAACACCTCTAACGCGGCTTTTGAACGTGGATATTGTGGATCAGTTTCATCATCGGTCCAGTGCAGAATGACTTCACCAGGGCGGGCAAAACAGCACATATTGTCGATATGGCCATCGGTCTCATCCATATAAACGCCATCTTGTAACCAGATAAACTGCTTAACATTCAAATAGTCACGCAGTAAGTCTTCAATCTGTTCTTTTGTCAGTTCAGGGTTACGGTTGGCGTTGAGCAAACATTCGGCACTCGTCATACAGGTGCCTTCACCATCGACATGGATGGAGCCACCTTCGAGGATCAGCGGCGCGCTGTAACGGGCAAAACCATGCTGCGCAAGCATTTGCTGTGCGACTTGCTCGTCCTTATCCCATGGGAAGTACAAACCACCGTTATGGCCGCCCCAAGCATTAAAACCCCAGTCAACACCGCGGCATTCGCCATGAGCATTTACAACTACTGTTGGCCCAGTGTCGCGAGCCCAGCAATCGTTACTGTCCATTTCAACCAAAGTGACGTGGGATGGCATTACCGCTTTAGCTTCGGCTAAAAAGGCTTTAGGGACACCCATATACACTGGAGTTGCCGCGCCAATGGCATCGGCCACCTTGGCAAAGGTCGCCTGAGCATAGGCACCAGCTGCGCGCCAGTTATCAGGACGATAGGGCCAAATCATCCACACCGCTTGCTGCGCAGCCCATTCGGCGGGCATATAAAAACCATCTTGGGATGGCTTAGTCGTTAACGGCGTGACATCCACATTCACGTTTGTCATGAGTTTTGTCTCCAGTAATGCTGAAATCTATAGAGGCGTACGCCCTAATATAGGACGATAGAATAGAGAAACGCCTAGTATAATCAAATAAATAGATCGAATAACCGCATTCATCACGCGGCGCTCCTCATGTGTATTCATCACATGTAATAGTTTGGCCGAAATTGTCAGGTCTTCACTCGGTGAGTTTTAGCTTCATTGAAGTATTGCTGCGTATCTTATCATTTAAGATGGCTTGCGCTAAATACTTGTATGCAGGACATAGATGAGAATTTGCAGGGTAACAAGGTTGTCAATTTATTGCTCACGAGATGAGTGAATTACGAAATGGAGCGAACGCTCTTTCGTTAAAATAAGTCTTAGTTGAAATACGGCACTAAAATCTGATCTCAGCATCAAAATAGCGCTTTTATTTTACCTAGCTTATCATCATCGCTTTATTATAGCCTTTCGCTAATAAGCACTGCTGAGGCGTATTTTTTGTTCTTTCTCAATATTCGCCCGTTGCAGTATTTATCTTTAAAGGACATCTGCATGACTTCCCACACGGCGCCATTAACCTCATTTTCTACTACTGAACCTTCTATGACTGAAACTTCTACAACGGAACCATCTACAACGGAACTGTCTATAACAGATGTAGAGCCGCTACTTAAGATAATGGAAAAACTGCGTGATCCGCACACGGGTTGCCCTTGGGATAAAGCGCAAACCTTTCAAACCATAGTGCCTTTTACCTTAGAGGAGGCCTATGAAGTTGCCGATACCATAGAACGTTTAGCCTGGGATGAGTTACCCGATGAACTCGGGGATTTGTTATTTCAAATCGTATTCTATTGTCAGCTCGGCAAAGAGCAGGGGTTATTTGATTTTTCGAGCGTGATTGAGAAAATCAGCGACAAGTTAACCCGTCGTCATCCCCATGTGTTTGGTGAGCAAAATGTACAAATTGGCGATAGCGCCAAAGCGATGAAAGCCAATTGGGAGGCGATTAAGGCGAGTGAACGTGAACAAAAGGCACAGCAAGTGGCGGGTGAAACCCAAGCCGATATTATTGTTTCAGCGCTAGACAATATTCCTCGCTCACAACCCGCGCTGTCACGTTCAATCAAAATTCAGCAAAGGGTGGCGCGAGTCGGGTTTGATTGGGCCGAGCTTGAGCCCGTGGTCGCTAAAATCCATGAAGAAATCGATGAAGTCTTGCATGAAGTGAATCAAGACGAGCAAGACCAAGCTAAAGTGCAGTCCGAAATGGGCGATTTGCTGTTTGCCGTAGTGAATTTAGCTCGACATCTTAAGGTCGATCCTGAACAAGCGTTGCGCCAAGCCAATCTTAAATTTGAACGCCGTTTTCGCGGCGTTGAACAGTTGGCCAGTGACAGCGGTAAAAGCATGGAAGAGCATACATTAATGGAGCTCGATGCCTATTGGGACCAAGTAAAAGCGATGGAGACGAGATAAACGGCAAATTATCCCGATTGGTGTTTGTCGAATCGCGCCGCCTTTGGTATACTACTGCCCCGTCCTAGTGCTTTCTTACAAGCACGTATTTTCAAACTCATTTTCTCAGGTTCAGCATGACTACAAGGTATATCTTCGTTACTGGTGGCGTTGTTTCATCACTAGGTAAAGGCATTGCAGCAGCATCATTAGCTGCAATTTTAGAGGCCCGCGGTCTCAATGTAACCATCATGAAACTGGACCCTTACATTAACGTTGATCCGGGTACCATGAGCCCAACCCAACATGGCGAAGTATTTGTTACTGAAGACGGTGCAGAAACAGATCTCGACTTGGGTCACTACGAGCGTTTTATCCGTACTAAGATGAATCGTCGTAACAACTTCACTACCGGTCGTATTTACGAAGAAGTACTACGTAAAGAACGTCGTGGCGATTATTTGGGCGCAACCATTCAGGTTATTCCACATATCACTAATGCGATTAAAGAAAAAGTATTAGCAGGTGGCGAAGGCCATGATGTGGCTATCGTCGAAATCGGCGGTACTGTGGGTGATATCGAGTCCTTGCCGTTCCTTGAGTCTATCCGTCAGCTCGGCGTTGAGCTTGGCCGCGATCGTACTCTGTTCATGCATTTAACCTTAGTGCCTTTCTTAGGTGCGGCTGGCGAAGTGAAAACTAAGCCAACTCAACACTCAGTAAAAGAGTTGCGTTCTATTGGTATTGCACCCGATGTGTTGATTTGCCGTGGCGATCGCGCAATTCCAGCAAACGAGCGCGCGAAGATTTCGCTATTCTGTAATGTTGAAGAGCGTGCGGTTATTTCATTAAAAGATGTTGATAGTATTTATAAAATCCCAGCACTGCTGCGTTCACAAGGTTTGGATGACTTAGTGGTTAAGCGTTTCGGTTTAGAATGCCGTGAAGCTGACTTATCTGAGTGGGAAAATGTGATTTACCAAGAAGCTAATCCAAACGGCGAAGTCGTGATTGGTATGGTGGGTAAATACATTGAACTGCCAGATGCCTATAAGTCAGTCAACGAAGCATTAAAACATGCAGGCCTTAAAAACCGCGTATCTGTGACCATCAAGTATATTGATTCACAAACCGTAGAAGCTAAAGGCGATGAAGTCCTACAGGGCTTAGACGGTATCTTAGTACCAGGTGGCTTCGGCGAGCGTGGTGTTGAAGGTAAGATACTGGCGGCAAAATTTGCCCGTGAAAACAAACTACCTTATTTCGGTATTTGTTTAGGTATGCAAGTTGCTCTGATTGAGTTTGCCCGTAATGTTGCTGGTATGACTGATGCTCATTCAACGGAATTCAATAAAGAAACGCCATTCCCAGTAGTAGGTTTAATCACTGAATGGGTTGATGAGGAAGGTAATGTTGAGCAACGCCATGAGGCTTCTGATTTAGGTGGCACTATGCGTTTAGGCGCACAATTGTGCCATTTACTTGAAGGCTCTAAAGCGGCACAAGCCTACAAAGGCAATAGCTGTATCGAACGCCATCGTCACCGTTACGAAGTGAACAACAAGTACAGAGAACGCTTAGAGCAAGCTGGCATGGTGTTCAGTGGTTTATCTTCCGATCGCAAGTTGGTAGAAATGATCGAATTAAAAGATCACCCATGGTTTGTTGCGGGTCAATTCCACCCTGAGTTCACCTCAACGCCACGCGATGGTCATCCATTGTTCGAAGGCTTTATTGCCGCAGCGAGCGCACACCAAAAACGTGATCTGAAGTAACAATATTTAAGGCCAGAACCGCGACAGTGGGACTGGCCTTTTGTTACACTCAAGCCGCTTTGATATGAAAAGAACTCGTACCCATGTGTATAAATGACACACCGATAGATGGAACAATAAACGACGTTTTTGCCGATATTTGCATCTGTTTATTCCCATAG
The DNA here is from genome assembly GCF_016406325.1 of Shewanella putrefaciens. Taxonomy (NCBI): domain Bacteria; kingdom Pseudomonadati; phylum Pseudomonadota; class Gammaproteobacteria; order Alteromonadales; family Shewanellaceae; genus Shewanella; species Shewanella putrefaciens. The sequence goes on along the minus strand of NZ_CP066370.1, from coordinate 3,093,262 downwards.
GTATTGGTTTTTTCTTTTATTTTTAAACTTAAATCGAGGGTAATATGGCTAAGATTATTAACGTGATTGGTCGCGAGATTATGGATTCTCGTGGTAACCCAACAGTTGAAGCCGAAGTGCATTTAGAAGGTGGTTTTGTGGGTATGGCGGCAGCGCCATCTGGCGCATCAACCGGTAGCCGCGAAGCGTTAGAATTACGTGATGGCGATAAGAGCCGTTATTTAGGCAAGGGCGTGTTAACCGCCGTTGCCAACGTCAACGGTGTCATCCGCACTGCGTTACTAGGCAAAGATGCCACTGCACAAGCTGAGCTTGATCAAATCATGATCGACTTAGACGGCACTGAAAACAAAGACAAGTTAGGCGCAAACGCTATTCTGGCTGTGTCTTTAGCGGCAGCCAAAGCAGCAGCAGCATCTAAAGGTATTCCTTTATACGCACATATCGCTGAATTAAACGGCACCCCTGGCCAATATTCTATGCCTGTGCCTATGATGAACATCTTAAACGGTGGCGAGCACGCGGATAACAACGTTGATATCCAAGAATTCATGGTGCAACCTGTTGGCGCAAAAACCTTCCGTGAAGCACTGCGTATGGGCGCTGAAATTTTCCATACGTTAAAAAAAGTATTACACGACAAAGGCCTAAGCACTTCTGTGGGTGACGAAGGTGGTTTTGCACCTAACTTAGCGTCAAACGCTGATGCGTTAGCTGTGATTAAAGAAGCGGTTGAACTGGCGGGCTACAAGTTAGGTACCGATGTGACTCTGGCATTAGACTGCGCCGCCTCTGAATTCTATAAAGATGGTAAATACGATTTAGCGGGCGAAGGTAAAGTCTTTGACTCGAACGGTTTCTCTGATTTCTTAAAATCATTGGCAGATCAATATCCAATCGTGTCTATCGAAGACGGCTTAGACGAATCAGATTGGGATGGTTGGGCTTACCAAACTCAAATTATGGGCGACAAGATCCAATTAGTGGGCGACGATTTATTCGTAACCAACACTAAAATCTTAACCCGCGGTATCGAAAACGGCATTGCTAACTCAATCCTTATCAAGTTTAACCAAATTGGTTCATTGACAGAGACTTTAGCGGCCATTCGTATGGCGAAAGAAGCAGGTTATACCGCAGTGATTTCACACCGTAGTGGTGAAACTGAAGACGCGACCATCGCCGATTTAGCTGTGGGTACAGCGGCAGGTCAAATCAAAACGGGCTCACTGTGTCGTTCTGACCGTGTGGCTAAATACAACCAATTGCTGCGCATCGAAGAGCAATTAGGTGAAAAAGCCCCATACCGTGGTTTGAAAGAGATCAAAGGTCAGGCGTAATTTAACGTTTGATGCAAAAAGGCCACCACTTGGTGGCCTTTTTTGTTGTACTATCTGCGGTATATTTTATTAATCCAAGATACTGACGCTAATTCCTCCATGAAATTTTTTGTCATTGCACTCATAGTGCTACTCGGTTTATTGCAATATCGGCTATGGTCGGGAAGCAACAGTCTGCCCGAATACTTTGTCTTGCAAAAACATATTGCGGTTCAGCAAGAAGGTAACGATAAACTCAATGAGCGTAACCAAGTGCTGAAAGAAGAAATTATCGACCTTAAAAGCGGTACTGAGGCCATTGAAGAACGCGCGCGTAACGAGCTCGGTATGGTAAAAGAAGGTGAAACTTTCTACCGTGTGGTGGGTGGTGAACGCTCAGTATCGAGTCCTTCTCAGTGACGGAGTTAATGCGTATGGATATCGCATTAGAAGAGCGACCCAATCTCGAACATCAGCATCAAATGATGAAAGCAAATCCAGATCCCCAAAGCGTTGTCGCGATCGTGCCCGCAGCAGGAATTGGTAGCCGCATGGGGGCCGATAAACCCAAGCAATATCTTGAGGTATTAGGTCAAAGTATTCTTGCCCATACGTTAGATACACTATTGTCGCATCAACAAATCACCCAAGTGATTATTGCACTACATCCTAATGACTCATTTTTTTACGCATTACCACAAGCGCAGCATCCAAAACTTATCACAGTGCTTGGTGGCGGTGAGCGTGCTGATTCAGTGTTGGCGGCGTTGATGAAAGCGCCTGAAGATAGTTGGGCCTTGGTACATGACGCAGCAAGGCCCTGTTTAACCTTGGCTGATATCGATAAATTACTTGTGTCACGTGCCGATTTCCCCCATGGGGCGATATTGGCAATGCCAGTGCGTGATACGATGAAGCGTGCTAATCAAAAAGGGGAAATAAATGCAACTGTTTGCCGCGATAATTTATGGCATGCGTTGACGCCGCAATTATTTCCAACATCTGAGTTGAAAATGCATCTTCAAGCGGCAATCCTAGCTGGTGTAACGGTTACGGATGAAGCCTCAGCCATGGAATGGGCAGGGATATCACCGGGGCTGGTTTCTGGCCGTGCCGACAATATCAAAGTCACACATCCCGATGATCTGGAGCTGGCTGAACTCTTTTTAATGCGCGTGGCAAAATAGTTTATCTAGCATGTTACTAAAGTAAGTTAGGAAATAATAAATGAAAATCCGTATCGGTCATGGTTTCGATGTTCACAAATTTGGCGAAGATCGGCCCTTAATATTGTGTGGTGTTGAAGTACCCTATGAGACTGGGCTCGTCGCACATTCCGATGGTGATGTGGTGTTGCATGCAGTGTCTGATGCCATTCTGGGAGCGATGGCTCTCGGAGATATAGGCAAACATTTTCCCGATACGGATACCGCCTATAAAGGCGCTGATAGCCGCGTATTATTGCGTCATTGCTATGATTTGGCAAAGCAAAGGGGTTTTGAACTAGGTAATGTTGATGTCACTATTATTGCCCAAGCGCCCAAAATTGCACCCCATATTGAAGCTATGCGCCAAGTGCTTGCCACCGATTTAATGGCCGAATTGGATGATATTAACGTCAAAGCCACCACTACTGAAAAGTTAGGTTTTACAGGACGTAAAGAAGGCATTGCGGTAGAAGCAGTTGTGTTGATGAGCCGTAAACAAGATTAATTAACGAGATAGATAAGTCCCATGAGCGAACTGCATTACTTATATGGCAAACCACTCGGCACTGCCGATTTACGTACTCAAAATAGCGATTTTATCGTGAAAGAGATTTTGCCCTTTAGCCCAACAGGAGAAGGGGAGCATCATCTCTTACATATCCGTAAAGACGGGCTGAATACGGTTCAAGTGGCAGAAATGATTGCCAAGTTTGCAAAGGTGCATCCAAAGGAAGTGACCTATGCGGGCCAGAAAGATAAAAATGCCATTACTGAACAATGGTTTGGTGTACGCATTCCGGGTAAAGAAACTCCCGCTTGGGCAGAACTTAACAGTGAACGATTAACGCTTCTCTCTAGTAGCCGCCATAGCAAAAAATTACGCATCGGTGCACTACTGGGTAATCGCTTTATTTTGACTTTGCGTAATGTCACTCACGCTGAAGATATCATTAGCCGGATTGAGAAAGTGAGTCAAATCGGTGTCCCCAATTATTTTGGTGAGCAGCGTTTTGGCCATGATGGTAAAAATCTCGTCATGGGACGCCAAATGTTGGCGGGTAAAAAAGTGAAAGACAGAAACAAACGCAGCATGTATTTATCTGCTGTGCGCTCAAACTTGTTTAATACCGTCGTGTCATACCGCTTAGCCAACCATGGTACTAAACCTTTAGCGGGTGATTGTGTGATGTTGGCGGGTAGCAAAAGTTTCTTCGTGACACCCGAATGGGATCTGGTGGTGTTGAAACGTCTGATTGAAAAAGATATTCAACTATCAGCACCTTTGTGGGGTCGTGGCATGATGTTGCCTCAAGGCGAAGCCGCGGCGATGGAAACCTTAGCGATGAGTGAGCTTAGCGATGACTGCTATGGTTTGGAACATGCAGGATTGGAGCAGGAACGTCGTCCATTACTGCTTGAGCCTCAAGGGCTTAAATACGAAATAACAGAAGATAGTTTAGTGTTAGAGTTTATTTTACCAGCGGGTAGCTTTGCGACATCTTTACTTAGGGAACTGGTTAATTATCAGGATGTAAAAGAGCAGCAGTGGCAAGCAACAGTTACGTCAGAGGCTAACGCTGTTAACGGTAGTGATGACGCTGCATCATGATCCGCATTCTTGTTAGTAATGATGATGGTGTCAATGCACCTGGCATCAAAGCCTTAACAGAAGCACTCGTTGAAATAGCCAACGTGATGACAGTCGCGCCTGATCGTAATTGTTCGGGGGCCAGTAACTCACTAACCTTGACTAATCCATTAAGAATTAATAGGTTAGATAATGGTTATATTTCTGTACATGGTACGCCGACAGATTGTGTTCACTTAGCTATCCGCGAGCTCTGTGATGGTGAACCCGATATGGTCGTTTCTGGCATTAATGCCGGTGCAAATATGGGTGATGATACCTTGTATTCTGGGACCGTCGCTGCGGCAATGGAAGGGCGATTTTTAGGCTTTCCAGCAGTGGCTATTTCTCTCAATGGCCGAGAGTTTAAGCATTATCAATCTGCGGCTGTTTATGCACGGCGCATCGTGCAGGGACTTTTATTACACCCATTAGCGAGCGATCAAATTTTAAATATCAATGTACCAGATTTACCGCTTGATGAGATTAAAGGGATTAGAGTGACTCGGCTTGGCGCAAGGCATAAAGCTGAAGGCATAGTGCGGACAAAAGATCCTGCGGGGCGAGAGATTTTTTGGCTCGGCCCACCAGGTCTTGAACAAGATGCTACCGAAGGGACAGATTTTCATGCAGTTGCCAATGGGTATGTGTCAATTACCCCTTTGACGGTTGATCTCACAGCCTACAGACAATTATCGGTATTGCAGAATTGGGTAGATAAAATATGACTCGAGTTGCCTTAACATCGGCGGTGAATCTCGCTAAAAAGCTTTCTGATGCGGGGATCCGTAATCAAGCCGTGTTAAAGGCGATATCGCAAACCCCGCGTGAAATGTTTCTCGATAATGCGTTAGCCCATAAAGCCTACGAAAATACCGCCTTGCCAATTGGTCAAGGTCAAACGATTTCTCAGCCTTATATCGTTGCCAGAATGACCGAACTATTACTCAGTAATATGCCAAAAAAGGTGCTAGAAGTCGGAACGGGGTCGGGTTATCAAGCCGCCATATTAGCCCAGTTAGTGCCAGAGCTTTGTACGATAGAGCGTATTAAAGGCTTACAAATTCAAGCTCGGCAAAGATTAAAACGGCTCGATCTACATAATGTGTCATTCAAATATGGCGATGGCTGGCAAGGATGGTCTAACCGTAGCCCGTTTGATGCCATTATGGTGACCGCTGCCGCAGCGACAGTACCCGAGGCACTTTTATCCCAACTGGTCGATGGCGGAGTGTTAGTGTTACCAGTGGGAGAGAACACACAGCAATTGATGCGGATCACACGTCATCGCGAGCGTTTTAGTTCAGAAAATATTGAAACGGTAAAATTTGTGCCATTAGTTAATGGTGAATTAGCATAAATTGGATTGCAACTTCATCACTTGTTAGTGATGTTTAGAGGAAGTGTGTTTCTCATCATAAACAGTAATGCAACTTAGTAGAGGAGTTTTTATTGTTGAATGCGGGTTTACTTTTAAACCTCAGCTTATTGTTTATGCTTGTAGGCTGTAGCTTTCAGGCGAGCCACCCTGCGCCTGTCGAAAGTCTTTCTCCCCACCTCTCAAAACACAGTAAAGGCCATCTTAAATCCGATTCTTATAAAGTAAAAAAAGGCGATACGCTTTATTCTATTTCATGGGCGGCAGGGAAGGATTTTGTTGAAATAGCTAAAATTAATCAATTAGATAAGTCCTACACTATTTACCCTGGGCAGATCTTGTATTTAACACAGCCTCGGATTGTTAATCAGTCCAACACTAAGACTTTAGGTGGATATTCTTCTGCTTTGAAAAGTCAAAAATCAAATAATTCTCAGGAAAAACAATCAAATAATAATAATTTGCAAATAAGTGCTTCACAGAAAAAAACACTTGATCAGAAAGCTAAGCCTGCGTATTCTGCAACAAGTGGCCAACAAAATATTAACCCTACAATCGTTGCTCCTACTTCGACACTGCCTGACAGTGTGAGCCAGTGGCAATGGCCTGTAAGAGGTAAATTAGTTGGGACTTACTCTGCTAATGAGCAGGGGAATAAAGGCATTAAGATCGCAGGTCAAAGGGGAGATATCATCAAAGCCGCAGCAGACGGGAGGGTGGTATATGCAGGTAGTGCTCTTAGGGGTTATGGTAATTTAGTCATTATTAAACACAGTGAAGATTACCTTAGTGCTTATGCTCATACGGATCAGATCTTAGTTGAAGAAAAGCAACATGTCCTCGCTGGACAAACAGTTGCTAAAATGGGTAGTACAGGAACCGATCAAGTAATGTTACGATTTGAAATTCGTTATCATGGTCAATCTGTTAACCCACTTAATTATTTGCCTAAGCAATGATTGCTTAGGGCCTTGTTGGCAAATGGAGGATAGGAAATTGCAATAGTTCAAGCAGTTTAATTAGGTTTAGGAGATTTGATCATGAGCCGTATAAATAGCACTGCCGCAGAAGAATTAGTCGATTTTTCCGTTGAAACCGCAGAGTTTGATCTCGAAAAAGAGGATATTGCTACAGATTTAGTTCAAGAACTTGGACTAGAACAACAGGTTCAAGATGACCTGCAAAAAAATCTTGATGCCACGCAACTCTATTTAGGTGAAATAGGGTTTTCCCCCCTGCTTAGCGCAGAAGAAGAAGTTTACTTTTCTCGTAAAGCCTTAAAAGGCTGTGAAAAATCCCGTAATCGCATGATTGAAAGTAATCTTAGACTTGTTGTTAAGATTGCACGTCGTTATAACAACCGAGGATTAGCACTCTTAGATTTAATCGAAGAAGGGAACTTAGGACTTATCCGCGCGGTAGAAAAATTTGATCCCGAAAGAGGTTTTCGTTTCTCAACCTATGCAACTTGGTGGATTCGTCAAACGATTGAACGTGCAATTATGAATCAAACTCGCACCATTCGTTTACCTATTCATGTTGTTAAAGAGTTGAACGTATATTTAAGAACCGCTCGGGAATTAGCGCAAAAATTAGATCACGAACCGACAGCTGAAGAAATTGCTGAAAAATTGCAAGTCCCTAGTGCAGATGTCAGCCGTATGTTGAAGTTGAATGAAAAGATTACCTCAGTCGATACGCCTTTGGGGGGCGATAATGACAAAGCGCTGATCGATATATTGGCCGATGATGACAGTGTAGGCCCTGACTATAAGGTACAGGATGAAGATATCTCAAACTCGGTAGTGAAATGGCTCAATGAGTTAAATACTAAACAAAGAGAGGTATTAGCTCGTCGTTTTGGATTATTAGGCTATGAGCCATCGACATTGGAAGATGTCGGTGCAGAGATAGGGTTAACCCGTGAGCGTGTTCGTCAAATTCAAGTTGAAGCCTTAAAACGTCTGCGTGATTTACTCGGTTCACAAGGCCTATCTGTTGAAGCGTTGTTTAGAAATTAATGTTATTGGGCAAAGTAAGACGGTAATGATCAAGCAATTTAAGTCCCTATTAAAAACGCCCACAATAGTGGGCGTTTTGTTTTTTAATTTAATTGATTAGCTCAAGCGCTTTAATTCGTAGAGTAAATCAAGTGCTTGTTTAGGCGTTAAATTATCGGGATTTATTGCTTGTAACTTAGTTAGAGCGGGATTCTCAGCCGGCTCAGGTAGGGCGAGTAGGGTTTGAATGGGCGTTTTTGTGCCCTCAAGCTGATGATCGCGACTTTCTAATTGCTGCAACTTGTGTTTGGCTGCCTTAATGACTTTCGCTGGTACGCCCGCGAGTGCTGCAACCTGTAAGCCGTAGCTTTTACTGGCGGCGCCTTCTTGTACCGCATGCATAAAGGCGATGGTATCCTCATGTTCTATCGCGTCTAAATGGACGTTATAGACACCAGCCATAAGTTCCGGCAGTTGGGTTAGCTCAAAATAGTGGGTAGCAAATAACGTCATGGCACCGATTTGTTGGGCGAGATACTCTGCAGCAGACCAAGCTAGAGATAAGCCATCGTAGGTCGATGTACCGCGGCCAATTTCATCCATTAATACCAGACTTTGAGCCGTTGCATTATGGAGGATATTGGCAGTCTCAGTCATTTCGACCATAAAGGTTGAACGGCCTGAAGCTAAATCGTCCGATGCACCAATACGAGTAAATATGCGATCAATAGGCCCTATCACAGCTCGCTCTGCCGGTACAAAACAGCCAATATGAGCCATAAGCGTGATTAAGGCGACTTGGCGCATATAAGTCGACTTACCCCCCATATTGGGTCCTGTCACTATCAACATGCGTCTTTGATTGTGCAAGGTGACTGGATTGGCGATAAAGGGTGTTTGACTGACGCGTTCAACGACGGGATGTCTGCCTGCATCAATCTGGATGCCGATATCCTGGCTTAGCTGAGGACAGATATATCCTAAAGTTTCAGCGCGTTCGGCAAAATTACTTAATACATCAAGTTCAGCAGCCGCTCTAGCAAAAGCTTGTAACTCATGTAGTTTGGGCAGAATAAGATCGAAAAGCTGTTCCCATAGCTGTTTTTCAAGGGCCAGCGCTTTACCTTGGCTTGAGAGCACTTTTTCTTCGTACTCCTTAAGTTCGGGCGTGATATAACGCTCCATATTTTTAAGCGTTTGGCGTCGTTGATAATTGAGCGGCACTTGTGAAGATTGCAAGCGGCTGACTTCAATATAATAACCATGTACGCGGTTATAGCCGACTTTAAGTGTATTGATGCCAGTACGTTCTTTTTCCCTTGCTTCAAGTTGAATCAAATAGTCGCTGGCCCCCTCACTCAGACCGCGCCATTCATCAAGTTCATTATTGTAGCCTTCGCGGATCACGCCACCATCACGAATAAGCATAGGGGGATTATCAACAATGGCGCGCTCGAGTAGGGCCTGTTCTTCGGGAAATTCACCCAAATATTGACATAGTTTGACGGTATGAGGTGCATTTAGCACGCTTAAGCTTTGTTGTAATTCAGGTAATAAACTCAATGCTTGACGTAGGCGTGCAAAATCCCGGGGTCGAGCAGTACGCAGCGCAAGCCTTGCCATAATACGCTCAATGTCACCCAGTGCCTTAAGCTGTTCATGGAGTGGTTCATGTGTGCCTGTCTTAAGTAATTCATTCACAGCCGTTTGGCGGGCGATAATTTGATTAGGATCCCGTAATGGCTGATGGATCCAGCGCTGCAGCATACGGCTTCCCATTGCTGTCGCAGTATTATCTAATACGGTTGCTAAGGTATTATCACGGCCACCCGCTAGATTCTGGGTGAGTTCCAAGTTACGGCGGGTTGCGGCATCAAGTACTATACTATCCGCTTGATTAAAGCGAATTATGGCATTGATATGGGGCAGGGCAGTACGTTGTGTATCTTTAACATACTGCATTAAGCAACCAGCGGCTTGCAGTGATAGACGCGCATCGCTAATGCCAAAACCATGAAGATCTTTAGTGCCAAATTGTGCAAGTAAAAGTTTGATGCTGGTGTCGTAATCAAATTCCCACTCGGGACGACGACGTTTGCCTTTGAAGTGGCTTAGCAAGCCAAGTTCACCAAAATCTTCACTGTAAAGAATTTCGACTGGATTTGTACGTTGTAATTCGGCTTCTAAGGATTCCCTTGTATCAAGCTCTGCAATCACAAATCGGCCAGAGGAAACATCGAGGGTCGCATAGCCAAATCCAACTTTACCTTGATAAACTGCGGCTAAAAGATTGTCTTGGCGTTCTTGTAACAGGGCTTCATCGGTTAAGGTGCCGGGTGTTACTATGCGTACGACTTTACGCTCAACCGGACCTTTAGCGGTCGCGGGATCGCCAATCTGCTCGCAAATTGCAACAGATTGACCAATTTGAACCAATTTAGCCAAATAACCTTCAACCGCATGATAGGGAATGCCAGCCATTGGGATTGGATCGCCGCCACTCTTTCCGCGGGCAGTCAGGGAGATGCCTAATAACTCAGAAGCACGTTTAGCGTCATCATAGAAGAGTTCATAGAAGTCACCCATTCGATAAAACAGTAGCATATCGTGATGTTCTGCTTTCATCGTCAAATATTGACGCATCATGGGGGTATGTTTTTCTAAATCATCGGTATCAATTACATTCATTAAATCGTTATCGTCCGTTGTGGCTGCCCTAAAAGCGATATCAATCTGTGTGGATATAGCGTAAAACCTTGGAAGTTTGTGGCTATTCCTACTCAAAATAAGTTGCGCCAATCTTAGCAATATTTTACTGACAATTAAGCCACCAAATGTAGATATTCCCTTATTATGATAATTTATTTGCCCAATATTAATGTAAAAGTGCGTAAGTATAAGGAAATTACCCCATTGAAAAATAATTCGTGCACAGGTCTTGATACTGTATGATTGTACAGTATACTAGTCAGCATATTAAGACAGAAAGCCTCGCTTTTTGAATTGCCCGCTTTACTAAATTGAATATCACTTTTGACAGCCTAGATGCTGCCTAGATGAGGGAACAGGAATGAAGGTCGATCCAAACAAAGAGAAAGCACTCGCAGCGGTATTGAGCCAGATTGAAAAGCAATTTGGTAAAGGTTCTATCATGAAGCTGGGCGAAGATCGCTCTATGGATGTCGAAACCATTTCTACTGGTTCGTTATCTCTAGATGTCGCTTTAGGTGCTGGTGGCTTGCCAATGGGGCGTATTGTTGAGATCTATGGTCCTGAATCATCTGGTAAAACGACACTGACTTTAGAAGTGATTGCCGCTGCGCAGCGTGAAGGTAAAACCTGTGCTTTTATCGATGCAGAACATGCGTTAGACCCAATCTATGCTAAAAAATTGGGCGTAGATATTGATAATTTGCTTTGTTCACAACCGGATACTGGCGAGCAAGCGCTTGAGATTTGCGATGCATTAACTCGCTCGGGGGCCGTTGATGTTATCGTGGTCGACTCAGTCGCAGCATTAACGCCTAAAGCTGAAATCGAAGGCGAAATTGGTGATTCTCACATGGGCCTAGCGGCGCGTATGATGAGCCAAGCCATGCGTAAACTTGCTGGTAACTTGAAACAATCCAACACCTTACTTATCTTCATCAACCAAATTCGGATGAAGATTGGTGTGATGTTCGGTAACCCAGAAACGACAACCGGTGGTAACGCGCTGAAGTTCTATGCTTCTGTTCGTTTGGATATTCGCCGCACAGGTGCCATTAAAGACGGCGATGAAGTTGTCGGTAACGAAACTCGCGTTAAAGTGGTGAAAAACAAAGTTGCGGCTCCATTTAAGCAAGCTGAGTTCCAAATCCTTTACGGCCAAGGTATTAACCGTACAGGTGAGTTAGTCGACTTAGGTGTAGCCCATAAGTTGATTGAAAAAGCGGGCGCTTGGTACAGCTATAAAGGTGATAAAATTGGCCAAGGTCGTGCAAATGCGGGTAAATATCTGACTGAAAACCCAGCAATTGCCGCCGAAATAGACAAGACATTACGTGAGTTACTGTTAAGTAATCCAAGTGCCCTAGCATCATCTGCATCCGATGATGAAAGCACAGAAGGTAATATTGACTTAGAGACAGGCGAAATATTCTGAGTCAGTCCGCATACCAAATCGCGGTAGCGCTGCTAGCGCGCCGCGATTATTCCCGCCAACAAATTCGTGATAAATTGCTCGATAAAGGTTTCGAACTTAACGATATAGAACCTGTACTCGATGCTTGCGAATCCTCTGGTTTTATTAATGATGCGCGTTATGCAGAGTTGTTGGTGCGTAGCCACATCAGTCGAGGCCATGGTGCAATACGCATCCGCCAAGCAATCGCACAGAAAGGCTTATCTAAAGACTGCATTGAAGCCGCTTTGGTCAATTGTGATTGTGATTGGTTTGAGCTAGCAAAAGACAAAGCTACAAAAAAATACGGTGTTCCCCGCGTGACAGAAGTGAAGGGCTCTAAAGCTCGGGAACTTATTGCAAAGGAAAAGGCTAAACGTGTGCGTTTTTTAATGGGCCAAGGCTTTAGCTACGATCAAATCAGTTATGCATTAGATTCAGATCCCAATGATCTCGACGAAGATGATTAACGCCCTAATTCAAAAGTGATGATTTGAAGCTAAAGCTGTAAAAACTCATCTACATATCACCTACGGGCTTTGAAGCCTTCTGGTTTCTCGTTGTGCTCACTTGCTTTAAAATTGTCCTTATCGCGACAAACCTACACTGTCTTCAATTATTCCTTATCCTGCCGTTTTGCCTCTAGTGGCTCTGGTGTAGCCTATTCAAGCTAAAATATTAAATTCCTGATGTGTATATCACCAATCAAGACTGGTTGTCTTTCCTTAGTCTGCTTATAATGCTGGGCAAATAGAAATGCGGCTGCCCTATGGTGTAGCTGGTAATGCTTATCCAATTCAGGACGATTTCATGTATCAAACTACAGCAGAGCTTAGAAGTGCTTTCCTCGAATTTTTCCGCAGCCACGGTCATCAGGTTGTGGACAGTAGTTCATTAGTGCCAGGCAACGATCCAACTCTTTTATTTACCAATGCGGGCATGAACCAATTTAAGGACGTGTTTCTTGGCATGGATAAACGCAATTACACGCGTGCGACCACTGCTCAACGTTGTGTACGCGCTGGCGGTAAACATAATGATTTAGATAATGTGGGATATACCGCCCGTCACCATACTTTCTTCGAAATGTTAGGTAACTTCAGCTTTGGGGATTATTTCAAAGAAGAAGCGATTCGTTTTGGTTGGTCATTTTTAACTGAAACCTTAAAGCTGCCGAAAGAACGTCTGTGCGTCACTATTTACCAAACTGACGATGAAGCCTTTGAAATTTGGAATAAAAAGATTGGTGTGGCCGCTGAAAATATCATTCGTATCGGTGATAACAAGGGCGCACCTTACGCTTCGGATAACTTCTGGCAAATGGGTGACACTGGTCCTTGTGGTCCTTGTACCGAGATTTTCTACGACCATGGTGATCATATTTGGGGTGGACGTCCTGGTAGCCCAGAAGAAGATGGCGATCGTTTCATCGAAATTTGGAATATTGTATTCATGCAATACAATCGCCAAGCTTCAGGCGAAATGTTGCCGCTACCAAAACCTTCTGTCGATACAGGTATGGGAATCGAACGTATTGCTGCGATTATGCAAGGCGTACATTCTAACTATGAAATCGATATCTTCCGTGCTCTTATTGCCAAAGCCGCAGAAATTATCGGCGTGACTGATTTATCCAATAAATCACTACGCGTTATTGCTGACCATATTCGTTCATGTGCATTTTTAGTGGCCGATGGTGTAATGCCATCTAACGAAGGCCGTGGTTATGTGTTGCGCCGTATTATCCGCCGCGCCGTGCGTCATGGTAATAAGTTAGGTGCGACAGAAGCCTTTTTCTACAAATTAGTTCCGACGCTGATTGATGTGATGGGGGATGCAGCCAAAGGGCTCGCTGAAACTCAAGTTATTGTTGAAAAAGCACTTAAAGCGGAGGAGGAGCAGTTTGCTCGTACTTTAGAGCGTGGTTTAGGTATTTTAGACGCAGCCTTAAGCGAATTAACTGGTGACACTTTAGACGGTGAAACCGTATTCAAACTCTATGATACCTACGGTTTTCCAATGGATTTAACCGCAGACGTTTGTCGTGAGCGTAATATTATTGTCGATGAGGCAGGTTTTGAAGCGGCAATGGCCGAGCAACGTAGCCGCGCCCAAGCTGCGGGTAACTTTGGTGCCGATTACAATGCGGCATTGAAAATTGACGCCGAAACAGCATTCTGCGGTTACACCGAACTTGTGGGTCAAGCAAAAGTCACCGCGATTTATCAAAACGGCGAGTCAGTGACGGCTATTAAAGCGGGTGATGAAGCGGTTCTTGTGCTAGACGTGACACCTTTCTATGCTGAATCGGGCGGTCAAGTGGGCGATAAAGGCCAATTGGTTGCGAACGGTATTGAATTTACGGTAAACGATACGCAAAAGTATGGTCAAGCAACAGGCCATCAAGGTGTCTTAGTCGCAGGGAGCTTGAGTATTGGCCAAATGGTTGAGGCTAAGGTTGATAAAAAATTACGTCACCGTACTCAGTTAAACCATTCTGTTACGCATTTATTGCATGCCGCACTGCGCCAAGTGCTTGGTACGCATGTCACGCAAAAAGGGTCGCTGGTTGACCCTGAGCGTTTACGTTTCGATTTCTCTCATTTCGAAGCAGTCAAACCTGCTGAACTAAAGAAAGTCGAAGAATTAGTGAATACCCAAATTCGCCGTAACCACGAGCTGAAAGTCGCTGAAATGGCGATTGATGAAGCTAAAGAAAAAGGTGCTATAGCACTCTTTGGTGAGAAGTACGATGCACAGGTTCGTGTTGTCACTATGGGCGATTTCTCTATCGAATTGTGTGGTGGTACCCATGTGGGCCGCACTGGCGATATCGGCTTATTTAAGATCACCTCAGAAGCGGGCATTGCAGCAGGTGTGCGCCGTATAGAAGCTGTGACAGGGGCCGCGGCTATGGCTTATGTGGCGCAGCAACAGGCTGAGCTGGAAGAGGCGGCTGCCTTGTTAAAAGGCGATACTCATTCAGTGGTTGCTAAGTTAAAAGCACAACTCGATAAAATGAAACAACTTGAAAAAGACATGGCGCAGCTAAAAGATAAATTAGCGGCGGCTGCGAGTGCTGACTTAGTGGGCGATGCTGTGGTTGTTAATGGCGTGAATGTACTTATCAAAAAACTAGATGGCGTTGAGGCTGGTTCACTTCGCGGTTTACAAGATGAATTAAAGCAAAAACTAAAATCTGCCATTATTGTGTTGGGTACGGCTCAAGAAGGCAAAGTGAATCTGATTGCTGGCGTGAGTAACGACTTAGTTGGCAAAGTCAAAGCGGGTGAGCTAGTCGCTATGGTCGCTGCACAAGTGGGCGGCAAGGGCGGTGGTCGTCCAGATATGGCGCAAGCGGGTGGTAGCCAACCAGAAAATCTGGATGCGGCCTTAGCTCAAGTATTACCTTGGATTACTGAGCGTTTAGCTTAAGAGGTTGCTGTGCCTGAAAAACGAAAGCTTAGTCGTAGCAAGCTTTTTGTGAAAAAGTTTGGTGGCACTTCGGTGGGTTCTATAGAACGTATTGAAGTGGTTGCCGAACAGATTGCAAAGTCCGCTCGCAGTGGTGAACAACAGGTACTCGTGCTCTCTGCTATGGCAGGGGAGACAAATAGACTTTTCGCACTTGCCGCGCAAGTTGACCCCCGTGCTTCGGCGCGGGAACTCGATATGCTTGTCTCAACAGGCGAACAAGTGAGTATCGCATTGATGGCGATAGCTTTGCAGCGACGTGGTATTAAGGCTAAGTCGCTCACGGGAGATCAAGTTCAAATCCATACCAATAGTCATTTTGGTCGCGCAAGTATTGAGAATGTCGATACTGGCTATCTAGAGTCACTGCTTGATGATGGAATTGTGCCGATAGTCGCAGGGTTTCAAGGGATTGATCCTAACGGAGATGTAACGACCCTTGGGCGTGGAGGGTCTGATACCACTGCGGTTGCGTTAGCTGCTGCACTTAACGCTGATGAGTGCCAAATTTTCACTGATGTTGCTGGTGTCTTCACAACCGATCCAAATATTGATAGTAATGCGCGTTGTCTTGATGTCATTGGCTTTGATGTTATGCTCGAAATGGCCAAACTGGGAGCTAAGGTGTTACATCCTGACTCGGTTGAATATGCCGAACGTTTTCGAGTGCCTTTGCGAGTGTTATCTAGTTTTGAAGTTGGTCAAGGTACCCTAATTCAATTTGGTACCGAATCTGACGTGATAAGTGCTTCCTTGGTGCAGGGGATTGCGATCAATAAAGCGTTAGCAACATTAACGATTGATGGCTTATTAACGACGAGTGAACATTACCAAGCCTTGTTAGCTTGTTTGTCTCGCCTTGAAATCGATGTGGAGTTTATCACCCCGCTCAGATTAAATGAGGATGCTCCCGCAGGGTGTGTAAGTTTTATGCTTGCAGAAGCAAAAGTGGATATTTTATTGCACGAGCTTGAAGCATTGAGTACAAGTCTTGAGCTTGGTCAATTGATTGTTGAGCGTCAACGTGCAAAAGTATCTTTAGTTGGCAAAGGTTTACAGGCAAAAATGGGATTATTGACTAAGATGTTAGATGTCTTGGGTAATGAAACAATCCATGCTAAGTTACTCTCGACGTCGGAGAGTAAATTATCAACCGTTATCGATGAAAGGGACTTGCACAAAGCGGTTCGGGCGTTACATCACGCTTTCGAGCTAAATAAGGTGTAATTAAATAACCGTTTGAGTATTGAATACTATTAATTTGTACTAAGCTGACCTTATAATAAGCCCATCTACCGGATGAGTGCCGTGTGTAAGCTGAATTAAGAAATAAAGGAGCTATCGAATGCTGATTTTGACTCGTCGTGTTGGCGAAACACTGATGATTGGTGACGAAGTCACTGTTACAGTGCTGGGGGTAAAAGGAAATCAGGTGCGTATCGGTGTTAACGCACCTAAAGAGGTTTCTGTTCACCGTGAAGAAATCTATCAACGTATCCAATCTGAAAAATCGGGTTCACCATCGGAAGGTGGTAACTTTTAATACTGCGCTATGGCGAGGGTATTACGGCGACAGAAGAGTCAGTTTTTTAACTGACTTTTTTATTTTTTAGACCGAAAGATTGGCGTAAATCAATACATTGGCTTGATATAACAGCAATGTGATTAAAAACAGTTCAAATGGGATCTGTTTCTGAAAAAGGGTTTGACTTATTTTCGTCAAACAGTAATATGTGCGCCAAGAAAACGGAGAGGTGGCCGAGTGGCCGAAGGCGCTCCCCTGCTAAGGGAGTATGGGCTTTAACTCCCATCGAGGGTTCGAATCCCTCCTTCTCCGCCATTTCTTACCGATAGAAAACAGTGCGCGTGTAGCTCAGCTGGATAGAGTACCTGGCTACGAACCAGGCGGTCGGAGGTTCGACTCCTTCCACGCGCACCATTTTTTATTGAAGCAATACAAGTCGCGCATGTAGCTCAGCTGGATAGAGTACCTGGCTACGAACCAGGCGGTCGGAGGTTCGACTCCTTCCATGCGCACCATCTCTGCATTAGTTAATCTTTAACTCATCAGTTTTGAATTTCAATTTGAAATTTTGTAGTTAGTTGCTTCTAGTAAGTTATAAAAATGCGCGTGTAGCTCAGCTGGATAGAGTACCTGGCTACGAACCAGGCGGTCGGAGGTTCGACTCCTTCCACGCGCACCAATTAAATCTCAATGCTTTTGTGTTGCGATAAAAAGTTAAAATGCGCATGTAGCTCAGCTGGATAGAGTACCTGGCTACGAACCAGGCGGTCGGAGGTTCGACTCCTTCCATGCGCACCAAATTAGTTGATAAGCAGTATGGTCTATCAGCGAAAAGTAAAAATGCGCGTGTAGCTCAGCTGGATAGAGTACCTGGCTACGAACCAGGCGGTCGGAGGTTCGACTCCTTCCACGCGCACCAATTATGTAAGCATTGCTTACAAATGTAGATTTTGCGGAGAGGTGGCCGAGTGGCCGAAGGCGCTCCCCTGCTAAGGGAGTATGGGCTTTAACTCCCATCGAGGGTTCGAATCCCTCCTTCTCCGCCATTCTATTTCTTAGTCGAAGAAATAGATTTGCGAGATAAAGATACTTATTCTAGACTCAATTTCGGTTGGCTCTAGTTAGAAGTAAAAAACAATTTTTGCGCATGTAGCTCAGCTGGATAGAGTACCTGGCTACGAACCAGGCGGTCGGAGGTTCGACTCCTTCCATGCGCACCATATAGATAAGCCCTGCAAGCAATTGCAGGGCTTTTTTATTAGCTGTCTAAGCCTTTACTTCCCACCTCTTTTAAATTCATATCCTGCCGACTGCTCACTATGGGAAATTAGGTATTCAGGATTTTCATCTACTTCGCTTTAAGAATCGTTAAGTGGTTTTAATGCGGTGTAGTAGGTAATGAAGCCATGTTTAGAATTGGTTTGGATTTAAGAAAGCGTCAGACTTAAGATAACCTGTGGTTTCAGTGTCTATACATACAAGAAGGGCAGCCACTAGGCTGCCCTTCATTCAGTTGAATCAGTCAATCATAGCAAGTCAATCAGAGCATGAGAGAAGGTTAAGCTTCTAACTTAGCGAACTCAGATTTTTGTTCGTTGAGCTTGTCCATATCTCGCTTGAGATCGGCCATCTTAGCGCGCTCTTTGTCGATAACCTCGGCTGGGGCTTTTGCCACAAAACCTTGGTTCGACAATTTACCTTCGATGCGAGCGATCTCTTGGCCGAGCTTTTCAAGCTGTTTGTCGATACGGGCCATTTCGGCGGCAACATCGATTAAACCTGCCATTGGGATTAACAGTTCCATTTCACCAATCAAACCTGTGGTCGACATAGGCGCAGTTTCGCCATCGGCTAAAATGGTCATGCTTTCTAGGCGAGCAAGCGTAGTAAAGAAGGTTTGGTTTGCTTCAACACGGGCTTTATCCTGCGCGCTAACACCACGAAGTAGGGCATTTAATGGCTTAGATGGGGCAATGTTCAGTTCGGCGCGAATGTTACGTACAGCGACAATCACTTGCTTAACCCACTCTAAATCGGCCATTGCTGCGCTATCGACTTTAGCGGCATCAAATGTTGGGAACGGTGCCAGCATAATGGTATCACCAGCGACACGAGCTAACGGTTTAACGCGTTGCCAAATGGTTTCAGTAATATATGGCATCATAGGGTGCATCAGGCGCTGCATCGCTTCGAGCACCGTCACTAAGGTGTGGCGAGTACCGCGCATTTGCGCTTCACTGCCGTTTTGCAATACCGGTTTAGTTAACTCTAAGTACCAGTCACAGAACTGGTTCCAAGTGAACTCATACAGGGTATTGGCCGCTAAGTCGAAACGATAGGCCGCCATGTGATCGTCAAAGGTCTTAACGGTTTGATTGAACAAGCCGATAATCCAGCGATCGGCTAGTGATAGTTCTAGCTCGCCACCTTTGTATTTTGGTGAGCCAGGGCCACAATCTTGATCTTCTGTGTTCATCAGCACGTAGCGCGAGGCGTTCCACAACTTGTTACAGAAGCTGCGGTAACCGTCTAAGCGCTTCATATCCCAGTTGATGTCACGGCCCGTTGATGCCATAGCGGCAAGCGTAAAGCGCAGCGCATCAGTACCGTGGGCTTCGATGCCATTTTCAAACTCTTTGCGGGTGCTCTTTTCTATTTTTGCGGCCAGTTGTGGCTGCATCATGTTGCCGGTACGTTTTTCAACTAAATCTTCAAGTCCGATACCGTCGATCATATCTAATGGATCGAGTACGTTACCCTTAGATTTTGACATTTTGTTACCCGCTTCATCGCGGATAAGGCCAGTTACGTAGACAGTTTTGAACGGGACTTGTGGCTTGCCGTCTTCATCTTTGATGAAGTGCATGGTCATCATGATCATACGGGCAACCCAGAAGAAGATGATGTCAAAGCCTGTCACCAACACGTCGGTTGGGTGGAAGGTTTTTAAATCTTCTACATTGTCAGGCCAGCCTAAGGTTGAGAAAGTCCACAGGGCTGAGCTGAACCAAGTGTCCAGTACATCTTCGTCTTGGCGTAATGTCATTGAATCGCTGATATTGTGCTTAGCACGGACGTCGGCTTCGTTGCGGCCGACATAGACTTTGCCATTTTCGTCGTACCATGCAGGGATGCGGTGACCCCACCATAATTGACGCGAAATACACCAGTCTTGAATATCACGCATCCAAGAGAAGTACATGTTCTCATATTGCTGCGGCACAAACTTGATGCTGCCATTTTCAACGGCTTCGATAGCGGTTTTCGCCATTGGCGCAACAGCCACATACCATTGGTCGGTCAGCATCGGTTCGATAACTACACCTGAACGATCACCATAAGGGACTTTTAAGGCGTGAGGCGCGATTTTTTCGAGCAATCCTAAGGTTTCAAATTCGGCGACGATAGCGTCACGCGCTTTAAAACGGTCAAGTCCGGCAAAGCGTTCAGGTAAGCTGCCATCGAGGGTTTTGTTAAAGGTACCGTCAGAGTTCACCACTTCGGCGCTCACGCGAATGGCGGCATCTAAGGTCAGCACGTTGAACATGGGCAGGTTGTGACGTTTACCGACTTCATAGTCGTTAAAGTCATGGGCTGGGGTGATCTTCACGCAACCTGTACCAAAGGCCATATCGACGTAATCGTCGGCCACGATAGGAATGCGGCGATTTACTATTGGCAGCAGAATATATTTGCCAATCAACGCTTGATAACGTTCATCATCGGGATGCACTGCAACCGCACTGTCGCCGAGCATAGTTTCTGGACGTGTGGTAGCGACTTCTAAGTAGTCTTTACCATCGGCGGTTAGCTCACCGTCGGCCAGTGGATAACGCAGGTGCCACATATGGCCCTGTTTTTCTTTGCTTTCCACTTCTAAATCAGAGATAGCCGTGTGCAGCTTTGGATCCCAGTTGACTAAACGCTTGCCGCGATAAATCAATTCGTCTTCGTACAGACGCACAAACACTTCTTGCACGGCCTTGGACAAGCCTTCGTCCATAGTGAAACGCTCGCGGTCCCAATCAACAGAGGCGCCCATACGACGTAGCTGCTTCGTGATAGTGCCACCCGATTGCGCTTTCCATTCCCACACTTTATCCATAAAGGCATCGCGACCTAGGTCATGGCGATTTTTGCCTTCTTCGGCTTCAAGTTTACGCTCTACCAACATTTGGGTGGCGATACCCGCATGGTCAGTACCGACTTGCCATAGGGTATTTTTACCTTTCATCCGCTGGTAACGGGTCAAGGTATCCATGATGGTGTCTTGGAAGGCATGGCCCATATGCAAGCTCCCCGTCACGTTGGGTGGGGGGATCATGATGCAATAATTGCCTTTGGATTCATCACCGTGTGGTTTGAAGTAACCTTGCGCTTCCCAGTTTTGGTAAAGCGTTTGCTCGATGGATTGCGGATCGTATGTTTTTTCCATGGGAACGTATCTGTCTCAAACTAAATTAAGTGGATGTGTTGCTAAATTATGGGTCGTTAATTCGATCCCTAGGTCGCGATATTGCCTATAGCGTTCACGGGCAACGGCTTTATGCTGATCGTCATTGGCAACAAAATCGATGATTTGACCAAAGTTTACCGCAAATGGGGGGGCTTGGTCTGCAATATTAATCAGAAGTTGACGACTTTTATTGGCCCCAAGGCGGTCAGAACCTATTTCAACTGGGGCACCAGTGATAGGTCCTTCACCTTTCAAGTTGTGAGGTACAAATGCTGTTGGCTCAAATTGCCATAATAATTCATCAATCTCTAAAGCTAAGTTTTTGTCTTGACAATGAATATAGACTAATTGTTGCTTAATATAAGCTTGCTGAGCTAATTGACATGCAAAAAGGTGCATTGCTCCTAAAGCCGCATTGGTATTGGCTACAGTGCTTATGGCTGACTGGATCGCGATATGACCAGATTGTGCCACTGGTGGCATCAGATAAAACAGCGCTTGAGTCATAATTTCAATGCCTTGCATGAATGCGAACAACTAAGGGAGGAGTTTACACTAAAAGATGAGTTTGGTTAATGGAGCTCCGAGCGTTTTGATTCTTATGAGACTATTCATAAAATGAAAAAGCGCACCCGAAGGTGCGCTGGTTTTAGTATAAGATCTGGTCAAACGAGTTTATCCTCCTTATTAATCAGTGAATATGGAACCAAGTTTACCTTATTTATCAGTGTATTGTTTGCATACATTAAACAATTGTACTACTAACAACTAACTCACTTGTACTCGGTTTACATTTATCAATAAACGGTTTACGGCTTATAGTGTGTACTAGGTACATTTTTCTGCTAAGCAGTAGGGCCATATCACTCGTTTAGCTTACTTTAGTTTATCTTAGTTGTTACAATTGCAACTTTAACTTAAAGTGCTTAACATTTTTACTGTTTATCAAACTTACATACTAACATTGGAAATTACCGCTAAGTGAGTATTTATCTTAATCAAGCATAAACCACTCTCTTTAACACCCTCCTAATAATTTAGTGGATAACTATTTGACATATTAGCCTTGTTAGATTGAATACCTCTTAGTCTTGAGCGAAAACCTAAATTTAAAAACAGATACTTATTAGGATTTTCTGACTTTAGTGGTTATTTACTTAAGTTACTCCTTAAATATAAATGCTAAAGAGATATAACTACATTTTTGAAGTTCATTTTATCTGTTAAATACAATTGCTTTTGCTAATATAGTTGTTACATACTCCTTATATTCATGAAAACATAAACGTATTGAGTTTGTCTTAGGTGTTAGGGTAAATACTTTTAAGAACGATTAGTTTTTGTCAGTTACCTCCTTCTCTATCAAGTATGTTGGTTGAAAGTGGAGCCTGTAAAACTGTGTATATCAGTATAAAAGTCTATGATGCGTTAGATGAGATTAGCTAAATTTTTACTTGTTCAACGGTTAACTATGGTTTCATTAATTATGTTTCTGACGGCCTCCTATTGTTACATTAAGCTATTTACATTTTTTAATCTTTTTGACTTATATTCACATCACTTCGATTCTTGCTGTCACTTAGTAAAGTGTAGTAGGTATTTAATTGAACACCTAGTTTTTGCTCATCATAAAGATGATTTTATCTAGCTTTTGCATAAAACTGTGTCCAACGTAAATGACTTCTACTTTTATGCCTCTCAAAGTGATGTGTCTCGCACTTACATTAACACTAAATAAATTAAGCGGCATCTTCCTCCTCATATTCGTCAATTGCATCTACATCGTCAGTGTCGGTATGTACTAATGAAGCAAAACGCTGTGCTTCGGGTTTATGGGTTAATCGATTGAGTTGTTTCTCTAATTTTTGACCCATGGCAGTAATTGCTGCATAAAGGTTCTCGTGTTTTGCTTGAGCAAAAAGTTCTCCATTTGGGATGCCAACCGATGCTTCAATCTTGAAACCTGGTTTCTCCTCTGTAATGATCACGTGGGGATTAATCAACTGCACATCGTGTCTAGAAAGTTTCTCAAAACGGCTTTCAATACGTTCACGGATTGGGGCAGTGACTTCTAGTTGTTTGCTCGTAATCTTTAGCATATGTCGAACCTTCTGTTGTTTCCTTGGATTTCAGAGTACCAACCTTAGCTGTATAAAACGAGATCTAAGTCACAAAAATTCCCCATTTGGATACTGTTCACTGGATATTTGATCGCTTAGACAATTTTCAATTATTCTTAGCTTGAAAGCCTTGTATTCCTCACCGAACAGGGGCATATTCGATAAGTTAACTCTGCAGCCTTTTCCTGATTTTCCTATATTTACTTTAAATTTATCAGCAAATCCCTTTAAAATACGTCTACTTATTTTATTCGTTCGCTCGAGTAGGTCTTATTTATGAAAACCGAATATATCAAAGTTAAAGTATGGGATTTACCTACACGTATTTTCCATTGGGTTATGGTGATGCTCATGGGCTTGTTATGGTGGAGTGCGGATGCCGGTGAAATGCAATGGCATCAAATTTTTGCATACAGTTTGCTGAGCTTGATTGCTTTTCGATTTGTGTGGGGATTTGTTGGTAGTGATACATCTAAATTTAGCCACTTTATTTGTCATCCTAAAGTTGCGTTGAAATACCTCAATGAAGTGCGAACTAAGGGAATATCTTTTGTACTTGGGCATAACCCTGTAGGGGGGTATATGGTCATTGCATTGATTACTGTGATTAGCCTACAAATAGTGACAGGATTGTTTGCAACCGACGATATTTTTACTGAAGGGCCGCTATATAGTTATGTTAGTTCAAGTACAAGTGCATCAATGACTTGGCTACATAAGACGAACTTTAATCTTATTTTATTGTTGAGTGCTATCCATATATTGGCTGTCATTATTCATGCAATCAAAGGGGATAAATTGATTGGAGCCATGTTGACTGGTGATAAAAAGATTTCTAAGACGGAGTTGTCTTCATATCAACAAGTTAATCCATTGTTTAAATCCGGATGGATTGCCTTAGTACTTTTTGCTGTTTTGGCTGCTGTTATTTTTTCTTATTTAGTTTGGCCTATTGTACGAGTGCTTTAGTCATCACGTGGTAAATGTTACATGAGAAAAGTAAGTGATAAGGTTGCATTAACGAAAAAGCCTGCTTAAAGCAGGCTTTTTCGTTAATGCTTAAGAAAATTAGTCTTTCTTATAAGCATCGTGACAACCTTTACAGCTTTTACCTGTATTCATAAAGGCGTCTTTGATTGCAGCTTGATCGCCTTGTTGCGCAACAGTTGCTAAAATGGCGGCATTTTCTTGGAATGTTTTCATTTTTGCATCGAAATCGGCTTTATCTTGCCAGATTTTCGCTAAGGCTTCAGTATCACCTTTATCTGACCCTTCAATAAATCCCTCGATTGGTAGCATCGAAAGCGCAGCAACATTCGTTGCACGCATAGCGAAGGTTTTGGCTTCGAAAGGTTTTTTACCTTTCATCATCGCACCCATATCACCAAAATTATAGGCAATAAGGCTAAATGCAGATTGGCGGTATTCAATTGCATCTTTAGCATCTTCGAAATTATGTGCTTGTGCTGCTGAAACGAATAAGGTGCTAGCAACGAGGGTAAGTAGTAATTTTTTCATAGTATTCTCACAAATTAGCGTCGAAGTGTGACATTGCGCCTCTATTGTACACAAATTAACTTGATGTACTAGAAGCATTTTTGTCAGTTTTTGTCTAGATGTAATGAAGAAGCGTAACAAGTTATTTGTTAGAGAAACAAATCTGGTAAACTGCCATGTAATGCTTTAACAGTAGTTATGGGGCGATTATGCGAGCAAATTGGGACTTAGTATTAAACAAGATTTTGAGTCATGGAAATTATGAAGATCTTTTTATGCTCCCTCATTTACTGTTAACTGAAGATGAGCGAAGTGCCATTGCTGGGCGGCTTAAAGTTTTCCAGCTACTGCTAAATAGTGAAATGAGTCAACGTCAGATTGCAGCAGAATTTGAAGTCAGTATTGCCACTATTACTCGGTGCTCTAATTACCTTAAAAATATGACTCCCGAGCATAGAGCGAAAATTCAGACATTAATAAGTTAGTGGAAAGAGATGGTTTTAAGGAAAAGTTCAATAAAAATGAGGCGCTTCCTTTTTAAGAAAGTACCTCATAATGCAAAATTTGTGGTCGAGTTTATTTAAACTCGACCTATATCTATAAATACTGAGCTTAAGTGTTAAAGCTCAAACTAGCCTCGGCAACCACAGCCGCCATTGCCATCACAACCTGCTTTGGGTGTATCACAGGCTTCGTGATCATGCTCGTGGTGGTGATCATGGTCATGCTCTGAACCACCACAGCAACCACCTGTTTCCTTGCCGGAACCACCGCAGCATCCACCACCATGATCATGATCGTGTCCATGGCTGCCACAGCCACCTTGGGCATGAATGTGGCCATGAGCGATTTCTTCGGCTGAGGCTTCACGAACGTCAACGATTTCGACGCTGAAATTGAGCGATTGGCCCGCTAAAGGATGGTTGCCATCGACGATAACGACATTATCTTTTACTTCGATGACTTGAACAGGGCGTTGGCCCATTTCAGTTTCGGCGATGAAACGCATACCAGGGACGATATCTTCGATATCACCAAAGGCTTCTAATGGCACGGCTTGACGTAGGCCATCGTGATAAGGGCCATAGGCTTCTTCGGCACTAATAGTGACATCGAGTTTTTCGCCTTTGCTTTTACCGTCTAATGCGGCTTCTAAACCTGGGATCAGGTTTTCAGTGCCGTGTAGATATAGCATAGGTTCAGAGTCGAAAGAGTCTTCTAATAGTCTGCCTTCTTGATCTGATAAACGGTAATGAATGGTTACCGCGCTGTGTTGAGTGATCTTCATATCGCCTCCAATTCGTAATGTGCGCGCATAATAACGTGCTTTTTTAGTGCTGGCGATAATTTGAAGTGGCTTATGTTAGATATCGCACAGGTTTTTTTTAGGAAAATTTGTCGGTGCTTTACGGTAGAAAGGATGAGTAATGTGATTTTTGCTCGTTAGCCGGTCAATTTAGCCTGAGTGATGAGGTAGAACAAATAACGCATTATTTTAAAGTGCACTATAAATAATTAGATGTAAAACAAATGATTATCTAATGTTTTTCGTGCGGCATTACGTTAACGTCAACAGTTATCTATTGAGTAAATCGCATTTTTACCCCTAGAAAACTTCATATTAACGAATCTTGATGCAGTATTTTATCGAGCGTTAATATTTGCCTATAAATAATCCATTTTAGGGGTTGACAAGCGCGGGTAAAAAAAGCAATTCTGTTTATCAAGAAATTAACATGGATTAGCCCAAACACATGCATAGCCTAGGTTTCGTAGTAACTACCATTATTACAACCACCACTACAACAACAGTGGGGGCGGGCTGATACACCCTAAAGAATTTTAACGATGAGCCCGCTTCCCACAAAGAAGCGGGCTTTTTTGTTTCTAGCTCTTATTTCTAAGTCGGGCGCGGTACAGGAGAACAAGATGAAAGTAATGAAATTTGGTGGTACCTCGCTTGCAAATTGGCAGCGATTCTCGATGGCGGCGGATATCGTTGCCAAGTCATCTAAGCTTGAGCCAATAGCCACAGTGCTATCTGCCCCGGCGACTGTGACCAATGCGTTATTAGAAATGGTCGACGTTGCAGTTAAAGGCGAAGATTATTCCCCAGTGATACAACATGTTGAACGAGTATTTACCTCGCTTTACCAAGATGCGGTGGCTTCTGGACTCTCTAGCGCCCAAAGTGAGCACTTATTTGCAGGTTTAGCGAGTCAGTTGGCGTTATGGCACGATAGACTCCGTGGGATTGCCTTGTTGCAAGAGTGTCCCGATGGCATACGTGCTGAAATCGTGGTGGCAGGTGAGCGTTTATCTGCAGCCTTGATGGAACAAGTGATGCTATCTAAGGGGATCACGTCTGCTCAACTCGATCCGCGCGCCTTGTTTCTAGGTCGAGGTCGGCCGTTAGAATCCGTGGTCGATATCGCTGTGAGTAAGCCAAGGTTTCGTGCGTTGGCATTAGGTGAAAAACGCGTATGGGTAATGCCGGGTTTCACCGCCGCCGATGAACAGGGCAAAGTGGTGACATTAGGCCGTAATGGTTCGGACTATTCTGCTGCCGTGCTGGCCGCTTGTTTAGATGCGTCAAGTTGTGAGATCTGGACTGATGTTGACGGCGTTTATAATACTGATCCCCGTGTGGTTGCCGACGCTAAGCTGTTGTCACAACTCAGCTATCAAGAGGCGATGGAACTCTCCTATTTTGGCGCTAAAGTGCTGCATCCTAAGACGATTGCGCCCATCGCTCAGTTCCATATTCCCTGTTATATCAAAAATAGTTTTAACCCCGATGCGCCCGGCACTTTGGTATCAAACCAAGCCGATGAAACTGGCTTGCAGGTTAAAGCTATCTCCAATTTAGATAACCAGACCATGTTCGATATATCAGGCCCAGGCATGAAAGGCATGGTTGGCATGGCGAGCCGTACTCTCGCGGCGATTTCCCGCAGCGGCGTGTCTGTGTCTTTAATTACCCAAAGCTCCTCTGAATACAGTATTAGCTTCTGTGTGGCGACGTCTGACTCGGCCAAAGTGAAATGGGCATTAGAGCAAGAGTTTGAATTAGAAATAAAAAGTGATTTGCTTGAGCCTATCGCTATGCGCCATGAACTGGCAATTGTGTCCTTGATTGGTGATGGCATGCGCACCCATAAAGGGGTGGCGGCGCGTTTCTTCCAAGCGTTAGCGCAGGCAAGCGTGAACATTATCGCCATCGCCCAAGGTTCGTCCGAGCGCTCGATTTCGACTGTGATCGAGCAGCGTAAGACTAAGCATGCGGTGGCGGCTTGTCATCAAGGCTTTTTCGATGTGCAGCAGTATTTAGATGTGTTTTTAGTGGGTTGCGGCAATGTGGGCGCAGGCCTGCTCGAGCAGATAAAACAACAGTCCGCCATGCTTAAAGAGCAGCACATCAGTATCCGTGTTTGCGGCATAGTGAATTCGAACAAGATGCTACTCGACAGTGCGGGCATCGATTTAAGCAATTGGTCTAGCTTGCTTGCCGATAGTCAGCAAGCCTGCGATATCCCTGCGTTACTTGCATGGGTGAAAGAGCAACAATTGCTTAATCCTGTGCTGGTGGATTGCACCTCGAGTGAGCAAGTATCGGATCTGTATTTGGATGTGATGAACTCAGGATTGCATGTGGTCACGCCGAACAAAAAGTCGAACACTCGCGATTATGCTTATTATCAAGCACTTCGCCAAACGGCATTAAAACAGCGTCGCCAATTCTTATATGAAACTACAGTCGGTGCAGGTTTACCTGTGATCGATAACCTGAAAAAACTGTTATTTGCGGGTGACAAACTGCATAAATTTAACGGTATTTTATCGGGCTCTTTATCCTTTATCTTCGGCATGCTGGATGAAGGCATGACACTTTCTGAAGCAACCGGTCTTGCACGGGAAAAATGTTTTACTGAGCCCGATCCTCGTGATGATTTGAGTGGTATGGATGTGGCGCGTAAAGTGCTCATTCTTGCCCGTGAAGTGGGACTAAAGTTAGAGCTCAGTGATGTGCAGGTTGAATCGGTATTGCCAGCCGAGTTTGATGATTCAGGTGATGTTGAAAGCTTTATGGCACGATTACCGCAAGTTGATGCCGCAATTGCCGCAAAAGTGGCGCAGGCCAAAGCCCAAGGTAAAGTGCTGCGTTATGTTGGGCAAATTGAGGATGGTGTGTGCCGTGTGCGTATCGCCGAAGTCGATGCACAGGATCCGCTTTATAGCGTAAAAGGCGGTGAAAATGCCTTGGCGTTCTATAGCCGCTATTATCAGCCCATTCCCTTTGTGCTACGCGGCTATGGCGCAGGGACTGAAGTGACCGCTGCTGGCGCCTTTGCCGATGTATTAAGAACCTTGAATTGGACTCGTGAGGTGAGTGTATGAGTTTGACTGTTTACGCTCCAGCCTCTATGGGTAACGTGGGCGTCGGATTTGATTTACTGGGTGCAGCATTAGCGCCGATTGATGATAGTTTACTGGGCGACAGAGTGACTATCGCCGCGGCAGCGTCGGGTGTGAGTCTTATGCAAACCGGCGCTTGGGCCCATAAACTGCCTGATAATCCGCAAGACAATATTGTGTACCAATGTGCCGAATTCTTCTTAACAGCCGTGAGTAAGGAGTTTTTAACTGCGCAGGGTAAAGCTGATGAAGGCGTGGCACTCACACTGGAAAAGAACCTGCCCGTTGGTAGTGGCTTGGGGTCGAGTGCCAGCTCGGTCGTGGCGGCGTTATATGCCTTGAATGAACATTTTGACAGACCTTATAACGAGCAAGCTTTGCTGGAATTGATGGGCGAGTTTGAAGGGAAGATCAGCGGTAGTGTGCACTATGACAACGTCGCCCCCTGTTATTTGGGCGGCATGCAATTGATGCTTAATGTGCCGGGTACAGTTTGCGAAGCAATACCCAGTTTTAAAGAATGGTATTGGGTTGTGGCCTATCCAGGGATTTCACTCTCAACGGCAATGATGCGCAAACTCATGCCTGATCACTATGATAAAAGTGTCACTATCGATTTTGGCCGTTATTTAAGTGCCTTTGTGCATGCGTCGTACCAGCAGAATGCCAAGCTTGCGATCAGCGTATTAAAGGATGTGTTAGCCGAGCCCTATCGCGCCGCCGCGATTCCGGGTTACGACAAAGCAAGAGCCGCGTTAGCCGATTTAGGTATGTTGACGACGGGGATTTCGGGCAGCGGCCCAACGCTGTTTTCGATTACCGATGATTTAGCCACGGCCAACGCCGCTAAAGCCTGGTTAGAGGCGCATTATCTCACCGAGGTGGGTGGCTTTGCCCACGTGTGTCGCCTCGATGAGCAGGGCACGCGTAGAGTCGATTAATAGTTAATTTAGCTACGACTAAGTACCCAAATTAGTATTTAAGGTTTAGCATCAAAAGGTTGAGTTGAGCATGGAACTATATAATTTAAAACACCCTTCGCAGAAAGTGAGCTTTAAAGAAGCGGTACAACTGGGGTTAGGTAAAGACAGAGGTTTGTTCTTTCCTAGTCAAATACCCGTACTAGACGATATTGAAGGGCTGCTGGCGTTACCATTCGTTGAGCGCAGTAAAAAAGTACTCGGCGCATGGCTTGCCTCTGAGTTAGGCCAAGATGCGGTCGATGAATTAGTTGAGCGTGCCTTTAACTTTGATTTACCTTTGGTTGCCGTCGATGAGCAGCGCGCTTGCCTCGAATTATTCCACGGTCCAACACTGGCGTTTAAAGATTTTGGGGCGCGTTTTATGGCGCAATGTGTCAATGCCTTTGTGGGTGACACGCGTTTAACTATTTTGACTGCGACCTCGGGCGACACTGGCGCAGCGGTTGCCGATGCCTTCTATGGGCTTGAGAAAGTCAATGTGGTGGTGCTCTATCCTAAGGGCAAGATCAGTGAACTACAGGAAAAGATGTTCACGACGTTGGGCAAGAATATCCATACAGTCGCTGTCTCGTCCGATTTCGATGCCTGCCAAGATCTCGTTAAGCGCGCCTTTGATGATCCCGAAGTCCGTGATGGTCTGAGCCTGAATTCGGCTAACTCTATCAATATCAGCCGCTTACTCGCGCAAATTTGTTATTACTTTGAAGCCGTTGCCCAGTCTAAACAACGCCATGAAGCCGATCCTGTGATTTCTGTGCCAAGTGGTAACTTTGGTAACTTGACCGCAGGTTTATTCGCTAAAGCCATGGGATTACCGGTTAAACGCTTTATTGCCGCGACCAATGCCAACGATACAGTGCCGCGTTATTTAGACAATGGCCAATGGCAGCCCAATCCGACTCAAGCGACTATGTCCAATGCCATGGATGTGAGTGAGCCAAGTAACTGGCCGCGAGTGGAAGCCATTTGTGAGAAATTAGGCTGGCCACTGAGTAGCTTAGTGGGTATTCGTTTATCGGAGGAACAAACGTCACAGGCATTGGCCGAATTACAAGCTCAAGGTTATGTGTCTGAGCCTCACGCGGCGATTGCGGCTAAGGCCTTATCTTTAACTTTAGTGCCCGATGAAGTGGGCATATTTTTGGGGACGGCGCATCCCGCTAAGTTTAAGGATGTTGTGGATAGGGAGCTAAAGCTTAATTTACCACTGCCTGCCGAGCTTGAAGCTGTTGCCAATAAGCCTATCTTATCGGCGGAATTAGCACCTGATTTTATCAAATTAAAAGCACATCTATTTAAAGTATTGGTTTAATGTTTTATTGCTTTTAGTCAAGCGGTCATATTTTAAATTGTAAAAGGGAGCTGGGCTCCCTTTTTACATGTCTCGAATTTGAAGATGACGTAATGAATCTCATTGGGAACAATGGCGCCCATCTTAGGTGCCAACTATGCTTACTAAGCTATAAGCCAGTCTTTAAGTTGTCACGCTTCTTCCTTCACCCGTTGCCGCACATAACTTGAGAGGTCTTTAGCTTATGCTTTGGTTTAAAAGTGTCTCTTACTTGTTTATGTTTATCTTGCTAACCCATGGGGTATCGCAAGCCGAGAAACTTTTGCCTTGCACTAACACTATCCGAGTTGGTTACAACAACTGGCCTCCGTATGCCTGGCAAGATCCTAGGGGACAAGCCCATGGACTCGATGTTGATCTTATGCGGGCATTTGCACTTTACCTTGGGTGTGAAGTGAGTTTTATCAATGTGCCAGCCAAACGATCCCATCAGATGCTAAAAACTGGGGAGTTAGATGTGATGATGGGAGCAACGATGACAGATGCACGGCAAGCATATGCATTGTTCACTGTGGATTATCGAGATGAAGAAGTACGTTTTTTTGTACTTGATGAACAAAAAGATCTGATTAATGTTGAGAGTTGGGCGGATATTTTTACTCGAAAATTACGATTGCTTGTTCCTTCTAGTGGTTGGTATGGCGCTGATTACCATAGACTCCAATACCAACTAGAACGGGAGTATTTGCTCGTTTTAAGTCCTGATGCAAGTAAATCAGTACAAATGCTTACCTATGGTAGAGGCGATATAATTTTGGGCGATGCGATGGCGGTTCCCTACATTGCTAGCCAGTATCAGAATATTAAGTTAGTTCCATTAACATTAGTGTTAGACAAAAGTCATATCCATTTAATGCTAAGTAAAATGAGCATGACACCTTTACAGCTTGCTCAGTTCAATATTGCGATTAATGCGTTGAAGGACAACGGAGAAATTACCAAGGTTATTCATAAGTGGCAGTTACTCTCTATTGCGAAGCAATCAAACATGAGTCAGCAAAATTATCCTATCAACATTCTATATGTTTCTGATTTTTAATATTTTAAGTTTTTTTAATTATATGCCGTCATTTTCATCTAAGGCGGTTTAATCCAATGACCTTTCATCAGTTTTAGTCGCTAGTTTCAATTGTATTCATTTGTCCTTTCGGTATCGCCTTGGCGACACATTTGCTAAAACTTCTCTCTATTGACGTTACTGAACTTCCTATCAAATTCTGCTAGTTTGTGGGAATCATTATCAGATTTAAAGTTTGCTTCAAGCGCATTATTAAAAGCCCATCGCTGAACATAATAATAGGATAGAGACAATACATGAAACTTCGCCATTCCGTTGCCTGCTGCATGCTTGCCCTAGGCACATTAACAGCGTTCCAAACCATCGCTGCCGATGCGGTGAGCAATCAAGGGTATTACCGCGCGCCAGCGTTGCACGATCAAACCTTAGTCTTTACTGCAGAAGGGGATTTATGGGCTCAGACCTTAGGTCAAAAAGCGGCTACTCGCTTAACGAGTTTACCCGCAGAAGAGCTAGGGGCGACTATTTCGGCCGATGGTAAGTGGGTTGCTTATGTTGCCAACTATGAAGGCGCGAGCGAAGTGTATGTGATCCCCATTACGGGCGGTGTGGCTAAACGGGTGAGTTTTGAGAATAGCCGTGTACGAGTTCAGGGCTGGACTGCCAAAGGTGAGATTTTATATTCCACCGACACGGGCTTTGGTCCTGCTAATAATTGGATGCTGCGCAGCGTCGATCCTCAAACCCTCACCACCACAGATTTACCCTTAGCCGATGCAGTTGAAGGTGTGATTGATGATCGCAACGAATACGTGTACTTCACCCGCTTTGGTCTGCAAGTGACTGGCGATAATGCCAAAG
Organism: Shewanella putrefaciens; assembly: GCF_016406325.1. Classification (NCBI taxonomy): domain Bacteria; kingdom Pseudomonadati; phylum Pseudomonadota; class Gammaproteobacteria; order Alteromonadales; family Shewanellaceae; genus Shewanella; species Shewanella putrefaciens. Next base: position 3,059,867 of record NZ_CP066370.1, on the reverse strand, counting down.
TTTACCGTGGCGGCGCAAAAGGTGAATTATGGCGCTTTAAACTCGGCAGTAAAACCGAAGCACAGTTGCTCAGCGGCCAACACGATGGCTCAGTGCGCCAACCTATGCTATGGCAGGACAGACTCTATTTTATTAGCGACAGCGATGGCAACGACAACCTCTGGTCGAGTGCGCTCGATGGTTCAGATGCAAAACAGTTAACTCAATTTAAAGATTGGCAGGTCCGCGGTGCGCGGATGGACCAAGGCAAAGTGGTATTCCAGTTAGGTGCGGATATCCATGTGTTTGATATTGCGGCCGCTAAAGACTCGTTACTCAATATTGAACTCACTTCCGATTTTGCCGAGCGCCGTGAGCATTGGGTAAAAGATCCTATGGATTACGCTTCTTCAACTAATTTGGCCCCCGCTGGCGATAAAGTGGTGATCACCGCCCGCAGCCACGTGGCGATCGCGGGTGTTGATGGCTCGCGTTTAGTTCAAGTTGCACTGCCGGGGACTTATCGCGTAAGGGAAGCGGTGTTGAGCCAAGATGGCAAGTCGGTTTATGCGATTAGCGACATGACAGGTCAGCAGGAAATTTGGCAATTCCCTGCTGATGGCAGCAGTGGCGCTAAACAGTTAACCAAAGATGGCCATACTTTAAGAATGAGTCTTAATTTGTCCAGTGACGGTCGATTTATCGCCCATGACGATAACGATGGTAATGTTTGGCTGCTTGACTTAAAGAAAAATACCAATCAAAAAATCATCACTCACGGCGAGGGACTTGGGCCTTACGCCGATATCCGCTGGTCCAGTGACAGCCGTTTTATTGCATTAACTAAGTCGGAAATCGGTAAACAACGTCCGCAAATCGTCCTGTATTCTGTGGATGAAAATAGGGCCGAGACGCTCACAAGCGACAAATACGAGTCCTATTCGCCAACCTTTAGCAGTGACGGCCAGTGGCTATATTTCCTATCGAATCGCCAATTCAGCGCAACACCAAGTTCACCTTGGGGCGATAGAAATATGGGCCCAGTGTTTGATAAACGCAGCCAAATTTTTGCCATCGCACTGGTCAAAAATGCCAAGTTCCCCTTTAGTAAACCCAATGAACTCGAATCGAATCAAGTTGAAAAAACCGATGCTAAGGATAAACCGAGTCCAGTAAAAATCGATTGGGCGGGGATCTCTCAGCGTTTATGGCAAGTGCCTGTCGATTCAGGCAATTACAGTAAGCTGCGCGTCGTCGATGATAGACTTTATTTGTTAGATCAAGCTATTGGCGACGATGTCGCACCTAATTTAATGACCATCAAATTTGACCGATTAAGCCCCAAAGCCGAGGTTTTTGCCGAGGACATTGGCCAATATGAGGTTTCTGCCGATGGTAAAAAGCTGATGCTACGCAAGCACAGTAATGATAAATCACTCTTGATTGTTGATGGCGGTGATAAATTAGGTGATACGGATAATGCCAAAGTGCAAACGGAACAATGGCAGTTAGCGATTTCTCCCCAGCTTGAATGGCAGCAAATGTTTGAAGATGCGTGGTTAATGCACCGAGAATCTTTCTTCGACAAGAAAATGCGCGGCCTCGATTGGCAAGCCACTAAGGCTAAGTATCAGCCTTTGCTCGACCGCCTGACCGATCGTAACGAACTGAATGATATCTTCATGCAAATGATGGGCGAGTTAGATTCTTTGCACTCACAGGTGCGCGGTGGTGATTTGCCTAAAGATCCCGATGCGGCTAAAGCGGCAAGCCTTGGCGCGCGTCTACAACAAACGGCAGATGGCGTTAAAATTGCGCACATTTACAGTAGCGATCCTGAACTACCTGCTAAGGCTTCACCACTTAATCGTATCGAAGTCGATGCCAAAGAGGGGGATATATTGTTGGCCATTAACGGTACGCCAGTAGAAAATGTAGCTGATGTCACGCGTCTTTTACGTAATCACCAGGACAAGCAAGTCTTGCTGCAGCTTAAGCGTGGTAGCCAAACCCATAAAACCATCGTCATACCCGTTAGTGCCATGGTGGACAGTGAGTTACGTTACTTAGATTGGGTGAGCCATAATGCGGCAGTGGTCGAGGATGCGAGTCAGGGCAAGATGGGGTATTTGCATTTATATGCCATGGGCGGTGGTGATATTGAAAGTTTCGCCCGTGAGTTTTATGCCAATTACGATAAAGAGGGTTTGATTATCGACGTTCGCCGTAACCGCGGTGGCAATATTGATAGTTGGATTATTGAGAAGTTATTGCGCCGCGCTTGGGCGTTTTGGCAACCCACCCACGGCACGCCAAACACCAATATGCAGCAAACCTTCCGCGGCCATTTAGTGGTGTTAACCGATGAATTGACCTATTCCGACGGCGAAACCTTCTCCGCTGGGATTAAAGCGCTCGGTATTGCACCGCTGATTGGTAAGCAAACGGCAGGGGCGGGGGTGTGGTTATCTGGGCGAAATGCGTTGACCGATAAAGGGATGGCGCGGGTGGCCGAGTATCCACAGTATGCAATGGATGGCCGCTGGGTGCTTGAAGGCCATGGCGTGACGCCGGATATTGAAGTCGATAACTTACCTTTCGCTACCTTTAATGGCAAAGATGCGCAGCTTGAGGCTGCAATAAGTTACCTAAAAGATGAGCTAGTGAAACAACCTATTCCTGCCTTAAAGGCGCAACCTATGCCGGTAAAAGGAATGGCACAAGATATTAACGCTAATTAGTTAGAGATTAAGATGCGATATTTAACTGAAATTTAAGTTAATGTCGTTACTATAATGGTGTACAAATTTAGGGTGTTGTCTCATTGTTCCCGAGACAACACCCATTTTTATTCTCACCAGTATTAAAACTTGATGTGAATGTCCGTCGCTAACGAGTTGGCGATAAAGCAGTTTATATGTGCTTTTTCGTGCATTTTTTCAAGTGTTTCTTGGCTAACCTCAACGCCCTCGGCAAAAATTATCTTTGGATTAAGCACGATTCTTGTGATGGCGAGTTTACCTGCTTCATTTTTCCCTAGTTCGGCAGTGGCGGCATCGATATAAGATAAAACCGGTAAGCGTTTTAGGTGAGCAATGGCCAAAAACGTCAGCATATGGCATGACGAAAGCGCAGCTAGCAAGCTTTCCTCTGGGTTTACATAGTGTTCATTGCCTTTATAATCTGGCGCTGAAGAAGCCTGAATCGTTTGGCCGCTACCAAATGTAATACTGTGGTCTCGGCAAAACTCCCCTTCTTGTGCAGGCGAAGTTTGCCAGTTAACCGTTATGTTAAAGCCCATTATTTTCTCCTTAACTGAGATACTCATGGGCACTATAGCTTAGGCATCCACCTCAAACCACCTTAAGATTCCTATGTTTGCGTTTAAATCAATGTGAGAGCTAATAAATGGCTTATGGTATATCAATCTAAGCCAGCCTGCTCCACCTAATGACTCTGTCCAGTGGTGTTTTGGTGATACAGGCTTATACGCTAATCTATAAGGGGATACCAGCACTCAATATTAATCCTCCGGTTAACACACTTCCGGTAACAATACCTATCGGCAAATGACGTGGACTATAGCTTAACGTCAGAATCACCAACATCGCGGCAAGAGAAATGATCCCCATAAATAAAATACTCCCATAGGCCCAGCCTTGGTCGCTTGCACAGGCACTTAAACTAAACGCAAGTAATAACCAAGCAAATAAGGTTAACAAATGGCTTTGCCATTGTGCTGGTGGACGGTTAAATACATCCTTAAAATGCCCAAATTTTGCTAAGGCAAAAAGGGATAAGGAGAGGTAACTTAGACCTAAAATCCCTAGCACGGGAATCATTTTGGGCATCATGATTTGGCTTCCTCCAATGACGAACTCAGTTCGGTTGCTACGGATGATGTCTGCGCACTAGGGCGGTTTCGAGAGGACCTTTCTGGACGCTTAGCAGGTGTCGTCGCAATCAACGTCAGTTTTTGGCTAGCAAACAACATAAGGCCACCTAACAGCAATGTAAGTAGATCGAAACCAACGAGGGCCCATTGGTTTGATTGGATATTGTCGACGATATTATGGGGAGATGTGAGCGCATTGAGCACGGGGAGAGTACAGCATAATATGCCCGTCATCATTAACGCCATTTGCCAATGACGGCGTGAGCGGCCATAAATAGCCCAAATCCCCATCGATGCCAGAGCGATAAAGAAGCTGTGAACTTCCCATTCAGCGCGGCCTATTAGCTGGGCGGGTAATAAACGGTTAGCGTAAAAGAATGCAACGGTTCCTAATGGTAGTCCGATAATAAACATAAAGTTTAATCCTTCTACCAAACGTAAGCCAAAGCTTGGTTTTTCACCTTTATCTATTTCTTTTTGTTGCTTTTGACGTATACGAATCGCCCACATGAGTGTGCCTGTTGCCACCATAGCGCAACCTAATAAACCACAGAAAAAGAATAAAATTCTGAGTAATGCCCCAGCAAATCGTGCTGTGTGAAGCGACATCATAGTATCATAAGTTGTTAATGCACCCGATGCATCGTGGGGGTTAGCATATTTAAGCTCACCCGTTACACCACTAAATATCAAAATATTTGCTTCGTCTGTGACATCCTTTCCTGTGTTTTGATAAAAGGTTACTTGGCTATTTTGATCGTTGGGATTTGACAGAATGACTTGTTTTATGGGGGAATCTCCCCAAGCAGCCTTTACCTGAGGCACTAATTGACTCAACTGTATAGATGGTGCTGCAATTCCTGCTGGTTTCTCAGTTTGTCTTGCAGGATTCAGATCCTGTAAAAATGCTTGATTATCCCCAGAGTAGGCGGTAGTCACTGTCCAAGGGATATAAAGTAACATCAGGGTGATAAGTCCAGTGTAGGTGATCATGATGTGGTAGGGCAGCGCGATCACTGAACTCACATTATGGGCATCTAACCAAGAACGAGCACCTTTTCCACGTCTAAAACTGAATAGATCCTTGAAAATACGCTTATGTATCACTATGCCGCTAATTAGGGCGATTAGCATAAACATAGTACAAAAACCGACAATATAGCGGGCCGTAATGGCGGGCATATAATGCAAGTCAAAGTGTAGACGATAGAAAAAATTGCCTCCGCGACTCTCTCTTATGTCGGAGAGAGTCGCGCTACCATCAGCCAAGGCAACATGTTCCTCTATCTTGCCACGACGCTGGCCTTTTTCTGGCGGCAATTGCCAACTATAACTCAACAATGGTTGACGCTCAGTTGGAAAACTTATCATCCAACGCTGTGCCAATTGAGGGGAATGTTCTTCTATATAACCTTGGCCCTTATCTAGCTGTTTTTCGATTGAGGAGGATTGATATTCTTGATAAACACCACTGTGTAATTCGGGTTTAGTCCACTGTGTAATTTCGTGGCGAAAATAGCTCAAGCTACCAGCGAAAAAGATCAACAATAATACCCAACACACCAGTAAACCAGCCCAAGTGTGAAGCCAAGATAAGGTTCTAAAAAATGTTTCTTTCATCTTACTATCCACACACCTTAATCAATCCAAAACACAATAAACTCACTAGGCCTAGATCTCGCCATGCATGCCAAGTTTTACGTACACAGAAGGCGTAAATAATTGCGATGGCATAAAATAAAAAAGACAACATATTTGCTGTTAATGTGCTTTCAAACTTTGGCATTGGCAGTAGGAGTGTCAGCAAACAAGCTAAGGTTGCTGCGGCGAGATACCCTGCTAACATCGCAGCGCTGGCGCGGGCGAACACTTTAAGGGCATATAGGGATTGCTCTTGCTTAAACCATTGCAGTATTCCCGATAAAAATATGGGGAAACGCAATGGCGTGCTTGAAGAATGTGTTGATGTGTCGGACGCTGGCATATTAGGCATACGTGTTAATTCTCATTTTTAGCCCATTTGGGTCAGATATGACTTCCCATCACAATCCAAACCACTTTTTAGATTTCATGCCACCCACAAAAAATAGTGTGTCTACTTACGAATGTGTTGGTGACAATGGGAATGATATAAATTTCAATGTCGCGCAGTATAACTTAGTTGGTGCAAATGATAAACGATATCATTTAGATTGAAGTGTAAAGTTGTGATATATCGCCGAGTCTATTTTGGGTTTGTCTTACCTAAAGTGGAGAGTGTGATATTGATTAAGCCTAGTGAGATGATAATGAGGGGTAAGTCACAATTGTTTGTTTTTATAGGTGCTTGTTGGTTTTTATGCTAATGCTTGTTTAGCATTTGGTTAACTTTTCTACTGTCATTGTGAGCTTAATCAACGTAGGTTGACTTTCCTTTTGGCAAAATGCCATTCACATTTTTACCGAGAGCCAACCCTTAACCCTATGCAAACACATCCTACAAAAGGTGAGAAACACCTGTCTGATAATGCGATTTTACTCTCTACCACGGATTTGAAGGGAAACATTAAGTATGTTAACCAGACATTTTCAAATATCAGTGAGTTTAACGTCGATGAGTTGCAGGGGAGTCCCCATAATATCGTGCGTCATCCCGATATGCCTGCTGCGGCATTTAAGATGCTCTGGGAGCGGATAAAGAGTGGCAAGCCCTGGATGGGGATAGTTAAAAATCGTACTAAGAGTGGCGATTACTATTGGGTTAATGCCTACGTTGCTCCTGTATATGAGAATGGTGAAATTCATGAATATCAATCTGTTCGCCGCCAAGCGACGCCTGAGCAGATTAAAGCTGCCGAGAGTATTTATCAGGATATTAATCAAGGTAAAAAACCTAAAGCTTTGAAAAAAGACAAGTTAGGATTTAGTGGGAAAATACTGGCTGCGATGCTTTTCTCCATTATGATCACCGCTTATGTTGCCAGTTATTCTCCATTACTTGCGGCTTTTAGTGGCGGGATACTTGCGGTTATTGCTTGGTTTGTTTTGATGAAGCCACTACATAATCTTGTCTCTATTGCGACAAATATTATTGATGATCCTGTTGCTATGGGGGTGTATACGGGGCGTCAAGATGAAATCGGTAAGCTGGATCTGGCTTTACGCTTCTTAATCACAGAAATTGGTGGTGTGGTCGGGCGAATGGCTGATTCAGCGAGTGAAATTCAGCAGCAGAGTGTCAGTTTAAAGCAAACCATTACTAATACATGGGAACATGCTGATAGTCAGAGCGAACAAACGACCCAAGCCGCCACGGCAATGGAGCAAATGAGTGCGAGTTTTGCTGAAGTGACGGGCAATATTCATCGTACCGCTTCGGAAATGGTATCTAGCCATCAGGCGGCTCAGCGTGGACATTCACGTCTTGAAACGGTAATCGATGCGATACATCAATTGAGTGTACAGGTAAGCCACTTTTCAGATGTGGTTGCAACGATTGAAGAAGATAGTCGTGCCATTCATCAGGTATTAGAAGTGATCCGCGCTATTGCCGATCAAACCAATCTATTAGCCCTTAATGCTGCGATTGAGGCGGCTCGTGCTGGGGAGAGTGGTCGTGGTTTTGCTGTTGTTGCTGATGAAGTACGACAACTATCAAGCCGTACGAGTCAGTCAACCTCACAAATAGAAATGATTGTAGGCCGATTTAGGGACAGCACCCAAAAAGCAACGTCCACCATGATGGCAGGACAAGAGCAGGTCAAACGGTCCGTTGCGCTTGCAGAGGATGCCAGTGTGGCTTTTGGTGAGTTATTGTCATCGATTACGCGGATCAACTCTTTGAGCGATGATAATGCCGCAGCAATGACCCAACAGGCGTCGGTTGCTGCCGAGATCAGTCGCGCAATTCATGTCATCAGTGACTTAGCTCATCAGAGTCTACAACAAACCCAAGATGCAGCGGCGAGGGGCGACCAAGTCTCGCGTTTATCCACTAAAACCCATCATTTATCCCAGCAGTTTTGGCAACAGAGTGTACAACGTAAATATTGAGGCTGATTTGGTATTAGCTTAGCGGTTGATTTATAAATTGTTAGTTGTATGTAAATCAACCGCTTGATTTTATTTTCTGCACTTATCCCATGATGTTTCTTTGATGTAACTCACATTTAGAAGACGCTAATATCTGCATTAGTCTAAATATTTGTCGATAGGGCTTGTGTTTTATCCTGCATGCCCCAAGCTCTAATAGTGAAGCGAAAATAAAAGTAATGACAATATAAAGGGACAACCTATGAAAATAAATCTTTCTGGTCACCATGTCGATGTTACTGATTCTGTTAAAGAACATGTCAACGAAAAGTTTTCAAAAATCGCCACTCATTTCCCTAGTTTGATCGCGCTCGATATCATTATTGCGAAAGAACATGGCGAGTTTCAGGTTGAAATTCGAACAAATTATGAAGGTAGTCGCATTTCTGCTTCGGGTACCGATGAGGTGATGTATCCCGCAATTAAAGCGGCTGCCAAGAAGTTAGATGCAGCACTTAAACACCGTAAAGGTCAGCTTAAAGCCGATTTACATGAAACGCCTAGCTGCACAACGCCTGCGATAGCCCATGAAATTATCCAAGAGATGGACTTACGTTAGGCACTCACCTGCGATAATTTCTCTTGAATTAAAAGAGCTTGATGATAAAAAACGCAGCCAAAGGGCTGCGTTTTGTTTTCAGGCGAGAGGCGGTTACTCTTCAATTTCTGCATTGTGATAGACGTTTTGCACATCGTCACAATCTTCTAATGCAGCGATAAACTTATCGAATACTGCAACATCTTCCCCTGTCACTTTTGTCATGGTTTGTGGGACGAAGGTGATATTTTCGATTTCAAAGTTAATGTCTGGCATGGCATCGGTCAGTGCCGTTTTCACTTTGAAGAACTCTGTATGTGGCGCAAATACGCTGATCATGCCATCTTCGACTTCAACGTCACTAACATCCACATCGGCCATCATTAGGATTTCTAAAATGGCATCTTCATCATCGCCAGGGAAAACAAATACGGCAGAATGATCAAACATATGGCCAACAGTACCAGGGCCACCGAGCTTAGCATCGTTTTTGACGAAGGCTTGACGAACTTCAGTAAAGGTTCGTTTTGCGTTATCGGTTAGGCAATCCACAATCACCATACAGTTACCAGGGCCAAAACCTTCATAACGGGCGGTATCGTAATCTTCACCGCCACCACCTTTGGCTTTTTCGATAGCACGTTCGATAACGTGCGCCGGAACTTGATCTTTCTTCGCACGCTCAATTAAACGGCGTAGTGATAAGTTACCATCAGGCTCTACACCACCTTGTTTAGCGACAACGTAAATTTCTTTCCCGTAGCGTGAGTAAAGGCGGGTTTTCTGACCTGCAGTTTTCGCCATGGATTCTTTACGATTTTGATATGCTCTGCCCATCTTGATCTCGTTAGCTCAAAAAATTGCGCCGATATTAGCAGTTTTCTTGATGGATGTGCAGCCGTCTATGTGGGATTTATTGTACAGAAGACGATGGAGTACGCATTTCTGAACAGCTAGGGTGACAGCCTTTCTAAAGGCGTGAGTGCAAGATGGGCTTTTTCATACTAATGTCTAACGCCATAAGGTCGATAGACTGTTGATGATAACCCTTAGTCAGATTGGATTTTACTTAAGAGTGAATATCTTAAATTGATCATAGGGATAAACTAACCGTTATTGTCTCGAACCTAAAATGCGGTCTATTTCCAGTTTAGCCATTAAACTTTCTAAAATGAAAATACAGTATGGCTTGACCCTTGGATAAGTCTCTTCGTTGGCCGTTTCATTTTTCACCTTGTGTCCTTGCGAGATTATATATATGGAAATACAGCATAAAATTATGGTTGCGCTCAGTTTTATTCTGGTCATGCTGTGCAGCTTATTGCTTGCAGGACTCGGTATACCTAATGTTGTGCAAGCTATTATTTTAGGTTTCTTAGCTTGCGGCCTCGTCTTGTGGGTTGTGTTACGTTCATCTGCCACGCAAGCACAGCTAGATGAACTTATTGCTCAAAAGCTGAAATTGCAAAATACACCGGCGCACGATATCAGTGTGCAAACGAGTAAAATAGCCATTGGTTCGGCAGAGGTTTCACATTTTATTGATTTACTAAATAAATCGATAGAATCAAATGGTGAGCATGCCAGTGCTATTGCGGTAGCCGCAGAACAATTAAGCCATACCACTGCTCAATTAGGGGATAATGCGGCTGATATTTTAGTTCAGGCTCAGGAGGCTGAACGATTTAGTGTGCAAGGCCGAACCCAAGCGCAAAAAGGGGTAGAGTCCATTCATTCACTTAGTGCGGACATTGATACTGCTGCCGAACAAGTTCAGGCTTTGAAGTCTAAAGCAGAACAAATCCAAAAAATCACTGAAGTTATCAATTCCGTAGCAGAGCAAACCAATTTGCTTGCACTAAATGCAGCCATTGAAGCAGCAAGAGCAGGAGAGCAGGGGCGAGGTTTTGCAGTGGTAGCAGATGAAGTCCGAAGCCTTGCGGGCAAAACTGCAGTTGCAACCCAAGATATTGGTAAGATGTTATTAGAAATTCGCAGCGAGACCGATAAAACCTCTGGTTTAATGGAGCGAGTCGTTTCTCAAACCGCGGACGTGGTGGTTGCTATGGGGGAATTAGACGAACACTTTACCGAAATATCAACATCTGTGACACGTTCAGCCCATGCTTTAGGTGAGATGGAAGACTCGCTAAAGCAATACAATCATACGACAAACGAGATTAGTCGCTCCGTCTCACAGATCCGCGACTCATTGAATTCCACGGGTAAGCAGAGCCACAAAGTGTCAGAGCAGGCGTTTACCTTGTCATTAACAACCGAGGGCATTTTTAAGGCATTGTCTCATTGGGATACACAAACCTTTGATCAGCAAGTTTTATTATTGGCCAATGATGCTGCTAAAGCCTGTGGAGAGAAACTTGCTCAAGGTATCGAAAATGGCAGTTTTAGCGAGGCTGATTTATTCAATCCCCAATATCAACCGATAGCAAATACCAAACCCCAGAAATATAGCACGGCTTTTGACCGTTATACCGATCAGTATTTCCCTGGGATTCAAGAACCTATTTTAGAGAAGCACAGTGAAATTATTTATGCTGGGGCTGTAGATAAAAAAGGCTATTTTCCGACACACAATAAACGCTTTAGCCAAGCGCTTACAGGCCGGGCAGAGATGGATATAGTACATAATCGAACCAAACGGTTGTTTAACGATCCAACGGGGATCCGCTGTGGTACACATACTGAGCCTGTGTTATTACAAACCTATAAACGGGATACAGGGGAGGTAATGCACGACTTGTCTGTGCCAATTTATGTGAATGGGAAACACTGGGGCGGATTTAGGGTAGGGTTCAAAGCTAAATAAAGGTATCTCGTCAGGTATCCGTTTATTTATGTTAAACGGGAACGGGATCGGATATTTTATAAACGTGATCAGTTACCCGTAATGACTTTATGGTATGTAAATATGTTGGTATTTTGTTGTTGCGATGTTTAAAATGCACAATATTAATGACGCTAAGATGGTCTAACACAAACAACTCACAGTGGCATAGGGTTAGGTACTGACTGTTAGGTCTTAGTAAATTGATTTTAAATGGTAAAACGTATTTTTAGATGTTTTACAACTCTAAGAGTTGAAGGATGCTCTTATCACGTTAGTCAATAGCAGTAGATGCTGCTTAATGCGAGTAAAAGTGATGCAAGCAACACAAGCGACTGTAACCGTTTTGTATTATGACGCACCAGTAGGGTTGATTATGCACAATGCGGTACTTAATGGTTTATCTTTGAGTGAGTCTGGTCGTGTGATGATCCCTGCCAGTTTCCGCAACGGAAAGTCAATTATTGCCGTACTCGAAGGAGAGTGTAAGATTTTGAACTCCTTGGGGGAACGTGTTTTTGCACAGGCGAATATTGGCTGATAACCTGAGTTCTTCAGGCTAATGTCATTTCAACATTAACTGGATGAAGATGACCTTAATCAATGGATTATTGACACACTTCAATGAAGAGTTGATTGGCGAGCTGTTGTAAGGTTTTGGCTTCTGGATGTGTATGGGCAAACGTTCTAAGACCATATATCCCCATCATCAGGTATTGAGCTCTTTGCTCGCTATTACGTTCACCTTTAAGTTTTTTTTGTTCTTGAGCAGTCTCAAATTGCTCTGAGAGCGCACGTTGCCAAGATTGTAAATATTGGTTAATGATCCCTTGGATCTCATGATCTTGCTCCGCTATTTCATTCAATGCCTTGGTAAGCAAGCACGCTTGACCACTGTCACAGCTTAAACATTCAACAACAATTTCATCTAAGTAATGTTTAAGATTAGCGAGTACATCCTGACCGCTTGCAAAGAAATGATTAAATTGTAAATTTCTATCCTGCTGATACTGCTCGATGGCAGCAATAAGTAATCCACGTTTGTTGGTGAAAGCACAGTAAATAGAGCCCGGATGTAAGCCCGTCGCTTGGGTAAGATCCTGCATGCTTGTTTTGGTGTAACCTTTATGCATAAAGGCTGTCATCGCACCGCGAAGAACTTGTTCTCTGTCGAACTCGGCATTACGCATCGAATTTATTTCACTACTCTAGAAACACTTAGGACGGATTCTACCTAGTTTTGAACAAACATTCAAAAATGAACTTGAATGTTCATTCAAATAATAATATCTTGAATGCACATTCAAGAATAAGGCCGGAATAATGAGCATACAATCTTCACCCAATCGATTGGAAAACCTGTTTGAAACCTACCAGCTTAATGAAACCATTACTTTAAATAACCGCATCTTAATGGCGCCGTTAACCCGTTGTATGGCAGATGCTGAACTTGTGCCTACCGCCGAAATGGTCGCTTACTATGCTCGCCGGGCTGATGCAGGATTGATCATCACCGAAGCCACTATTATCCGCCCAGATGGTCAAGGCTATCCCAATACTCCAGGTATTTTTACCCAGTCGCAAATTGCCGGTTGGCGCAAAGTGACCGATGCGGTACATGCCAAGGGCGGTAAAATTTTTGTGCAGCTATGGCACACGGGTCGAGTAGCGCATCCGCACTTTTTTGGTGGCGGAGATGTACTTGCCCCTTCTGCACAGAAGATTGAAGGCTCTGTGCCAAGAATGCGTGAGCTAACCTATGTCACACCAAAACCAGCGACACTTGAAGATATTCAAGGATTAGTACGCGATTACGCAAAAGCCGCTGAAAATGCTATCGAAGCAGGATTTGATGGTGTGGAAATTCATGGTGCCAATGGCTACTTGATTGATGCTTTCTTACACCATGACAGCAACCGTCGCACGGATGAATATGGTGGTACACCTGAAAAAATGTCGCGTTTTGCGCTTGAAGTCGTAGACGCGATCATTGCACGCATTGGTAAGGACAGAACGGGGTTACGCCTTTCTCCTGGAGCCTATTTCAATATGGCGACCGATAGCCGCGATCGCGCCGTCTTCGACTACTTACTGCCAGAATTAGAAACGCGTGATATCGCTTTTGTACATATTGGGATCTTTGATGACTGTATGGAATTTGACTATTTAGGTGGCCGAGCTTCTAGTTATGTGCGAGCACATTATGGCAAAACTTTAGTAGGAGTAGGGAGTTATAGTGCTGAAACAGCAAGTGAGGCTATTGCGGCAGACAAGTTTGATTTGATTGCTATTGGTCGCCCCTTTATTGCAAACCCTGACTATATCGCTCGTGTTCGTGATGGGCTTGAACTTGTCCCTTACAGCGATGAAATGCTGGCAACATTAGTATAAATTTTGTCCGTGAGAGTATTTAAAGACAAAGGGTTAGCCATTGGCCAACCCTTTTTTATCACTTCATTCTCGGCTTAAAAAGCTTAGACTTTAATCGGCTTTACTCAACATTCTTAGTGTGGTGAGTTTTTGTTGTGCTATACCAAAAATGCTCTCAGGTGAATATTGCTCTTGGTTTGGTGATGGTTCTTGCTGCAAGAAGCTACCTGCATTTTTGCCGAGTAACAGTGCCATCGCTTGAGTGACATGGGTTATCGCCCAAATATGGAATTCACCCTGTTCAACGGCATCGACAATATCTTTACGCAGCATAAGATTGGCAATATTTGATGCGGGAATAATCACGCCTTGGCTCGATAAGCGGCCCTTTATTTTACAGACATCGAAAAACCCTTCAATTTTCTCATTAACACCACCAATGGGTTGGGCTTCTCCAAATTGATTCATCGAACCTGTGATCGCAATATCTTGCCTGATAGGCAGTTCACTGATGGCAGAGATAATAGCGCAGCATTCGGCCATAGAGGCACTGTCCCCATCAACGCCACTATAGGATTGCTCAAAGGTGAGGTATGTGGTTAAGGGGATTTGTGCCGTCTTGCCTAAAACCGAAGCTAAATAAGCGGTTAAGATCAACACTCCCTTAGAATGGATCCGCCCACCCAGTTTGACTCTGTGCTCAATGTCTAACACTTCACCTTTACCAAAAGCCGTTGTCGCGGTAATACGATTAGGCATACCAAATTGATGGTCAGAGGTGGAAATAACGGATAAGGCATTGATCTGACCAATAACGTCACCTTGGGTGTTAATTAATGTTGTACCATTAATAAAGCTTTGCATTATGTTGTCGTGTAGGCGTGAAACCCTCTGCTCTTGGTTGCGAAGTGCTTGCTCTACATCAGGCGCACTAATTTGCTTGCTACCCGCCGATTTTGCACAATAGTTTGATTCACGGAGCAGATTGGCAATGTTCGCTGAATGCAACGAGAGTTTTTGTTGATCTTCTGCTTCACGGGAACTGTATTCGATGATCCGTGCGATAGCGCTTCTATCACAGTGCAGCATATTGTTATCGTGGACTATGCTGGAAATGAAGCGGGCATAATGGGCTTCAGAGGCATCGGTTCTGTCCATCACATCTTCAAAATCAGCGGTAACTCTAAATAATTCACTAAAATCTGGATCATAGTGTTGTAAGAGTTGGTAGGTTTCATGATCACCAAATAGGATGATTTTGACATCTAAGGGGATAGGTTCAGGTGCCAGCGATATTGTACCCGATAGCGACACTTCACGTTCTAATGAGCTTAAATCGAGTTTACGCGAACGTAGGGCGCGTTTAAGACCATCCCAGACATAGGGACGCTCTAATACTTTTACCGCGTCCATCAATAGCACGCCACCATTGGCCTTATGTAAACTGCCTGAGCGGATGAGGGAAAAATCGGTAAATACAGTGCCCCTGAAGGTCGCATTTTCGACATAACCAAATAAGCTGTGATAACTCGGGCTTTCTTCAACCACGATCGGAAATTTTTGTGCGCCTTGGCAAACCAGTACGTTGACTTGGTAGCGACGTGGCATTTTCTTTTCGAGTGAAGCATAGGCGAGGGCGAGTTGTTCTTCACTTTCTTCTAAAAAGATATCCAGGTTATCTAAAATATCTGCCTGCATACCGGTTAAAAATGCACGCACTTCAGGTTGATGTTTATATTTATCCTTAAGGGGTTTAAAAAAGTGGATCAGTACATCTTTTGCAACTTGTTCATCATGTTCTTGTTGAGTGTCACTAAATTCTTCTTCCCACTCAGTATTTTGGCGGATGATGTTGCGCAATTTGACTTCGAGTCCATTGATATTACTTTCAAATTGATTGCGTTCTGTTTCAGTTAATGCCGTAAAGGAGTGTTCATCATGGGGTTCTTCGCCGTTTAGGGCGATCATTTGATAGTCACCCTGTAAGGTTAAGCTAAGGCTAATTCCCTTTTGTTTGGCTTCTTCGCTTAATTCGGTGAGCGCCGCTTCTTGCTTTTGTGCCAGTTGGCTTTTAAGTTTTTCAGCACGGGCATAATACATTTCATTATCAAAGGCTAAAGGAAGCGCTTTGACCAACTTAAGCATCAATTTTTCGATGGCTTTTTTAAACTCTAGCCCAGATCCTGCAGCGAGTTTTAGCACTTTAGGGCTGCGGGTATCATCAAAATTTACCACATAGCACCAATCGTATAGGCTGTGCTCACTTGGCTCATGTCGATTGAGGTAACGTAGCATCATAGTGCGTTTACCTAAGCCATTTTGACCGATAGCGTAGATATTGTAGCCCTTTTCCTTTATTCCCATAGCGAACTCAACGGCTTGTTGAGCGCGTTCTTGGCCGACAATATCATCCAGTGGTGTCAGTTCTGCGGTTGATTGACAGTCGGTGCTTAATTCTTTGAGATCACATTTACGGTACAGTTGTTGACTGGTTAATGGTGCTGCTTGGCTCGGCTTGATCTGAAATGAGTGGTCAGTGGGCATAAATATCCTTGGTGTTTCAGCCTTAATATTTCCATTGTAGACAATAAGATAGCATTTTTGTCAATCAATACTCTGTAAAATATTAATAAGTTGTAGCTTCTGCCTCGCTGGTATTCGCGTCTCAGTGAAGTCAATCTTGATACCCTATTTATACATTACTTCCATCGGTGGTGACCTATTATTGAGGCTATGACAGTTGCTCGTGTGGTTAATGTCGATTGCATTGGAGGAATGCTTTGCTTTTGCGTCTAGGCGCGACTATGTCGTATCTGCTAACATTAATGCCATGATGTTATTTGGTGATTTCCAATGTCTTTCAGTTCCTTATCTTTAAATGCCACTCTAGTGAATACCATAACCGAACTGGGTTACTCGTTACCCACACCCATTCAATCGGAAGCAATTCCAGTCATTTTAGCCAAACAAGATGTGATGGCCGGCGCACAGACAGGTACGGGTAAAACGGCTGCATTTGCACTCCCTATTTTGCATCTGCTTATGGCTAAAAATGTAGAACAGAAGGCTGAGAGGGTAAAAACCGTACAAGCATTAGTGTTAGTACCAACACGTGAGTTAGCGGTACAAGTACATCAAAGCTTTGTTAAATATGCTAAAAATACAGATATTCGTATAGGTATAGCCTATGGCGGCGTGAGTATTGATGCGCAGGTCGATGTATTTAAAACAGGTATTGATGTGCTAATTGCAACCCCAGGGCGATTGCTCGATCATCTTCGTCAAGGAGTATTAAACCTTAATCAACTCAGTACATTAGTTTTCGATGAAGCCGACCGTATGCTTGATATGGGGTTTATGGATGAAATTAATGCAGTGCTTAAAAAAGTGCCTAAGGACAGACAAACGCTACTTTTTTCTGCCACCTTAGATGATGCGATATTTGAGTTGAGTAAATCTTTACTACGTGAGCCTAAATTAATCGAAGTGACTAAACGTAATACGACCGCAGCACAGGTTGAACAACGAGTGTATGCCATTGATAGCGATCGTAAAACTGAGTTTGTTAGTCACTTGATTCGTTCGAATCATTGGCACCAAGTGCTTATTTTTAGTCGTACTAAGCAAGGTGTTGATAGACTTGTACAGCAGTTAAATAAACTGAGTATTGTCACTCATGCCTTCCATGGTGATTTGTCCCAAGGCGCACGGGAAAAAGTATTACAAGCATTTAAACTGGGTAATATTCAGGTGTTAGTGGCCACCGATGTTGCTGCCCGTGGGCTAGATATTGTTGAATTAAAATATGTGATTAATTTTGAATTGCCCTTTATTGCTGAAGACTATATTCACCGTATCGGCCGTACGGGGCGAGCGGGGAGTGCAGGCCTTGCTATCACGCTGTTTAGCCAAGAAGATACATTATTACTAGAAGAAGTCGAAGTTGTGCTTGATAAGCGCTTGCCGCAACAATGGTATCCCGGTTTTGAGCCAGATTTTAATAAGATGGAACCTGAACCCAGGCGTAACGGTAAAGCGGCACAAAAACAACGTGCCAAAAAACGAGCCTTTGGCAGTAAAAAGCCCTCTCGGTGAGTCGCCATTGGATTAACAATGCCAAACAAGCCTTTAGGGACTCACTTGTGAGCGCAATAGCCTTGGGGTTGGGCAATGGTTTATTTGCTAACCTCAGTATTTAGCGTATCAACTGTAATGAACTTCAGCTTGGTTATTGCGTTGTCGCTCTTCATTTTTTTCCGTTGATTCTTTAATGAGTTCTACTTTTTGGGCTTGAAGTAGCTCTATTTGCTTAGATTTTTCTTCTTCTGATAGATTTTCGTCAGCGGCAATTCTCTCCATTTCTTCTTCTATTTTCTTCAGTTTTTCCCTATCGAGACCTGTACGTCTATCTAGAATAGCTTGCATGGCTTCATCTAAACGATTGGTGTCTTTTTCAGGTTCTTTTGTTCCCGCTATGTTTTGCACATTACTTGTATAACTCTGTTTAGCATTGGATGCTAAATGACTATAAGTATCAGCAGGTTGTGCAGTGGTCCCAGTAGAGGACAAGGTCACTTTATCTTGAGTTGATAATACCGTTGCTGAAGCTGTGGTGGCCGATACAAGTGCATCTTCAAACTGATTCTGGCTTGACTTGACCTGAGCGAGCGTAACGGCTGTGAAGGTATTAGGGTGAGTAACGATCATTTTTGTGTGGCTCCTTTGATTGCTGTGTCAAATGTCGGGTTATTTTTAAGCAATATTGAGGCCAAATGCGCAAAATCATCGTTTAGTTAATTTCACTGTTACTTATAAATATTTGTACAAAAACTTGATCTTTGTACAACTCTGGTCCGTAATGTAAGTCATAGTTATACAAGGAGTCAGATTATGTATAAGTTTAACCCGCAGCGAATTCAGATTGGGATCAGTGCTTGTCTATTGGGTGAAAAAGTTCGCTTCGATGGGGGGCACAAAAATTCTTCCTATTGTAATCAAGAGATTAAAAATTTTTTTGATTATGTTCCCATTTGTCCTGAGATGGCGATTGGTCTAGGTGCACCTCGTAAAAGCATACGTTTAGTGCGTGATGGTGAAACCATACTTGTTCAAAGCGGCGATGGTAGCTTAGATGTCACCGACAGACTGAATGCTTACAGTGAAAGCAAAGTACAAGAGCTAGATTTTTTAGGGGGATACTTGCTCTGTGCTAAATCGCCTACATGCGGTATGGAACGGGTGACTGAGTACAAAATAGGCACGAATAACGGCACAAAATCGGGTATCGGTGTGTTTGCTCGCAAGTTAATGGAGCGTTATCCATTACTACCCGTGGAGGAGGAGGGGCGCTTACACGATATGGTATTACGGGAAAACTTTTTTACCCGCGTTTATGCCTATCACGATTGGCACCAAATGAAGCACGAAGGATTAACTAAGCATAAATTGGTTAAGTTTCACTCCCGTTATAAATATCTGCTCATGGCCCACAGCCCTAAATGGTATCGCGAGCTAGGACCTATTATTGCCAATATTGATGATCTTGAAACCAGTGCGACTCGCTATTTTGAAGGCTTTATGACGGCACTTAAAATTAATGCGACCCGTAAGAATCACACCAGCACGTTACAGCATATTCAAGGTTATTTTAAAAAGCATTTGAGCAAAGAGCAAAAGACAGAACTATCTGAAGCGATTATGAAATATCGACAAGGCCTCTTGCCATTATTGGTGCCTATTACCTTGATAAATCATTATCTGCGGGAGTTTCCAACCCCCTATATTGAAGACCAAGTGTATTTGAATCCTCATCCTGAGGCGTTAAAACTGCGTTACGCATATTAATTTATGGTCGCAAGCAATTGTTTAACCAAATAAGTGATTAAGATGAAAGAAGATCAACCGTCCATGCCTGATGCAGAATACCGAGATGAAGTCTTACTCCCAATCGGGGAAGTATCTTCAATTACAGGGGTTAATGCGGTGACATTAAGGGCATGGCAGCGCCGTTTTGGTTTAGTGATCCCGGAACGAACTCCCAAGGGACACAGGTTATACACGGCAGAAAATATTAAAGAAATTCATGAGATCAATGCTTGGTTGGCTAAAGGGGTCGCGATTAGTAAAGTGAAACCTTTGCTGTTGAGTGCCGCGAAATCTTTGCCCTTAGAAGCCACTCAAACAGAAGTGACTGATATTTGGACTGAACAAATTGCAGCCTTGACGGCTGCACTGTTGGCATTTAATCAACATAAGTTACACCAGATATTGGATGAAGCAATCGGCTTATACCCGTTTCATTTAGTCAAAGATAAGTTATTGAATCCTTGGCTGAGTCATATTGATAGTTTACTAGTCGAACGGCTCGATGCTGAGTTAGTGACCGCATGGCTAAAGAGTGAATTACTTAGTCGGACAGGCGGACGTTTTGTGCTTGCAGGGCAAGCACATACGGCAAGAGTTGTTGTAATAACACTCTGCCGTAATACACAGTTATCAGCAAATGCAATACGGACTAATACCCTATTTTCACTCATTTTGTTACTTGAATTAGCGGCGTTACGAGTGTCGGTTATTGATCTTGGTGAGCAGGTTATTGGGAATTTAGCGCTCTTAAATGGCAGGCTCAAAGTCGATGCACTTTTAGTTATTCCTGATGCTAGTCATTCCGGTTCTGAGCAGGCTGAAATACTCGATACCCTAAAACAAATGGCTTTCCCATGCTGTGTCATTGGACCCTTTGCCCCCATGTATACCTCGTTATCCACATTTGCTATGCCAACGGTAGCGGCGTTGATTGATTCTGTGTCACCTAAATCGCAGGCTTCGACTCGGCATCAAACGGTCAATCTGCAGCAGGGTGTATAAGTAAAAGGCGGTATTAAAAATATGAGTGGAGATAACAGTGATATCACTTAAAGAACAAATGGCTACGTCAAATGTAGGCGATACACTGATGTGGTTTCGTCAAGATTTAAGACTTGCCGATAATCAAGCATTAACAGCGGCTTGCGATTGGGCAAGGGCGCAAGGTACTGCGCTTAGGGCTATATATATTGCAACTCCCATCCAGTGGGCATGCCATGATGTAGCGCCTATTCAATTAGATTTTATTGAACGTCATATTAATCTGCTTGCGAAAGGGCTTGGATGTTTAGGTATTCAGTTTGAGTTAATTCAATTAGAGCGTTTTGCGGATATCCCACAATTTATGCTTGATTATTGTCAGCAGCACAATATTACAAGGGTGTTTGCTGGCTCAGAGCCAGAGATAAACGAACGAGTTCGCGATCAGGCATGCATTGATGCGGGTGTGCCGCTGTTGTTAACTGATGAACATTGTTTGCTCGCGCTAGGCACAGTGTTGAACTTATCGGGTGAAATGTATCGAGTTTTTACCCCTTTTAGTCGAAAGTGGCGAGAAATTGCCGCCCGTCATGCCATTTTGCCACTCGGAGTTCCCGCACCACTTGGGCCCGTTTTACCAGAACCTAAAGCGTTAAATTTAGCCGTGAATAAAGTATCGAGCGAACAATGGGGCGCGGGAGAAGGGCAAGCTAAGCGTTTGCTGTGCGATTTTGTACAGCAAAAAGTGCAAGATTATAAACAGGATCGTGATTTTCCGGCCCTAGATGGGACGAGTTGTATTTCTCCTTATTTGGCGATTGGCGTGCTCAGTGCACGCCAATGTGTTGCCGCATTATTACAGCGTTTTCCTGAGGTGATCGTGGATGATACAAGCCTTGGCCGAACTTGGCTTAATGAGCTTGTCTGGCGTGAGTTTTATCGTCATTTATTAGTCGCATTTCCAGACTTATCTAAAAATTATAATTTTAATCGTCAAGCAGACCAAGTTCAGTGGCGTAATAATATTGAAGAGTTTAAGGCTTGGTGCGAGGGACGAACTGGTTATCCTATTGTTGATGCAGCTATGCGTCAGCTTAATCAAACAGGTTGGATGCACAATCGCCTGCGTATGGTGGTCGCCAGTTTCTTAACCAAACATTTGTTAATTGATTGGCGTTGGGGTGAGCGCTATTTCCGCCAAAAACTCATTGATGGTGACTTAGCGGCTAATAATGGTGGCTGGCAATGGTCTGCTGGATGTGGATGTGATGCCCAACCTTATTTCCGTATTTTTAATCCAATGAGCCAGAGTGAAAAGTTTGATCCAGATGGCAGCTTTATCCGTAAATACTTACCAGAGCTGGCATCTTGGGGAATAAAGCAACTGCATCAACCCAATACCGCTAAGACTCCTTTATTGTTTAAACAGCCATTATTTGCCGAACAAGCCGCTTATCCGAGTGCCATAGTGGATCACACCGAAGCAAGGGTTAGAGCATTAAGTGTGCTCGGCGTATTGAAAAAGGCTTCTGCCTTATAAATTTGGGTTCTGGAGTAATACAGCGATGACTGAAGTAAATGCAAATACACTTGTTGACAATTTTATTCAGCTATATCAAGCATTAAATAAAGACAATCTGCATTTGCTCGAGCGAGTTTACGATGACAAGATTATATTTGCCGATCCTATGCATCAGATTATCGGTTTACCTGCATTAACTCAGTACTTTGCTAAGTTATATAAAAATATTCAGCATATTCAGTTTGATATTAAAGAAGTACAACAGAATAACTCTCAGGCCTCACTATTTTGGCAAATGCAGTATTCCCACCCCAAGTTAAATAAGGGGGAAACTATTTTTGTCGATGGTATGAGCCAACTGAGATTCAATGAGAAAATCTTTTTCCACCGAGATTACTTCGACCTCGGGCAAATGCTATACGAGCACTTGCCTTGCATGGGAGGGCTAATTCGCTTACTTAAAGATAGGGCGGCAAAGTAATGGACAGTGTTAATTATCGTCCTGTCGATCAATCTAGCGCTATCAAACCGGCACAGCACAAAACTGTGCTTATTACTGGGGTAACTTCAGGGATTGGATTGCAACTAGCGCAGGATTACTTACAGCAGGGTTGGCATGTTATTGCCTGTGGTCGCGATCGGCAACGTCTGGATGCATTGGCATTAGTTGAGCTTTTAGGCGCCTCGATTATCGTGTTTGATATATCGCAGCGCGAGCAAGTTCAGCAAGCCGCGAAAGACTTAAGCCAGTTATTAATCCAAAAACATTGCCAACTCGATTTAGTGATTTTAAATGCGGGGAGCTGTGAATATATCGATGATGCCAAAGCGTTTGATGATGCATTATTCGAGCGTGTTATTCATACCAATCTGATTGCGATGGGATATTGCCTTGGTGCGTTTTTACCTTTGATGCCAAAAGGTTCACGTATTGGGTTAATGAGTTCGAGCGCGATTTACTTACCTTTTCCCCGTGCCGAAGCCTATGGCGCCTCTAAAGCTGGCGTACAGTATTTAGCCTCAAGTTTAGCGATGGATTTAACTCAGTTTGGCATTGGGGTGAGTTTGATTTGCCCAGGTTTTGTGGCAACCCCATTAACGGCTAAAAATAATTTCCCCATGCCGATGCAAGTGACTGTTGAAGCCGCTTCTAGGGCTATACGCCGCGGATTAAAACGTGGTCAGCGTGAGATTCATTTTCCAAGGCGTTTTACTTATTTACTGAAACTATTGTCATTTTTACCTGCTTTTTTATGGCAAAAGATGATGGCTACCAATACCAAGCCACTTAAGGATCCGAGTCTATGAAAAATATCGCTATTGTTGGCACTGGTATCTCAGGTTTAACCTGTGGCCATTTATTGAGTGAGTCACATAAAGTGACAGTATTTGAAGCCAATGACTATATTGGTGGTCACACCGCCACTGTCGATATTCATCATCAGGGACAAAATTACGCTATTGATACTGGTTTTATCGTATTTAACGACAGAACTTATCCTCGTTTTGAGCGTTTATTGGCTCGTCTTAAGGTAAAGATATTACCGACAGAAATGAGTTTTAGTGTGCACAATACGCTGACAGGACTTGAGTATAATGGTCATCACTTTAGTAGTTTATTTGCTCAAAAGCGGAATATTTTTAACCCTCGTTTTTGGACTTTTTTAAGAGAAATTTTACGCTTTAATAAAAGTTGCAAAGCGATTTATCAGCAAGATAAATATCCCGAGGGAAATTTGGGGGATTTTTTAGAGCGAGAACATTTTTCGCCTTTTTTTGCTGAGCATTATATTTTACCTATGGGAGCGGCGATTTGGTCTTCAAGTATTGAAGATATGCGAGCATTTTCACTGAGGTTTTTTATTCGCTTCTTTGAACATCACGGATTATTAAATGTCAGTGATAGACCTCAATGGTATGTGCTTGAAGGCGGTTCTCGTAGTTATATTCCTGATTTAATTGCCCCGTTTAAAGAGAGTATTCACTTAAACTCCCCTGTTAGTGCGATTGAACGGCAACACGATGGAGTGAGATTGCTCGTTAAAGGTGAGTGGCTTGAGTTTGATGAAGTTATTTTAGCCTGCCATAGTGATCAAGCACTTAGGATGCTTATGGATCCTACATCGACTGAGAAGGCCGTTCTCGGTGATTTGCAATATCAAGATAACGATGTTGTGCTACATACAGACACACGCATTTTACCTCAACGTAAAGCTGCTTGGGCTAGCTGGAACTATCGCTTAGATGGTGATTTAAAGCGCCCCGCATCAGTCACTTACAATATGAATATTCTGCAACAGTTGCCTGCTAATGCGCCGACGTTCTGCATCACTTTGAATCAGTCAGAATTGATTGATGAGGCTAAAGTATTGCGCCGTTTCACCTACGCTCACCCCGTATTTAATGAGGCCAGTCTCAAGGCACAAGCTCGGCGTGAGGAGATTTCAGGCCACAATCATACCCATTTTGCTGGCGCTTATTGGCACAATGGTTTCCATGAAGATGGCGTTCGTAGTGCCCTTGATGTGTGTGCACACTTCGGAGTGGAACTATGACGACGCTTAGCAGTGGTATTTATTACGGCACTGTATTCCACAGTCGTTTTACACCCATCAAGCATAATTTCAGCTATGAAATGGCATTGCTTGCGATTGATTTGGATGAGGTTGATAACATCAGTGCGATGGGGCGAATATTTGCCAGTCAGCGCCGTGCTTTATTGAGATTTAATCCAAAAGATTATCTTATTTCTTTTACAGCTAAAACGGGTGAAACCCGCGAACAGCAAATCACAGATTTGAGCACTGCGTCACTTAAAGCTCGTGTGCTTAGCCAAGTTGCCGAGCTAGGGGCGGATAAGTTATGTGACCGAGTGATGTTTGTTGGGCAAATTCGCCATTTTGGTGTGTATTTTAGCCCGGTTAATTTTTATTTTTGTTATCAAAATCAAAAGCCTTTATATATGTTGGCTGAGGTGAGTAATACCCCTTGGAACCAACGTCATTGTTATTTAGTGGATTTAACTGCGCCGCAGCCATCGGATAAGGTGTTCCATGTTTCGCCTTTTATGACATTGGATATGCGTTATGTTTGGCATGTCTCAGCACCGACGGAACATTTAAATATAGGTATTGAGAATAATTCAATACCTAAGGTGATTGGCAATCAAGAGGGGAAAAAGCTCTTTAATGCTTCTCTTGTAATGAAACGCCAGCCAATTAATGCGGTCAATCTGCGTTCATTTTTATTCCACTTTCCTTTTATGACACTAAAGATCTTCTTCGGTATTTATTGGCAAGCATTAAAACTCTTTTTCAAACGTGTGCCCTTTGTGCCGCATCCAGCTCAGGTGGAGAGATAATATGGAAAATACAGCTTCGCAAACTTCAGCTATCACAGGGAAGCTTCCTGACAGTCTTGCGCGTAAAGTATTACTTAAGGCGCTGGAAAGCTTGCCGCATGGATGTTTAACCTTAGTCGAAGGCGATAAGAGCTACCGTTTTGGCCAGAGTCATGCGGATTTACATGCCACTTTGGTGGTTAAGCACCCGAGTTTTTATCGGCAAGTGATGTTATCTGGCTCCATTGGAGCTGGTGAAAGTTTTATCCAAGGACATTGGGAAAGTCCTGATCTGACTAAGGTGGTGCAGCTTTTTGCGCGTAACCTCGCCTTGCTCGATAGGATTGAAGCCAAGTTCTCTTGGTTAACTGGCACGATAAACCGTGTGAAACATGTGCTGAATTGTAATTCTAAGGAAGGATCAAAGCGTAATATTTTGGCCCATTACGACTTAGGCAATGCCATGTATGAACAATTCCTAGACCGAGAAATGCTGTATTCCAGTGCGCTTTATCCCCATGAAGAAGCCAGTTTACAGGAGGCTCAGCAGTTTAAGTTGATGACTATCTGTGAGCGACTTGACTTACAACCAGGTCAAACTTTACTAGAGATTGGTACGGGGTGGGGGGGGCGCTCGCCATCTACGCTGCCAAGCATTATGGTGTACATGTCACCACGACAACCATCTCGGATGCACAATACGCCTATGCCAAAGCACGCGTTGAACAGGAGGGGTTAAGCGACAAAATCACACTACTCACAGAAGATTATCGTAATTTAACGGGGGAATACGACAGGGTTGTTTCCATTGAAATGATTGAAGCGGTTGGCCATGAATATCTGGCTGGATTTTTTAAAAAGTTAGCATCACTTCTAAAACCAAATGGAAGGCTATTGCTGCAGGCGATTACTATTGCCGATCAGCGTTATGACAGTTATCGCAAAAGTGTGGACTTTATTCAGCGCTATATTTTCCCTGGTGGTTGCTTACCATCAGTGAGCCAAATGGTGAATCACATGGCTAAGCAAACCGATATGGTGGTTTGGTCGGTAAATGATATGGGGCTGGATTATGCTAAAACGCTAAAACATTGGCATGAGAATTTTGATCATGCGATAGGTGAGATCCAAGCATTAGGCTATGGCGAAGACTTTATCCGTATGTGGAAATTTTACTTAAGTTATTGTGAAGGGGGGTTTTTAGAACGCACCACAAGTACAGTGCATCTTGTTGCTGTACGCCCTGACTATCGATTGTCAGTGATGCAATCTTGTTAAATGAGCGTTAACATGAAGCCCGTTTTAAGTATTCCTAGCGACCGATCAGCGTCTGCTTATGCTTTATTATCCCGTGACTGTCCTAAGTCTCGGGGATTTATCATTTATAATGCTGTCAGTTTTCAGCTGGTGTGGTGGTCTAGTGTACTTTGGCTGAATTTATCGCTTACTCTTACTATCCCATTATTATTACTGCATTTTATCTTGCTAATCGTACTGGGAAAACGCCAGTGCTATAAGCTTGATTGGATGCTAATCCTTAAACTCGCACCTATCGGAATGGCCATAGATACACTACTGGTGATTTTTGGGGTGTTTGAGTTTGCGGTATTCCCTTGGTGGCTCATTTGTCTATGGCTACATTTTATATTGAGTCTGCATTATAGCCTCGCGTTTATGCGGCATTGGCCCTTATTTTTACAAGTCATCATCGGCGGGATATTTGGTTGCCTGAGCTATGTGGCTGGCGCAAAAATGTCCGCGGTCGCTTTTCCCTTTGAACTTATCTCTACCAGCATAGTGCTTGCCATGATTTGGTGTTTACTCTTTCCCTTATTACTGCACCTTACGCATTCAAATAGCCTGATGGCTTTTAAGACGCTGTTATTGAGTTGCCAAAGAGTATTCAATCGTGGCACGGATAGAAGGTTATAACCTATGACGCTGAAAAAGTTAGTCTGTTTGTACTCTTACTTTGTATTTGTAGGAACTATGCCATTTGGGACATTATCTGCGCAGGATAAAGCCCCTCAATCTGCCAAGACTATATCCGTTCAGCATTTGAACTCACCTTTGATTGAAGTTGGGCGAGGAGAGATGGATTGGCTATGGTTGAGTTTATACAAAGCGAAGTTGATGACTGCTACAGGACATTATCAACAGGAGCAGTACCCCCAATTATTAGAGATTGAGTATTATCGCGACATTGATTCTGAGGATCTTTTGCAAGCAACACGGGAACAGTGGCAAAAACTAGGATTTTCTAAGACCGATATTGAACGCTGGCTGAGTGTATTAGCGTCTATCTGGCCCGATGTAAAGCAAGGTGATTACTTGAGCTTTATGGTTATCGATGGGAAAACTAGCCAATTTTTTTATAACCAGCAACCGCTTAATATGATTGATGATGCGCATTTTGCCCAAGCTTTTTTAGCCATTTGGTTATCACCTAAAACAAGCCGCCCGAGTTTGAGGGCACAATTACTCGGAGAAAAATCATGCGACTGTTAAAACACTTTTTGGGGCAAAAATGGATTTTGGTTTTATTGATGATTACGGGGCTTTCGAGTTGTTCATCGGTTGAGGTGACTGATTACCAAGAGACTCATCCAAAACTTATTTTGGAGTCCTTTTTTAATGGCCCACTAACTGCATCAGGCATAGTGCAAAACTTCGGTGGTAAAGTGATCCGCAAGTTTAATGTCATTATGGAAGCGAGTTGGCAAGGGGACATCGGGGTTATTAAAGAATGGTTTGTTTACGATGATGGTGAAACTCAAACCCGTGTGTGGCATATAAAAGCTTTAGGTAATGGGCGATATACAGGCACGGCCGATGACATTATTGGTACTGCTCAAGGTCAATCTAGTGGCAGCGCACTGCGTTGGAAATATGACATGCTATTACCTGTGGACGGCGATGAATACCAAGTTCATTTCGACGATTGGATGTACTTAGTCAATGATAATACTGTTATAAATCAGAGTGATATTATTAAGTTTGGTGTCACAGTCGCTAAGGTGACTTTAGTGATTCAAAAGTGAATCTTATGGTCTAAATTGAGTTTAACAGTATTGTTTAGCTAAAAATAAGCAAAGTGCTTTTAGGATAGGTAGCAACCTCAATTATCTCACTTGAGGTTGCTAGTATAACGGGGTAAAAATCTAGCCAGCTTGACGACTATTATCGATAGATTTTTTATCGTAATACTCAAAAGGAAATAAATTACGGATCCTCTGCTTAACATTGTCACTCACATTGGCGGAAATATGTAAGCGCACGTCTCCTGATTTTTCAGCCCTAACAGTACAAGTGAGTTTTTCGGCTTTAGCGATTTGGCGGCACTCTTTTTCAAACCTTTCAGGGATCTTGCCCTTATGCTGAGTCATGCGCCCATCTTTAAAATGCATTTCAAAAATTGTCATACCTTTTTTATTGCTAAAAATCAGTTTGTAAACGAGAAATAAGCCAATAACGACAAAAATGAGTTTAAAAATATTGGCAGTCATAATGCCTCCTATATTTATATCTGTAGGACAAAGATACTCTGTAGTCACTTGTTTTAACAGTGCGCTAACACGCAAATTCGGGCTGGTAATAATTCTATGCTAGTCTAAAATTCAAAGGTGATGGAGAAACAACCTCTAAGTTAAGGAAAACATTATGCACCTATCAAATGCTGAACGTTGGTCGTTACTGTGTAAAAAACAAATAGAAGTTATTGATAACCTTGCAACTCAGTTTCCTGAAAGAAAGGTTAACTTGAATGAATTAAGTCAATGCTGGCGCCATGTACAGCACCAAGTTCAGGTTGGTGATAGGCCAATACCCTTTGAGTTAATGAAATAATTGCTTGGATAAGAGCATTTTTATTGAGTTGTTTATATGGTGCCGGCACCAAGAGTTGAACTCGGGACCTACTGGCGTTATCGAGAGTAAGTCAGTTGCGATTCACTATTGATGAAGGGTGTTTTTATTCAGACGACAGATACAAAAAAGCCACTCAGTGAGTGGCTTCATTGTTTATATGGTGCCGGCATCAAGAGTCGAACTCGGGACCTATTGGCGTTATCGAGAGTAAGTCAGTTGCGATTCACTATTGATGAAGGGGATTTTATGCAAACGACAGATACAAAAAAGCCACTCAGTGAGTGGCTTCGTTGTTTATATGGTGCCGGCACCAAGAGTCGAACTCGGGACCTACTGATTACAAGTCAGTTGCTCTACCAACTGAGCTATGCCGGCGTAAAGCATTATAAAAAACTCTAGTGAGCTTATTACTTTAAAAGTGGTGCCCGAACCCGGAATCGAACCAGGGACACGAGGATTTTCAATCCTCTGCTCTACCGACTGAGCTATTCGGGCAACTAAACTAAGCGTTAGTTAACTACTTTATACTAAAGCGTAAAATACGCTGTCTGTTCAAAGTGCGCGTATAATATAGTGCTCGCTTTAGCTGCGCAAGCCCTTTTAAAGTGACTGATTAACTATTAAACAAAATTGAGGCATTTATTTTATTCTTACATTCTTCACGTATGTCGCTGTTGAAGTTTTCAGCAATCTTGAGGTTACAAATATTCTTTAAGGTTTAAGTATCCTTGCTTATTTCGTTTTTTGGGATAAGTCAGTTGCGATTCACTTTGATGACAGGTGTTTTTATGCAAACGACAGATACAAAAAAGCCACTCAGTGAGTAGCTTCGTCGTTATATGGTGCCAGCACCAAGAGCCGAATTCGGGATCTACTGGCGTTATCGAGAGTAAGTCAGTTGCGATTCCCTATTGATGGCGGGTGTTTTTATGCAAATGACAGATACAAAAAAGCCACTCAGTGAGTGGCTTCATTGTTTATATGGTGCCGGCACCAAGAGTCGAACTCGGGACCTACTGATTACAAGTCAGTTGCTCTACCAACTGAGCTATGCCGGCGTAAAGCATTATAAAAAACTCTAGTGAGCTTATTACTTTAAAAGTGGTGCCCGAACCCGGAATCGAACCAGGGACACGAGGATTTTCAATCCTCTGCTCTACCGACTGAGCTATTCGGGCAACTAAACTAAGTGTTAGTTAACTACTTTGAACTCTTTGGTTAAACCACATCGTGCGAAGTGCGGCTATATTAGCTAGGGTGTTTGAGCTCTGCAAGTGCTTTTTCCCAATAAATCACTCGTTCGGCTGTTTAATGCGCATCTTGGGTGTTTTTTATCTTTTATTCTGCAAATTCAGCTCATTTTCATTCGTTTGCTGTGTTTTTTAAATCAGATGGATACTGATGTTTACTATAGCTTTGTTCCCATTAATCCTGGTTTTTGACTTAATTTCTAAAATTTAGAAAGATATTAGCGATTTTTGCGGCTTTTAGTTTTTAAATTTAGACTTATGATAATGGATATTGTTTGATAGGTAATATGAGATAACGCGAGTATGGAGAGACTCTATGTTTCGAAATAGTAAATTGGCATATGGAATACCCGCTATTGTTATTCATTGGATCAGTGCATTAGTTGTGATTGGGTTATTCGCCGTAGGTGTGTGGATGGTGGAGTTAACCTACTACAGTACTTGGTACAAGACTGCACCGCATCTACATAAAAGTATTGGGATTCTGTTATTGGCGGCGACAATATTTCGTTTGGTATGGCGCTTAGTTAATCCTAGGCCTGCACCTGAGGCAAGCCATAAACCGTGGGAAAAGACGGCCGCACATTTGGCGCATTTTATTATTTATGTCTTGCTCTTTGTCATCATGATCGCTGGCATTTTAATCTCAACCGCAGATGGCCGTGGTATCTGGGTGTTTGATTGGTTTGAACTACCAGGATTGGGACTTTTGTTTGCAAACCAAGCTGATATCGCGGGTGATATTCACCAATATGCGGCTTACAGCTTGATCGCGCTGGTCGTTATTCACGCCGCGGGCGCATTAAAACATCACTTTATCGATAAAGACACCACCCTACTTAGAATGATTCAATTTAAACGAGGATAATACAATGAAAAAGCAACTGTTAAGCGCACTGATTGGTGTATCTCTATTGGTTCCTATGGCGGCTTCTGCTGCAGATTATGTGATTGATACAGAAGGTGCTCATGCTTCTATTACTTTTAAAGTAAACCATTTAGGTTATAGCTATGTGGTGGGGCGTTTTAATGATTTTAGCGGTGATTTTAGTTACGATGCGGCTAAACCAACAGCGATGACTGTAAATGTTACTGTGAATACATTAAGTGTCGATTCAAACCATGCTGAGCGTGATAAACACATTCGCGGCGAAGATTTTCTTAATACTGGCAAATTCGCTAAAGCGACCTTTGCATCTACTTCGGTGGAAGATAAAGGAAATGGCGATTTAGTGATTAACGGTAACTTAACTTTAAATGGTGTGACTAAACCATTAGCGATCAAGGCCCATGCTGTGGGTGAAGGTCAGGACCCTTGGGGTGGCTACCGTGCCGGTTTTACGGGCACAACCACTTTTGCGATGAAAGATTTCGGTATCAAGATGGATTTAGGTCCAGCATCTAGCCATGTTGAGTTAGATCTAGTGGTTGAAGGCGTGCGTAAGTAACTCTTTATTCTGCCATTTAGATAAACAAAAAGCGCCGAAAGGCGCTTTTTTGTAAGCTTTATACTTAGAGTCGACTAACGACCAGAATTAATCTTGGTCTTTTTCTGGTACAAAACCTTCAATTTCAACATCTTTACCTTCAAATAGGAAAGAGGTCATTTGTTCTTCAAGAAATTTACGATCATCAACATTCATCATGTTGAGTTTTTTCTCGTTGATCAGCATGGTTTGCTTTTTTTGCCATAGGCCCCAAGCTTCTTTGCTGATGTTATCAAAAATACGTTTACCTAAATCACCTGGATACAGTTGAAAGTCTAGGCCGTCGGCTTCTTTATTTAAATATACGCAATTGACTGTACGCGCCATGATTATTCCTTACTGACTGCGGATTGAACGAGTGATCCCAAATTGGCTAGCACGCGCTCGGTGGCTGCGGCCAGTCCCACTTTGGAAGGATGACTTATGTTATACCAGAGAGAATGGTTTTGTTCCATGACGCTCATCATTTGACTGTTGTTTTGCGTCTGATCTAAATTAAGCATCATTGGCTGAATATCTAAATGAAAGTGGCTAAATGTGTGTCTAAAGCCTGTTAACCATTCGAGCTGTTGGGCATCGAAGCCTTGCTCTTCAAGATGAGTTTCAAGTGCATCTTGAGTAGCGAATTCAGGGAAGCACCAGAGTCCGCCCCAAATTCCCGCTGGCGGACGTTTAGCTAAAAAGACTTGGTTGTCTTGCATCAGCACTAACATCCACGCCGCTTTGGTGGGTATGGTTTTTTTAGGCTTTTTGCCAGGGAAATCGGTTTGTCTGCCAATCAGTTGAGCTTTGCAATCAATCGCTACAGGGCAGAGGGCGCAGTTAGGTTTACTACGAGTGCAAATACTGGCGCCTATATCCATCATGGCTTGATTGTATTTCTGAATATCTTGCTGCGGCGTCAATGTATCCGTTAGTTGCCAAAGCTGTTCTTCAACCGTTTTTTGCCCCGGCCAACCAGCAATGGCGCCGTGTCTTGCTAACACGCGTTTTACGTTGCCATCGAGAATGGGGTGATGTTGCCCAAGCGACAGCGATAATACTGCGCCTGCTGTTGAGCGGCCGATGCCGGGTAGGGCGAGCACTTGCTCAAAATCCGTTGGAAATAATCCTTGATAATCGTCGCGGATCATCTTGGCCGCTTTATGCAGATTACGCGCCCTAGCGTAATAGCCAAGGCCGGTCCAATGATGCAACACCTCATCGTCTGGCGCGTTAGCGAGTGCTAACACATCGGGAAAACGCGCCATAAATTTAAGGTAATAGGGAATAACTGTCGCAACCTGAGTTTGCTGCAGCATGATTTCAGAAACCCATACGCGATATGGGGTTTTATCTTGCTGCCAAGGGAGGGTTTTACGACCGTGATTGTCGTACCAAGAGACGATACGTGTAGCGAAGGAGGCTGTAGATTTCATCGGCGCAGTGTAGCGGCAGTTATCTTCTTAGACAAGCTCAAAAGACACGTGAATAAAGCCTAAAAAGCCAAAAATCGCTGCTAAATTCGCACTCTTAAATAATCTTGGTATACTTTCGCCCCATTAGTGCTTGCACTGTATGTTGAACTTTGGATAATGCCCTTCTTTTATGATGGTGCTGTCCACTAGACGAGGCAAAAATGAGCGAAGTCACTACCGCTGAATTTAATGAAGAAGGCAAGTATCTGCGCAAGATCAGAAGCTTTGTCCTGAGAGAAGGTCGCTTAACTAAAGGCCAAGCCCAAGCTATTGAAAGCCAGTGGCCAACAATGGGTTTAGATTACAGCCCAGTGCCATTAAACCTTAGCGAGGTTTTTGGTCGTGAAGCCGATACTGTGCTGGAAATTGGCTTTGGCATGGGTGCCTCTTTAGTACAAATGGCAAAAGATGCACCGGAGCAAAATTTCATTGGTATTGAAGTACATAAACCGGGTGTAGGCTCTTGCCTCAGTGATGCTGCCATTGCCGGTGTGACTAATTTACGTGTATATCATCACGATGCCATGGAAGTATTAGAACATGCGATTGCTGACGGATCATTAGCTCGAGTGCAATTGTTTTTCCCCGATCCTTGGCATAAGAAACGTCACCATAAGCGCCGTATAGTGCAAGCTGAATTTGCCGAACTTGTTCGTCGTAAGCTGAAAATTGGCGGTGTGTTCCATATGGCCACTGACTGGGAAGAATATAGCGAGCACATGCTCGAGGTAATGAATGCTGCGCCCGGTTATAAAAACCAATCGGCCGATGGCACTGTTGTGCCACGTCCTGATCATCGCCCACTGACAAAGTTTGAAGCCCGCGGCCATAGATTGGGTCACGGTGTATGGGATCTGATGTTTGAGCGTATCGCTTAATCACGAACTCAATTTTAGCTAATTTTAAACACAAAAGGGAAAATCACTATGGCAACTAATCGTAGCCGTCGTTTACGTAAGAAAATGCGCGTCGATGAATTCCAAGAGTTAGGTTTTGATATGGCCTGGACTTTTGATGCATCTGTATCTGAAGCCGATATCGATGCAACGGTAGATAAATTTATCGACGAAGTGATCGAAGCCCGCAAATTAGGTTTTCACGGCGGCGGCCACATCGAATGGGAAGGGATTATCGCCACCCAAACGATTGGCAAATGTACCGAAGAAGATATTGCTGCAGTTAAGGCATTCTGGGCGACTCAAAAAGTGTCCCAGGTTGAAGTTAGCGAACTGTACGATATTTGGTGGGGTTAATGCCCGAGTTGGCATTACTTGAGGAAGTGGTCGAGAAAGTTCGACCCTTGCTCGGCCAAGGAAAAGTTGCAAATTATATCCCCGCACTGGCTAGCGTTGATGCTGGCAAATTAGGCATTGCCGTCACGACTGTTGACGGTGAAACTTTAGGTGCGGGCGATTACCTTGAGCCGTTTTCGATTCAAAGTATCTCTAAAGTTTTCAGCTTAACCTTAGCGTTAACTTTATATGAAGAAGCCGAAATCTGGAGCCGTGTTGGCAAAGAACCTTCGGGCCATTCCTTCAATTCTCTTGTTCAAGTCGAGTTAGAACGTGGCAAGCCGCGCAATCCCTTTATCAATGCTGGCGCGTTAGTGATTGCTGACTTATTGCAGAGCCGTTTAGGTGCGCCTAAACACAGAATGCTTGAGTTAGTTAGGCAACTCAGCCAAAACGATAAAGTGTGTTTTGATAAACAAGTGGCAGATTCAGAATATCAGCATAGTGCGCGCAATGCGGCTATCGCTTATTTGATGAAGTCGTTTGGTAATTTTCAAGGCGATGTTGATACTGTGCTGCGCACTTATTTTCATTACTGCGCCCTAAAAATGAATTGTGCTGATTTATCTAGGGCCATGTTGTATTTGGCGAATCGCGGCAAAACTGTGGATGGCACTGAGCTGATTTCTCAAGTTCAAACTCGGCAACTTAACGCTCTGTTGGCCACCTCGGGCTTATATGATGGCGCGGGTGAATTTGCTTATCGTGTTGGTATGCCTGGTAAAAGTGGCGTCGGTGGCGGTATTATTGCGGTTATCCCTGGCGAGTTGTCGATTTGTGTTTGGTCACCGGAGCTTGATGAGAATGGCAACTCACTTGCGGGTACTGCTATGCTTGAGCATCTAAGTCAGCGTCTTGGGCGCTCTATTTTCTAGCTTCCCTCGTTTTTATTAGCGCTATTAAGCTAAAACTAGCGAATTTCGCCATGTTAGCATTAGCGCTAACTTTTCTATATTCATCATAATCAATACGTTAAAAAGTTGGCGTATATCCTGCTATAGCTATTTAGTGGTGTAGGTCTATTGAATTTCTCAGATTAAAGGATTGTTAAAAAATGAACATAAATAAGCTATTAACTGGATGTGCATTATCTGGCGTTATTCTAGGATTATCAGGCTTACCGTTAGCGCAAGCGCAAACAGAACTTAAAATCGATGAACGTTGCGATGTGTCTTTAAATTATGATGTTAAGGTTGAGCCTAAAAAATTAGTCATGAGTGAGAAGGGGGCTGAGAAGTACCGTATAGAAGTTGATAAGTTATTTGTAGAAGGTAAGCAAGTTAGCTTAACCGACAAGCAGAAAAAATTGGTTACTCAATATGCCGATGAAGTGTCGACTCAAGTGCCTGAAGTGATCGAACTTATCAATGAATCGGTATCTCTTGCATCAAAAGCTGTTGGCATGGCGTTAACCCCATTAATGGGTGATGCGGCTGGCGCTAAATTTGATCAAATGATGGTTGGTGTACAAAAGCGGGTAGATACAATTGCTTACAAGCAGGGTGATAGTTTTTATTTAGCGGCCACAGAAGAATCGATGCAAAACACTTTTAATGATGAGTTTTCCCAAGAAATGGAACAAATTGTTCAAAATTCTATCGGGACTATTATGATGACACTCGGTAGTCAAATAATGTCGGCTAATGGTGATTCATTTGAGGCGAAGATGGATGCTCTTTCTAAAAAAATGGACAACTTAGGCCAGGATATTGAGCAACAAATTGAAAGCCAATCTAAGGGGTTGGAGGCTAAGGCGGATCGTTTATGTGATCGATTCGAAAATTTACTCGTGCTTGAAAATCAACTGCGTAAAGAGATACCTGCATTAGCACCTTATGCGTTGACGCAAAACACTGTCAATCAAGTACGCCAATAAAGCATTGTGTAAGTTTTATTTCTGTTAGCGCTCAATAATGATTCTGCCCTAATCACGGTAATCGTATTAGGGCTTTTTTATTTGAGGATCACGACAATAGAGGGATTTAACGAGAGTCGACTTGATAACTTGATGTGAATTAGCACGGAATGTTACATTCTAAAGGCTAATGTTTGATATACTCCTAAAATATAATGAAAAGCTGGCAATTCAGCCAGATATAACACTCTACTTCAGCGGACTTTTTCGGTCAAAATCTCTGCAATAAATGCTTTTGCTATGAGATATTAATGCAATAGTGAGCGTTTAACTGTGTTTGTGCTGCGCTCTTGCATTATACCGAAAGTTAATATCATTGTCGTAAACTGCTTAAGGCTACTTTCCATGCTAGAACTGTTAGAACCTATTGCGATTTTTACTCATGTGGCTAGAGCTGGTAGTTTTAGTGCCGCCGCAAGAAGGCTTGGGATCTCTAAATCTAAGGTCAGTACGCAGGTCGCCGATCTTGAACATAGACTTGGTGTTCAGTTAATACAACGTACTACTCGAAGCTTAAGCCTGACTGAAGCTGGGCATTTATTGTATCTGCAAGGTGAAGAATTGCTTCGTGATGCAGAGCAAGCGATTGCTAGTGTGCACAATTTAAATGATGCTACCCGCGGAGTACTTAAGGTTGGAATTTCACAATCTTTTGGTGCCATGCATATTATTCCAGCCTTACCGTCATTTATGGCAAAACATCCTGAGCTAGAACTACAAGTCAGTTTACTTGATCATAAAGTGGATGTGGTTAGCGAAGGATTAGATTTATTACTGACTATGTCTGAGCAGTTACCATTAGGCATGGTTGCCAGACCATTAATGAAATGTCAGTTCCTCTTGGTTGCCTCCCCTGATTATGTTGCTAAGCACGGTGAGCCTACTCGTCCAGAACAATTAGTTGACCATAATTGTTTAGTTTACCAAGGTGAGTGGCATGAACACAGTATGTGGCAATTTAAGAAAGGAGATGATTACTGTGAAATTGGCGTCTCGGGTAATTTTAGAGTCGATAACGCTCCAGCATTAAAATCTGCTGCTATTAGTGGCTTGGGTGTTGTGTATTTGGCAAGTTATTTGATGGAAGATGAGATTACTAAGGGGACGTTAGTTCCTTTACTAGAAGATTGGCAATTAACTCACCATTTACCACTACAAGCAGTTTATCCTCGTCGTAAACATCTTGCGCCTAAAGTGAGTGCCTTTATTGAATTTATTAAAGACCATATAGGAAATCCACCCTATTGGGATATTCCCTATGCAGAACTGTTCAGTAAACGTCAGTAAAAATGGAAACATTGTTCTTGAAATTGCCCTAATTAGTTTTGCATAAAATTGACATTCTATCTTTTTGTTTTTTATCAGTGGGTTGAGCTTTGGGTGTCCATGTATTTAAGTTCGGTTTTTAGCGGTTACTAAAGTGAAAAGCTGAAAGTAACTTGAACTCTGTTCTTATCTGAATACAATGGTGGCAGATGATCTGGGATTACCTGAGTCCTATACTTTTATTGGAAATGACCCCTTTCGAT
Source organism: Shewanella putrefaciens (assembly GCF_016406325.1). Classification (NCBI taxonomy): domain Bacteria; kingdom Pseudomonadati; phylum Pseudomonadota; class Gammaproteobacteria; order Alteromonadales; family Shewanellaceae; genus Shewanella; species Shewanella putrefaciens. The sequence goes on along the minus strand of NZ_CP066370.1, from coordinate 3,021,664 downwards.
TTTGGTATACAGGTTGGCAGAAATGCAATTCTAGATCACCGCCAACAGTGGTTTGCGAACTAAAACAATGTTGGCTTTTAAAACCATCATCCTAGTTTTTGGTTTACCTCGGCTTACTCGGCTGAGGTAATTTTTTTATGATGGTTAAGTAATGGGGAAACGAGTTTTGTCTCTCTGTACCCTAAAGTCACACCGAGTATTAAGTTCTCGACGTTAATACATCAAATAAAGTGATCCACAGTGAGATAGGGTTTTATTACCGAATGGGTAATAAATCCAATAAAAAAGCCACGAAGTCGTGGCTTTTTTATTGGTTGTGAACCGTCCTAAATAGCGTTGACACTTTTCAAACTCATTTTGGAGAGTGTAATGACTTTAAAAGGAAAGACGAAAACCGCCTCCCTTAGATACTAATATTAGGTTTTGTTGACGCTGGCAATCCATTGATCGACTTGCTCTTCTAGCACATCTAAAGGTAGCGCACCGTTTGCTAAGACTAAAGTGTGGAAATCTCGAATATCAAACTTATTACCTAGTTGTTTTTCTGCTTTATGTTTAAGTTCCAATAACTTAATCATACCAACCTTATATGCCGTGGCTTGCGATGGCATAACGATGTGGCGCTCGACCATTTTCACTGCATCGGATTTAGCATTGGGCGTATTATCCACGTAATAGGCTATGCCTTGTTCGCGGGTCCATTGCTTGGCATGGATACCTGTATCGACGACCAAACGACAGGCTCGCCATAATTCCATTGCTAAGCGGCCAAAATCAGAATAAGGATCGGCATAGAGTCCCATTTCTTTTGGGAAGGACTCGCTGTATAAACCCCAACCTTCAATATAGGCGGTATAGCCTCCAAATTTACGGAACTTAGGGATGTCTTTAAGCTCTTGAGCGATAGCAATTTGCATATGATGACCTGGAATACCCTCATGGTAAGCGAGTGCCTCCATTTGGTATTTGGGCATGGCTTTCATATCATACAGATTCGCGTAATAACTGCCGGGTCGAGAACCATCGGGGGCTGGTTGTTCATAAAAGGCTTTGCCAGCGGATTTTTCTCTGAACGCCTCCACTTGCTTGACTATCATCGCCGCCTTCGGTTTTACTTTGAACACTTCATCTAAACGCGACTGAATATTATCGATGAGCTTAGTTGCCTCCGTTAAGTAAGCAGCTTTGCCTTCGGCGGTATTTGGGTAGTAGAACTGAGGAGCATCGCGCATAAATCCAAAAAACTCCTGTAGAGAGCCCTTATAATGTACTTTTTGCATAATAGTGCGCATTTCATTATGGATACGCGTTACTTCTGCAATACCGAGTTCATGGATTTGATCTGCGGTCATATGTGTTGTCGTAGTACGAGCTAATGCATTGTTATAAAATGCGGCTCCGTTTGGCAGCTTCCAAACGCCATCTCGAGTATCAGCTTGGGCAGCTAAAGTTTCTATATAATGTATCAGTTGGTTATAGGCAGGTTTTACCTTATCCACAAGGGCTTTTTCTGCTCCTGTGATGAGCGTCTTTTTCTCTTTTTCCTGAATATCTAAGGCATTGACCTTTTTACTAAAATCAGCGAGAAGGGCACTGTCGTCACCGTTGTCAAAAGGTGCGCCTTTGATGATGTTTTGACTGTCGGATATGACATAACTAAAGACAAACTTAGGTGCAATAATGTTCTTTTCTGCTCTAATCTCCAGCGCTTTTTGTAATTGATTTAGGCGCTTAGGAACACCATTTAAACGACTAATATAGGCTTGGGCATCACTGATATTATTAATTTGGTGCTGGTTAATTAAAAATGATGCAATCATTGAATGACCACCACGCATTTGATTCACTGGGTAATTATGGTAACGCCATTGATAGTCATCTATATCATTTTGTAGGTTTTGCTTAAGTAGCTTAAGACTTAGCTGTGTTTGTGGATCTAACTTAGTTGCATCAAGTTGATTAACCTCTGCAAGCTGTTTTTTCGTGCGGAGCAATTTTATCGCATCGGCCTCATCGCCTATGTCATCCCATTTAGCATAATCCTGTTTGATCCCCATATAAGTCTGAGCAATGGGACTCGCCATAATGTTCTCCATAAAAATAGCTTCAAAGAGAGCATTGGCTTTTTCGGATTCTGTTTGAGTTGTGGATTGTGTCGGTTCACTGGCATTTAGATGTACCATTGCTGCCGGCGCAGCTTGTACCGATAAAGCCATTGCAGCCGATAGTGCTAGGGCGACTAAGCTAATTTTAAGATTTAGCTTTTGGGATCTTTCCGTATTTGTTGTCGTTGTTATTGGCATGATTTGGCTTCCCTAGGGTTAGATTATCTAATTCTAAAGAAGCCAAGCAAAAATGTGTGGATATTAATGTTAGAAAATGTGTTAGTCGTAAAAGCATTAACTTAGATGATTAACAGTTAAGTGTTTGAAATTAAACAATTTTAACTTTTCTGCTAGCAGAATTGTGTCAGCAAATCGTTTACAAACATATGACCTTTATGGGTTAATTGCCAATATTCCGCCGATTCGGTGAGTAAACCACGCTGTTTGGCTTTTGCCATACCTTCAGTCAATGTTTCTCGATGTAAACCCGTTCGCTGTTCAAATTCTTGCTTAGGAATCGGCGTCATTAAACGCAGACGATTCATTAAATATTCGAGCGCTCTATCCTCCTCGGCAACTTCAGTCAGTTCGACAGTGTATTGGTTTGAACTCAAATAGCCTTTAGGGTGTTTAATTTTTACCGTGCGGATAATGCGATTTTGTTCTGGTAATGTCACTTTGCCATGGGCGCCACAGCCTATGCCTAAATAATCACCAAATTGCCAGTAGTTGAGATTGTGTCGGCATTGATAACCTGGTTTGGCATAGGCCGATATTTCATATTGCTCATACCCTAAGGCTGCCAGCCTTTGTTGCCCTTGTTCATAGATATGCCAGAGCGATTCGTCATCGGGGAGTTGCGGCGGTTTTGAATGAAATAGGGTATTGGGTTCAATTGTTAACTGATACCAAGATAGGTGTGGCGGGTTCAGCGCCGCGGCGGTGTCGATATCGGCCATGGCTTCATCAAAACTTTGGTTGGGTAATCCATGCATTAAATCGAGGTTAAAACTTAAGTATTTTGCTTGGCTAGCTTTTTGGGCCGCGATTTTAGCTTCGTTTTGATCGTGAATACGTCCGAGTAAGTTGAGCTTATCCTTGGCGAAACTCTGCACACCGATAGATAAACGGGTGATGCCAGCTGCGCGGTAGGCACTAAAGTCATCGTGCTCTAAGGTGCCAGGGTTGGCTTCCATGGTGATTTCGATATTGTCACTAAAGGGAATTAGTGCATTGGCACCATCGAGTATCCGCTTGATTTGTTTAGCATCAAATAATGATGGTGTGCCGCCACCGATAAAAATAGTATGAACTTGTCTGCCTTGGACTAAGTGCAGATCTTGACGTAAATCTTCAAGCAGGGCATCGACATAGGCCTCTTGTGGCAGCTCGCCATTTTGCCCGTGGGAGTTAAAGTCACAATAGGGGCATTTTTGTACGCACCATGGGATATGGATATACAAACTTAATGGCGGTAATACAAGCGTTGGGGATCGCATAGTGCTCGGTGACATTATTGCGTATTTCCGTTAGTCAAAATGCCCTGTGCTTTCATTGCTGCTAGAAGTTGAGTGAGGGCTTTACCGCGGTGACTTAAGGCATTTTTCTCATCACTGCTCATTTCAGCGGCGCTGCAAGTATGTTGTTCAGGGATAAAAATGGGATCATAACCATGGCCATTCTCACCTTTTTGTTCAAAGCCTATATGACCTTCCCAGGATGCTTGGCAAATGATTGGAGTGGGATCTTTGGCATGGCGCATATATACCAGTACGCATTGGAATCTTGCCCTGCGAGGTGCTGGCTGGTCTTTTAACGTCTCAAGTAGTTTCAATACGTTGTCTTGATCTTTGGCATTTTCGCCCGCGTAACGTGCTGAATAAATGCCAGGAGCGCCTTGAAGTAAATCGACTTCTAATCCTGAATCGTCTGCAATGGCGGCAAGCCCCGTAATTTGTGCTGCATGTCTTGCTTTAATAATGGCATTTTCTACAAAAGTGGTACCAGTTTCAGCCACTTCAGTAACATTAAATTGATTCTGCGGTAGTACTTCTACGCCATAAACGGCAAGCATTTGTTCAAATTCGGCAAGTTTACCTTTGTTGCCACTGGCAAGAACGATCTGTTGCATGGGATACCTATATCGAGGGGCTATTGTTGCGAAGGCAATGATACCCAAGCCGATAATGAAAGGACAGTGAAAGGATAGGGCGATGCTTTATCGCCCTAGATTGATTTGAATTAATCGACGTAAAACTTTTGCTTAAACTGCAAGTTAGTATTGAGTTCGTTACCGTATTTTATGGCGATATTAAAGTGTATTTCTTGATTATCGCGATAAGGCACTTGAGCGATATAGTAAATAGCATTGCCTTCGCGGATTTCTTTAAATTTTAAATCAATTCTGGTATCGAGTAGATTTTTGGCAACGCCGGTAATTTCAACAGGAACTGCGGGCGAACCTGTTTCACTGACATCCAATACCGCAATATTGATAATACCTGTGTAACTGCTGCGTTCAATACCATAGGCCTTAGCTATACTAGGCGTGATAAAAGTGCTACCTAATGCCATGTAATGAATATCGAAATTACCAACAGTTTCTTTTTGCTCGGCGTTAGCGATACCGCAAAGACTTGCTGTTAAGGCTAGCATTGCGAGGAGTTGACGAAACATAACTGCATTCCTTCATGTTAGGTGTACTTAAATAGAGATCGTAAGACCTCGTGTTTATTTGGATGAATGTATAGGACTTATTCTAAAAGCTCACTCACTTCAGGTGGGATCAGTTTTGGAGTCACGATTCGGATTTGTTTGTGGCGCCCAAGCTCACCTTTAATGATATACACATCACTCTTTGGCACTTTAAATGCCTTGGCTAAATATTTACTCAAATGAGCATTGGCTTTGCCATCTATCGGAGGGGCTGTTATCGCAACTTTGAGCTCATCACCATGGAGTCCAACTATCTGATCTCGGCTTGCTTTTGGTTGAATATATACATTAAGCAGCAAGTCACCTTGCTGCTGGACGACTGCACTCATTAAATGACAGCCCAATAGGGGATATATTGAGCAAGTAACATGTTGATAAAGTTCATGCCAATAATCAACAACATAACAGATAAATCTAAACCACCTATCGGCGGAATAATGCGGCGCACTGGGGCAAGTAAGGGTTCTGTTAACTGATCCATCACCATCACAATCGGGTTATAACCTTGGTTAAACCAGCTTAAGATAGCTCGAATAATAAGCATCCAAAATAGGAGTACACCCGCTTTTTTGACCACAGAGACTAAGGCAAAAATAAGGAATAAGACAACGTCTATGCCTCCGCCGGCAATAAGACTAATCAGCAAAACTTTTACCATGACTACAATGAGGGCGAGCACAAAAGAAGCTGTATCGAAGCGTCCCATTGAGGGAAGTATTCGGCGCATTGGGGCGATAAGTGGATGAGTAGCCTTAACAATAAACTGGCTGAAAGGGTTATAAAAATCGGCTCTAGCCAGTTGTAGCCAGATCCGTAATATCACCACCATTAAATACAGATCAAATAGCGTGCTAATTAAAAAGGTCAATGCATTCATTGAGATTTCTGCCTATGTGAGTTCGATAAAAACGCGTGAATGAATATTAAAATGTTTTTGCCATTTCTTCTGCACGATTAATACAGTTTTCCATGGCTTTTTTTACTAAGCCGCGCATATTTGCAGCTTCAAATGTCGCAATTGCTTGTGCAGTTGTGCCACCCTTAGATGTTACATTTTCCCTTAGTTGTCCAAGACCAAGTTCGGGATTTTGTTTTGCCATCATAGCAGCGCCGAGCGCGGCTTGCTGTACTAACATTCTGGCTTTGTACTCATCCATGCCCATTTGTTTACCTGCATCTATCATTGATTCCATCAGCAGGAAAAAATAAGCCGGTGAGCTGCCTGATAGAGCGATCACTTGATCTAATTCAGCCTCTTCATTTACCCAAACGATTTCGCCCCCGCTTGACATTAAACGATCGCAAATGGCTTTTTGATCAGTAGAAATGGCTTGAGGCGCATAAAGCCCTGTCATACCAACACCAATTTGCATCGGTGTATTTGGCATTGCACGGATAAGTGTAATGTCTTGTGCTAAATAGTCGCTATAACGCTGTGCTTTAACTCCTGCAGCGATAGTGATGACTAACTTTTTCGACATGTCGATAGCTTGTAATGCTTCGCATACTTGCTGCATTAGTTGAGGTTTCACTGATAGCACTATCACATCAGCGTTTTGGGCTGGGGATAAGTTGTCTTGAGAAACTAACACGCCAAAATCGGTTTGCAGTGCATCCAGTTTACCTTGACTAGGATTAGTCGCTTGGATGAGTTTAGCGGGATAACCGCTATGAATTAACCCGCTAATGATGCTGCGGGTCATATTGCCTGCCCCGATAAAGCAGATTTTCTGTTGTTCCATGTGATCCCCGTCAGTGAATTAACCGTTTAGCCGTAATTTATCCTGCTTGTTTTAAGCTTTAACGATTTTGGGATTAAAGTGATAGAGCCTAAACTTGACTCTCGCTATGCAATTATTGAGATAGTATTTGGGTATTAGCTTGTAAAAACAAGAGCAAAGCTGAGTTTATGAAGCTAAATCTTACTCAGCGTAGTGACGCTCACCAAAAATCGCACTGCCAATGCGTACCATAGTCGAGCCACATGCAATCGCGGTATCAAGGTCATTACTCATCCCCATAGATAGGGTATCAACATCAGCATAATGCTGTTTCAACTCATCGAATAATTGCTTTAGTTTAGTGCACTCTTGGCGTTGCAACGTTGAATTATCTGTAGCTGTTGGGATAGCCATCAGTCCCCTCAGTTTTAAATTAGGCAACTGCGAGATTAATTCTGCTAACGGCATCATTTGGTTAGCATCGATACCTGATTTTGTATCTTCATCACTGATATTGATTTGAATACAAACATTAAGAGGTGCCATGGATGTCGGACGTTGCTCGTTCAGACGAAGGGCAATTTTGTCCCGTGATACCGTATGCATCCAGTCAAAATATTGAGCAACAATATTGGTTTTATTTGATTGAAGTGGGCCGATAAAATGCCATTCAATGTCCGGATAGTTTTTGCTTAGTTCAGTGATTTTTGCGGCGCCCTCTTGAACATAGTTTTCACCAAAGCAGCGTTGCCCTGCATGGTAAGCTGCGATTATATCTTCAATGGGTTTTGTCTTACTCACTGCAAGAAGACGAATATTGTGAGCTTGGCGAGCACATTTTTGCGCCGCTTGGGCGATCCTACGCTGGGCGATTGCGAGTCTGTCTGCTATTGTTGTCATGATGTAATTATCTAGTTGCAAGGATATCCCAAACGATGGAAATCACTGAGTTATTAGCTTTTAGTGTAAAACACAAAGCCTCGGATCTACACCTCTCTGCAGGGATATCTCCCATGATCCGTGTTGACGGTGAAGTGAGAAAAATTAACCTACCAGCGCTCGATCATCGGGGCGTACACAGCTTAGTGTACGATATTATGAATGATAAACAGCGCAAGGACTTTGAAGAGCATTTAGAAATTGATTTTTCGTTTGAAGTGCCCAACTTAGCCCGTTTTCGTGTAAACGCATTTAACCAATCCCGTGGTGCCGCCGCAGTATTTCGTACCATTCCCAGTGATATATTGTCACTTGAACAACTTGGCGCACCGGAGATATTCAAAAAAATTGCCAGTTATCCGCGTGGTTTAGTGTTAGTCACTGGACCGACTGGCTCGGGTAAGAGTACCACACTTGCAGCAATGGTGGATTACATCAATGAAAACCGCCATGATCATATCTTAACCATTGAAGACCCAATTGAATTTGTCCATCCTAATAAACAATGTTTGATTAACCAGAGGGAAGTTCATCGGCATACACACAGTTTTAACGCTGCCCTCAGGAGTGCTTTGCGTGAGGATCCTGACGTAATTTTAGTGGGGGAGATGCGAGATCTTGAAACCATACGTCTGGCGATGACCGCTGCAGAAACTGGCCACTTAGTCTTCGGTACTTTACACACAACTTCAGCAGCGAAGACGATTGACCGTGTGGTGGATGTATTTCCTGCTGGGGAGAAAGACATGGTACGCACTATGTTATCTGAATCATTACAAGCGGTTATTTCACAGACGCTTATCAAAAAAATTGGCGGCGGCCGTGTCGCTGCACACGAAATTATGATGGGAACACCTGCAATTCGTAACTTGATCCGTGAGGACAAAGTCGCACAAATGTACTCTGCCATTCAAACTGGCATGGCTCATGGAATGCAGACTCTGGAGCAATGCCTGCAAAATTTAGTTAATCGTGGTCTGATCACCCGCGAAGATGCCATGTCGAAAAGCTCAAATAAACAAGCCACATTTTAAGGATTTATAATGGATGTACGTCCGTTTTTAAAAGTCATCGTTGAGCGTAAAGCCTCTGATTTGTTTATTACCGCGGGCTTTCCTCCCAGTGCAAAAATTGATGGCGAATTACGTCCCCTCGCCGAGAGTGCATTTACGCCTGCACAGTCTTTAGATTTTGTTGAGTCACTCATGACTGAAGCGCAGAAACAGGAATTTCACTCAACCCGTGAATGTAACTTTGCTTTTGCGGCAAAGGATCTCGGTCGTTTCCGAGTCAGCGCTTTTTGGCAAAGGGAATCACCAGGATGTGTTATGCGCCGGATTGAGACCAAAATTCCCGAAGTCGATGACTTAAAATTACCTCCTATTTTAAAAGATCTGGTGATGAGCAAGCGTGGGCTTATCATTATGGTCGGCGGCACAGGTACGGGTAAGTCAACCTCATTAGCAGCATTGGTTGGATACCGTAATGCCCATGCCCGTGGCCATATATTGACGATTGAAGATCCTGTTGAATTTGTTCACGATCATAGAAAAAGCATTATCACCCAACGTGAAGTAGGCATAGATACGGAGTCATTCGATGCAGCATTAAAAAGCTCCCTTCGTCAGGCGCCCGATGTGATCTTAATCGGTGAAATTCGTACCCAAGAGACGATGGAATTTGCATTGTCGTTTGCAGAAACAGGTCATCTTTGTATGGCAACCCTACATGCCAATAATGCGAACCAAGCACTCGATCGGATTATGCACTTAGTGCCTGAGAGTAAACATCAGCAGTTACTATTTGATTTATCCTTAAATTTACGTGGTATTGTGGCGCAGCAATTGATCCCCAAAGTCGATGGAACGGGGCGCCGCGCCGCGATTGAAGTGTTAATTAATACTCCAAGGGTGGCGAGTTTAATTGCCAAAAATGAACTGCATTTACTCAAGGAAACCATGGCAAAATCGAATGAGCAGGGGATGCAGACATTCGACCAAGCGTTACTGAAATTATATGTTGATGGTGAAATTAGTTATGCCGATGCCTTACACCATGCTGACTCACCAAACGATTTACGTTTGATGATCAAATTACAAAATAAAGAGCCTACTGGTTCAAGTTTTATGGAGGGTGTAACACTCGATATGGATTAAGGCTGTAGATTTAATCGACGGTTCAGATAAGTCGATTATTAGTCAGTGCTTACTATGAGCCTAACCCTAGCTTTTATTTTTAATTCAATATGATCTTTATCTCGAGCATTTACGTAATGCCAGATAAAGGAGAAAACAATGAATAAATTCACTCTAATATTAGCAGCGACAGCAAGCATCATCAGTGCGGGAGCCATGGCCGCCACTTGCCCAAATTATCTCGATCTGGAAGTACGTAAATTACATTCAGAGGATAAAATTAATCTGTGTGAGTTGACTCAAGGTAAACCCGTATTGATCGTCAATACTGCCAGTAACTGTGGCTATACCTCACAGTTTAAATCCCTAGAAGCTATTAATAAGGAATATAAAGACAAAGGATTAGTTGTGATAGGTTTCCCATCGGATGATTTTTTTCAAGAAGAAAATGATGAGAAAGACACGGCGAAGGTATGTTACATCAATTATGGTGTGACTTTTACTATGTTGGCCACATCGCCGGTCCGAGGAAATGATGCAAACAGTGTATTTAAATACTTGGCCGAAAAAACGGGTGCGCCAAAGTGGAATTTCTATAAGTATGTTGTCAGTGGTGACGGTACAGTTGTACAGCAGTTCAATTCAAAAGTGAAACCCAATAGTGCCGAACTTAAACAGGCTATTGAATCGGTTCTTTAATTTTAATACGTTAAATTATTTAAGAGGCTGTTTTGGCTAAATTTTCAGGATTATCAAAAGACATTGGGCATGCAAAGCGCGGCAGGGTTGGTGTACTGTTACTTAATCTGGGTACACCAGATGCTCCAACAGCATCGGCAGTAAGACGTTATTTAGCTGAGTTTTTATCCGATCCTCGTGTAGTAGAAATCCCTAAATTAATTTGGATGTTAATTTTACATGGGATTATTTTGCGAGTTCGTCCGGCTAAATCGGCGGCTCTATACGAAAAAGTATGGACCCAAGCGGGTTCTCCTTTAATGGATATCAGTTTGCGCCAAACGGCAAAACTTACGGATAAGCTAGCATCTGAGGGAATAGATGTATCTGTGCATTTAGCCATGCGTTATGGAAATCCTTCGGTTGCCAGCACATTGCAAAATATGCACAAGCAAGGGGTTGATAAGATTGTTGTATTGCCTTTGTATCCTCAATATGCGGCGCCGACGACAGGCTCTGCTTTTGATGCGATAGCAAAAGAGTTATCCCAATGGCGTTATATTCCATCACTTCATTTTATTAATACTTATCATGACCATCCCGATTTTATTGAGGCTTTAGCTGAGTCAATTCGAGTTGATTTTGAAAATCAAGGCAAGCCTGAAAAGCTGGTATTGTCATACCATGGTATGCCAGAAAGGAACTTGCATTTAGGTGATCCTTATTATTGTTTTTGTGCAAAAACTACACGCTTAGTAACTGAAAAGCTTGGATTAAGTCAGGATGAGTTTGTGATGACTTTTCAATCTCGCTTTGGTAAAGCTAAATGGCTACAACCTTACACCGATGCCACGATGCAAGCATTACCCAATGCGGGTGTTCGTGATGTTGCTATTGTCTGTCCGGCATTTAGTGCCGATTGCCTCGAAACATTAGAAGAAATTGTTGGTGAAAATGGCCATATTTTTACCGAGGCAGGAGGGAATAAGTTCCGTTATATTCCGGCACTTAACGATGATGATGCACACATTACTATGATGGCAAATCTTGTCAGGCCTTACTTATAACCTGACGTAGCTTAGACCTATGAAAATAAAAAAGGATAAGGCAACTTATCCTTTTTTAGATCTAGCGACCAAATTGGTTTTCGAAATAGCTTTCGATGATAAGCACTGCAGAAACCGCATCGACTTGACCTTTCGTTAAGGCTTTAAAACCACCTAACTCAAACAATCTTGCTTTGGCATCTGTTGTCGTTAATCTTTCATCTTGAGTCACAATTTTTACCCCAAATTTAGCATTGATCCTATTGGCAAACTTACGTGCTCTGTGGGTCATTTCTTGCTCAGTACCATCCATATTAAGGGGTAAACCAACAACAACGAGATCTGGCCGCCACTCTTTAATGAGATCCCCTATTTGATCCCAATTGGGGATGCCATCAACAGCCTTGAGTGACAGGAGTGGTGTGGCACTGGCAGTGATTTCTTGTCCAATGGCGACACCGATACTTTTTGTACCAAAATCAAAGCCTAAAACAGTTTTAGTATTCATAGTATGACTAATTATTGGGAATTATTTAGGTTCAAGCGTGGCCTGCTTGTGCTGATACTTGCCAAGCATCGAATCCAAGTGAGCGACTCGCCTGTGGCCAACGGTCCTCATGTTTTACATCGAACAGCAGAGCATTTGTGGCTGGTATGGTAAGCCAGGAATTTTCAGCGAGCTCTTGTTCTAGCTGATGTTTACCCCAACCTGCGTAACCAAGTGCTACGAGAAATTTATCTGGAGATCGCTTGCCTCCAATTGCAGTTAATACATCGCGAGAAGTGGTCAGCATTAATCCTGAACCCAGATCTGTGCTATTTGCCCAATAGGGTTGAGATGTATGGAGCACAAATCCGCGATCCTGTGAAACTGGACCTCCCATTAATACTTGAGCGTTTTGTGCAATATCCGCAAAAACCTGCTCTGCAGGTAAATCCATTTGTTCTAAGAGTGAGCTAACTTCAATACCTAACGGTTTGTTGATTACTATTCCCATCGCTCCCTTGTCATCGTGCTCACATAAATAAATGACTGAACGCTCAAAAAAGGTATCGTCTAGTGAAGGCATTGCGATTAAAAAATGGTTTTGTAAACTCTCCATTAAAAACTCCGTTCAGGCCAATAGGCATTAATCTACAAGTCGAACTAAAAGCAGAATTATTGAAATTATTCATTTAAAATGATTAGCTTACTGGTTATTTTAGCCAGTATTGTTAACCACCAGCTAATTTCACCTTGTAGCTTTGTTTTTCGAGTAACAGTTTCAGTTGTTCTCGATTGTCAGTTTGTATCTCGATAGTGAAATCCTTAACTGTACCACCACAACCACATTGTTTTTTAAGGGTTTGAGCAAGGGTTTTTAGTGCCGTCTCATCTAACCCTAATCCTGAGATAATTGATACGCCTTTGCCTTTACGCCCCTTACTATCTCGGTGGATCCGAACTATACCATCTGATTCTGGTATTGCTTTGGCAGTTGATTCTGGGCTAATACGGCCTTTATCGGTACTGTACACTAAGGATACGTTAGGATCTGCTTTCATAAGTAATTTTCATTGGATGTCAGTGACGTTATGCGGCGGTAGTTTATCAAATTCGTTGGCGTTCGGGGAGGTAAAAAAAGACCACTTAAAGATTGACTGTAAGTGGTCTGGAGAAAATGCCAACTCTTTGCAGGGAGGTAAGCATATTTTTGAAAGTTAGAACCTTTAGAAGCGCTGAGCCACCATCACTATCAATGCTATTGCTGTAAGTAGAGCACAGGGCATGATATAGCGGTGCAACTTAGGCAGTGCAATCAAACACGCAGTTGATACAAATCCGAAAGCCGCCACAGTGGCGTAATTCGCGCCATTTGTGATGGCGTTAATGACTAACCAACTGAGTACCATTATCGGTAATATCAATAAACTAAAAGGCAAGTGACGTTTGATTTTTGTACTATTAACTTCAAGAGGCGCTTTTTGCGGAGCGATAAAAAATATCGCAGATGCAACAATAAATGCGCTAATAAACCAATACATATCATTCTCCCTTTACCTTAATTGATAATCATTATCATCTAGATGCTTGCTGAAGTCAAGCTGAATGAGCTATAGCTTTTCCACCAATTGAGTTGTAGAACAATCAATAGCTCTGTAAGCTAAATCTATAATCTCTGATGCTTGTCTTTGTTCAGTTTGAACATTTGAGGAAAATAAGATGAAAAACATAATTGTTGGTTTAGCCGTACTGGCATTGAGTGCTTGTAGCTCACTCAAGTCTGGTTGGGACTATGATCCTAGTGTCAGTTTTACTCAATATAAAACCTATGCTTGGGTTGCTCAAAAAAATGATGAGTCTGGATATCATTTGGATGGCTTGATGGATCAACGGGTCAGAGATGCTGTTAATGCACAATTAGCAGCTAAGGGAATGAGCTTAGTTGATGCAAAAGAAGCGGATGTGCTAGTAAATTATCTCACAAAAGTCGATAAGAAGATTAATGTTGATACCTTTAATACTAACTTTGGCTATCATCCCTACTATGGCCCAGGTTGGGGATGGGGCGGGAATATGCAAACTCAAACGACAGTTAGAGAGTATGAAGTTGGTACATTAATAATTGATTTAATCGATAATAAAACCAGCAAGCTTATTTGGCGAGGTTCTGTTGCCGATACCATTCGTGATAAAAATACTCCATCAGAAAGAGTCCAAACTATCAATAAAGCCGTTGGTAGTGTAATGGCTAATTATCCCCCTAAACCTGATATTAAATAGTGATCAGAAGATACAAATTAAGCGACCTGTAGGTCGCTTTTTTTGACTGTTTTTATATTCTTAGTCGATAAAAATGCTTTTTATGCAGTTATTTACAATATTGACAAGTTCTCTTTATTTAAACTTATTGAAAAGATGATCCATCTTCAATGGTAATTTTTGAGTTAATACTGTTAGTTTACTGTTATTGTTGTTTTTATTATATGATTGTTGTATTCGGTTGCCATCCTCACATTTTATTATCTATTATTTTTTCTAATGATAACTTCAAAATTAAATCATTACATAACTTGAGTTTTATCAGGCAGAATCTGCTTCTTTTTACTGTAAATGACCGTTGAAATGCAAGAAACACAATTTATTGGATTACTATGGTTTGTTGGTATTCTTGCTGAAGCGATGACGGGGGCCTTGGCAGCTGGGCGAAAGCAGATGGATTTGTTTGGGGTTGTGATCATTGGCTGCGCAACGGCAATTGGTGGCGGTACCCTAAGAGATATGATGTTAGGAAACTATCCCCTGATCTGGGTTGAGAATGTACATTATCTTCTCGCCATAGCATTTGCGTCTTTATTGACAGTCGCCATCGCGCCTGTGATGCGCTATTTGTCTAAACTTTTTCTTGCTATAGATGCTTTAGGGCTTGCGGTATTTTCAATTGTTGGGGCACAGAAAACGTTAATGTTAGGATTTAGTCCCACAATTGCGGTTGTGATGGGGTTGGTTACAGGTGTATTTGGTGGCGTAATTCGCGATATTTTGTGCAATCAAGTACCTTTGATTTTTAAGAAGGAACTTTATGCTGTTATTTCACTTTTAACCGCTGGATTATATATTACCCTCAAAGCCTACCAGTTGACGGAATGGATTAACCTTGTGATTTGCCTTAGTATCGGCTTTAGTTTGCGGATGTTGGCGCTACGATACCATTGGTCAATGCCTACATTTGATTATCAAGCAAACAGTGATCAACAGTCCCACTAAATTTAAGAAGCAGGGAAGGCAAACTCCCTGCTTTTTTACTTTGGCGCTTACTGTTGGTTTTGGAGCGTTTTTAACGCTTCGAGTGCGGCATCATAGTTAGGATGATCAGTGACGTTTGGCACTAATTCTTGATATTGGAGCTTACCTTCAGCATCAATAATAAAGATGGCTCTAGCTAATAAACCATAATTCTCAATTAACAGACCGTACTTCTCGCCAAAATCACGCCAGACTGAATCAGAAAGTACTTTAATTTTGTCAACATTTTCAACTTTGCAGAAGCGCTTCTGTGCGAATGGAAGATCAGTGCTTATGGTCAAAATAACGACATCATCTGAAAAGTGGCTGACTTCGCTGTTAAAGCGTTTTGTCTGTAGGGCGCATACGCCAGTATCTAGGCTAGGTACAGCGCTTATTAGCACCATTTTACCTTTAAAGTCACTTAAGGTAACTGGGGTAAATTGCTCATCGACCACTTTAAATCCCGGTGCAATTTCAGCGAGTTGAGGTAGTTTACCTTTGAGGCTCACATGCTTCTCACCCATAAGTACCTGTGGTTTCTCATTAGCGAGAGCATTTGAACTCAGTAGTGCTAAACTATAAAAACAGCAGGTGGCAAAAAATGAAATAGACCCTTGCATTTTATCTCCTCGTATTCATCTTTCTGTATCAACTCACCATTAAGTTACACTAAAATAATTGTATGAGTTGTAAAAAAGGTCGGTATTAACCGACCTTTTTTAATATGAATTATTTATTTTCAGGTAATTGCTTTACATGAATATCCATTTGCGGAAATGGAATTTCAATATTAGCGGCATCCAGAGCATTTTTTATTTGCTCAAGGATCTCAAAACGTGCAGCCCAAAAATTAGGCGTTTTAACCCAAGGACGAACTACAAAATTAATAGAGGAATTTCCCAGTTCAGATAATCCAACGGTATAGGACGGATCTTTTAGTACATATTGGTTGTTATCTAAGATATCTGTTAATACTTTTTTAGTTAATGCAATATCTGCTTTATAAGATACACCGATAACAAGATCGATACGGCGATTTTCTAAGGCTGAGTAGTTCGTGATAGTGCCATTCATAATTGAGGAGTTTGGTGCCACAATAACTTTATTATCAGGAGTGCGTAGTTTTGTTGAAAAAATAGTGATTTCATCCACAGTACCAGCAATACCAGCGGCTTCAATATAATCACCTACACGGCATGGACGGAATAATACCATTAAGACGCCAGATGCAAAATTAGATAATGAACCTTGTAGCGCTAAACCTACAGCTAGACCTGCTGCACCGATAACGGCAACAAGTGATGCTGTTTGTACGCCAATTTGCCCTAATGTTGCAATAATAGTAAAGACAAACACAATCGCCCAGGTTAAGTTTGCAACAAAGGACACAACAGTTGGATCAACTTTACGGCTGTTTAGTAATTTACGTATAACCTTTTGCGCTACGCCTGAAAAATATTTACCGACAAAAAAGATAATAATAGCGAACAGAGTTTTTAGACCATAGGCCATCAATAATTCTGGTGCTTGATTTAATAAACCCTCTAGATTTTCCATTGAATAACTCCCTAAATAAAATACGCTAACAAAACTATTTATTATTGACGATAAATTGTACTCGTCGATTTAATCCGCGTCCTTCGCTAGAACGATTATCTGCGACAGGTTCAGATATACCTTTACCTACAATGGTAAATCGATTTGGGTTAAAACCATAGTCTTCAACCAAAATTCGTCTCACATTTTCAGCACGCTGTAGCGATAGCTGATAATTAAACTCAGGTGTACCGACAATGTCAGTGTGCCCAACTAAGATCAATGCGACATCATTATTGGCTTCTAAGAATGCTTTGACTAAAGCTAAAGATTTCCATTGCGATAAGTCTACCTCGGCAATCGCAAATTCAAAGTAAACGATTGCTGTCTCGATATTATGACAATCAGTACTTGAATAGGTACTAGGATCATTGATGTCACATTGAATATTGTGAGTGGTGACTTCTACTTCATGGGGGCAGCCATTTGCTAATACTTTTGTATTTATGGGGGTATCTGGACATGCGTCTTTAATGTCTGGTACACCATCTTGATCGGTATCCTGCCAAGCATAAACCTGTGATGTTAGACTTAGTCCTAATATCAAAAGTAAAGGCTTAATCCAATGCAATAGGGATATATTCACCATAAATCACCTTATATATTGTGGGTAGGGTAGTCAAAAATACCGATAAATTTACTCAGCTGTAGCATGACAACCTTCGCACTGCATTCTATCTATTTACGGGTAATTCGCCAAGCTCAACGCTGATTTTTCATTTGCTAGCTCATCTCTCAACCGCTGAAATAATCAGAGTATATTCATTTTTACTTTAATGTTTCTCAAAGTATAAATATAGCGACTTAGCAATGGTTATGTTGCTCTTGGCTTAGGCAAACTATACAAATTTTATCTTTGGCGTTAGAGTCACTAACTCATTGTGATTACGCAAATAAAATTGAGGGCAAGATGATAGATTTACGCAGTGATACTGTTACCCAGCCTACTGAAGCCATGCGGTTAGCTATGTCCAGAGCTGAAGTCGGAGACGATGTATATGGTGATGATCCTACCGTAAACAGCTTACAGGATATGGCTGCTGAGATGTTTGGTTTTGAGAGTGCGCTGTTTACGGTTTCTGGCACTCAAGCAAATTTACTTGCTTTAATGGCTCATTGTGAGCGTGGGGATGAGTATTTGTGCGGCCAACAGGCGCATAATTATAAATTTGAGGGCGGTGGTGCTGCAGTTTTAGGCAGTATTCAGCCGCAGCCATTGATAAATCAATTGGACGGCACTATTGCGCTTGCAGACATAGAGGCTGCGATTAAACCTGATGATATCCACTTTGCTCGCACCCGTTTATTGAGTTTAGAAAACACCATTGCGGGTAAAGTATTACCGCAGACCTATCTGGCAAATGCACAGGCTTTAGCTTTTCATCGTGGTTTGAAAATTCACCTTGATGGGGCGAGAGTAGCCAATGCTGCGGTAGCACAAAATATCCCTATTAGTGATATCACTGCGCATTTTGATTCCGTTTCCATCTGCCTTTCAAAGGGGCTTTGCGCGCCCGTGGGTTCATTACTCTTAGGTGATGAGCGTTTGATTAAAAAGGCAATACGTTGGCGTAAAATGCTTGGCGGTGGTATGCGTCAAGCGGGGATATTAGCTGCTGCAGGTAAACTGGCATTGACAGAACAAGTAGAGAGACTTGCTGAAGATCATGAAAGTGCAACTTATTTTGCCCAGAAATTAACCGAGTTTGCCGAATTTGAGGTTGATTTAACCACGGTACAAACCAATATGGTGTTTGCGACTTTGGCGCCGCATATTGACGCTATGTTATTGGCCAAACGGTGCCAAGAGGCTGGGATTTTAATTAGCCCTGGACGGACAATTCGTTTCGTTACACATAAGGATGTTACTCGTCAGGATATTGATAAAGTGCTAAATATCTTTAAGTTACATTTTCAAGCGTAATTGAACCTTCGCTATTTACTGTCCGAAAGGTTCGTCTGGCAAGTTCTTGTGCTTACCTTCGCCATGCGAACCACTCGTTATTTGAGTTGAATAACGATAGTTCATTCTTCGTTTAATTGTTATGACATCAGGATATATCACTGGGGTAGATATAGGTTTAAACCTGATAATAGTTCAAATAAAGGGTGGGTATTGAACAAACTTGAACGGTGATAAAGATGATGGCTGCACTGTGTTAGATGGGCAAATCGTTAGAAAAGCTTACCAAGGATGACGTTCTTCTCGCACTTCTAGGGCGTTGGTGATGCAGGATAATGCTTCGACTTCTCGCAATGAGCTAATGTGTGCATTACCGTATGTTTGCCGTAGAAAATTCAAATTACAAGATGATTAATTTTGAGTCATCAGTGCCAGTTTATTGGGTCAAGTTGATAGAAATGGCTGATTTCGCGATAAAGATTTGGATACTGCTGATACAGTGCTTCGGGTTTTTCAAAAAAAACTTCAGTGATAACAGCAAAAAATTCAGCAGGGTTAGTGGCGCCATAATAATTAAATAGCGAAGGGCGTCCAAGTGCCGCTGACTCTTCTAATTCGGCAAAAGTTTGGCTTAGTACGGTCGACCAAGTCAGGTAGTCAGCACTGTGTTGCAAAATGGGGGCTCCATTAGCGTGCCCATCTTCTTGATCGAGTTGATGGGCAAATTCGTGGATCACGACATTGTTGCCATCATGGGGATTGGCAGCACCATCGAGTGTATTTTTCCATGAGAGGACGACTTTTCCCTGCTCCCATGATTCCCCAGCGAGTATATTGCGTTGTTCCCACACAACACCATTGGTGTCTTGTTGTTGATTACTCACGATAAAGGCATCAGGGTAAACCAAAATTTGTTTCAGTTTGGGATAAAAGTCTGTTTTCCGATTTAATAATAACAGACAGGCTTGGGCGGCAATGGTGACTTTAACTTCATCATTAATCTCTAATCCATCGCATCCGATAAAGCTTTTTTCATCAATGAATATTTGAATATGCCGCTTAAGCTGAAGTTGAAGATCGCTTGGTAGTGCATGAAAATAAGGCAATCTTTGCTTGAGGATTGCGCGCCACACCTTAGGAAAGGGTTTGGCTATCACTTTACGTCTATGTAAGGTTTTGCGCCAACGACTCGAGAGTAGCCAAATGATAGCGCCAATGCCCAACATGAGAGTGAGTACAATAGCTAACATAGAGATCCTTTCACGTTGTGAGTATATTAGCAAATGGGGGTGAAAAGTTGAAAGTCAACTCCTTGGTTAAAAATAAAACGGATTTTCCTATAAACATGTCTTAGTAATAACGCAATGGAATGTTAATAAGCGTTTCAGTGCGATTGCGCCCCGTGAGTTTTGCGTGATAGAGGGCTTCGTCGGCTCGCTTTATTAGGCTATTTGTATCGAGTCGCTCGGGAGGATGCCAACAGGTAATACCTGCACTGATAGTGACAATACCTGCATGGGGAGAGTCTTCATGGGGGATCTTAAGATCTATAATCGTTTCCCGTAAATGTTCTGCAATTTTGTATGCATCTTCAAGGTGCCTTGATGGAAGTAAGATCATAAATTCTTCTCCACCATAACGGGCAAGGGTATCTGTTGGTCGCTGCAATATGGACTTGGCGGCATTGACGATTTGCTTTAGGCACTGATCTCCTATCACATGTCCATATCGATCATTAAATTGTTTAAAGTTATCGATATCAAACATCACAATACTTAGTGGTACTTGATGGTCGTTAGCATATAGCAATTCTTTTTCAATCTGATTATCTAAATAACGGCGGTTATAACAGCCTGTTAACCCATCGGTTTCAGCCATGGCTTTGACTTGTGCGGCATAGGTTTTTAAGGTCGCGAGTGAATTCACCATTTGCTGAAGCTCAAGGTTATCCGTTATGGGCATTGGAGTATCAAGTTTTTCATTGGCGATGGCATCCATCGCATCGCGTGTGGCAATGACGGGTTTAATGATGCCCTTATCGATAAAGTGCCAGCTTGTGAGCCAGATAAAAAAACAGTACAAGACGCCACCACAAAAGATAAGCAGAACAAATGCCGTACTATGGTTTTTAAGATCACCTCCGGCTTTTTGGATTTCACTGCCGACTTGTTCGACAAGGGTTTGTGTAAATGTAGCAACCAACTGTGCAGCATTTGCTTGATAGGTTAAATGAGCATTAGCAATATTATTGCTTTTCAATGCATTACGCGATAGTTCAAATAAATTATCATCTCCAACAACATTTTGTTTTATTTGCGATAGCCAATCTACATATATACTTTGATTTTTATCGAATGCGGCTAACACAGTTTCCATACTGATTAGATGGCGCATAGCCTCCCGTTGGAGTTGATTTAACGCGACAATATGTTCAGCATTTTTGACTTGGGTAAGTAATGTGAAAAGATGCTCCCCTTGATGAAGGTATTCAGATAGAAATTGATTTTCTTTAATATTATTTGAGATTGCATTGAGGTCTTTTTGGGTCATAAGTGGTGGGTAACTATTATGTATTTGTTTTAGTTGGACTTGCATCTTATCGCCAAAAGAGGATGCCAAACTGGTCAAGTTAGCTTGAATATTTCCTGCCTGTAACTTTGCTTGTAATGCATTATCAGTCAATGTGCTAAGTAGCGGTATTTGCTGCATATAATAAAGTTGAGTATCGATAATATTATTTATCGCTTGCTGTAATTGAGGGGAGGTCTCCAGCTTGGCGATTGTTCGAGAGCTATCAATAAGCAGCCCCCACTGTGTTGCTAGTTCACTTAAAAGCTGCAGACGTTGTAACTCATTATCATAGTGGTTGAGTCTGGTCGTGATGATTTGTAGCTTTTCAGTATCTTTAGCCAGTTCTAATGCAGTGCTGACTTTTACCACATCTTCAGTTACTAAATCTTCAATTTCGGTCCTTAATTGGTGGGAGAGTAAAAGCGCGATAATACCGTTAAATAGCGCCATGCCCACTATGATATAGAAGGCGAAGGTGATTTTATGTTTTAAACTTGTCAACCGTTTAGAGGTCATTTTTCATCTTTCTTGTCAATCGCAGGCACTTCCCCATAGGTATTTTGGAGATTTTTTATCTTAGTACTTAATTTGCTGAAAATATCAGTACTATCTGTCGTTTTATGGCTCGCGGCATAACATGCTTGAGTCAGTTCAGGGTAGATTTGCCCCATTGCTGTGGTCGTAAAGTGGCCAAAAGTTAATACCTTCGTTGACCAAAATAAATTTGCTATATGGCTGGCGTTGAATGCCCCTGCGATTTCTCTTAATGCTTCTTTATTAAATTCAGGGGCAGTGACAACATCCATACGACAGGGGTTACCTCCTCCAAGGGCATAGGCATACTGTGCTTCATAGGTTCCCATATATTTAAGGAGCCAATAGGCTGCTTGTGGGTTCTTGCTGTCATAGCTGACTGCAAAGGCATAGGCTCCGTTATAGGGGTGTCCTCCAGGAACCTGAGCGACCGCAAGGCGTGCGCCAGGGATATTTTTCTCAACACGAAAAGAGATTGGCCATAGGTTATTGTAAGCAAAGGGCCAGATAGCGGCTTGTCCTGTAGCAATGGCATTTGCGGCCTCATTAAAGGCAAATTGTTCATTTGCAGGCACTGAATATGCCATCAATTTGCGGTAAATCTCGGCGGTTCTTATGGCCTCATGATTAATCATTGGTACTTCAAAATGAGTAATTTTTTGTTGGTTATTAAATCGAGGCCACATCCAAGCTCCTCCTTGGCTCCAGAGTATGCTCGAAAACTCATCATTGATATGGGGTTTATTACCTGACATTAATGCAAGACCGTAAAAATCGTGCGATAAGGTTTTCCCCCCAAGTTCAGAACCTGCTTTGCGGGTAAAGAACATGGCTTGGTCGAGAAGTTCTTCAGGTGTTTTGGCGGGCGTTAATGGATAACCGAAACGTTCTAAAAAGCGAGCCTGCTCAGTGGGATGATTAAAAAGATCTTCACGGTAATGACTCCCCATTACATAGTTATTATAGGGAATGGCATGAATTTCGCCTGAATAAGATAAAATATTGAGCAGGGAGGGGTAATAAGGCTCAAGGTACCACTCCATCGCTTTTTCACCGTCGGGATCGTAAAGTTTTGCTAATTCTAAGAGGGGAACCGTATAACCATTCGATGCCCATTCTTTTGCCCATCCCGCTTCCATGGTGAGCAAATCATATGTTCCTTCGCCTTGTTTTAATGCCTGAGTTTGAAGGTTAAACATTAACTCAAGTTCAGTGCTGACCACTTTGACACTGACGCCCGTTTTTGCTGTAAATCTAGGTAGCATTTCTTGGGTGAGATAGTCCGTCCAAAATCCTTTTTCAGCCACGAGAGTGATAGGCGTTTTATTTGTCAGTGGTGGAATTTGAGCTAATGAAAATTCAGCCTTCAACGGCGTCACTAGCGTCAATCCAAATCCAATGAGTGCTACATGAAGCTTTTTTAACAAAAAATGCCCCTTATTTTTATCGGTAATACTAACGAAACGATTTTTTATGCTTGTTGTATGTTAATGATAGGCGGGATAAAAATTTATGCGGGGGTTTTTGAGGGTTTTATAGCATAAAAAACGATAACCTAAAGATTTTAAAAAGTTGAAGGGAGTTACGGCGTTTTTATCAGTCGAAAGTAGGTATGGAAATAGGTGTCAGTGTCATCAAACTGCCAAATAATCCCATTAATATCTCCATAGTATGCCGTCTAATCACCTTGATGTTTACCATTAGAGAAGGGATGCAAAATGGATATCAAAACTATTATGCCAATCGAATTTGAATTAGTTGAATCAGCGCCTTTATTCCATGAGTTACTCTATCTACGTGATGCCGTAGGACGGCCATCGATAGGGGTTGACCTCGCGGATCATCGGCAGTCCCAAGTATTGTACTGGGTTTCTGTACGGATTAAGGATGCAGCGGCGAAAATGCAGTCAAATGTGGTTGCAACAGCCTGTGTCTATCGAGATCGGCCTACGCATTTGGCCATTGAAGATTTTATTGTTCTTCCTGAATATCAACATTATGGGCTTGCAAAAATAGTCTTAGAACGGGTAATGACCTTTGTGGATGAGGAGGTTAATTCGGGTACTTGTGTGAGTATAAATGCCTATGGAGAAGATGAGCGCTTGTGTACTGAGTATGGTTTCGTGCATTCCCATTGTGCCAGTCTTGGTCCAAATTTATTGAAAATCTATGCCTAATGTAGGCATTCGCGGGAGTGTTTGTACTCCCCACGGTTTGGTGTGACTGCGTTATTTACTTTGCATTGTTAGTGATTGATGCAGGTATTTACTCAGTTTCTGATGTAGGATCTTGAACCATAGATTACGTATGGAGCATTGTCTCTAAGGTGATAATATGGATCAGCAACAGCTTATCGATGCCGTTAACCAAACTATGCCTTTTGGTAAATATGCTGGACGAAAACTGTTAGAATTACCTGAGCCTTATCTTGTGTGGTTTCATAAACAGGGGTTTCCTCAAGGAAAGCTCGGAGAACAGTTAGCGTTGATGTACGAAATTAAGCTTAATGGCTTGGAAGGAATGCTAAAACCGCTATTGAAATGAGTTCCCTCCCACGAGATAAAAATCATACTTTTGCGATAGGTGTTGTATTTCGTGATAGAGATTGGCGATTTATTGCTTTTGACATGCTTTAATGAAGCATATTAGCAAAACAAAAGGAACGTAGGCATGATGGCAAAATTAGTAAAATTAGCAGCAGTAGCAACCTTAGCCTTAGGTATGTCAAGTGCTTGGGCACAGGGCGTAACCCATGAAGGAACTGTTGTTGATACAATGAACGGCGGTGGTTACACCTATGTTCAGATTAAAGAGGCAGATCAGACTTTTTGGGCTGCTGGTCCTCAAACTGAAGTTAACAAAGGTGATAAAGTGGCCGTTGTTGAACAAATGTGGATGAACGAGTTCACCAGTAAAACATTAAATCGTACCTTCGATAAATTGCTTTTTGTTGGACAAATCGAAAAGAAATAATCGCGTTAATATTGCCATTGGCGAACGCCAGTTATTAAACGGCCTCGAAAATTTCGAGGCCGTTTTGTTTTCAGTGGCGTATTCCCTGCTTATTTAGAGTGCGCTAATGCTGTCGGTAATCTAAAAAATGCGGCAGAATAATCGTTGATTAATTTGGAGCTTGAAATCAATGGTGACTCTTGTTCGACAAGTGGAAATCCAACCTTACCAACCTAAATATGCTCAAGCAGTCAGTGAGCTATTTCACTTGTGTGTCCACAACATTGAGCATGAACGCTATTCGCAAGCGCAGCTTAATGCTTGGTCTAAAGCGCCAAGATCGGCTAAACATTGGCATTTGCGTTTAAGTCGTTCCCAAGCTTGGATTATTTTGGTGACATCGACCGAGAGCTTATCTAAGATTTGTGTTGGTTTTATCAACGTTGAAACCGATTATTACCATCGTGGTTATATTGATAGCTTCTATATTCACCCCGATTGGCAGCGCCAAGGGGTGGGTGGGCGTGTTTATTGTGAGTTAGAACAGTGGGCTAGGGGGCAGGGATATGCCAGCTTAAGTGTTGATGCCTCTTATTTATCTAAGGGGTTGTTTACCCAATTGGGATTTGTCCAAATCCAACGTAACTATCAACAAAAACTGGGGCAAGTGCTCACCAGTTTTTATATGACCAAAAAACTGTAACTGAATGGGATTAGTCTCCCTTTTGTCAATTGACCCTCATTTTCCAGAGGAGTGAACACTATGCAGATACGCTTATTCTCCCCTAAGGATGTTTCACAAATAGCCTCCGTATTTAATGCCAGTGTCATGGAAGGCGCACAGGAATATTACTCATTGACCGAACGTTTAGCTTGGGCACAAAATCAAGGTGAAGCCCGTAGTGATGATTACTGGCTTGCTAAGCTTGAAGATACAACCACTTGGGTGGCAGAGCTGAATGATAAATTAGTGGGTTTTATCACCTTGAAACCTTGTCCTATAGTTGAACTCGATGTGCAAGTTGGTGAGGTGGATTGTTTATTTGTTCACCCTGAATATAGTCGAGCAGGTGTTGCCACTCTGCTATATCTGGCATTGTTTGAAGAAGTCAAAAAACGAGAATTTAAGCGTTTGACCGTCGAAGCCTCATATCAAGCTCGGCCATTTTTTGAAAAGCATGGATTTAACTGTATTCGCCGTAATGAGCTGCGTCGATATTTAACTCCAGAGGATAAGCTACAGGATAAAGCACAGATATTGGTGAACTTTAGTTTGATGCTTTCACTTTCTCACTGATGTGGCATTTATTCACTAAGACTTTACTTGGTTAATGGCTTTTGATGCTATCCCATTTGGGCAATAAAAAAACCGCCAATTTACATATAGGCGGTTTTTTGTATTGAGTCCGACTAAGGCAATCTGACATTAAGCTAAGTCAAATACGAGGGCAGTTACTGTCCCTTGCAATGCCGTAAATGTCAGTGTATCCAGTTCTGTGATGTGGGCACCATCCCCAGGATTTAACAGAGTGCCATTGATACTCAATTGTCCTTCAACTAATTGTACATAGAGATTACGGTTCGTTTGCACTTGCTCCATCGTCACTTGCTCGGCAGGGGCAAGCTGTAGTCGATAGAGTGTTGCATCTTGTTGTACTTTCAGTGTGCCATTTTCACCTGTTGGAGTAACTATTGGCGTAAGCGCCGAAGTTTGAACAAACGCTTTTTGTTGGTAGCCCGCATCAATCCCTAAGGTATCTGGCTGGATCCAAATTTGTAAAAAGTGTAATGGTTCAGTGTTTGAAGCATTGAATTCGCTGTGATAAATCCCTTTACCCGCAGACATCAATTGAAACTCTCCTGCTGGCAAGGTTTTGATATTTCCAAAACTATCTTTGTGGGCGATAGCGCCAGATATCACATAACTGATAATTTCCATGTCTTTATGACCATGGGTATCAAAACCTGCACCGGGCACCACTCTATCATCGTTGATGACTCTTAGGGATGAGATCCCCATATGTGCGGGATCATAATAGCTAGAAAAAGAGAAAGTATGTTGACTCTTTAGCCAGCCTAAGTCTGCTTGACCACGATCCTGTGCTTTTCTTAGTGTGATCATACTATATCCCCTTATTTGATGCGGTTGGCCAATAAGTTGTCTAGCGATAATTTACCAGCACCTGAAATCGCAAGAGAGACAGTTGCTGCTAATAGGGCTAAGCCAAACTCATAACCGTTATTGGCAAGGAACAGGCCATTACCTATATGCACTGAAAAAATCGCGACAACCATAGTGAATGACAATACAAGGGCCGTTGGTCGGGTTAGTAGGCCGAGTAACAGGAATAGGCCGCCGAAGAATTCACTTGAACCTGCCATGAGTGCCATTAAATAGCCTGGTGTTAGACCAATTGATGCCATCCACTGCCCAGTGCCTTCTAAGCCGTAGCCGCCAAACCAGCCAAACAATTTTTGAGCACCGTGGGCGATTAAGATGATCCCTATCGGAATACGCAAGGCCAGTGGTGCAAAGCTAGGAGCTGATGTCAGTGTTTTTACGATGAGTGCTTTCATGGGATATTCCTTATTTCAAATTTTTTAACTAAGTGAGTTAATCGTATTGTTAGGTGGATGTTCTCTTTGAACCTCTCCATTGCTAAACAGTTTAGACTTGACCTTAGGCAAAGAAAATCGGAACATTTTCAATATTAATTTCAAATAATTTGAACAAGAGGCGCTTATGTTGCCAGCCATTAGCCTTGATGGATTAATTGTGCTCGATGCGATTGATAAAAAAGGGAGTTTTTCAGCCGCGGCAGAATCGTTATTTCGAGTACCTTCTGCCTTAACCTATACAGTACAGAAACTTGAAGGCGATTTAGGTGTAAAACTATTTGAACGTAAGGGACAAAGAGCTGAACTGACACTAGTCGGTCAATTAGTATTGCGTCAAGGTCGGGAGATCCTTGCTGCCACATCAAGGCTTGAAGAGGCGGTACGCCAATTGGAAACGGGCTGGGAGTCTTCCTTAACCTTAGCGATAGATACTGTTGTACCGATTTCTCCTTTATTGCAGCTTATTGGTGAGTTTACGGAGTTGGGTAAACAAGTCACGGTGAATATTAGTGAAGAGTCCTTAGGTGGAGGTTGGGACGCGCTCTATTCAGGGCGAGCTGATATTGCTATCGGCGTTACTGGGGAACTGCCAAAAGGACAATATCATTTGGTTGAAATTGGCCATCTTGAGTTTGTATTTGCACTTAATCCAACCCATCCCTTGGCTTTGTATAAGTTGCCGATACCGACTGAGGCGCTGTTACAGTTTCCATCTATAGTGGTTGCGGATAGTTCTATGGCATTAGCACAGCGTTCAAGTGGTTTATTCGATAGTCGACAAGTGATTCGAGTACCCAATATGCAAACTAAGATTAAAGCGCAGCAATTAGGCTTAGGCGTCGGATATATTCCTGCGCACCTTATTACTAAAGAACTGGCATCGGGTGATTTGATTGCCTGTGCAGTCGAGATCCCCCGCTCCGCACAGAAGGTATTTTTGGCATGGCGCAAGGGTAATCAAGGTAAGGCGCAAGCTTGGTTTGCCGAGCGGTTACCCCATTGTGAATGGCTGTTTTAATTTAATATGTCAGGTTAGACAGCTTAGTGCTATCCAGAACGTCTTAAATGGCTAGTGTAGTGAACATGTGGCGATAAAAAGTCCGCTAAATTAGGTGATCTATTTAAAAAGCGAATAAATGCCTGTGGCAAGGTAAGCGATTCCATTGACTCCTGCCAGCGAGCCTGCAATAGAGGGTGATAACCTTCTTTACCTGCAGCCGTATATGAGGTGGATACACCAACATACAAAGACTCGGGTTCGACGGGATACCAAAGCTGTTGGCTATCTTGCTGCATCATTTCAAGTTTAAATAAACGCTCACCCAGTGGGCGTCTACCATCATAGTAATAACGTAAACCATAGGTATAAGGGAAACTACCTGCGCCAGTCCCTCGCACACTATTATTAGTGGCAGCATTAATGGCAGATTCCAGTGCTTGATAGAGGAACTGGCCTTGAATTTCATATTTCACTAGTGGTAATTCAAACGGCAACAATTGCCCCATCACGTCGGCGAGAGTGAGTCGACCTTGAGCAACGGATTGGCGAACACCCCCAGCATTATGCAGTGCAAAATGTACCCGAGGATCTTCAATTTTTGCTTCTTGAAACATACTGCGGCTTACCCAAGGGGCGATTTCGCTGCCATGGGGCAACGCTTTTGATGGTAAGCGAGTGTGAACTAGGTTCTTAGGGACTAGAGCAAGAACTTTATTTTCCATTTCGGCAATCGCAGGGCGATAAATAGCATTAATGACGTCTACGATATCTTCATCTGCGTCATCCCAATAAATATGGGGATGACGGCAGAGCTGTTGACGTACGGCTTGGTAATCGGCATCGCTCACACTTGTGCTAGCACTTAATATAAAGTGCTGATCGAGCATGAAATAGTTGCCACCCTCAAGCTGGATAAATTGGCCATTGGCGTCAAATTCGATCTGAGCTAAGCCTATGGTTTCTGCATATTTCCCAGCATGGACAATCGGCGTGCCATTGATAACTTCACCATAGGGAAGGTTACTTAAACCTAGATCGCGAAAATCCCCCTGCAAAGTATGGGTGTGCCCACCCACAATAAGGCTGATCCCTGAAACTTGTTCGGCAAGGCGTTTATCCTGATCTAATCCTAAGTGACTCAGGACAATAATATGCTTAATCCCTTGGGTATGAAGATAAGCTACTGTTCTTGCTGTGGTGGCGATAGCGTCTACAAAATGGGTGTCAGGATCGGGGCGAGCAATTTCTTTCATTTGATCTAACGTAATGCCAATGATGGCCATTTTTTGATCATAAAAGGGTTTTAGGATATAGCTTGCCAATTGCTGTTCATGGTCATAGGCCAAGATATTCGGCTCGCCTCGTAAACAGCCTGGCTTATTTATATCTTCTTGGCTTAAATCCATATTGCCGGCAAGCAAAGGAAAATCGATTTGTTTGGCGAAATGAGCAAGCAGGGCATTGCCCTCATCAATATCGTGATTGCCGATAACCATCGCATCAGGTGCTAACAAATTGAGTAAATGGGCATTGGCTTTGCCTTTAAAATGGCTGAAGTACAATGTGCCTTGGAAGCTGTCACCACCGTGTAGAAAAATAAAAGGCGTATCGGTTTGTGCAGCGGCGTGACGTGCTTTTGTTATCTGATAGCCTATGCGCGCATAGCCGCCACTATGGCAGGTGACACCGAGCGGTTGTTGACCCACGGTAAGGGAAAATTGCACACGGCTGGGTTCAAAATTTGAATGTGTATCGTTGATGTGCGCGAGTGAGAGAATGTAGCCCTGTGTCATAACTTACCTCTTTTACGGCGGGAGAGTATATACCCAAGCGCCCCCAAAATGCGAGTATTGAAATGAGTTGGGTATTCTCTCTAAAACAATAAAGGGAGCTAAGCTCCCTTTATATTAACAAGTGCTAAATGAAATACTATTAACCCGATCTTGCCTCATCATCATCGGCAGCGGCTTCAAAATCACCGTCATCAGAAAGGCGAATACCTTTTTGTTTCATGCGTTTTGCCCATAACTTACGTGCCAGCTGTTGCATATCCGTAGCAGGATCATTCACATCCACAATCTCTAGACCTAACATAGACTCGATGATGTCTTCTTGTGTCACAATACCTTGGCTACTGCCATATTCATCAACCACCATAGCTATTTGCGTATTACGCTTAATCATTCGCTCAAATAATGGCAGAATTTTGGCGGTTTCTGGTACAACGAAGAGACTACGTTTTAGCTCACCAATTGGAGCATCTGGTGTGTAACGCTCGGCTAGCAGCACATCGGTACGAGTGATATAACCAATAATATCATCGTGATCCTGATCGTATATTGGAATGCGGGTAAAAGGTTTATCACGGTACTCTCGAACAAACTCATTTTGAGTGAGATCAACGGGCAGTGAAAACATCACAGTGCGTGGTGTCATAATAGCAGTGACGGGCATATCTCGTACTTTTAGCATTTGAGTCAAAATTTTTGACTCTTGCTCATCAAGTTCGCCAGATTCCTGGCCAATTTTAGCCATCGCGCTCATCTCTTGGCGAATATATTGCCCTTCTTCGCCTTTACCTAAAAAGTGAGTAACCTTTTGTGACAACCAAATCAATGGCTTCGTCACCTTTTTCATCCAAGTGATCGCAATAGAAACGCTTGGTGCAAGGCGTCGCCAATGGTTTGCTCCCACAGATTTAGGAATAATTTCTGAGAAAAACAGAATAATAAAAGTTAATACGCCAGAGAAAACACCCAGCATTTCATCCCCAAACACTTTTGCAGCCTGTGCACCAGCCACCGCAGCACCAACGGTATGGGCAACAGTATTTAAGGTGAGAATAGATACTAAAGGTGCTTCGACATTGTCTTTGAGTTTACGTAATCTCGCGGCGGCAGCACTGTCGGTTTGCTCAAGTGAGGCGATATAACTCGGGGTAACCGAAAGCAAAACAGCTTCGAAGACACTACACAGAAAAGAGACCGCGACAGCGACAAGCACTATAATGATGAGGGTTAACATATAGGTGGTATTACAACTCCGTATTTTAGGCCAACATTAGCCCAGCGAGATTCTACCATAGTAGAGTTGTGTCGCTGGCTAAAAATTTATTGCATCTGTATAATTCGCCGCCCTGTTGCAGGTTTTGGTGTTGAGGTGAGTGGTATGAGTGAAAAAAAGATCAATTTATTAGACCTTGATCGTAAGGCTATGCGCGCATTATTTGCGGATCTAGGGGAAAAGCCCTTTCGTGCCGATCAACTCATGAAGTGGATTTATCATTTCGGTGTCAGCGACTTCGAAGAAATGACGAATATCAATAAAGTGTTGCGTCAAAAATTGGCTGCACGCTGTGAAATTGTTGCGCCTGAAATTTCCAGTTTCCAAAAGTCCACCGACGGGACAATTAAGTTTGCGATACATGTTGGTGAAGGGCAGGAAGTTGAAACTGTCTATATTCCAGAAGATGACCGTGCGACTTTGTGTGTATCATCTCAGGTGGGATGTGCGCTTGAATGTACGTTTTGCTCAACGGCTCAACAAGGTTTTAACCGTAATTTGACCGTATCTGAAATTGTCGGCCAAATCTGGCGGGTTTCACATTTCTTAGGTTTTGCAAAGGATACTGGCGATCGTCCGATCACCAATGTGGTGATGATGGGTATGGGTGAGCCACTGCTTAATTTAGCCAACGTTATCCCTGCAATGGATATTATGCTGGACGATTTTGGGTTTAGCCTATCAAAACGCCGGGTAACCCTGTCAACTTCTGGTGTTGTGCCAGCCCTTGATAAACTTGGTGATGCCCTTGATGTGGCATTGGCCGTGAGCATTCACGCTCCTAATGATGAGTTACGGGATATTTTAGT
This sequence comes from Shewanella putrefaciens, assembly GCF_016406325.1. Taxonomy (NCBI): domain Bacteria; kingdom Pseudomonadati; phylum Pseudomonadota; class Gammaproteobacteria; order Alteromonadales; family Shewanellaceae; genus Shewanella; species Shewanella putrefaciens. The sequence goes on along the minus strand of NZ_CP066370.1, from coordinate 2,989,509 downwards.
CCCAGTGAATAAAAAGTATCCATTGCAGGAGTTCCTTGCAGGGATCCGTCGTTATATTGCGAAATCAAATGCAAACCGTGGCCGTGTAACCGTTGAATATGTGATGCTCGATCATATCAACGACAGCACTGAGCAAGCTCACGAGTTAGCAAAACTAATGGAAGATACGCCTTGTAAAGTGAATTTAATTCCTTTTAATCCGTATCCTGGTTCACCCTATGGTCGTTCATCGAACTCGCGTATTGATCGTTTTTCGAAAGTATTAATGGAATATGGCTTAACGGTGATAGTACGTAAGACCCGCGGTGACGATATTGATGCTGCCTGCGGTCAGTTAGCGGGGGATATTCGCGATAGAACTAAGCGTTTGGCAAAAAAACGCATGCAAGAAAATCAGATTTCAGTCACAATGAATTAACTCATTGTTTGCACAGATTTATAGGCTTGCCCATGAAGCATGGATTGTCAGGGTTTTCATTAGCAATCACCTTGTCATTAGTCATGACAGGGTGTGTCACTGAGCGTACATACACAGGAACAGATATCCCTGTATCAGAGCGAAAATTAGATAGAGTCGCCGCGGCACGGGAGCGAATGCAGCTCGGTTTAACCTATTTGAATCGAGGTAACTCGGAACAAGCCAAATATAACCTTGATAAAGCAATAGAATACGCGCCAGAACTTGAAGATGTTCATGTTGCAATGGCCTATTACTATCAAACCGTGGGTGATCTTGTACGTACCGAACAAGCGTATCAGAAAGCCATTAGTACTAAGGACGCCTCTGGCGATTCCATGAATAATTTTGGGGTGTTTTTGTGCCAGCAAAAGCAATACGAAAAAGCTGAAAAAATGTTTTTGGCCGCAATAGAAATGCCCAAATATACGCGCACCGCTTCGAGCTATGAAAATTTAGGTTTATGTAGCCGAGAGTCGGGAAAAGCAGAAAAGGCACGACAGTATTTTCAGATGGCGTTAAAGTATGACCCGAGACGTTCGGTGTCATTGCTGGAGCTTGCTGAGCTTGAGACTGAACAGGGTGATTTTATTCAAGCGCGTAATCAATTAGCGCGATATCACCAAGTGGCAGCTCAGACTCCAGAGAGTTTAGCGCTCGGAATAAAAATAGAGCAGGCAATGAATGATGATGCTGCCGTTAAGAAATTTGGTATTTTATTGCTTGCCAAATTTCCAGCATCACCTCAGGCCAAGCAATACAGAGTTAATTTGCATCAATGAAAGATCACGAAACCAACGCGTCAATTGAAGTTAACGAAACAGAAACCACGACGCCTGATGTAACGCTCGGAAATATTTTAAAAAATGCCCGTGAGGAAAAGGGATTAAGCATTGCCGATGCCGCAGTGAAATTGCATTTGCGTCCGGGTATTGTTGAAGACCTTGAAGCTGATAATTTTACCAATATAGCGTCACCCACCTATGTTCGTGGTTATGTGAAAAACTATGCACGCATGTTGGGTATTGACTATGCACCAATAGAGGCTTGCCTCGCTAAGCAAGTACCTTTAGTGACATCCCCTGCGATGCAAAGCTTTTCACGCAAAACAACCTATCAAGCGAGCGATACTAAATTAAAGTGGGTCAGCATATTTATTGTCATCGTATTACTCGGGTTGTTGGTTGTATGGTGGATGCAAAAATCGACGTTACTGACAACGGTCGATGTATCACAACCGACAATGGAAGAGGTTGCCGCAGCAAACCTCACGCTACCTGGCGATGTGTTGTTGACTGAAACGGATGTTAGCCAAGGGCTGACTGATATCGCAGTCAATGGATCAATGTCGATAGATGGTCCCATCAAGGATACGGATGCAAACACGATTGATCCAAATCCGATGGATACTGATGCATTAGAGTCTAATGCGTTAACGGCCGGAAATACTCATAGTGTCGCCAGTAGTAATGTTGGCGTGCCTGCGACTTCAAATCAAGCTGTGGTGGCTAATACTCCTCACACTAACAATGCCACAGGTAACATATCTACAGCCTCGTCTTCGGCGACCTTACCCGCGACGAATGCACCTACAGCGCAAGGCACAATTGCCGTTGCTGGGCAGTCTAATCTAAATATTCAACTAGCAGGTGATTGCTGGATTAATATTGTTGATGCTCAGGGCAAAGTGTTAGTTGATGGTGTAAGAGGGGCAGGGGCAAATATCCAAGTGAACGGTACTGCACCGTTTAAAGTAATTTTAGGGGCCCCCCATGTAGCGACGCTAAGTATGGATGGCCAAGCCGTAAGCCTAGCTGATTTTCCTAAAGGCCGAGTTGCTCGTTTAACGCTTCCTAAAGCGTAAGACTGACTAACAGGCGCAGCAGAACGTACCGAAATAGAGCGTATTAAGTATGTATAATGAAACTCCCATAAAAAGACGTCCTTCCACCCGCATTTATGTGGGTAATGTACCGATTGGTGATGGGGCGCCGATTGCCGTTCAGTCAATGACGAATACTAAGACTACCGATGTTGAGGCTACTATTGCTCAAATTCGCGCCTTAGAAAAAGTCGGTGCCGACATAGTGCGCGTTTCCGTACCGACTATGGATGCCGCTGAAGCCTTTAAAATCATAAAACAATCTGTAAATGTTCCCTTAGTGGCAGATATTCACTTTGATTATCGTATTGCCCTCAAAGTTGCTGAATACGGTGTCGATTGTTTACGCATCAACCCAGGTAACATAGGCAATGAAGAACGTATTCGCAGTGTGGTTGAGTGCGCCCGAGATAAAAATATCCCAATTCGTATTGGCGTCAATGGCGGTTCATTAGAAAAAGATTTGATGGACAAATACAAGGAGCCGACCCCCGAGGCATTGCTCGAATCGGCAATGCGCCATGTGGATATTTTAGATCGCATGAACTTCGACCAATTTAAGGTCAGTGTTAAGGCGTCGGATGTGTTCTTGGCGGTTGAGTCCTATCGTTTATTGGCAAAACAAATCCGCCAACCGCTGCATTTAGGCATTACCGAAGCGGGTGGCGCGCGCGCAGGCTCAGTAAAATCAGCCGTTGGCTTAGGCATGTTATTGGCCGAAGGTATTGGGGATACATTACGTATTTCCCTTGCTGCCGATCCCGTTGAAGAAATCAAAGTCGGTTTTGATATCTTAAAGTCGCTACGTATTCGTAGTCGCGGCATTAATTTTATTGCCTGTCCATCTTGCTCGCGCCAAGAGTTTGATGTGATCAGCACGGTGAATGAATTAGAGCGCCGCTTAGAAGATGTCACTACAGCGATGGATGTATCTATTATTGGCTGCGTAGTGAATGGCCCTGGCGAGGCTTTAGTGTCGCATATTGGTTTAACCGGTGGACACAATAAGAGTGGCTACTACGATGAGGGCGAACGTCAAAAAGAACGTTTTGATAATGACAATTTAGTCGATTCCCTCGAAGCCAAAATTCGTGCTAAGGCGAGCCAACTGGCAAACCGTATCCAAGTAAAGGATACAACCGAGTAAAATGTATGCATTGGTGCCAGAGACTTTGAGGTGTGCCCCGAAACCGATGGGGCCATTTTACGTTTCGTCTTCAGGCGTCTATAATGCGGAACATTTTTATTAATCTAGCGAAATCGGACGAGTCGATACAGTGGCAAAACAGATCCAAGCGATTCGCGGAATGAATGACATTCTGCCAACCCAAAGTCCTCTATGGCAAAAAGTAGAAGCGGTACTTCGTTCAAGCGTCAGTGCTTATGGTTACAGCGAAATCCGCACTCCAATAGTGGAAAATACCGATCTTTTTAAACGCTCTATCGGTGAAGTGACTGATATTGTTGAAAAAGAAATGTACACTTTCGAAGACCGTAATGGCGATAGCCTGACCTTACGTCCCGAAGGTACCGCCTCTACTGTGCGTGCGGGTAATGAGCATGGTTTGCTCTATAACCAAGAACAGCGCTTGTGGTATATGGGGCCAATGTTCCGCCATGAACGTCCACAAAAGGGGCGTTACCGTCAATTCCACCAATTTGGTGTTGAAGTTTATGGTATTGGCAGCGCAGATATTGACGCCGAAGTGCTTATGTTATCGGCGCGTCTATGGGAAAAGCTGGGGATTAGCGAACATGTGACGCTTGAGCTTAATACCTTAGGTGATCCCGCTGAGCGTGCGGCTTACCGCGATGCCTTGATTGCTTTTTTAGAGCAGCATAAAGATAAGTTAGATGAAGACAGTCAACGCCGTATGTACAGCAATCCACTGCGCGTACTGGATTCTAAAGATCCTCAAGTTCAGGGGATTTTAACCGATGCGCCAGCGCTGATGGATTACTTAGGTGAAGAATCTTCACAACATTTTGCACAATTACGTGAACTCCTAGACGCCGTTGGCATCCAATACCGAGTTAATCCTCGCTTAGTCCGTGGTCTCGATTATTATAATCGCACTGTATTTGAATGGGTTACCAACAGCTTAGGCTCACAAGGCACGGTACTTGCGGGCGGACGCTATGATGGTTTAGTGGCGCAATTAGGCGGTAAAGATACCCCAGCGGTCGGTTTTGCGATGGGGCTTGAGCGTATTGTATTGCTGCTTGAAACCTTGGGCCTTACACAGGACATTCCCGCGGCAGTTGATGTGTATGTCACCGCCATGGGGGAGAATTGTCTTGTCGAAGCCATTAAAGTTGCACAGGAATTACGTAGTGCGCTGCCACACCTTAAAGTGATGAGTCACTGTGGTGGCGGTAACGTGAAGAAACAAATGAAGCGCGCCGACAAAAGCGGTGCGAGTGTGGCATTACTGATAGGTGAAGAAGAACTTGCCGAAGGTATGGTCACAGTGAAACATTTACGCAATGACAACGAACAACAACAGGTTGCTCGAAATGCCTTAAGTGCATTTTTAGCTGAACTTACCAAATAAAGGGGATGTGCGCGTGGAAATTTATAGCACAGAAGAACAACAAGTTGATGCTATCAAACAGTTCTGGAAAGATTATGGAACTTCCATTTTAATCGGTGCTGTCGTGGGCCTTGGTGGCCTATACGGTTGGAATTATTATTCCGATATGAAAGTGGCTAAAGCGGAGGAAGCGTCAAAAGCCTTTCAAGCATTGACGACCAAATCTGCCGATGAAGCCGCCATGCTAGCGGGTGTTGCTGAGTTTTCAAAAAATCACGATCAAAAAGGTTATCAAGCACTGTTGGATCTTATCGTTGCCAAAACGGCTGTAGAAGCAAAGGATTATCCTAAGGCTATCGATGCGTTGAACAAGGTTATTACGGCCAAGCCAGGGGCCAGTTTAGATACAATTGCAACCTTACGCTTGGCCCGTATTCAGGCGGAGCTTGGTCAAATTGATGCCGGGTTAGCGACCTTAGAAAAAGTATCCGATAAAGCCTTTTTAGCTCAACGTGAAGAGTTAAAAGGTGACTTCCTTGTGCGTCAAGGTGACGTTGAGAAAGCAAAAACGGCTTATCAAACCGCCATGGATAACGGTGGTGTGGTAACAAGCCCGGCACTTAAAATCAAACTTGATAACCTAAATCAGGCATAAGGGATCCCTTGATGAAGTCTTGGTGCAAAAACCTGTTAGCCGCTGGATTGAGTCTAGCGATGTTATCCGCCTGTTCATCGAGTGATGTTGAAGAAGAGCCGGTAAGTGAGTTAACTGCAATTCAGGCAACGGTGTTTCCTGAAGTAAGTTGGAGCGCCTCTGTTGGTAGTGGTGTGGGGGATTATTATTCTCGCCTTATGCCGGCAGTTCGTTACGGTAAAATTTTTGCCGCAGACCGTTACGGTAAAGTCATTGCGTTTGATGAAGCTACGGGTGACCGCGTTTGGACTAAAGATTTTAGCGAAGAGTTTCGTGATAACGCCTTAGCTAAAAATAAAGGTGCTCGCATTGCCGCAGGTGTCACCGCTGCCCGTAATAAAGTCTTTGTGGGTGGTGAGAGTGGGCTGCTTGCAGCACTGAATATCGAAGATGGCCAAGTATTGTGGCATATCGTTGCGGGTGGTGAGCTTTTATCAAAGCCAACGGTTGCTGATGATGTGGTTGTGGTGAGTACGAGCTCCGGTTCACTCGAGGCTTTTAACGTCGATACTGGCGATAAGCTGTGGGTGTACAAGATGCAGTTGCCGAACCTGACGTTACGTGGCACAGGCTCTGCCGCCTATGAAGCGGGTGGTTTCTTTATTGGTACTGCCGATGGCAAAGTGGCTGTTGTGGTGAAAAACAATGGTCAAGCCGCGTGGGAACAAGCGATTTATAATCCAACGGGCGGTAACGAGTTTACGCGTATGGCCGACGTGGATATGACACCGCTTATTCTTGGTGATAATTTATATGCAGTTAGCTATAACGGTAACTTAGTGTCGATGGAATTGCGTACGGGTCGCATAGTATGGACACGTAAGTATTCAAGCTTTAACGAATTAGCATCAGCAGGATTAAGTTTGTTTTTAGTTGACGATCATAGTCGTATCTACTCAGTTGATAGACGAAATGGTTTAGAGCTATGGAGCAACTCTGAGTTAACAAATCGAACATTAACCTCGCCTGCAGTTTATAAAGATTATTTAGTTGTCGGTGATTTCGAAGGTTATCTACACTTTATTGATCGCAGTACAGGGACGATTGTCGGTCGTATTCAAGTCGATAGCTCTGGATTATACAGTCAGCCATTAGTGGTGGATGATAAAATCTATGTTCAAGGTCGCAGCGGAAAGCTGGCTGTTGTAACACTTCCGTAGTTAAAAGTGTTATCCTTGCAGAGCCCCTGGAAGTGTGTTCCGGGGGCTTTTTATTGAAAAGTTTTTTAGAGGCAAAATCATGATCCCTGTAGTGGCCCTTGTTGGTCGACCGAATGTCGGTAAATCCACCCTATTTAATCGTCTTACGCGTACGCGTGATGCGCTGGTTGCTGACTTTCCTGGCCTAACACGTGACCGTAAATATGGTCGAGCATTCTTATCCGGCTATGAGTTCATTGTGGTCGATACAGGCGGTATCGATGGCACTGAAGAGGGGATCGAGACAAAAATGGCAGAGCAATCCCTTGCTGCCATTGAAGAAGCCGATGTGGTTTTATTTATGACCGATGCGCGCGCGGGGTTAACCGCCGCTGACTTGTCGATTGCACAGCATCTGCGTAGCCGTGAAAAAACCACTTTCGTGGTTGCCAATAAAGTTGACGGTATCGATGCCGATTCGGCCTGTGCCGAGTTTTGGTCTTTAGGTTTGGGTGAAGTCTACCAAATGGCGGCATCTCAAGGACGCGGCGTCACCAACATGATCGAATACGCGCTGACACCTTATGCTGAAGCGATGGGCATTGAGCGTCAAGGTGAAGAAGAAGTCGTCGACGAACGCCAATACACTGAAGAAGAAGCCGAAGCTGAGCAAAAGCGTCTACAAGATTTGCCCATTAAGCTGGCGATTATCGGTAAGCCAAACGTAGGTAAGTCAACCCTCACTAACCGTATTTTGGGTGAAGAACGGGTCGTTGTGTACGATGAACCCGGCACAACGCGCGACAGTATTTACATTCCAATGGAACGTGAAGGTCGCGAGTACGTGATTATCGATACCGCGGGTGTTCGCCGCCGCAGTAAAGTGCATCAAGTTATTGAAAAGTTCTCAGTGATCAAGACTTTAAAAGCGGTTGAAGATGCCAACGTGGTTTTACTTATCATCGATGCCCGTGAAGGGGTTGCTGAACAAGATTTAGGTCTATTAGGTTTCGCGCTTAATGCAGGACGTGCCTTAGTGATTGCCGTCAACAAGTGGGATGGCATCGATCAAGGGATTAAAGATCGTGTGAAGAGTGAGCTTGACCGTCGTCTTGGGTTTATTGATTTTGCCCGTATTCACTTTATTTCGGCGCTGCACGGTACTGGTGTTGGCCATTTATTTGAATCGATTGAAGAAGCCTATGACAGTGCCACACGCCGCGTCAGCACTTCTATGCTGACCCGTATTATGCAAATGTCCCAGGACGATCACCAGCCACCATTAGTGAATGGCCGCCGTGTTAAGTTAAAATACGCTCACGCCGGTGGTTACAATCCGCCAATCGTGGTGATCCACGGGAACCAAGTGAGTAGACTGCCTGACTCGTACAAGCGTTACATGATGAACTATTTCCGTCGTTCATTGAAAGTGGTGGGTACGCCTATTCAGCTGCGTTTCCAAGAGGGTGATAACCCATTTGAAAACAAGACTGAGAAGTTAACTATGAGCCAAGAGCGTCGCCGCAAACGCGCACTGAGCCATATTAAAGACAGAAAAACCAAATAGTGTTTTTTACCGAACACATTTGAAACAAAAGGAACCTTAGGGTTCCTTTTGTGTTTTAAGACGATTTCAGCCTTGCTTAGCCTTATTCGAATGGCTTTATCTGGGTGACAGTTGAGATCACTTGGCCATAGCGTAAGCGAGTTTGTAAGTCATCACCGATAGCCAGTTTATCGACGGAGTCGATCACTTGATTGTGAATATCCGTCGTAATGCTATAACCACGACTTAAAGTGGCTAATGGGCTAACGGTTTCTAATTGATGGGCAGCGTATTTTATCCGCTGTTCACTTTGGCTGAGTTTATCCTGCAATGCATCCTGTAAGCGACTCGCAAGATAACTTAGGCGGGTACCCTCAATGGCGAGTTTATGCTTTGGAGATTGTTGTTCAAGGCGGCTTGCGAGCAACTGCTGACGGCGGCTGAGCAGATGCAAGCGATTTGATAGCGCGGACTCCAGTCGTAATTGCATTTCATCGAATCTTTGTTCGAACTGTTGCAAAGTCCGTTTAGGATCTTGGCGTTGTAATCTATGTTCTAACAAACTTAAGCGTCTTTCTTGCTTGAGCTGATAGTGTCTTACACTTTGCTGCAGCCGCGATAATACAGTCGCGAGTCTTTGGGCTTTATTCTCACTATCTTGAGAGAGAAGTTCGGCACCCGCAGACGGTGTAGGGGCACGGATATCGGCGACATAGTCACTGATAGTGGTATCGACTTCGTGGCCTACGGCGCTGACGATGGGCAGGGCGCTGTTATAAATGGTGTGGGCGAGGGCTTCGCTGTTAAAACACCATAAATCCTCAAGTGAACCGCCACCGCGGGTGAGCAGTAATACATCGACCTCCAACCTTTGATTGGCGATATTAATTGCCTGGCATATGCTCAAGTCCGCAGTTTCACCCTGAACTTGAGTCGGATAGATAATGACTTCGATGGAGGGATCGCGCCTTGCTAATACATGTAAAACATCACGAATTGCGGCACCTGTTGGTGAAGTAATAACGCCAATGCGTTGAATGTTTTTGGGCAGTGGCCTTTTGGTGTCAGCGGCGAATAATCCTTCGGCGGCGAGCTTCATCTTAAGAGCATCAAACTGCTGCGCCAGTAATCCATCACCCGCGGGTAACATGGACTCAATTAATAATTGATAGTCGCCTCTGGGTTCATAAACACTGATTGCGCCTTTGACTAACACTTGCTGACCATTGATGGGTTTAAAGCTGACCGTCTGATTACGGCCTTTAAACATGGCGCAGCGGATCTGGGAGTAATGATCTTTTAGGGTTAAATACCAATGACCTGAGCTAGGGGAAGAAAAGTTGGATATTTCGCCATTAAGCCAAATTTTACCCAATTGTCCCTCGAGGATTTGCCTGACTTCACCATTGAGCCGCGAGACAGTATAAATGTTGTTTTTGGTGCCTTGCATCGAATAACTCAAGAAAATGGGGATATTTGCTATTTTCCATTTACCGCGCCCCATATGCAAGGTATAATCCCGCCGCAATATTTCACCTCTAAATCCTACTCAACTGGGGAGATGTTGCTAATGCTACGTTTAATTAAAGAAGCGCTTACTTTTGACGATGTGTTACTTGTTCCTGCGCATTCTACTGTACTCCCAAATACCGCCGTTCTTAAAACTCGCCTAACCAATACTATCGAACTCAACATTCCGCTTGTGTCTGCCGCTATGGACACAGTTACCGAAGCTCGCCTTGCGATTGCGATGGCGCAGGAAGGTGGCTTAGGTTTTATTCACAAAAACATGAGTATTGAGAAACAAGCCGAAGAAGTGCGTAAAGTAAAAATTTACGAAGCTGGCGTGGTTCAACAACCTGTGACAGTGACTCCTTCAACGACACTTGCTGATCTGAAAGTGTTAACCCTGAAAAACGGTTTTGCCGGTTACCCTGTGGTTAACGAAGCGAATGAGCTTGTCGGTATCATTACTGGCCGTGACGTGCGCTTTGTGACGGATTGGAGCAAAACGGTAGAGGAAGTGATGACGCCTAAGTCGCGTTTAGTCACCGTTGCCGAAGGCACTAAGTTAGATGAAGTGCAAAAATTAATGCACTCTAACCGTATTGAAAAAGTGCTGGTTGTCGATGATAACTTCAAATTAAAAGGGTTGATTACCGTTAAAGACTTCGAGAAAGCCGAGCGTAAACCTAACGCCTGTAAAGATGAGTTAGGCCGTTTACGCGTGGGCGCCGCCGTTGGTGCGGGTGCCGGCAACGAAGAGCGCGTTGATGCGCTGGTTAAGGCCGGTGTTGATGTACTGTTGATCGACTCTTCCCATGGACATTCTGAAGGCGTATTACAACGTATTCGCGAAACCCGTGCCAAGTACCCAGATTTACAAATTGTGGGTGGTAACGTCGCCACGGCTGAAGGTGCTTTAGCCTTAGTTGAAGCGGGTGTTAACGCTGTTAAAGTGGGTATTGGTCCTGGTTCTATCTGTACAACCCGTATTGTAACCGGTGTTGGTGTGCCCCAAATTACCGCGGTTTCCGATGCTGCCGAAGCCGTAAAAGGCTTAGGTATTCCTGTGATTGCCGATGGTGGTGTGCGTTTTTCTGGCGACTTAGCCAAAGCTCTTGCCGCGGGTGCATCTTGTATTATGGCGGGTTCAATGTTTGCTGGTACCGATGAAGCTCCTGGTGAAACCGAGTTATATCAAGGGCGTGCATATAAATCATACCGTGGTATGGGGTCATTAGGCGCTATGTCTCAAGGCTCTTCTGATCGTTATTTCCAATCTGACAATGCTGCCGACAAACTGGTGCCAGAAGGCATTGAAGGCCGCGTGCCTTACAAAGGCAAGCTTAAGGAAATCATCCATCAACATATGGGTGGTTTACGTTCATGCATGGGCTTAACAGGCTGTGCAACCATTAGCGAGCTGAATGAAAAAGCGCAATTTGTAAAAGTGACTTCTGCGGGTATGGGCGAGTCCCATGTACACGATGTGACAATCACTAAAGAAGCGCCGAACTACCGTTCAGGCTCTTAAATGTTTGATGTAGTGGGGCGGCAATAAGCCGCCCCACTAACAATATGTGTGATGCTCTCAAGCTTGACGTTGTCAGTTTTGAGCCAAGTTAAACAATAGATAAAATAAAGGTTATCCATGAGCGATATTCATGAGCACAAGATACTGATCCTCGATTTTGGATCCCAGTACACTCAACTGATTGCCCGTCGTATCCGTGAAATTGGCGTTTACTGCGAATTATGGGCATGGGATGTGACCGAAGCCCAAATCCGTGAGTTTGCCCCTAACGGTATTATCTTAGCGGGCGGCCCTGAAAGTGTGACGGCTGAAAATTCTCCCCGTGCACCTGAATATGTCTTTAACGCTGGCATACCTGTTTTAGGTATTTGCTACGGCATGCAGACTATGTCTGAGCAGTTAGGCGGTAAAGTTATTCAAGGTGTGGGCGAAGGTGAATTTGGCTACGCTCAAATTGAAATGCTGACAAAATCTGCGCTGTTCAAAGATATTGAAGATGCAGTCAATAGCGAAGGGAAACCTCTGCTCGATGTATGGATGAGCCACGGTGATAAAGTCTCTGCGATCCCTGAGGGATTTGTGGCGGTCGCTAAAACCGATACTTGCCCATTTGCTGCTATGGCTAATGAAGAAAAACGCTTCTATGGCGTACAGTTCCACCCAGAAGTGACCCACACTCGTCAAGGCATGCGGATGTTATCGCATTTTGCCTTAGACATCTGTGGCTGTGCCGCCAACTGGAAACCCTCATCGATTATTGAAGATGCGATTGAGCGTTTGAAGAAGCAAATCGGCGATGATGAAGTGATTTTAGGCTTGTCTGGTGGTGTCGATTCTTCGGTTGTGGCTATGTTGCTGCACCGTGCCATCGGTAAAAAACTGACCTGCGTATTCGTTGATAACGGTTTATTGCGATTGAATGAAGCAGCACAAGTGATGGAAATGTTTGGCGATCATTTCGGCCTGAATATCATCCACGTTGATGCGGAAAACCGTTTCCTCGATGCGATGAAGGGCGTTGCAGATCCAGAAACAAAACGCAAAATCATCGGCCGTGTATTTGTGGAAATTTTCGATGAAGAATCGAAAAAATGCGCCAATGCTAAATGGTTAGCCCAAGGGACTATCTACCCCGATGTGATTGAATCTGCTGGCAGCGCCACAGGTAAAGCCCATGTGATTAAGTCACACCATAACGTCGGCGGTTTGCCAGACGATATGGCGCTTGGCTTAGTTGAGCCACTGCGTGAACTCTTTAAAGATGAAGTGCGCAAAATTGGTCTTGAGTTAGGTCTGCCTTACAATATGCTTTATCGTCACCCGTTCCCAGGGCCGGGTCTTGGTGTGCGTGTATTAGGTGAAGTGAAGAAAGAATACTGCGATTTACTGCGCCGCGCCGATGCTATCTTTATCGAAGAACTGCATAAAGCCGACCTGTACAACAAAGTTAGCCAAGCCTTTACCGTGTTCTTACCTGTGCGCTCTGTCGGCGTGATGGGCGATGGCCGTAAATACGATTGGGTGGTGTCACTGCGCGCCGTCGAAACCATCGACTTTATGACCGCCCATTGGGCACATCTGCCCTATGATTTCTTAGGTCGCGTATCAAACCGCATCATCAACGAAGTCGATGGCATTTCCCGTGTGGTTTACGATATCTCTGGCAAGCCGCCAGCGACTATCGAGTGGGAATAACGCCCCCGTTACGTTTATTTTATTAAACTTTGTTTAGTTTAAAGGCGCTTAGGCCTATCTCTTGATCACATCTCGTGTTCAAGAGATAGAGCCAATTCGTAGCCTTCAAGGATGGTTTGCAGTTTGAACCATCCTTCCCATAACCGCTCCCAACCTACTACACCCGTTCCTTTACTATCGTGCCAACCCGCTAATTTTCCTAAACTTAGGTAAGCCCAATGCACACTGGGTGCTTGCTTGGGTGGTTTGCATTGTTCAACTTTCAGCCACAGTAATTTCCACGCTTTGCAACCCAACAATGTCTCACAACTTTGTTGCTTTGCCTGTTCTTCTTGTAACCCAAGATGGCGCAACTGCTGAACTCGCACCGCTATAAACGCTAGGATCGTAATCATACGCTCCAAATTACCTTTGCTTTGTAAGCGCAAATCTTCAACCTGAGTCCCACCGCTTTTCCAGGATTTATGAAAGTCCTCTATCAGCCAGCGCTTTTCATACCAGCACAAGATCGTCAGTGCTTGTTCCGTCGTGGTGACGGGCTCCGACGTCAGCAGGTGCCAGCACAATCCATCGTCATTGCCTTTTTCAATACAACTGACATAAAACAACGGCGTACTTTCGCCAACTTTATTGCTGGGCATTTTCAGGGTTACCGGTGCAAAACGGACTTCACAGGTCGCGACTCTGGCTTTGCGGCCACCTTTTTGTACCACCTCTACCATTCGCTCCCCAGCACTTTGCAACGAATGGCCGTACAGATGTAACTTACCTTCGGCTTCTTCTATATGCCGACTTATCATCGAACGCACCACAAACCGTTGCTGATGTTCGAGTTTATATTGCAGGTACTCAATTAAATCCGCTTCGCGGTCACAGACGCTGACCGCATGTGCCATGTGTTGACCCAAACGGTTAGCGACATTTTGTGAGGCCTGCTGCCATTTAAAACTCTCTTTTTCCCAGTAAGGTCTTTTGGTTGCGTTTTTGTGCTTTCCCATCGTAGCTATGTCGCGGGTCCGCAAATGTTGTTCAATTAAACCAATCAGTTGGTTATGTGATGGTGCGTACAGCAATACTGAATGTGCTTGAAATCCGCGGCTCGATAGATGAGATGTAATATGTCCCAGTTCATCACGGACCCCTTTGTGAGAAAAATTTAGCGAGCTGGTGTCTTCCAGTGCCAGTAAGGTGTCAAATGCTAAGGCTTCTTGCTTCGTTGCCATAAAGCCTGCTTCGGCGATGGCATCGGCCGAAATGGCCTCATTGCGGATAAAACGGTAAGCGGCTTCAATATCAGCGGTAGTTTGACTGGCTTGCGGCACAGATTTTCCCATATGAGCAGCCAGCGTTGCCGATAATGCTATCAAGCGTTTGACGCGCCGAGCATCACCTAAACTGGCATGTTGGAAGAGATGTTGGGCCCATTGTGCTGGGTTGGAAATAAAATTCATAGCGTGCGCCTAAAGTTGTTTTGTAGATCAGATCAACAACATCAGCGCGAGTTCAAAAAAATCCCCGAATTTATCGGGGGATTTGTGTATAAGAGACAGGCCAAGTGCGCCTTTTTTATTGGTTATAGGTATAATTGGCCGTATTTTTACAGATGAGTGACAGTCTAGTGGACCAAATGAAGTTGGACGAATATTGGATGCAAGTCGCGATGCAGATGGCAGAGAAGGCTGAAGCTGCGGGCGAGGTGCCTGTGGGTGCGGTTCTGGTCAAAGACGGTCAGCAGATTGCGACGGGTTACAATTTATCCATTAGCCAACACGATCCTACCGCCCATGCAGAGATCCTCTGTTTACGTAGCGCAGGTAAAAAGCTCGAAAACTATCGTCTTTTGGATGCCACCCTTTATATAACCCTTGAACCTTGCGCTATGTGTGCAGGTGCCATGGTGCACAGCCGGATCGCGCGGGTGGTTTATGGGGCTCGGGATGAAAAAACGGGTGCTGCGGGGACTGTGGTGAATTTACTGCAACATCCGGCGTTTAATCATCAAGTTGAAGTGACATCAGGTGTATTAGCTGAGGCTTGTAGCGCACAGTTGAGTCGTTTTTTTAAACGCCGTAGGGATGAAAAGAAGGCTTTAAAACTGGCTCAAAGGGCGCAGCAAGGGATAGAGTAAAAGCGATAGAAAGTGTTTTTAGTCTTGGGATTGGATAAACGTAAAGAAAAGTTTTTGGCGGTTTAATATTCGACGATGGCGTATTTTTAGCAAAGTACGACGACGTGATGCATTGTTATGATGAATAGTTTTTTTTCTCATATTGACCCCATTTTTGATTATTTTTATTGAGCATTATTTATTCGCATTTTTACTTTGATTTAACGCCTGTAACGCTAATGTTTTATCTCAATTGACTAAGACAGTAGCAGTTGAGATAAGCAGCGGCAATCCCCTTATGGTTATCTGCTTTATAAACCAGCAAGTTAAGGCATCAATTGATGCACTTTAGCGCTTATTCTCTTAATTAAAGATTAAAATTTCTAGATTTTAGGTTAAGAAAGTCAATAGTGAGTGTTGGCTCAATTTCTGTGCGTATAAAAATAACGCTTAAGCATCTTTGGCTTACTTAAATAAGTTATTTAGGTTGATCTGGGCTAAGGGAGCCTGCAGGCATACTGGGGAGTTCTTCAGCAATAAGATCGTTTTGCTCGTCCTCTGGCATAGGCTGTTTTGACTGATTATCCACCCACACCAATGTATCGTAGTAGCGGCGAATACTATCCACGTAATGTACAGCTTCACTGCCACGAGCATAACCATAACGGGTTTTTTGGTAATATTTCCGTTTTTGTAGTAGAGGTAAAACTTTCTTTAGATCTCGCCAAGCATTGGGATTTAATTCCATTGATTCTGCGAGTTTTCGCGCATCTTCCACATGGGCATACCCTATATTGTAAGAGGCTAGTGCAAACCACATACGTTGACTTTCAGGGATGGATTCGGGCAAACGGTTAATCATATCCCTTAGATATGCGGCGCCGCCGCGGATACTTTCTTCTGCATCGAGGCGGTTAGTGATGCCAATTTCTTTGGCTGTGGGTTCTGTGAGCATCATCATGCCACGGACTCCCGTGGGGGAGCGGGCATGCGGATTCCAGTGGGATTCTTGGTAACTTGTTGCTGCAAGTTTACGCCAATCTAAATCACCTGCATGGGTCTCAAACAGTTGACGATAACGAGGAAGGACTGTTTCGATAGCACGCAGGAAAGCACGAGTATCGATATAATCGAAACGTTTAACGTGGCCAAAATACTTTTCATTGAGATGATCGAGCGTCCCTGCGAGCTTTTCTTGATGCCAGAAAGCCAATAATTGGCTCATAAGTGCATCGCTGTGAGTCGGTGGTAATAACCAGACCACATCGAGTTTTTCTTCAAGCACAGGGCCAGAACGTAAATCGGGTAGATAACGACGGTTAATTTGCACACTGCTGGAGTCGGCGATGGTGTAATCAATTTCTTTATTCGCGATCATCGCCAGCAACTCTTCACTATCTTTATCTGTTACTTGATCCCAGACTAAACTCGGATGATGTTTTTGCAGTTGAGTCAATGTCTCTACAAACGCTGAGTCAGCAATGATAGTGATTCTTCCTTTTAACTTGCTGATATCTTTGGGAGCTGCCACGCCTTCTCGATAAACGAGCACTTGATTAACGCGATATAAAGGTGGGCCTAGACGGAATTGTTCTCTTCGCGCAGGCGTTTCTGTCATACCTGCGGCAATAATATCAATATCATTCTTTTTTAGGGCGTCATAGAGCTCTGAGCGGTTAGTATAAGGCACCATTTTTAAGGGGACGTTGAGATATTCGGCAAATCGCAGCGCCATATCGTAGTCAAATCCACTATTTCCTTGGCCGGATGTCATATAGATCTGAGGGCCATAAAGGGTTCCCACCCGCAGTTCAGTGAGCTGATGAGGAACGAATTCTGGTTCGTCCACGGTCACCTGCTGACAGGCAGTCAGTAAGAAACCTAAGATGATAATAAGCAGAAATCGAGTCATTAAATGCGCTTTGTTAAATAAAATCAATACGATGAAAAATAGATGGTCAGTGAGGTATCAGAGATAAAATGGCTGACAGTGCTGTGATTATATCCGTTTGTGTGGGATAACGAAAAAAATTTGTACAGGGGAGAAGGAGGAGTCTGATAACACCACGCTTTTTATCTCACAGGAAACACTGTTTTGCGTAAGGTCACAGGTGATTTGTGATAGACATTTCCCTATAATAGCGCCACATCTGACCCCTGCAATAATAAATAATAAGGTGAATAGACGTGATGGAGATCATCCGCGGAGCCCCCGCACTCTCGATGTTTAGAGTGCAAAAGCTAATGGAGGCCTGCGTAAACGCGGCGCTTCCGGTACGCCAAATCTATGCTGAGTATGTGCATTTAGCGGATTTGAGCGAGTTGCTCGACACAAATGAACGCCAGCAACTTGAAAAAATTCTCACCTATGGACCTGCGATAGAAGCTCATATCCCCCAAGGTTCACTCCTGTTTGTTACTCCTCGCCCCGGCACAATTTCCCCATGGTCATCTAAAGCCACTGATATCGCCCACAATTGTGGTCTTGGTAAGGTGAAGCGTTTGGAGCGAGGCGTTGCGTATTATGTCGAGTCAGATGCACTGACAGCGGCTCAACAACAAACCTTAAATGCGTTGCTGCACGATCGTATGGTTGAAATTATCCTCGATGATTTTGCTAAAGCCGATGTGCTGTTCAAACGCACTGAGCCTGCGCCGTTTAAGAGTGTCAATATTCTTGGGGAAGGTCGCCGCGCACTTGAAGTGGCTAACACTGAATTGGGGCTTGCCTTAGCCGAAGATGAAATCGACTATTTAGTCGAGAACTTTGTCCGTTTAGGCCGTAATCCGAACGATATTGAATTGATGATGTTTGCTCAGGCAAACTCTGAGCATTGTCGTCATAAGATTTTTAACGCAGATTGGACCATTGACGGTGAAGTTCAGCCTAAGTCATTGTTCAAGATGATCAAGAATACTTTTGAAACCACGCCTGATCATGTGTTATCTGCCTACAAAGATAACGCTGCAGTGATGGAAGGTTCGGTTGCGGGTCGTTTCTTCCCCGATCCTGATGGGGTATACAACTACCACACTGAACCTATGCACATCCTGATGAAAGTGGAAACCCACAACCATCCAACCGCCATCAGCCCCTATCCTGGCGCTGCAACCGGTTCGGGTGGTGAGATCCGTGATGAGGGTGCTACGGGGCGTGGCTCTAAACCTAAAGCGGGTTTAACAGGTTTTAGCGTATCCAATTTAAAAATCCCAGGTTTTGTTCAGCCATGGGAAGGCAATTACGGTAAGCCTGAACGTATCGTGAGTGCACTGGATATTATGACCGAAGGCCCCTTAGGTGGTGCTGCATTTAATAACGAGTTTGGTCGTCCGGCACTGGTCGGTTATTTCCGTACCTATGAACAGGAAGTCAGCAGCCACAACGGTGTTGAAGTCCGTGGTTACCACAAGCCGATTATGTTAGCCGGTGGTTTAGGTAACATTCGTGAAGAACACGTGCAAAAGGGCGAAATTACCGTTGGCGCTAAGCTGATTGTGCTCGGTGGCCCTGCGATGAACATAGGTCTGGGCGGCGGCGCGGCTTCCTCTATGGCATCGGGGCAATCGAGCGAAGACTTGGATTTTGCTTCTGTGCAACGTGAAAACCCAGAGATGGAACGTCGTTGTCAGGAAGTGATTGACCGCTGTTGGCAGCTTGGCGATAAAAACCCTATCCAATTTATCCACGATGTGGGCGCGGGCGGTTTGTCGAACGCTTTCCCAGAACTCGTGAATGACGGCGAGCGCGGCGGTTTGTTTAATCTGCGTAATGTGCCTTCGGATGAGCCTGGCATGAGTCCGCTGGAAATCTGGTGTAACGAATCACAAGAACGTTATGTGCTGTCAGTTGCCCCCGAAAATCTGGCGCTATTTACTGCCATCTGTGAGCGTGAGCGCGCGCCTTTTGCTGTGGTGGGTGAAGCGACGGCGGAAAAACACCTGACGCTTAGCGACAGCCATTTCGACAATAATCCTATCGATTTACCACTCGAAGTCTTATTAGGCAAAGCGCCTAAGATGAGCCGTGATGTGGTATCGGCCAAAGCGGTATCGCCCGCGTTAGCGCAAGACAAGATTGATGTTAAAGAAGCGGTTAAACGCGTACTGAGCTTGCCGACTGTCGCAGATAAAACCTTCCTTATCACTATTGGCGATCGCACAGTTACAGGTTTAGTGAACCGTGACCAAATGGTGGGCCCATGGCAAGTGCCTGTGGCCGATTGCGCGGTGACTGCGGCAAGCTTTGATACCTACGCTGGTGAGGCTATGTCACTGGGTGAACGTACACCGCTGGCACTGCTTGATTTTGGTGCCTCTGCCCGTATGGCGGTGGCTGAATCCATCATGAATATCGCTGGTGCCGATATCGGTTCATTTAAGCGTATCAAGCTTTCTGCCAACTGGATGTCTGCCGCGGGTCACCCTGGTGAAGATGCGGGTCTTTATGAAGCGGTGAAAGCCGTAGGTGAAGAACTGTGTCCAGAGCTCTGCCTGACCATTCCGGTCGGTAAAGACTCTATGTCGATGAAGACCGCATGGCAGCAAGATGGCGCGGATAAAACCGTGACGTCGCCTATGTCATTGGTGATCACTGCTTTTGGCGTGGTGCAAGATATTCGCAATACAGTGACGCCAGAGCTACGCACAGATAAAGGCGAAACGTCTTTACTGTTAGTAGATTTAGGTGCGGGCAAAAATCGTTTAGGCGGTTCTTGTTTAGCCCAAGTGTTTGGTGAGCTGGGTGATATTGCGCCGGATCTTGACGATGCTGCACTGCTGCGTGGTTTCTTCGAAACCATGCAAAATCTAGTGGCTAAAAAGTCGGTTATCGCTTACCACGACCGTAGCGACGGTGGTTTATTCACTACCTTAGTGGAAATGGCTTTTGCTGGTAATACAGGTTTAGACATAGATGTAGAAGACTTGCAGGGCACGGATTTAGAACGACTCTTTAATGAAGAGCTCGGCGCTGTGCTGCAAGTGAGCCGTGACAACGCTGCGAAAATTGCCGCTCAGTTTGCAATCGCTGGCGTACCTTGCCATGTGATCGGAACCCTCGCCGACGATCAACGCATCACCATTAAAGATGGCGCGCGTGAAATCTTCAGTGATACCCGTGTTGCGCTGCGTACTGTGTGGTCAGAAACCACGTATCGTATGCAAGCTTTGCGTGATAACCCAGCCTGCGCGCTTGAAGAGTTCAAACTTAAGCAAGACGAAACCGATTTAGGCTTAACCGTTAACTTAAGTTTTGATCCAAGCCAAGATGTTGCCGCGCCTTATATTCTTAAGGGCGCTGCGCCTAAGATGGCGATTTTGCGTGAGCAGGGCGTTAACTCCCACGTAGAAATGGCAGCAGCCTTTGATCGCGCTGGCTTTGAAAGCCGCGACGTACACATGTCGGACATTTTATCTGGCCGTATTAGCCTAGAGGATTTCCAAGGCCTAGTGGCCTGTGGTGGCTTCTCCTACGGTGATGTATTAGGCGCAGGTGAGGGTTGGGCTAAGTCGATTCTGTTTAACGAGCGTGCGCGCGATGAGTTTTCACGTTTCTTTGAACGTGACTCAAGTTTCGCCCTTGGCGTGTGTAACGGTTGTCAAATGCTGTCGAACCTGAAAGAAATTATCCCAGGTAGCGAGCACTGGCCACGTTTTGTGCGTAACCGCTCAGAGCGTTTCGAAGCGCGTTTCAGTTTAGTTGAGGTGCAACAGAGCCCGTCGTTATTCTTCCAAGGTATGGCGGGTTCTCGTATGCCTATCGCCGTATCTCACGGTGAAGGTTTGGCTGAGTTTGCCAGCCCTGAAGCGCTGGCGATTGCCGAAGCGTCAGGAACGATTGCGCTGCGTTTTGTTAATGGTAAAGGTGATATCGCGACTCAGTATCCACAAAACCCGAACGGTTCGCCAAATGGCTTGACAGGGATTTGTACCACTGATGGCCGCGTAACCTTGATGATGCCGCACCCCGAACGTGTGTTCAGAACCGTAGCGAACTCTTGGCATCCGGATACTTGGGGTGAAGATAGCCCTTGGATGCGAATGTTCCGTAATGCGCGAGTGACCTTAGGTTAACCTCCTCAAATACAAGAAGTTTAAAGTTTAGGTCATCAAAAAAGGAGCGAATTTTTTCGCTCCTTTTTTATATTCTAAATGCATGTTTTATTAAAATTAGCCATTTCAATATATTAGCCTTTATTGCAAATAATCTATTGTACTTAAGTAACTAAATTCTCGCTTTAATTGCCAATTACCTCTTAATGAGTATGTTGCACACTCGATAAATCTTTAGTCTCAATCTTCTAAAGCGATTTCCCTTACAAAAAATAGGGTATAGGAAAAGAAAAAGCCTCCAACTCAAGGAGAAGGAGGCTGGTTTTGCGCTAACAAAACTTCAAACTAAATCAGGATCTATATCGAGTAATATGTAAAATCTTAAAGCTCGTGTGCTTTATAAAGTTCAACAAAAACAGGCTTGTAGATGTTAATTAGACGTTCAAATAAGTTTGTCATATCGCTGTCTCCATAACAAAGTTAAACCAAGATGTGCGATATCGGGCTTTTCTGGGACGCTTCACCAGAACGATAAAACTGCCGTCTTAGCACTGGACACATATTAAGCAATGAATAAAATCTTATCAAACGAGAAAAAATACAAATAATCATTAGAAAAATTAATCTTAAATTTTTTTAATGATTCAGATTTTAATTTTTAACTTTTCATATGCATATGATTTATATTTTATTTTTTATTGATTATCTATATGTTTGATTTGTTAAGTAATAGTATATTTGTTGTTTTTTGTATACCTATTGTTGATTTGTGGCGTTTGGTTTTGATTTTCATATGAAAGCGATAAAAATGTCACTTTACATTTAATAATTTACGCTATCTACACCTTTTTTGTTGATTTGTCAATTACCGTGAGTGGGGAAGTGTGTGCCTTGCCGCAAAACCCATCTAAACCCCTGAGTTTGATTGATTTGAATCAAAAGCAGGTGGTATAAAATACTCACAAATGAAAACGAGTAAATATCCTAACTATCTGATATTTATATCGATGGGATCATTTGATTGGTTAGGTTGTGAGGCATTAGTCTCAATGCTATGTGATAGTGTGACGCTTGTCCCAATATGTGATGGAAATTGATACTTTTAGCCCTTGCTGCTTCGATGTAATGCAAAAGATTAATTTTAACGGTTTATACTGTCGCCAGATATAAACACAAAATGAAACTCACTATCCTACAAAGGCACTTGCTATAAACAATTCGGATTTCGTTGTAGCAATTGGACGCACCACGTAAGGAGTTACCGATGATTGTTGAAGAGGTTGTTGAGCTATCGCGGTTGCAGTTTGCGCTGACAGCCATGTATCACTTCCTATTTGTTCCTTTAACTTTAGGGTTAGCATTTTTGCTGGCTATCATGGAATCACTCTATGTGATGACTGATAAACAAATTTATAAAGATATGACTAAGTTCTGGGGTAAGTTATTTGGTATTAACTTTGCCTTGGGTGTTTCAACGGGCTTGGCGATGGAGTTCCAGTTTGGTACTAACTGGTCTTATTATTCGCATTATGTTGGTGACATCTTTGGTGCACCACTTGCCATTGAAGGTTTAATGGCCTTCTTCCTTGAATCTACCTTCGTAGGTATGTTCTTCTTCGGTTGGGATCGTTTCACTAAGCGCCAACATTTAGCTGTGACTTGGTTAGTTGCCTTTGGTTCTAACTTATCAGCGCTATGGATTTTGGTTGCTAATGGTTGGATGCAAAATCCAGTGGGCAGCGTATTCAATTACGAAACCATGCGTATGGAAATGACCAGTTTTGCTGAAGTGGTCTTTAACCCCGTTGCACAGGTGAAATTTGTTCACACTGTGGCTTCTGGTTATGTGACGGGTGCTATGTTTGTGTTAGCGATCAGTGCTTACTACATTCTTAAAAAACGTGACTTACCTTTTGCCCGCCGTTCGTTTGCGATTGCGGCAAGTTTTGGTATGGCATCGATCCTGTCTGTTATCGTTTTAGGTGATGAATCAGGCTATAAAGTGGGTGAAGCTCAGCGCGTTAAGTTAGCTGCGATTGAAGCTGAATGGCACACAGAGCCTGCACCAGCAGCCTTTACTGCTATAGGTTTCCCTAATCAAGAAACGATGGAAACTGATTTTGCAGTCAAGATCCCTTATGCAATGGGCATTGTTGCGACTCGTTCATTGGATGAGGAAGTAACAGGTATTCATGACTTGATTGCTGAGCACGAAGTGCGCATTCGTAACGGTATGAAAGCCTATGAGATGTTGGTGAAATTGCGTGCAGGTGAAGAAACCCCTGAACTACGTGCTGCTTTTGAAACGGCTAAAGTGGACTTAGGATACGGTTTCTTACTCAAACGCTATACCGATAACATTGTCGATGCGACTGAAGAACAAATTAAAGCGGCTGCTAAGGATTCTATCCCAAGTGTTGCGCCTATGTTCTGGAGTTTCCGTATCATGGTGGGATTAGGTTTTGTCATGCTGTTTGTGTTTGCAGCGGCATTCTGGCAAAGCACTCGTCATCAAATTGAAGAGAAAAAATGGGTGCTTAAGGCTGCGCTTTATAGCTTACCATTACCTTGGATCGCCATTGAATGCGGTTGGTTTGTGGCTGAATACGGTCGTCAACCTTGGACAATTTCTGAAGTCTTGCCAACCTTTATGTCTGCGTCGAGTTTAACGACGGGTGATTTATGGTTCAGTATCCTCTCTATCACACTTTTCTACACAATCTTGTTAGTGATTGAGATGTTCCTGATGTTTAAGTTTGCCCGCCTTGGTCCGAGCAGTTTAAAAACTGGTCGTTATCATTTCGAGAAACTAGAAGCCTAAGCAGAGGATTTCATTATGTTTGATTATGAAATATTAAGAGTAATCTGGTGGGCTCTGATCGGCGTACTGTTCATCGGATTTGCGGTTACTGACGGTTTTGATATGGGTGTCGGTGCGTTACTACCAATTATAGGTAAAGACGATACCGAGCGCCGTATTATGGTCAATACGATTGCCCCCCATTGGGATGGTAACCAAGTATGGCTAATCACCGCTGGTGGTGCGTTATTTGCCGCTTGGCCAACAGTGTATGCAGTGTCTTTCTCTGGCTTCTATGTGGCTATGATGTTAGTGCTGTTTGCCCTATACATGCGTCCTGTGGGATTTGACTATCGTTCAAAAATCGAGGATCCAAAATGGCGTAAGTCATGGGATTGGGCTCTATTTGCGGGTGGTTTTATTCCTCCACTGATCATTGGTGTTGCCTTTGGTAACTTATTGCAAGGTGTTCCATTTAACTTTGATGAGTTCCTGCGTGCAAAATACCACGGCGGTTTATTTGGCTTACTAAACCCATTTGGTTTACTGGCAGGTCTTGTAAGCGTGAGCATGTTTATGATGCAAGGCGCTTCATGGTTACAAATGAAGACCGATGGTGAACTGCGTGTTCGAGCGGCGAAAGCAACTCAATTCTTTGCGTTATTAGTGGCAGTGTTGTTTGCTGCTGCTGGTGTGTGGTTAGCCAATGGTATTGACGGTTATGTTGTGACCTCGGCACTTGATCACAATGCGGTATCGAATCCAACGATGAAAACAGTAGCGGTTGAGGCTGGAGCATGGTTAGCAAACTATGACAAATACCCCATCACTATGCTGTTCCCTATCTTAGGTGTGGTATTACCCCTGTTGGTGATTTTGGTTAGCCGCTTTAACCGTTCTGGTTTTGCATTCCTATTCAGTTCACTGACTGTGGCTATGGTGATTTTGACTTGTGGTGCGGCTATGTTCCCATTTGTCATGCCATCATCATTAGATCCTAATGTGAGTTTGACTATGTGGGATGCTACGGCCAGTGAGAAGACCTTAGGTGTAATGACAGGTGCAGCCGCGATTTTTGTGCCTATCGTATTAAGTTACACTGTCTGGACTTACTTCAAAATGTTTGGCCGTATTGGCCGTAAACATATTGAAGATAACAAAGCCTCACTCTATTAATGTTTACGAAGAATTAAGGAGCATCTGCTATGTGGTATTTTACGTGGATATTAGGGGTTTTGTTGGCCTGTTCTTTCGGGATTATCAATGCCCTGTGGCTTGAGAATACAGAGAACATGGACAGATCGGCAGAAGATGCCGAGTAACGTCTAATTCAATCTAAAAAACCTCGCAAGCGCGAGGTTTTTTATTGGGTTTTATTAAGGTACATATCCTCGCTTGGGGCTAATACCAATCACATTAAATATCTAATCAGTTCAGAGCCTCACAGGCATCTCAATCCAAGGCGCATTGACGCTGAAATGGTCATTCCCTTTTAAGTCAATGCAACACCGGAGTGGGGTGCCTGTGTGGCTCCCGAAGGGCGGGTTTCAACGCGCTTTATACTGCGTTGAAGGCTTTTGACAGAGCACCACTATGCCTTCAAGCCTTCGCCTTGTCTAAAGCGCGTTGAACTCCCGCTGAATGAACAGATATTTAATACGATTGGTATAATATTCACGGCCAATGGAGTCACGGTAGTCAGATCAAAAGGTTTAAGTGAACGCTTAAGAGGCGTGGTTGCAGTGATTGAGTGTATTGGTTAAGTCAACGCAATAAAAATGCCACCCAATGTGGATGGCATTTGATAAACAACTCATTCATTAGTCAAATTAGGCTTTAAATTGGCTTATTTGACGTTTTAATGCCGCAGCGAGGGAAGATAATTCATCGGCAGAATGCACTGTCTCAGTAGCACGGTGTTCTCCTTCATTAGCAAGCTCGCTGATTTGATGCAGATTATGAGTAATCTCTTGGGCAACGCTGCTTTGTTGCTCTGTCGCGGAGGCAATATTACGTGAACTAATGGCAAGCTCACCAATTCTGCGGGTGATTTCTTTAAGCTGTTCGCCAGTGATTTCCCCTTGTGTTGCCGAAGTTGTACCAAGTTGATGACTTTGTGCCATTTGTTCAGTTGCATTTTTCACTTGGGTTTGCAGTTTTTCGATGGTTTGGCTTATCTCCAGAATTGAAGATTGCGTGCGCTGGGCTAATGTACGAACTTCATCAGCAACCACAGCAAAACCACGGCCTTGTTCACCCGCTCGGGCAGCCTCAATAGCAGCATTAAGGGCCAGCAGATTTGTTTGTTCAGCAATACTGTTAATGACCTCTGTCACCTTACTGATAGCCTCGCTTTCTTGGCTAACCTTTTCAATAGATTGGTGACTATTACTGAGTTGTTGGCTTAGTTTGAGCAAGTCTTGTACAACCTTTGTCTGTTGGTTGTAGCCTTCTTTAGCTGCTGAATCGACTTGCAAACTCTGCTCTGCACCGTCTTGGGCATGATTGGCAACATCACGGATTGAGGTTGACATTTCTTCAATTGCCGTAGCAATTTGATCTGTTTGTAGCATCAATGCTTGGGCTTCTTCACCATTTTGCTTAGCGATGCTTTGCGCTTTTGATGCCTGTTGTTCTAGACTTTCGACAGAATCTTGCAGGGCAATAATGAGTTGTTTTAATTCGGAAGACATGACCGATACGCTGGTGGTGATCTTGTCCACTTCGTTTTGGCTTCGAGGCTCTGATGGCCTTAAGTTTTGACTGAAATCGCCGCGGCCTAAGGTTTCCATATGATCTTGTAAAGCATGTAATGGTTTGAGTGTCCGAATGAGGACCAGTGACAACAATGCCGTGATCAGTGCAATCCCTGTGATGGCGACAATGGCATTGATAATTAATAAATCGATGCTTTCCTCATTCAGTTCGTTTGCTTTTACTTGGCCAAGAAGTACCCAATTCCAGCCCGCCACTGTTTGACTATAGGCAAACATACGTTCGTTACGTGTATTTGAGTAATTCCATTCTGATTTGTCTTGCAGTGCTTGCTCCAGAGAAAGACCATCAAGAATTGCTTCATTTACTTTTTCACCCTCATTATATTTAGGATGTGAAACCAGAGTGGTATCAGTTTTGCGCATTAATAAAAAGTGACCACTTTCCTCCAAAGTTAAGTTTTTGACCGCTTTCTGTAATTGCAGTAGGGAGCTGGTTATATCAAAACCTATATATAAAATACCAATGACTTGTCCTTTGGGATCGATTATTGGTCGGTAGATTGTCATGTAGTCTTTGCCAAAGAGTTTGGCATAACCTTCGTATTCTTTACCGCTGATAAGCGGTAGGTAACCAGGATGAGTTCTATCTAAAGAAGTCCCTACTGCACGGGCGCCATCGGCTTTTTTAAGGGAAGTTGCAATACGAACAAAATCATCGCCATCACGGACAAAGACTGTTGCATTGCCGCCCGTAATTTTTGCGAATCGGTCAACTTTACTCATCGAAGCGTTTACTTGCTCTTTTTCGTGTAATAGCGCAGGGGTACTGATCCCTAAGATATTGATGCGCTTATCTGGTTTAGTAAATTGTCCGGGGTACATTTCTTTAAAGACGTCGGCATTACGCCTAGCAAGTTGCAAGATGCTGTCATATTGCAACTCTAACATATCTGATACCGCGTGCATTTCGGCCTTCATTGCGCTTATGCCTTTATCTTCCAGTACATTTGATGCGGCTTTGTAGGCTAATGTGCTTAGTATGCTAAAAATGATAAGCGTGAGGAAAAAAGCGAGGGCGCCAATTTGTTTCGCGATAGGCCAGTTTTTATAGTTCATGCTGCGATCCTATAGGTAAAGGTGGCGCTAATGTAACTCAAGTTTGGCTCAATAGTCTTGATTTGAGTCTAATATTTCTCTTTGTTATAGAGAGTTTGGCAAGTTATTTCCAGTTTAAATAATAAGAGTTAACCCTATATTTTGTAATATAAAAATATTCATCAAATCCTGATTGAATTAATCTACCTATTAATGGGTAAATAAAGTCATATCAAAACGATAGTGTTAATGCTCCTGCGCGTTGGCGTATCTATCAGTTTTCAGTTGTCGAGTATTCATTAGAAGTAAATACATTGTGGGTACCCAGACGAGTGATAGCAAGGTTGTTAGGAGTGTGCCACCTGCAATCGCAATAGCGAAGGGGGGCCAAAATCCACCACCTGCAATAATTAAGGGAATAAATCCACCTACCGTGGTAACCGTTGTTGAACCTATATGACGACCACAGCTACTCACCGTAGTGATAATGACATCTTTATCTCCAAGCCTTGCCGCTGGTATCTCTTCGAGCTCAGCCAAGATCACTATGGCAGCGTTTATTGCGAGTCCCATTAGCCCCAATAAACCAATAATGACAGGGAAACCAAAGGGATAGCCAAAAACAAACACGGCTAATAAGCCTAAACCAGCCGATTGCATAGCGCTTAGTAGAATAATGGCGGTGAGCCTAAAAGAGTTAAATGACAGCACTACGGTTGCTAATAGCAAGGTCACTACTAACATAACACTCGATAGTAAATTGCCTACAGCCTCATTGCGTTTTGCACTTTCACCACCAATTTCAATGCGATAACCTGAAGGTAAGGTGAGTTGTGCTATTTTATCTTTGACATCATTGAGCACTTGAGCGGGCAAAACACCGCTGACGATATAGGCTTCAATCGTATTTACCCTTTGGCCATTACGCCTTGGAATGGCTCCGCGGCTAACGTGTATCTCACTATGGGAGAGTGCTGAAAGCGATACCGTCTCTCCAGAGGGAGAAACTAATTGAATTTCTGATAGGCGATTGACTTGCTCGCGATTTTCATCGCTCAAGCGAACTCTTATTGGCAAGGATTCTGTTTGCTCGAGTATGCTTCCACCAATGACACCTGTGGTTGACATTTGAATTTGCTTTGCAATCTCCGTTAGGCTTAAGCCACTCATTAAGCTCGCATCTTCATTCACTTCTAACCATACCTTTGGTGCGCCAGCACTTAAGGTTGCACGGGTATGAAGTACATCAGGGGTCTTTGAGAGGATAAGGCGAATTTCATCTCCAATGGCTCGTAACGTATCAAGATTAGAGCCGAAGATCATCAGTTCCACTGGCGCATTGAAAGGTGGGCCTTGCTCTAATTTTCGGACTAAGACCTGCACCTCTGGAAAAGCGGAGTCCAATTGTTGCTGTAACTCAGGGATCAAGGCGTTAGCACGCTTAAAATCGATCACTTTCACCATGGCCTGTGCATAATTGGCCGCACCTTGCTGGCGCTGAGTTAAGTTATAGTAAAAGGAGGGACTATTACCCCCAACAACCCAATCTACTTGGGTAATGCCATTAATACTTCGTAATGTATTATCGATTAATTGTACTTGATTGAGTGTATTTTCAAGGCTGACATGAGGAGCAAGGTAAATCTCAATCTGGAACATATCTCTGTCTGATGGGGGAAAAAATTGCTCCGTCATTTTACTTGAAGCAAAGAAGCCCAGTGCTGGAATAACGCCTATTGCAATGGCACTTATTATGGGTCTGTTAAGTGCAAATCGTAAGCTAGCTTGGAAATAATGACTCAAGAGGGGCATACGGATCCCATGTTGGTACCAAGCATCATGTTTACCATCGATACTGAAGCGTCCCGCTAAGCCTGCAATTAAGGTATGGGAAATAAGGTATGAACCCAGCAATGCAAATATCACTGACATGGCAATACCGCCTACAAACTCACCCGCAGCTCCTGGCATTAAGACAATAGGGGCAAAGGCTAATATAGTGGTAATAGTCGAGCCAGCTAATGGCAGCCACAGATGATGCAAGGTTTGACTGACCGCCGCTAGCCGGCTCATTCCCTGTTGGCGGCGCTGGGCTATGGCATCGACTATCACAATGGCGTTATCCACCATGATCCCAAGGGCTACGACCAGACCTGTCACTGACATTTGGTGTATAGGGAGGTTGATATATTTCATACAAGCTAATGTAAATAGCGCTGTTAAGGGTAAAGATATCGCTACAATAATGGCATTTCTTACACCAAGGGTGAGTAGCAGCACTAATAAAATGATAATAAACCCTTGAAGTAGGTTGATGACAAGATCACCAAGGCGCACGCTGGTGTAACTATTTTGCTCGAATAACCATTGTATGGTGATATTTGCTGGTACATCGCGGCTGAGTTCGTCGACCACTTTATTAACTTGAGCTTGCCAAAGATCAACTCGAGTATTATCGAGCATCCGTACTGCAACTAATACGCTTTGCTTACCATCAACTAACGCTATGCTGTCGGCTGGTGTTTGAGATTGGCGAGTTACAGTCGCAATATCCCCAAGGCGAATAATTTGCCCTTGAGTGTCAATTTTTAGTGGTACTTGGCGAATACGGGTTTGTGAGTCAAGTTCACCCGATACTTCAACCAAGGCGCGAAATGTAGTGTTATTAATTTCTCCAGCGGAAATTTTACTATCAGCATTAGTTAATATTTGGGCAATTGTAGAGGGGGTGAGCTGTAACTGGCTCATTTGGCTACCGTTGAGCTGAACTAAAATTTCTTCGGTGGGTGCGCCGTAGAGTTTGACAAAATCCGTACCCGGTAAAAGCCGTAAGCGACTTTGCAGTTCCTTGGCGTAGCGGTTCAAGATGTCTGCTCGAATTGGGGTATCAGCATTCCATACTAAGCTTAAAATGGCAGTATAAGCATAACCAATCTGGTCATCTAAGGTGGGTGTTTGAATGCCATTGGGTAGATTGGCCTTTGCGTCGGCTAATAAATCACGCGCCCGTGACCATACGGGCGCCGTTTCCATCACGGTATCTTTTAGTTCTAATTGAATAACTGACACCCCTGGCCTTGAAGTCGATTGAATGAGCTTAATTTCCTCTAATCGTCTAAGCTGATTTTCTATTACTTCAGTGACTAAGGCTTCAACTCTTTCAGCAGAAGCGCCGGGATAGGAGGTGATCACGGAAGCAAAACGGTTGGTAATATGGGGATCTTCCGTACGGGGTAGACTCGATATCGCGCCTAAACCAGCAACGATAAGGAGAGCGATCACGAGACTGACTAAACGACCATTTTCGACAAAGGCTTTGATCATTATTGCCTCGTACCAGAAAGGATTACAGGGGATACGGCTTGACCCACAACTAATTTTTGTAGCCCTTGGCTAACATAGTGTTCATTTTCTTGTATTGCCCCTTGGATATAAGCCATATCTTGGGTCGTGTAGATAATTTCCACATCGCGGCGTTCAATCTTTGCTTCGGCCTTATCTGATGTGACTATGTAGATATTCCAGAGACCGCGAATACCATCGGTTAGTGCTGAAATCGGCACCCAATAACCCGCTTGAGTCATGTGTTGTTGTTGATGTAAATACACTATTTCACCATTAATAACGCTTGATTCTTTTGGTAGGCTAATGCGTAGCTGTAAGGTGCGGCTGATTGGATTGACCTCTGCACTAATACCCGCAATTGTGGCGGTAAAATGTTGACCTTTTACACTAACATTAACCTGTTTTCCGTGACTAAATTGATCCGCAATATCCACAGGAATACCAATGTACGCCTCTGGATTCATATGGCCCACTAAGGTAAATACAGGGCTTCCGGTGGATACCACTTCCCCTAGACTATGAAGACGTTGGCTTATCGAACCATCAAATGGCGCTAATAACTGTGATTTATCAAGTTTTAGTCGATTCGCGTGTTGAGAGGCCATCAGCCGCTGTTTAGCCGATTCTAAACTAACTAATTGACTACGATTTTCATCGAGTAATTGTTCTGACACATAACCTGACTTTTTAAGCTCAAGATTACGTTTTAGGGTACTCCTTGCAAGATCAACATCGGCTTGAGTTTGTGCAAGGCTTGCTTGTATCTCTTGGCGCTCAGCCTCGAGTAGGTGAGTATCTAATTTCGCAAGGACTTGGCCTTGTACGACCTTCGTTCCGCTATCGACATAGAGTTCGCTCAATTTACCTGATAGTTCAAATCCTATACCCGTAGTATTACCCGCACGTATTGTACCTGTGAATATTTGCTCACGTTGATAGCTCGATGTGAACACTAGCGGCATTGTGACCACTTTTTGTAATGAGGCTGAGTTGGCATGCTCTGTGACTTCTCTTTGGCAGGCACTTAATACCACTAAGGCAAATACGCTGATAGCACTAGCGCGCCAAAAGCGTCGGGCAGCTCGATTCATTTCAGTCCATCCATTGTGGGTTTTACGTTAACTCTATGTAACTAGACTTGTTAGTCTAGATGTGTAGAACTAGACTGTCTAGTCTATTTTGTGCTTAACTAATACATATTTATCGTGTCAATAAATGAGAGTGTTGATATGACTCAGTGTTCAGATATGCAATTACCTTTGAGCCGAAGTGAGCAAAAAAGGCAGCAAGTCCTTGTCGCAGCAATTGATTTATTTTGCCGCCAAGGTTTTCCTCACACCAGTATGGATGAGGTTGCTAAACTTGCAGGAGTCTCAAAACAAACCGTGTATTCCCATTACGGCAGTAAAGATGAATTATTTGTTGCAGCAATAGAATCTAAATGTGTAGGCCATAATCTGCATGATGACCTACTCAATGATCCAAGTCAGCCAGAAGCTGCCCTGACTCAATTTGCACTGCAGTTTGGCGAGATGATAGTGAGTCCGGAAGCTATCACCGTATTTAAAGCTTGTGTGGCTCAATCAGAGAGTCATCCTGAAGTCTCACGACTATTTTTTGAAGCAGGGCCACAGCATATTGTGGGCATATTGGCGGATTATTTACTGGCGGTCGAAGCACTGGGGAGGTATAAGTTTGGCAATGCCCATCAAAGTGCAGTGCGTCTGTGCTTGATGCTGTTTGGCGAGTTAAAACTTAGGCTAGAATTGGGGCTTGAGACTGAAGGACTCATGTTAGAGCGAGAGGAATATATTCACGGCTGTGCCGATATGTTTTTAAGGGCGTATCGTGTTGGCTGATGTTTTTCAATGTAATGTGTTTCAATTTGTTACATTATGCTCAGCATCTAAATTTTCTATTAGATAAAGCGTATTATTCGCCAAATTTATCTACGTTTTATATCCCAAGGGGGCAGTGTGGCAAATCTAAGTCATCTACAAAGAAGCTCGATTATTGCAGTATTTAAAAGAAGTTTGCTGCTCCTTCCTATGTTAACGAGTGTTGCTATAGGGGCGGAAGACACGGCTCCAGAGCGAAAACCGTTTAAATTAAGTATTGCCCAAGTCAGCACTCAAAGTGCAGAGGTGTCGGATAGCAATACCGAGCTACAACGGGATACTTTATTACTTAACGCAGGAGTAAATGTTCCTTTAAACAGACAGTGGTCAGTCGGTATTAATTTTGGATACGACAGGCTGGATTACGATTGGCGCAATATCAATTTGACAGGGGCAAACAATGTTTCATCATTGTTTGGGGCAGATGGACAGGCTTGGGATGATATCAATCGTTATCGTGCTGGTGTGTCTTTAACTTACCGTTTAGATGAGCATTGGGCATTTTTTTTAGCGCCGCAGCTCCAATATGCCTATGCAGATACCGCATCCTTTAACCATGCTCAGAGTTATGGTGTCGTGGCTTCTGCAATGTATGTGTTTGATTTTGGCAACATGATAGGTTTTGGGGTGGCTTATCTCAATGATATTGATGAAGTTCGCACCGTTCCATATCTTGCGATGCGATGGCAGATAAATGACAATTGGGCACTTGCTAATCCTTTTAAAGCCGGTTTTAGTGGTCCTGCAGGATTAGAGCTAAGTTATCAAT
The DNA here is from genome assembly GCF_016406325.1 of Shewanella putrefaciens. Lineage (NCBI taxonomy): Bacteria > Pseudomonadati > Pseudomonadota > Gammaproteobacteria > Alteromonadales > Shewanellaceae > Shewanella > Shewanella putrefaciens. The sequence continues at coordinate 2,955,743 of NZ_CP066370.1, read as the reverse complement.
TTAATTCCGATTGGAATATTGGATTTGGTAGTTCGAAGCGTACCGAAAGATTCTTAATCGAAGACGATGATACTGCAGTGGAAATTAACGAATGGGTGGGGTATGTCCGCGGTGGTTGGCAAGCTACGCCTGCAGTATCTGTTAATCTTTATGCTGGTTACTATTTTAATGGCGAGCTAGAAGTGACGCGTCAAGCTGCTGTTGATATGGATAACCAAGGCGCAGCCGCCTTGGATATTGAATTTAAATTTTAATTCCGTTTATTCATCTAGCTATTGGCCCAGCATTGCTGCTTTAAGGCTTTTCTGGGCGGGTTTATCACCAAGCCAGATTTTTAGTAATGCCTGACGGAACATTTCACCTTTGATGGTGGCTTGTTCCTGATCATTCTTATAGGCTGTCACGCCTTGCTCTTTGCTTGTCAGCAGTGTGAATTGGTCGCCTTCTTTTATGTCTTCATTAAACAATGCCATAAAAGTATCGATTTGTGCCTGAATATCCGTGGTGTTATCCGCCGTCGCCTGCTCAAAACCTTCTGTAATAGCTTCACGCATTTTATCTGAGGTGATCATGCTTGACGTAATATTGAGACGAATGGCTGCTACTGGCGCATCAATTACTGCGTTAGTTGTGGATAAAGGTGCTGGCACATAGAGGCTACCAACATATAAATCCATAAAAAACTTGCTACGAACACCGGCACCATTGAGTACTAAAGAAACATTTTCTAGCGTGATAGTGTCAGCCACTTGTACACCAGAGATTACTTTTGCCATTGAGATATTAGGTAAAAGTAATATGGTTAGTAAGGTAAAGGTAGAGAGTAACTTCATAATACACCTCTTATCATTTTGTTTTAATTATGGTTAGCTTAACCACGAATGCCGAGTTTATATTGACCATTTTGTTCGAACATAACCGCTTGTTTTTGTTTTGGTGATATAAGGATTGGGCCATCATCAAAAAATAAAAAACACTTCCAATTCCGCACAAAAACATCCCATCGAGTTTCTATAACTTGGTATTTTTCATAGCAAAAAAAGACTGGGGTCTCATCAGGCCATTGAATGAACTCGGCCAACATGACAGGTAAATCACTATCTTCACTATCCCAAGCGCCTTGCCAGTAGTCTGTTTTTGTCCAAGCATTGGCTTTGGCAGCCCAATCACCTTTAGTGAATTGTTCAGCACAACTACTTTTATTGCCGATCCATTGATTCCAGACATCCATCGCACTTTTATCCGTCAATGGTAGGATATAAGCCTTGTCTTCGTCGGTTACTGGTAAATCTTTGTGGTTGAAAATCCACTTACGGCGGTAGGTTTCTAAAGGTATATAGGTATAGGCCAAAAAAGTCTCCTAAATATGGTGAAAAGCCAATAATTTGAATGCTGTTGATTATACGGATTATAGGATATTTATGAAATGGCCGAACCCATGGCGTTGGGTTCGGGCCAATATTAGGGCTAAAGTGGTGGCGTCATTAATTGTGTGAGTTCAGTTAAATAGTGTTGTGCAACTTGATTCGTAGGATCAGCATTTACTGCATTAGAAAATGCGGTATGAGCTGGTTCTATCTGGTTAATTTCAACCATAAACAATCCAAGTTTGACCCATGTTTGTGTATCTGAAGGATACTTCTCTAGGTAGTCGAGGTAAATATTGATCGACTCTTGGACTTTCCCTTGTAGTTTCAAAATATACGCATACTGTGGCATATATTCATCACTATGAGCCAAAATTTTGACAAGTGTTGATGATGCAAGCTCTAAATCTCTTTGCTTTAATGCGAGTAAAATAATTTGTTTTAACTCCATCTCTGTATAGAGGTGTTCAGGCAGTGCCAATAGAACCTTTAAGGCTTGCTCAGGCTGTTGTTCTAGGTTTAACTTGAATGATAAAGCTAAATGATACAATCTGTTAGCTTCTGGATTAGTCTCAATTATCGACTTTAAATTATCGACAATAAGCGTGAGACCTTGATGATGTTGTGACTGGTTTAGTCGTATGATTTTGGTATAAACACGTTCCATAGAGGAGCCTGCTGTTAACTTGTCAACATAGGTTTGTCTAACCTCGGTAAGACTTTTTTGATATAGCTCATGAATCTCTAGCAATAATGATTGTTCATCTACACTAAATACTCGTGTTTTGTGCATATTTTGCCAAATAATGCCTCTACCCGGCTGACCTTCATTTTTCCACTTTGACGCTAAGTCTGATAATGGAGTATCGCCTAGTTCATTTAACCTAAATTGTATTTTATTACAGGCATTTTCAACTAAATTTAAGATATTCGAGCAGCTAGAGGATAGTGCATCATAGTATCTTTTCGTCATTTCATTTATATGCGATTGAGACCAGGTTTCAGTTTCTCGTGTCGTTAAAAAATGGGAGAACTCAAAATAACCATAAAATTTAGCTAGCTTTGCTAGTTCTGAATATTTTTTGTTTATTTTGTATTCTATTTTATTTATCTCATCAAGTACATTCGCTGATGATTTTGAATTTAATGTTAGGTTGGTAGACAACACTTGTGCTTTTTTTGATAATGAAAGCAGCTTGGTTAATTCATCTTTAGTTTTAATACATTTTTTTTGTATATATAATAGATCTTTTTTAATATCACTCGATGACCAATCAATATTATCTATTTTTTTTGAACCAAATATATCTAATGTGATCGCTTGTGGGGCAATGTGAGATATCCCTTGGATTTTAGCTGCGTTACTACATAAATTAAACATTTCAACTTGAGGATTGTTTTTTGCTTCTTGTTCGAGAGCTTCCATAGCATGTTTTAGCTGTATTAATGTTTCAGCTTGATAACCTGCATAGGTCTCAACCCATATAGTGTTATGACCTAATCTAGGCCCAAGACTCGCTTCAATAGTCCCACTTGCATGACTATAACCAGACTTTGAATAGCAAAAATCAACTCCACTAAGCAATATCTTGCTAAACCCCATTTCAATAGCTAGCCGCACTGAACTATTAGTAACCGTTGGCCCAACAGTGATAATGTTATCGTGATCTATATCACTTTCCCACGGTAAGCGTTGGCCCATATAAAGGGACTTTCCTGGCCATTGGGATAAAATTTTTGGGCTAACATGATATGAATTGACAAATAGTGTTTCATTAGTTAAATGAAACATACCACGACTGACATCGAAGCTGACCTCTTGTGGATCAACACTGACAACGATATCAGGAGTAATACCATAATTAACTAATCTTCCTGCAATTCGAGAGACTGAAAATATAAATAAATCTTTTTGATTTTCTTTAATCCAGTCAATGTTATCATCCAAAGATGGACCTCCGGCGATAACTATACTTGTTTTGCCATTAAATTTATTTCTCAATAATTTTGCTTGGCTATGGTTGTCTGGAATATTATTTAGTTGTGTTTGGATAAATATTTTCTGAGTGAAATTTATTTGATTTTCGAAGTGTTCACTTTGCAGTCTAGATTCAACAATATTTAATAAGATGTTGTAATCTTCAATGTGTTTAGCTGCTACTGCAAGTGATGAGTATATACTGTATTCTGTTTTTGCTATAAATAACTTTATATCTTCTAGTTTGAATATTTCATCAAATTGTGATTCATCGATAATGATAAGTTTTTTTTGTAACTCAGTTGGAATATCAATGACTAATAGTGGTAATACTGAAGATAACTCGACTATAACAAATTTACTACCATCAGGAATGCCTTCTTCTAATATGTAATTCGCTAATAACCCAGAATCCATACCAACAATGATATTAAGCCTGTCTTTTTGAGAAAAAGCCTTTTTAAACTTACCATCATAGATGGTTTTGGAGTCAAGTCCTTCAAAGGTAGAGCGATTTATGCTGGGTAAGTAGTACTCGTTGAAGCGACTTATTGCAAAGTTATTCAATATGTTGGTTTGTAGTTGCATATTTTCCTCGATTGGGGAACAACTTGAACGTAGACTTTAAGTGCCATAACGATAAATGCCACTTGATTGCAGTTTTTCGACAATGCAATTTATGTTCCAGCGCATTTTTGACGGTGTAGACGGTGTAAAGCCAAAGTGTTTAGGTTGAAAAAATTTTTTAAATGATGAGTTTGTTATGAGTGTAGCAATAAGTCTATAAAAAATATTTTATTTGTGCTTTTTTATAATACTATCACTTGTTTGTATGGTACTTTTGCTCTTGATTGTTTCAATATGAATTTATGGCGTGGATTTTGTATGGTATGGCGCTACATTGACAAATTGACTTATCGTTGTCACAAGTTGCGAATTGAAGATCTCAATAGTGGGCGGGAAACTCTATGTTTGATAACAAAACAATTTTGATTACCGGTGGCACTGGGTCATTTGGACAAAAATACACCAAAACCATTTTACAACGTTATAAACCGAAGCGGTTGATCATTTTTTCCCGTGATGAACTAAAGCAGTATGAGATGCAACAAATATTTAATGCCCCTTGTATGCGTTATTTTATTGGTGACGTGCGTGATGGTGAGAGACTAAAGCAGGCCTTCAAAGACGTAGACTTTGTGATCCATGCCGCTGCACTTAAGCAGGTTCCCGCTGCTGAATACAATCCCATGGAGTGTATAAAAACCAATATTCATGGAGCCGAAAATGTGATCCGGGCAGCCATCAGTAATAATGTTAAGAAGGTTATTGCTCTCTCAACTGACAAAGCTGCAAGCCCAATTAATTTATACGGTGCAACTAAACTGGCCTCCGACAAACTCTTTGTTGCCGCTAATAACGTAGTCGGTGATGGTAAAACCCGTTTTTCTGCAGTTCGTTATGGTAATGTTGTTGGCTCGCGAGGCTCGGTTGTGCCTTTCTTTAAACAACTGATCGCCAATGGGGCGACTTCGCTGCCCATTACGCATCCCGATATGACACGTTTTTGGATTACATTACAAGATGGTGTTGATTTTGTTTTGAAAAACTTTGCTCGAATGCAAGGTGGTGAAATTTTCGTGCCCAAAATTCCTTCTATTCGTATCACTGATCTTGCCGCAGCCTATGGGCCGAATTTGGAGCAACAGATTGTAGGTATTCGTCCGGGTGAGAAAATGCATGAGGTGATGTGCCCTGGAGATGACTCACACCATACCATTGAGTTTGCTGACCATTTTGTGATAACGCCAAGTATCAAGTTTTTTAGTCGTGAAAACGACTATACAAAAAACTTGTTGAATGAAAAGGGTCAAGCAGTTTCACAAGGATTTGAATACCACTCGGGTAACAATCCACATTTTTTAAGTATTGATGAAATACTAAAACTGGATTCAATATCATGATTCTTTATGGAAAACAGGATATAAATCAAGTTGATATTGATGCAGTTATTAATGTGCTGCAGTCTGGCTTCCTTACTCAGGGACCAAAAGTTACTGAATTTGAGCAAGCAATCTCTGAATATGTCGGTGCTAATTATAGTGTTGCAGTCAACAGTGCTACTTCGGCATTACATATCGCTTGTTTAGCCTTAGGTGTTGTGAGCAATGATTTGGTATGGACGACGCCCATTACCTTTGTTGCCTCGGCAAACTGTGCCCTTTATTGCGGTGCAGAGATTGATTTTGTTGATGTTGAACCTGCGACGGGAAATATGTCGTCTTCGGCCTTATCTGCAAAGTTGCTCTTGGCTAATGCAAATGGTCGGTTACCAAAAGTGATCATCGCTGTGCATATGGCGGGACATTCTTGCAATATGCAAGCTATTGCGCAGTTGGCTAAACAGTATGGCATTAAAGTGATTGAGGATGCCTCCCATGGCATTGGAGGATCTTACCAATCAAAAAAAATTGGAGCTTGCCAATATAGCGATATTACAATTTTTAGTTTTCATCCGGTAAAAATAATTACCACGGCTGAAGGCGGGGTTGCTACAACAAACAGTAAACCTATTGCTGACGCAATGGAAATGTATCGAAGCCATGGTATTACTAAAGATCCTGCCTTAATGGAAAGGCCGCAAGAGGGCGACTGGTATTATGAGCAGCACCATTTAGGTTTCAATTATCGGATGACGGATCTGCAAGCTGCTCTCGGAGTGTCTCAATTAACTCGGATAAACGAGTTTGTGGAAAAACGTAATATATTAGCTGCAATATATCGTAGTCAACTTACTGACTTACCTATCAATATTGTTGAACCAATAGAACAATCCTACAGTGCAAGGCATTTGTTTATCATTAGGTTATTACAACCTGATAAACGTAAAGCGATTTTTGACGCAATGCGTGCTCAAGGCATTCAAGTGCATGTGCATTATTTTCCTGTTCATCTTCAACCTTACTATCAGAAACTCGGGTTTAGTGTTGGACAATTTCCTGAGGCTGAGCGTTTCTATCGGTCGATACTGACGTTGCCTTTATATCCTAATCTTACTGCTGAGCAGATTGGTTATATCTGTGACAACTTAAGGGAATTGTTGATATGAGAGTGGCGATTATTCCCGCACGAGGAGGAAGCAAGCGTATTGCGCATAAAAATATTCGCAATTTTAATGGTAAGCCAATGATTTCGTATCCTATCACTGCTGCTATACGTAGTGGGTGCTTTGATAAAGTGATTGTATCGACAGACTCGATGGAAATTGCCACTATTGCTAAGTCTTTTGGTGCTGAAATTCCTTTTATGCGTCCGACAGAACTAGCTGATGATTTTGTAGGGACAACTCCTGTTGTACGTCATGCACTTAATGAGTTAGTTTCTTTAGGCCATATGGTGGATATTTGTTGTTGTATTTACGCAACGACTCCTTTACTTCAATACTCGTTTTTACGAGAGGCTGGTGAGTTACTAGAATCGACACCCAATCTTGATTATGTGTTCTCAGCTTGCCGTTTTTCATTCCCTATCCAAAGGGCTTTGCTGTTAGATGCTAATGGTGGAGTATTACCCTTTGATAACAAAAGTATTAGTCAACGATCGCAAGATTTAGTTGAGACATATCATGATGCTGGTCAGTTCTACTGGGGGAGAGCTAGTGCTTTTTTGAATGAGGAAACTCGAGTGTTTGGTGCTCGGTCTCGAATGAAACTCTTGCCCAATTATATGGTTGCAGATATTGATACCTTAGAGGATTGGGAACGCGCCGAGGTGTTATACGATGTATTGAAAAAGCAAGGAAAGTTATGAAATTGGCCATTCGTGTTGATGCTTCTATTAGAATCGGTATTGGCCATGTTACCCGTTGCTTAGCGTTCGCGAACGCGTTAAAGAAAACCTTCCTTAATCTGGATATTACCTTTCTTTGTCGAAATGCACTTGGCAATATGAATGCCCACATACGTGCACAAGGATACCGTGTTTGTGAGTTAGATATAAATGAGGTTGATTTGGCATTTACTGGTAGAGAACTACCTGTAAATTGTCAGCAGAATGAGGCTGATATCTGTATTAAACAACTTGAAAGTAATAAGTATCATCTACTCATTGTCGATCATTATGGGTTAAGTGAGTCTTTTTGCCGCAAGATGCGACTTAAATGCGAGCAAATCATGGTGATTGATGACTTAGCAAATCGTAAACACGATTGTGATTTACTGCTTGATCAAAATTTATTGCCTGAATTCAGTAATCGGTATCAGGATTTAGTCAACAAAGAGACTTTGTTATTGTTAGGCCCTAAATATGCCTTATTAAGGGATGAGTTTTATTTGGAATACCATCCTATTTTGTTCGAAAAAGTACCAAATATTTTAATTTTTTTTGGTGGAAGTGACTCCGCAAATGTCACTCGAACTGCGTTGTTGGGGCTGACTCGGGTTTTAAAACCAGAATTCAAAGCTCAAGATTTTAATATTGATGTTGTTCTGGGGGCCTCGAATCCCTGGAAAGAAAGTCTATTTGCGGAATTTGCAGATTGTCAGAACCTAAAGTGGCATGTGCACTGCGATTATATTGCAAAGTTGATGGTAAATGCGACCTTATCACTCGGCGCGGGCGGGAGTAGCCATTGGGAGCGTTGTATCACTGGAGTACCTTCAGTTGTTATCACAGTTGCCGATAACCAGATTGCAACAACCCAATACCTTGCTTCATTAGGAGCTTGTCTCTTTCTTGGGGACGTTAAGGATGTCACTTCTGAGGAGATTGCTCTAGCGGTTAACAGACTCTTAGAGTCATTAGAATTACGTCAACAATTATCGAATAATGCGCGACACATCATCAAGCCTAACGATGGTTTGCCCAGAGTTTTAGATGTCTTAAAAACACATTTGGCTACAACAGGTATGGGAGAAAGTTAAATCATGCAGGTAATCAAAGTTGACCATTGTCACATCGGTCCTGGCCAGCCAGTATTTGTCATTGCAGAATTATCAGGAAACCATGGGCAATCGCTTGAAAAGGCAAAAGAGATGATATTGGCCGCCGCTGAGGCTGGGGCGAGCGCTATTAAGCTACAAACATATACTCCTGATACTATTACCTTAAATGTTAGCCATGGTGAATTTTTTATTCAGGACCAAGACAACTTATGGAAAGGGAGAAGCCTTTACGATCTCTATAGTGAGGCGATGACACCTTGGGAATGGCATCAGCCATTATTTGATTACGCTAAGTCGTTAGGTTTAGTTGCGTTTAGTACGCCATTTGATTTAACGGCAGTGGAATACTTGGAAAAACTTAACGTACCTTGTTACAAAATAGCTTCATTTGAAAATAATGATCATGCTTTACTGGCGGCTGTCGCGAAGACTGGTAAACCTGTGATTATGTCTACGGGAATGGCTGAAATTCATGAGCTTGCTGAAGCTGTTACGGTATTAAAGCAACATGGATGTCGCGACTTGATTTTATTAAAGTGCACTAGCCATTATCCTGCTGAGCCAGTTGATGCCAATCTATCAACTATTCCTCATTTAGCACAACTATTTGATTGTCAAGTGGGTTTATCTGACCACACGCAAGGGATTGGCGTTTCAATTGCTTCTGTGATTCTTGGCGGTACCGTAATTGAAAAACATTTTGTTATCGATAGAAATGAAGGCGGTGTTGATAGTGAGTTTTCCCTTGAGCCGAGGGAGTTTAAGTCGCTCGTTATGGAAACCGAAAGAGCCCGTGTAGCCCTAGGACGAGTGCATTATGGATGTACAGCAAAGGAGATTGCATCAAGAAAATATCGGCGCTCTCTTTATGTTAGTCGGGATATGAGCGCTGGCGATATTTTGACGGTTGATAATCTTCGTTCAGTTCGTCCTGGTTTAGGCATTGCTCCAAAATATTTACATCAATTACTCGGTAAAGCCGTCAAACAGGATATTGCAGCAGGTACGGCTATGTGTTGGGAGTTTGTATAACACTATTGTGTGGCAAACTCGAAAACTCATACCGCATAGAGTTGAGAATTAAATTGAATAATTATGGTGTAGAACTTCGCGCTGTCGAAATGTGTGATTTACCGCTACTTAGACGTTGGCGTAATCGAGATGATATTCGTTTACAGATGATGCAAACGGACTATATATCACCGAATCAACAACGCAACTGGTTTGAAAGTATTCAATATCGGAATGACCAACAGCATTGGGTTTTATGGTGTAAAGGACAACGAGCAGGCTATGTCAATTTAAAGGGGAATATTTCTGGTGAATTATTTGGGCAAGATCTTGCTGACGCAGGAATTTATTTAGGTCCGTCACCAGTACGTCACCCAATGCTTGCGGTAGCAGCTGCATTGTCACAATTAGATTTTGGGTTTGAAACTTTACAAATCAAGGCGATAAGAACATTAGTGAAAACCGATAACCACTCTGCTTTAAGGCTCAATCAGCAGTTAGGCTATCAAGTATTGTTGAATAAACAAGATTTTATCGCATTAGAATTACTTCCAAGTGATTATTTTATTGCACGTGAAAAATTGCGGAGATTTTTTAGATGACCAGATTAGAAGTACTCTTTTCAAACGCATTAGGGCTCGATATTGAAAAGATCCATGATGAATTAGCCTACAACTCTGTACCCGAATGGGATAGCGTGGCACACATGGGATTAATTGCTCAGCTAGAGGATGCTTATGACGTACTTTTAGATACTGATGACATTATCGATATGAGTAGTGTTGGTAAAGCGAGGGTGATACTCGCTAAATATGGCGTTAATTCATAATGTCACTATTACGAGGTAAAAAAGCATTAGTAACTGGTGCCAATCGTGGTATCGGCCTAGCTATTGCCCATAAATTTGCTCAGCAAGGTGCTGAATTATGGATAAATGGCCTCGATTCAAACAAAATTGAGCAGGTAAGAGTTGAAATTGTTTCTAAGTATGGTACAGACTGCCACGCGTTATGCTTTGATGTATCGGATCCACTTGCCGTAAAAGCAGGATTTCAGTATTTATTTAAGCAAACCAAAACATTAGATGCACTTGTTAATAATGCTGGCATTATGGATGATGCTTTGCTCGGTATGGTGACTCATCAGCAGCTTGAACGAAGTTTTTCAACTAACACTTATAGTGTGATTTATTGTACTCAGTATGCTGCCAGATTAATGGAGCGAGCAGGTTCCGGATCAGTTATCAATATTGCCTCTATCATGGGAAGAGTTGGAAATGCGGGACAATCTGTTTATGCAGGAAGCAAAGCTGCGGTGATAGGTATTACTCAATCTTTAGCTAAAGAGTTAGCGAGTAAACAAATCCGAGTTAATGCCATTGCGCCGGGGTTTATTGAAACTGATCTCGTTAAGATATTAAACGAAAATACCTATGAAAGCCGTTTGCAAAGTATAGCCATGGGAAGAGCTGGTTTTGCTAGCGAAGTTGCTGATGTAGCAGCATTTTTGGCCTCTAATATGGCAAGTTATGTCACGGGTCAGGTGATAGGTGTTGATGGGGGGATGCTTATTTGAATATCTGCCTTCAAGGGTGTGGCGTCACTAAAATGTTGTCACATATAAAAGCTGATAATCCAAACTTAGCGTGGTGGGAACCTCAGCTCGGTTGGCTGACATATGGCGATATTCATCAGAAAGCGCTCCAGCTTCAGCAGACTTATCCAAGCTCAAAATGCTTAATTTACTTACCTTTTTTTAATCGTCTTTCACACGTTCTTCATTACATTGTCGCTTTAAGACTGGGACATCCCCTCATGCTTGCTGACCCATTGATGAGTCACGAGCAGCGGCAATTGACCATTGATAATTATGGTGTTAATGCCTGGATTGATGAGTCCGGTATGTTGCATGAGTTGACAAAAAGTAAAACAACTCAGGCTAGGTTGCATCCTTCTCTTGCTTTGCTATTGCCAACCTCCGGAAGTACCGGTGCATTTAAATGGGTACGCTTATCTCACAAAAACCTCCAAAGTAACGCGCTAGCAATTGCTGAGTATTTACAGATAAATCAAGATGAGCGGGCAATTACAAGTTTGCCATTCTTTTACTCTTATGGTCTTTCTGTTCTCAATAGTCATCTTGCCGTTGGTGCCGCGTTAGTTCAAAGCGAATATAGCACAATGGATCGCCAGTTTTGGTCCTTGCTTAGTAACTTGGAGGTAACTAGTTTTGCGGGGGTCCCTTTTACCTATCAAACATTAAATAAATTGAAGTTTGACTGGTCGAGCTACCCATGTCTTCGCACTATGACGCAAGCAGGCGGTCGGCTTGATTCCGAATTAGCGCGGCACTTTGCTACCGAAGCTTTGAAACGACATAAACGCTTTTTTATTATGTACGGTCAAACCGAGGCAGCTCCAAGAATGGCTTGGATAGCTGAAAATGAAATCGTTGAGCATCCCAATTCTATCGGTCGTCCCATTCCTGGCGGTGAATTTAATTTAAAACCAATTGACGGATTAGCGGAAGGGCAAGGTGAGCTTATCTACCGTGGACCAAACGTGATGATGGGTTATGCCGAAAGTGAGTTCGATCTTGCCAAGGGCGCTGAATATAAAGAGTTAGCTACTGGAGATGTTGCTTATTGTGATACAGAGGGACGCTATTACCTTTGTGGGCGTTTAAAACGTTTTATCAAACTTTTCGGTAAACGTACTAACCTTGTAGACATTGAAACATTTCTCGAAAATAAATCTATTATTACTGCTTGCCTTAATAAAGATGATGAGTTGCTGATCGCATATGAGCCAACGGATCAAGATATAGATGCTGTGAAAAAACAACTTTCACTCTGGTTACGTATTCCTATTAACGTGATTAAGTTCATCCTTGTTCCTGTTTTGCCTCGAACTTCAAATCTTAAGATTGACTATAATACGCTGCCGCAATTATTGGAGTCATCATCATGAATTGGCTTTGGGATCACTCCATATTCGCTTTGCCACAGGTTGAGAAGGAAGCGCTGTTATTAGCTGAATTGAATAAGCTGACCTCTCATCACGAGGTCAACTGTCCTAGCTTTGCTAATATATTAAGAGCATTTCACTGGGGACATAGTGAGGATTATGCCCAGCTACCTTATCTTGCTTGCCGACTTTTTAAGTTGATGAAGTTACAAAGTATTCCCGATGCGAAAATATTCAAAATGATCAGTTCATCAGGGACTACGGGGGCTGCATCTCAAATAGTGCTTGATAGAGAAACGGCTTCGTTACAGACAAAAGTATTGGTTAAGATCCTTCAAGAGTTTATCGGAAAACAGCGACTGCCAATGCTGTTGATTGAAAAAACATCACTCGTACAAAATAGAAATGATTTTTCGGCCAGAGGAGCTGGCGCTGTTGGCCTATCATTTCTCGGTCGAGATCATACCTATGCTCTAGATAGCAATATGCAACCAGATTGGAAAACCATAGATGCTTTTTGTGAACGGTATTCAAATCAACCCATCATTTTATTTGGTTTTACCTTTATGGTATGGGAACACTTTTTAGAACAAATAAAAAAAAGAGGACACAAATTATCTTTTGAACAAGGAATATTATTTCACAGTGGCGGATGGAAAAAGTTGCAACATAAGGCAGTTGATAATGCGACATTTAAAATGCAATGTAGCGAATGGTTAGGTATTGCTAAAGTCCATAATTTTTATGGGATGGCTGAGCAAATAGGTTCAATTTTTGTCGAGTGTGAATCGGGCCATTTACATGCTCCACTTTATTCAGATGTGATAATCAGAGAGCCTACGACCTTAGCCCCTTTACCCATAGGCAAAGAGGGGCTAATACAAGTGCTTTCGGCAATCCCTAAAAGTTACCCAGGACATTCACTATTAACAGAAGATATTGGGCGAATAATTGGGATTGATAATTGTTGCTGTGGTCGTAAGGGACAGTATTTTGAAGTGATTGGACGTCAAAAAGGCGCAGAGGTCAGGGGATGCAGCGATACATTTCAATAAACCAAGCTTTAGATGCTCCTGAAGTCGAACATTTACTTAGAGGACAAACCGGGACTCGATTTAATCCTGTCCCTTTAGCCTGTTTTGCGCCTGTTATTAGAGAGTTTTTAGCGGATTTATCACAACGTCTTCAACAGCAATATCGGATGGTACCAGAGCTAGCGGCTTTTGGTTTTTGGTTACGTCCACGGCAAGTTGAACAACAGGTCCTTCGCTTATCAGGTCGTGCGCCACTTGGAATGGTTTTTCATTTGGTACCATCTAACGTCCCGACAATAGCATTTTATTCTTGGATAATGGCCTTGTTAATGGGAAATTCGAGCATTATCCGATTATCTTCACGTAAACACCCCACTCAAGAGATAATGTTGGAACTACTCTCTGCAATGTTACTAGAGTCGCGTTGGAGCCCAATAGCAGAGCGAACCCGTTTTATCCGCTACCAGCATAATGATGAAATAACCAAATGGTTTAGCGAAGAATGTCATCTGAGAGTGATATGGGGAGGAGACAAAACAATCCGTGCGATTAGACAGCTTGGATTATCAGCTACTGCTCAAGAATTGGTATTTCCTGACCGTCGTTCGATGGCGATTATCGATAGTCAATGGGTATCAACATTGGATACTGATACATGGGCAAGTTTAGTGAGTGAATTTAAACAAGACTGTACGTTATTCGATCAAAAAGCTTGCTCGTCACCCACGATGCTAGTTTGGATTGGGCAGCCTGATATTGCAGTAAAACAAAGGCTATTAGAAGAGACATTTTATACTTTTGGGCTTAATTCTAGTTTGGTAATGGAACGTTTAGTTCAAAGCCAAATGAATGCTGCAATTGTTCAATCTCAAGAGTTAACGTGCTACAAAGGTGTAAGCGTATTTTCTCATCAAAAACCGACCATTTTAGATTATACAGGCCCAGGCTTATTAACTGAGAGTGTTATGCCAAATTGGCAGGCGATTAGCAATACTTATTGGGATATTCAGACTTGTGTCTATTTAGGTGAGTCACTTGCACAATGTCGCGATGAGTTAAGTTGTATTGTTGGGCGTGTTGATCGTGTTGTTAAACCTGGCCAAGCACTTGCATTTGATTGGTATTGGGATGGGATCGATATCTTACATTCTTGTAGCCGGAAAAAATGTAATTGGGGGAACCATGGTTAAATATTCAGGAGTTTGTATTTTATTTGGTGCTGGCGGCGGCGGAGAAAATGCACTTTCATTATTAAAGCTTGAAGGATGTAATATTAGCGCTATTGTCGACAATGATCTAAAAAAGCACAATACCTTTTTAGATGATACTCCTATTTATGCTCCTGAAAAATTGAATTGTGATTTGATTTTTGACAAAATACTTATTGCAAGTGGATACTCTAAGTCAATCTTAGCGCAATTGGGGCAATATAATATAAGCCAAGAGCGTATTATTGTATTACCTCAATATTACTTAAAGCCTAATCGGTTTTCCGATCAGGTTTTATACTCTTTAGCTTGGGATTTTATTTTTAGTTTTTCTGAATTAATGAGTAAATTAAATATTCGATATTGGTTGGATTATGGGACGTTACTTGGGCTTGTAAGGGATAATGATTTAATTTCATGGGATTCCGATCTTGATTTTTGCATTTTAGATGAGAATAAAGGTTATTTGATTAATAGTTTTTCTGTTATATCTGAACATATATCCTCCACTATTGGATGTGATGTTAAAATTGAGCTGATAAAAGGTGTTGAATGTGAGCATTCAAGAGTTTTTATATCTTGTAATCGTGATAATGTGATTCTCGATATTGATGTATTTATCAAATTTAACTTCTCTAATTTTGTGTGTTTGGAAGTCATGGATAGGGTTGAGCGTTATAATACTGAGCATTATGTTGCAGTTGACTTTTTGAATGTAAAAGGAATTTCTTTACCAGTACCCAATAAGTATGATCAATATTTGACAAGAGTATACGGTAGTTGGTGTGTTGCCAACAAAGAGTGGACTTTATATTCATAAATGTAGGAGAAAATTATGGCTAGGATTTATGGCGACGATAAATTAAAACTATCCTACGATAATGTTGTAAAGTTCTTTGAGGATAGGGCGAGAAAATCAGCAGTGGTTGGGGATTTAAGTGCTGTTATTTATCAGGATAAAAATCCTGAATTAGCAATAAATCGAGATATCATTGAAAAAAAATTGTTACTCCCAAAACTTGGAATTGACCAAAGCAGTATCGTTTTTGATGCTGGTTGTGGTACAGGGCGCTGGGCACAAGAAATTATTCCCTATTGTGGGCAATACTATGGTGCAGATATTTCTAACGGATTTATTGAGATTGCCAGTAAAAAATTTAAAAGTTATAAAAATGCGCATTTTTTTGTTTCACCTCTTTGGGAAAGGAAAATATTAAGTAAAGGTTTTAAAGGAATATGCACTCATGCTTTATCATTTGGTGTAATGATCTACATGAATGACGAAGAATTAAAAGTTTATTTAGATATTTTACTTCATCTTATGTCCGAGAAGGCTTTAATTGCTTTTAGAGAACCAATTGGTGTTGCACAAAGATTATCCATTATCGAACATTTTTCAGATGATATGGAGCAAGAATATAATGCGATTTATAGAACTGAATTAGAATTGTTTGAAATGATTGATAGTGTTTTTAATCATTCAGGATTTAGCTTAAAAGAAAGTGGTGATGTGCATAGTGCTGCTTTATCTAACCGAAGTGATACTAAGCAAAAATACTATATTTACCAAAGATAGGTTTAATAAATGAAGACAGCATATTGTTTTGATTTAGATAGCACATTAACTACTTTAGAGATTTTACCATGTATTGCTTCAGAATTAAATATTTCTGAGGAAATGGCATTATTGACAAAGCTAACTATGGACGGTGTGATAGATTTTATCTCATCTTTTAAATTGAGAGTATTATTGTTATCAACAGTTTCAATTGAGAGAATTAACTCAATTATAGATGAAGTACCATTAGACTTAAAATTATTAAAATTTATAAAAGACAATCGTGAGCAATGTTTTATTGTAACCGGCAATATTGACCTTTGGATTAAGCCTTTACTAGATAAGTTTGAGTGTAATTATTATTCATCATCTGCTCAATATAGTGATGGTTATATCAAACTTGATAAAGTCTTAGTTAAATCTGAAGCGATAAAAAATATCAGAGCAATGGGATTTGACAGGGTTATTGCTGTTGGTGACGGAATGAATGATGTTCCGATGTTTCTCGAGTCAGATATAAAAATTGCATTTGGGGCGATTCATCACCCTCCTAAATCACTCGTAAATTTAGCAAATTATATTGTTCATAGTGGGGATTCTTTATGCAACTTATTGAAAATGTTGTGATTGCAGCTGCAGGTATGGGAGCGAGAATTGGTCTTGGCATTCCGAAATGTATGATTGATATTGAAGGAGCAAATCTCTTATCAAGGTTGATTAATTTACTTGATAGCTATTGCAAAAATATAGTTGTAGTTGTTGGTTATCGTGAAGAAATGGTTGTTGAATATTGTTCTGTTTATCACCGTAATGTTATTATTGCAAGAAATCCTGATTATGCAACGACTAATACAGCTTATAGTTATTATCAAGGAGCTAAAAATTTAGTAGGGAAAACATTATATATAGATGGTGATCTATTAGTTGAAAAAAATAGTATGCTAGCTTTTCTTAAGAGTGCAAGCTCTGTTGATGTTTTAATAGGGGTGGCAAAAGCAAATAGTGAACAAGCTGTATACGTTGGGTTGGAAGGCGAATCTGTCACCTATTTTAATCGAAATTATCAAGGTGAAGAGTATGAGTGGGCAAATGTTTTTGTCGCGCCTAGTAACTTCTTGACAAAAATAGATGGTTATGTTTTTGAATCAATAGAGTTAACTTTACCACTTCCTTCAAAAGAGATCGTATTAAGGGAAGTTGATACTAAAGATGATCTAGAACAAGCTATTCTATTTTGTCGTTCTTGGTGATCTTTTTAAGATGGAATATTAAAAGTAGATAGTTATTTCTATCTGCTTTTAAGTTGAAAACTCTGCTCGAATGGGTTGCTTTTGTAATAAAATGGGGATTTCATATTCAAGGAAGTCCGCTAGTGATAACCAGTCCTGATTTTCTTGGGCAGTTAGCATTGGAGGGATTATTTTAAATATTTGACTTTTAGCATCCGCATCTAATGTTTCAATAATAGGCTCAATTATATTTAGGCATTCTCTTAGTTTTTTTGAACCATCAGCTTCTTGTCCTAGCCTGAAATGATGTGCAGTGTTAATTAGTTTATCGATTAGCTCTTGCAATCTTAGTTCATAATTCATCTATTAAAGTCCTTAAACTGTGTCCCCTGAATTCGTGCACCTTCAAGGCTTGATTGATAAAATTTCACATTAGGCTTGGTCTTAATGTAATTTTCTAAACTACGTAAATAACCTCTAAAATTCAAGTCTGTTGGTACTCTTTTTCCTCGTCCATTCAGGATCCAATGTTTAGCATTATTTATTTTTGGTCCTAATGAACCATCAGGCCAAAATGCATGAGTTTTATTTTTGGTGTAGCAAAAGTCACAACCAAACATTGATATTTCATAAGCGCCTAAATAAATTGCTAAATCTATAATTGGATGAATAACACTACCATTAGTATATAAACGAAGTTTAGGGTGAGAATTAGCCAAAGCGTCGTATTGCTTATGCTTTGAGTAAGCACAATATTTTTTTCCTTTCCATTTTTCTACTACTTCAGGTGCCAATTTAGGAAAGTATACCAATGAGATGTTATCTGTCTCTTCTATAGGTAAATGGTCAAGGCGAATATTTATATCTATACTAATCACTATGTCTGGGTAGATCCCATGATTTATTAAGCCTCTTAGTGCAGTATCTGCTGCAATCATTAATGGTCTTATGCTTTCAGGTAACTGGCGTTGTTTAAAGAGATAATCATAGTGATCTTCAAGGGTTGGGCCTGATGCGATGACAAAACACTGTGGGTTGCTATGTTGCATGATTAGCAAATTCGCGCTTGGATCATTTTCTATATTTTTTATATTGGCCTTAAATCGAGATTCAACTCTCATATCGTTGATATGCTTTTGATTGACATAGTGGCGATTTAGTTCAAAGATGATCAAATCACGAATAATAGCATTTTCATTGCTAACTAAATTGAGTTCAGGAGTTATTGCAATATATGGAAAACTCAGTGTTTTTCCTGCTTGTTCGTGTAAGGTCAGATTTGGATGATCTAGCCACTCTCTCTGATCGGTATAACAAAGTAATAACGCGAATACTGCCAAATTTAAAATGCATACTTCAATGCGAGTATAGTGAGAGTTTTCAATCAATACGCTAGGTACATCACCCATACCCACCCCATAAACTGTTACTTGGCGAGCATTTGGGGGAAGGGTGTTGATAAAAAGTTGTGCTTCAGCGATGCGGTCGTGACGACTACTGAGCTGAATACCATTTACACTAATGGTTTGATCGCGGCCTATGACAAGATGGGCATTAAGTTGATCTATTGATTGGCTTTTGATCGCAGCAGCCACAATCGGCCAGCGTTTAGTAATAATATGTAGATTATTGGCAAATAGTTCAGTCATTCCGTTTCCTCGGAAGCTTTTGTTATTTGATATCACCGACATCACTATCTGGTCTCTCCACAGGGACTCGAACCCCGATCGGCCGCTTAGGAGGCGGCTGCTCTATCCTGTTGAGCTATGAAGAGACGAGAGTGATTATACTGGTTTTATCTGTGATTAAAAGGCTTATGATTTAGTTGCTTAAATCTTAATCGCGATGTCGTTTATCTGTACGTTGTAGACAGCATTTTGGTCTACAAGCACCGCGGTTGAGCTTTCTTCACTGACTTGTTCAATTTTGACTGTGGCGCGACTTTTTGTCGCGACAGGACGCATTTCATTGAGTCTGTCTGGCAAGTTCTGTTGTAATACTACTTGGAATTTATCGTTAACACGAATGCCATGTTTTCTGCCTAAATTTAATATTATCCTATCAGCTTGGCGACTCACTACTTGCCCGAGTAAAGGGCGGCAGTTGAGTGTGCTATCCAAATCTTGAGTAGCTTGCTGCATTAATTGATTGATATTTCTGCCATATGCCGAGCGCCAAAACCTTTCACTATTAGGCGATACTACGGCTTGTTCTTCAAACTCCCATGGGGCAGAGGTACTGTAACTTTTACTCCATACTTCTTCTCCACTGATCCCGTGGTAGAGATTAAGTTTGAATTGAAATTGTCTTTGTGGGGCTTCATCCCAGATGCCGAGGAAGGTTGATTTAACTGGATCTGTCGAAATATCAATAATTTGTGGCTGAAGAATATATTGGCTGTCGGTTATTTCGCTCAACCAATTTGGTAGCCTATATCCTCGAATATCGACTAAATCTTGGGTAATATCGAGTCTTTCTTTAGCATGTAGGTGGCTAAAACTCGTAGATGAATAGCTATCGATATTATGGCTCAATTTTTCGGAGATAATTTCTTCAAACCCTGAGAGTTGACCGTATCTAAGCTGGGTGCGATCTTTTATTTGCGCTTGAGGTATTAAAATAGCCGCTTTTAATTGCCCATTCGGACATTGCTGCGTAGGGTCTTCATTCAGATCAAGTCGTAGGGAAACATATATTCTTTGGCCTTGGATCCGCTCATTGACCAGTTGAATGCTGATTGCTTGGGCATTTCTATTTATCGCAAAGCTGCTTTGGGTGAGATTGCCATTAGTTGTTTGTTGTTCGCTGGATATTCTTATGCCTGTATTAAGCGTTGCATAACTTACTGCCTGATTGATGGCTTCTTCCCTAGCTTGGGCTATATTGCCATTAATAATCATGGCCTCACCACTGGCTTCGATCCATTCAGCCTGTACAGACATTGAAAGTAAAGTAAGGCTCAAACTAATGATAGAAGCGGATCTTAATATGTGCATCAATTCAGTCCTTAATGCTGTGCCATCACGAATGACGAGATTGTTAATTTAGCCAGTTTACTGACAGACAACGCTATTAGACTAGAAAGCAAGTTTCATGCCTTATTGAAAGGGGACTTTAGATAAAGTTTTACTAATGACTGCCGATAAAGTAGCTATGGATATAATCCCAATGGCAATTTGCTGTCTTGGTCTGGTATTTGCATTTGATATTTCCTGTGTTGTAGCTGTGGCCTAATTATCATTTAAATGGCCAAGAATTCCTTTAGACGAGGTCTGCCCAATGTTAAAACGTGTCATTATTCCCTTAATCCTAATAGTGTTAGGTGGATGCGTTGCTAAATCCGTTGTGCCTCCGAAACCTAGCTTAGTTGATGGCAATGGCTTGCCGCCAACATCGACGATTAATCATTTAGCTCAGCGAATTGTCACAGAGTTAGTTAAACAAAATGATGCACTCCGTTCAGATCAACCCATAGTAGTTACAACACCTGTGTTGGTGGGGGATATGAACAACACTAATGCAATGGCACAACAGTTACAGCAAGGATTAATGACATCACTGCATAGCTTTCAATTTAATGTTGTAGATTTAAACCTTGGTGATGGTTTAAGGGTGACGACAAGTGGTGACTTTATTTTGACGCGGGATTGGCAAAAGTTATCAAACAATCTCCCCGTTGAACATTTAGTCGTATCGACGATGAGCCCCACAACAAATGGCATGGCAATCAATACACGTATCGTGAATATCAGTAACAATCGCGTGGTTTCTGCGTCTCAAACTTATGTTACCCAAAAAGAAATGGCCAATTATATGCAGGCATCAGAACAAGTGGTCTCACAGAATGGTATTTTATATAGGCAATCAAGTTCAGGCATGAATGAGGTTCGTGTGTTGGGAGATGGAAAATGAAACATTACCTTTTACTCGTTGCAACACTTTTGTTTAGCGGTTGTGTGACAAAAGACAGATATGTACAGTGGGAAGATGTGCCTCCACCCAGTTTTCCCAAATTAACAGCTATAGGTTATGCGCCATTAGCGACACAGCCTGCTAAGGAACAATCGCAAAGAGTGTTAATGGCGATGCAAGCGTCAAAAATAGTGGCTTATCGTGAATTGGCGGAACAAGTTTATGGTCAAAAGATCACGGCGAATAGCAGTGTGAGTGATTGGATGTTAACGGATGATAATGTAAAGGCTTCAGTATCTGGCGTTATTCGCGGGGCTAAAGTGGTAAAAAGCTATCCAGCTGGTGAGCATTATGTTACTGAGTTAGAACTTGATTTTTCTCAAGTTTGGGCTCTTTATCAACAACAAAACCGTCCACAAAAAGTTAAAGAAGTCACGTATTTTTAGGCATGTCATACCCAAATATTGATTTCACTTTGGCAAATTTTTGCATCTAAAATACTAACGCTTTTGGAGCTTTTGATCGCGAAGCAAAAAGCGGAGTTATGCTACTCAAATGAGGAGTTGCGTGCATGAAGGTAAGTGCATGTCAGCTGAACTTTTTAGCTGGATCTCTGTTGTGATTGAGCGTTTGTGTTGAAAAGATCCTGTGGGAAAAGTTTTGTCCTATATCACCGTAAAACGTCAATCTTTCGTATCAATCCCTTTCTTATAAACACATCGACCGCGCATTTGCGCGGTTTTTTAGTTTATTGATTTTGCAAGCGATTATTTTGCGAGAGATACTAGCTGAAATAGAGATTAAGCTTTTAAATCATTACCTAAACTTGAGATTGTTGAGGTTTTACCTTTATCGTTATAGGTCAAGCTAGTGGCGTTACGACTTGCTTGTAGAGCTTGAGCAAAGCGATTTAAACTCGCTAAATTCATGTCGATTAAACTGGCATTTTGCTCATTTAGCTCTTTGCATTCGACCAATGCCAGCTTAACTTCTGCCATTTTATGGCTAAGGTGAGGTTGCTGCGTGAGCTGAGATTGGTCGCTATGGTTGGCCAGCAATTCATCATTGGCCTTAAGCGCTTTGAGGCATTGTGATTTTTCATTTGCGAGTGACAACAGCAAATCGGCGTTTTGGTCAACCAAAGCGCCTTTTTCTTTGAGTATAATTTGCTTTAGAACAGCCAAATGGGCGTGTTGCTGATCAACCAGTTTAGCTACTTCTGTCATAGTTACTCTTTATTAAGATCACTTAATTCGGCTTCAAAACTAGCAATATTGGCGGCCAGTTTTTCGGGATCAATTTTATATCGACCTTCGGCAATGGCTTGTTTAATTTCAGCCACTTTCTTTTGGTCAACTTCGGGTAGACTCGCCATTTTAGTCTGAGCTCCTTGTAGCTGCTGAGCTTGAGCCGTAATGACTACAGAGTCGCCTTTTTGCGATGGAGTCGATTTTGTCGCTACTTGAGCAGATTGTTCACTGCTGACTTTAGTTGCGCCAGAACGGGTTTGAGACGTCGTTCCGGTGTTGAGTTTGCTTATATCAATTGCCATTTTAGGCTCCAGCGTCGTGTATACGGGATTGCTTAACTGGTATCGGCAGCTTACAGAAAAGCTTTAGATTATTTTACATTCTAACTTCGACTTCGCCAATGCCTATGACTATTGCATCTAGTTGTTTGTTTGAACTGCTATTTTTAACTCTAATTTGCTCACCAATATTTCCATCTTGTAAGGCCTCTCCTGCTGTTTTTAACATAAATGAAGGAGAACGTACATAAATAGAGATTGCGTCATTCTTACACACAAAACACAGGTTGTTGGCAAAAATAGGAGATTCCTTTGCAATTCGACGTTTTACGCGTGTGCCTTCGAGTTGACTTGGGTCGTCAAATTGTTGTCCGCGTAAACTATTTTGTTCAATATATCTTACTTCAATTTGGCTAGCATTGATTCTATCGCCAGGTGCCAGAATTTCTGTAGTAACCACGACAGGAAATAAAATATCGACTCTAACTGAGATAAATATTTGCCAAGGGTAGGCAAGTTCAGGAGTATGACAACTGACTTTAATCGTATTATTGCGACTAATGTCGCGATCACTCGCCATTTCAACTTTTATCGGTGATGTGCACTGGGATGGTAACATGCGAGCGTCAATATTCTGAGGTGTTATGTCTACTTTAGCCTTTGCCGGTATGGAAATCTTTTCATTAATAAGGGCTTTAGCTAATTCGGATATCGCCGATATGGTGGGGGCAACAGGCTCTGTACTCGCAGTCGCGGGTAACAGTAGGGTGAAAAAACTCAAAAAACAGACTAAATTTACTTTCATAATGAAGAGACTAGCTTGTAATGCCAGAATGCACCTATACTTTTATCAAGTGAGAAGCTGATAACCAAAATCAACAGAAATATCCATGTCAGAAGATTGACTCAGTTTCAACTATGTTTATCGATAGTAAGACGTAAGCAATTTATATGCCTATACTCATACGAGTCTTAGGGTCGTACATAAACAGAACAACAAGGCAGAGTTATGTCGAGTATTCTTGATTCAGTCAACAAACGAACTCAGCTCGTTGGCCAAAACCGTTTAGAGCTTTTGCTATTTAAGTTAAATGGTCGTCAGCGATTCGGGATAAACGTGTTTAAGGTGAAAGAGGTACTGCAGTGTCCGCCGCTGACGACTTTGCCTAAACTTAACGCCAATGTGAAGGGGGTTGCACATATTCGAGGTACAACAATTTCAGTTATTGACCTCAGTGCGGCGACTGGTGGTCGTCCCTTAACGAGTACTGAAAATTGCTTCATTATTATTTCTGAATATAACCGAAGTGTGCAGGGCTTTTTAGTCAGTTCTGTTGAGCGGATTATTAACATGAACTGGGAGGCTATAATGCCTCCTCCTCAAGGTGCCGGTCGTTATTCTTATCTTACAGCGGTGACTGAAATTGAGGGGGAATTGGTTGAGATTTTAGATGTAGAAAAAATCTTAGATGAAATCTCACCGGTAAAAACGGCGATTAGTGAAGAACTCAATGAGCAACTAACCATCGACCGTACGCAGCATTACCATATTATGGTTATCGATGATTCCGCTGTCGCACGTAAGCAAATCATTCGCTCCTTAGAGTCCTTAAATTTGCAGATAGATACGGCGAAAGATGGTCGTGAGGCCCTCGATAAGTTAAAGGCTATTGCCAGTGAAATGGATAATGTTGCAGATGAAATTCCATTAATTATCTCTGACATTGAAATGCCTGAAATGGATGGTTATACCTTAACGGCTGAAATCCGCGATGATCCAAAGCTTAAACATATTAAAGTGGTGTTGCATACATCACTCAGTGGGGTGTTTAACCAAGCTATGGTGCAAAAAGTAGGGGCTAATGATTTTATTGCAAAGTTTAACCCAGATGAATTAGCAGCAGCAGTGAACAAGCATTTAAGTTTATAAATGATAGCGTTGGGGGGTTAGTGCCGAGTTGAGCTTTGCGCTATAATCAGCCCCTTATAACATTTTAGTTTTGCACTGTTTTTGGTGCTCGCTAGCGATAGGATCTAGGACGTGAATGTGCCAAATAAGTCACTTGCTGAAGCTGAGTATAATCAATTTAGGTTGTTCCTAGAGCAACATAGCGGCATCGTACTGGGTGAAAATAAGCAATATCTAGTACGTAGCCGTCTTGCCCCTTTGATGGGGAAATATAATCTGCCATCATTATCTGATGTGGTTAAGCACTCGATGAAACCGACAGAGCGAGCTCTGAGGGCTGAGGTTATCGATGCAATGACGACAAATGAAACTTTATGGTTTCGTGATCGTTACCCATTTGAATTGCTAAATAATGTTTTACTTCCAGAGTACAGCCGCTTAGGTCGTCCATTGAAAATTTGGTCTGCAGCTTGCTCATCTGGGCAAGAGCCTTACTCATTGGCGATGACCATTTTGGAATATCAGCAGAAAAAACCGGGTGCCCTTGCTGGCGGTGCAACAATTCAAGCAACAGATTTATCTCCCTCAATGCTAGAGCGTTGTAAAAATGCTGAATATGACAGCTTAGCTTTAGCAAGGGGCTTATCGGATGAGCGTAAGCGTCAGTTTTTTGATGCATTACCTTCTGGCAATATGAAGCTGAAGGATAATGTTAAGCGACTCGTTAACTTTAGAGCTCATAACCTGCTTGAAAGTTATACTTTGCTAGGTAAATTTGACATTATTTTTTGCCGTAACGTGCTAATTTACTTTGCGCCAGAGGCAAAAGCCAAAATTTTGCGGCAATTTGCTGCCGCTCTTAATCCAAAAGGGATTTTGTTTTTAGGGGCTTCAGAATCGATTGCAGGCTTAACCGATGAGTTTGATATGGTGCGTTGTAATCCTGGGATTTATTATCAGAAAAAGACTTAACTAGCTTATTTAATTGAAAATTACCGACTTATGTCGGTAATTTTTTGCCGCTATTTTTACCTGCCACCACTGTTTACCGCTATTATCTTCTTTTTGGCACATGAATTGCTTTATTCCTGCGAGTGACACTATGGAGGCAATTTTATGGCGATCAATTTCGATAATGCATTGGGTGTGCATCAATACACTTTAGGCATACGTGCTGAACGGGCTGAAGTGATTTCAAGTAATATCGCAAATGCCGATACGCCACATTATAAAGCCCGTGATGTCGATTTTTCTGCTGCGATGCAAGCCGCTCGTAGCCAACAGCAACAGCGTAATCATCTCGATATCACAGATCATGAACGGCACTTTGGTTTAGCGGAATTAACGGGCCAATATGTTAAATTTCGTGTTCCAAATCAACCTGATACTGGTGATGGTAATACTGTTGATATTCAACAGGAACAATCTGCCTTTATGCAAAATGCCCTCGAATATCAAATGTCACTGGGGTTTTTGGATAGTAAGTTTAGTGGCATGAAAAAAGCACTAAGAGGGGATTAATCATGAGTTTATTTAGCATTTTTGATGTCGCTGGCTCTGGAATGTCAGCACAATCGGTAAGGCTTAACACTACGGCCAGTAATATTGCAAATGCTGACTCAGTTTCAAGCAGTATCGATAAAACTTACCGTTCTCGTCATCCTATTTTTGAAGCTGAAATGGCTAAAGCACAGAGCCAACAGCAAACCTCTCAAGGGGTAACGGTAAGGGGGATAGTAGAAAGTGATAAACCCTTACTCAAAGAGTATTCACCAGATCATCCTATGGCGGATGCCGATGGCTTTATTTATAAACCGAATGTAAATGTCATGGAAGAAATGGCAGATATGATTTCTGCCTCTCGCTCATATCAAATGAATGTTCAAGTCGCTGAAGCCGCAAAATCAATGCTGCAACAAACACTTGGGATGGGTAAATAACATGCGTTATTTAGGAGGTAAGCTGTGAGCCTCATTAATCAAGTTGATCAAGCGTCAACGCAAACGACTCAAACTAAGAGTCAATCGGGTGCAGTAACAACGAACTCGACAACGGGAAATCCTTTTTTGGATAGTCTTCGTTTACCAACAGAGTCAATCGTGCCTGAAGCGAAAAGTCAGCAGTTGACACAAGAAGATTTTTTCTCGTTATTAAGTCAACAATTATCCATGCAAGATCCATTTAAGCCTGTGGATAATGACCAGATGATTGCTCAAATGGCTTCTTTCTCTACGGTAGATGGCATCTCTAAGCTTAATAAAGAAATTGTTAATCTAAATAGCGTAATGACATCGAGCCAAGCGTTACAAGCATCGGGGCTTGTCGGACGAAAAGTGCTACTTCCCACTGATACTGGATACGTTTCTAGTGAAAATCCTTCGATGAAAGGGGTGATTAGTACAACGGAAAAAATTCCAGTGATCAATGTGCGGGTTGAGGATGAAAAAGGACAAGTGATTACCACATTTAATGTTGATGGTAGTAAAGGCGGTAATATCGACGTCAATTGGGATGGATTAGATAAGAATGGTCAGCCTGTTGTCACAGGTAACTATTCGATTAAAGCCAGTGGGTTAGTTGACGGTAAATCTCAACAGTTAGCTGTATCCACCTATGCACATGTCAGTAGCGTTTCTTTAGGTACCGCAAGTACTGGTGCAATTTTAAACCTACGTGGTGGTATGGCCTTTAAACTTTCTGATGTGTTGTCAGTGTCCGAAACTTAATATTGTCAGTATCTAAAATGGACGCTACTCGTCCACAATTGAATTGAGTCAAATGTAGAGGTGAATTATGTCGTTTAACATTGCATTGAGTGGCATTTCGGCTGCGCAGAAAGATTTAAACACGACTGCGAACAACATTGCTAACGCAAATACTATTGGTTTTAAAGAGTCACGTGCCGAATTTGCGGATGTGTACGCTAATTCAATTTTCTCTAATTCTAAAACGGCCGTTGGTGGCGGTGTTGCAACGAGTCAAGTGGCTCAGCAATTCCATCAAGGAAGTTTACAGTTAACGAATAACTCTCTGGATTTGGCGATTAAAGGTGGTGGTTTTTTTGTCACATCTTCAGAGCTTGGCACATTAGATTTTTCCTATACTCGGGCTGGTGCATTTAAAGTTGATGCGAGTAACTATATGGTTGACTCATCTGGTAACTACTTGCAAACCTTTCCCGTTGATAAAGAAGGGAACTCAACGTCTGTCAGTTTAACGACTGCTAAACCTGTTCAAATCCCCGATACCGCAGGTAGCCCAGTAAAGACTGAGAATGTCAGTTTTCAGATGAATTTAAATGCTAAAGAGGGGTCACTCGATCCCGCTGCGTTCGATCCGACAGATCCTAAAACGTATACCAGTGTCACCTCAATGACGATTTATGACTCATTGGGTGAGCCACATATCATGACCACTTATTTTGTTAAGCCCACTAATGGGGCGCACAACGGCGAAAACAATTGGGTCGCTTACTATGCTGTTGATGGTAAACAAGTTGATGTCGCTGGCGCTGCTGGTACTTACCAAACTGATACAGATGGTGATGGGGTTCCTGACTCAACCGGTACAGCGGAAACGGCTGGTGGATGGCGTGGATCGGTATTGAAGTTTAACTCTGTCGGGGTTTATACGGGAAGTGATCCAGCCATCGTAACCACTGAAACACTTGGTGTTGGTGGTGCTGGTGTTCTAGGCCCAGGTGCGGATGGCACTCAAAGTTTGACTGTAAAATTTAATGCACCGACCCAGTATTCGGCTCCCTTTGCTGCCACTGAATTGACCCAAGATGGTACGACTGTGGGCCGTTTAACCAATGTTGAAATTGGTGCTGATGGTTTAATCACCGCTAGCTACTCAAATGGTTCGACCGTGCCTTTAGCGCGTGTTGCTTTGGTGCGTTTTGCTAATGAACAAGGATTGACTCAAGTGGGTAATACCTCTTGGAAGGCGAGTCTAAATTCGGGTCCCGCATTAGCGGGTGAAGCAAATAGTGGCACATTTGGTAGTCTCAGTTCTTCTGCGTTAGAGCAATCGAATATTGATTTGACGACCGAGTTGGTGGATTTGATTTCTGCGCAGCGTAACTTCCAAGCGAACTCACGTACTTTGGAAGTTAATAACACCTTGCAACAAACCGTGCTGCAGATCCGCTAGTTTTGACACTTATTTTAAGTGTTGCCGCCTGCGGCAACACTTAGCCTCTTTACTGTACTCCTCCGCTATTCTTTCTCCTATTCTCAGTTAATCAATAAGTTAGATGCTTGCTTTGTTGGCATGATGCTTGCTTTGCTATTGTCAGGTAGAAAATTTGACGGAGCAGTCTGTGGACAAATTCCTATATATCTCCATGAGTGGGGCTAAGCAAAATATGCATGAGTTGGCCTTACGAGGCAATAACTTAGCCAATGCGAATACCGATGGCTTTAAGTCTGATATGGCGCAGGCAAGATCAATGCAAGCCTTTGGAGAAGGATTACCAACACGGGTGTTTGCCATGATCGAAACTCCGTCTGCTAATTTTCGTTCAGGCCCAATTAAGACGACAGGACGAGATCTTGACGTTGCCATTAAGGGCGATGGTTGGTTTGCTGTGCAGGCAAAAGATGGGGCAGAGGCTTATACCCGCTCTGGCAGCTTGAGTTTTGATGCGACAGGTCTCTTGCATAACGACCGAGGTAATCCGGTGATGGGAGATGCCGGGCCAATTGTACTGCCGTTACCCATAGATAAAGTGACTATTTCCCAGGATGGGATTATTTCTGTTCGTCCTCAAGGTGCTACCGCAGAGGTTATCGAAGAGGTTGGCAGACTTAAACTGGTCAATCCTGGTAATGCCCAGATGATGCGTGGCGAAGATGGTTTATTCAGACTTGTGTCAGGTAACGATGCTCCAGCAGACCCTAATGTCGCCGTGGAAAGTGGTGCAGTAGAAGGCAGTAACGTCAATCCAGTCGATGAGATGGTGTCTTTGATTGAATTACAACGTCAGTTTGAAATGCAAGTCAAGATGATGAAAACCGCGGAAGAAATTGACCGTGCTTCATCTTCATTAATGCGTATTAGTTAGGAGATAGATTATGCATCCGGCGTTATGGATTAGTAAAACTGGCTTAGACGCGCAGCAAACAGATATTGCGGTGATATCAAACAACGTTGCCAACGCCAGTACTGTTGGTTACAAGAAGAGTCGAGCGGTATTTGAAGATTTGTTATATCAAACTGTTAACCAAGCGGGAGGGATTAGTGCATCAAACACTAAGTTACCCAATGGATTAAACATTGGTGCGGGTACAAAAGTGGTCGCCACACAAAAAATGTTTACCCAAGGCAATATGTTAACAACGGATAACTCATTGGATTTGATGATTGAGGGACCTGGTTTTTTTGAGATACAGCTACCCGACGGTACCACTGCCTATACCCGTAATGGTCAATTTACATTAGATGATACAGGGCAAATTGTAACGCCAGGATCAGGTTATGTACTGCAACCTGCGATTACGATTCCTGAAGATGCAACCAGTATTACCGTTTCTGCAGAAGGTGAAGTGTCAGTAAAAACGGCAGGAGCCGCCGAAAACCAAGTGGTTGGTCAGCTCAGTATGACGGATTTTATTAACCCATCAGGTCTCGATCCTATGGGCCAAAACCTATACACAGAAACCGGGGCGAGTGGTACGCCTATTCAAGGCACCGCTTCATTGGATGGGATGGGAGCTATTCGGCAGGGAGCACTAGAAACCTCCAACGTCAATGTGACTGAAGAGCTTGTTAATCTTATCGAAAGCCAGCGTATCTATGAGATGAACTCCAAAGTGATTTCAGCGGTAGATCAAATGTTGGCGTATGTGAATCAGAACCTATAGAGGCACATATCATGGCTAGATATTTCATATTGGCCGCAGCCCTTCTGCTGAGTGCTTGCAGCTCGACACAAAAAAAGCCGATTGCTGACGATCCTTTTTATGCACCCGTTTATCCAGAAGCTCCCCCGACAAAAATTGCCGCAACGGGCTCTATTTATCAGGATAGTCAAGCGGCGAGTTTGTATTCTGATATTCGAGCCCACAAAGTGGGTGACATTATCACCATCGTCTTAAAGGAAGCGACTCAGGCGAAAAAGAGTGCGGGCAATCAGATCAAGAAAGGATCTGATATGAGTTTAGATCCTATCTATGCCGCTGGAAGCAATATCTCTGTCGCCGGTGTGCCTTTAGATTTGCGTTACAAAGACAGTATGAATACTAAACGCGAGTCCGATGCTGATCAAAGTAACAGTCTTGATGGCAGTATCTCCGCCAATATCATGCAAGTACTTAATAACGGTAACTTAGTAGTGCGTGGTGAGAAGTGGATTTCTATTAATAATGGTGATGAGTTTATTCGCGTTACAGGTATTGTCCGTTCACAGGACATCAAGCCTGATAACACAATAGATTCAACACGTATGGCTAATGCCCGTATCCAATACAGTGGCACAGGCACCTTTGCAGATGCTCAAAAAGTCGGTTGGTTGAGCCAGTTCTTTATGAGCGATTGGTGGCCTTTCTGAGGAGTCAAATCATGAGATTTAAACGGATTATCGCACTTGCCATACTGATATTCTCTCTACCTAGTCAGGCAGAGAGAATCAAAGATATTGCCAATGTTCAAGGTGTTCGCAGTAACCAATTAATTGGTTATGGTTTGGTCGTTGGTTTGCCTGGTACTGGTGAGAAAACCAATTACACCGAGCAAACCTTCACAACGATGCTAAAAAATTTCGGGATCAATTTACCTGATAATTTTAGACCTAAAATCAAAAACGTAGCTGTAGTGGCTGTACACGCTGATATGCCAGCGTTTATAAAACCAGGGCAAGAATTAGACGTTACTGTGT